>NZ_JABBPK010000001.1:2636593-3934890 GCF_012933555.1 Niallia alba
CACGCTGCAAGAACAAAATAGTGCTGATAAAAATATCATCGAAAAAGTGCTTTTATTGTCCTGGCTGTCAGTTTTAAGAATCTGACTGCATATAATAGGATTAAATTATTAAAAAGAGGACAGACTATTCTTTTAGCCCAACTTATCCATGAATGAACAATGAAATGATAAGGAGTGAGAAAATGCCTTTATTGAAAAAGGGACTATTTCTTATAATACTATTATCCATTTTCCTGTCTGGCAGCACACCTATTCCTTTATCTCCGATAGCATTGGCAGCAGAAAATCATAAAAAAGCAACATTATCTACCGCATTGGAATCACTTTTAAATACAGAACCTGAATTAAAGGGAAGTTTAGCAGGAATTAGCATACGGGATCAAGAAACAGGAACTATTCTTTTTGAACATATGAGTGATTTGCGTTTAACCCCTGCATCCAATATGAAGTTATTGACTTCGGCAGCCGCTTTAAAAGTCTTAGGGGAAGATTATCAATTTATCACGGAAATTTATGGAGATGGAAGGGTGGATAAAGGCCGTTTAAAAGGAAATTTATACATAAAAGGAAATGGTGATACAAGTCTCCTAGCATCAGATCTAGACAAGCTATCTAAGGATATAAAAAAGAAAGGAATTCGTTATATTGATGGGGATATTATAGGCGATGATTCGTGGTATGATGACATGCCATATTCCATCGATTTAGCATGGAGCGATGAAACCACTTATTATGGCGCTCCAATCTCTGCATTAACGCTTTCACCAGATAAAGAATATGATGCTGGCACTGTATTACTTGAAATAAAACCTGGAAAAAACGAAAGCGATCCGGTCGTAATAGATACATTCCCTAACACAAATGAAATTAACATTGTAAATAACGCCAAAACAGGTGCGAAAGAATCAGCAACAAGCTTAAAAGTAAAAAGGAACCATAACAGTAAAGTTGTTACTGTTACAGGAAGACTACCAATTAACGCTTCCGTAAAAAAAGAGTGGATTTCCGTTAATAACCCTACAAGATACACGTTAGACGTGTTTCAACAAGCATTAAAGAAAGAAGGAATTCACTGGAAAGGGACGGTCAAAAAAGGAAAGACACCACAAATTGCTTCCATAATTACAACTCATTCTTCGATTCCACTTTCTGAGTTACTTATTCCATTTATGAAACTAAGTAATAATACAATCGCAGAGACGCTAATTAAAGAAATGGGCGTGGTTAAGAAAGGGGAAGGTAGTTTTAAAAGGGGAATTGAGGTACTAGAAGAAGAATTAGTGGCTTTCCACCTTGACCCAAATAATATGCTTATTCGTGACGGATCAGGTATTTCTCCAATAGATTTTATATCTGCCGATGATCTAAGCATGCTTTTATATGAAGTACAGGCAGAGCCATGGTTTCCAACTTTCAGTCAGTCATTACCGATTTCAGGTAATGAAGATCGGATGGTTGGCGGAACGCTTCGACATAGATTGAATTCTGATAACACAAAAGGGAAAGTATTAGCTAAAACTGGAACGCTTACCGCTGTAAGTTCATTGTCTGGCTATATGGAGAGTAAAGATGGGAAAAAATATATATTCTCTATTTTATTAAATCACCTTGTCGATGAAGAAAAAGGAAAAGACATTGAAGATCGGATAATTGAAACATTAGCAGAATATTAATGTAAAAAGACCATTACACTGTTCCTACTTTCAAAAAAATAGGACGAGGAAATGGTCTTTTTTAATGGCTATTTTCTATAAATTGTTGTTTTCTTAAGGGGAAATCAATTATTCAGCTTGCGAGTAATAGAAACAAACTTCATAAAAATAGGTTTTTTAATTAGTCCTTTTTAGCAGTCTTCGCCAAATCTGTAATATATTCAAAAAAGTCATCCCTATTTACATCATACACAACAGAAACAGGTCGACCGTCTTCACTTATTAATGTTCTCCCTTGGGATGGAGCTTCTGTTAATGCGATTGATTTTACTTCTTTCATTTTAACAAGTTCTTTTTTGCCAATTGTTGCTGTAGTTAACACATCCCATAGATAATAGGTTGAATTCGTTTCAACATGGACAAGAGGTGGACAGGCTGCATAACATTGACCAACAAAATCTACACCTGTGAATCTTCTTAAGGACGCCCACTGGTTACGTACAGAGATGGTTAATGGTACTTGATTTGTACTTTCTAAAGCAACCATTTCAATTTTTAAATCGCTAGCCCAAACGGTTGCTACTGCCCAAGGATCCCAGAAAGCATTCCATTCAGCAGTACCGTCATGCTCAGGTTCTTGTACATTTCCGACCTCTAAAAATGTTCCACCCATCCATACTAATTTGTCAATTTTCGCTTGAATGTCTGGGGCAATCTCAATAGCTCTTGCTAAATCAGTTAGCGGTCCAGTAAACAGAAGCGTTGTTTTGTCAGGATTTTCCCTTACTGCTTTGATTAAATGCTCATGTGCAGAAAGTTCGCTTTCAGGTGCATTTACAACACCACTTTCATTTAATATCGGAAGGGCATCAACATAAAAAGTATGCATTCTCCAGTCTTTCGGAAAAGGATTAACTCCACGAGAATTGGATCTAGCAACTTCAATTGCTCCATTTCCAAATCGATCAATAATCTTTCTACTAGCACTGATACCAGGCTCTAAATAGCCATCTGCCGGGATAACGGAAACACCGATTAACTCCACTTCATCCATTTGAAGAAGAAGAAATAGAGAAACTAGATCATCAATACCAGCGTCATGATTAAAATAAACTTTCTTTGCCAAAAACATTCACTCCTATGTAAACAATCATTTATTCCCCGCTTGGACGGGAAGTAACCCTATAATGGTAGCTACTTTCTATAACCTATTCTATAATACTATCAGATCAATGTGAATAATTAGTAAAAAAGAAATAAGAGCTACTATTTGCTAAATAAGGAATTAAACATGTTTTTCACCTGCAATAATGTACTATATGCTTATGAATAAGACGTTGTATAATGCCATGAGAATCATAAGAAAGGAGTTTGCTCATGGATTTTACAGCTTTTTTACTATACTGTGTTATTGTTACTTTTACACCAGGACCTACTAATATTGTCATTTTATCTACCGTGCATAATAAAGGAACGAAAAAAGCTTTAGAATATACATATGGCGCAACTATTGCCTTTGGTTTGCTACTTGTATTATCAGCTATGTTAAACTCTATGCTTATAGAGGTCATCCCAAAAATAATTATCGGTATGCAGATACTAGGAAGTTTTTATATGTTTTATTTGGCTTATCAACTATATAAAGCTGATTCTTCGAAAGAAAACGTTGAACATTCAGCTAGCTTTAAGTCAGGTTTCCTTATGCAGTTTTTAAATCCAAAGGTAGTTCTTTTTACTATTACCGTGATTCCCAGTTTTATATTGCCAAACTATACGCAACTACCTGCCATAACAATGGGAGTTATTGTGATCACTATCATTGGATTTTTAGCTTTTATTACATGGGTTTTATTTGGTACAATCTTTAAGCGCTTTTTACAGCGGCATAAGAAAATCGTGAATATATTAATGGCAATATTTTTAGCTTATTCTGGAATAATGAACTGGATGTAGGCAAGCTTTTATGAGGTGAACAATATGGATAGATTTTTGTATAAAAAAGCAGCTGGCATTACGGCACTATCAGCAAGTATGCGTGATTTTACTTATAAAAAACATGCTCATAAAGAATATGTGATAGGGGTAACATTGCGAGGAATTCAACACTATACCTTAGATGGTAGTTTACAGTTATCTTATCCAAATGGAGTAATGCTTTTCAACCCAGAACAGGCACATGACGGAATGGCCCATGATAAAAAAGGTCTTGATTATGTAATGCTCTATTTGGATCCAAAATTACTATTAGAGGCATTAGAGAAAAAGGAACTGATTCAATTTTCACAACCTATTATTTATGATGTTCAACTTGAAGAAAAAATTTTAAAGCTGTCCCATGCAATTTTAAACGAAAAAGAGGAGGCCCTGTGTGCTGAATTACTACTTTCACTTACAGATAGACTTATACAAACAAATCCATCTTCATCCATTAAGAAAGACAATGTGTTAATTAGAAAAGCAAAAGATATGATTCATAGTAACTTAGCAAATGTACTTAAGTTAGAAGAGATATGTAAAGAGCTCCAGTTATCAAAATTTCAGTTTATTAGATTGTTTAAGACTCATACTGGAACCTCTCCCTACCAATATTTCCCAAATAGTAAAGTAGAATATGCAAAACAGCTAATTGAACAAAATAAAGATATATATGCAGCCGTAACAGAATGCGGTTTTGTTGATTTAACCCATTTAAATAGACACTTTAAAAGTGTCTATGGATTAACTGCTTTTGAATATCTATCCCTTTTAAGATAAGAAGTAGTTAAAATCAAGATTTCAATCACAACAAGAGGCTGGGATAGAACAAAATATATAATAGATAAAGACGAACAATCTCTCATTTAGTAGCGAAACCAACTCGTTCCATCATTTTTTTAAAAGAAAATATAATGAGTAGGAAATACAAAGCAGCCTGAATACATGCAGACTCCTATGGGAGCTGCGAGAAAGTCCAAGACCCTGCAGGAACGGGGAGGCTGGCGCTTGCCCCATGGAAAGCGAAGTATATTCAGGCTGCGGGGATCACCACAAACCTTCTTTCTTAAAATAAATAAAACCCTAAACAATTATACGAACTTTCTTAGCATGTACGTATAATCGTTTGGGGGTATTGGGTTGAAAATACTTATGTCCCAGCTTCTTCATCGTATTTTTTTATGAGAAGCTTATTTTACGCTATCATATCGGACAAAAAGTTCGTTATTTGCGACCAAAGTCGGCCTTAATCTCCCCATACTTATTGGTATCCCATTTTAAAATCTTATTTGAATAACTGTTTTCTTTTAGCCATTTTTCTGCGCGCTCCATTAATTTCCATAATTCCTCTGTTCGTTTATCTCTTACTAATGTAGTATTTGCTTTTTTATTACGAACCCAAGATAATGCTGTCATACTGTCGCTGTATATAGTTGTGTTCTTACCTTGTTTTTGCAGTAGACTTAATGCATGGACAATCCCTAAAAATTCCCCAATATTATTGGTACCGAATACAGGACCATAGTGAAAGAGAACTTCTCCTGTTTTCGTATTTACTCCTCGATATTCCATCAAGCCAGGATTTCCACTACACGCCGCATCTACTGATATACTATTTTCCTCAATAGCCTCAAAAGAAGTGCTAGCCTGCTTTTTAGAAGTAGTACTTTTTGAAGCAGTTTTTGTTACATTTCCACCTTCATTAAAAGCTTTTTCTGCTTCCTCTAATGTTGGAAAGGATTTAAATGATGCTCCTTTAAATCCTTTTGTCTGTCTTTCGCATTCCGCCCAAGTAGAAAAAATCCCTGCTTTTCTGCCATTCCATACTACGTAATATTTTTTTCCTGCCATATAATCATCCAACCTTTCACACCTATTGGTTAATCATATCATACGAGTGAGTCGAAATAAAAATATACAGAATTTCTTATAAACCTCTTGAAAAGGCTTTCTATAAATCTTGTAATTTACTATAATGATGTTGAGTAAAATAGGAAGGTGGGGAATATATTGCTACAGCTACTTCCACTAATGATTGAACGAGTCGGTATTTTAGTTATCTTTGCCTTCTTATTGTCGAGGATCAAGATTTTCCGTTCCATTATCCATAATGAATCACAATGGCAAGATAAACTATCTTTAATTTTCATCTTTGGCGCCTTCGGAGTTATTAGTAACTATACTGGAGTAGAAATATTAAAAGGAAGCATTAGCACGCATACATGGCAGCATGAATTAGATGTTTCAAGTGCTATTGCCAACACAAGAATTATGGGTGTTGCTATCGGTGGATTGGTTGGTGGGCCATTAGTAGGTTTAGGCGTGGGATTAATAGCTGGTCTTCATCGCTTAACATTAGGCGGTTTTACTGCATTAGCCTGTGGCTTGTCTACCATCATGGCAGGGTTATTGACCGGCTTAATCGGTAAGAAATACTCCATTAAACAAGATTCTGCCAGCAAAGCAGTGATTATCGGCATTGCGATGGAAATTATTCAAATGGTATTTATCCTTTTGATTGCGTCGCCATTCCAACTTGCACTCGAACTAGTTAAGATTATTGCCTTTCCTATGATTGTCATTAATGGCTTTGGGATGCTAATTTTTATTTATATTATTCAAAACATTCTCTTAGAAGAGGAAAAAACAAAAGCAGCACAAACAAATATTGCCTTAAATATTGCACAATCTACCTTAGCTTACTTTCGGCAAGGGCTAAACCCGGAATCTAGCAAACAGGTTGCTAAAATTATGTTAAAAGCAACCAATGCTGATGCTGTGTCTATAACAAATAAGTCGATTGTTTTGGCACATGAAGGCCTTGGTGGAGATCACCATATTCCTTTAGAAAAAACGTCTACGAAACTAACAGAAAGAGTGTTAAGAGAAGGAAATATATTAATCGCCAAAAATAAAGATGAAATACAGTGTAGCAATCAAGCCTGCCCACTACACGCAGCCATTCTATTACCCTTAAAAGCAAATAATAAAACAGTCGGCACATTAAAACTTTATTTTGCCAATCCTAAAAACATTCAATTAGTAGAATATACATTAGCTGAAGGATTGAGTAAGTTATTTTCCTTACAGCTTGAATTAGCAGAGGCAGAGCTACAACAAAAGTTGTTGAAGGATGCAGAAATTAAAGCACTGCAAGCACAAGTCCATCCTCATTTTCTCTTTAACAGCATGAACACAATTTCGGCGCTTATCCGCACAGATGGGGAAAAGGCTCGGCAGATGATTCACAAATTAAGTACCTATTTCCGCAGTAACATCCAAGGTTCCAAAAATATGTTAATCCCTTTAAGTCAGGAATTAGAACATGTCCATGCCTTTTTAGCATTAGAAGAAGCTAGATTTCCTGATAAATTTATTTTAAATGAATCCGTGGAGTCTGAATTAAAAAAAGTTCTTATTCCGCCTTTTACTTTACAGCCTTTAGTAGAAAATTCGATTCGGCATGCTTTTTCAAAAGGTACAGTAGGAACGATAACGATATGTGCTTATAAAGATAACGACAAGATGGTGTTAATAACAGAAGATGATGGCAAAGGCATGAGTGAAGATACTCTTTACATGATTGGTCAAAAAAATATCACCTCTAGCACTGGTACTGGTACTGCACTTTGGAATATCCAGGAAAGAGTGAAAAAGATATATGGAGATAAAGGGAGATTTACGATTGAAAGTGAATGGAATAGAGGAACAAAGGTGATGATTACATTACCATCTAAGGAACCAACGATCTGGAGGGGAGTAGATGATTAAAGCATTAATAGTGGAAGACGAACCATTAGCAAGAGATGAATTAAGGTATCTTTTAAAAAGAAGCAATAAAATGGAGATAGTGGCAGAATGTGATGATTTAGATACTGCTTTACAAGTAATAGATGATCAAGAAATAGATGTTATTTTTTTAGATATCCAGCTTGGAGAAGAAAACGGAATGAATTTAGCAGAGCGCATAAAAGAAAAACGAAATGCACCAGAAATAGTCTTTGCTACGGCTTTTGATGAGTATGCACTTCGAGCTTTTGATGTGAATGCTGTTGACTATTTATTAAAGCCGTTTGAAGAAGAACGCATAAATCAAACCATTGTAAAACTGCAAAATAGGAGAGGCACGAAAAAGAATGACACATCAAAAAATAACCAAAGCACTACTCCAATACAAAAAAATAAATTAGCCGTCACGACAAATGACAGAATTAAGATCATTGATTTAAATAAGATTGTCTATATTAGTGCACAAAATGGCAAAACATTGCTTGTTACGGAAGAAGAGCAATTAGTCATTACCTTTACTTTAACGCAATTAGAACAAAAATTAGTAAACAGCCCAATCATGAAAGTACATCGTTCTTATTTGGTTAATAAAGAAAAAATTAGCGAAATTGAACCATGGTTTAACTCAACCTATTTATTATGTATGGATAATGGAGAGAAAGTGCCATTAAGTAGAAACTATACAAAAGAGATTAAGCTGTTATTTGGATTTTAACCTCATTCTTTTCGAAATACATAACTTAACCGACTGGATAAAACCATTGTATTTTATCCAGTCAGTTTTGCATTTCAAAATCATTTCTCTGCATTTTATCATGAAAACGCTTTTTCCTCCTTTTCATTTTTTATAATAAAACCATTAAAGGAGGTAGATAAAAATGAATGCGGTTACAATCGTAATAGCATCTGCATGTATTTTAATGATTGCTTATCGTTTATACGGGACCTTTATGGCGGTAAAAGTATTGAAACTAAATGATAAGGAAAAAACTCCTGCCCATGAATTAAATGACGGCAAAGATTACGTACCAACAAATAAGTGGGTAACCTTTGGACATCATTTTGCAGCCATTGCTGCAGCTGGGCCACTTGTAGGACCTATTCTTGCAGCACAATTCGGCTATTTGCCTGGATTAATTTGGCTCTTGATTGGTGCTGTTATCGGGGGAGCTGTTCATGATGCTGTCGTATTATTTGCTAGTATGCGAAAAAAAGGGAAATCTTTATCTGAAGTAGCAAAAGAAGAACTTGGCCCAGTCGCGGGTTTCTGTACAGGTCTTGCGATGCTATTTATCATTACAATTACAATGGCCGGTTTATCCATGGTAGTGCTGCATGCTTTAGAGAGAAATCCTTGGGGCACGTTCTCGGTAGGAATCACCATTCCGATTGCTATGGGAGTGGGGATATTTTATAAAAAGACGGGAAACTTGAAACTATGTACGACTATTGGCTTCATCTTATTAATGATCGGTGTATTTGTCGGACCGATGATTCAAGGTACAGTACTTGGGGATTGGCTAACACTTGATACAAAAACACTTGCTATTATTCTTCCTATTTATGCATTTTTTGCAGCTGCACTTCCTGTTTGGCTACTATTGGCTCCTCGGGATTATTTAAGTAGCTTTATGAAAATCGGCGTGTTTATTGCTCTTATTATCGGTGTGTTTATCATCAACCCAGCTATTGAATTTCCTGCATTTACGGAATTTGTAAATGGCGGTGGACCAGTTATTGCAGGGCCAGTATGGCCTTTCATTTCCATAACGATTGCATGTGGCGCTATTTCCGGATTCCATGCATTTGTTGGCTCAGGTACAACACCGAAAATGCTTGATAAGTGGAGCGATATTAAAGTCGTGGGCTTTGGTGCGATGCTTGTAGAATGTTTGGTAGGTATTATGGCGCTTATTGCTGCTACAGCTCTACATCCTGGTGATTATTTCGCGATAAACTCCTCACCAGAGGTTTTTCAAACACTTGGGATGAGTGTTTCAAACTTGCCAGAATTAAGTCGTGAAATCGGCATTGATTTAGAAGGCAGAACTGGTGGTGCGGTTACATTAGCCGTTGGAATGTCCTATATATTCACAGAAATCTCTTGGTTCTCTCATCTTGCTTCTTATTTCTTCCAGTTTGTAATTATGTTTGAAGCGGTATTTATTCTAACGGCCATTGATGCTGGAACGAGAACTGCACGCTATTTAATTCAAGACTTTCTCGGAGAATTTTACAAACCGCTTAAGAGAGTAGATTGGTTACCTGGTTCCATTTTTGCAAGCGCATTGGCATGTATTATGTGGGGATACCTCTTATTCTCTGGTGATATTAGCTCTGTCTGGGCACTATTTGGTGTATCCAATCAGCTAATGGCAACAATCGGCCTTATTATTGGCGCAACCGTTATACTAAAAATGGCTGATAAGCGAAGATATATGCTTACATGTTTAATCCCAATGGCCTATTTATTCGTAACCGTAAATTACGCCGGTGTTTGGATGGTGAAGAACGTTTATTTAAATCCAGAAGCAGCAGGTTATAATGTGCTAAATGCTGTGCTTTCCATCATCATGCTAATATTAGGGATTATTATCATTATTGCCGCTACAAAAAAATGGTTCGATACATGGAATACTCCTCGAATTCAAGTAGAAACAACAAATCTTTCTTAGAGCTATAGGGTAAATAGCAGGAAGGCTTGCGTAATTCCTGCTGTTTACCTTTTTTTCGCTTTCCTCAAACACACCCATCCTATTCTAATAAAAATAAATTCTCAAATAAAAGAACAAGATAACTAATAAAGTGAAACTTCCATCAATGGGAGTATATGGTTATTTGTCTCCAGATGAATTTATTCCAATCGCCGAAGAATCAAATTTAATATTATCAATTGGCGAATGGGTAATAACACAAGCATTTACACAAAAAAAGCAATGGGACTCAAATGGAAAGAAAGATGTAAAAATGGCTATAAATATTTCAGCTCGCCAATTTCAGTATATTGATTTCCTTCCCTTTCTTCAGCAAGAAGTAATAAGATTACAAGTAAATACAGCAAAAATTGAATTAGAGATTACGGAAAGCATCATGCAAAATATCGAATTAGCAAAAGGAGAATTAGATAATATAAAAAGACTAGGATTTCAAATATCAATTGATGATTTTGGAAAAGGGTATTCCTCTTTAAGTTATTTAAGATCACTGCCTATTGATACGATTAAAATTGATAAAACTTTTATTGATGATATCAGCCATCCAAGACATAAAGGTTCTTTAGCAAAGGTTATTATTGATATGGGACATAATATGAATTTCATTGTAATCGCTGAGGGTGTAGAAACAAAGGATCAAATCGATTTTCTTAAGGATAATCAATGCGATATAGTCCAAGGGTATTTCTATAGCAAAGCATTAACACCAACTGAATTGGAAAGATTATATCTTTAGATAGTAACCATTTTCTTTTTACATTTCTAAGGGTATACTAAACTCATATTGGTAAAATGTATGCAAAAATCTGTAGTAAAGTTGGTGAATAAATGCCTTGTCAATCAAATGAAGAATTAGAAAACATTCTGTTAGAAGCAAAACAATATTCAAGTAAAGGGAAGGTTGCCGATTATATCCCCGCACTTAGTAAAGCCAATCCAGCTGATTTATCTGTAGCAATTTATCATTCTGACGGTACTTGCTATTCAGCAGGCTGCATTCATAAGAAAATCACCTTACAAAGTATCTCAAAAGTCATCACATTAGCACTAGCACTCATAGAATCAGGGGAAGAATTCGTTTTCAGCAAAGTTGGCTATGAGCCAACGGGGGATCCCTTTAACTCAATTGTTAAGCTAGAAATGAGTAATCCATCAAAACCGCTTAACCCAATGATCAATGCTGGGGCACTTGCTGTTACCCATATGATTAAAGGTAGTTCAGTAGAAGAACGATTTCAGAAAATCATTGATTTCGTCAAACTTCTGTCGGGAAATCAAGAAATAAGTTATTCAAAAGAGGTGGCTAAATCCGAATTTGAAACCTCTCATTTAAATAGAGCACTGTGTTTTTTTATGAAACAACACAGCATTATAAATGAAGATGTAGAGGAATTATTAGACTTATACACAAAGCAATGCTCTATTGAAGTGAACTGTTTAGATTTAGCGCGAATTGGCATAGTTTTCGCTTTAGATGGCAAAGAACCAATAACAAACAAACAATTAATGCCATCCTCTATTGCGCGTATCTGCAAAACATTTATGGTAACATGCGGAATGTACAATGCATCTGGTGAATTTGCCGTCCGAGTCGGAATTCCAGCAAAAAGTGGTGTTTCTGGCGGAATATTAGGAGCAGTTCCAGCTCGTTTCGGCATCGGAATTTCAGGTCCTGCTTTGGACGATAAAGGTAACAGTGTGGCAGGATTAAAGTTATTAGAAATCCTCGCAAAAAAATATGATTTAAGTATGTTCTAAAAATCCAAATGATCACTAACCTCTCGTTTTAACGAAAGAGAGAATAGTGATTTTTTTGGTTAATCCACTCCCTGTTCGGGTAACATAACAATACTCACATGTTAGGAAAAGGGGGATAAACATGAGTTTAACACCTCAGCAGCGTATAGAGTTACACGGATTTAACAATTTAACGAAATCATTAAGTTTTAATATGTACGATATCTGTTATACCCGAACGAAAAGTGAACGGGAAGCTTATCTCCAATATATTGACGAACAATATAATGCAGATCGACTAACAAAAATTTTAAAAAATGTTTCGGATATTATCGGTGCGCATGTATTAAATGTCGCAAAACAAGACTATGAACCACAAGGAGCTAGCGTCACTCTACTTGTTTCAGAGGGACCAGTAACAGAAGCACCTAAGGAAGTTTTTGAGGAATCACCAGGACCACTTCCAGGCTCAGTCGTTATGCATCTCGACAAAAGCCATATAACGGTACATACATATCCTGAATATCATCCAGATGAAGGAATCAGTACCTTTCGTGCCGATATCGATGTTTCTACATGTGGTGAAATCTCGCCTTTAAAAGCATTAAACTATTTAATCTATTCTTTTGATACCGACATTATGATTATGGACTATCGAGTAAGAGGATTTACCCGGGATATACAGGGGCACAAACTCTTTATCGATCACGATATTAATTCCATTCAAAACTATATTCCAGACGATGTGAAGTCTCAATTTGATATGATTGATGTAAATATTTATCAAGAAAACATTTTTCATACAAAATGTAAGTTGAAACAATTTGACTTAAATAATTATTTATTTGGCTATAAAGAAGATGAACTATCTACATCAGATCGCATCTTTATAACGGAAAAACTTACAGAGGAAATGAATGAGATTTTTTATGGAAAAAATATAAAGTGAAACTGCCATCAGTGAGGGTTTTTTTCCTCCCCAGCTGATGGTTAGTTGAACCAATCAGACCTTTACGGACAGTATAAGTGGTATAAAATAAATCAAAAAATTCGCTGGGCATCTTTACGATAAGGGATGTACCGGTTTTTTTGTGGATAGTTCCTATCAATTTAAAGTAAATGTCTAACCCATAATGCATAAATATACTTTTACAATTATTTTTAAACATTTTTTAGTAGCTTTTTCATAGAAAATTGGTAAACTAGTAATGTAGAAAGATAGAAAGGTGCGAAAATGATGAAACAAATCATCTTAGATGCAATTAATGAAAATGAATCGATATTTAAAAATATAAGTATTTATATTGGCGAAAATCCTGAATTAGGTCATGAGGAATTTAAAGCTTGCAAAATATTAACTGATACATTGAAAGAACATCAATTCGCTGTAGAAACAGGAATTTGTGATTTACCTACTGCTTTTAAAGCAACCTTTGATAGTGGTAAAATCGGTCCTGTGATTGGCTTTATGGCAGAGTATGATGCCTTACCTGAATTAGGTCATGCATGTGGACATAATTTAATCGGAACAATGGGGATAGCTGCTGGAATTGGTCTTAGCAAAGTTCTTTCAGAAACAGGAGGAAAAGTTATTGTGTACGGAACACCTGCTGAAGAAACAAAAGGCGGGAAAGTAACAATGGCGGAAGCAGGAATTTTCGAAGAATTAGATGTAGCGATGATGGTTCACCCACTAGATAATTATTTGAAGAGTGGTGATTCCCTTGCAATGGATGCTATCCAGTTTGAATTTTTTGGAAAGTCAGCACATGCTGCTGCAAGCCCTCACTTAGGTATTAATGCCCTAGATGCTGTATTACACACATTTAATAGTATCAATGCTTTAAGACAGCATATAAAGCCTGATGCCCGTATTCATGGTATCATCACAGAAGGCGGAAAAGCTGCAAATATTGTGCCTGATTATGCAGTAGCACAGTTTTATGTGCGAGCTGGGAAAAGAGAAGATGTAAATATATTAGTAGAAAAAGTCAAACAATGTGCAGAAGGTGCTGCACTGCAAACAGGAGCTACGGTTAAATCTAGTTTTTATGAATTCTCCTATGATGACATGATTACTAATCAGACTTTATCTGCTGTATTTACAAAGCAGCTTATCTCTTTAGGAGTAGAAGAAACTGATATTCACGAACAACGAGATGGATCAGGTTCTCTTGATATGGGAAATGTAAGCCAAGTAGTTCCTTCCATTCATCCATACGTGAAAATCTGTAATGAAGCATATGCTTGCCATACACATGAATTCAGAGAAGCTGCGATGACAGATCAAGGAAGAGATGCGATGATTCTAGGAGCAAAATCAATGGCACTTACAGGCCTAGAAATCCTTACAGATAAAGAATTATTGGCAGCAATCAAAGAGGAATTTCAAAAAAACAAATAATTTAACTAGGAAAAGACCTTACTTTCACTTTGAACATTAGAGAAAGTAAGGTCTTTTTTCCTATTAATTAAGGCGTATTTATGACAAATTTCCTCTTTTCGTTATAGGTGGAAAAATTTCCATTATAATAAATAAGTCCTACTTTCATACATAAAGGAGCTATTAATCGAAAATGAGAAAAAAATTCGACCTATTTCAGAACAGAATAACGATTAAAAAGAGATTATACACTAGCTTTTTTCTTCTACTGTTTATTCCCACTATTTTCATTGGTATCTTTTCTTATTTCAATTCAAAAAATCAACTAGAGCATGAAATAATGGACAATGCTTACCAACAGATAAAACAATTAGATGAGAATATTACGACAGAGCTCTCAACGAAGATGAAGCAAGTGGACAAGCTTCGAAAAGATTGGGGAGATATAAATAACGCTGTATCAGATGATTTTATTAATGCTACCCTTGAAAACTATCAATATTTTTATGATGATATTGACAGCATATTTTATGCCACGAAAAAAGGAAAATATGTTCAGAAGCCAGAAGGAAAAGTAGCAGACAATTATGATCCAACAGCTAGTGAATGGTTTATCAGAGCAGAGGAAAGGCCAGATGAAATTTATATTTCCGATCCATATATATCTGCGAGTACAAATGAAATGGTCGTTACAATCGCTGGTAGTACAGAGGATGGAGACAAGGTAGTCGGTTTAAAAATCAAACTTAGTTCTATACAAACAATTGTGAACAATATCACAATAGGAAAAGAAGGATATGTATTTCTTATAGACAAAAATAATGCTTATATGGCACATCCAACAGAAAAAATCGGTGAAATCGGCACAGAAAACTATATTCAACAGATGAAACTTAAAGAGAATGGTACTTTTACATATACCCTGGATAACAAAGAGAAAAAACTTACTTATCTCACCAATAATCTTACTGGATGGAAGATTGCCGGATCCATGTATTCAAATGAGGTTTCTAATGCTTCCTCACCAATTTTAAAAGCATCCTTCTTGGCTATTTTTGTATTTCTTTGCATCGGTTCTATTCTTATTTATTTTAACATCCAATCCATTCTTAAACCGTTGAATCTACTAAGAGAAAAAGCGGGTCTTGTTGGGAAGGGCGATTTAACACAGCAAATGGAAGTTAGAAGGACAGACGAAATTGGTCATCTAACAAAATCTTTTCAACAAATGCAAGAAAATTTAAAGCAACTAATCATACATATGGAAAAAAGCATCACTCAAGTTGCTGCATCAAGCGATAATCTTACCGCAAGTTCTTCTTCCTCAACAAAAGTGGTAGAAGATTTAGTGTCTGTTACACAGGAAATTGCATCAAAAGCAGATCATCAAAAACAACAAATTGAAACAAATACAACAAAATTAAAAGATATTACAGAAAGAACGGGATTAATAAGAGAAAATTCCCTGTACTTATCTAAGTTAGGTTCCATGACGGTGGAGAAAGCAAAGGAAGGCGAACTAGCTATTAATCAGGCAGAGGAACAAATGCAATTAATTGTTGATTCTGTCGTTAAATCAGATAAACAAATAGATGAACTAAATAAGCGTTCCAAAGAAGTGGAAGCAATTATTCAATTAATAAGCTCTATAGCTAACCAGACAAATTTATTAGCATTAAATGCTGCGATTGAAGCAGCAAGAGCAGGAGAAAGTGGAAAAGGTTTTTCTGTCGTAGCAGAGGAAATTAGAAAATTAGCAGAGACTACCCATCATTCCGCAACGGAAATTGAACATTTAGTTAAAGGAATTCAATCTGATACACACTCTACCATCAACAGGATGAATATCGTACATAAGCAAGTCGATGGAGGACTATCAATTATGTCTTCTGTCAAAAAGAAATTCAACGCTATATCTACTAGCATGAATGAAACAGCACCTTTTATCGAGGATGTCACTATTTCCTCTGAGGAGGTTTATAAACATATTAAAATACTTGCCCAAACCTTTGAAGCATTAATTTTATTTAGTAAGCAAAATGCTGAATTATCAGAAGAAATATCTGCATCTACCGAGGAACAGCTAGCATCATTCGAAGAAGTGCACGCTTCAGCAAGCAGCCTTGCTGAGACAGCTGACCATTTAAAAAAATTAATCGCACAATTTCATTATTAAAATATTCATTACACTATTAACGGGTAGTAAGGGCCAACTCCAACTGAGAGCTGCGGAAAATCAAGGAAGCTAGGGGGATATCTTACTGCATGTAAAGGTCCGAGAAGTAAAACTAACCATCAATGAGGATGAGAATCACAATGATGGTTAGTTTTCTTTATGTTTTTTCATTTAGACTGCTTACTTACTAAAAATTATATGAAAACAACAATCGATTATTTTCTCCTAATAGCCCTATACAATTTCTTAAGTACGCTTGAAAAGAGAGAATAGTGGGTAGTATTACTTCATACAAAGCTTATCCATCATTATGTGAGAAAAGCTACAAATTATTTGGAGTAGGAGACAAGATAAATGGAGAACAAAACATTGATGCAATATTTTGAATGGCATTTAGATGCAGATGGACAACATTGGAATCGTTTGAAAGAACAAGCAGGAGAATTGAAAGAAGTGGGAATTGATTCCGTTTGGATTCCACCTGTTACGAAAGGGGCTTCCAAAGACGACAATGGTTATGGTGTTTATGATGTTTATGATTTAGGAGAGTTCGATCAAAAGGGAGCCGTTCGGACAAAGTATGGAACAAAAAAGGAATTATTAGAAGCAATAAAAGCATGTCATAATGTTGGAATACAAGTATATGTCGACGTAGTTATGAATCATAAGGCTGCTGCAGATGAAAAAGAAACATTTAAAGCGATTGAAGTAAATCCTGAAAACAGAGAAGAAGAAATTTCTGAGCCGCATGATATAGAAGCATGGACGAAATTTACTTTCCCTGGAAGAGGAGAAACGTATTCACCATTCAAGTGGAATTTTCAATATTTTAACGGTACAGATTATGATAACAAAAAAAAAAAAGCAGGGGTCTTTAGAATTATCGGTGACAATAAGATGTGGAATACAAATGTAGATGATGAATTTGGAAATTACGATTATTTAATGTTTGCCAATATTGATTATAATAATGAACTTGTACAAAATGAGATGATTACATGGGGAAAATGGCTTTATGAAACAGTGAAATGTGATGGTTATCGATTAGATGCAATCAAACATATTAACCACGAATTCATTAAAAAATTCGCCACTTCCTTACTAAAAGAAAAAGAAGATTTTTATTTTGTAGGAGAATTTTGGAAAGCAGAAATCAATGAATGCCAGGAATTTTTGGAACAAATGGATTATAAAATTGATTTGTTTGATGTTCCACTACATTATAAATTGCATACTGCTTCTATTGTAGGAAGCGACTACGATCTTTCTACCATTTTTGATGGTACATTAGTAAAGGAAAATCCGCTTAACTGTGTTACATTTGTTGATAATCATGATACACAGCCAGGCGAAGCGTTAGAATCTTGGGTAGGTGATTGGTTTAAGCAAATAGCCTATAGTCTTATTTTACTTCGAAAAGATGGCTATCCGACAATTTTCTATGGAGATTATTTTGGAATTAGCGGAGAGCATTCAATTGAAGGAAAAAAAGCTGCAATAGATCCCTTATTATATGTACGCAAGAAAAAAGCCTACGGCCCACAAGACGATTATTTTGATAATGCTCATGTAATTGGATGGGTTCGCCATGGTGAAACAAAAATAGAAAGATCCGGTTGTGCAGTCGTCATTTCCAATAAAGATGAAAGTAGTAAAAAAATGTTTGTTGGTGAAGCTCGAAGTGGGGAAGAGTGGATTGATTTTACGAATACACGAAAAGAGCGCGTAAAAATTGGTGAAGATGGTTATGGTGACTTTCCTGTAAATGCTAAGAGTGTGTCTATTTGGGGATTAGCTGATTAGAATCAAGGGGGGACTTAGTCTGCAATAGGTAATATAACTAAGACCCCTTTTTTACTAGGTTGTTTTTTAATCAAAAAAATGAATAAGGTGGAAAAATAGAGCAGCCGGAATACACATAGACTCCACGGGAATTAGCGCGAGTCCCACAGAAAGCGAAGCGTATTTCGGCTGCAAGTATAGCAACAAACTTTACGAAAACAACCCTTTATTAAGAAGAAAAGAATAATTTCATAATTCCCTGATAGCCAAAATACAAGCCAAATAAAACTAACGAAACACCAGAAATAATCGAAATTCCTCTCAATGTTGCGAGTGTAATAAGCCCCTGAAACCATTTGTTAAGGCTGCTACAATTAAATCCCATAAAGTAAGCCCAAGAAAAATCATGCTACTATAAATCAACAAGGAACTAGTCCCATTTTCTTGAGCAGTTTTAGCTAGAACAGATCCATATATTCCTAGCCAAAATAAAATAGATAGCGGGCTAGTTATAAACATTACGAACCCGGTTAAAAAGCATTTAAATAAAGAATCTTTTCCCCTAAGCGAATCAAGCTTGAGGTTTTGAGCACCAATTACACTCTCCATTCCAGTATAAATTAAAATAAATCCACCAAAAAGCCATAGGAATATTTGAACGATATCTATTTCAAGGAAATGAACCATTCTCATATAAACCATTCCCATAAATAGCCCATCAGCAAGCATAGAACCAAAGCCAACAATCCAAGCATGCCAAAAACCATTTTTAATTCCTTTATCAATTCTCGCAGAATTTACTGGACCAATCGGCGCAGATAATGTAAACGCTAATATTATATAAATAAGCAGTATTGTTATACTGAACATCCACCTCCCCCACATCCTTTCTTGTACATGCTATGTAGAAGGGATAAATGATATGTGGATTAATTCAAATAGTTATAAGACTTTCTTACCTCTATTGGAAGAAGATGCTTTACTAAAGAAAAAGGAGACAGATAGATCAAGATATTATCAAAACAAACGTACCAAGTAATAGTAGGGAAATAAATGCATATTTTAACTCTTCCTTCTCCATAATAAAGAGGATAAAAGGAGGGTTCAAAATGGCAAAGAAAAATAAAAAATCAGACCCACAACAAAAGAATAAAAAAGGATTTGATTCTGCTGTGCTAAATGAAGAATTTGCTCATGAAATGGGTAGCGCAGCAACAAATAAAATTCATAAAGACAAAGTCAAAAAAGAAAAAGCTTTGAAAAATACCGGTGAATACAAAGGGGAATGATCAAAAAAATACGAGTAGGTTAGCTACTCGTATTTTTTTCTGCCCTTCTCAACTTGATGTCTGAATAGTTGTTATCTCGGTTTATTCCTTTTACTTAGTACTCAATTTAGCATATAATAGTATACGCGAATAAGAATCGAGAACTGATCTATACAAGGAGAATTTAAATGATAGTAAAGAGCGAACAAGACATTAACGGTTTAAAAGAAATTGGAAAAGTCGTAAGCATTATCAGAGAGGAATTAATAAAAAAAACAGTACCAGGAGTAACGACGAAAGAATTAGACGATTTAGCAGGCAAGCTATTTGCTGAACACGGTGCCATTTCTGCTCCTCAAGATATGTATGAGTTCCCAGGGTATACTTGCATATCTGTAAATGATGAAGTTGCTCATGGTATACCGGGAGATCGCATCATTCAAGAAGGGGATTTAGTCAATATTGATGTATCTGCAAGTAAAAATGGTTATTTTGCAGACACAGGAAAATCATTTGTTGTTGGAAATGGTGATCCTAAACTCATAAAGCTTTGCGAAGTTGCACAAGAAGCTTTCGAAGAAGGACTTAAGTGTTTTAAACCAGGAGCAAAGAAGAATCGTATCGGAAAATTTGTGTACAACACAGCTAAGAAGAACGGGTTTACAGTAATCAAAAATCTGACTGGTCATGGAATTGGAACATCCCTTCACGAAAAGCCAGATCATATTCTTAATTATTTCGATTCATGGGATACGGAATTACTTCGTGAGGGAATGGTTATCGCTTTTGAACCATTTATATCAACAGGTTCTGAAGAAGTGTATGAGAAAAATGATGGATGGACATTCTCTACTAAAGAAAAAAGCTTTGTTGCCCAATATGAGCATACTGTCATTATTACCAAAGATAAACCGATTATTACAACTTTATAAGTTTACACAAAACCAGCTCTGTTCAAAAAAACAGAGCTGGTTTTGTTTCGAAGAACTATAATTTGGGAAAAAATAATAGGTAAATAACTATTTATAGAAAGCTTGTTCTAAAATGTATAAGTTTAGATTCAATAATTTTGAATTTAACAATAGTTCTCTCTATTTATATATCCATTGACAATCATAAGTATATCTCGTAACCTAGTACATATAATTTCATAACAAAAATCCTTATCAGCTCAAGATGAGGTAGAGGTCGCGATTTTTATAAGTAATAAAAGGGAGAGCCAGAGAGCTTATTGATTGTTTTTGAAAGGAAAAATCGCCGAAGCACTATTATTCTCTGATAATAGTAGCTGGGACTGCATACGAATAGGTGCAGGACTGTCATAGGATCTTACTATGATGAACTATCCTTTTTATCTGATGGTGTTTTCTAACTTCACACCATTTTAGAGGTGTGTTTTTTTATGCCTTGGAAATAATAAAAATACATTTTATTGTATTTAGATATAAGGCTTCAAAGTAAATCTCCTATGTCAAACATGAGCAAATACATCATAAAGGAGACAACAATGAGTACGAAAGGGAAATTAGGATTAGGGGTATTAATATCCTTAGTCGTTGGAAATATGGTTGGATCAGGAATCTTTATGCTTCCTCGTTCATTAGCAGAAGTAGCAAGTCCAGCTGGGGTAATCCTTGCTTGGCTATTAACAGGTTTCGGTGTGTTAGTTACCGCATTAGTATTTGGTAATTTGGCGATTCGCAAGCCAAATTTAACCGGCGGTCCACAAATTTATGCAAAAGAGCTATTTAAACCAGGATCAAAGAAATCGACTTTAGCTGGTTTTATGTCTACATGGGGCTACTGGATCGGAAACCTTGCTGGTAATATCGCTATTATTACTACTTTTGCCGGCTATTTATCAACCTTTTTCCCCGTTTTAACAAGTGAAGCAGTTTTACTAGATGTTGGTTCTTTCACATTATATGTAGGAAATGCGTTAACCTTCCTTGTGTGTACAATCTTATTGTGGGGAACTCATTTCATCATCTTAAACGGATTAGAAAATGCCGGCAGATTGAACATATTGGCTACTTCTGCCAAAGTAATTGGATTTATGTTATTTATTATCATTGCTTTATTCGCTTTTGAGAAAAGTAACATCCTTCCGTTTGTGGAACCGAAAATAAATGCAGCTGGAAACTCTGTTGGACTATTTGGACAAATTAACAGTGCAGCAATTACAACTTTATGGGCATTTATCGGTGTGGAGTCTGCCGTTGTATTTGCTTCGAGAGCAAAAAAACAATCAGATGTGAAAAAAGCAACGATTTTTGGTTTGTTAATTGCTTTAGCGATTTACATTGGAATCAGCACACTTGTAATGGGAATTCTGTCACAAGATCAGTTAATTGCTTCTCAAAAACCTTTAATTGATGCGATTGAAGCTGTATTAGGACCAATTGCTGGTAAAGTACTTGCAGCGATCGGCTTAATTAGTTTATTTGGGTCGACAATTGGTTGGATTATGTTAAGCGCAGAAGTACCTTATGCAGCCGCAAAACAAGGTATATTCATTCCTGCCTTCTTAAAAGAAAATAAAAAGGGAATACCAACATTCTCTTTAATTGTTACCAATCTTTTAGGACAATTATTTATTTTCTCCACTATTTCAAGAAGTATTTCGCAGGCATTTGATTTTGTTATTTATATTGCAACACTAAGTTATCTTGTTCCTTATTTAATCTCGTCTTTCTTCCAATTAAAATTGGTTATCTCTGGTGAAACATATGACTCTCTAAAAGCGAGAAGAGTAGACTTTGTTATTGGATTGATTGCATCCATTTATTCTATTTGGGTGATTATTGCAGGAACTGCTGATATTAAGACGTTTAGTTTCGGGGTATTATTACTATTAAGCGGAATTCTTTTCTATAACAAAGTAAATAGAGGTAAAGAAAAAAAGTCCTTTTAAAAGAAACCTTCCATTAATCAGGGATTACTTCATCTCCGACTGATGGTTAGTTGTACTTTTCGAACCTTTACAAGATAGTATAAGTGGGTTAAATAATACAAATTAAAAAGTGGACAAATATATCCCGATAAAGTAAACGGTTATAGTTTACTTTACCGGGATTTTTTTGAAATGGATTATGCTATAGTGATTCATTCACCGTACTATCATCCCATTCCACCTCATGCTCTTTTGCAAGTTTTTCTAATTCATTAATGTACTGACGAATCAATTTGCGTGCTTCCTCAAGCATGGAATTCGCTTCTTCTACAAGAGCGATATCCTGTGTTTCTAGCGCTGTAAGTATTTTTACAAAGGCATTATACTGTATATCAGCGCCCTCTATATATATTTCATGTATTTCTCTTAATTCCTCTGTTTCCACTTTTACCCGATTCAATTCTTTAATAAATTCATTATAATTCGGGATTACAGTAGTTTGGATTGTATCATACATCGTCCAGTCATCCGAATAATGAATTCCAGAAACGGAATCATACGCGGATACCGCTTTAACCTCTAATTCAAAGGCCGTTTTCATATCTTCATTGATATATTGAACTAAATCTTCTTTCACTGGATCTGCTGAACAAGCTGTAAACAGAAGCAGAAAGGGAATTAAGAAAATATTAATAACTTTTTTCACTACTTCACCTCCTTCTCCTTACTGTATGAAGGAGTGGAAGTCCACTATGAAACCTAAATGAAAAGGATAAGCCTAATTTTAAAAATCTATCTTGCATCGCAAAATACTATATGCTAATATTAAAGAAATCAAACTATCTTGTATTGCAAAATACTAACTATGTTGTATAACCATATAGTTAGAAAGAAAGGATACTTTCCGATGTCAAAAAGTCAAATGTTAAAGGGAGTTTTGGAAGGATGCTTGCTCGCGATTATTTCCAAAGGGGAGATTTATGGCTATGAAATGATTGAAAAATTAGAGGCTTATGGATTTACGATGATCAGTGAAGGAAGTATCTATCCAGTCCTATTACGGATGAAAAAAGAAGAGCTTGTGACAGTTGAAACAAAAGCATCTCCATCTGGTCCAAAGCGTAAGTATTATTCTCTTACCGATAAAGGGGAAGAAGTTTTAGCTGAATTTGCTGACACTTGGACAGAGCTTGCAACAAGTGTGCATTGTTTATTAAAAGAGATAAAGGAGGAGAAATAAATGAAACTATCGAGAGAAGCAGCAGCATTTATTGACAACCTACATCTATATTTACTTTCTTCTGGTAAGAAAGATAAAGAAATTAACGAGATTGTCGAAGAATTAACCGATCATTTACGAGAAGCAGAAGCAAATGGGAAGAATATCCATGAGGTAACAGGAGAATCCCCAAAAGAATATATGGAGAGCTTAGCTAGCGAAATGCAGACAGATCTCAAGGAATGGGGGAAACTTTTACCGCATGTATTCATTTGTTTAATTGCATACACGCTTATCGGAAAAATTATCCTAGGTGAAAATCAAATTTCCTTATTTGTTGGTATCGGTTCAATATTTATCTGTTTATTCATGCTTGGTTTGTATGTTGTCGTTTTTCGATTTATTTCTTCAAGAAGTGTATCCAACAAAAAGACATTCGGCTTGTTGTTTCTTATACAAATATTATTGACAGGGCTATTTTTTGGATTGACGTTTTATGGAAATAATTATGGACCCATTTTTATGATGGATACTTTAGCCAAACAAACCATTTTCTTTATTATACCATTTGCTTATATATGCTGGTTTGCATGGTGGAGTAAAACATGGATTATATTTTTCCCAGTGATTATATACCTTCCAATAGTCATAGTAGAACCTCTTTCTTTTTCTAAAGAAACAAAGTCCATTATATCTTCTGCTACTTTGATAGCAATCATGTTAGGATATTTTATTTGGATAATTTGGAAAGGGAAACAGGAGAAAAAGACAACCTAATATACCATTAAGCATATCTAGAAAAAGATATGCTTTTTTCGAAAAAATGATTGAATATTAATTCATAATAATGTATAAATATTATTATGAAGATACGGATATAAAGGGGAAAATATTATCATGGATTATCTAATTACGGAAGAACTACCATCATTCTCTCAATTTGCCCGATTACATGAGGACAGCGGCTTATTAAAAAATAAAAAAGGTAATTATACACGTGAACAATTATATGAAGCAGCTAAGAATAGCTGGTATTCTATCTCCATCTATAATGATCAAAAGCTAATCGCTTTTGGTCGGATGATTTCTGATGGTGTATATCAATCATTAATTTGTGATGTCATGGTTCACCCAGACGAACAAGGAAACGGACTAGGAAAACAAGTTATTGAGAAACTAATTTATAAATGTAAAGAATCAGGTATCCAATCAATCCAATTATTTTCTGCTAAAGGTAAGCATCCTTTTTATAAAAAATTAGGCTTTGCAGAAAGAGAACATGATGCACCTGGTATGTCTCTGCTTCTTTAAGAACCACATGATAAAAATGTGGTTCTTTATTATTTACTATGCATACCCATTCTTTAATCTGGAAAAACTAGTGAAGTACATAAAAAGGAGGTATGCAAGTTAATGAAAGATGAGCAAAGGCACAATCAACACCAAGAAGATGAATTAACGAATCGCCAAGGCCACCCTGTTACAAACAACCAGAATGTTAGGACAGTTGGAAGCCGCGGGCCAACTACACTGGAAAATTATGATTTTCTCGAAAAAATAAGTCATTTTGACAGAGAAAAAATTCCGGAAAGAATCGTTCATGCGCGAGGCGCTGGGGCGCATGGCTATTTTGAAAGCTATGGTACTGTTGGAGATGAGCCAATTTCCAAGTACACTCGGGCTAAACTTTTTCAAGAAAAAGGGAAGAAAACGCCTTTATTTGTCCGTTTTTCTACAGTGGTACATGGATTACATTCTCCTGAAACTTTAAGAGATCCTCGAGGATTTGCCATTAAGTTTTACACGGAAGATGGAAATTGGGATTTAGTTGGCAATAACCTTAAGATATTCTTTATTCGTGATCCTTTAAAATTCCCTGATATGGTCCATTCTTTTCGACCAGATCCTGTCACAAACCTTTCGGATCCAGAAAGAATGTTTGATTTTCTGTCTCAATCTCCTGAATCAATGCATATGATTACTTTTTTATTCTCCCCATGGGGTATCCCTGCAAGCTATCGCCATATGCAAGGTTCTGGTGTGCATGCTTATAAATGGGTAAATGAAGAAGGAAAAGCTGTATTGGTAAAATATCATTGGGAGCCGAAACAAGGAATAAAAAATTTAACCCAAAAAGAAGCGGATAAAATCCAAGCGATGAATTATAGCCATGCCACGCAAGATTTATATGAAGCTATTGAAAATGGCGATTACCCTGAATGGGAATTATTCGTACAAATCATGGAGGATGACGAGCATCCTGAGCTGGATTATGATCCACTTGATCCAACAAAATTATGGTATAAAGAAGATTCCCCTTGGCTACCTGTAGGTAAAATGGTTCTCAATAAAAATCCAGAAAACTATTTTGTGGAAGTAGAGCAGTCCGCATTCGGTACAGGTGTTCTTGTTGATGGATTAGACTTCTCAGATGATAAACTATTACAAGGGAGAACCTTTTCTTACTCTGATACACAAAGATACCGCGTTGGCTCCAATTATTTACAATTACCAATTAACCGACCAAAGAAACATGTTGCAACAAATCAAGAAGGGGGTCAAATGGACTTCCGAACTGAATTTGGCAAACACCAAAACCCACATATAAATTATGAACCGTCAACGATTGGTGGATTAAAAGAAGCGAAAAACCCTGGTAAAGAACATGAGCCTTATGTCGAAGGGAAATTACAGCGAGAATCAATTTCTCGCGAAAATAACTTTGGCCAAGCTGGAGAAACATACCGAAGATTTACTGATTTTGAAAGAGAGGAACTGATTTCCAATCTTTCCAATGCTTTAGCAAACTGCCGAAAAGAAATTCAAGAGATTATGATTGAAAACTGTACAAAATGTGATCCGGATTACGGAAAAAGAATCGCAGAAGGCATTAAAAAAGTATTGAAATCCAATCAAGATAAAATGGAGAAAGCAGTAGGTGAAGCAGAAAGCATGTCTCATCCTTCTGATCCATATTGATTTTCTTTTAAAATAGGCTACCCAAGGTTGGGTGGTCTTTTTTATGAATGTAGTGGTGAGGCTTTGTCTGATATCCAAGTTGTGTTGGCTGATATATCGGAATTTTGGCTGATATCCAAGTTGTGTTGGCTGATATATCGGAATTTTGGCTGATATCCAAGCAGTGTTGGCTGATATATCGAAATTTTGGCTGATATCCAAGCAGTATTGGCTGATATATCGGAATTTTGGCTGATATCCAAGCTATTTTGGCTGATATATCAAAATTTTGGCTGATATCCAAGCAGTATTGGCTGATATATCGGAATTTTGGCTGATATCCAAGCTATTTTGGCTGATATACCGGAATAAAACCCTACTACTACTCGTAAATCACCACTTTTATCCCATTCTAAGCACTCATCCAGCTTAAAATCTAATCTTAAAACTCTACCACACAATTTCTACAACTAATATCCTAATTATTGACATGGTAGATAAAATATGATATTTAATTAATATATTAGCACTCAAGACTCTTAAGTGCTAATATTATTACATAGTAATCAAACAGAAAGGGTGCGGAAAATGATCGAAACAAAAGAATTTAAAGCGGAATCGAAACGATTATTAGAAATGATGATTAACTCTATTTATTCTCAAAAAGAAGTTTTCCTACGAGAATTGATTTCTAATGCGAGTGATGCGATTGACAAGATTTATTATAAAGCCTTAACAGATGACACTATTAATTTTGAAAAAGATAATTATTTTATTAAAATTAAAGCAGATAAAGAAAATCGTACATTAACTATTTCTGATACTGGTATTGGGATGACGAAGGAAGAGTTAGAAACGAACTTAGGTACGATTGCGAAGAGTGGTTCCTTATCCTTTAAAATGGAAAATGAAGCAAAAGATGGACATGACATTATTGGTCAATTCGGTGTTGGCTTCTATGCTGCATTTATGGTAGCAGATGAAGTAACAGTGATTACAAAATCATTAAATAGCGATACTTCCTATAAATGGTTCTCTAAAGGCGCGGATGGATATACAATTGAAGAAACAGATAAAGACACAATTGGTACAGATATCATCCTTAAAATGAAAGATAATACAGAAGACGATCAGTATGATGAATTTCTTGAGGAATATCGTTTAAAAACAATTATTAAAAAATACTCTGATTTTATTCGTTATCCAATTAAAATGGATGTGACTTCTAGCAAATTAAAAGAGGGCACAGAAAATGAATATGAGGAAATCATAGAAGAACAAATCATCAACAGTATGGTTCCAATTTGGAGAAAGAATAAGAGCGAATTAACAGAAGAAGACTACCAAAATTTCTATGAAGAAAAACGCTATGGCTATGATAAACCATTAAAGCATATTCATGTTAGTGTAGATGGGGCTATTCGTTATAACGCGATTTTATATATTCCGGAAAAAACACCGTTCGATTATTATTCGAAAGAGTACGAAAAGGGACTAGAGCTCTATTCAAATGGTGTCTTAATTATGGAAAAATGCGGTGACTTGCTACCAGATTACTTTAGCTTTGTGAAAGGTATGGTCGATTCTGAAGATTTATCGCTTAATATTTCTAGAGAAATGCTGCAGCAAGATCGCCAGTTAAAACGTATTGAAAAGAACTTAACAAAGAAAATCAAAAGTCAACTCCTTAGCCTTCTGAAGGATGAAAGGGAAAAATACGAATCCTTCTATCAATCATTCGGAAGACAAATCAAATTCGGTGTCTATAATGATTTTGGAATGAATAAAGAGATGCTTCAGGATTTACTATTATTCTATTCATCTAAAGAAAAAAAATTAGTATCGTTAGATGAATATGTAGAAAGAATGCCAGAAGATCAA
Source organism: Niallia alba (assembly GCF_012933555.1). Taxonomy (GTDB): domain Bacteria; phylum Bacillota; class Bacilli; order Bacillales; family Cytobacillaceae; genus Niallia; species Niallia alba. Next base: position 2,665,020 of record NZ_JABBPK010000001.1, read on the forward strand.
AAATTCATTTATTATGCAACTGGTGATTCTATCGATCGTATAGAGAAGCTTCCACAAACAGAATTAGTAGCAGATAAAGGCTATGAAATTCTGTATTTAACTGATGACATTGATGAATTTGCAATTAAAATGATTGCTACTTATAAAGAGAAAGAGTTTAAATCTGTATCTAGCGGTGATTTAGGTCTTGACCAAGAAGAAGAAAAAGAGGAAAAAGAAGTAACGGAAGAAAATAAAGCATTATTCGATTATATGAAGGACATTCTTTCCGATAAAGTAAAAAACGTAAAAGTTTCCACACGCTTAAAATCACATCCTGTTTGCTTAACAGCTGAAGGGGAAGTTTCGATTGAAATGGAAAAGGTCCTAAGCATGATGCCAGATAATCAAAACATTAAAGCAGATAAAGTCTTAGAAATTAACAAAAACCATGAAATTTTCCAATCATTAAAAGATGCGTTTGAAAATGATAAAGATAAAGTAACGCTCTACACAAATCTTCTCTATAACCAAGCATTGTTAATTGAAGGGTTATCGATTGAAGATCCAGTTGAATTCACCAATAATATGTGTAAACTGATGAAATAACAAAATCAAAGCCGCTCTATTCACAGAGCGGCTTTTCCAATTCAAAAACATCTTCTTTCTTATTTAATTAATGTTTTACTATTTAAAACGAAACCGCTATACTTATAAAAAAACAATCAGAGATGGGGAACAATACTATGGCAGAATTAAAAGGAATAGAGACTTTGACGATTGAAAAAGATTCCTTTGTCATTCACCCAACCCTTATATGGGATGAAAAACAAACATTGTTAATCGATACTGGAATGCCAGGTTATATGGAAGAAATAAATCTTGTCATGGATAAAGCAAATAAATCTTTGGAAGATTTAACTGGAATTTTGATAACACACCAAGATATTAATCATATTGGAAGCCTGCCAGAAATATTAACTGCCTGTACGCAACACTTAACAATCTATGCACATAAAGAAGAAATTCCATATATAGAGGGTGATTTACCATTATTAAAAACAAATCCTGCTAAATTCACTGAAGAACAATGGGAGGAATTATCAGATTTCTTAAAATTCACTTATCTCCATCCCCCAAAAGCACAGGTTACTGTTTCATTAGAAGATGCTCAAACCTTAGATATTAATGGCGGGATAGAAATTATTCATACTCCGGGCCATACCCCAGGTCATATTAGTTTATTTCATAAAAAATCAGGTACTTTAATTGCTGGGGATACCTTACTTGCTACAAATGGGCATCTTCAGCCTCCTAATCCGGTAAGTACGCCAGATATGGAACTTGCGATTCAATCAATAGAAAAATTTTTAGCGTATCCTATTAAACAAGTAGTATGCTATCATGGCGGTATTGTTACTGAAAATGTAATGGAACAATTACAAAGTCTAGTAAAAACAAAAGCTAGCTAACTAAGATGGGCAATTGGAGGTTTTTCCTCAACCTATTATAAATAAGTTGAGGAAATTCTTTTTTAAATGGCTGTTTTCGTAAAGTTTGTTGCGATTACCCGCAGCCGGAATTCACTTCGCTTTCCATGGGACTAAGCTTGAGCCTGCTCAGTATCATCACTCCGGGGTCTCAGACTGTCTCGCTAATCCCCGTGGTGTCTTCGTGTATTCCTGCTGCTCCAATTTTCCTATTAATTCTTTTTTCCTATTGAAAAAACAACAATCCTTTAGAAAACAGCCCTTTAAATATAATCATTTTAGCAAAATATATTATAAAAAGAATTGAATTCCCCGCATTCCAAAATAACCGCCAAAAAGCACCAAAATTAGGCCTGAAATTCTGCTCACAAAAGTAATTAATTGTTCAGAGACAACATTTCGGAAAAAACTAGCTAAAATGGATACCGTTAGATCCCAAATGGCTACACCAAATAACATACAGCCAGTATAGAGAAGAACAGTGCTTGTACTAAAATTATGTATGGTTGAAGCTAAGATAGAACCGTATATACCTAACCAAAAAATTATAGATAAAGGATTCATGATACTCATAAGCAAACCGGTGATAAATGAGCGAAACATAGAATTATTATCTTTACTACTTCGCGAGATTGTATTCGTTTTTGTCATGACGCCTTCGATTCCAGTGTAAATGAGGACAAATGCACCAAATAGCCATAAAAATGTTTGAACGATTGGGATATTTGCTAATTTTGCAACTCCAAAGTATACAAGAATAATAAAGAATACATCACCCAACAGAGATCCTAGCGAGAGAATCCAAGCATGGCGAAACCCATATCTAAGTCCTCTATTTATAACAGCAGCATTTACAGGACCAATAGGCGCTGCTAGTGACAAACCTAAGGCAATATAATACAAAATACTATCCATCAAAGAGCCCCCTAATATAACGTCTATATTAAAGGTATTCAGAAGGGGAAGCATGTACCGTATGAGTAAAATGTTTGTGGGAGAATAAATATCCTTTTTGTCTAGTTGGGGGACGAGTCCCCCAACTAGACAAAAAGGCCACCAAGCGAAAGCGCGGTAGCTGGAAAAAATTAAGTATTAAAAAAGAGAGCTTCCTTTTGTAAAGTAGAGTTTGACTAGAAAACTACGAAAAGGAGAGGCTCTCATGAATCAATGTAACATAAAAATGCCATCATTAAAAGAATTGGAAAAAACTTTATTTCGAACACTACAAATGACGTTTCAAGAAATCCTTATTCAAACGTTAGAAAATTGGGATCAAGAGATTGCCAAGCAACGAGACAAAAGAAGATTTGCTTTACGTGATAAACGAGAAATACGATTAGATACAGCGTTTGGAGCTGTGGAGCTGAAGCGTAATTATTATTTTGATCGTGTGACTAAAAAATATATTTGTCTATTAGATCACTATTTACAGTTTCAGGGGAATAAGGGATTTAGTCCGCTACTAGAAGAATGGGGGTTAGAACTAGCGACGAATGGCTCCTCCTATCGAAAGGCGGTGGAAACGTTCGAACAATTTTTAGGCTATTCGGCGATGAGCCACGAAGCATTACGGCAACATCTTCTTCAAACAAGCGTACTTCCCGCTAAGGAAAAACGCCCTTTTCAAAAGGTATTGTTTGTCGAAGTAGATGGATTATATGTGAAGAGTCAAGAAAAGAAAAAGCGTGGATGGGAGTTGAAATTCGCCGCTGTACACGAGGGATGGAAAGAAAACGGAAAGCGAATCAGGCTCCGAAATAAAAGGCATTTTCTTTATGAAGGAAAAGAACCCTTTTGGGAAGCCTTTGAAACGTTCTTACAGAATCATTATGCGTATGATCCTACCCAAACCTTGCTTATTATTAATGGTGATGGAGCAGGCTGGATAACGGCATGTCGGGAGTATTTTCGGGAACGCGCCTTTTTCACCATGGATCGTTTTCATGTCGCTCGTTCGATGAAGCAACTAATGAAGAGCCATCCTCGATACCGCTACATGAAAAGAGCGTTAAGAAACTACCAGGTAGAAACATTACTTCTAGAGTTGAATAGCGCAGTAGGAACAATGGATACACCAGAAAAAGAAGAAAAACTAGAGCATTTCCTTGCCTTTTTAACGCATCATCAGGAAACCATAAAAGATTACCGTAGTTGGTTACAGGAAAAAGGTGTGGACACGACAGCGTATCGTCCAATGGGAAGTGCAGAGGCGATGATGAATCAATTAGCCAAACGATTAAAGAATGGAAGAGCATGGAGCAAAAAAGGAGTCATGAGCATGGCGCGCTTGTGGATTGGATTGAAGGATGACCTATCCATCCAAACGATATATGGGAAATGGGAAAAAGCCACGGAAAAATCAAAGAAAGAGCATCGAGCGAAAAGAAAAATACCCACAAAATTAGTAACAGAAACCGTGCGTCAGAACATGCCATACTTAAATCAAGCGATTGGAAAACCCGTTCACTTTGCCTTACAGGGATTAAAAGGTTTTTAAAAAATGAGAGAATCAACAGTTGGAAGAACAAAACCAATTGGAAAGCGGATACAAACTTAGAGGTTTTACTTTATAAAAAAGGGAGCTAAAAAAACTCCCACAAAAACTTGACTCAATCGCATGTACCACATATTTAGCAAACTTTTTTAAATATCGGTTATAATGTCATATGAAAGCAAAATTAAATAGCACACATTTCTCTTGATTTCAAAGCAATCTTTTAATAATAGACTAATAATGATATAATAGTTAAATAATAGAAAATACAGAAAATACCCATTTGCCTATATAATTATTCTTTAGTAGGAGACTTAACTATGAATGGTAGGAAAGATAATGATATGCCATCTCTTGATTTTTTTCAGATGCTAGTAGAGCAGGTTAGTGACTGGATTTGGCAAATAAATGAACATTGGGAATTTACGTATTCCAATTCGATAGTAGAAGAAACATTAGGGTATTCAGCTAATGAACTACTTGGAAAATCAGTGTTTTTATTTATTAAAACCGATGAAGTCGAAACTTTAAAAGCAATTATTTCAACTGCTAAGGAGAAGAATAGCAGCTTACATAATCTTGATTTTACGATGATTCATCGGGATGGTTATGACGTATTTATTGAGGCCAATGCAAAGCCCGTACTAAATGAGAAGAACAAAACAATCGGATATAGAGGTATAAACCGTGACATTACCTTATGGAAGAAGAATCAAGTGCGTCAACAACAATTGCTAGATATCATTGAAGCTTCTCCTGATTTTATTGCAACAGCTGATAGCAATGGAAATACGACCTATTTAAATCCCTCAGCTAGAAACTTTCTAGGTATTCCAGAGGGAGTTGAAAATCTTCAATCTGTTAATGCACAACTATGGACGAATAAGTTTGTAGAACATAATGAAAATGAACTTTCTAAAGAGAAAAGTATATGGAAGGGAGAAAATACCCTTTTTAACTCATTTGGAAAACAAATACCTGTATCCCAAACAATCGTAAGTCATAAAGCAAGCCATCAAAATGTTCATTTCCTCTCAACTATCGCAAGAGATATTTCAGAAAGAAAGGCTTATGAAACAATTATAAAGCGGCAAGCATTATATGATTCCTTGACAGAGCTACCTAATCGACGTTATTTATATAAAACCCTTTCTAATTTATTGGAGGACAGAGACGAGATACATACATTTGCCTTGCTATTCATCGATATTGATGATTTCAAACAAATTAATGATACACTTGGACACAAATATGGGGATCGAGCTCTAAAGCTAATCGCTTCAAGAATGAAAGGTTCAGTAAGAGAACAAGATTTCCTTTGTCGTTTAGGAGGAGACGAATTTATTCTTCTAATAGAAGGCATGAACACAGAACAAGAGTTAGAAAATTACGCTCAAAGGCTAGTGGCTATTTTCAGTCACCCGCTTAGAATGGATAATAAACTTTATTCGATTACATGCAGTATCGGAATTAGCATCTATCCAAATCATGGAAAAGATGTAGAAACATTAATGCAAAATGCTGATAAGATTATGTATCATATGAAGAAAACGGGAAAAAACGGTTTTCAAATTACACATACAAATTAAAAAAGATTCATAGGCATTTGCCTATGAATCTTTTTTTATAAGACTATATACCTAAAGTGGTAAATCAATTTTGAAACGAGCACTTTCAAATAGCATAAATCTATTGTTTTAAAGCATGTTTTCAACTATATTCATATAATAAAAGTTGCATAATTATCCCAACTTGTCTAACTATTGAAGGATTTTGTAGAATATGATCGAAAAAAATTAAAAAAGAATGTATAATAGATACTTAGGAAAGTGGATTCTGAAAGAGGGAGGATCTTTAAAATGGAATGGACATTAGCCATTTTGTTTATTGCAGCAGCCATTTTGCTCATTACTTCCGTTATAAAAGCAAAACAAACGTCAAAATCAGAACAACGTGAAATAGATGTAATTCACCTTTCTGTGATGGAAGAAATAGCACAGTTGCAAAAACAAATACGCAATCTTGAGTTAGACATAGAAATTATGGAAAAAGAAGCAGGCGTTCAGCTAGCTTCCAAAGACCGCACTGTTTTAAGAGAAGTACTTGACTTGCATAGACGAAAGTATTCAGTTGAAACTATTGCCGCTCAAAAGAAGCTTACTCAAGCTGAAGTAGAAGAGATGTTAGCTCCTTACTTACTTGCAAAAGAGGAAAGGAGAAGTGTTTTACAATGAAACCAACAATAATTACAAGTTTCGCAGCTGGATTACTTTTAGCAACTTCTGTTAGTGGAATTGTCTATTTTTCTACTAAAGATGATTCTGTTAATGCAGAAGAAAATAACAATGTCGAAAAGGTAGAAAAAGTGGATGGCGATGTAGCCAACACACCAACTGTGGAAGAAATGAAAGAAATTTTAACGAGCAGCGGCTATGTTGTTCAAACATCTGAGGAAGCCAAACAAAAAGAAGAAGAGCTAAAAAAACAAGCATCTGAATCTAATTCTTCTGATGAAAAGAAAGATGATAATAAAGAAGAAGAGAAAAAAGAGGAAGTAAAAACAATTACTATTCGAGTTACAAGCGGTATGACTAGCTATGATGTTGGAAGTATTTTAAATGAAGAGAAGTTTATTAAAGAAACGCCACTACAATTCTCACAAAAAGTAGAGAAAAAAGGGGTAGCGAATTATTTAAAACTTGGATCGTTTAAAATCAAAAGCGATATGTCGACCGATGATATTATTTCCACTATCTTCAAAAAGCAAAGCTGATAAAAAGCTTGTCCAAAAGGGGTTTACTCTATTGGACAAGCTTTTTTATTTTTGGTTAAAACACAATCTTCTGTTTTCTACTTCCTATATAGATTGTTTCCCCATACCATTTCATACAAGCTTCATAATCTATATGGAAAGGGGAATGAATAATGCAAAAGAAAAGAAGCAAAAAAAATACAATTAAAATTTGCCTGCCTGGTGGTTATCGCTATTGTGGACCAGGATGCAGTGGACCTGGTGCTCCAATAAACTATGTTGATTCCTGCTGCCACAGACATGATCAATGTGTAGAAGCGTACGGATCTTGTCGCTATTGTGATGAAAGATTACTACGCTGTGTTCAATCAAAGATAAGGGAACGTAATCAAGAAGGAAAGACCGCCAGATTAATTAATGACTTTATGCGATTTCGACTTGAAATTAATGGTGGATGGAGACGCAATCGATAATAACTTTCTGTGAACCCTAATATACTTAAGATAGTGTATCTCCAAATAAAGGAGGCAGGAAATGAACTCATTCTATTTTACGGAAGAATCTAAAGAAAAGCGGGAGCAAAGAGTAACATTAAGAACGCTTTTCTTTGGCGGGTTACTTGTTGTTTCCAGTTTGTATGTAACAATCCCTTTATTAAACGCTTTAATGGCTACATACAAAATCCAACCTCTTCACAGTGGTTGGAGCAGCAGTATATTTTCTTTTTGCTATGCGGTAGGATTAATTTTCTTTGGATTGCTGTCAGTCAAAGTGCAGCGATATCATCTTTTTTTAGTATGCTTTATCGGAATGACTTTCATTACACCATTCATTTCTCTATCTCCTAATTATGTACTTTTTCTTATTTTTAGAGGAATACAAGGCTTTATCGCTGCTTCTTTTGCTCCTAACGCACTCGGATTTGCTTTGGAGTGGTTTCCAGTTGAAAAAAAGGTGCTTGCTATAGCATGGATCAATACCGGATTCTTGCTTGCTGGAATCATTGGGCCATTTATTAGTAGTTCCGTTCTTAACTTATGGAATTGGCAAGCAGTATTTATTGTTTTTGGAATTCTCTATTTCCTCATGCTGATTTTTATTTTTTATCATTTGCCAAAGACCAGCAATCATCAAATACAAGTGGAAAACCAAAATATTATTTTACAAATGAAAGAACTACTCGCGAAAAAGCACATTTACCTCTGCTATTGGATAACAGCAACATTACTGTTTTCCTATGTTTCCTTCTCTACATTCATCGATCCCTTTCTTAAAGAACAGGCATTTACGCCAACAACAATTTTCAATCTAAAATTAGTTGGAATGATCGGCGTCTTTTTTACACTCGCATCTAATTTTTTGATCAAACTTTATGGTAAGCAACTCGTTTTGCGATCAGGCCTATTAATTGCCATTTTCTCTATTTGCATCTTAGCCTTTTTAGGTTCTAAGTGGTTAATCGGCATCGCGATTATTTTATTTATCGGAGGAATCTCTGTGTCCATTCCTGCGAATATAGCGCTTATCCAAGAATGGGGAGGTAAACACAAGAACTTAGCTATTACCTGCTATACCGTTATTTTATTTATAGGGGCTTCCATTGCCCCCGTATTTTCCATTTACTTAATAGAAAAGGTTACAATAAGTGTTGGAATGATCGTGCTAAGTGCAATCCTTTTAAGTTCATTTACTAGTTCTTTATTTATCCGTCCAAGAACTTCTTCCAAACAATTAAAAAAGAGAGATAAAATCTAGGCTGCTTTTCGTAAAGTTTGTTGTGATCTTGTGTTGATCAACTAATAAAGAGAAGCATCAAGTAAGTAAATACCTGTTGCTTCTCTTTATAAAAAACATCTTACTTTCCGAAGACTCGTTAGTAAGATGTTACTTTATTTAATGTTTCCATAATACATCTGTTAGGTTACTGTTAAACAAATTAGTATCTATATTGCATGTTTCATCATTAATACCGTATTGCCAGCCGTAAGCAAGGGAACCCTCTGGTGCGTCTACATTATACTCTGGTGCTTCTTCTTCTGTTGTAATCCCAATGTTTGGTGAAGCAGACCATAAATACGTGTTCTCTTTTATTTCTCCTTTATTTTCAGCGGCCTTATTAAAAGCATTTGTAAGCGCCTCTCCTGAATCAAAAATACCATAAATAGCAGGTTCATAGGCTGACTTGCTTACCTTGTCATACCAACCTTCAATAAAGGCAGCATCAACAGGATAATTTGGCTCAATATCCGCAAAAATAGCGACTCCATCTGGAGCACCAAGTTCTTGTGCTAATTCGACCGCTTTTTTCGCTTCATTTACCCCATTATCAAAGCCTGTTGCATCGGTAAAACCATTATAAATAAGCAAGATATCCGCTTCATTAGAATGAATTAAATCAACTTGTTCCGATGTTAATCCATGTGATACCCCTTCATTTGTTCCTAAATAGCGCGCAACGACTTTCGGATCACCGAAATTATCTCTTACACAAGCATAAAAATCTTCTGTTGTTTCACTTGCAGAATCAATGCCCCATAAATAGGAAGTTTCCTTATCTTCTTCCTTATTTCCGTTTGAATCACTACCGTTATTCTCTTCATTTTTATTGCCATCATCATTATTACTTGTATCTTCCTTATCATTGTTGGAAGCTTCTTGTTTTCCATTTGTATTGACTTCATTGGAGACATTAACATCTACATTTAAATCTAAATTATTTAAAAGATTATTCGCTAATTCTGTTTTTCCTTTAGAAAGGATATTATTAGTAATATTATTATTTGTTGTTCCATTAACCTGACCTTTTAAAATATTCTCGATAGCATTATTGATTGTTACCGATGCTTCGTTTTCTGACTGATTTTCAATTTTATTATTAATGGAAGCATCTTTGTCCTGAATATCATTTTTCACCTTATTTTCAATCGTTGCTTTTGATTCACCACTTACTATATTTTGTATATTGTTCGTTACTGAAATATTAACATTGCCTTGGTTGCTTTCCGTTGTAGCAGTACCTTGTGAATTAACTGCATTGCTTTGTTCTTTGTCTGCTTCGACCTTACTTTGAAAAAGCAAAACAGTAACAATTCCAGAAAAAAGAATCAAGAAAGTAGCAGCTGCTATAAGAAGGTATTTCTTCCAATTCATTCTGTCACACCTTTCCTAATTTACTTACCATATAAAGTATGTAAATTAGGTTTATTGGGTGTGGGCTTTTTGTATGGGAAGTAATACCTTCAGAAGCATTTTGATCTGAATTCAGTGCTTAGCTAAAATGGGGTTTAAGAATATCTTTTAAAACACTTGCACTTTTATGAAATTTTTGTTGTTCATCTTCCGCTAATTCCAATTCAACGATCTCACGTATACCCTCGCGATTTATAACCGCAGGAACACCAATATAGACATCTTTTTCCCCGTATTGGCCATCTAAATAGGTGGAAACAGTTAAGACACTATTCTCATTACTTAAGATTGCTTTTGTTATTCTCACAAGCCCCATTGCAATCCCATAATAAGTAGCACCTTTTCCTTCAATGATTTTATAAGCTGCATCACGTACATTAACAAAAATTTCGTCTAAATCTTCCATTTTATAATGAGCAGCTCTTTGCATTAACTTATATACAGGAATACCAGCAACATCGGCAGAACTATAAGCTGGAAGCTCGCTGTCACCATGTTCCCCTATAATATAGGCATGAACATTGGTTGGAGCAACTTTAAAGTAATCTCCAAGCAAAAAGCGGAATCGAGCAGTATCTAATATCGTTCCAGAGCCAATAACTTGGTTTTTCGGCAAGCCACTGTATCTCCAAGTAGCATAAGTCAAAATATCTACTGGGTTTGTTGCAACTAAGAATATTCCATGGAAGCCACTTTCCATTACTTGATCAACAATCGATTTAAAGATTTTTAAATTCTTTTCAACTAAATCAAGTCGAGTTTCTCCAGGCTTTTGATTTGCTCCAGCACAGATGACAACTAGATCCATGTCTGTACAATCTTTATACTCACCATATTTAATGTTTATTGGATTAGGAGCAAATACCTTCCCATGATTCAAATCCATTACATCACCATAAGCTTTATCTTTATTAAGATCGATTAATAATAACTCATCGACAATCCCTTGATTCATTAATGCAAAAGCATAGCTAGAACCAACAAAACCTGTACCAATTAATGCAACACGACTGACTTTATTACTTAGCATAAGATCCTCTCCTTTAGAACATAGTTTACTTTTATGGTTTGTTGTTCTTTAGGAATTATGTATCTTAAATAGAAACAAGAAATACTCACTTAGAATAAACAAAGAGAAGCCTAAAAAAATGGCTTCTCCAAATTCTAGCGTCTTCTTTTTTTATTATCTGCTGCAACAGCTGCCTTTTTTACGATTTTTTCAAATTCTATATTGACCTGATATACATGGTCTTTTACTTGATTAATGGACAGTACCTTACCTTTACGGCCTTTAATCTTCACTTGTTGATCAATATTTGGTATTTCCTGCCGTAATTGGGTCAATACATTCGTACTATTCTCAAAAAAGTGAATGGTAACCATCTATCGACGTCACTCCTTTAACAAAGTTTTTTCATCATACAATAAATATGGGTAAACAAAATAAAATAGAACAAAAAACATAGTGCAACATTTAGGACAATTCAAAAGAAAAGTGGAGGGAATCATGGATCGTAGGGTTGAAGCAAGATGAACGATTATGAAGCCCATCAGCTCTTTGCTGTTCGAAGATAGTTACCATATCGACTTCAAAAAACTTATCCTTTCTTTCCTGCAAAAAATACGAACAAAGTTCCTGTGTCTTCGCTTATAATAAGAGAAGACTATACAAAGGTGAGGGAACCATAGATGAAAATTTCCTTTAAAAAAATAGGTGTGCCAACAGATAAACTAATAGCCAGTTTAAATAAATGGGAGAATGACCCAAAATTAGTCCCATTAATTCATCCTTGCAGAAATCAAGATGATATAGAAAGCTATGTACTGATTACAAAAGAAGAAATAAAAAAACGCCTAACGAAATATCAAATGTATGAAATTTATCTTGGAGACATACTGATTGGAGAAATGAATTACACAGTGGATCCGATGCATTTATATAAAAAGGAACGAGGAACAGCATGGATTGCCATCACCATTGGTGAAGAAATAGCGAGAGGGAGAGGTGTCGGCTCTATTTCACTGAAATACTTGGAAGAAGAGATAAAAAAACAAGGTCTCAAAAGAATTGAGCTCGGTGTATTTGAATTTAATAAAAATGCCCATAAGTTGTATCAAAAGCTGGGCTATCAAGAAATCGGCAAAAACAAACAATTTACCTTTTACCAAGATAAAATGTGGGATGATATCCGAATGGAGAAATATACTTGAACCTTTCATGACTGAATACAAGAGATTTAGCGAACAATATATAAATAAAAAGGGAATGTTGCGAACAAACGAACATTCCCTTTTTATTTAATATTGTCTATATACATATGGATCATTTGGCTGATTTATTGATTTCCAATCTGTCACTTTAAGAATAGGTATAGTTTTCTTAAATGGTTGATAATAGATTGTTTCCAATTTTCCCGTTACTTGTAACCACTGATCATTATCTGCCTTCATCTCTTCTGGAATATCAAGCAGCATTCCAAACACCCCAGCATCTGCAATACAGTGAATAATGCCAAAGCGTAACAAGAACAACTGATTATTCGTTAAATCTTCTTCATGATAAGAAAAACCTGTGATAGTAACTTGTCTACCCATAAATTCACCTGGATAATTATAAATGGTTTCTAAATCATTTAAAAAATTATCTTCACCTAAAGTAATTTCTTTGAGATTCTTTATTTTATCCAAACCTTTATCCATTACTTCTGCATATCCTTCTTTGCCATAATAGCTGCTTGTATTTGGCTGTAGGAATTGATACTGGCTATATTCATCGTCTTCATCATATGCAGGGAAATATAATCCCTTTTTTTCGACGATATTAGAATCAAGGGTTGCTACTGGCAGTATTAAACCAGTTATAACAGGAATCAGCAAAGTTATAATCGTTAATCCACGCTTCCACCAGCTATTTTCTTCATGGGAATGATCATGACCACATTGATCACATGTCCCATCATGGCTATGTTTATCTTTTTTCACATAGTTATAGACAGATATAATTGTAAAGAGAACAAATATATAAATAGCAGACTCGGAAATATACGAATATTTCATATTAATATATTTCGAAATATCGCCGGTTGCATGTAAATGTAAAAATAAATAAGTGAAGCCAATTAACACAAATACCCGAAGCATGATTTTTTCACCTCTTTATAGGAAAATTGTTACAAGAAATACAATTGCTGTAATTACACCAGTTAATAACATGACAAACTTTGCTTTAAATGTGCTTAACAACATTAATGTATTTTTAATATCTAACATTGGACCAAATATAAGGAAAGCAAGGATGGAGCCTTCCGAAAAGCTGTTTCTAAAACTCGCTGCCACAAATGCATCTGCTTGGGAACAAAGACTTAATATAAAGCCAAGTCCCATCATAACTAGATGCGAGGAAGCCTGACCCGTTCCTATCGAAACAAGGGTGGAGGTTTTCACGAATGTTTGCACAGCTGCAGCAATAAACGAGCCAATAACTAAGTATTTTCCTACAGAGAAAAATTCATCGATTGAATGCTTGAACATTGCGTCGATCCGCTCCTTGAAGGAATGAAAATGTATATGTTCTATTTTGTTATTTTTCAATGGAGATTGTTTTACCGTCTTATGAAGAATAAGACCAACAAGAATAGAACAAATAAGCGCAAGCACAGAGCGAAGAATAACCATTCTCCAGCTATTTCCGAACGCCACATACGTAGAGAAAATCACCACTGGGTTAATAATCGGACCAGTTAACATAAAGGCGATACTCGCAGGTACAGGAACACCTTTTAAAATTAAACGCCGCGTAATGGGAATAATTCCACATTCACATGCTGGGATAATACTCCCTACTAAAGAAGCACTTAGAATCGCAAGAATTGGATTCTTCGGGATGATTTTTGCAATAAGTTCTTCTGAAACAAAGATTTGAATGATTCCAGAAATAAGAACTCCTATTAGGATAAAGGGCAATGCCTCAATAATAATACTTATAAAAATCGTATTTAATTGTAATAATGTTTCAACATTCATTTTCTAGGAACACCTACTTTTTGGTATGAGTACATGAGTTTCTCATTATAAGGAACAATTATTAAAATCAGATGAGAACCAAAAATAGGGTTGTAGATGTGGTTCTTTTATTCATTGCAAATAGTTGCCATACCCTTTACATTAAGAGGAGGTAACCAATAATTTGAAGGGAAGTGGAGGGGAACTGAAGGTAAAACATTTGCTTAGTGTAGTAGTTATTTTTCAGTTCATTTTCATTGTGGGATGTAGCGCACAGAAAACGAAGGAATCAGAGACTCTTCAACAAAGTGCGACGAAACAAGAACAAAAAAATAGTGATCTTACTGCCGAATATTTGTCCATTATTGTTAATCACGCAAAAAAGGGAGAAGCAGATTCAAGCTCCTTTAATGTATTTTCAAGTACCATGCAAGAGGTAAAAAGCCATTGGGGAGGGCCAGGGCCAGCCAAAACGGATCATGTTGGGAACGGTTATTACGCAACCTATGACGATAAGAATACCGTGTTTGGCTTTACTGCAGAGGGAAAGATTTATGATATTCGCTCCTATAATAAACAGTTGAAAACCATTAGTTTATCTGATTTAAAAAAAGTATTAGGAGAACCTGCAGAGATTAGAGCGGGAAAGGGAGAACAAATTTTAGTTTACTCCTTTTCAGAAGAGGTCCAGCTTAAGTTCATCCTTTCTAATGAAACAGAAAAGGTTGACCATTTATCTGTTTATAATCAAACTATTGTTCTGCCAAATGAGGATAACTATATTTTAGATATTAAAGGTAACTCCAATCAGTTAACGACGAATGCTTGGAATACGATGCAAAATTGGAGGAATGACATCGTGAAATGGAAAGAAAATCAACCCAATTTATATGTAAACGGACCAAATGAAAAGAAAATTTCGCTAACATTTGATGATGGACCCGACAATAATGTTACACCTCAAGTTATTAATATCTTGCATAACTATAAAGTGACAGGGAATTTTTTCTTTATTGGCAGTGAAGCAGAAAAGTATCCGCAAGTAGTTAAAAATGCTTATGATAACGGAAATGTAATATTAAGTCATAGTTATCATCATGTCGATTTGACTACTTTAACCAAGGAAAAACAAATAAATGAAATTACGCAAGCAGGTAATGCCATTTATTCCATTATCGGAAAAGAACCAGCGATGATACGGCCACCTTATGGAGAAACAAATGAAATGTTAATAGACAATGCGACAACCAAGGGATATTCCATTATTATTTGGTCGATCGATACACTTGATTGGTCTCAAATGGAAGCAGAAAATATAATTAAAAATGTAACAGATATTTTGCGTAATGGCGATATTATTTTGATGCATTCTGATTCAGAAAAAACAGAAACAGCCAAAGCGTTGCCAAAAATAATTAAAGCGGTTCAAGAGCGTGGATTCAAAATTGTAGGGTTGGATGAACTTCTTGGAATAAAAGCTTATCAATAATAATCACAAAGATATTCATTTTATATGAAGCCAAATATTGGATAACCTCCCAACGTAAAAAATGGAGGTTATCTTTTTATATTTACAACAAATATTGGAAAGAGTATTATTATGTTAAGCGATATATCGTAATACATAATACTTATTAAATGGAAAGAAGGAATAGAATCAATGGCATATAACGGAGGACCGATGACAGAAGCAATGTATTATGTTCTTCTTGCCTTAATGCATCCTAATCATGGGTATCAGCTTATGCAAGCAATAACAGAAGTATCAAATGGGCGATTGAAAATGGGGCCAGGAACTTTATACGGAGTACTCTCCCGCATGCAAAAAGATGGATTAATCTCATTAGCAGAAGATGATGGCAGAAGAAAGACATATCAAATTACAGAAGATGGGGAGCATGCTCTTCGGCAAGAATTTAATCGTTTAAAAGCATTAATTCTAGATGGAAAAATTTTAGAGAGGTGAATACTTTGAAAAAAACAGTTCGAAAACTCAGACCCAGTAATTGTTGGCGAATCGGAGAACATGAATGTTGGTTTACAGATATGGCAAATAAGGGCTATCATTTGAAAAAGATGGGTTTATATTTTGCCAAGTTCGAAAAAGGGGAAACGAAAAAAACAAAATATAGAATAGATGTTTCAACAAAAAGGAGTCTTTCTCCAGAACAACTGCAATTATGCTGATAGTGGATGGGATTATGTAACAAGCTATCAATATTTTCACGTTTTTTCATCACCAAATGAACGTAATGCACCAGAACTTCATACAGATCCAGCAGAACAGGCCTATACTTTAAAAAAATTTGATAAAAAGTTAGGGTCAAACGCTTGGATAGGTACAATTGCTATAGTTTTTATGACCTGTATGCTAGCTGCTATATGGTTTCTTGATAAAACACCTACTTTAGTTTTAATGGAAGGCTTCGCTTTACAACAAACCCTTTTAACCATAATCATTGGATATACTGTATTGACCTCCTTACAAGCAGCCATTTCTATCCGTGCTTTACGAAAAAACTTATTAAGTGGAAACCCCATTGACCACGATGCACCTTGGAAAAAGCACTATCGCTTTAATTCTATCATTGGCTTACTATTTTCAGTTGCTGCAGTATTTAGTGCACTCATTCCATTTCTACAGCTTGTAAAAGAGGAAACAAAAACATTACCTTTAGAGAGCGATCATTTACCGTTTGTCAGATTAGCCGACGTAGAAGACAATATAGCTTTAATGCGTGGTGATTCGTCCTATATGAATAACAAGGTTGATTGGAGCAATCGCTAGTCTTATAAATGGGGTACAGTCAGGAAAATGCGGATTTACAACGCTAACCCCATTTCCCCGACTATTCCCCCAGTTTTAACAACGTTAAGAAAGTTTCAAGGGTCTTAAAGAATCTAACGAGACCATTTTCTCCGAATTAAAATGGTATTCTCCAAGTAAATTAATATGTTCCCAACCTAGAGGTGACATATGGTGCAATAATTCTTCATTAAAACTACCTGACCGTTTTTGATATTCAACTGCCTTTGTTAGATGTAAAGTATTCTAGATACTGATGGCATTGATAATGATGTTTAAGGCACTGGCTCTTTGCAATTGATGCTATATGGTTCGTTCCCTAAGCTCACCTTGTTTTCCAAAGAAAATAGCCCTTGCCAATCCATTCATGGCTTCTCCTTTATTCAATCCTCGTTGTATTTTTCTTCTTAATGATTCATCCGATATATAATTCAAAATAAAGATCGTTTTTTCTATTCGGCCCATCTCACGCAAGGCGGTAGCTAAGCTGTTTTTTCTTGAATAGGAACCTAGTTTCCCCATAATAAGGGATGCTGAAACTGTTCCTTCCCTTATAGAATGAGCTAATCGCAAAACATCTTCATAATTTTCTTTAATGACCTTTGTATTTATTTGTCCACGTAAAATGGCTTCTAATTTTGGAGATTCGCTTGCTTTATCTATTGTAAATAATTTTGAATCTGATAAATCTCTTATTCTTGGAGCAAATTTAAATCCTAATAAATGGGTCAGTCCGAATATTTGGTCTGTGTAACCAGCCGTGTCTGTATAATGCCTACTATATTTAGATCCGTCTCATGGTGCAACAAACCATCCAAAACATGAATCGCATCCCTTGAATTAGTATGAATGATCTTTGTGTAGTAAGAAGAAAATTGATCACTAGTGAAACGGTAGATGGTGGCTCCTTTCCCCGTTCCATAATGTGGATTTGCATCTGTATGTAGTGATGAAATTCCTAGCTGCATTCTCATACCATCTGACGAAGATGTTGTGCCGTCTCCCCAATAAGAAGACAATTATAGCTTGTGATGAAAATTTACTAATACAGCTTGGGCTTTATTCATTGCGTCTTCATACATGCGCCATTGAGACACATTGGCTAGTTGCTTATATGTAAGCCCGGGTGTTGCTTCAGCCATTTTGCTCAAGCCAATATTCATTCCCATTCCTAAAAGAGCAGCCATAATAATGATTGTTTCTTCTTTATCTGGTTTTCGTTTGTTAGAAGCATGTGTAAATTGTTCATGAAATCCTGTTATATGGGCAACATCCATAAGTAAATCGGTTAATTTTATTCTTGGTAGCATCTGATACAGGCTTGCACTAAATTTCTTTGCTTCTTCTGGAACATCTTTTTCTAATCGTGCAAGTGACAGCTTTCCTTTTTCAAGAGAAACTCCATCTAACTTGTTGGAATTAGCAGCTAACCACTGTAACCTCCCATTAAGGCTGCTAGTTCTCTCTGTAATATAATCCTTGAATGATAAACTAACCGATAATCTTGTATTCTCCTTCGTTTGATTCCATGTATCTTCGGAAAACAAATATTCCTCAAAATCTCTATATTGTCTAATGCCCATAATAGAAACATCTCCTGCCTGAATATGCTCCCGAAGTTCTGTTAAAACAGCCATTTCATAGTAATGCCGATTGATTGTTGTACCATCATCCTCGTATAAATGCTTTTTCCACCGTTTTGAAATAAAATCCACAGGTGAGTTATCAGGCACTTTTCGCTTCCCAGATTCGTTCATTCCTCGTATAATCTCTACAGCTTGTAAAAGTGGCTTATTCGCCTTTGTGGAATGAAATTCCAATACCCTTAATAGGGTTGGCGTATATTTTCTAAGAGAATAAAATCGTTTTTGCAGTAAGTCTAAATAGTCATAGTCGGCAGGACGTGCAAGCTCCTGAGCTTCTTCCACTGAAGAAACAAAAGAATTCCATTCAATAACCGATTCTAAAACCTCAAAAACGTCTAGTTTTTCCCGTTTTGCTTTGATTAAAGCTTGTCCGATGTTCGTATAGTGTATAACCTTCTCATTCAGCTTTTTCCCGTTTTGTTTCTGAATTTCTTCTTGAGCCTTACTTCCTTTTGATAACAGACTGAGTATTTGTCTGTCATGAATTTCAAAGGCTTTATCCGTTAAATCCTGAGTAAGGTGTAATAAATAGACATCGAGTATCGTTTATTTTCTTGAAAGTCACGGAACGCATAAGGCTCATATCTTGAACCTTAGCGAGATAGCTGTAACAAGCGATTGCGATGCAAATGATTAATTTGTACCGTTTCTAATTCCATACCTCGTATGTATTCGAGTCGTTCTATTACTTTTAGAAATGTTTCGGATGAAGGATGACCCGGTGGTTCCTTTAACCAACCCAGTATCGTTTTATTGGAATCGGATGAATGTTGCGAAGTAATGATTTCTTCAAGCTTTTCTTTTTGCTCACTTGTTAGAGATTGACTAACTGTATTAAACAGCTTCTTTTCAGCCATTTCTCTCGCCTCCCACACCATTCTTTCAAGTGTAGTGATAGCAGGCAGTATGATTTTGTTTTTTCTTAGAAAATATATGCATTCATGTAATAAATGGCATCACCGTTTTCCAAAGCTAATTGATGAAGATGCTTAAATGTTATTCGATATTATTTTAGGGTAAAAGTTACAAAGTTGTATTCACTTAGTATTTCTTTCAAATGATCCCAAAGTGCATTTTCTCTTTGAAGATAATGACTTAGCGAAGATGGAGTGGTACCGATTTGTTTCGATATATAATGTATGACTGTATCTGGGATACTTTTGATATGGGTGTATGGCCAACCGGGATACCGAAGAACAGCTAATTGAACAGCAAACCCTAAACGGTTTTCTTCTCTCCTTCGCTTATTAATTATTTCTAAATCACGTTTGGAAAAGGTGATTTAGGTCCCCAATATCTATTCATCTTCATGGATTTGCATAAAACCCTGTCTATGTTCCGGTGTAAGCAATTCTCTACCTCTCGCAATTTTCATTCAGTATCATCCCATTTCTGTATTTTTCAATTTATTATCTCAATTATGTATCAATAGAGTGTACTCTCTTGATACAAGTATAGTAGACTGATGAAATCATAGTTAAGAGTGTCTCATAAGACTTGTCTCAAAAACGAGGTGAAATTTTGCAGAAAATCGGTTATGTACGCGTCAGTTCGACTAGCCAAAATCCTTCAAGGCAATTTCGGCAATTGAACGAAATTGGAATGGATATTATTTATGAAGAAAAAATTTCAGGAGCCACAAAAGATCGTGAACAACTTCAAAAAATGTTAGAGGATTTACAGGAAGGTGACATTATTTATGTTACAGATTTAACTCGGATCACTCGAAGTACGCAAGATTTATTTGAATTGATTGATTTAATACGAAATAAAAAGGCAAGCTTAAAATCACTTAAGGATACATGGCTAGATTTATCAGAAAATAATCCATATAGCCAATTCTTAATTACGGAAATAGCTGGTGTTAACCAATTAGAGCGAGACCTTATTCGTATGCGTCAGCGTGAAGGAATTGAGCTCGCAAAGAAAGAAGGGAAGTTTAAAGGACGGTTAAAGAAATATCATAAAAATCACGCAGGAATAAATTATGCAGTAAAGCTATATAAAGAAGGAAAATGACTGTAAATCAAATTTGTGAAATTACAAATGTATCTAGAGCTTCTTTATATAGAAAGCTATCGGAAGGAAAAAAATAAGCATTCATTACTTATATTAAAAATTTCCGGGGATTGTGAAACAACGTACCTAACCAAGCAGGCTATTTCTATAAGGAAGTATCAATATTTGTTTATCTAACTAGGCACGATCATCAAAGGGTTCCGAGTACATTTTAACGGAGATATACGCTAAACTCAGATTTAAAGCAAGGCTGTATTTTTCGAGAACACTTTACAAAAAACAACCTTAGTCAATCACAAACGAAGGTTGTTTTTATAAAGTCATGGTCTAATTAAAAAAATTGCTGTCCCAAGAGCATACTTGAGACTGAAAAGGCACCAGCAGGTGGTAAAACATTAGTATATATGGGAGGTCCCAAACGGGTTGTAAAGGTTGTAGCAATCCAATTTCCGTATTCACCAGCCAGCAATGAGGGAGGTTTCATTATAAACCGTCCACTTAAAATGAAATGCCGAATGCTTATAGCGGTCTCATCAAATATTGTCAAGTTGCCAAAAAAGGAGGCATATGGTGAATCGAAACTTATTTGTTTAGCACTTTCGTCCCAATACCCATTAATCGGAATAGGTATACCACGAAAATTAACTGTACCTACTACTTTGTTGTCTACAATGGAATCAATGGTAAGTATACCTCTAATAATGGATCTCCCCGCAATAGAAGCATCAATCCCCCATACGGATGGAAAGGGGATACTAAATTTGGCTGTCTTTGGAATTTTCAAAATTAACCTCTCCTTGATTATTTTATGTATGGATTGAGTTGTATTTAATCATAATCCTGTAGTAATGATACAGTATATGCACAGAGAATCACTTAGGTGTTTTGTTAAGAAAGAAGCATCAATAATCAATCAGCCTACTGTCTAGATGAACAAGAGTTTGCCTGACCCACGAAAAATATGGAACATTAATTCCTGCTGCTCATACATATGGTCTCGCATTTGGAAAATTTCTTAGCTTTAAAATAAATCATCTGATTCAATGAAATGTAATGCCTATCATCACCTATTTTTATATGTACCTCAGACGAATGCCTATACCTCCGTTACTCTTCGATCATATTGTATTTGTACGAGGTGGTGTAAAATGTTTAAATTATATTTAGATCCTGGTCACGGGGGAGTGGACCCAGGAGCTATTGGCAATGGGATGCAGGAAAAAGAAATTACCTTAAATATTTCCCATAGCATCCGAAATCTCTTGGAAAACCATTATGAAGGCCTGCAAATTAAAATGAGTAGAACAGCAGATATTACGCGCAGCTTGAAAGAACGTACAGATGATGCGAATGCTTGGGGTGCAGATTATTTTCTATCCATCCACGTTAATGCATTTAACGGTTCAGCTCATGGGTATGAAGATTATATTCATAACAGTTTGTCTGATTCATCGAGAACAGCGTTAATTCGGGACATTATGCATGAAGAAATTGTCAAAGTAAATAACTTGCATAACCGTGGTAAAAAAAAGGCCGATTTCCATGTACTGCGAGAAACCAGAATGCCCGCTTTATTAACGGAGAACGGATTTATTGATCATGCAAGCGATGCCCAAAAATTAAGAGACCCGAATTGGCGGCAAGCGGTTGCCCAAGGGCATGTTAATGGGTTAGCACGCGCGTTTAATTTGAAGAGAAAATCGACTAATCTGAAAAGCAAATATGGCTATTAAACGTGTAATTGTTGACGGTGTGCAAGTAGGTGCTTACGCAGAAGAAGAAAATGTGTTGAGAACTGTAAAACGCAACCTGAGAACAGCACAAAGGATTATTATTGAAAATGTGTAGTTTCGTTGGGAAAACGGTTGCTTGACTGCGAGCACGTTAAAGTTTTATCAAAATGGATAACTAGGCTGGATGAACAAAATATACGCTAAGTCTTTGATGTGACGGGCTTAGCATTTTTTTCTTGCTCTAAGTTAGTCCGGCCGATATAAGCCAGGACTAGCTTAATATCAGATGAATAGAACGAAGTTGTTGAGGGAATTATAGCTCATGATGTTTCTATTTCCAATTGTTGGATTTGAGGTGAGTTTTTTCCTAAGATTACTCCTATTCAGTCATACATGATTATTATGCTTTCGGTTGGATTAATGAACCACGTGATTATTATCCCTTTACTACTCGAAGCATCAAAGCGAGATGCCTGGCTCGTAGTGCTTCTTGTTTTTGTCGCTTCACCTGTTTGGATTGGTTGCTTGAACTACATCATTCAAAACATGAACAATCAACACATGAAAAAGTGGCTAGATCAGCACTTTGGAAAGTTTTTATCTGCAATCTTAGTAATTATTTATAGTTTGTTATTATGGCTCATGGGCTTTATTTCCTTAAAAGATACTCTAACATGGACAATCGCATCTTACTTGCCGCAAACACCGATACTAGTTCTTGCGGGAACCACACTTGTTGCAAGCTTCTTTGCTGCTTTTCAAGGACTCCGTACAATTGCAATTGTGAGCGGAATATTGTTGCCATTTGTTGTTATTCTAGGTCATCTTGTGGCGATTGCCAATTTTCAGTTTAAAGATTATACCCTGCTTTTTCCTTTGTTAGAAAACGGGACAACTCCATTATGGAAAGGTGTTCCTTACGTTGCCGGGGGATTGCTGGAGTTGTCTTTCTTGATGTTGCTGATTCAGCACAAATTAACAAAAAAAACAGGATTTAAAAGCTTGATGTTGATGTGCTTCATCCTTACAGGACTTACGTTAGGACCATTAATGGGATCGATTGCTATATTTGGCCCTGATGAAGCGGCTAACCAAAGATACCCCGCTTACGCTCAATGGAGAATCGTGAGACTGGGAGAATATGTGGAGCATGTCAATTTTTTTTCGATTTATCAGTGGCTATCCGGTACATTTATTCGTGTGTCCCTTTCTATCTATCTCTTGGGAGAATTGTGGAATTTACAAAAACGCAGATGGTTACCCGTGTTATTTGGCGCATTGGCCATGCTTGTTGCCATTTTGCTGCCGATGAGCGACATGGCTTTTCTAGACTCGTTAGGAAGATTTTATTTTCCTTCATTTTGTATCTTTACAGCAGGGACCTTGATCCTGTATATCGGTCGAATAATCATCTCAAGAATTAGCCAAAAGGAGTGACTAGCTAGGATGAATAAACTATTCCGACGAATGATAAGATTATTTGGAAATCAGGGGGCAGAAAGCAAGAGGCCAACGCCTAATACAGAGGCAACCGTCTTGCAACCACTTAATGAACAATCACTCATCCAACACTTTAAAATGTGTCAAGATGTTAAGCACCATGTTTACAAATTAAACCCTAATGATGAACAATCGAGAATCCTGTTGCTTTATTGTGAGGGTTTAAGTGACAACCAAACGTTCATTCATGAAACTGCGCTTCCTCATTTGACCCGATTTTATGAAAACAATGGTTTTCATCATCAGGAGGAAATAGCCGAGTCGAGTCAATTACAATTAGAACTCGTTACGCTTGAAGAGTGGGAGCAAACGGCCGAAACGGATATTTTTGAAGGCAAACTGCTTTTGTATACTCCGACCCTACGTTCCTTGTTCTCCCTCGATATCTCAAAAAAACCCGCGCGAAATCCGGAAGAATCCAGTATTGAGGTCTCGGTACGGGGGCCAAAGGATGGATTTGTGGAGGAACTGGGAGTCAATGTGGCGTTAATTCGGAAACGAATCAAATCAACCAGCATGGTTTATGAAACGAAAAAAGTAGGCGTTCGCACGAAAACAACCGTTGCGATTCTATACATGCGTGACATTGTTGATCCTAAGATTGTTCAAGATATAAAGAATAAATTAGATGATCTTCACATTGACGGAGCGTTTAGCGCCACTCAGCTAGAAGAATTAATGGAACCGACAAAAGCATTATTTCCTTTGATGGGGTATACAGGAAGACCAGACTTTACCGTTAACTGTATGCTAAATGGCCGTGTAGCGTTGATTGTGGATGGTACACCGGCTGCGTTGATTGCGCCTGCCAATTTATTTTTGCTTGTGAAAGCACCCGAAGATATCCACTTTACTGCTTTGTCAACTACATTTGGTCAAACGCTTCGTTTACTTGGTTTGTCCGTATCGCTACTGCTTCCTGCATTTTTTGTTGCCATTCTTTCCTATCATCAAGATCAGCTGCCCTATTATCTGCTTGCCACTTTGGGGATTAACCGGTTGGGAATCTTTTGATGTGGCAGTTGAAATGTTTATTGCACTTCTCTTCTTAGAAATATTGCGGGAAGCTGGTATCCGATTGCCTTCTGCGGTCGGGTCCACGGTAACAGTTGTAGGAGGACTTATCCTGGGGGATGCAGCCATTCGTGCTGGATTCTTATCCCCAGGTATCGTTGTCATCGGAGCAATTACACAAATCTTTGGTTCAACTTTATCGAGCCTATCATTGGCTGGAACGATTAGTACCTTACGCTTTTTTCTTTTCATTCTGTCTGCCACGCTTGGCATTTATGGCTTCTTTCTTGGATTATTTATTGTGCTCAGCCATTTAGCCTCATTGCGTTCATGCGGCTTGCCTTACTTGGCCCCAATATCACCTCCATTTAAAGACTTGGCCAACGCTTTGTTTCGATTACCTTGGCCATGGCGAAACACTCGACCGGACATGTTGAAGACACGAGATTCTACAAGACAAGGGGATAAGCAAAAATGAGGAGATATAAAAGTATGGTTGCACTTTTCCTTCTTCTCACCCTAACCGGTTGCTGGAGCAGATATGAAGTGCAAAACATGAACTATGCTACGGCTGTTGGAATAGACTATGTCGATGGCCAATACACCTTATATGTGCAATTGCTTGATTTCTTGACAGTGGCCAAGCTGGAGGGACAGCAAAAAGCGGAGCAGCCCCCGGTTTGGGTGGGCAAAGGCGAAGGTTCCTCGTTTACAGAGGCGGCAAATGATTTGTACAGTACATCACAACAGCGCTTAAACTGGGGACAAATCTCTGCCATCTTGTTCAGCGAGAGATTGATGAAGGAAAACAAAGTCGGAGAAGTGCTGGAATTGATCAACCGTTATCGTGAAATAAGATACTTGGCCTGGCTGTTTAGTACAAGAGAGCCTCTTGAAGAAATCTTGCTGGCAACTCCATTTTTTAGATTATCGCCAAAGGCATCCATTCTTCACAATCCCGAGCAAAGTTTCAGACAGTTCTCTATCCTTGCTCCGGTCCGCCTGCAACAATTTGTACTGGACTCAAACGAAAAGGCTAGAACCAGTTATATACCGGAATTATCGCTTCGCAAAGGTCAATGGCAGGAAAGTAATAAACCAAAAGAGCTGCTTAGATATTCAGGCGTACAAGTATATGATCTAAACAATTATTATGGACGAATGGATCTTAAGGATTTGTCGGGAATGCCCTGGCTAAGTACTCACACGATCCGAGTACCTCTTGATTTGTTTACCGAAGAGAAGCTTGCGGCTGTTCTTGTCGCAGAAAAACCCAAATATGAAGTGACTCCTATTGTGAAATTGAACAAGGCGTATTTCGATATTTCAGTAAAAGTGAAGGCGGGGATCAATGAATTGCATACGGACCTTACCGAAAAGGAACTCACACAAATGGCTCAGGAAAAAATAGAGGAGCAAATCCGCAAAACGTATCAAACTGCTTTTAAAGAGGGTATAGATATTTACAATTTGGGCGAATCTTTGTATCGCAAACATCCACATCAATGGAAGAGCATTGCCACAGGAAAACAGCAACTCGTTTTAAACCAAGATTCCCTGCGCCATGTAAAGGTTGAGGTGAATATTGTTTACCCTGGAAGATATAAATTACATGAACATGGTGAATCCACCTCGTGATCTGGCAAGTGAAATTATTAACTCACCTTGCTTCTTCTGCTTAGCGTTGGGGAAGCAAGGTTTTTGTTTCCCAAAAAATAGTTTAACGTTGTAAATCCGTATTTTCCTGACGGAACCCCTTCAGGTTTTTATCAAGTTCCTCAGCTTACCTGCTCTTTATCTGTTTGTTAAGAACGTTTTAAAAATGCCTTTATACTTTTAACACCGGCCTTGTTTGCAAAGGAAAATTATACTTGCAGAATGCAACATATTTATCCGTTCGGAAAGAAAACAAAATTTATTTTGTTAAATGAGACAAATGCCTAGTCTAGGGACATAAGTGAAACATACCATAGAATTGTAAATTGGTTTTAAAAGGTATTTAACCTCATTTTACACGCGATATTGCTTCTTTTTTTAGAAGTGAAAAAATTTAAAAAGGGTGATAAAAAAATGGAAGCCCAAACGGAAAACTATAAATATTTATTGGGATGGTGTAGCGACATTTATGTTCATTGGGAAAGTGTGAAACCGAAGTTCTCAAAACTCTTTGACTTAAGAACTTTAGAGGAATGGGAAGAGACATGGCGTAATTTAATGAGTAAATTACAAAAAAATTTAACAGTAGACTCTGAGGACTTTGAGTCAGCTACAAGTCTGTATGAACAGTGGGAGGTGCTATACAAAGAAGCACATCCAAATCTAGAGGGTAATGAATCCGATGAGAGAGAAAATTCGGATCAGGATTTGAAAAGTGAAACATTAATGGCAATAAAGCCTTTTGTTGATTATGGTCTAAAAGAAGTTGCTCTTACTTCCTATGAACATGCGCTAACTGAAATTGCCGCAATGGCCTACCTTCTGGGAAAAGGCTTTGATCAACAAACAGCTTATAAAACCTTTGAATCTTGGGAAGTAAATGAAATGTTCGAAACCGAATATGGAAGATTCAAAATGAATAAATATTAAAATAATTTATTAGACTTTCTTTCTTTTTTTAACACTCTGATGTATAGATAGAAATTAAACTTTAAACTCTTGTATTTATGATTATTACGAAACGAGGAATCAACTTTTGCAAACTGCACAGAAACTCATGGTTAGTATACCTTTTCCATCAAAATGGGGTATTTCGGCTTCTATAGCCGGTCGACCCATTATTTGGGGAGTACTCATCATTAATTCTATTACAGGTAATAATAAAGTATCTGGTACAATTAATTTTCGTGGTACACCTATTCAAATTAATGGGTATTGGGAAGAAAACACCAAACAAATAAGTTTTGATTCACCATATGCCTCATTTTTTGGTAACTTAATTATATTTGATGATCCCTCGATTAGAATTCGTCATTTCGTTTTAAGTGGACGGTTTATTATGAAACCTCCCTCTTTGCTTGCAGGTGAGTACGGAACTTGGATTGCTACAACTGATACAGCACTCACTGAACCTCCTATATATCAGATCGGCGTTCCTCCTGCCGGAGTCTTTTTAACATCAGATATCCTGTACTAAATCACTACCCTCCCGTTACACTATGGTAAGATATCTTTATATATATCACATATATTAGGCGCACTAGTCCGTTAATCCACTTGAATAAATTATTTTTGTGTCACCCCGAATAATACTCTTTTTTTAGATTATGGTAATGGTTTCACATCAACCGGTTTTTAAATAGTATTTAGGAATGGATTCATTTTGACAATCGATTGTCCCCTTATCCATAAAGCCGATTATTTCTCGTAAGTTGAGGAAAAATCGGCTTTATTCATGACGAATTATGCTTAGCGTATGTTTTAAGCGCTTTTTGTTGGTGGGATCCCTTATATATAAAATAGCCTTATAATCAAAACGGTTGCTATATTTCATTGCTAAAAACTTTTATTGATTCCAAATTCTCTTTAAATCCAATGGAACGAATACCTTATTCCCATGTATCTCCCTATGTATGATAGGATTTGAAAAGCATTGATCTAAACTTAACCCTTCTTTTTTATGCCTAGCTCTTATAAAGTCTTCGGGTAATCGCATAACACTTGCTCCTTTTATATTTTTTATAAAACAACTCTTGGTAAGAAAGCTTAGTTTTTATTCGCTCTCTGTAATATATCAAGAATGTTGCGACATAAAGCTTAGAATTGTAATTTTTACGAACGTGTGCTTCAGTTATTTTTTTATGAGACTGGGCTTGTTTGTTTTGTTGTCTTACTTGTTGTTCATTATTTTTGCTTGTAAACTCATTTCCTTATTGATTTTGTGCTCCTTGCGTACTGCCTTGGGAAGCTTGGCTTCCATCTTGGGCTTATTGCGGTTCTTCTTGTTCGATTTGTTGAACGCGTGGTTCAACGCTGTGTAGAACGGATTGAGTGTGTAGCCTCTTGGTAAAGCTGCTTAGCTTGTTGATTGCAAATGTTTCGAAGCTAGCCCTGTCTTTGCGTCATTTTTTACTGTTATAAATAACGCCGCCTTTAATTTTTACTTTATTAGAATGATGTATAAGAATATTTTTTATAACTTCCAATTTTATCCTGATTTTAAATGACCAAAAACCCACAGTTATGTAATTATATGCCCAATAAGAGAGAACGTGTCGATTTATTTTTTAGAATCAAGAACTCTATCCCCAACATGAGAAGCGTCCACAATCCGATGGCATATAAAAAGTGAAAAATCCCTACCTTATTTTCATAAATGGTATTTCCTAAAAAATCTCCAAGCACTAATACAAAAACTAAGTGAAACGGGGTTAACTAAGAGATTGATGTTCTACCGGTTATGATAATGATAAAAAATAAGGTGACAAAACCTACTATGACTTTGATTGTCAGTAAACCCAAAAAAACTTCACCTAAAATATATTCCTCCATTTTATATTTCACTCGATTTCAAAAATCCTCATGTTTTAAAATATTTATATTACAACACTAGTGTTGCATTAATTTATTTTTACTATTAAAAATACTCAAAATGTTCAATTTTATTATTTTATGCAAAGAAAAAGTCCTTTATAATGGATAAGTCAGGTGGTAACCCGTCCAAATCCACTAAAAAAGGACCAACTCATGGACAAGATTACACGAAAAACTTCATTTGGACAATGGTTTTCACCAATAAATCTTCAACTTTTTGAAGAAACCGTGAAAACGTTGAAATTAGATTACTATACGAAAAAACTAAAAACAGACTCATTTCTAAAATTACTCCTTTTTGCACAGCTACAAGAAGTCGAAGATTAAGTCCGTATAATTGTGTAAAAAGAAAAGAGTCAAATTAATTCCTTTTGGCAACAATGTTATCAGTGACGAAAACAGTGTGGAGGAATTAATTATGACTCATTTACAGTTTAACCTAAATATTAACGATTTAAAAGAATCCGTTATGAATTCTGATATTGATGCAGTAATAAAAGCGTCCATTGTGTTGGTGTTAAATGAATTCATGGAACAAGAACGGGATGATCATCTACAAGCTGATCCATACAAACGTACCATAAATCGAAAAGACTACCGTAACGGTTATTATGAACGAGATTTATTACTAAGCATCGGAAAGATTACTCTAAGAGTTCCACGAACACGGAATGGTGATTTTTCAACCAGTGTTTTTGAACGCTATGCTAGATGTGACCAAGCTTTTGTATTGGCTATGCTTGAAATGGTAGTGAATGGTGTTTCTACAAGAAAAGTTAAAAATATTGTGGAACAACTGTGTGGAGAAACGGTCTCCAAATCATTCGTATCTAGTTTAACGGAGAAGCTTGATCCAATCGTCAATCAGTGGGCGAATAGGCCGCTTAACACCATGTATTATCCTTATATATTTGTAGATGCCATGTACATCAAGGTGAGGGAAAATCAACGGGTTGTATCAAAGGCTGTCTATATCGCAACGGCGATAAATAGTGACAATCAAAGAGAAATACTCGGCTTAAAAGTGGATCATACAGAAAGTTATGAAGCTTGGGGAAGGTTCTTTCAGTATTTACTATCTCGTGGACTGCAATCACCAAAAATGATTATATCGGATGCCCACAAAGGGCTTAAAAAGGTAATAGCGGAAGAGTTTTTAGGAACTACCTGGCAACGCTGCACAGTACATTTTAAAAGAAACCTCTTTGATCAGCTACCTAAAAAGAATATGGAAGAAGTAAAGTTATCTATAAAGAGAATATTTGAAGTAGCTAGTGTGCATGAAGCTAGAAAATATAAACAAATATTTATAGAGCAGTATGGAGGAAATGGAAAGCTAGAAAAAGTAATAGGGATTCTCGATGAAGGATTTGAGGATGCCATACAATATTTAAATGAGGAAACCCATTACCACAAGCACATTCGCAGTACAAACTCACTAGAAAGAATAAACGAAGAAGTGAGAAGACGAGAAAAAGTAATAAGAATATTTCCTAACACCCAATCAGCATTTCGATTAATCGGAGCTGTGTTAATGGACTATGAAGAAATACTAAGCAAAAGAAAATTACCTGTGAGCAATAAATAGGAGCGAAGCGCGCGAATTTTTGGTATCAAGAAGGGGTACCCCTTCTTGATACCAAAAACAAAAGAACTGATGAACATCGTATGCCGAAGGAATGAATTTACACAATCTTATGGACTTGACTGAAGTCGAAAGTTTGCATGAGCTAAGCGATTGTCTTTTCGACGACCAACTACAAAAAGGCATTGATCTTGATTCAATCAGTATTTCTCAGCTCTCACGCCGATTAAACGGTATAAATCCAGATTTATTTCAAAGGCTTTTCCTTGATTTAGTCGCACAAATTCATGCAAAAACACATTATACAAAGCTTATTATGCCGTTAAAAATCATTGATTCAAGCACATTGCCACTTAATTTGACCAATCATAAATGGGCAAAGTTCCGCAAAACAAAAGCGGGTGTCAAGTTGCATTTGAGACTTGTGTTTATGGAAAAAGGGAGTTCCTATCCTGAAAAGGCTGTTTTAACAACGGCAAAAGAACATGATCGTGGTCAGCTTGAAATCATGGTTGATGATAAAGAATGCATGTATGTGTTTGACCGTGGCTACCTAGATTACGAGCGCTTTGACCGAATGACAGATGATGGTTACTTTTTTCTTTCAAGGCTACGGAAAAACGCAGTCATACGGGAAGTTTATAATTTTAAACTACCCGAGAATTCAGCTGTTTTGTCAGATCAAATGGTGTTGATTGGTACGACTCAAAACCGTGCTGAAAATTACTTTCGTCTTCTAAAAGTGATGGATTCAAAAGGAAATGAACTGCATTTAATTACCAATCGTTTTGATTTGAGTGCCGAAGAAATTTCAGAGATGTACAAATCACGGTGGGCAATTGAGTTGTTCTTTAAATGGATCAAACAGCATCTCAGCATCAAAAAGTTCTACGGTCAAAGTGAATGGGCGATTCAAAACCAAGTGTTTATCGCACTGATTGTTTTTTGCCTACATGTTCTCGTACAACTTGAAACAAGAAGTAAGCGAAAAACCTTACAAATTAGCCGTTATTTAAGGGCTGCATTGTGGAAACCAGCCCATATCTGGCTTCGAAAGATTGAAGGGAAAGCCATCCCTTAATAAGCAAATTGTTGTTGTCGCACAAGTCTAATTGTAAAAAAAAAACCAAATGGATGGAGCCACCTTTGAATAGGTATTTACCTTTTTGGCTCTAAACAAGGAGGATAATGAGACTGAAAATTGCGACAATATTTATGCAACACTAGTGAATAAAAATATAATTCGAATTTTAAAAACTTTCTATGAATAAATATTTCTATCTTCAAACATTCTAAGAAAGGTTTCAAAAAAAAATAATAGGAGGTGTTATTCATGACAGTCATAAATGACGTTAAAACAGCTTTAGCCGGATTAAAAAGCGCTCAAGCTAGCTTTGAAACATTTGCTCTTAGTACAGATAATGAACAAGCGAAGCAGCTTTACCAAGATGCTGCTAAACAAACCCAATCGGTTTTACAAAGCGTTGAACCACGCGTTCAACAAATCGAACAAGAAGAACCTCAATACAAACAACAATAATTAAAAAGACAAAAAAGGTTGGTCGAGTAAACCAACCTTTTTTACTCTCTCAATAATGGATAAAACACAGAGGTGATTTTTCATGATATATAAAATAAAACAAATTAAAGATCAGTCTTTTAGTATTAACGGTTATCGGAATAGAATCAGGATGTAACGGAAGCCAGAATCAGTTGGGTGAAAATAATAACGATTTAAGTATTTCACAGGTACATACAAGCTTTCTTTTTCGATTCTTAACACGTTTTTTCATTGACATCAACAAACCCTTACGGAAATCGCGTAAAAACTCTTTTTCGACTTTTCGTTCTGCACGAGCTCCAATACGATTAACAATCTGAATAATAAGTTCCACTAAATTATCCGTTATTTCTCTTCCTCTACACCAGAAGAAAGCTGCTAATAACGTGTATCGGATAGAGTCGGGATGCCTGCGTAATTCTCGAATATCTTCAGAGACGGCACGTTGTCTATATGATCGGATCATTTTAGGTGGTATCCCATTAAACAAGTCATAAGGAAGTTGTATATTCCTTACGGTTCGTAGCTTTGCGATTTCTTGTAATAAACTATCTAATCCGATTCTTCCAGGATCAGATACAAGTTCTCGAAAACTAAGAATGGTTTCATTCTCTTCTAATAGTTCTGTATGGGAGCAGGTGCGTATAAAGGCATCTAATTGGGTTTTGGAATGTTCTGAAAGCTGCATGAAAATGGTGTGTGAAATATGTTCTTCATATTGACGAATAGCTGATTTAATATTTCGTTCTAGTTGGTAATGAGTCGGAGGAATAAGCTGTTGTTGTCTGAGGTGGTGAAGGACATGTTCTCGAACCCGGTCCATTTGCATTTCTTGAGGTAAAATGTTCGTTTGTAGTCATAACTTTATTTGTCCCATATCTTCAGATGTACTCTCTCGAAACCCCATAAATTCCCGGATTTGAGCACGGTGATATTTTATAGAGCGTCCATTCCAATCATATTCTTGAAAGGAATCTGCAGGTACTCCTACTTGCTTTGCAACGTATTCAATAATATCTTGATTTATTTCCTGCCTTCCTTTTGGAAAACGACCCTGGTATTGAAAAAATTTTAGGGAAACAGCAAATCCAAGTCGTGTACTTCTTTAATTATTACTTTGCCCCTGGTTACAGCAACGCTGGTACTGGGCCTAAAAACCAAGTATTCTTATTTTATAAACAAGGACATAAATGCATTCTTTTTTTCATACTGTATTTTTGAGGTGGAAAAATGACAAGAGTAGCTTACCGAAATGCAGACGTCGATTTAATGGCAAGGATGATGAGAGCAGAAGCTGAAGGCGAAGGACCACAAGGAATGCTATATGTTGGAAATGTCATTGTTAACCGTGTTGTAGCAGATTGTGCTGACTTTAAGGAATTAAGAACAATTAGAGATGTCATTTTTCACGTACAAGGAGGAAATTACTCTTTTGAAGCTGTTCAAAAAGGTAATGTATTTTATCAAAGAGCAAGAGAATCTGAAAGAAGATTAGCAAGAAAGAATTTGGAATATTGGAGAGATCACCCAGCGAAATATGCTCTTTGGTACTTTAATCCATATGGTCCGTGTCCTCCAACATGGTATGACCAACCTTTTACTGGTCAATTTAAACAACATTGTTTTTATGAACCAGCGCTTGGAACATGTGAAAGCGTTTATAGTCCTCGTTGAGGAAAAGATTCGAATATTTATAAAAACTAAAATAAACTTTTTAGTAACCGTATTTACCTAAGAAAGATTGTAAAATACTAACTTAACTAAAAGGTACATTAATTGAGTAAGCAGCAAAAAAGGATCTTCTTACTGGAAGATCCTCAGAGGGTTTGTCAAACCGCTGGGAGGTGCGAACCACTTCGGTTTTATGCCAATGGTTTCTTCAATGAGAGCATTCGTCTTTTCTAACTCTTGTATGGTATCACTTTTAGATCGCTTCTTAAGATCTAGATGACTATAAGCATGATTTCCAATTTCATGGCCTTCCCGATAGATCATCTTAGCTAGGTCAGGATTCTTTTTAACCCAGCTACCATCGAAAAAAAATGTCGCCTTGACCTTGGATTCCTTTAGTGTGGTAAGGATCGTTGGAATGTACTCATTACCCCAAGCAACATTTATTAATAACGCCACCATAGGCTTTTCTGGATTTCCTTTATAAATCGGGATGGGTGCTAGATTTTCTAAATGGACATTTGGAGGTTTTTCCTTATAAACAACTTTGTTTTTGTGAAAATTACCATCTGATTTCATTTTTTTATAACTAGATTCAATATCTACATCCAATCCATTGTATCCAGGAATTGCCTTCCACACTCTATCGACTTTTGCATCAATCGGTTCAATTTTATGTTCCTCTCTATACACTTTAATTTCTTTGTAAAGTTCATCATTTTTCTCCTTTAAGGCTGCTGTACCAGAGCCAATAGTATTAAATGGTCCAATAAGATCCGTAATTGTTAAAATGAAAGTACTTAAAAACACTATTAGTATTAGCGAATTTTTTTCCTCATAAAACTCCTCCGCAATATAAACTAATAATTTTAAAATACCCATCAACAATAGACTTATGTAATTAAAAAAAACAATCATAACACTAATCTTATAGGCTTATTATTCCCATCCCATTAACTACACCGTAGGAAAAATCGGCTTTCTTCATGTCGATATTGCTTAGCGTATGTTTCCACGTTTGTTGTTGGGACTCTCAATAAAAAATTATTTTCCTTTAATTAAGGATGTTATTAAACCCACAGAGGTAATAGCTATACATGAATAAATGAAGGTATCTAATTTTAATAAAGCCAGACATGCCAACACAATAATTCCATCTATCAGTATGATTACAAGTGCAATATTTAACGAAAAAGTTTCAGAAATAATTTCAGCTAGTAAGTCAGTTCCTCCAGTGCTTGTCTTATATCGCAGCATTAGACCAACACCAACTCCAATTATTGCACCTCCAATTAGTGCGCTTGCAAGTTGGGGAATAAAAAATTGAGAACGAAGAGGAACAAGTAAATCAATAAATAAGGACGAAACCAATAAGCCTTGCAAACTACTAAAAAAATACTCTTTTTTATTTATTGAGGAAAATATACAAATAGGGATACTTAACCCCACCATTATAATACCAGTTGGAAATTTAAAAAAATAATGAAGTAATAGTGCGATCCCAAGGATTCCACCATCTATTAAATGATGAGGAACTAGAAACCCATTCACACCAACTCCTAATAACAGACTTCCAATAAGAGTAGCTATTAATTTCTGAAAAATAACAATCACCTTTTCTCATTTTTAATCTAATAATATGTCGGGGTTTTAAGGTTAAGAATAAGAATGCAGAGGAAAAATTAAATATATTAGGGAATACTTCATTTATTAGGGGATAATCGCCTCCACTTTCCCCCTTTCTTAAAAGGCATTAAAGTATCTAAAGAAAGTAATTCTTTAGGTACTTTAATGCTCCGAAATCCCATAAGTAAAAAATAATTTAAACTTCAGTAAAGTTACTATTACTCCCTTGATCCCATATATATATAAATCCCTTTTTAGTTCACTCCGTTTTTTTATTTATTGTGTAATAAGGTAAGTTTCCTTGAGCTGACGAAATAATTCGTGCAAAACTAAAATCATTTATGTTTATTTCCTTTATAGGCAAGTTAAATTATTTAAATTAATGAGATGTGACTGCTAGAATAAAGTGTACAGTTTTTGCTTGATAAGATGAAACGCTTATTTACCCAAATATACCAGCAAAAAATATCAACCTATCACTGTAAAATGATCATAGTTCATACTTGCAGTGGAGGTTAGCGAAGGTGGATAAGTGGGAAATGTACATGGAGATAAAGCAATTATTAAAGCAAGGATTTAGTCAGACAAAGATAGCTGAAAAGTTAGGGGTTTCTCGAACAACTGTTTACAGGCACTTAAAGAGATCTCCTTCGGAGATGGCGGAATGGGTTGATTCTCTTCAGTATAAAAAGAAAAAATTAGATCCATATAAAGAACTGATTTTATCTTGGTTGAGAATGCATCCGGATATGTCAGCAGCACAAGTTTATGATTGGCTTTTAGAGAAATATAAAGATCTAACTGTTGGAGAAAGTACAGTAAGAACATATGTAAAAGCATTAAGAGAAGAATACAAAATAAATAAGGAAACATCTCCTCGAATGTATGAGGCAATTCCTGATCCCCCAATGGGAGAACAAATGCAAGTAGATTTTGGTCATACGAGACAAAAAACTGTTGATAATAAGGAAGCCAAACTCAACTTTATAGCTTTTGTCTTATCACATTCTAGACAAAAGTATAAAGAGTGGTTGGATAGACCATTTACAACACGGGATGTTATACAAGCCCATGAGAACGCGTTTAAATGGTATGGAGGAATGACCAATGAGATCGTTTATGACCAAGATAGTTTAATTGTTGTTAGCGAAAATGGTGGAGATCTAATTTTAACTAAAGAATTTCAGCAGTATAGAGAATCCAGAGGAATAAACCTTCGGGTTTGTAGAAAAGCTGACCCTGAGAGTAAGGGAAGAATAGAAAATGTAGTTGGATTTATCAAACAAAACTATGCCAAACATAGAGTGTTTCATAACATCGACTCTTGGAATGAGCAAGGATGGGAATGGCTGAACAGAACGGGTAACTATAAAATACACAATACAACAAAAAAGAGACCATTCGAAGTGTTCCTCCTGGAAAAGCAACACTTAAAACCAGTCTCCCAAAATATAGATATTCAAAATAACTATGAGATAAGTATAGCAAGATGTGTTCATAAGGACAATACTATTCGTTACCAATCTAATCGGTACTCTCTTCCACTTGGAACTTATAACAAATATGAAAAAGTATGTATCAAGGAAACGGAGACTAAAGAATTAGTTATTTATATACCTGATACTGGCGAAATTATTGCAAAACATTCAATTCCCGAAGGGAAAGGGATGTTAATAAAAGATAAAAAACATAGTAGGGATCGTACAAAAGGTGTTGGAGCATTCATTAATACAGTGGCTGAGAGATTTGAAGATAAAGAACTAGCCTTTAAATATTTAGAGAAGGTTAGGGAAAAAAATCCTCGTTACATTAAAGACCAGTTGCAAATCATCTTGCGCGAAACAAAAGGTATCGATAACGAAGTACTGACTAAAGCGTTAGCAGAGTGTTTAAAAAGGAAATTATACAGTGCAACTGATTTTGGCGATATCATTGCATATGTGAAACGTCAGCGCCAGGTACATGAAACAGTTATTGATAAAAAGAAAGAAGTTAAGAATTTGAACAGGCTATCAGAATGGGTTTTAGAAACAGAAGCATACAAAAGAAAAGTAGATACTTACACGGTTTTAATGGAGGTTGAATAGCGATGAGCCAAATCCAACAATTACAAGACATAATGAAAGGGTTAAGACTCGTTGAAACTGCCAAGCATCTCCCCCATTTGATCAGAGAAGCTGAGCAAAAAGACCTTTCATTTACTCAATTCCTGTTAGATGTCACTTCTTATGAGCAAACTCGAAGAGAAGAAAAGCAACTAAACAACCGATTAAAGTGGGCAACTTTTCCTTTCAGCAAAACACTTGAGGAGTTTAATTTAAAAGAACAAAAGTCTTTAAGCAACAAACAACTAAATAGATTAAAAGATTTAACTTGGATAGAACAGCTGTACAATTTGATTTTATTAGGGCCACCAGGTGTAGGTAATTATCGAAAGTTTATGCTTATGGAAAGACTCTAAACAATTTTCTACAATACTGTAGTTCCTTCATCTAAAATCTTTCCATAACATTTTATTTACAGAGTTCCTTTAACCAATTCATTAAATCCTTATTTTCATCCCAAACGGGAACATTCTGCTTAACAACTTCCATATAGACTGCCTCCAACGCTTTCCTCTTCATTTGAGAGTTAGTTCTGGCATAATGTTCAGTTGTACTTACATTGACATGCCCTAATAAGTCCCTAATATAAATAAGGTTAACCCCAGCTTCTAATAGATGCATAGCCTTAGTGTGTCTCATCATATGAGGTTTCAATTTATCTGGGAACATTATTTCTGAATGTAATTCCTTGGCTTTTATTAAATATTTCTCCAAAATATATGTTATTCCCGGCCGTGTAAAGGGCTGGCGGGCACTATTATAAAATAATGGATGATTTTGTTTACCATTTTCCAACAAATAATTCTCTTTAAGATAGTTTTCTAATAAATCTCTAGTTTTCCCCATGATAGGAACGTATCTTGCCTTGCCACCTTTCCCCATCAATAAAACAGTAGCTGGTTTAGCTAGACGAATATTTCCAACTTTTAAATCGATTAATTCCTGTATTCGTGCTCCTGTGTCATAAAGAAGGGCCATAATAATTAAATCACGACGACCCTTAGCTGTATTTGTGTTCGGTTGTTCAAATAAAACCTTTAGACTTTCTTGTGTCAGATAATCTATTGGCTTTATTTCTCTCTTTTTGAATGGGATACATAATATTTTCTGGCACTCAAACATATTTTCTGGATTTTCCATCTGCACATATCGATAGAAACTGTGAATAGCTGCTAAACGTTGATTACGTGTATTAATGCTTATCTCTTTTGTCTTTTCAAGCCAAACTAGAAAGTCTTGTATGGTATCGGATTTTATCATATTAAAAGTCAAGGATTCGGGGCTGATTTGTAATTCCGTATCACAAAATTTCAGTATCTGTTTAAACGTGTCCCGATATGACTTGATTGTATTTGTACTGACATTTCTCTGTCCTGGAAGATATTGCGATAAATAGCGAGTCAAAGTCTTAGCGAAATCAGTCTGCTTCATGAAAAAATACCTCCGGTATTAAGGTTGAATAGTGTTCTTCAATAGAAGCAGTAATCGTTGGATATAATTCAGCTGTAAGTCTTAGATAATGTTGGGTACCTCTTAAATCGACATGACCTAAGTAAGTAGAAAGATAGGGAAGGAGATTTGTTAAATCCTCTCCATTTAGTACCCACTTCTTTAAACAATGAACAGAAAAAGTATGCCTTAGATCATGAAGTCTTGGGCCTTTACCACTATGGGATATTCCAGCTTTCCATAGTAAATCCCTGAAGAGCTTATATACAGTACCCTCCTTATAATGCCCGCCATATGGTGATGGAAAAAAGTAATCTTCAGAGGACCCATAACTATGAACCTTATGTGAGTACTGACGGCATTGCTCTGTCAATGTTTCTGCCATTGGAACAAGTCTTTCCTTACCGAGTTTGGCTTTTCGAACTAATAGAGTTCCGTTTTCTAAATCAACATCATCTAGTTTCAACTTTAGAGCTTCTGAGATTCTAAGACCACATCCATATAACATTCTTATTAGTAGCTGTAGGACAATATTTCTATTAGGTGATGCTTTAGAAACTGGAGCATTATCACAAACAATAAATAAATCTCTCATTTCATCTTCAGTAAAAATATGTGGCATATAAGAATATCTTGTAATTGTCACAGCTGCAGCTGGATAAATATAAGCTTCATACCCAAGTCGAACCATGTATTTTGCAAAGCCTCTAACTATTGAAATTCTTCCGCTTCTAGTACTATCAGTCTCATTCGGTTTCTTTCTAGTCCATTGTAATACTATTTCTTTAGTAAGCCGTTTCTCGGTCAAGTGACTTTCGACGAGAAAAATATCAAGATATTTCAATAGAGAAGCACCTTTAATATATTTATAACCAATAGCTCTCTGTTCCTTTACATATCCGTTTAAAAGCTCGCTAAGATTGCTTGTAAAAATAACTTTATCTTGAGTCATTTTTAAATACCTCCTCTGGATCTAGAGCACATTTTCTTAAACTTTTGATATCAGTTTGTAAATATACTGCCGTAGATCTTGAGTTGATATGCCCAAGAACTTCTGAGATTACAGGGAGAGGGGTACCTTGTTCTAGGAGAGAACTTGCTAATGTATGCCTAAGTGAATGTAAACCATGGCGTTTTTCCTTCGAGACAGTGATACCAGCCTTTCTTGTATGCTTAGTTATAATGTTATGTAGATTGGCATCTCTACCAAATGCCTCATACGGTGCATTCATCCGTAAAAAAACAAATGGTGAATCACTTACTGGACGAGCTTCCTTTAGATAGTCAATCAATGCCCAACCAATATCATTAAGTATTGGATAAGAAACCATTCTTTTGGTTTTATTCTGTTTTAGTACTATGGTTTTATTTTCCCAATCAAGATCTGTAAGTTTTAAGGATTTAATGTCTCCTGCTCGAATTCCAAGACGTGCTACTAGGAGAAGGATGGCATAATCCCTTTTTCCAGTTGGATTTCCTCTATCAATGTTTTCAAGCATTGAGACTACGTCTTCTTGTTTCCATACCGAAGGTATAGGTGGATAATAGTATTTCTTTTGTTTTGGTACTTTTAATGAAAGGTCTTCCTGCGTATTTTGATTAAGAAAAAGAAAACGTAAGAATACTCTTAGCGTCGTCAAAATTGATGCCATACTTTTTTCATGATGTGCAAAGATTGTTTTGACATAATCAGATATGGTTTCACCTGTGATCTCATTAACATTTTGAATACCACGTGCATCTAGATAATGTATGAAAAAGTACAGTCTTTGCATACGTGTACGAAGTCCTCTTTTTGAATACTCGTTTTCAGCACATTCTTTTTCGTACGCAACTAGTTCTTTTTCGAATTGACTTGGTTTTACATAACCTGGCTTTTTAAATATCCTCCGTATTATGACTCCATGCAACTGATAATCACCAAGGACTCTAATTCTTCGAATAGGGCCTCTTAAAAATTTCGGCATTGCTTCAACATAATAATTGATAGTGCAGTCATACTTTACTTTTAAGAATTCACTACCTAGTTCTTCAGAATAATATTTCTCTTTCTTTTCTGTTGCGAAAGCAACAACACGCTTATAAAATGCTCGATATCCACAGATCGAATTATAGGAATAATTCAGTCTCTCAAGTTCTGCTAATACATTGAAAACTAGTTCCTCAACAGGAGTTTTTTCATTCATAAGGCACCACCTAGATAATATTTTTAAACATCATCCATTGTGGTGAATTATGGAAAGAAATAAACATAAATCTTCCTAAAAGTCTGGATTTAAGCTTATTTCTTTCCATAAACAATATCTTTCGATAATTTCCTTTATGTAAAGCTTTACATAAAGGTAAAACGCACTTGGGAATGGCTTTGGGAGTAAAGGCTTGTGAAATGGGGTATGAGGTCCGTTTCTTCCGAGTAGCTGATTTAGTCGGCCAATTAGAGGAAGCGATGAAAGGAGGTTCTTTACACAAGATAAAACGCCAGATTGAGAAGTGCGATTTGCTTATACTAGATGAATTGGGATACGTCCCTTTTCAAAAGCAAGGATCAGAATTATTGTTTCACATTATTGCGGACTGTTATGAGCATAAGAGTGTGATTGTAACCTCTAATCTGGAATTTGGTCAATGGAATCGAGTTTTTGGGGATAATCGTTTAACTTCTGCCCTGGTGGATAGATTAGTGCATCACGCCCATGTCATTGCGTTCACCGGGGAAAGTTACCGGTTGAAAAATGCACTTTCTTCAATCAAAACACAAGATGGAATTTAATGTAAACACTAGCTGCAAGCCTATGTAAATTTCGCTGCATTTTTCTGCACTTTTTGCTTGCAAAAAACAGCCTGATTGTTGAAGACTAAAGTTTATATTCACCAAGAAATGCTCTTATCCTAACAAATTTTATTTAGGACTTACATGTATGCCTTCACTCTCTCGCCAATCTGCGTAAAGTATACGCTTTACATTATCATATCCATTGGTAGTTAATTGGTTATCTAACCACTGTTGATCAAATCCGAGTTCATGTAAATTATCCCATAAAATTTCCCCATCTATAATTAACGATGTTGGGAGGTCTACTGGACTTTCTGGAAGATTGAGATCTTGCTTGTCTGGTTTTTGATACTTGGATTTTAATAATAAACTTATTTGCCCATTAGCTTCCAATATACCGTATTTGACTTCGCGAACTGAAAAGACATTATTTTGACGGAGTATACTCAATACTTGATTTACATCCAATTTGTTCTTTGTAAGTAACTTTCTGTCCATAACACCATCTCGAATGATGATGTTAGGATTGCCTAATAAGAGAGAACGTGTCG
The DNA here is from genome assembly GCF_012933555.1 of Niallia alba. GTDB lineage: Bacteria > Bacillota > Bacilli > Bacillales > Cytobacillaceae > Niallia > Niallia alba. The sequence goes on from NZ_JABBPK010000001.1 coordinate 2,707,495, forward strand.
ATTTATTTTTTAGAGTCATAAACTCTATTCCCAACATAAGAAACGTCCACAATCCGATGGCATATAAAAAATGAAAAATCCCTACCTTATCTTCATAAATGGTATTTCCTAAAAAATCTCCAAGTACTAACACAAAAACTAAGTGAAACGGGGTTAACTGATAGATGGATGTTCTGCCTGTTATGATAATGATAAAAAATAAAGTGGCAAAACCAACGATGACTTTGATCGTCAGTAAACCAATATTAACTTCTTCCAAAGTTTTTTCCTCCAATTTAAATTTTACTTAGTTGTAAGATCTTGAGGTTTAGATAAAGAGGCTAGTTTTAGTATTAAAGCTCGAGTTACAATTCCAACCATGATGTAATATATGAATGAATATCTGTATCTCCACTCTAAATAATTAACAAGTTTGACCCACTCGCAAAAGGGTTCACCTATATAGGCATATGTTAGTGCCATAATGATCTGGGCTAAAATAAAAGATTTCCATCTTCTAAAATATTGATATAACAACATGTAAGCTACAGGTACCATTGAAAAATCAAAAGGAAAGGCCCTAGGAATAAAAGGTAGGAATGCAATGGGTAATCCCAAAAACTGTATTGTGCACCAACTACATCTAATAAGGTTGTTGTCAAGATAATTATGGTACCAAATAACAAAATTTCTAAAATAATGTCTCGTTTAACAAGTTTAGCCCATATAACCCAAGGCACAACTAAAAAAACGACTAGTATCCACCATTCCCAAGTTAAAAAGTTTAGCCCATATAACCCAAGGCACAACTAAAAAAACGACTAGTATCCACCATTCCCAAGTTAAAAACTCATTTTTAGCCAACCATTTAATTCTAAATGATAGAGCTTATCTTCTAATAAATGTATTTCCTTAAGATTTTCAAATATATTATCTATTGATATCACCTCTATATTTAAATGAAAAGGTAACAGATATTTTTGAATTCAAACTCTTTGAGCTGCCTTTTTAGTATTACCGTTTTTTAGTAATGAATTTCCATCGTAAATAAGAAAAAAACCATGTTGGAGTTCATCAACACTTGGGTCGTGTTAAGTCGGTGTTAGCGCTTTTGTTCCTAAAAATATGTTAATCAACTGTTCCAGTTCGCTTAATTTCCACCTTTATATTTGGTTTTATCTTTAGTGCTGAATATTTTTGTCTTAAATCTTCCTCAGTTAAATAGGAATATTTTCTAACACTTCTTATTTTTCTTCCGATGCCAATGGGATCCGTATTTAAATTTTTAAATTCCTCAAGTATATATCCAAATTCTTTGTTTAGGGCTTCACCAATTAGTTGCTCCATTTTGTTTAGTGAATCTTTATTTTTCACAGAAATAGATGGTTGAAATTCTAATGTTGAAACGGAAATCGTTGCATTTAAATGAACCAATTCTTCGTTCTTTATTTCAATGTTTCCTTTGTACTTTATTGGATGAAGTGTAATCTTATAAATATCACTTTTAGGAAGGTTGAGTTCGGCCATACCTCTTTTCTCTAGTTCTTCAGCAGCAATCTCTACAGTTATATCCCCTAAAAATGCCTTATTATTTGTGAATAATTTTATGTAAAGGGTGTTTATCAACGAAATAGATCCAACAATTTTATCTTCTTTGAATAATGCAACACCATCTATAGAAGGTGCTACCCCATTTGCATTTTTTATCATGGGTAGGGTAGGATCGATACCAATTTCATATAGTGTGGTTATAAAATCATGTAAGTTGGAGTTGACTAACATTTCTTTCTTTTCGTGTTTATCCAATAGTTGATAGATATAGGATCCCATTTCGGGATATTCTTCATAGTTTTTATTTTTAATCGTCTCCTCAGCATTATCAGTAATGGCCAAAAAGATTAAATAACTGATACTGCTATCTCGTTGCATAGAATCCAGAAAAGAAGAAATTCCTACTGTTTCTGCCATATTTTTATTAAACAGTATGGTCCTTAATTGACCAGACGTAATATCATGGCTTGTCTGTTCCTCTAGTTTTTGTCTGATTTGTTTATTAGTCGTTCCGTCGGCAGAAAGGGTTACACTTGTCTTTTCTTCTTTTCGGTCAAATTGTAACAAACTGATAGTGCCTTTGTATGTATTGTCATCAAGCAAGTCAAAACCAATAATCGTTGAAATTCCTTGCATTTCTATTATTTTTTCAGGGGCCATACATGCAGTACAAAGAAGAGAACACAGCAGAATAACAATTTTTTTCATTCTTTCAACTCCTTCTGGAACGAGTATTGATTTTTGATTTTATAATGGTTATTCCATACAAGAAAATCGGATAGATAAACCACAGAAAAAATCCAATTTTGCCAATTTGATCAAAAAAATAATTATTATCTACTCTTTTAGTAATTAAAAAACTGCAGATAAAAGGGATAATGGAGATGAGCCATATTCCATATTTCTGTTTTATATGAAAAATCTGTTTAATACCCATGGAAGAAATATACAGAGTGATACATAGGTTTGGAAAAATAACTAAAATCCATAATGGAACCGCAACAAATTCAAAGCGCTCAATAAATGGAAAATGGACCGTGCTAATCATGCTGACAACAGGCCATACATTCTTCTCTAATTCTTTCGCGCTAAAAAATAAAATAGAAACAACAGTTGTTATTAAAACAAGAATGGTCGTAAACCAGACTGCTATTTGACTAAACAGCTGTAGTTTATTTTTCTCCTTTATAAATGGAAAAATAAAAAATAACGTCTCGAAACCTAACATTGTATAACTGCTCTTGAAAACTCCTTTCATAATTTCTGAAGGAGTTGTCGTCATAATAGGTAAAATCCTAGTTAGGTTTATGGTTTGAAGTGGTTGGTACACAACAAATAGCAGCCATATAGTCAATAAAAAGGATAAGAAGCAAACACCGGTCACTACTCTAAATCCGCCGGATACAGCATAAATGGTTAATATTAATAAAACCAATACCCCGACCCATTCATAGACACCTTCATATCCCCATGTTAGTGACAACTCGACATAACTAATGGTAATCGAATAATGGACGGCAATAAAGTAAATGACAATAAGGAAGTTAAAAATACTACCAATCAAGCGTCCGAATATATGTTCATGAATTTCAAAAAGAGTACCACCTTCATTTTTTTTTAGGATAGAAATCATTAACCATGTAATCAAGCTAACGAATAAACCAGATAGTAAAATGGATATCCAAGCATCTTTTTTTGATTCTAGATACACAATTCTTGGAACTTCAAGAATTCCCATACCAATTTGCGAAGTGTGTATGATATAAAACGCCATAAAGGCGTTAACAAATCGTATATTTGATTTCATTTTGCACCTCAAAATTCATCTAAATCTGTTATATTTCTTAATCGCTCCTTCAGGCGAATGGAGTCTTTTGGTCGATTTACTAACGGTCGCCTCATATAAAAATGGTGGGGGAGACGTATTAAAAAATATTGCAAATCTTTCATTCTTAGCGGATATAGAGGTGCAAGATAAGGTTTATTTAAAGAAGTTAATTTTAACAAGTGAACCATTAGAATACATATACCAAAAATGATTCCATTTAACCCCCAAACACCTGCTAAAATAATGATTGGAAATCTAGCAATTCTGACAGCAGTGCCCATTTCATAAATAGGAGCCGAAAATGCCCCTAATGCACTAAATGCAACAATGATAATTAAAATATTGCTAGTTAATCCTGCCTCAACCGTTGCTTGGCCAATGACAATACCTCCTACAATTCCCATTGTTTGTCCTACTTTTGAAGGAAGGCGGGCACCAGATTCTCTAAGTAACTCAATTAACAATTCTAGTAAGAGTGCTTCTAATAAGGGCGGAAAAGGAACTTGTGAACGTGATAGTCCAATGATAAATAACAATTTAGATGGTATGAGTTCAAAATGATAAGTCATGGCAGCCACATAAATGGCTGTTAAAAAAATAGAACCTACCATAGCAAAAAATCGGATAAAACGAATAAATGTACTTAAAGACCATCTCAAATAGATATCTTCTGTTGATTCGAAAAATGAGAAAAAATTAGCAGGACCTATAATCCCTACTGGGCTACCATCTATAAAAACACCAATTCGCCCGTTTATAATCGAGTAGATGAATCGATCGGGCAGCTCTGTTAATATAAATTGTGGAAATAAAGAGTAATGATTATCTTCTAGGCATTGAGCCAAAACGGCACTGTCACTTATATTATCCGTTTTTAATTGTTTAATCCTTTCCTTAAGTGTCTGAAGAGTGTCATCGTTCGCAATATCTTTTATATATACAATTCTTACTTGCTTTTGAACGCGTTCCCCAATCTTTATTTCATCCGTGCACAAATTATAATCATTTAGATTTTGTCTGATTATCTTAACGTTAGAAGTTAATGATTCAGTGAACGAAATTTTAGGTCCATATACTAACGATTCTGTTTCTGCTTTCTCAATAGAGCGTTCAATGGGATTTGCGCAGTTCACCATGAATCCCTTTTTCTCTTCTAAGAAATAAATATAAGCAAATCCATTTAATAGGGAAGAGATAACTTCTTGTTCCTCTATATTTACCATTATTTCTTCTATAGGAATGTTTTTCATTAAATAGGTGTAATGTAAGTATTCTACAGAAAGTTGTTCAATGTATTTAATGACATATTCATTTAGAATCTCTGGCTTAATTAAATTCTTCATGAAAATAATATGAATCCCCACTTGTCCAGCTTCAATCTTTCGACAATTCAAGTCGGGTGATTCATTAAGAATCGATTTAATTTTTTCATAACCTGGCAAGCTCTCATTATTATTACGCTCTGTCATTCTTATCATTTCCTTCAACGTTTTTTATAGTGTCTGTTAAAAAAATTATTTTATACAGAATATGGATAGAAGGATCGTAGAACCAATACATCATAATGGACAGCGTTAAACCATTATTGTGTCTAGTTTAAGAGGTTGGTTTCTTGTCAGTTATTACCCTTTTTCTCTCAGATTAATCCCAAATTTTATTTCTTCAATGTCCTTTTTTGGTTTTAACGTTAAACGTTGAAAGGATTTCCTTTTTTGTTTTGTTGTCATTTTTTCACCTTCTAAAATGTATGAAAAATTTGATGTTTAATAACAAAACAGTTCCTTTTTATGTATTAGACAAACCTTAATACGGCGACAAATGCATGCGTTTATCTTTGTTATTACATTTTCAATGTTAAATACCCATAAATAGGATGATTAAGAGGGAGAAACTCTTAAAACTTTGGGATAATATCCGAAAAATGGGAAAAATATTAGTCCTTTCAGGAAATACAATCATCTTATTTTATAAAGGTAGGGGTGTAAAAGAAATTGAAGTTGAGAAAAGAAAAAATGAAAAGTTATAAGAGCTATTGCTGTCAACGAGAAATAGAAGAAATGATGGGGATATGGAAAAGGGGTTATTATCGAAAAAATGGAGCTATACGTCAAAAATAATTTAGATTTAAATTTCCCAAAAATCATTGAATAAAAAATTCTCCATAAAGCAAAATAAAAGAGTAAAAAAAATTCAAGGAGGAAATTATCATGACAGTAATAAATGACGTTAAAACAGCTCTAGCAGGATTGAAAAGTGCTCAAGCTAGCTTTGAAACATTTGCTCTTAGTACAGATAATCAACAAGCTAAGCAACTTTACCAAGATGCAGCTAAGCAAACCCAATCCGTTGTAGACAGCATTGAACCACGTGTTCAACAAATCGAACAAGAAGAACCTCAATACAAACAACAGTAATTAGTAAGGCGAAAAAAGGTTGGCCTCTTAACCAACCTTTTTTCAGCTGTTCAAATAATGAAAAAAAATGGAGGTGTTTTTTTGAAAGATAAAATAACCACATTGAAAAACCTACTTTTTATTATAATGGTCATTGGTTTCGCATCAGGATGTAATGGTAATCAAAATGAATTTACTCAAGGTAATAGTACTTTTGGTATTTCACAAGTACATACAAGTAAGCCAATTGATCAATCCGTTGCCAATCATGCGAAAGAAAAGATAATTGCCAAGGAAGATATTACAGACGTAAAAGCTGTGAATACTGATAAAGAGCTTATGGCAGCGATTAAAGTTGAGAATTTTGATCGATTTCGATTAAAGAGTATCGAGAAGTCAGTAAAATCCGACTTAGAAAAAAAGTATCCCGACTATAAAGTTTTTGTTTCGACTGATAAAAAAATATTCTGGGAGCTTGAAAAGGTCGAGCAAAGACTGAAAAAAAACGATATGAATAAGAAGAACTTAAAAAATGATTTGAACAAACTGAAAAGTCTTATGAAGGAACAAACCTAAAGAGGAAGGATCGAGTTATGTCTAACAATCAAAAGAAACAACTTACTCCTGTGCAACAGGAATATCAAAAATTGCAAAAACAACGAGAGATCAAAAGACCGGTTGTTAAAAATTGTATTAAGGCCTTTTTAACCGGTGGACTTATTTGTTTGATTGGTCAGCTTATTTCAGACTTTTACATTTATTATTTCGATTTTACTGAGCAAACGGCCGGAAATCCGACGGTGGGTACGTTAATTTTTATTACAATGCTTCTTACTGGTTTTGGCGTATATGATCGAATGGCCCAATTTGGTGGGGCTGGAACAGCTGTACCTGTAACAGGTTTTGGCAATGCGGTCATATCACCTGCCATTGAACATCGAACCGAAGGATTTGTACTGGGCGTAGGCGGCAATATGTTTAAACTAGCCGGTTCTGTCATTTTATTTGGTGTGTTTTCTGCTTTTATCATTGCCTTAATTAAAACAATTTTAATCAGATGGGGTGGTTTATAATGCTAGCAGGTCATCGTACATGGATCTTCGAACAAAAGCCTGTCATTATCTCCACTGGAACCGTTGGTGGACCATTTGAAGCCAATGGTGCTATCCCAGATGATTTCGATACTCTTCATGCTGATTTATGGCTTGGGCAGGATTCCTATGAGAAAGCACATAAAATCCTTTTTGAAGAGGCTTGCCAAAAAGCCATGGAAAAAGGGGGCATACAAAAGGATCAAGTTCAATTTATCCTAGCTGGGGACTTAATCAATCAAATCACCCCAACAAGTTTCGCTAGCAGAACGATTGGAGCTCCTTATTTTGGCTTATTCGGTGCTTGCTCTACCTCGATGGAAGGACTGGCTCTAGGTGCTTATATTGTAAATACAAAAGGAGCGAAATATTTGTTAACAGGAGCTTCCAGTCATGATACAGCTGTTGAAAAACAATTTCGGTATCCAACTGAGTATGGTGGACAAAAGCCACCTACGGCACAATGGACGGTTACTGGTGCAGGTGCAGCCCTATTAAGTGATTCTGGGGAAGGACCTCATGTCACATCTGCCACAATTGGTCGTGTAATCGATATGGGATTGACAGATCCATTTAACATGGGAGGAGCTATGGCGCCAGCTGCGGTTGATACCATTGAAGCCCATTTAAAGGAACGAAATGTTGAGCCATCTTATTACGATTTAATTGTAACCGGTGACCTTGGCCAAATCGGACAGGAAGTGTCCATGGATCTATTTAAAAAGCATGGAACTCCTATTAGTGAAGAACAATACCAGGATTGTGGCCTTATGATTTATCGGGAAGGACAACCCGTTCTTGCAGGAGCAAGCGGTGCAGGCTGTTCAGCAACGGTAGTTTATGGGCATTTATTAAACCGCATGAAAAAAGGTGAATTTAAACGAATGTTAGTTGTGGCTACAGGTGCTTTGCTTTCACCGTTGTCCTTTCAGCAAAATGAAACAATTCCTTGTATCGCCCATGCAGTGTCAATTGAATACGGAGGTGAACAATTAACATGATCTATTTTTGGGCTTTTGTCGTAGGCGGTTTAATTTGTATCATTGGGCAAATTATGTTTGATGTATTTAAATTGACACCAGGTCATACCTTAAGTGCTCTTGTAGTGATTGGGGCTCTTTTAGATGGATTTGGACTATACGAGCCTTTGATTGATTTTGCTGGGGCAGGGGCTACCGTTCCGATTACAAGTTTTGGGAATTCGCTTGTTCATGGTGCGATGCAGGAAGCAGAAAAACATGGGTTAGTTGGTGTACTGACAGGAATGTTTGAAGTAACTAGTTCTGGTATTTCAGCTGCCATTGTTTTCGGCATGATAGGAGCTTTAATTTTTAAGCCAAAAGGATAAGGAGAATTAGGATGACAGTAGGATCAGATGTTAAACAGTGTTTTGCCAGTCTAAAAGGGGTAGAAGCAAGTCTCTCAAGTTTAGCATTACGGACTCTTGATGATGAATCGAAGCGAACTTTGCATGAGGCTATGATGGTAGTACACGAAGTAACAAAAGATTTAAAAAAAAGAGTAGGAGAACTAGAAGGAGAGGAACTTCAGTACAAAGGTTTCTAGAAAAACTATATTTACAGGGGGTGTAAGCAGTGCCTGAATGGTTAGATATAGCTGTACGCTCAGCATTATTTGTTGCTGTTTTATTTTTCATTACAAAATGGTTAGGGAAAAAGCAAATTTCAGAACTATCTTTCTTTGAATATGTCACCGGTATGTCTATTGGAAGTATTGGTGCAGAAGTGGCTACGGGACTTGAACGGAAGATTTTTCACGGAATTATTGGAATTGTCATTTTTGCGGCTATTCCCTTTTTCACTGGTTTAATTTCCTTAAAAAGTAAAGGTTTTCGCAATTTTATAGAAGGAAAAGCAACTGTATTTATCAAAGATGGGAAGATTATGGAAGATAATTTAAAAAAGGAAAGATATACGACAGATGAACTGTTAGAGCTACTTCGCAGGAAGGATGTCTTTCAAGTCTCTGATGTAGAATTTGCTGTTTTAGAGGCAACAGGTGATTTATCTGTGATGCTAAAGAAAGAAAATCAACCTTTAACAGCAAAGGATATAAACTTGAAGGTTGCTTCAATCAAGGAGCCTCAGACCATTATTATGGATGGTACAATAATGGATGAACCACTAGCCACGATTGGACGAAGTCGGGCTTGGCTACAAACTGAATTAGAAAAACTAGGGGTAACGATTGAAAATGTATTTCTGGGACAGGTTAATTCTTACGGAGAGTTAACGATTGATCTGTTTGACGATAAATTACAAGTCGCCCCCCCACAAGAAAGACCCTTAATTCTTTCAACCTTGAAAAAATGTCAAGCAGACTTAGAACTATTTGCTCTTGGAACGGAATCAAAAGACGCCAAACAAATGTATAGGTTAAACAGTGAAAAATTACAAGAAGCCATTGATAAAGTGACCCCTATTTTAAAAGGATAAGGATTTAGCTTAGATTCATACATGACGAAAAAAAGATACCATTTTTAATTGAAATAAGTTTAAAAACCTTAGTCCAATTTCGGACTAAGGTGAATTTTTTTACGAGGTGTTAGAAGTGTCTATTTTTTTAGTTAAAGTTATTTTTATCTATATTGTGTTTATTGTAGCAGTAAATATTTTAGGGAAATCAGCTCTATCCCAACTTACCCCTCATGATTTTGGAGCGATTCTTTTTTATCTTAATCGAAATTTAAAGGAAAGTAGATATCCTTTACCTGAGCTGTTGTCTAATTTAAGAACAACAGGATATCCGGATATTCACGATAATGAATATGCGATTTTGGAAGCAACAGGTGAAATTAGCATTTTTCCAAGAAAAGAATTAGTTCCTATTACTCCAAAAGATTTACATATGAAAGTGGAATACCGCGGATTACCCATAGTCGTTGTCATTGAAGGGAAAGTGCAAAAGCGTAAATTAAAATTTATCAACAAAAATGAAAAGTGGTTAAAGGAAGAACTAAAGGCAAAGTGATATCTTCAAATCAAAGATTTTTTTTATGCTGCTGTTAGAGATACCGATCATTCATTAAACATTAACAAAAAAGATGTTAACGACTAATTTTAAGACGATTTCCTCCCAATATAAATTAATGTTTTCTCTTATTTACTCCTTATTGCATTTACCAATTTCATTTTCCAAATTTATAAAAAATTATACCTATATTTAGGAATTTACCAGATGGTAATTTTCAAAATCACTAAGTCTCTAGTTAGGACAGTGCCCAGATCATTAAGCCTTTCTTGATGTCAGAACTTTCCCAACCTTAATTCTCTTTTTTTCGTTCTTAATATCTTATACAAGTTCTTATAAAGGTAGTCCATAATATATAACAGACAATCCCTTCATATTCCATACGTATACTGGTTACATAGTTTGTACATGATAAGAGAAACAGAAGGAGGGATTCCAGTTGGAGTGGATTTTTTATCTATACCTGTTAAATACGTTCTTTATCTTATTCATAGCAATTTGGGAAGTTCGTCGGCCTGCCAAGGCTTTGAATTGGATAATAATCGTCCTTTTTTTACCTGTCATTGGTTTCTGGCTATATCTTAGCATATCAAACCCTAAGTTTATTCATCGAAAAAGATTGACCTGTTCTAAAAATGAATCTAACAAATTACCTGAGACATTCGGTGCTTCAGCATCGGTAATTACCAATGCTTTACGGCATTTCACTGTGAATGGGCTTCGAATGGGCCAAGTCCAAGTGTTTAACAATGGGATAGCAAAATATGAACAACTTATCGAATCCCTACAAAAAGCCCAAGAAACCATTGATCTGGAATATTTCATCTATCGGAACGACCAAATTGGTAATCGAATCACAGAACTGCTAATCGAAAAAGCATTAAATGGAGTGCAGGTTCGTTTTATGAGAGATAGCTTGGGGAGTTATAAATTCCCGCGTGAAAAAATCCGGCAGATGGTTGAAGCAGGGATAGAATGCAGGACAATATTTCCTCTGCGATTTCCCTGGATTTTGTCCAATTGGAATTATCGGGATCATTGTAAGATTGTGACGATTGACAGAAAGGAATCCTTTACTGGCGGTATGAACGTTGGGTATGAATATACAGGATTAAAGCCAGACGTAGGATTTTGGAGGGACACTCATTTGCAAATTATAGGGGAAGCAACAGGCGACTTGCAGACTATCTTCGACGTTCATTGGAATATCGCTGTACCAGAACGGATAAAGTCAAAAACAAAATCTGAGGCAACGAAAAAGGCCACTAAAATCCCAAAATATAAATCAAAGGAAATCAATCCAACCGGCAGCATAGATCTTTCAAGATGGCCTGCCGAATTCGGATCTGAGTTATGGCCTATAGAAGGTAAAACAGACAATACCCAAACAAAGACAGGAGAATTGCAAAAAGCGTACATCCATACGTTGGAAGGAAACCCTGGAATTCCTACCCCAGTTATTCGTCAAGCTTACTTTATATGTATAACACAGGCGACCAAGACTATTGATATAACAACTCCCTATTTTGTACCAGAAACGGATATTATCATGGCATTAAAGACAGCAGTAACTCGTGGTGTCCGTGTAAGATTGCTGGTTCCTCGCCACAATAATCAAAAAATCGTGGGTCTTGCAAGCCGTACTTATTACGGAGAACTTATAGAAGCTGGAGTTCAAATCTACCAGTACGACAAAGGAATGATACATGCGAAGGTGTTGACCATCGATGAGGAGATTGCTGCCGTAGGCTCAGCAAACTATGATATGAGAAGTTTTCGCCTGAATTATGAGGTGTGTCAAGTCGTGTACAGTGCTGATGTGGCAAGGGAACTCACAGAGCAGTTCGAGAGGGATCTTACTGATTCTGTACCATTAAGAATTGAAGACTTGTTGCAACGATCCCTGACCGAGCGCATTGTTGAACAGGGTGCTCGCGTGCTTTCTCCATTATTATAAGTTGATGTATCCTGTTTTTATTGTTCTATCTTAAATCTAGATTTAACTTTGTTTTTAATATATTTCTGACTTATTTGAAAAAGAACTTCCAACATGGGTTTTTTCTTATTTACGATGGAAATTCATTACTAAAAAACGGTAATACTAAAAAGGCAGCTCAAAGAGTTTGAATTCAAAAATATCTGTTACCTTTTCATTTAAATATAGAGGTGATATCAATAGATAATATATTTGAAAATCTTAAGGAAATACGTTTATTAGAAGATAAGCTCTATCATTTAGAATTAAATAGTTGGCTAAAAAATGAGTTTTTAACTTGGGAATGGTGGATACTAGTCGTTTTTTTAGTTGTGCCTTGGGTTATATGGGCTAAACTTGTTAAACGAGACATTATTTTAGAAATTTTGTTATTTGGTACCATAATTATCTTGACAACAACCTTATTAGATGTAGTTGGTGCACAGTACAGTTTTTGGGATTACCCCATTGCATTCCTACCTTTTATTCCCAGGGCCTTTCCTTTTGATTTTTCAATGGTACCTGTAGCTTACATGTTGTTATATCAATATTTTAGAACATGGAAATCTTTTATTTTAGCCCAGATCATTATGGCACTAACATATGCCTATATAGGTGAACCCTTTTGCGAGTGGGTCAAACTTGTTAATTATTTAGAGTGGAGATACAGATATTCATTCATATATTACATCATTGTTGGAATTGTAACTCGAGCTTTAATACTAAAACTAGCCTCTTTATCTAAACCTCAAGATCTTACAACTAAGTAAAATTTAAATTGGAGGAAAAAACTTTGGAAGAAGTTAATATTGGTTTACTGACGATCAAAGTCATCGTTGGTTTTGCCACTTTATTTTTTATCATTATCATAACAGGCAGAACATCCATCTATCAGTTAACCCCGTTTCACTTAGTTTTTGTGTTAGTACTTGGAGATTTTTTAGGAAATACCATTTATGAAGATAAGGTAGGGATTTTTCATTTTTTATATGCCATCGGATTGTGGACGTTTCTTATGTTGGGAATAGAGTTTATGACTCTAAAAAATAAATCGACACGTTCTCTCTTATTAGGCAATCCTAACATCATCATTCGAGATGGTGTTATGGACAGAAAGTTACTTACAAAGAACAAATTGGATGTAAATCAAGTATTGAGTATACTCCGTCAAAATAATGTCTTTTCAGTTCGCGAAGTCAAATACGGTATATTGGAAGCTAATGGGCAAATAAGTTTATTATTAAAATCCAAGTATCAAAAACCAGACAAGCAAGATCTCAATCTTCCAGAAAGTCCAGTAGACCTCCCAACATCGTTAATTATAGATGGGGAAATTTTATGGGATAATTTACATGAACTCGGATTTGATCAACAGTGGTTAGATAACCAATTAACTACCAATGGATATGATAATGTAAAGCGTATACTTTACGCAGATTGGCGAGAGAGTGAAGGCATACATGTAAGTCCTAAATAAAATTTGTTAGGATAAGAGCACATCAATTTTCTTGGTGAATATAAACTTTAGTCTTCAACAATCAGGCGCTTTAATGAAGTAACTAAAGCCTAATTTTTCACTTATAACACCGAGAAATTAGACTTTTTATATTTTGGTTTCCTTAACGTTGTAAATCCGCATTTTCCTGACGCTACCCCTAAATGGAGCCCTTTAGCACCATTACAATATGAGACAAATGAAAACGGAGTGGTACCAGGAAAAAGGTGGGAAGATGGGAGCGGTGAATATACTCCCAGTATGGATACAAGAATTTTTCAGTTGAGAATAACAGGGCTAACAGACAATTTAATAGATGACTTAATAAGTAGAGAACGGTTTACTTATAGCAGAGAAGACTATGTGCAAATAAAGCATTCTGATTTTGATCTGTTAATAGTGCATGAGGATCCGGAATTTAGTTTGAAAGAAGTATTTGCTTCTAGAGGAAATATCGTCATGTATGTACGGTATTGGGGATATGCAGATGTAAATACTTTAATAGAAAATGTAGACGGGAAAATAGCTTTGATGCTTGATTAATTAAAAATAAGGAGAATGCAAAATGAATAGGTGATTTTCTAACGAAATTACATAGTATTCATTTATTAGAATTAGAGGGAACAAATCTAACAACCATCCACACATTAACGTATTGGAAAGACTTATACGGTAACATTAAGAAAGAATTATTTCCTTTTTTAAGCAACCAACAACAAGAACAAATTAGCCATATATTTGATGATTTCCTAGATGATTATCCAGATTCACTTAATAAAAAAGTAGTTATTCATGGTGACTTAACCATATCAAACATAATTTATCAGGAACGAAAGGAGAGGATAACTGGTGTCATCGATTTTACTGATGCTCAAATAGGAGATCCCGCCTTTGATTTTGCAGGAATCTATTGGTCGTTTGGCCCAAAGTTTACAAGAGATGTATTAGCTCATTATCAATCTACGGAGCCATCGGAATCATTGTTTGACAGAGTTAGTAAATTTTACGGATTACAACCAGTTTTTCATAATTTACTTTATGCCATTAGCAATAAACAAAATATAGACTGGAACTCAGCGTTAGCAAGATTTTCATTTCTTTATCATTACACATTTGAAAAGGAGAAGAAACAATAAAAGAATAATGGATATCGTATCTGATAAAATAAATGGGCAAACGAGATGAAAGATCAACTTGTTTGCCCACTTATTAGTTTTACGGGAATTTCATAACGATCCTCTTGATTATTGTCTCCTTCTATCTTCTGTATAAGTAGTTCTACACAAAGTTTAGCTAATTCTCCGAGAGGCTGTTTGACAGTAGTTAGTTTAGGAAAATAGTTTTCAATAAAAGAGGTTCCATCATAACCAACAAGTTTAAAGTCTTTAGGTGCTGATAAACCAAGTTTTTCCGCTTCATTTATAACTAAAAGAGCTTTCATGTCATCTGAGCAAAAGATTCCTTCTGGCTGTTCTGACTTAAGCATTTTAGATATCTCTACTGATTTTCTTAAGGGAGTAAAGCTTCCGTTTATTGAAATTACTTTGGGATCTAAACCAGCTTTATTCATCTCATCTAAATACCCTTTAGTACGCAAGTGGGTTGGCGATTTAATATCATTGCTTCCCGTTAACATGATTATTTTTTGAATACCGTGGTTTATTAAAGAACGAGTAGCTAAAACACCACCTTGATAATTGTCACTGCTCACAATCGGTATACTTGATGCAAGAAAACGGTCAAAACTAATAATAGGTGCCTTGATATTTGTATAATCATCATGGTTTAGATTATGAGCACCAGCAATTATTCCTTCCACTTGATTTGCTTGGAGCATCTGAATATATTCACGTTCTTTATCCGAATTATGTTCACTATTGCATTGAATTGTCTTATATCCCATATTAAACAGCTCTCGCTCTAAGTGATCGATTAGTTCTGCATAAAACACATTATTCAAGGCAGGGAAGATTAATCCTACTAGTTTTGTGGACTTCCCTTGTAAACTGCGCGCTAGATTATTGGGATGATAATGAAGCTCTTTCATCGCTTCATGAACTTTAGCTATTGTTTTTTCTGAAAGATAGCCTTTTTTATTGATAACACGGCTTACCGTTGTAGGACTCACTCCAGCTAACTTGGCTACATCGGTTAATTTTGCAACCATTTTATTCTACCTCTTCTGATTATTTAGTCTCCATAGTTTTCCGCTGAGATCTATTTTAGAATGAAGGTAAACAAATGTTTGTGATTCATCTGGAAAAACACGCCCAGAAATAACCCGTTCACCCTCATTTACAAAGCACTCAAAAACAGAAGTATCAGCAAATAGATTTATTTTCATTTCTTCCTTTTTGGTAACAAACGCTTCTCGTTTAAAGCCATATTCTTCTCCAAAGCGCTCGCCTGCAAATTCTCTATCTACAGAAACTTTACCATTTACTGAATCGAGTGTAAAGGCTAAATAGCGGGTTTCATCAGCATTTGAAAAGAGTTTTAGTTCGACGATTTCATTTTTGGGTATCGTCAATTCTAATTCAAAACGATTGGTTTTTGTGTCAAGTGAACGATGAAATATATGCTCTATTTGACGCAAACTTTTTGTTTCATCTACTGGATATTGTTTCAGTTTACCATTATGCAAGGTCAGTTCTTTCACTAAACTCAACATACCTTGATAGCCTTCCTTATCAGTCGGATAGCTTATTTCTGGTAAACCAATCCAACTAACAGACAGAGCTCTCCCATCAGGTGCATTAAATGCCTGTGTTGCATAGACTTCAAAGCCTTCATCTAGATTTTGCAGACTTGTAGCATTGGTAATTGCTGCATTAGTAGGCTCAAATGTTTCTCCAATAATGTACATATTCGGATAGATATTTTCGTATGGGTGTATTGATTGTGATAACCCTTGTGGACAGAAAAGTAAGACAGGAACCTCCTTAATAAAAATAAGGGTAGGGCATTCAATCATAAAACCGAGCTCAGAACGAGAAAAAGTCAATTCCCCAATTAAGTTCCAGTTCTTTATATTATTTGATAATGCTTTATAGAGAAAAATAGCTCCTGTTTTATCTGATTGTTTCTGTGCACCAATAATCATATAGAATTGATTTTGATAACGAAAGATTTGGGGATCTCTAAAATGATCTGTTGTTTCTTCCGGCTGGTTAACTAATGGATTGTCAAATTTTTCGATAGTTCCGTCTGTATACATAAAAGCACCATTTTGAAAGGTAAAACGATTCCAATTATCATCTCTAACATTGCCTGTGTAAAATAGGAATAGCTTTTCCTCATCGATTGGATAAGCTGAGCCAGAATATACTCCATGAGAGTCATAATTATTGTCAGATTGTAGGGCAATCCCTTTTTCTTCCCAATGAATGAGATCTTCACTTTCTAAGTGATACCAACTTTTTAGGCCATGAGCAGCCCCGAATGGGTAGTATTGAAAAAATAGCTGCCATTTGCCATTAAAGAAAGAGAAGCCATTCGGATCATTTAATAGTCCAGTTTTTGGCTCAATATGATAGCCAGTTCGCCATTTAGAACTGGCTACTGAATTTGTTAAAGCTACCACATATTCATCATCCCATTCAGAATAAGGTTTATATCTAAGTTCCCGTGTCCATTTGCTAATAATTTCTGTCATGTAAGTTAAACTCCTCCGTTATAAATCCTTAGGTTACTTAATGGAATTTTAAAACGCCTCTAAATATATGTCAAACGTTTTCCTTGTTTTATAACAATATTTAAGAGTATTTATAAAAAAATATTCAAATATATGATAAACGTTTGACACAAAATAAAAATGGTGTTAAGTTTATCGTGCAAAAGGTTTTGAAAGCGATTTAATAGAAAGGGGAATTCACATGAAACACAGAGAAGTGGCAGAACGGATAGCAAAAGCTTTAGGGGAAAACAACTTAATTGCTGCTACACACTGCGCAACAAGACTACGCTTAGTTGTTAAAGATACGAAGCAGATCGATCAAATCTCTTTGGATGAGGATCCTGATTTAAAGGGAACTTTTAAAGCAAATGGCCAATACCAAATCATCGTCGGTCCTGGTGATGTAAATGTTGTTTATAAAGAATTAATTACTATCACAGGTGTTGGCGAAGCTACAAAAGAAGAGTTGAAAGAGGTTACGGAGAAAAAAGAAACCAATCCTGTAATGAAACTAGTAAAGCTATTATCTGATATCTTCGTACCGCTAATACCTGCTTTAGTAGCTGGTGGTTTATTGATGGCTTTAAATAATGTTTTAACTGGACAAGGTTTGTTTGGTCCACAATCGATTGTAGAGATGATACCAGGTATACAAGGTTTTGCAGATATTGTTAACTTAATGGCTTCAGCTCCCTTTGCCTTCTTGCCTATTTTAATTGGTTTTTCCGCAACAAAACGTTTTGGAGGAAATCCTTACCTTGGTGCAGCAGCAGGTATGATGCTTGTTATGCCTAATTTAGTAAATGGTTATGGCGTAGCAGAGGCATTAGCTACGGGACAGATGCCATATTGGGATGTCTTTGGCTTGCAAATTGCTCAAGCGGGTTATCAAGGTCAAGTATTGCCGGTAATTGGAGTTGCTTGGATTTTGGCAACACTTGAAAAGTTCTTCCATAAACATTTAAACAATGCAATCGATTTTACTTTTACACCATTATTATCCGTGATTATTACAGGATTTGTTACATTCGCATTTGTTGGACCTTTATTACGTGGTGTTTCAAATCAATTAACAGATGGGTTGCTCTGGTTAATCGATACGCTTGGTGGAGTAGGGTATGGATTATTTGGTTTGGGTTATTCTGCAGTTGTATTAACAGGCTTGCATCAATCCTTCCCAGCAATTGAGACACAACTACTTGCAGATATTGCCAAAACAGGCGGAAGTTTTCTTTTTCCGATAGCTTCTGCTGCTAACGTAGCACAAGGAGCGGCATGTTTAGCTATTTTCTTTATATCAAAAAATCAAAAACAAAAAGGGCTAGCATCATCAGCATCTTTTTCAGCTATGTTAGGTATAACTGAACCCGCGATGTTTGGGATTAACTTAAAATTGAAATTCCCATTTTTTATTGCTTTGGTTGCAGCTGGTATAGGAGCAGCATTCATGGGCTTTACAGGAGTACGTAATGTATCTTTAGGTCCTGCAGGATTAATTGGTTTCATTGCAATAGCTCCAAAATCAATTCCAATGTTTATGGTTGGAATATTAATTAGTTTTATACTCGCATTCGTAGCAACAATGATTTATGGGCGAAATAAATTAAAAGTTTCATCTATTAATACTGGAAGTACCAGTACAACAGAAAGAAGCACTACTCCTGTTACTAATATAGCAACAAACGAAGAAATCGCTGCTCCGGTTGAGGGGAAGGCTATTGATTTAGCTACTGTAAATGATCCAGTTTTCGCTTCAGGCGCAATGGGAAAAGGAATTGCTATTATCCCTCGAATCGGCAAAATATATGCCCCAGCTGAAGGTATTCTAACTGTTACAAACGATTCCAAACATGCTTATGGCATTCAAACGGAAAAGGGAGCAGAGATTCTTTTGCATATCGGGATAGACACAGTAAAATTAGCAGGGGAAGGGTTCAAAACCTATGTTAAGCAAGGTCAGAAGTTAAAGAAAGGGGACTTGCTTGGCGAATTTGATATCGAGAAGATTCACGAAGCCGGTTTTGATTCTACTGTGATGATAATTGTCACGAATTCCAAAGCTTATGAAGAGGTTAAAAGCATGGTCGATGCAGAACTGACTGTTGGAGAAAAAGCAATCACGTTAATCCCATCAGTAAACAAATAACCTTAAGTAATCTATGTACTAGATTATAAGAAACCAATTGAGATAGAAAGAAACAACTTGTTTATAGGAGGTATTAATTTGCCTATTTTTCTTGAAAAAGATGGAAAAACACTCCATCTACAAAACGAAATATTGAGTTATGTGATTTCAATAGAAAAAGAAAAATACGTCACCCATCGTTATTGGGGTAGAAGATTAGAAAGTTTTAATGGCAGCACCCAGCTTCAAATGATTGATCGTGGTTTTGCAACTAATCCAATTCCTGATGAGAGAGTGTTTAGCTTAAATGCACTACCTCTGGAAACAAGTACGCAACAAAGCGGTGATCACCGAATCTCGAATTATACAATACGTTCTCATACGAATCATACACGAACAGATTTTTCTTATAAGAAATTCGAAATTCAAACTGGGAAAAAGCGCATAGAGGGGTTACCCACATTAGAAGGCAAAGATTCAGAAGTTACTACACTGACTATTACCCTTTATGATGATATTCAGAAGTTGGAAATGAAGCTTTTCTATCATCTTTATGAACAACTACCTGTAATAACACGACATGTAACATTCTTAAATTACGGTAATCAAGAAGTATTCCTTGACAATGCAGGAAGTCTTCAAGTAGATATCGCGTCAACTACTTTTGATTTGTTAACTCTTTACGGGTCCCATACGAATGAGGCAAACATTAGCAGAAGGAGATTGCATAATGGTATTCAAAAAATAGAAAGTACTCGTGGTGTAAGTAGTCCACAACATCAACCATTTTTAGCACTTTTAAACCCAAATACAGATGAATTTAGTGGAGAAGCACGTGCATTTCATCTCATTTATAGTGGGAATTTTCAAGCACAAGTAGAAGTAGAACAATATGGTTCATCACGAGTACAGCTCGGCATAAATGCAGAAGGATTTTCATGGAAGCTTTCACCTGGAGGTAAATTTGAAACACCAGAAGCTGTGATGGTTTATTCTAATCAGGGATTAAATCATATGAGCAACACTTTTCATAAACTCTATCAAGAACATCTATGTCCAAAGCCCTTTCGAAATCGCGAACGACCGATTCTATTAAATACGTGGGAAGCTAATTACTTTGATATATCAGAAGAAAAATGTGAAAAATTAGCTGAATTAGCATCACAGGTCGGCATGGAAATGTTTGTTTTAGATGATGGGTGGTTCGGCAACAGAATGGATGATACTTCCTCGCTTGGAGATTGGAAGGAGAATAAGGAAAAGTTACCGAACGGAATAGCTGGCTTAGCTGAGATGGTGAGAAATAAAGGAATGAAATTTGGTTTATGGTTTGAACCAGAAATGATTTCAAGAAATAGCGAACTATTTAAAGCAAACTCTGATTGGGTTATACATAGCCCTGCATATTCACCTTTAGAAGGAAGAAGACAGCTAGTCCTAGATTTATCAAATCGTGAAGTGCAAGACTTTTTAATAAATGTATTAACAGAACATTTAGAAACAGGCAAAATTGATTATATTAAATGGGATATGAACCGTCATTTAACCGATATTGGGAGTGCAGCCTTCCCTAAAGATCAACAAGGAGAGATAAGTCATCGATATATACTTGGCTTATATCGAATTCTCGAGAAGCTAGTGAAACAATTTCCCAATGTACTATTTGAAAATTGTTCAAGTGGAGGGGGAAGATTTGATCCTGGAATGATGTATTACATGGCCCAAAATTGGACGAGCGATAATACAGATGCCTTATGTAGGACAAAAATCCAATATGGATACAGTTTGCTTTATCCTCCCATTATGATGGCCGCACATGTTTCACCTGTACCGAATCATCAAGTAGGAAGGATAACCTCTCTTGAAACTAGAGGTTTAGTAGCAATGAGTGCCAATTTTGGTTATGAACTTAACTTAATGGATGTATCAAAAGAGGAACTCACAGAAATAGAAAACCAAATATCCTTTTATAAACAGCATAGAAAACTATTTCAATTTGGGGAATTTTATCGATTAAAGTCCCCAGGAGAATATTTTGAAACGGCTTGGATGTTTAAAAATGAGGAAGAAGCAATAGTCATTTATTTTAACGGAGTAGCTCGTCCTGCTGTACCAGTAAACTATTTACCTGTTAATTATCTAGATGATTATGCAACATATAAGGAAATGGACACTGGTAGAATGTATTCTGGTAGTGAACTTAATTATGCTGGTGTAACTATTCCTCGAGTGAAAGAAGATTATAAAACCTTAATTTATCATTTTATCAAAGTTAATAGGTAAAACAATTCATATGAGACTGGGACAAGACCTCCTCTGAGATGAAAAAGCCGGTGGAATTTTACTCTTCGTAGGATTCCACCGGCTTTCATTATTTGATCATTGATCATTATCCTTGAAGATATCATCTTCATTACTTACCGTTACAACTTGAATATTATCTTAATTAGTAATATACTTAAAAATAAAGTATCTTAGTTACTAAAGTATTTATAAAGGAAGGTCCATTGTATGAACATCTTTGAAAATTTATTAACTTCATTAAAAAGAGCAAGTGAAGTAAGTGTTTCAATTATGAAGCCTAGAGATGAAGGAGTGATTACCCATAACTTAATGATATTTCTTTTTATGATTCAAAATAAAGGTGAAATTAGAACAAGGGAAATATCAGAGCATTTTGGTGTGACATCAGGTGCTGCAACTGGCATTGCTGATAAGCTTGAAAACTTAGGATTAATTGAAAGGAACCGAAGTAAAATAGACCGAAGAGTTGTCACTTTAGTTTTATCTGAAAAAGGAAAAAAACTTGTACAAAGCAAAAAAAGAGAGCATGTTGAGTTGTATCAATACATTTTGCATGATTTTTCTGAAGAAGAGCTATTAAACACAATACGCATGTTAAATAAGATCTCAGATAGAATAGATAGTTATAACAACAGGGGAGATATATGATGAAGATTTTAGTAACAGGTTTTACGGGAAAAGTTGGATTACAGGTTGCTAACTATTTAAAAGACATAGATATACCAATATTATGTGGGGTTCGAAATGTTGAAAGAGCTAGAGCTAAGTTTGGTGATATATATGAATACGTTAGTCTTGATTTTTCAGATCCAACTACATTTGATGGGGCTCTTGAAAATATTGACCGCATTTTTTTAATGTACCCACCTGGTGAAAACCTTCCATTCGCTACTTTTTTAGAAAAGGCAAAGGATAAAGAGATTAAACACATTACCTATTTATCGTTAAAAGACGTCCAATTCATGCCATTTATCCACCATTACAAAATGGAAAAGCTAATAAAAAGCTATAACATACCTTATACATTTGTTCGCGCCGGATATTTTATGCAAAATTTAAATGATTTTCTTTGTAAGGAAATTAAAGAAAGACAACGTATCTTTGTTCCAGCAGGTAAAGGGAAAACAAGCTTTATTGATACTAGAGATCTTGCTGAAATCTCTGCTTTAACGCTAGTTAATGAAGGAAAGCATAAAAACCAAATTTATGCCGTAACAGGGAATGAAGCTCTCGACTTTTTTGATGTTGCAAGTATAATGACCGAAGTGCTTGGAGTAAAAATTCAATATACAAACCCATCAGTCAAAGAATTTAGGGAATATATGAAGAAAATAGGTGAAGATGAAGGATTTGTAAATGTTGTCGTTGGTGTTCATATGCCGACAAAACTTGGCCTTGCAAAAGGAATTAAGCATGATTATGAAAAAGTAACAGGCAAAACGCCTACAAATATTAGAAAATATATAGAGGATTTTAAAGAGAGTTGGATCTAAGGATTAACAGCAAACACAAGAAATATTCATTATTATAGGAGGATTACCATTTTGTGGAGATTAGTAAACGGAAAATTGATTCAAGAAACAGATCAAACAAGGATTAAATTCAGAACTAATATTAGTAAAGAAATCATTAATAAATTAAATCGAATGTCTGAAGAATACGATACACATATTAATTATTTAATTGAAAACGGACTTAAAAATTTATTAACAACCGGAATTGTAGAATTCTCTAAGGAATCTAGACCAAAAGATCGTGTTCAGTATAAAACAACTTATGATAAGCAATTGCTTGAAGATGCAAAACAATTTGCAAAATCACACCAATTATATATGAATGATATCATTGAATATAGTACGAAATTTATTGATTTAACTAATATTAAAGATAAACAGTATAAGAATAGAGTAGAGAGAATGTAGTTTTACTATATTCTTATATTTATTATAACGCCCCAAACATAATATATATTATACACAGCAATTTAAAACTCGCTAAATCACATCTCATATTAAAGTATACTTTAGATAGTGAGACAAAATTAAATTTTTTTTATTATTAACCTTCACCTTCAATTAAAAATACAACAACCGAAAATCATCATTGTGACAATGTTTTTCGGTTGTTGTAGAAATTCATTATTAAAATTAAAGTATTTCTTTTTCATCGGTATCAGCAATTAAATTCTGATAAAAAGTTGCATTAGATGCATAAACATATGGAGTTAACCATAAAAAACCTATCCCTAATGAAATTAGACATAAAATGCCCCAACCAATAAAGCTTAAATTTAATAAGAAATATTTCCACTTGTATCCATGCATTCTTCTTCTGCTTTCTGTAATTGCTTCGAAAATCGAATATTCTGGATGATCTTTTAATAACATAAAAGTTTGTGAATATGCTAGACCTTTAATAATTCCAGGAATTATTAATAATAAGGACCATAAAAAAGTAAAAATACCTACCATGATAGACGCACCTATCACTTTTAACATTACCTTTACGTCTGTATAAATAGTGAAAACTTGTGAAATCTCCGCATTTTTTTCTCTAACAAGATCTAGATAAAACCATACTATTGCTATAGATAAAGGTATTAATATAACACTAATAATGGCAGTTAATATCGATGCAAGTGGTGGTGTGTATTCTTGATTTAACCAGTTTATGAATCCGCCACTAGCATATATTTCAATCGAGAGATTTATACCAGCACTTAAAACAAGATATAAGAAAGTAAGTCCTACTACCTTTCCCCATTCTCCTTTCAATGATTGTCTTGCATCATACTTAATTTCTGAAATCTTCAATTTGTATCCTCCTTTATATTACTCCTTATCATTATAACTATTTTTTTGTAATAATAAAGAATTATTTGATAAATACCCCAAAATTTCCATGTTTAAAACTAATTAGTTTTATGCCTCTACTAGTTTCTAACTATCCTGGATATTAGAATCGTTATTTTTAAATCCTGCTTTTCAAATAATTAATAAGACAAGTGATTATTTCTCACTCAGCGTTAAATCCAATCTTATCCATTAAATTTAAATTCTTCTCTCACCTCCCTCCTAACTTTTCTTATCAGCTAAAAGATTTTAGAAATAATACATAGTTTTATAAATATAAAGCATTTACATTGTTAGGTAATGAAATGATATGATAGAAAATGAATAGAAAATACAGCATTTTATTATTAAGGAGGAAACATACATTGAATATACACATTAGCAATGCTGCGTTAACATGGTTTAAGGATGAAGTTGGTTTACAAGCGGGAAGTCATGTGCGCTTTTATCCGATGATATATGGAAATAGTCCAGTTCAAGAGAACTTTTCATTAGGATTTTCTATAGAGGCTCCAGTTGATGCGATATCTAGTGTCACAGTAGAAGAGATTCAGTTCTATGTTGAAGAAACAGATGTTTGGTTTTTTAATGGCCATGACTTATATGTGGAGTATAACGAAACAATGGATGAAGTAGAATATCAATATAAAATGCCGAAATAAGCTTGCTTGGATTATCTTTCAATAAACTCTCCTGGCTGTAAAGTCGGGATATTTGCTAGTTCTACCGTTTCTGGATATTTTATTCCTGCACCAGTATTTAAACAAACGACGACTTCCTCTTCCTTTATCCACCCTTCTTTTCTTAACTTTTCAGCAGCGGCAAAGGTTGCCGCACCTTCTGGACAGATAAAATTACCTTCAAGCTCAGCAACTAGTTTTTGTGCAGTAAGTAATTCGGTTTCTGAAACAGCAATCGCGCAGCCATTTGTATGATATAAGCTTTCTAGCACAAGGAAATCTCCTAAAGCTTTTGGTACATTTATTCCAAAAGCACAGGTCTCTGAGTTTTCAAAAAAAGCAGATTCTGTCTCGCCATTTTTCCAAGCTTCCACAATAGGGGAACACCCTTCCGCTTGAACAGCTACAAGTCTAGGAAGTTTATTATCTGAAATCCAGCCGAGCTCTTGCATTTCTTTTAAAGCTTTGTAAATGCCAATAATACCGACACCTCCACCAGTTGGATATAAAATAACATCAGGTACATTCCAACCAAATTGTTCTACAATCTCATAACCCATTGTTTTCTTTCCTTCGATACGGTAAGGCTCTTTCAAGGTAGAAGCATCATATACCCCTTTATCTGCGACTAATTTGCCGACGATTTTGCCAGCATCACTAATAAGTCCATCGACTAAATGCAAATCTCCTCCAGAAATAAACACTTCTTTTCTAGTTATTGCAGGTGCGTCTACAGGCATAACAATGGTTGCTTTAATGTTTGCCTTTGCTGCATAAAGGGCCCATGCAGCGCCAGCATTTCCATTTGTCGGCATGGCAAGTTGTTTAACCCCGAGCTCTTTCGCTTTGGAAATTCCTACACTTGCCCCTCTTGTTTTAAAAGAACCAGTTGGAATAATCCCTTCATCCTTTATGTATAAATTAGATAGCTGATAATGCTTTCCTAATTGGGGCATTTTTTCTAACGGCGTCCATCCTTCTCCTAATGTAACTATATTCTCTTTTGCACTAACTGGTAAAAGTTCATGATAGCGCCACAAACTAGTTGGTCGTCTTCCGATGCTTTCCTTCGAAACATGCTCCTTTACTTTCTCTAAATCATAACGAACTAACAAAGGAGAGCCACAGGCGCAAAGCTGCTGAACCTCTGTCACCTCTAACACAGCCTGGCATTTTGGACATTCTAAATGTGAAACATAGCTATAAGACATCGTTTTCCTCCAATATAAAATTATTCATTACACATTTACAAGATACATAGAAAGAATTAATTGTCTAACAAACGAAAAAAAACCAAAGGTATCCTCTAAAAAGGATGCCTTTGGTTTTTCCAATCAGCTAGAGTTATTATTATCTATCTATCATTATATTAAAGTATGTGAGATTATACAATTTCGATATACTAATTAATTTTTTTTACTTCTGCAATCATTAGATCATCGGTTATTTCATCAGACTGATGTAATGAAATATTTGCACCTAGGCTATTAAATGCTGTAACTGCTTCATCGTAGCCACGTTCAATATGTTCGATTCCTGTAATCGTTGTCGTTCCTTCCGCAATTACTCCTGCAAGCATAAGACATATTCCTGCACGAACATCCGAAGCATTAACTAATGCGCCTTGTAACGAAGACTTCCCTTTTATATGCGCTACTCCATTTGCTACCTCTATACTAGCACCCATTTTATTCAACTGATATACATGATTAAATCGGTTTGGATAAACGGTTTCCCGCAGTACACTTCTTCCATTCGCTTGTGTTAGTAATACGGTTAAAGGCTGCTGTAAGTCTGTAGGAAATCCTGGAAACATAGCAGTTCTTACTCTTGTCGCATTAATTCTTCCGTCCAAAAAGGACGTAATATTATTTTCCTTTATTTCAATGCCTACACCAATTTCTTTTAATTTTGTAAGACAGGATGTAAGATGCTCAGGAATGATATCTTCTACTGTAATAGTGCCTCCTGTAATCCCAGAAGATATGAGAAAAGCTCCTGCAATAAGTCGATCGGGAATAACACTGTAGCTACAGCCATTTAATTGTTTAACACCTTTAATTTTAATTGTATCCGTACCAGCGCCTGTAATTTTTGCACCCATTTGATTTAAAAATAATGCTGTATCCGTTACTTCTGGATCTCTTGCCGCATTTAATAAGATCGTTTCTCCTTCAGCTAGTACTGCTGCTAGCGTACTATTAACGGTTGCGCCTGAAGTTATTGTATCAAAATAAATGGTTGCGCCATTTAATCGAGTAGCCTCTACAATATAATAATCTTTATGGAAAGTAAAGGTAGCTCCCATTTTCTCGAATGCTTTTATATGTTGATCAATTGGTCTGCTTACAAAATCATCTCCACCTGGATAGCCAAGGGACACTTTCCCAAATTTAGCAAGTAATGCACCAATAAAATAATAGGCTGTTCTAAATTTACCAGACTTTTCTGGTTCAATAATGGGGTTATTTATATTAGTTGGGTCAATATGAACATCTCCTAGAATATCTCGATTCATGACACATCCAATTTCTTCCCCAATTTCACGCAATACACGAAAATCTGCAATATTTGGGATATTCTTTAACGTTACTGGCTCACTAGCTAAGCATGCTGCAGCAAGAATCGCTAGTGAACTATTTTTCGATCCTGGTACTGTTAGGGATCCTTCTAGCTTTGAAGGTCCTTCTATCTTCATCCATCTCATTATGAATCTCCTATTCCGTTCTTTCTAACTAATGTAAATCAGCAAAGATTACTTTCAGTCTCTTCTCTTTTATCTCCTGGATTGTTTTTTCCTGAGCGCCTAAATCTGTAATGAAGATATCAATATCCTCTATTGGTACGGATTGCATAAACATTTCAATTCCTATCTTTTCATGTGGTGCTAAGCATACCACTTTTTTGGCAACACTGGAAACTGTCTGTGCAAATGCTGCAGCTTCAGGAGTAGAAGTACTAATACCTTTTACGTTAATTCCTCCTCCTGTTAAAAAACAAATATCCAAAGAAAATTTACGCATCATTTCCATAGCCAGACAATCTATCATACTACCAGATGAAACACCCCTTAGCTTTCCACCGATTAAATAGGAACTAATATTCTCTCGTGTTCTAATATGTTCGGCAATTTTTAGAGAATTGGTAATGATTGTATAAGGGAAATCAGTTGGCAAATATTTCATCATTCCATAATGAATACCTGCTCCTCCAATAAAAACAGTATCATTTTTTTTAATGCAGGAAGCTGCTAATTTAGATATAGCATTTTCATGTGGAGCACCTGCTCCGTATCTAATTGCATCTGGTTGCGACATTGTCCGCACTTTAGGTGTTGGTTCAGGAAGAATGGCACCACCATATGTTTTTTGCAGTAATCCTTGTTCTTCCATAATGGATAAGTCTCTTCTTATCGAATCAAGGGACATTTCAAATTTAGCTGCTAAATCTTTGGCGATTACTTTGCCATCTCTTGCTATAATTTCTAAAATTCTTTGTCTTCTTTCCTCCGCTAACATATGCTACCCTTTCTCATTAAAATCTAAATTTATATTATTCCGTTTTATTAAGTTTTGTCAAACTTATTATTCTTTTTCTTTCATTTTCATTCCGTTTTATTCGTTTTTTTACCATGAGAGAACATTTGTTCTTATTTTGAATAGTGTATTGTTTAGCAAGCATTTAAAGAAGGAAAGTACAAAAAAGACTGCTTCACCAGCAATCTTTATCATTTATTGTTTTCATCATATTAAAGCTTTATATCATATTCCATTCGTCTTGCTGTTTCTCTCGCCATTTTCGCTCCTAATAAACACTTACAAGATGAAACGACTGTTTTTATAAATTATTTCGAATGAGTTTGTGAAAAACTTGATAAATTTCTTTCATTTTGAAAAAATAATACTATCAATACGGAAGGTAGGTTATTTATGATCAAACAAAAGCGGATACGGGATTATGGAGTTACGATAGGTAAACTAAAAACTGGAAGCAAAAATGCCATTACAGATGTCGATGGCGTTACAGTTGGCCATGTTACCTTAAAAAATGGTGATACACAAACAGGTGTTACAACAATATTGCCACATCAAGGAAACGTATTTAAGGAAAAGGTAATTGCTTCAAGTCATGTTATTAATGGCTTTGGAAAAACGATGGGTTTGATGCAAATAAATGAATTAGGAACAATCGAAACCCCTATCCTTTTAACAAATACATTAAGCATTGGTGCTGCTGCAGATGCATTAATTGAATATATGCTAGATAATAATACGGAAATCGGTAAGACTACAGGAACCGTTAATCCGATTGTTTGTGAATGTAATGATATGTTCCTGAATGATATAAGAGCAAGAAATATCACCAAACAACATGTTTTCGATGCGATTGTCAATGCCTCACCTACGTTTGAGGAAGGTTCAATTGGAGCAGGTCGCGGCATGTTATGTTACTCCTTAAAGGGAGGAATTGGTACGTCATCACGTATAATAGATATGAAACATGGTAGCTATACATTGGGTGTCTTAACCTTGACTAATTTCGGAATATTGAGCGATTTAGTGATAGCTGGAAAGCCAATTGGGCAGGAACTAAAAGAGCATCTTATTCAAGCAAAAAATGATAAGGATAAGGGATCAGTCATTATAATAGTCGCAACAGATCTTCCTGTTTCAGAGAGACAATTAAATCGCATTATTAAGCGTGCTGTCACTGGACTCGCTCGTACTGGTTCCATCATTACGACAGGCAGCGGTGAAGTAGTAATTGGTTTTTCTACAGCCACAAAAATTCCGCACGAAAATCCATATTCGAGTGTGCCTGTATCAACAATTCATGAAGAGGATATAGATAAAGCTTTTAGAGCAGTTGGAGAAGCTACTGAAGAAGCTGTGCTAAATTCTCTCATTACAGCGACACATGTAATTGGACGCGAGGGAAACGAACGACCAACCCTACAAGATTTAATAAATAAACATCATATTAGTCTTTGCTAAAAAAACAGACGCATTTGTATCATTAGTGCGTCTGTTTTTTTATTATTTATACTTCCCTTCTAAAATCGATTCGGATAAAGGACGACGATTAGATGGTTGCTCTCGTGCTTGAAAGTCTTCAGACAATGCCTCTTTTTCGCCTTGATACCCTATTGCGATAGTTACTTGAATATCAAATTCTTCTGGAATATTTAAGACTTCTCGAGCCTTTGCCTTATCAAATCCACCAATCGCATGTGTTTTCAAACCTTCTTTAATAGCCTGCAAAGATAAGAAGCCCCATGCTGTCCCACTGTCAAAAGCATGCATTCCGTTCTGTTTATCCGAAATAAGCACTGCTAATACTGGAGCATTTTTACACCATTCTAAATTTCTTTCAAAAATAAATGAATGGAATAGTGCTCGTTCTTCTGGTGTTCGAGCAATAATAAAACGCCATGGCTGCAAATTATTGGCAGAAGGTGCCCAACGAGCAGCCTCAAACAAGCGCATTAGCATTTCTTCTGGTACTTCTTTTTTTAAAAATGAACGGGGAGACCATCGATTTAAAAAAATGGGATCAATCTCATGGTCTGATTGACGAAATTGTTGTATTTCTTTTTCTTTCATAATAATCCATCCTCTAATTTTTTTCATTTCTCTCTTATTTTAATTATTTAAAAATTACAAATCAACCAATTGATTTTAGTTAAGACAAATTAGGTAATCAATCAAAATATACAGCCTCTCCCGGGTTATAAAGATGCTTAAACGCTAATTGGATTTGTGATTCCGTATTTCTAGGAATCGATAAAGGAGGAAGTGCATCTGCTGAAAAAAATTCGACCGAACTAGTTTCTATTCCTTCCTTCGCCTCTCCTCCCACAATCTCACACTGAAGAAACATTTTATACACATGATATGGAGAAGGGGGATGTGGATGGCACTTCTTATCCATTACAGCAATTAGTTTTACCGCTTTTACTTGATATCCCGATTCTTCTCGTACTTCTTTAACGGCTACTTCTGCTGGTGTTAAGCCAATATCTCCCCAGCCTCCTGGTAATGCCCAAGATTTATCTGTCTTTTCTTTCACCATCAAAATTTTCTCATCTTTAAAGACTACTGCTCTAATATCTACCTTCGGAGTTGCATAACCTGTTTCATTCGCAAAAAGTTCGCGTATACTAGTTGTATCCATCTTTGTATATTCCGACATTATCTCCATGCTTAATTTCCTGATGTCTTCAAATCTTTCCAAATCATATACATCTTTCGAATACGTTAAACCTGCTTGTGCAATTGCTTGAAGCTGTTTTCCCCATTGCAACCATTTCGGTTCCATAATATGACCTCCAATATTGAAATAAAGTTAAATAATCTAAACACCTACCATCTTCATAACATACCAAGCCACATAGTTAAAAAAGAATACGATTCCTAAAGCAAGAGCAATCATTACCATTACTCCCTTTTTCCTTGCAGAAAAAAAGTCATCACTTTCCATATACTTTTTCATTAATGGATGGTATTGACACACTTTATTCCATAAACTAATTAACCATCCATACATCATGATAGAAAAACCGATAAAAATAATTATTTTTAGCCATAATGGCGGTACGATAATCATTGCCCATGTTGTACTGTTAATCAACATAAAATAGCCATATAAATAACTAGAATTACGCAGAATAATTTTAATAAATAATTCGATAAAACCGTTAGATGGTGTGCGTTTTTTAAAAATCCGTTTAGAATTTTTGAATGTACGCGGCCTTTTTCTGTTCATGATCACTGGCTTTTCTATTTCAGGTGCTGCCAAATAAATAAACTGAACCATGCTTGTTTTACGTTCCTGTTCCATTTCAATATGTAAGTCAAGAGAACCTATCTTACGTAAGGCTTTTAGACTAAAGAAAATCGACAAAATAAGAATGATACCTGAAATAACATAAACCGGAACATAATATTGGTTAGCAACGATACGATAAATCCATTGGCTAGACCAAATACATATCAAAAATAGGAAAAACATAATGAAGCTTTTTTGAAAAATGGAAGCAATTTTTCTGATATGGTATTTAAGTAATAGAAAGCAAGATTGTAAGGCGTTAAAATAGACAAATAATACAAGGATTTCCTGCCAGCTTAACAAATAATATTGAAGCAAAAACGGTAAGAGGCATAGAAATCCTGCGCCCATAACAAGGATTTGCCAAAAAAGGGAATTACAATAACTTAATATTTTTAATTTCCATAACAAATCAAGTTGTTTTACTAAAAATACTTTATCCGCTTCGACAAGATAGGTACGAATATGGCCAATCCAAGCAAGAACGGCTAAAAAGAAAAACGGTATGAAAAAAGGGATGTTGTGAATCCAAACAGGTAATTCAATCCACCATGAACGGTAGATGATTCCACAAAAAATAACTGCAGGGACAAGAATATAGATAATTACCGTCCAATCTGCAATGGATCGAAACACATTCCATTGATAGCGCCAATTCTTGATCAACCGTGAAAAAAATAGCTTTCTACTATTCACTTTCATTATCCTCTGCGAGCAAATGAAAACAATCATACAGAGAGCCATCCGGTAACTGACACAGTCCCCGAATATCATCTAACGTTCCTTTTGCAACTAGGTGACCATTATGTATTATAAGAAATCGATCACAAATTTTTTCTGCTGTGTCTAACACATGGGTAGACATTAGTATCCCAGCCCCACGATTTCGTTCCATTTCGATCGATTCAAGAAAAAGCTTCATTGCATTTGGATCAAGACCCATAAATGGCTCATCAATAATATAAAGGAAAGGATTAGTGATCATCGCAAGGATAAGCATCGCTTTTTGCTGCATCCCTTTAGAATATTTAGTTGGATTTTCATGGGCGTAGTCCCATAGTTTGTACTGATTTAGTAACTCATTTGCTTTTTGCTTGTATTGTTTTTCTTCTAATCCTTCCACTGCTGCCACAAAATCTAGATGTTCCCATAATGTTAATTCATCATAAAAAATGGGTCGTTCTGGTAAATAAGAATAATTTAAGTCCTCTATGTATGATATCTTTCCTTCTATATGTTCTATTAGTCCTAATAGACTCTTTATCGTGGTGCTTTTACCAGCCCCATTCGGCCCAATTAAACCAACTAATTCTCCTTTCTCAATCGAAAAATCAATATCCTTAATAATTTCTTTCTTTTGCTCGTATCCCGCCGATTGTATCGCTACATCTATAAGAGACATTGTACATCCTCCCTCACTTGTTACAATTACATACGAGTAAAGATGTAAGAAAGTTTCTATTTTAAAATAAAACAAACAAAATTTCTTTGATGGATACCAGATTCATAAAAAAATAGGACCACGATTGTAGTCCTAAATAAAGCAGTCATCTGATTGCGAAATATATTTGCTTGTAAGACGAATATTTTAAAGTTCAATAACCTCTTTTTCCGCAATATGATTATGATAAAAAGTGGCATTAGAGGTATAGATGTAAGGAACTAACCAAAGAAAGCCGATTCCTAATGAAAGTATACAAAGCAGACCCCATCCAATAAAGCTTAAGTTTAATAAAAAATATTTCCACTTGTATCCATCCATTCTTCTTCTGCTTTCCGTAATTGCTTCAAAGATTCCATACTCTGGATTGTCTTTAAACAAATACAATGTCTGTGAATATGCTAGCCCTTTAATAATACCAGGAATAACTAACAATAAAGTCCATAAAAAAGTAAAAATGCCGATCATAATATTTGTTCCAATAAGCTTTAAAGAAAGATTAGCATTTATGTAAATACTGAAAACTTGAGGAACTTCAGGTTTTTCCGCGCGTACAAGTCCTAAATAAAACCAGAGAATACCTACTGTGAGCGGGATATACAAGATATAGATAATAAAATTGATTAATTCTGAGCCAAGCGGAGAATAGTCTTGATAAAGCCAATTATGAATCCCGCCACTAAATAAAATTTCTATTAATGTCGTTACAACGATACTAATAAGGAAATAAATTAAGGTTAATAAAACACCTTTTCCCCATGAGCCTCTTAATGATTGCCTCGCTTGTGATTTAATTTGTCTTATCTTCAATTTCATTCCTCCCCTAATTCTGCTATTTAAAAATTCCTCCTTTCATCCCTAAATATAAATATGCGTTTTATTTGTTTTTATGAAAAAGAAATGTATGGAAGATAACAGAAAAACATAGAAAAAGGAAAGTTTGTACGTTTGGTAAATAACCTTGTACAACTATCCTTTTTCTATGTTACTGATCTAGATTTCTCTTAGACTGCTTGACTATCCATCTCCACACGCATTTTACTTCCAACGAGTTTTACTAAATCTACTACTCGGTTTGAATAGCCCCATTCATTGTCATACCATGCAAGGATCTTTACTTTGTTTTGTCCTATAACCATTGTAGATAAAGCATCAATGGTGGCTGATTGGGTAGTTGTGTTAAAGTCAACAGATACTAAAGGTTCATCGGTAATAGCAAGGATACCTTTAAGCTTTCCTTTTGCTGCTTCTTCAAAGACTTGATTAATAGCTTCTGACGTTACATTTTTCTCTAAATCAACGACTAAATCCACTAGTGAAACATTCTGGGTTGGTACTCGCAATGCCATTCCATGAAGTTTTCCTTCTAAGTGAGGAAGAATCTGTTTTAAAGCTTTAGCAGCACCTGTTGTAGTTGGAATAATATTTTGTCCGCAAGATCTTGCTCTGCGCAAATCCTTATGCGGATTATCAATATTATTTTGATCATTTGTATAGGAATGAATGGTCGTCATTAATCCATTTTTTATCTTGAAATGCTCATCTATAACCTTAACGACTGGTCCTAAGCAATTGGTCGTACACGAAGCATTGGAAATAATGTAATGTTTATTAATATTTAAAGTCTCTTCATTCACACCCATCACAATGGTTGCATCCGCATTTACACCAGGTGCTGTTAATACAACTTTTTTTGCGCCGGCTTTCAAATGCAAGGCTGCTTTGTCTCTTGCATTAAATTTACCTGTCGCTTCTATAACAATATCAATATCTAGTTCCTTCCAAGGTAAATTTTCTGGATTACGGTTATTCACTAACAGGATTTTTTGTCCATTGATAACAATCGAATCATCCATAGCAACTACTTTACCATGGAACTTGCCATGAATTGTGTCATACTTTATTAAATGTGCTATCGTTTCAGATGAATAACTAGCATTAATAGCAGTAATATGTATATTTTGGTCATTAATTGCATTTCTAAGAACCATTCTTCCAATTCTCCCAAACCCATTAATCGCAACTGATATAGTCATTCAATTCGCCCCTTTGAATAAGTTATACTAATTAATCATTATCACCAATTAAGTATAACACATTTGAAATAAAATACATCTTATTTATCCTTTAAAATAAGATGTATTTTTTCTTATCTATTGACTTAAGGGAAGTAGGTGATTTCTTTTACCTATTTAAATCACTTGGCATTGTAGACTCTTCTTTATTGGTTACGAACCAAGAAATGATTGTTGTACTATCACGAACTTTGTTCTTTTTTATGTCTTTTAATAAGCTATAGACTCCTTCTTGATTAGTTAGCTTTCCAAATGGGTGAAAGATAGGGGCAATTGTATAATAATCACTGTTGGGACATTCAGTAAGACCATCTGTAGTCAGAAATATATGTGTTTTTCCTTTCCTTAATTCTTTCACTCCTAAACTATAAGAGGGCACTCCTTGATGGAAGGTACTATTTTGGCCAATCCATTCATAAAAACTTCGATGATTTTGCTGGTATTCTCCTAATCTTGCAAGTTCTGGATGATTTAATGCAAGGATGCAATCACCAATCGATAACCACCATAGAAAGTTTTCTTTTCGTATAACGATTAAGCATGCAGTTTCTCCTTGAATCATTTTGCATTTTTCTAGAAATTCCTCGTTGGAAAAATGGTTTAAGAAAAAGGAAGTAATTTGTGGAAACACTTGATTTAACGATAATTGTAGAATCATTTTTATCTCTTTTCGTTTTTCATCAATACTTTTTATGACTAAATCTGCACTCTGCGCTGTATCATGTGCATCTAAGAGAGTCACTAGTTCCCAATCATTTTGTTCATCTATCCAGATTAAGCAACCGTCCTCATTTTTATATTGACCTGAAGATGAATTCCCTCCAAATCGGCCAACTACTAAGTTATTTTTTAGCTGAAGAATATTAATTTGATCAACAAAATGCTTATCACTACCTACCCATTTATATTCCATATTTCACTTCCTCAAGCATAACTTCTTTAAAATATATTATTATCCTTTCACATAATGCAATAATTTCAGTCTCTTCCGCAATTGGAGCTTCCGGCCATTCATAATGTCAATCACTTTTCAAAAAATATTTCCGATAAATAGCTTTATTATTCTTAACTACAAAGATTTTATTTTGATACTTTTCATATGTCTTAAAAAAATAAGGTTTCCCTACTTGCTCAAAGTGTTTATTCCATTTAAACATTTTAAAGAAAATCTGCCAATTTGGTTGATAATTTGCTTTTTCTAGACCAAGCTTTTGTTTAAAAAATCTTTTTATAATCCAATATGTTCGAATAGCATAATTAGTATCCAAGAAAATAATTATATCTGCTTGATAGAAACTTTTGCTAACCCATGGTTCACTATGAACTCCTTCAATAACCCATTTATCCGTTTCTGTGATTGAATGTAAAAATTCTTTTCTTTCTTCTTCCGTTCTTCTACTATCACCATTTTCCGTTCGCTTCCAAACGACATTATCTAATTCATAATAAGGAATTTGCATCATCTTTGATAAATCCCTCGCCAATGTTGTCTTTCCACTACCTACGGACCCGATAATATGGATTTTATTTGGAGCAGTTTTCACCATAAAACTCCTCCTTTCTATAAGGGTCCTATTATGCATGAAATTGTAGTAAATGGTCATTCTATTTGACTCTACAAATAGAGAAAACTTTGATAGAAGCTCATGGAATTATTTTCTTCGTTTTTAGTTTTCCATGCTCAAAGTTAACTTTCCACTGTCACGGAAAGAGGCATCCGCTACTTTTTCCACCATTATTTGACCATCTTTTACAAGAATAACGGATACACAGCAATTGTCATGGTGTGGAAATCCGTCCGTGTTTAAAAGGGATTTCATTAAATAGCCAATAGTTACTCCATGAGAAAAGACTGCTATGTTTCCGCCGGTATCTCTGTGGGCAGCTATAATATCAGCAACAGCAGCGTTTGTTCTATTTAATAATTCAGTAAATGATTCGCCATCTTGCACTTTACTTTCCACATCTTTAAAAGAAAATAGTCTCTCAAGAATATCTCCATGCTCTGTAATAATATCTGTCTGTAGCATTGCTTCCAACATACCAAAATTCATTTCTTTCAATCTAGCATCTTTTGTTATTTTGATATTCCTAGTACCTAAAGCAAATTTAGCAGTGTCTAATACTCTCTGACTATCACTCGCATAAGCAGCCTCAAAAGGAACATCTACTAAACCAGCGCCTACAGATTTCGCTTGTAATATCCCATTTTCTGTTAACGGGGAATCACAAAACCCTTGCATTCTTCTCTCGATATTATATTGGGTCTCTCCATGTCTAATAAAATATAACCTTAATTCCTTTTCCATTTCGAACATCCTTTCTTTCTCTTTATTTTTCACAGGATAAAATCAAGAAAAGCGGAATCCTTTTCCGTCTTTCGAACTCTTTTTCGTGCTGAAAGTGCTCTTGTTTAGGCATTCCTTCCCGTAAATCTGTTACTTTAAAGCCTGCTTGTTTCAACATTCGAACATATTCCTCTATTGTTCGATGATATTTTACTACATCCTTACCTATCCAAGGCTCCGTTCTTTCTCCCATTGAGAAATAATTATCTACAATCCAATTTGTTCTTTTTTCTGAAGAGGTTGCACTCTCTATAGAAGACAGCAGTAGCGGGTGTTGTACACTAAAAACAAATTTCCCATTATCGTTTAAATTATTATAGACAGCTTGAAATATCTTATATAAATCTTTTATATAGTGAAATACTAACCTTGAAACAACCAAATCAGTCTTGGAGTTCGTAAAATTCCATTCTTCTAATGTGGAGTGGTTAACGTAACCGTTTGTTCCATTTAGATGACTGGAAGCTTCATCAAACATTCTCTTTGAACCTTCTACACCTGTATACTTTTCTGCACCCTTTTCTAATAATTCTATCCCGAATTTAGCATCTCCACATCCTAAATCGAGAATCGATTTGCCTTTAACTTCTCCTAATAATTCAAATAAGATCGGCCTTTCTATACTATTATTAGGACTTGTATCTCGATTTCTTCTTGCTCGATAATTTTCAAAAAATTGCTCATTGTCATATACGGAGGAACCATGATATGCCACTCATTCACCTCTTCTAATCTCTTCTAAAAGAAAATTCGTTTATATGTTTCTATCCTATTTTATACCATTTAGGTAGATTCGTCTTTTTTTGAATGTAACTTTAATGTATGTTTAAAGATTATTCACAGCTTATTTATTTAAATTAGCGAAGATGAGTGAACTACCAATTGTTACATTTTTCATAAAATAAACAATAAATCGGATAACTTATTAATAGTTAAATATCTTGAGCTTTTTCGAGCATTCGGTCTTGAAAGGATTAATATTGACTGAATCCCAATGTTAGTAGCACTATCTAAATTTATTTCATAATCATCAATAAATACGGTTTCTTTTGCTGGTACATTCATTCCTTTAAGTGCTTGTTCAAATATAACTGGGTTAGGTTTATTCACGCCAAGCTCAAAATTAAACGTCATATCATCAAAATAATCATAAAATCCTGCGTTTTTGAGGACTCTTATAATGGATGGATCGGTGTCAGATATAATCCCAATTTTATACTTCTCTTTTAATGCTTCCATTGTTTTTTTTGCATCTTCATAAAATATATAATTGGAATCGTTATATACTCTATCATAGGCAATGATTTCAGCTTGTTGTAATGTTAATTTAATCTCAGGTAGCTCGTCAGCAATTGTCTTATAATAATTCATATACCTTTCAAGTTCCTCCAATTCAGTCTTGTAAATTTCCATTTTCAAATATTCATTTGCTTTCAAAAATGTTATATGAAGCCTTTCCTTGGAGATAGAATGTAAGTTTTCCAAATTAATATACTCCAGAGCTTTTGTAGTAATTTTCCAATTACCTGTAAAAGGTCGAAAAATTGTCCAACCTAGGTCAAAAAATATCGCGCGTATAGGATTATTTAATTTCATTACCGAACTCACCCTTAATAAAAAAATAAGTATTTCAAGTTGTAACCCTAATATTCATTTATATACACTAGAATTCATGTAATCAAATAATTGACACTATATGACATAAAACTCTTAAAAAATCTAATACTAGTTGTTTCAAATCCCGTTTTTTCTATAAAATCCAATAGCGTTGAACCTATAGTTTAAAACCTTCCAATCTATTAAAATAGCTGACCATTTTGTAACTATTGGGGCTACTACTTCTAAGTTTGAAACAATATAAACACGATTAACTTTTTCGCTCTTCTAATCTTTGTTCTACACGTTGAAATCCCCATTTCATAATGATTGGCACACAAAACAAGATAAATAATAATCGAAATAACTGATAGGTCGTAATAATCGGTAGGTTAGCGTGAACAGATTGTCCTAACACCGCCATTTCTGCCATTCCACCTGGTGCGAGACCAATAAAAGCAGTCAATAAGGAGATATCACGGTCTACACTTACAAGGATATAACCAAGAATGAGAGAAAAAAGAACAAGTAATGAGGACGTTACCGCTACTACGCTTAAAAATTTTGCTTTATTTTCGATATTACCAAATTTAATTTGCAATCCAAGATCAATACCTACTAATATTTGCGCTAAACTCGTTAATGAAGTTGGAATCGCTGGCAAATCAACTCCGACAATCGATATAGTTGCAATAAGAAGCATCGGCCCAATCATAAAAGGTGCAGGGAATTTGCATTTTTTCACTAAATTTGCGATGAGATAGCAAAAGAAAAGGAGCAGAAAAATCACCCAATGATAACTTGCGCTTTCTACAGCAGCTGTTACCGTAGCAATCGCTTGGTTTCCATACAATATTGGACTATATACAAGTAGTGGCACGAGAATCATAACAGATAAAATTCTACTGATTTGAATAATCGTTACTACGGTAAGATCGATTCCTTTAATTTCGGAACTAATGGCAACCATTTGGGAAAGTCCACCTGGAATACAACCAGCAACCGTCGATTTTAAATTACTATGCGTTAATTTAGAGGTAATAAAGGCAAGAATTAAACTAAAGGCAATCATGACAACAGTCATTAAAAGCATAGAAGGTAGGTGAATTCCCATTTCTATTAGTGTTTGTTTTGTGAATTGTTTTCCGATGATATATCCAATGACAAGAAGTCCTATATCTCGAAAAGAGAAAGGTAGTTTCGGAGAATGTTTTGCAAGGCGGACATAAAGAATTGTACCGAACATGGGGCCAAGCAGCCAAGAAAGCGGAAGTTGACATACTTGAAACACCCATCCTCCAAGTATAGCGGTTAAACATAAGAAAAGTAATGACATGATTTCGATCCTTTCTAAAAATAAGTACTTTCATTATACTACTTATTTTCCAATAAAATGAAGGATCTATTTTATTTTTGTTAACATTAGTTTCCTTTATAACTAATTTCCTTCACTTTGACTTTTTGTAAAACCCAATCCTCTTTATTCCAAGTCCACCAAGTTTCTAAATAACCAATCGTATCAACCGTTGCTAACCCACTTATTCTCTGTTTCCCTTTAATTGCAGTTTGATTATTATATCTCGTTACCTTTAGCTCAGAAAAGGGGGAAAGAATTAATTCAGTTGGTTCATTTAATCTTCCTTTATGGTAAAGTCCAAGCTTTTCATAGTGATTTCTGCGATCATATAAGTCAAAGATATATGTCTTTTCTTTATTTATTTTTAATTCTGCTTTATATGCATCTTTAAACTGACTTTCAACTGAAGCCAACTCTGGCTTTTGCAATTCTACTAAATTATTTTCCTGTAGCTGAAAGAAATAAAAGTTTTTTTCTGTTCCTCTCTCATTCGCAGAAACAGTCAGCAATAATTCTTTCTGGTGATCGTCATTGATATCGATGATATGTAATTTAGGATCAAATCCACCTTCTACAGTTAATATCGCTGGCTTATCTTTTTCCTTCGTGACCTTTAGTAACAATTCCTTAAAGAAATTGCTATTTTCAGGCTGATCCGATCCATCTCCTTTTAATTGAATCATTTCTTCTTGGTCGTCATTTGTTATATCCGTTTTTTCTTCAAAGATTAATTTGTTTGTTTTCTCATCCTTCTCCATTGCATATACACCAGTAATAGCAGTTAAAGTCATTAAAAAGAAAGCACATAAAGCAACAAGTAATTCTCTTCTCATGCTAAAACCTCCCTACATCTTAATACTTTTTAGGATGTCCTTTTTTGGTAAAATCATGTAAGTAAGGAAAAGAAAATTTATAAAATAACGGGATATTTGTTATTTAAATATTACATAAGGTATAGTGACATTGGATGGAGGAGGGATGAACTCCCTTTTTCCTGATATTTTTAATAAAAGTGGTTTTCATTCGCCTGATGAATGCTATTTTCCTATCTTTCTTGGCAAAAGTGGTTTTCATTCGTCTGATGAACGCTATTTTCCTATCTTTCTTGGCAAAAGTGGTTTTCATTCGTCTGATGAACGCCATTTTTCTTATCGTTCTTGGCAAAAGTGGTTTTCATTCGTCTGATGAACGCCATTTTTCTTATCGTTCTTGGCAAAAGTGGTTTTCATTCGTCTGATGAACGCCATTTTTCTTATCGTTCTTGGCAAAAGTGGTTTTCATTCGTCTGATGAACGCCATTTTTCTTATCGTTCTTGGCAAAAGTGGTTTTCATTCGTCTGATGAACGCCATTTTTCTTATCGTTCTTGGCAAAAGTGGTTTTCATTCGTCTGATGAACGCCATTTTTCTTATCGTTCTTGGCAAAAGTGGTTTTCATTCATTTACTACTGTATACCTCATTATCCCTCCCGCTCTAAAATTGCTGCTTTCTCTACAATCAAAATCAAATACTCTCAAAAAAAAGATTCCCAACCTGCAAAGACATTTTGCAAATTGGGAACCCCTCAAACTATTTTATTTACGCTTCATCGTGAGTAATTTTTTCTTCCCACAATTCTACAATTTTGCCTGCTTCTGTTTCATCAATAACAAAGGAACCATTTGAATAACGATCATTAAAGCGGAGCTCGCCAACTTTAACAGATTCTATTTCTCCTTTTTCTGTTTGAAGATAAACAGTATCTTGTGCTTCAAGTATAGCCATACCAACAACTCGATGCGGGTTCGCTTTTAATTCACGAAGCATGATTAAACCTCGTTTTGCTCTTCCAGAGAACTCAAATTCAGTTAGCTTCATTTTCTTTATCGAACCACGCTGTGTCATGATAACGACACTTTCTTTTTGAGGATTCGTAATAACCTTACCAGCTATGACATAATCATTATCTTTTAGATT
Source organism: Niallia alba (assembly GCF_012933555.1). Taxonomy (GTDB): domain Bacteria; phylum Bacillota; class Bacilli; order Bacillales; family Cytobacillaceae; genus Niallia; species Niallia alba. The sequence goes on from NZ_JABBPK010000001.1 coordinate 2,750,036, forward strand.
AATGCCTTTGACACCAGCTGCTCTAGCACCAACGATATTAATTTCTTCTTCATGGAATCGTAGTGCATAACCAATATGTGTGGCAATTAACACTTCTTGTTTACCATTTGTAAGATGGACATCAACTACTTCATCGTCACCTTTAAGATTAATAGCTACTAATGGTTTTGAGTAACGCTGTGCTTTATAGTTAATCAATTCTGTTTTCTTTGCCATACCATTTTTCGTAAAGAAAAGCAGGTATTGAGGTCTTTCAAAGTCCTTAATTGGCATTGCCTTAATAATCGATTCATCTCGATCAATCGGAATAATATTTGAAATATGTTGACCTAAATCTTTCCAACGAATATCAGGCAATTCATGAACTGGTAAATATAAATAGTTGCCTTTGTCTGTGAACAATAACACAACTTCAGTTGTATTTACATCGATTTTAGCAAGAATTCTATCTGTATCCTTCATGCCAAAATCTTGACCATTGCTTGCTGCATAAGAACGTTGACTCGTACGTTTAATATAGCCATCTTTTGTAACCGTTACAATAACGTCTTCACTTGCTACTAATACTTCCAGATTGATTTTGATTTCTTCAATTTCATCTTGGATTAATGTACGTCTTTCGCTTACAAAGCGCTTTTTCACGTCTTTTAGTTCTTTTTTGATAACGGAAAGCAATTTCTTTTCACTTGCTAATATAGCAGTCCACTCGTCAATTTTATTCGCTAAGTCTTCTGCTTCTGCTTGTAATGCTGTTATATCTGTATTTGTTAAACGATATAATTGTAGTGACACGATTGCTTCTGCTTGTGGCTCAGTAAATTGAAAGGCGGCAATCAAGTTATTTTTCGCATCTCGTTTATCCTTTGATGCACGGATAGTTGCAATGACTTCATCTAGAATTGACAATGCTTTTATTAATCCATCTACAATATGTTGACGATCCTTTGCTTTTTGCAGATCAAATTCTGTACGACGCTTAATTGTTTCTTTTTGATGCTCTATATACGCATCTAATAATGCAATAATGCCCATAAGCTTTGGACGCTTGTTGTAAATGGCAACCATATTAAAGCTGTACGTAATTTGTAAATCTGTATTTTTAAATAAGAAATTTAAAATTCCATTTGCGTCGACTTCTTTTTTTAGCTCGATGACAATTCGTAAGCCTGTTCGATCTGTTTCATCTCTTACTTCTGCAATCCCTTCGACTTTTCGGTCTAATCGCAATTCATCGATCTTTTTAACGAGATTGCTTTTATTTAACTCATAAGGAACTTCCGTAATCACGATTTGCTGTTTACCGCCTCGTAATGTTTCAATATCGGTTTTTCCACGGACAATGATTTTTCCTTTACCGGTCTCATACGCTTTTTTAATGCCTTCTACCCCTTGGATAATTCCGCCTGTTGGAAAATCTGGACCTTTGATATGCTTCATAATGTCTTCTACTGTGCAATTTGGCGAATCCATTCGCTCAATTACACCATCAATTACTTCACCTAAATGATGGGGAGGTATATCTGTTGCATATCCTGCTGAAATACCTGTCGAGCCATTGACTAAAAGGTTTGGAAATTTTGCTGGCAAGACAGTTGGCTCATTCGATGTATCATCAAAGTTTGGAATGAAATCTACGGTTCTTTTTTCGATATCACGCAGTAATTCTGCAGAAATTGCCGAAAGTCTTGCTTCCGTATAACGCATTGCTGCCGGTGGATCTCCGTCAATACTTCCGTTATTTCCGTGCATTTCAATTAAAACATTCCGAACCTTCCACTCTTGACTCATACGCACCATAGCTTCATAAACGGATGAATCTCCATGTGGATGGTAATTACCGATAACGTTACCGACTGTTTTTGCTGATTTTCGAAAGTTTTTCTCATGTGTATTACCTTCTTCATGCATAGCATAAAGAATTCGACGCTGAACAGGCTTTAGTCCATCCCGTGCATCAGGTAAAGCCCGCTCTTGGATGATGTATTTACTATACCGTCCAAAACGATCACCGAGAACATCCTCCAAAGGCAAATCACGGTATTGCTCTAATGAACTCATGATGGGCTCTCCTCCTCAGTGACCATAATATTTTCGTTTTCCAGAATGTTACCTTCTTCTTCTAATCCGAATGCAACATTTGCTTCAATCCATTTTCTCCGTGGTTCTACTTTATCACCCATTAAAGTTGTTACACGACGTTCCGCTCGTGCAAGATCATCTATTTTAACACGTATTAACGTTCTAGTTTCCGGATTCATGGTTGTTTCCCATAATTGATCGGCATTCATCTCGCCAAGTCCTTTATATCGCTGCAAAATATAACCTTTGCCGATTTTTTTAATCGCATCTTGCAAGTCATCGTCACTCCATGAGTATTCGATTACTTCTTTTTTTCCAGAACCTTTACTTACCTTGTATAGAGGTGGTAGGGCGATGTATACTTTACCAGCTTCTACAAGTGGTTTCATATAACGATAGAAAAACGTTAATAGAAGTACTTGAATATGTGCCCCATCTGTATCCGCATCTGTCATAATAATGACTTTGTCATAGTTAGTGTCTTCTACATTAAAGTCCGCACCAACGCCTGCGCCGATCGCATGAATAATTGTATTAATCTCTTCATTTTTAAAGATATCTGCAAGCTTTGCTTTTTCCGTATTGATTACTTTCCCACGAAGAGGCAGTACTGCTTGGAAGCGACGATCTCTTCCTTGTTTTGCTGAACCACCCGCCGAATCTCCTTCCACTAAATATAATTCATTTTTCTGTGGATTTTTCGATTGGGCAGGTGTGAGCTTACCCGAAAGAACCGCTTCGCCGCGCTTACGCTTTTTCCCACTTCTTGCTTCTTCTCTTGCTTTTCGAGCTGCTTCTCTTGCTTGTGCTGCTTTAATCGATTTTTTAATTAAAAGCGAACTGACTTCAGGGTTTTCTTCAAAGAAATAGGCTAAGTGTTCCGATACAACGGCATCTACAGCAGATCTTGCTTCACTAGTCCCTAATTTTCCTTTTGTTTGTCCCTCGAATTGTAGTAAGTCTTCTGGTACTCGCACGGAAACTATTGCAGATAGACCCTCACGAATATCAGAACCATCTAAGTTTTTATCCTTTTCTTTGAGAAGACTAACTTTACGTGCATATTCATTAAACATCCGAGTCATTGCTGTTTTGGCACCAGCCTCATGTGTACCGCCGTCTTTCGTGCGGACATTATTAACAAATGACAAAACATTTTCTGAATAGCCATCGTTGAATTGAAAAGCATATTCTACTTCAATTCCATTACTTTCACCCTCAAGGCTAACTACTGGATGAAGTGTATCTTTCTCTTCGTTTAAGTATTCAACAAATGCTTCAATCCCATTTTCATAATGGAAAACACTTTGCTCATTATTTCTTTCATCCACAATTTCAATGCGCAATCCTTTTAATAAAAAGGCAGATTCTCTTAATCGCTCACAAAGCGTTTCATAATTATACGTTGTCGTTGAAAAAATCGTTGGGTCTGGCTTAAAGTGTATCGTTGTTCCAGTTTGATTTGTTTTCCCGATTTTTTCTAACGTTGTGACAGGTTTACCGCCGTTTTCAAAACGTTGTTCGTAAACAAAGCCATCACGCTTAATTTTTACAACAACCCATTCTGATAACGCGTTAACTACAGAAGCACCTACACCATGCAGTCCACCACTTGTTTTGTAGCCACCTTGTCCAAATTTCCCTCCAGCATGAAGAATGGTAAAGATAACTTCAGGAGTCGGCTTTCCAATCTTATGCATTCCAGTTGGCATTCCACGTCCTCTATCCTTAACACTTATGGAATTGTCACGATGAATTTTTACAATGATAGTATCTCCAAATCCAGCCAGTGCTTCATCGACTGCGTTATCTACAATTTCATATACTAGATGATGCAAACCTCTAGAATCTGTACTCCCAATATACATTCCGGGACGTTTCCTAACAGCTTCTAATCCTTCTAATACTTGAATGGCATCATCATTATATTCGAATGCTTGCTGATTCTTTGCCACTGACATACCCCTTTCACTTCTACAAATCCGACATATTATCTTTCTATGTATCATGTCGAACAATTGTTTATGTATTCGTCTAAAAAACGAATTATCCTCTAAAATCAAAAAAATTTATCGGATAACTTCTTTTCTTGTTAGACGAGCTTAAAAGAAGGCTTTTCTTTCAACCTTCTTTTTTCTTTCAATTATATTGAATTATTATAAACAGTTGTTGATACCAATTCCCGAAACAGAACATTCGTTCTCATATCGTATTGTAGCACATAATTACATTTTCCACGTTTTTTTTCAAATTTTATCTTTCGATTTTTCCCCGGCAAAACCAATATTATACCAATCATCGCAAAAGCAAAAGAACTTTTTTAAAGAGGATTCCCTCTTTTTATCTATATTATGTTAACACAGATTCTTTGGAAAAACGAATAAGTTTCGAAAAACAATGTGCATTTTTAGCGCATGACAGCGTTTTATCCGTTCAAATTAACCAATTTTATTCACTATTCCTTTATAAAATAATAAAAAAAGGCAGAATGATTTTTTCTTAATTGGACTAACCTAAATTAGTGAGACAATATAAAACACCTCCATAATGGCCATACTTGAAATAAGTATGGAATATTAATCGGAGGTGTTTTTGCATGGGCAAAAATATTTATACAAGTGAAATCAAATGGGCGGTAGTAAGGGACAAGCTTGAAGGGAAATTAACAACAAGAGAAATTATGGGTAAGTATGGAATTAAGAATAAATCTCAAGTTGAAACATGGATGAGATGGTATGAAAATGGGGAGATTTATCGGTTTGACCAACCAATCGGTAAACAATACACATTCGGACATGGTCCGGAATCTTTAAGCAAGGATGAGCGAATTAATAATCAACTTACTCACCTAAAGATGGAGAATGAAATCTTAAAAAAGTATTTGGCGATGAGAAAGGTGTCGATAAAAGGATAGTAGTACAATTGGTTGAACAATTTCGAGAAAAATATAGTGTTACCTCCATTTTAAAAGTATTGGAGGTTCCTCGTTCTAGTTATTACCGTTGGACAAAAGGTTTTGGGGAACATAAAAATGAGCATGAAGAGCTGATTATTGAAATCTGTAAGGCTACAAAATATAGAAATGGTCACCGTAAAATTAGAGCTATTTTAAAGCGAGATCATCATATTCATCTCAATAGGAATACAGTTCAAAAGATTATGCAGAAGTATCATTTGCAGTGTAGGGTGAAGCCGAAACGTAGATGGAAATCACAAGGAGAGAGTGAAGTAATCGCACCTAATATTATTAATCGAGATTTTAGCGCATGTAAACCAAATGAGAAGTGGGTAACGGATATTACGTATATTCAATATGGTAGCGAGACTCTATATCTGTCTACAATTATGGATTTGTACAATAATGAAATCATAGCTTATAAGGTTTATAACCATCAACAAACACCTTTAGTAATTGATACTTTGGAGGAAGCTCTAGATAAGCGGCATCAGCCAGAAGGAGTTATAATTCATTCTGATCAAGGAAGTGTGTATACTTCATATATCTTTCAAAATTATGTGAAAGAAATTCATATGATAAGTAGTATGTCCAGAAGAGGAAACTGTTGGGATAATGCGGTGATTGAATCTTTTCATTCAAATCTAAAAGCCGAGGAATTTCAGTATTGTAAGTTTAATACGTTATCGAATTTAGAGGTTATTTCTAGAGTAGAAGGATATATTCATCATTATAATGAAGATAGAATTCAAGCAAAATTAGGCTACTTAACTCCAAAAGAATTTGGGTTAAATGCAGCTTAATGGGGATTAGGGTTCACTTATCATGTAAAAAAGACGTGCACTTTATTTGGAGTGGCGGGCATGATAGCCTAATTAGGCTAAGCCAGATTCTATTGAAGATAGCTGGCTTCCTGGCTAAAGAATCTATGCCCGCAGAGGCTCCAAGTAAAGTGACAAAGTGCCTGAATTATTTCCAGTAAAGAACCAATATCAAATTAGTCGAAAAGTGTTAAATTTAATAATGGTTAGGTGTTTTATATATGTCTCATTTCGCTAGGTCAGTTCAAATCACTCTGCCTTTTTTTATTATTTTGTCATCGCATGTTCGACTTTAATGCAACGATCCATGATTACCGTATACCCTTTTTCTTTTAAATCATCAAACGTTTCTTCATGTACTAGTCCCAATTGTGCCCAAAATACATCTGCATCTATTTTTTCGAACTCAGCTGCAACCTCTGGCAAATATTCAGATCTTCTAAATACATTGACAATATCGACATGTCCTTCAATATCTGTTAACTGCTTAACCGCTTTAACTCCAAGTACCTCGTCTACAGTTGGATTAACAGGAATAATTTCATATCCAGCATTTTTCATTGCTTCTGAAACCATATAAGAGGTCCTAGAAGGATTATCACTTAAACCAACAACCGCAATTCTCTTTGCTTTTTTTAAAATTTCACCAATTTCTTCACGACTTGGATTATTAATAGCCATTTTAACCGCTCCTTTTTCTATCATTTTTTATACGTTTCCCCAAATCAGGGAAGAAAAAACTACAGAAAGCATTCCTACATGCCACTTTAACAATAGCAAATTTTTCTAGTTTTCTAAAGAAAGTTGCATTTAATTAAATATATTTACTGCCTTCACGTATACTTAACTTAGATAAACTATGTTCGTGAATAAACTGTCTAACTGATTCTGGATTGGTTTTTGAGTATTCCCTTAAACTCCAGCCAATCGCTTTTTGAATAAAGAATTCCTTACTTGATGCATTATGCAAGATATATCGGTACAGGCGACTTTCTTCTGTATCTTCTTTATATTTAAGCTGAAATAGTATAGAAGCTCTTCGCAGCCATAAATGATCTCCATAAGCCCAAGTCTCTATTACTTCATCCTTCACTTCTGGAGCGATCTTTGCAATATGACCAACGGCATGAGGAGCAATGCTATCAACTGTATCCCACCAAGATTTCGTCATAATCAACTTTTCAAATAAGGGGAGGTCCTGCTTACTTATTTTTTTCAGTGATTTGTTTATATAATCTAACGCTGCATATTGGTATTCACGCTCCTTTTTCTCCCACAAACTTTGCACAAAATTTTGCTGAAAGTCTAACTTTAAAAGGTCTGTTTCTGAAAAAAACTGTTTCATCAGCGCTCTTCGTTCCGGTGTTTTAATACCTAAAAACTTGAAATGATTCTTCATATATTTTTCCATCGGTATGGCCTTTTCTCTATCCTGATTTTGATCAAATATAAAAGACAAGTTTTCTAATAAGTTACTAGTTAAATTATCCTTGGATTTATTCATAAATATGCTCCTTCTTGTTAACTTCATCATTACTTAACGGTTAAATCCATATTATAATTAAAATGAACCTCACAACAAGCATTTATTTCCAAATATAGTGTATAAAATGCAAAAACCACTTTCCTCAAAAGAAAGTGGTTTCTTCGTTACTGTTTCTTTGTTTCTAAGGATAGTGCATTCCATGCTGTTTCGTTTGCAAAAGTGCGGGACCAACTTGCAAGTCCAGCTAACTCATATTTTTCTACTAATTCGGCTCTTTTTGCTAAAGATAGTTCATCTTCCAGCCAAATTTTATAGGTAGATTTTGTTTTCTCGTCAAAATATTCCCCATAGTTTTGACCGCTAACTTCATCGTACGTTGGTGTCACTTTATACTTTTCTAACCATTCCTCGACCTTTGCCATTGAAAGTGCCTTAGAAGATATTTCTCCGCTTTCCTTCTCTTCCCATAAACGAGCATATAAAGGTACACCTAAAACGAGCTTATCATTTGGAACAATATCGAGTAAGGTTTCTAAATTAGCCTCTACCCAAGGGAAACTCGCTACACTCCCAGCAATTGGACTTGTCGCCCAGTGCTCATCATATGCCATTACAACTAAATAATCGACGATTTCAGCTAGGTGGTCACGCTGTAAAAATGCAGAATAATTTCCGCCAGCGATAAACGTAATGTCCATGGACACTGTAATTCCCGCCTCATGTAAATATGGCGTTGCTTCTCTCACAAACTGAGTGACATATTTACCATCTTCTTCGCGAACATTTTCAATATCAATGTTAATCCCATCTAAATTATACATTTCACTATAGACTAAAAGTTGTCTAATTATTGCTTGCCTTTTCTGATAATCCTTCAATACTTCATGTGTATTATCAGGATCAAAATTATTAGAAAACAATCCCCATACTTGATAGCCTTGTTTATGCGCCCAATCTACGTATGCTTTTGATCCTAGATTACTAACATTGCCGTCATCTCCCGACAGCTTAAACCAAGTGGGAGAAACAACATTTACACCGTTCATTTTTGGAATGCTTGAAGTATCTGGATTTCTAGAGTATACGGCTTCCCAAGTTAATTGGATAGGACCGTTGATTTTATTCAGTTTTGGTTCCTTCTGTTCTAATTCTACTTGAACAACCGCTGATTTACCTTTTTCAACATATTTCTTTTTCACAAATCCAGCGATTCCATTCTCTTTTCTAACAAAATAAAAGTCTTCTTCTTCTTTTTCAATTGTTATATGCTCACCAGGAGCTAAGTCATCTGTATAAGGAGAGTATAATGTTGCTTCTGAACGCAATCTTGTGAAATCTTTTCTCACCTTTTTAGATGTAAATATCCCATCCGCTCTTTCTTGGCCATTTTCTTCTAAAAGAACAACATGCTTATCATCTAAAATGGTGTATTCGATTGGATAAAAACTTGCTAATGGATCAAGTGCAACATAAATCGTTCCATCCTCATCTCTTAATGGATGAAAAGAAAGCTCCGTATTTTTATCATTTACATAATAGGAAACGGAATCGGATGGAAATTGAATCACTTTATCTTTTGTCGTCACAATAACGGAATTACTATTTTCATCATACGTAATGCTGTCATCTATTTTTTCTTGCCATATTTTTAAAGGTAAATATACCGTATCCTTATCAAAGATTGCATTGCCGATCTGTTCCCCATTTAAGAAGATAGGGTTTTCTCCTTGAAAGTAATTTATCTTATCTTTATTACCGAATGGGTAAAAAATTAACAGGATAGTAGAGATTACAACTAATAATACAGCTAGAATAAAACCAATAAAGAGTTTTTTATTTGGCGTTTTTTTTTGAAAGGAATAATTTATTTGTGTCATTTGTACCTCCTTGAAGTAGTCCTTTTGCTGTTTCAATTACTAGAATAATAGCCGTAATGAAAACAGAGCTAGTTTCATATTAACACAGATTTCGACAAAAAAAGAACCACCAGACATTGACAGATGGCTCTCCCCATATTAATCAAATAATTATACTTCCTCATTATATCCGATCCTAATGTAGAACAAGATTCACTTATATTCAGTAAAGTTCTTTCGAAATCCATAAAAAGCACGATAACCTTTGGTTTCATAATAGGTATGTGACGTACTGGATGCCAGCATTTCTACTCTAGTATTTGGATATAAACGATGGACATAGTATAATAAATTATGTCCAATCCCTAAGCTCCTATATGTCTGATCAATTAGCAATTCACAAATATACATAGTAATTGATTGATCTGTCATCCCCCTAATATAGCCGATTATTTTATCATCTAACATTGCAACATAAGCAATATTAGAATGATTCCAAGCGGATATTGTATCTTCTTTTTTGGCTACTAAGTTATTCCACTGTTCTTCTCTATTTAATGCGTGTATAGATGGGAAATCATCTTCTTGATATTTTCGCACCTGTATTTCCAGTCCGTTTTTTAACTTAATCATCTTTTTTCTCCTAATTTTTTATTATCTTTATAAAATGGTGGGTACTTATTGCCGATAACGGCATTATTACGATTGCTAAAAATAGGATAAGAAAAATATCTGTAGCGATTGTATAGTCAATCCATTTATTATAAAGTGAAACTTCCATCAGTGGGGGTTTTCTTCATCCCCCACTGATGGTTAGTTGAACCAATCGGACCTTTACGGACAGTTGATCTCCCACCTATCTTCCTCGTATTCTCATATGCTTGAGGGGGAGTCGTACTGTCCGTTAAGAGTGGGATAGAAATAATAGACTATTCTAAAATAAATAATAAAAAAGATGATTAGTAAAAAATAAAATACAAAACTATCTTTATATTTTTTCATTACTCCTCCTGGTTTTTGGAATATTATACCATATTAAAACAAAAGACGCTCCTAAAGGAACGTCAAATTATTTACTATTCATCTTTAATTTCTTGATATACCAGTTGATGGTCTATCAAGTACGATACGTGGAGCTGAAATTAATAAAAGTACAAGTACGATTGAACATAGAATGGTTGCTCCTAAATAAGATCCACCGTTTACTATCAAGGAATTGATAAATGGCGACATTCCTTCTGGCGCATAACTTGCCCAAATAGTTACTCCTGCGATAAAATGCCAAATATAGCGAGTAAAACCCCCAACGACTACAGCCAAAATAATTAAACCAATTGCTAATCCCTTTTGCTTCGTTTTTAAAGCATTTTGTATAGAGGAAGCAAATAAACCAGCAAATCCAATACAAGCAAACGCGAATAAGTACTCTAAAATAACTTGCCAAAAGCCTAATGCTTGCAGATCACCAACAACAATCTGTAAAAGCCCCCATAAAAATCCTGCGATCGTACTTGCTTTAAAGCCCCAACGGAATGCAACGATAAAAATAGGTACCATTGCAAAAGAAATTGAAGTATTAAATACAGGAATAGATGGCAATAAATCGAGAATAAGTGCAATTGCAGCCATGATCGCCACTTCTATCATGACAACTAATTTCATATTTTTCATAAAAAAATCTCCTTTTTTGTGCAGACCAAAAGGAGAACTTACGCGCGAAATGAATCATATAGTTTCTACTATATACATTCTTCCCACATTCCTACGTTAGCATTAACTAACAGGTTCGAAGGGTCAGATCAATGGATCACTCTCAGCATTACGCTCCCCTTGTGGTTTGCTTTTTATCAAATTAAATTTATTATAGCATAAATCGTTCTTCAAATATGTATTTTTATTAAATACAGAATTTTTCTTTTTTTTCAAAAGAAATTACCCAAACACTTTCTTAAATTGTTTGGGTTCCCGTTTTGCCTCTAATTAATATGATTCATCCTTTAATCAGTAAAAATTTGCTCGCCATAGTTATTATTTTTAGATGTATTTTTTCTAATATATAATATAGTCAGCTTGAAAAACTTTCTTGTTTAGCGATAAGCTTCTAAAAAGTCACACGGTAAACAAATCCTTCAAATCCATCTCGTTTCTTTTGACTGATTGATACTCACAACTTGACGGCTTCGTAACATAATCTCTCTTCCATTCTTCCTGATAGATTATAATCTTTTTAATCGCAGCTACAATATAATACACATCCTCGTTACTCATCGTAGGATGTAGGGAAATTCGAACCCAGCCTGGCTTGTGCGAAAAATCCCCATCTTGTATTTCCTTACTTAATTCTTTGGATTGTTTATGCGTAATCGGTAGTAAATAATGTCCATAAGGCCCCGCACATGAACACCCACCTCTTACTTGAATGCCAAAGCGATCATTAAGTAACTTCACGACTAAATCATAATGAATATCTTCGCAAATAATCGAAATAATCCCTAACCTATCTTCATTTTCCTCTTCTAAAATTCGAACTTTATTCAATTTTTTTAGTTCTGTTATTGCTAGATGTACTAATTCCTTCTCCCTTTGTTCTATTCTTTCTACTCCCATTTCTTCTTTTAGTTGAATACAGAGTGCAGATTTAATTGCCTGTAGAAACCCAGGTGTTCCCCCATCCTCTCTTTCTTCGTCATCCTTTTTGTATAAAATATCTCCCCATTCATTTGTGAAATCTACTGTTCCTCCGCCTGGATGATCTGGTATGCTTGAATAAATAAGTTCCTTTGCCATCACTAATACGCCGCTAGTGCCAGGACCACCTAAAAATTTATGGGGAGAGAAATAAATAGCGTCCAATCTTTCCTCTTTATTAGCCGGATGCATATTAATCGATACATAAGGGGCAGATGCTGCAAAATCGACAAAGCAATAGCCTTTATGCTTATGCATGATTTTCGCAAGCACGTGATAATTTGTTTTTCTTCCAGTCACATTGGAACAGGCAGTAAATGCCCCGATTTTTAATGGGATGTCTTTATATTCCACTAGCAATGATTCTAAATGGTCTATATCTACATCGCCCTTTTTGTTCGGTTTAACCATGATGACATCAGCATTTGTCTCGAGCCAAGATAAGTAATTTGAATGATGTTCCATATGTGTGACAAAGACCACAGCTATTTTTTCCTTTTTAGCACATGAATTTTTTAATCCTATAATTCTTTGTAATTTGTTGACTACTGCTGTCATGCCAAAACCATCAAACAATATAATATCATTCTCACCTGCATGAACGTGTTTTTTAATGATTCGTTTTGCTTCCTTATACGCTTTTGTCATATACGTACCTGTAATATTTGATTCTGTATGCGTATTAGCAACATAGGGACCTAATTTATGTGTAATCTTTTCTTCAATCGTTTTATATAATCTGCCACTTGCTGTCCAGTCAGCATATAGCAGCTTTTTAGTTCCATAAGGTGTAGAAAAGGTTAAGTTATTTCCAATGATATGATTCTTTATCTTTGAAAAATAATGCTCCAATTCAGTATTATAATGGTATATAGATTCACCAACTTTAATTCTGATCAATTTAAAAATCCCCTTTCTCTCTCCTTCTTTAACCTATGTTAAAATAAGAAGAGAGGTTATTGCATTTCGGATTGTTTGAAAAAAATTCATAAGAAGGATGGAACATATATGATGATTACCTTGCCTGATTATGCACTTGATTATATGGAGAATTTAAACCAATCTGGACGAAGCAAACTTACATTAAAACAGTACGAATCTGACTTAAAGAAATTTTTCAGCTGGCTCGATATCTACAAAGAAAACACTAAATTTGAAACAATAAAAGCATTACGAGCTGATGATATTCGCGCCTACTTTCATTATTTAAAGGAAAAGCAATTGTCGCAAGCTACTATACGTAGGCTAGCATCTGTTCTTAGTCGATTAATGATTTATCACCAATGTATCTGCGCTCATGAAATTCACAAACTAGCTGAAGCTGCCCCATTACGTACTCTAACGGACAAAGATTTTATAACCCAAAATGAATATAGCCTACTAGCGCAAATGCTATTAACAAAAGATGCAGAAGTTACAAAAAAATCAGCTCGAAATTATCTGTTGACAAGAAATTGGACAATTGTAGCATTGTTACGAACTTTTGGTCTTACACCTTTTGATCTACATAGTATCAAGATGAAGGATTTTAACCTTGCACAAGGTGAGCTTACGCTTAGTAGAGACACAACTCGATTAATTCTTTCCCTTCCTCACGACATTATGGCAAAATTACGAGATTACTATTTTTCTATTCCAGAATCGTTTCGGCCAAAGTATTATTCCAACGATCCCGTTTTTGTCGCTTTCAACAATATTTCTTATTCCTTTCAATACGATTATGATCGACAAAAGCCAAAAGGATTGTCTGTCCGTGCAATTCAAGAAATGATTAAAGATGAAGTAAGAAGAGCTGGTTTGCGAAAAATTTCAGCTGTTAATTTCCGAAATACAGCAATTTTAGAGGAACTAGCAAACGGTGTGTGTGATGAGAACGTAATGCAGCAGTTTCATTTAACAAGTGAAGCAGCGCTAAGAAGATATAAACAATATTTACAGGAAAAAGAACAAAAATAAGTTTGACTAATAAGAAAAGCGAAGTGCACCCATTTAGTTACATTTCATGGAGGGACAGACATTTTCTGCGATAAAATAAACACGGTAACGGTCGTTGAGCTGATTTTACTTATGAAAAGGAATAGCAGGGACTTTACAAACCGATTGGAGCTTAAACTAAATACCAAATTGACTTAAGAAACCTTATATTTTCTTGTCTGTAAAAAAAGATGAACCTAAAATGAGGATCATCTTTTTTTACATTATTGCTGTGTTGCGTCATTTTCTTCCCAGTATACTTTGCTGAAAATCTCGGAAAATGCTTCAATACTGCGATTCAATTCTGCTTGTGTATTGTCTATTCCACCGACTTCTAGAAGAATAGCACGATCAGAGAAGTCCTGATTATATACCCCATTCCCTTCTTCTTTTCCTTTTAAGAATACGCCTCTAGAAATACCAGGATACTTCTTATCCAATTCTGCATGAAGCTTTTTCGCAAATTCCTGATTTTTTTCATAACCTTTGTTCGCATCACCAATAATAAAAAGCAATTTTGCATAGCTGTTTCCATCAATTGTTGCTGTAGTAGTTTTCTTTCTTGCAGAATCTCGGTGTATATCAATTAAATAGTTTAAATGTTTATTTTCACTAACTGCTGTCTCAACTACCTCTTTTGAAACCGCATAAGATGAAAAAAAGTTCCAACCTCTATCAAGAAGTTTTTGGTTAATATTTGTTTTATCTAATTGAACTCCAATTCCTTCGTCTTGCAATAGATTACTTAGTTTATTACTCAATCCAACCACATTTGCTCGTTCATCCGAACTTACTGCTTCATTTTCATTCGCATTCTTTAAAAGTGGTAGATAGGCTTCTAAATTATGAGTATTGTAGACTAACACCGTTTTATTTTTAGGAGTAGCAACTGGTGCTTTATTCTCTGATGGTTTTTCTTCCTTCTCTACTTTTTCTTCATCCACTTCTTTCGGATTTTTCATAAGTTCTTCTGAAGGAGTAGACTCAAATGGTAGATTAGCAAGGCTTGTCCCTTCTTCTGCGACAACAATTTCTGTATGAAAAGAAGTCAAAGCAGGTAATTCTCTACCTAAAAGTGTACGCGTATCATCTAAACGAATATTAGTTGCTATTTGGAACAAGATATTTCCAAGAGAAAGTCCTTTCCCATCTGATTTTGGAAATAGATGATTTTCACTATGAAATATTTCCGTGTAAATTTCTGTTGAATTTACCGATTTTAAAATACTGGCAACATTATCTGAAGTCAATTTGAAGGAAAAAATAGAGGTCGTGATTCCTGCAATAAGGATAAACATTAGGATAATTCCTAATATTGTTGTATTCAAATATTGAATTAATGTACGTGTTTTGGAGGTTTGCATAATAAGTACATCCCCTTTCTCATTACAGATATATGCCAATCTACTAAAGAATAGTCTTGTAATCTATGAAATATTTGATAGGGAAATGTAATTATTTAATGAATGATTTGAAGTTTTGTAAATTATTTGAATGCGTAAAATTTACTGATGAAGATAAGATGACAGCCAATATAAAAAGCCACTTTAACTATAATCTTTTAGTAAAGTGGCTTTTTATATTACTGAAATGCAAAAAGAAACTCCGCCTCGCAAATCAGTTCGCCAGCTACGGTCGCTTTTCCTTTTGCCTTCGCAAAGCTATTTTTCACCTTTTCTACCATGACTTCCATGCACAGCTCATCACCCGGAAAAACCGCTTTTCGTATTCTAGAATGATTTATCCCTGCTAGAAGAGCAAATTTATTACTATGTTTTTCTTCACTATGAATAGCTACTGCCGTAACTTGCGCAATCGCTTCAATAATAAGGACGCCTGGCATAATTGGATTATTTGGGTTTTGCCCTGTTGCAAATGTGTCTTCCTTATTGATTTGCTTAACCCCAACAGCCATTTGTCCTTCTTTTAACTCTAATATTTCATCTACTAGAGGCAGAGGATAACGACTTAGTATATCCTTTACTTTCTGTAGATTCATCATTTCTGACCGCCTCTTTTATCTAATTCATTTTGTAATTGGGCCATTACATCACTTAATTCTTTAGTAATATCAGCTGGATCTTTCTTTGTTCCATCCTCATTTTTTAAGGAAATTGGATCACCAAATATAACATGTATTTTTTTTCCCCTTAACAGTCCTTTTAAATCAGTTGGACCACTATATGCAGCTGGAACAATTGGTACCCTTGCCAAATTAGCGATTGTAGCAGCACCCTTTTTTAAAGGGACATCCTCTGAAGTCCTAGTGCCACTAGGAAAAATCCCGATAATCTTCTTTTCCTTTAGTAGTTTAACTGGCGTTTTAATACTGCTGGGACCAGGATTCTCTCTATCAACTGGAAAGGCATTTATGCTATAAAAAAATTTAGCTGATTGAGGTTTAGCAAATAACTCTTTTTTTGCCATGAAATGAATTTCATTTGGTAACAAAGAAGTACCGAGTGCCACAACATCGACCCATCCTATATGGGAACAAGCTACGACATAACCAGTATCCTTCGGTAATTTATTTTTATTAATTACTTTTGTTCTCCCAAAAATTTTTAAAACAACATTTGCAAATCGACTCGTAAATGCATACATTTTTTCTTTCTCCTTTATGTGCAAAATAACTTCATGTTTATTTATGTGATCTTTCACTATATGTAAGATTTTAATAAGCCACAATAAAATCATCATTTTAAATTATATCATCTACTATTAGTAGTAGATACTATATTTTTTACTACCTACTTATTATATCTCAAAATCGCTAAAAAAAATAGTGCTGAACCCCTACTAATAGGCGCAATAGTTCTAGAAAAAACGATTACTAGTCGATAATTATCATTTCTTTCGGGAATATGTTTTTAAATGGTATAAAAAAAGAAGAAGGATTCGCCTTCTTCTTTCAGACTGTAGACAAACCCCTGAATTTTAGAAATAGAAGTTTGGATATAGTATATTTATTAGTCCCTTTGAATAGAGATGTTGCTTTCCACTCCAAGCAACGCATGAAAATTCCATTTAAGTTTCTAAAAATCTTTTTTATAAATTATATAGCAATTGAAGATAAAACAAGTCGCTTAACCGTATTAGCTACGCCATGCTCATCATTCGTTTCAGCAATTTCAATTGAAGCATTTTTTACATCTTCTCTTGCGTTCCCCATAGCAACTGGATAGCCGACTTTTTCTAACATTGATAAATCATTCATACTATCACCCATTGCTAATATATCTTTTAATTGAACACCTAAATGTTTTGCTAGTTTTACTAATGCATTCCCTTTTGATGCATCCTTATGCTCAAATTCAAAATTATACGTACCAGATGTCACGAGTGTAATCGATGGATCATCTTTGAATGTTTCCCAACCTGCATCCAATTTTTGTTTATCAAAGGAAAAGGCTAAAATATTGTATACATCAATAGTAGGCATTTCTATTTCCTTATAACTATTAATATACGAAAAACCGGTTTGTGAAAATTGGGTGATTGCATGTTTCTCTAGTTCTGCTCGACTAATTTCTGGATTAGCTGTACAAAGTCGATCAAGCTCTATTTCAATTAATTGTCTCCCTCGTTGTGGCGAATATAGATAATCATTACTAAAAACCTCATAATAATAATCTCTTTCTTCCAACCATTGCAATAATTTCATCGCTTTCTGTTTATCCATGGGTACATGATCAAAACGGTTGCCTTCAGGGTCATGAATCGTTGCCCCATTAGCCGCAATTATCCATGTTTTTAAACCGGTATCTTTAAAAATTTCGATAACATCTGGATAGTTTCTCCCTGTTGCTACAATCACTTCTACGCCTTTTTCTTGTGCCATTTTCAAACTTTCCACATTTTGAGGACTAATCTTGCTTTCATGATTTAAAAGTGTTCCATCTAAATCTGTTACGATACATGAAATCATGCTTCTCCATCCCTTCTGTTTGCCACCAATAATTCAACACCATTTTCGTTTAATAATTCTATAAACCAGTCTTCAGGTTCTTTATCTGTGATAAAGAGATCAATATCGGAAAGCTTAGCAAACTGATAAAAGTCGGTAATGCCAATCTTGCTATTATCCCCTACTACAATGACTTGCTTTGCTTGTTTCATCATCTTCTTTTTAACTGCGCCATCTTCTTCGTCGACAATAGTAAGTCCTTTTTCGGATATACCGACAATACCGATGAACACTTTATCTACATAATATTTATCTAATCGCTGAATTACAGAATTTCCATATAAATATCGATGTTCTTTTTGCATTACTCCACCTAATAAGTGAATTTTCGGCAATTGTTTATCTGATAAAATATCAGCCAAATTAATGGAGTTTGTGATCACCGTACATTCTTGGTTAATATAATTTCCCATTGCCTGAACGGTCGTAGAAGCATCTAGAATAATATGGTCATTATCTCTAACAAAGGATGCCGCTATTTTTCCAATAGCTTTCTTTTCTTCTGAAACGGATTTCAATCGATTATGATAATTATCTACTTTCCGATGAACTTTAGGTAATAGTGCACCACCTCTTGTTCGAATAATTGCCTGTTCCTCTTCAAGCTTTACTAAATCACGTCTAGCTGTATCACGAGAAACGTGAAAGAGGGAACAAATTTCTTCCACAGTAATTTTTTCATGCTGATTTAAATAGTGAACAATGTCTATTAACCTTTGTTCTTGTGCCATATTATCCCCTCAAATTCTTTCTTCTCTTTCTATTTTAAGTTATTCACTTAAAAATTTCCACAATAATAAGCTAAAATAAGTAAAATAATTATTTCCACTTAAAAAAACGCAAATGGATGCTGAATCTATCCATCTGCGTTTTTTTAATTAGTTACCTTCTAACCACTTGATCGTTCCATTTATTAATTGATTAAATTGACTTGAGGATGAAAATGTATGCTCTCCATTTTCAATAAGTAATGTTTCAACCGTTCCTTTGTCTCTTCGTAAATATTCTTGTTTATATTCATTCAAATACTGATACGGAATATCCTTATCTACTGTTCCGTGCGCTATAAGAACATCTCCAGAAAACTGTCGACAGCTTTCTAACGGGAAATAATCCGATAAAGAATCAAAATATGTTTGGTAAAACGAATAGCCATAAAAATCAACTACTTCTTTTTCTGCTAATTCGGACAACCTTTCCTCTCCAAATATTCGTTTAATATCAAATGCTGGTTTCCCAACAGCAGCCCACTGAATTAAACGGCTAACGCGCGAATTGTTGATTGCAGTGAATAATGCGACTGCACCACCAAGACTATGCCCTAGTAAAATAAGTTCTTTTATCGAGAGCTCATCATACGCAAATTGAATCATTGCTTCTGTCTGGTCAATTAAATCGGACAATCGATTCCTGCCATATTCACCACTAGATTCTCCACATCCCTTATAATCAAATCGAATCACTAAATAGCCCATTTCAGTAAGTAAATTACTTGCCTTAACAAACAATCGGTCTACTCCAACTCTACTGCCGATCAACCCATGGCAGATAATTATTACTTTATATTCGTTGTAGATTTTATTTGGATAATCGACAGACAGTATGAGATCATCGTCCTTCCATTTGATTGTCTTTACCTCAGTCATCTCCACTTCCCCCTAATTACACATGATAATTATTCATTATATATTATTCCTACCTGTTTAGTAAGTTTAAAACAACAATTTTCTGAAATCTTTTTTTCATCATAAAGGAAAGTTACTTCCTTGGCAATTCATGTTTTAAAAAAACATTATGATAAAATAGACTATAGAGAAAATATTATCTACTGGTCAAATACAGGGAAACTTCCATCAGTGGGGTATTTCCTTCCTCCCCCACTGATGGTTAGTTGAGACAATCGAACCTTTACGGACAGCTGGTCTCCCACCTATCTTCCTAGTATTCTCATAAGCTTATGGTTGAGTCTTACTGTCCGTTAAGAGTGGGATAAAATGGTCTATAAAAAGGAGATTCTTATGTATTATATTGATTACCATCACCATTCCAATCATTCTTTTGATTCGAAAGCAATAATGATGGAAATTTGCAAAGAGGCAATAACTAAAGGAGTGCAAGAAATTTGTTTTACGGAACACTTTTCGGTCAATCCAAATGCTCCTACCTATGGACATATGAATTGGCCAAACTACCTAGCAGATATCCAGAAATGCCAAGTTATATATGAAGATCAACTTCTAATAAAGATAGGAATTGAATTATGCGAACCACATTTAATGCGCGAACAATATAAAGCTGTTTTATCAACAATTCCTTTTGATTATGTACTCGGCTCTGTTCATAATCTTGCTGGTCTAACACTTCGTAAATATATGAACGCACACCCAAACGAGGATATTTATCTCGCCTATTTTAAAGAGATGTATGAATTAGTTACATATGCAGATATCAATGTGCTTGCACATTTTGACTTAATGAAACGATATGCGCATGCTACAAGAGGAATATATACCTTTGCAGACTATCAAGAAATTATTAGTTCCATATTAAAAATGGCTATAAAAAGAGGAATTGGATTAGAAATTAATACTTCTGGTTGGAGAACAAAATTAAATGAATCATTGCCATTTCTAGAAGTTTTAAAGTTATATAAAGAATTAGGAGGCGAAATACTAACGATTGGCTCTGATTCCCATAAAAAAGAAGATGTTGGCGCAGGCTTCACAGAAGCACTTAATTTAGCAAAAGAAGCTGGTTTCTCTTCCTATTATACATTTGAAAAAAGAAAACCAATACGAATAGACATGTGAAATTAGGATATTGGTCTAAATTAGATCTCTAAATAAATAAAAAGAGGCTGGGACATAAGTATTCCAGCCAAGGATAATTCCGAACAATTATACGAAGATGCTAATGAATGTTCCGTATAATTGTTCGGGCTTTTATTTGTTTTTCAAAGGATGTTTCCATGAAGTTTGGTGCGATTCCCCGCAGCCGGAATACACTTCGCTTTCCATGGGGCTCGCGCTGAGCCGCTTCGGCCTGTGGCCTGCAGGGTCTCAGACTGTCTCGCTAATCCCATAGGAGTCTTCGTGTATTCCGGCTGCTCTGTTTTTCCAACTAATTATATTTCCTCTTGTAAAAAGTATGCGAAAGCAGCCGCTATTTACTAGCTATATTAGAAATTGTTCGTCTTTACAGAGTATCTATTTAGTTATGTCCCATCCTCTTTTTATTTATCTAAACAAACTACTTTTAAATATAGGAAACAATTAACTCTGCTTTCCCATTTAATTCAAATGCACCAAATTTATTTGGCAGCAAGAAATGATCTCCTTTTTGGAAAGCAAATTCTTTCCCATCCTTTTCTAGAGAGCCGTCTCCCTCAATTACGCTACATAATAAGAAAGATTGCTCTTGCTCTCTATTTGCTTTTCCATCTAATGCCCATTTTTCAACTGTAAAATAATCGCATTCAACAAAGTTGGTAATTTCCAAATCTCCTTTTTGCTCAACGGTTGGAGAAGTTGCTGCTAATTGGTGTGGGACTGTTGTTACATTAATTGATTGCTCAATATGTAATTCCCTTTTATTACCTTCACTATCTGTACGATCATAATCATAGACACGATAAGTTGTATCTGAGTTTTGCTGTGTTTCAAGTATGATAATACCTTCTCCAATAGCATGAATTGTTCCACTAGGTACAAAGAAGAAATCGCCTTTCTTTACTGGTACCTTGTTTAATAGCTCATCCCATCTGTTTTCAGCTATCATCGCTTTTAATTCTTCTTTTGTGTTTGCATGATGGCCAAAGATGATTTCTGCCCCATCCTGACAATCAATAATATACCAACATTCTGTTTTCCCAAGCTCCCCATTTTCATGAACTTTTGCATAATCATCATTCGGATGGACTTGTACAGATAAGTCTTGATTTGCATCTAATATTTTTGTTAATAATGGAAAACGATCACCATCTATATTTCCAAAAAGCTCACGATGATTTTCCCATAATTCTTCTAAATTTTTACCTGCTAGCGGTCCGTTCTTAACCATACTTTGTCCGTGCGGATGTGCGGAAAACGCCCAGCATTCCCCTGTTATTTCACTCGGTATATCATAACCAAAGCTACGGAGCGCAGTACCTCCCCAAATTCTTTCTTTAAATACTGGTTTAAAAAATAATGGCTCGTTCATTTGATAATGGAACTCCTTCTTTACAATATTTACAAAACTATTCTAACATATTCCGTAATAAAACGGTTTCGATTTTCAAAAATAGAAAATAAAAGCAAAAAATTAGTGGGAATTTTCCTAGTAGATTACAAAAAAAGATATACATTTTTTGCTAAAAATACAAAAAATAAGAGGACAAAATGATAGAAAGGTGATTTAATAGATTTGTAATATATCACCTATAGGGGGAAATTTATGAAAAAGTGTAATTGGAAATCTTTTTTTGCTTTATTACTAATTGTTTCATTAGTTTTTAACATCCTACCGATGAAAGAAGCAAAAGCGATGGAAAACATCACCCATGCTGAAACTCTTTCCATTGGAAAAGAAATAACATCATCTTTTCAAGCAGATGAAAATGTAAAATGGTTTATGATTGATCCTGCATCAGTCGTAAAAAACGCAACTCATTTAGAGATTAAATTAAATTCTACGGAAGAAATGAATATTTCTGTCTATTCTAGTAAAGAAAATGCGCAATTAGGTAATACTTTTAGCCAATATAACACAGTTAGCTTTATTGACTATGCAGGCGTAATCTATTTTCCAATTGCATGGGATGGACCATATTATATTAGAGTAGACTATTATTCCAACTTAGAGGATGAGGAATACATAGACGAGGATGAGTTCCCTGAAACAAATGGAGATTTTTCCTTAATAGTAAAGGATACAAAGTTGGCACCTACCGTTGAAGTGGAAGAAGCATGTCCAGTCGAATTAAGCATGCTGGATACAAAAGATAATCGAACATTGCTTACACAATTACGAACCATTCGAGATACCATTTTATCATCTACAGAAAATGGGACAAATCTTTCTAGCTTATATTATCAAGTCTCTCCTTTTCTGACAGCAAAAATGATATTTAATAAAACATTGCGACAAGAAGTATTAACAAATTTAACAGCATTAAAACCAATTTTCACTAACTTGCTAGAAAATGGGACAACTAGCAATTACAAGATAAGCAAAAACGAAGCAAAGGCAATAAATAATTTATATGCTATTGCTAACGAAGCATCACCTGCTGCTTTACAAACAAAAATGGAAAAAATAGCTAAAAAAATAGATTTGTCGAAATTAGAAGGCAAAACCATTGCCGATATTTTTAAGACATTAGGGGCTTCTAGTTCCACTATTAGCAACAAAGAAATGAATAATAAATTTATCGTCAAAATGAAAGCAGGAAGAACTGTTTCTTCCTTAAAAAACAGTCTAGGTAAAGCAACCGCACAAACGATTAATGGTTTAGAAGGCACAGAACAAATTGCAGACGGCATGTTTACAATTGAATTAGATCAAGGTAAATATACGGCCAAAAGTGCTAATACTCTCATTAACAAAATGGAGCAAGCCAAAGAAGTCGAGTATATAGAGCCAGTGCAACAATATTCATTATTGGCTTTGCCAAGTGATGTGTCTGCCCCTTATCAATGGTCATTAAAAAATACAGCACAAACAAATGGGAAAAAAGGGGCTGATATACAATTCGAAAAACTATATCAGCTTCAGCAATCTTCTAACATGAAACAAACGACAATCGCTGTATTAGATACTGGTGTCGATGCTTCTTTAGCTGACTTTAAAAATAAAATTACTGCTGGCTATAATTTTATCAATGAATCAACGAATGTATATGATGACAATAATCATGGAACCCATGTAAGTGGTATTATCGCTGCTGGCATAAATAATGCTTTTTCCATGTCTGGCATCCATTCCAATGCAAAAATAATGCCGGTTAAAATATTAGACGCCTCAGGTTCGGGGGATACAGAACAAATTGCTAAAGGAATTAAATATGCAGTAGATCATGGCGCAAAAGTAATTAATATGAGTTTAGGCGGTGGGTATAGCAGAGTGCTTGAATCGATGCTTCAATACGCCTATAGCAAAAACGTCACTATCATTGCCGCTAGTGGAAATGGAGGCTATGAAGGTCTTGATTATCCAGGTTCTTCTCAATATGTTACGGCAGTTGGTGCCTCAAATGATTTAGACATCGTTGCCGATTATTCAAGCTATGGAAAAGAGCTGGATCTTGTAGCACCAGGTTCTAATATTCCAAGTCTTGTTCCTAATGGTAATTTAGTGCTTTACAGTGGTACTTCTATGGCTACCCCACACGTTGCTGCTGTGGCTGGATTACTGCTCTCTTTAAACGGAAACCTAAAACCGAAAGAAGTAGAAAAATATTTAACAGATACAGCTACATCCATTATCTTTAAAGAAAATGACAATCCTGAAAACGAGTATATGGAAGAATTTCCTGAGGACTTTCCTGTAGATAGCTATCCAGTAGGCTTTGATAAAGTATCTGGTTGGGGCAGATTAAATGCCTATTCTGCTTTTAGTGCCTTGCAATTAAAAGCTAAGGTTGCACCGATTTATAATAGTACTCGATTACTTACAGGTACAGCTGAACAAGGAAGTGTAATAAGTGTAAAACTGGGCAGTAAAACTTATTCGGCTACAACTGATAAAAACGGGAAATTTGCAGCAGAAATACCGCTGACTCAAACAAACCAACTTCTTTATATCCATTTTTCAAGTAAAGATGGGAAGGCTAGTACATCCATTCGAACAACGGTTCAAAATGACACAAAAGCACCAAGCGCTCCTACCGTTCAAAAACTTGGCGATAATGATGTAGTGCTGAAAGGAACGAGTGAGGCTTTTGCTAGTATTTCCGCAACTGTAAATGGAAATGCGATTGGTAATGGAAATGCAGACTTAAACGGAAAATTTGCTATAAAAATCAAAAAGCAAAAACGAAACACAGTTGTTTCCGTAACAGCTACAGATGGAGCGAAAAATAAAAGTAAAGCAACAACAATTAAAGTGATTGATAACACGCCTCCTTCTGTACCATCTGTAAATGGAACGATTAGTAATAAGTCTGATAAAATTTCCGGTAAAGCAGAGACTGGTTCTACCGTTACAGCTAAAGTCGGAAAAACTACGCTCGGTTCTGCTATTGCTGATAAGAATGGAAAGTATACGATTAAAATCAAAAAGCAAAAAGCGAACACCAAGATCAGCCTAACTGCTACAGATAAAGCAAAAAATGCAAGCAAACAAAAAACAATTACGGTTGCTGATAAAATAGCTCCTGCTGCTCCAAGTGTAAACAATGTTACTACTAAAACAACAAAGATTACAGGCAAAGCTGAAGCAAATGCAACGATAACCATTAAAATTAAAAATAAAGTTTTGGCAGAAGGAAAAGCAGATAACAAAGGGGTATTTTCCATTAAAATAAAGAAACAAAAGGAAAAAACCTCCCTGAATATAACAGCAAAAGATAAAGCTGGGAATGTCAGCAAAACCGTTACT
This sequence comes from Niallia alba, assembly GCF_012933555.1. Classification (GTDB taxonomy): domain Bacteria; phylum Bacillota; class Bacilli; order Bacillales; family Cytobacillaceae; genus Niallia; species Niallia alba. The sequence continues at coordinate 2,775,441 of NZ_JABBPK010000001.1, forward strand.
AAGATTGTCAAAAAGGCTAAATAAAAATATCAAAAGAAGGCTCTCTTTTCGAGAAACATTACCGTTTCGAAAAAAGAGAGCCTTCTTAATTTATGCACCTGTATTATATTTTTCTTTCTTGGTTACGATTGTTTCTTTTCCAATCATTTTCCCGTGTAAATAGTAATAAAAAACAATACCAATCAAAATATAAATGCTACTTAAAGAATAAAAAGTATTTAAGCCGATTGCGTCGCCAATAATTCCGACAATATATGAACCAAAGCCAATCCCGATATCAAAAATTGATAAGAATGTTGCTGTTGCAAGTCCCCGTCTCTGTGGAGCTGCTTTTTGGATGGCGATTGTTTGTAGACATGGGAACATAGAGCCATATCCTAAGCCAATTAATGCTGCAGAAAGTAAAAACATCCATTCTGATTGAGCCATTCCAAGGACAATCATTCCAATAGCAAATAATACGATGCATGGATAAACGATTTTATTTGCTCCATATCGATCAAACCATTTTCCTGCAAAAGGTCTTGCCATAAGCATAAAAATTGCATAAACTACAAAGAAATAACCGGATACACTAACAAGCCCTATATTTTCTGCATAGACAGAAACAAAGGAAAGAATGGACGAATAAACGATTCCAAACATCGCAGCAACGATACTAATTTTCACCGCTGTATTTTCCATGATTTGCTCGAATTTAAATCCCTTCTTACTATTATTTTCTTTCTCGACCGTTTCCGTTTCTACCACTGGCTCAAATTTCATGAACCCACCTGTTAAAATAGCTAAAAATGCAAAAATAAGCGCTAATGTAAATAGTGTTGTATTTCCCCATGAGTTAATAGCTTGCAATCCAATAAAAGGACCAACAACCATTGCTAAGTTCATACTCATGGAATAATACCCCATGCCCTCTCCTCTTCTGGAACTCGGCAAAATGTCTGCAACAATGGTTCCAGTTGCAGTGGTAGCCATCCCAAATCCAATCCCGTGCAAGGCACGAACCACAAGTAAACCTTCAATAGAATCAGTAAATAAATAAAAAATTGCGGCAAGTAAGAAAATAAGTAAGGATGTTATAAATATGGCCTTCTTTCCAAACTTTTGCATTAAATTACCTGCTATTGGTCGAATGATTATCGCAGTAATTATGAAGACCGTAACGATCAATCCTGCTGTTGACTGCTTTCCATTCAGTTCTCGAATCGCATAAATTGGTAATGATACTAATAAAAAATAAAACGTCATAAATAAAAAAAAGTTACTTATCCATATTTGGATAAACCCCTTTGTCCATAATGGTTCTTTATTCAATTTTTTTCCTCCTTGCTTGCTAATGATTGAGACCACTGCGAAATAGTTTGTTGCAAATATACCCAAGAATCAACTGGCAATTGTGCAAGCAATTCTTGGTTTGCCTGTAAAACAGCGACTTCCCATTCTTCGTACTTTTGTAATGCTACGTCCGTCAAAAACACTTTGTTCGTGCGTTTGTCTTCTCCCTTTACTTGAAGCACATATTTTTTCTCAACCAGCTTTTTCACCGTACGTGTTACAGGTGGTGCTTCTATGGATAAATATTCAGCAATTTCCTTTTGAGTAAGCGGACCGTTCTTTTTTAATACAAACAAAATTGCCCATTCCGAACTATAAATATCAAAGGGCTCTAATGCTGTATTTAAGTGTTTTGTAAATTGCCTTGCAAGCTGCTGGATAGAATGGAATAATTCATGAGTCGTGTTCATCTCTTTCTCCGATCTAAAATTAATTACCTAGGTAACTATATCATATTTTAAGGACTGATAGCAATATATTACTAAAGGATTGTGTTTTTTCAATAGGAAAAAGAATTAGTAGGAAAAATGGAGCAGCCGGAATACACGAAGACGTCACGGGGATTAGCGCGACAGTCTGAGACCCCGGTGAGGAGACTCAAGCTTCGCCCCACGGAAAGCGAAGTGTATAACTTTACGAAAACAGCCTTATTTAAAAACAGCCTTATTAATCAATCGTTTGATTAATAAGGCTGTTAGTTCTTTATGGAATTATTTTTGATTTCTATGTCTATATAAAGTGAAACTTCCATCAGAGGGGGTTTTCCTTCCTCCCCACTGATGGTTAGTTGAACCAATCGGACCTTTACGGACAGTTGATCTCCCGCCTATCTTCCTCGTATTCTCATAAGCTTGAGGAGGGAATCTTATTGTCCGTTAAGAGTGGGATAAAAAACTGCAGACGTAAGTCCACAGTCCCTTCTTAATCCTTCTGATTAGATAGAAATTACATCGCCAGCATAGATAGTTCCGGTTTGAATGACACTCGCATAGAGACCAAAATGATTATTTTGGTCTTTCACAAGTTGTTTCAATAACTTTGGTTGCCTTGTGCCTGTTTCGGGATCGACCGTAATAATCATACATCTTTCACAATACTTGTTGATTTCAAGAATTACTTCTGTACCAATTTTTATTTGTTTTCCTATCAAGTCTTCTTCCTTCATACTATTTTGTAAATCATATAAGATATTCCCTCTAAATCTCCTTTCATCAATTACTTCACCATACGAAGAAGATAATTCGGATAGTGCCTGTGTAGAGATTAACAAAATATTGTCTTCTTCAATTGCCGGGAACGGAACATAGTTTGGAGAATAGGTGATTGTTTCCAACGTTCGATTTGTTTCTTTTTCCAGCCTTTCTAATAAAGCTGAATCATCCCAATTGTATTCCGAACCATCGCTTGCACTAATTTTCATTTTAGGAAAAGCTTCTAAACAATCATCCCCTATAAACGCTGCTTTGTATGTAACCATTTTAGGATATTGAGTAATCGTTAAATGCTTGTCCTTACTCGACTTATCGATAAAAGCATGACTTCTATCCCCATATATACCATAAGACATGATTCGTGCTTTCGAAATACTTTCTCCGGTAAAAGATTTTACAGGATAACGCATCATTTTATGTACCTTTCCAACAATCATAACTCTCCCCCACCTTTCTCTTTCTTCCATTAAAACAAAAAAACTCCCTAAAACCAATTCTTTTAGAGAGTTCTTTGGATATTAAGGTTGGGTTTCTTTCATTTCAACTGATAATAAACGTTCTGTTCGCGTATCAAAAGTTAAGTTGACAAATACACCTATTTCTTTTTGATCCTGCTTTACAATAAGCTTAAACTTTTCCACTGAAGTTCCTTTTTTATCTTCCTTACCAACATGCAGATAATCGGTAACCTCACTATTAGGGTATTTTTCTTGAGCCTTTGTCATGGCAATTCTGCCCCATTTAACATAAGAAGGTAATGCTTCTGCTTCTGTTTGTAGAGGAAGTAACTGCATAAGAAATACACTCAGCAATAAGATGCCTATGAATGGAAACTTTATTTTTTTCATGCAATCATCTCCTTTCATCATATTTTTAGTATGAACATGGAATGAGAAATTATGTACGTTTAATATGTTAACTAAATTATTTTTAGGTTGACATAAATTATTTCGGGAAGTATAGTAAATAAAGTAAATATTATAAAAGGGAGTGACAAGCTTGAAACAGTGGAAAACAATTGATATTACGATGATTGCCTTATTTGTTGCTTTTATGGCAGTTGGTGCGAATGTAGCAAGTTTTCTAGTAATTGGAGGTGTTCCAGTGACCCTTCAAACATTTTTTGCTATCCTTGCAGGATTACTTTTAGGAAAAAGACTCGGTAGTGTTGCAATGATTGTTTATATGCTCGTTGGTCTCATCGGCATTCCAATTTTCGCAGGTATATCAGGTGGTCTTATTACGATTACAAAACCATCTTTCGGATTTATTTTAGCTTTTATCATTACTGCTTTCTTTGTTGGATTAATAGTTGAAAGAAAACAATCTGTTCCTGTCTATATTTTTAGCGGATTCATCGGTTTAATCATTAATTACATAATCGGAACTAGCTGGATGTATATGGCATATAAACTTTGGTATGCTGCACCAGAAGGCTTTACTTATCAACTATTGTGGAGTTGGATGGTTCTTCCGTTAGTAAAAGATATCATTCTTACGTTTATCGCTGGAATTGTTGGTTATCGATTGTATAATTCCGTTGTTAAAAAAAGTGCGCTCCATACAAATTGGAGTTCTAATTCTAATCAGTAATAAACAAGTCCCCACATCTGTGGGGACTTGTTTATTACTAAAACCGCCGACTTCCTCTATTTTTCGCCATAAAACGACTGTTTAATTTAAAAATCCTGTCTGATTCTGCGCTTTCCCGAGAAATACTTGCCTATTTCCATTCCCGATTATTCTATCAATGAAACATTATCTTACTTGGATAGGATAAGAAAAGTCCAGCGATTCTAATTCATCGGTCAAAACATGTATTTCCACATCCCATTTTCCTGGCTGATTTAATTGGAGATTTTCTGCAAAATAGTGTCCTTCCTTTTCCTGTGTTAGAGGAAATGAAGTTTCTTTTTCTCCATGCTTTAACGTAATCGTAATTTGTTCGATTGGATCGATTGGATTGCGATTATTATCAAATACAAATACTTCATATTGATTTTGCACACCAGTCTTTTTCGGTGTAATCGATAAACTAATATTTTCATTATAACCACCAAGTTCTGCTTCTTTATAAAAAGGCAAATCAATTGGCAAGGTTGGTGTTTGAATTTGTGTAAATGCACTAGTCACAAGTAATATTAAGATACCTAGACCGATTTCAATTTTTATTGATTTTTTATAGAAATCTTTCTTTCCTAATAGAATTCTACTAACCAAGTGATACGCTCCAAATATAAGCATAAATACAAGCAAACCAATTTTAATTAACAAGGTTTTTCCGTATGCCGTACTTACTAGTGAATGAAAATCAGGGATTAATAAAGAAGCATTTATTACTCCCGAAATAGCTAAAACTGCAACTGAGAAAAGAGCCCATAAGGAGTACTTTTCCATCGTTGCCCAGTACATGTCATGACCTTCGCCTTCTTTAGCAAATATCCCTTCTCTCAAAAAGAGTACAATAACAAGCATTCCGCCAAGCCATATGGATGCTGCTAATAAATGAGAAAAATCAAACAAAATTGCTACTGTTTCATATGGTGAACTGGAAGGATGACCAAGAAACGCCTTCGAAGCCATAATACCTAAAAAAGCCAACCCTGGAATAAACCAGTGTTTTCTTTCGAAGTAACTTTCTTTTGTCCAAATAGATCGTTGTCCTACAAAAAGGATAGCTAAAAGGATAATTTGGATAATCCAAATGGTTCCTTCTTTCGTACTTGACAATGTTTCTAATAAATTGGTAGGTTTTATGGAAGCTACTATGCCACCACCTGCATAACTTTGTGTTTGTATTACAAGGAAAGTGAAAATACTAATCGCAAGCAATATGATTGCAGTCATAGAAACTGTTTTTGTTCGTTTTATTAATGTGCTGGACAAGTTTTTTTTCTGAAACCAAATCGTATAAAATAAGAAAAGTCCCATATATAAAGAAAATCCGATATAAAGGAAACCTTTATTTATCATCATACTAATGAATGTTGTTAAATTCCCATTCTCCTGTTGTGTTGGAAATGATGCCCCCTTAGGCAATTCACCAATACTAAACGGAAGCATCCCGGAAACAGAGTGTCCATCCGCCGAAACTACTCTCCATTCTACTGTATAAATATCGTTAGGTAACTCTGGTTTTAAATCCACTTCGATTGATTTTTCCGTATCGGGGTTAATCACAATATTCTTCTGATCAACTCTTTCCCCTGATGAGTTTAAAACATTTAATATTGTAAAACCAGTTTGAATTTTTTCATTAAATTCTATGTACACTTTTTCTGGAGCTTCCTCTAATATTTCATTTTCACTAGGATTGGAATTTGTTATATAAGCATGGGCAGAAACTGTATTTATTCCTATAAAACTAATAATTAGTACAATTAAAGGAAACATAAGCAATATTTTCCTATTCACTTTTTAAATCACGTCCTTCTATTTTCTATATCCCTCCCAATTATAGCGAATGAACACTCATTCGTACAATCAAGTGGTATATTTGTATAGTTATTCGATCATTTTTGCGAGAATTAGTCATCATTTGTCTTCGAATAGCGTATTTTGCGCTTTCCCAAGAAATATTATTATCTATCGTATATTTTTCTTATTACTTGTAAACAATAAGAACAAAATCAAAAGGAGGTAAGTCAATGGATCTTAACATGACTGCTGATGAAGTAATGTTGGCTATTCAACAATTACGTACAAGTGGCATGAATATGAATAAAAAGAAAGTAAAACAAAGCCATCCAGATTTAATGCGCCATGCGCTACATTATTTTCCTGATTGGAATAGTGCAGTTGAAAAAAGCGAATTAGCTTAAAACTTAACCACTATTATTACTTCTTAGACATACATATTCAACAATCGTGTGATAGCACCAAAGACTTACAAAAAGACTTCTGTTAATTGTAATATTTACAATTATAGAAGCTAATAGAGACTTCCCATAAACATAAAACCATTTATTAATTGGTTGTATATAGAGGGAAGTTCTCTTTTTATTTGGCTATGACTGCATCATAGGTAGGGAAGAAGGGTACTAAAGATAATGAAGGAATTGATATTGTTATTAAAGAACGGCAATCGTTCCGCTCTCCTTGCGGCTCTTGTAAATACCATTATTTCTTTATTAAAAGGAGTTGCTTATTTTCTCACTGGTAATGTTGCAATGTTTGCAGAAACGATGCACTCTCTTGGAGATGCAGCCAATCAGTTTTTTGTATTTATTGGTTCTGCCTTGAGTAAAAAAGCACCTACAAAACGATTCCCTGGTGGATTCGGCAGACTTGTCAATATTGTTTTATTGTTTGCTGTTCTTATCGTCGGTATTATGGCATATGAAACAGTGCGTGAAGGAATTGACCATATTATTAGACCACAGGAATCGACTGGCTTTTTTCTTGTTATCATTGTCCTTTCCATATCTGTTTGCTTAGAGTTTACCGTATTAATAAAGGCAATGAGAGAAATCGTTACAACAGCTGGCTTAAAAACTAGAGGCTTACAATTATTCCCTTCTAGCTTTACCTATTTGAAATCAGCAAAACCAGCAACTAAATTGGTATTCTTAGAGGATTCCGTGGCAACAGCAGGAGGAATATTAGCAATCCTAGCAGTAATCGTATCGGAGTACACAAACTTTAAGCAAGCGGAAGGCATTGTATCCATCATTATTGGAATCTTTATGTTTATTGTGGTCGGTAAAGTATTCTTGGATAATGCCGCAGGTGCAATTGGTGAAGCTGACTTGGAGATGCAAGGTGTAATCGGCAATATTGCTATGAAAGATCCAGATGTACGAGATATTCAAGGCCTTGCTGTTTATAAAGAGGGAGAAGATTTTCATGTCGAACTTAGCATCGAAATCGATAGTAAGTTAACGGTCGAGCAAGTTGATAAAATCAGACAACGAATTGAAAAACAAATCCTCACAGAAAAGGGCGTATCCGATATTATCATTGAATTTGATAAAGATGATGGGATTTTAAATTGGCCTCACTCGATTCATAAATATGAAAAGCGGAAAAAAACGCATGAAATGGGAAAATATAACTAACCACCAATGGAGGATGAAGTCTCCGCTGATGGAATTTTCTTTATTTAAGGCTGTTTTCGAAAATTTGTTGCTAATAACCCGGAGCCGGAATACACTTTCCGTGGGGTTCGCAATGAGCCTCCAGGGTCTCAGACTGTCTTGCTAATCCCATGGTGTCTACTTGTATTCCGACTGTTTTATTTTTCCAACTCATTCATTTTTCTGATAAAAAACAGCATTTTTTTAGAAAACTTTCTTATTTAATAACCGCCTCTTCAAAGGGTGCGTAAAATACTCCTTTTGGGGCGAGGATATTTGTTTCTGACTCCTCTTCCCTTCCGTTTACTTTATAGTTGCCTGCTGGAAAGTAATCATAGTATCCTGAATTTATATGCAAATCCACATAATATTCATCCAGTTCCCTCATTAAAATATGATAAGCTTCCCTATCAATAATTTCGCCTAATTCATCTAATGCAAAATTTTCTCTAACTGCTTCCAGAAAAGGTTCACAAGAATCTGCAGCAATATATAAATCGACGTCACAGCATTCCATGCAAAGTAGAACCTCTTCTCCCTTTATATTTTCATATGCATCATCGACCATCTCTTTTAATATCTGTTTAATTTTTTCTTTATTAACCAAATTCATGGTTGTTTTCACTGCAATTCCCTCCAACTATTACGAGCTAAACAAAAATATCTATAGAATTATCATACACAAAAACAAGTACAAAATGAAATAATAACATTTTGTACTTGTTTATTCCCCCTTCAACTTTATTGCTTGTATAACCTCGTTTTCAAATATAGTTTTAATCTAAATGATTCAATAAATCCTTGCTGTTCATATACTCCAATGTATCATGTTGATAACGGGAAAGGATGTATTCAATTTGCGGCATTGGCGATACAATTGATATTTTCTTCTTTTTGATAATCCGAATAATTGGCTTTGCTGTTGATTTTGAATCTGCTATCACCCACTTCCCCTTCTTTTTTCTAAGTGTTAAATCAATAATACCAAGATGATTTCCCCAGTTTCCTGCTTGCACTGCTGGTTTTCCATTAATCAATCCCTTTTCATGATTAACTCCTTTTGGTCCTTTTTCTCCCTTTACTGGAAAAATGCCATGTGAATGTCCATAAAGGATAACATCGATTCCTTCCACCTTACTAATATCTCTTACGTTATTACCTGATTTTGGCCAATAATCCTGATCAGAATATAAGCCTGCATGTACTAAGGCAATGATTAAATCTGCCCCTTCTTTTTTCATTTGCGGAATGATTTCTTCTGCTGTTTTACGCATATTTTTTATAATAAGTTTATCTTTAAAATGTTCCTTATCCCATTCCTGTGTTATTGGAGTGATCAATCCGATTACTCCAACTTTTAAATTTTCCATTTTTCCTTTTTCAGCTACAACCATTTTATCCAATAATAAATACGGTTGAAAAAAATGAATATCATCCTGTTCGTAGCCGTTTCGATCATCCACATAAATATTCGCATTTGTATAGGGAAAATCAGCACCCATTAATGTGTTTAATAAAAAGTCCAACCCAAAATTAAATTCATGATTACCTACTGTTGCTGCATCATATCCCATTAAATTCATACTTTTGTAGGCCGGATGAATATCCGTTGAATAAAACATAGGGGAACTTGCTACATACTCCGCTAATGGACTTCCTTTTATGACATCACCAACATCAAACAATAGAGTATTTCTTTGCTCTTTTTTTGCCTGTACGATTAAACTAGCAACTCGGTTATATCCGAATTCAATCGTTTTCTTTTTTTTCTCATAATTATAATCCAATAGGTAAGAATGAATATCGGTTGTTTCCAAAATTCGCAGTTTAACGGTTGATTCATCAACAATCGCACTATTTGCTTCTATATGTTTTGCGTTTATTTGCATAAAAAGGATAAGTGTGACGGAAAGAATAATTAAAAATTTCTTTTTCATATGGTTGTCTCCCCTTTACTCCCAGCATTCCTTTCGATTCTCTTAGTTTATACATTAACGAAAAGAACTACACCAAGAGGAAGAAAGCATCAAACAAAATGATTTCCTAAAATAGAAAAATCGGGAAAATTGTCAACAATTTAGAAGTTTTGATAGCTTTTGTCTTGTTGCAGGAATTTACATCACGATTCTCTAAATAAATACATAAAGAGGCATATATATTACGTTGATATATAACAAAGGAGAGAGAGAAATGAAAGCATATACGATTAGAGAAGCATCTAAAAAACTTACTGCAACGCCAACTAAGTTAAAACAATGGGAAAAGGAGTTACAAGGAATTATCGTGATACCTAGAACTAAAACCGGGGCACGTATTTATACAGAAAAAGAAATTACATTACTTCATGAAGTAAAAAATTTATATAAAGAAAAACGGAAAACAGCAGAAGTCAAAGAAACATTGACGATGCTCATAAACAGACCTAAAGACGAAGAAGTTCAAAAACCAAAAAAGGAAGCAGACGATGAACAGACAAGCTTCGAAGTTGTTAATAAAAAGGAAATAGATTCGGCTCAGTCTATAGAATCTACACCATCACCTACTGCTGAACAAAATTTCCGCATCCTTCTTTCTTCCTTGGAAAATTACAAGCAAGATTTTCTAGAAGAAGTCAAAGATGAGATCCGTAATGGGCTTAAAAAAGAAGTATTAGAAACAATTACGAAGGAAATTAAAGCTGGCAGTGAAGAAACAATTCATCATATTACAAATTCAGTGAACAAAACACAGGAGAAAACTAGCGAACATTTGGAAGAGTTTTCTGAACTATTACATAAAAATACGGAAAAAACAGCAACGGGATATGAAGAAATTCAGTCTAAAATCAAGAAACTTTCTCAAATATCAAAAGCGGAAAGAAAAACATATTCCAAACAATGGACATCAAATGTTTCTTCCACTAAGGAAATTAAATCAATGATTGAACATCTTTCTAAATCGAACGAAGAATTAAATAAAACAGTGGAACAGTTAAATGAAAATGATCAATATTTAATGGAAACTCTCCGGTTAGAAAGAGAACAAATGAATAAAGAAATCAAACAAAGAGAAAGAAATTTTCAAGAATTAGTACAAACCTTTCGCCATACTGCTGCCTCTCAAGAAAAAAGGCGTCAATGGTGGAGAATTTTTTCTTGATTTTTACATAAGTATATAACGATAAATCTTATGTATAAATACTTAAAGAGTAATCAAAAAATTTTTCAATTTTTGGTTACTCTTTTTCTTTTGCGCTTTTTATATGATAGTATGGTATGGAGAAACGTAATAGTATGTATTAACTGGAGGTAAAAATGTCTACAAATTATAAAATTTTATTTCTTGATATTGACGGAACCATCTTAACACCGGAAGATACGATTCAAGATTCAACGAAAATAGCAGTACAATTAATGAAAGAAAAAGGATTAGAAGTCTTTTTAGCAACGGGTAGACCACTACATGAAATTTCCAATATTGGTGAAACACTTGCCATTCAATCGTTTATCGGATACAATGGCGCTTACGCTATACATAATGGTAAAGATGTATTTAGACAACCAATGAGCCCTGACTTAGTAACCAAATACTTAGAGATTGCAAACGAAAAAGGAAATGAACTAATTTTATATACAAATACTCATAATCTACTTTCACATCCTGAAGGAGAAATGACGAAACAATTTAGTGCAAAATTCCATCTAAAGAAGAATAGAGCCTTTACGACAGATGAAAAAGAAAACATCCTTGGAATAACCGTTGTAAACTTAAAAGAAGAAGATATTGCTTTATACGAAGCATTCCCTGACGTTCACCTTTCGCAAGTAAACATTGATGGATTCAGGCATTCTTATGATGTCATTAGCGATAAAGTCAATAAAGGATTTGCCGTATCCCTTATTCTAAAAAAATTGGACATCGAAAAAGCATCTTCCATTGCCTTTGGAGATGGCCTTAACGACAAAGAAATGCTCCAAGTAGTCGGAGAAGGCTTCGCAATGGGAAATGCTCACGAGATGTTGTTCTCGTATGCAAAACATAAAACAACTTCTGTGACAGATTCAGGAATATACAATGGTTTAAAATGGCTAGGATTAATTACAGAATAATTGGAAATACTCTTTTAAACCAAAGGATCGGTCTCAAGTTAAGAGACCGATCCTTTTTAAACTTCTGTACTTTCTTCACTAGCATCCTGTTTATTTAGATGCTGTAAAACTTTTTTATCAAAATATTCTTCGTTCATTTTGTAGGAGATTTCAAAAGCTGGCGTGGTTGCGAACTCTTTTTTAATCCAGTAGTAATTATCTTCTTTCGTTGGCTCTGTTAAATCAAGCATTATAGTAATTTCAAGAGAAATAAGATTTTTATTCTTCGTAATATTAACAGTTGGATTCGTACTTCGAGCTACTTTGTTCATTAGCTTTTTATTAAATAGCATGGAAAAGTGCAGCTCGTTACCGCTTTTATTTTTCTTATTCAGTTTCAGTAAATAGGAATCACCTAGATCTACTAATTTTTCTTTATCCATATTTTCGATTGCTAATATTAACCGTATGTACGTATTTTCCACTGGTGCAATGTTTATTTTTGTTGAGCTCATTTGTAACCTCCTCTTACTTGAAACCGTAAAATTGACCCTTTTTATCATATGACAACATCTCGTTTATTATAACGAAAAAAACTGTCCAAAAATAGCTGCTTTCGCATAATTTTATCCCACTCTTAACGAACAGTAAGACTCCCGCCTCAAGTTTATGAGTACACGAGGAAGATAACTGGGAGATCAACTGTCCGGTCCGATTGGTTCACCTAACCATCATGGGGGAGGAAGGAAACTCCCCCATGATGGAAGTTTCACTTTATAATGGCAATATAACTTCTTTTCGATATCTATCTCTTCGCAGCCTTAATCTCCTACTTTGTATATTCTTATCTTTCTAACGTCATAATGCAAATAAAATGCTTGTCTTTCATATAAAAATAAAAAAGGAAGCATTTTTGCAGGAAATAAGTGTGTGCAATGTGTATAATAAATAATAATAACTTATTAATAGTTAAAAGGAATATTTTAAAATGAGGAGTTTAAAAATGAAAGAAATTAAAACAGTAGATGTATTTGAAGAAATTATTAATAATGGAGAAATAAATATTGTAAAGTTTTTTACGACTTGGTGTCCAGATTGTACAAGAATGGATATGTTCATTGACGATATCGTTGAAGCAAATAATGACAAAACATGGTATACCCTAAATAAAGATGAACTGCCAGAAATAGCTGAAAAATACGATGTAATGGGAATACCAAGCCTACTAATTTTTAAAAACGGCGAAAAAATCGGTCATTTACATAGTGCTAATGCAAAAACACCTGAACAAGTTGAAGAATTTTTAGCAGCATATAAATAATTTAATCACATACACATCAGCTCCAAAGTACTTACAGCTAGACACAAATTTGCTTTAAAACTTATATTTTTTTAAAGGTCAAAAAAGAAGCTGGGACATAAGTATTTTCAACCAAATAACCCCAAACGATTATACGTACATGCTAAGAAAAGTTCGTATAATCCGTTTGGGGTATTATTCATTTTAAGAAAGAAGGTTTGTGGTGATCACCCGCAGCCTGAATACACTTATATTTTGTTTTGTCCCAGTCTGTTTATATTGCCTTCTCTATTTCTAAATCAACCTGTATTACGTAAACCGGCAGCAATACCATTAATTGTTAAAAGAACTTGGTTCAATAATTCCTTATCTGGAATTTCCTGTTCACGAAGCTGTTTAATTAACTCTACTTGGAAGAAATTCAATGGATCTACATATGGATTTCTTCTATAAACTGATTCTTGAATAGAAGGAGTGTGATCAAGTAATTCTTCAATTCCTGTTATTTCTAGCAAGATCGTTTTTGTTTTATTATATTCTTCTTTAATAATTTGATAAATACGATTCCCAATTGCTTCATCCTCAACAAGAGAAGAATATTCTCTAGCAGTTGTTAAATCTGCCTTCATTAAAGCCATCTGTAAATTATCGATTGTTGAGCGGAAGAATGGCCACTTCGCATACATTTGCTTTAGAATTTCAAGATTGCCTGGCTTTTGTTGGGCGAATTCAGAAAGTCCTGTACCAGACGCATACCAAGCTGGAAGTAGTTGTCTGCTTTGCGTCCAAGCAAATACCCATGGAATTGCACGTAAATTGTCAAACGTTGTTTTATTTTTTCTACTCATTGGTCTCGAACCAATTTTTAAATTACCTATTTCATTTAAAGGTGTTGCTTCTTTAAAATAAGTCATAAAATCAGGATCATTAAATACTAACGATTGATATTTAGCAAGAGAAATAGCAGAAATTTCTTCCATGCAATCTTCCCAAAGACTTCTTTCCTCTTTATGCTCGCTAATATCCTTTGATATATGGGCAATTGCCATAAGCAAAGTGGAAGTTGCTTGCTCTAAGCTTCTAAAAGCGATATCTTCCAATAAATAACGCGAAGATAATACTTCCCCTTGTTCCGTGATTTTTACCCCATCTCCTAATGTTTCAGCTGGTTGAGAAAGGATACTTTTATTTAATGGACCGCCACCACGACCAAGCGAACCACCACGACCATGGAAAAACTTTAAGCCGATTTGATAGTTACTTGCCATTTCATGAATTTCACGCTGTGCTTTGTATAATTTCCAATTCGCTGTTAAGGTACCGCCATCTTTACTACCATCAGAATATCCTAACATAATTTCCTGTTGATCATTATGCTGTCTTAAGTGCTCTCGATAAACGGGCATACGGAATAATGTTTCAATAATTTCAGGTCCAGCAACTAAGTCATCAATCGTTTCTAACAATGGTGCAACATTTAAACGACTCTCAACCGTGCCATCTGCATGTAAGCGATAAATTCCAGCTTCTTTTGCTAATACAAGCACTTCTAGAATATCACTTGGTGAACGAGTCATACTTACTAAGTATACATTAATAGCACGTTCTCCAAATTTCTTATGCGCCTCTCTTATCATGGAAAATGTACTAATCATTTCCTGTGTTTCATCTGAATAATCCTCATTTAATAAAAGAATCGGACGTGGATCATTTAAGACAGTTTCAAGTATGCGCAACTTTTCGTTTTCCGGTAAGTTTTTATAATCATCTGTTATGCCAACTTTACGTAAAATCTCATCAATAGCAGCTTCATGCTCCCCACTATGATTTCGAATATCCAATGTTGCTAAATGGAATCCAAACAGTTGAACCTGACGAATCATTTTTTGTAAATCCTTTTGCTGATGTGCTTTAGGTTGATGCAACGCAAAACTTTCTTGGATTAAAAATAAATCATCTAATAGCTCTTGTACTTTCACATAGCCTTTATCAGACTTCCCATATTCCCTTAATCTTTCCAAAATTACTGAAAACTTTCTGCGATAAACTTCTTTTTCAACCGGCCATTTTTTTTCAGGAGTCAAATATAACTGTTCTTCCTCTATAATGGATTGAATTAGCTTTGAGCTAACTTTTACACGATTGGTAGAATGGCTAAATTTCTTCATTAATTCGTCAACTGCATCCATGTATTTCTGAATTACCAATTCATTTTGTTTATGAAGTGTTTGCCATGTAACATCCGGAGTTACATTCGGATTACCATCTCGGTCTCCCCCGATCCAAGAACCAAACCATAGGAAATTAGGTACTTTCCACTCAAAGTTAGGATAGTTTTCGAGGAGCGCATCCTGAACTTCTTGATGAATTTCTGGCAAAACATCAAACAAAGTCTGATCGAAATAATAAAGCCCATTTCTTACTTCATCCATTACAGTAGGACGTTCTTGACGAAGCTCATCTGTTTGCCACATAATCGTGATTTCTTCAAAAAGATCTTCGTCTAACTGTTGTCGCTCTTTTTTCGTTAACATTGGATTATCAAGCTGTTTCATGATAGTAGCAATTCTTTTTTGAATCTCTAAAATTGTACGTTTTGTTGATTCTGTTGGATGTGCAGTAATGATTAGTTCTAGCGAAAGAGTATTTAACACCTCTTGAATCGTTTCTTCCGATAAATCCTTTTGTTTAAATGCCATTATTGCACGATCAATTGAATACGGCTGTACGCCTTTTTCTTGACTCAATTGATATTCTCTTCTTCGACGAATGCGATGATTTAATTCAGCAACATTCACTAAATGGAAATATTTCGAAAACGCACGAATTACTTGTCGGCGAACAGGTTTATCTAATTTTTCCATTTCAAGCTTTAATTGGTTATATGTATGTTCATTATTTGTTTCGCGCAGTTCTTTTGCTAACTTACGAATTACCTCTACCTTTTCTAATAATTCTTGGCCACCATGGTGGATAAGCACTTCACCAAGAATATTACCAAGGTGTTTGACATCTTTCCGTAAAGGTAAACTGCTCTCATTTCCTTTTATCGTTGTTGTCATTAGATTACCATCCCTTAATCTAAATTTTTTTACATAAATACTTTATTACCATTAATCCTATCACTAATCTTTTAAAAATTCATTAACAAAAATCAATAATTAATAGATAGAAAAGATAGATTTCGAATAATTTATCTAATATTTATATCAATTATTCATCAATAACAAAAAACAGAGTATTTTCAATCTATTTTTGAGTATTTATGGAAATAAATAGGCTATTCATTATATTTACTTGAATCTCATAATTTTGGTTACATAATGTATATAACCTAAATATTTAAATGTGTAAACCTTTTTGCGTAAAGTTATTTAAATTTGACGGATTTTATTTAGTACAGGTTCCATTTAGTAGAAAACATTAGCATATAATAACCAGGATGGAAATATCGTTTTTGAGAAATTAATTTTTAGGAAGTGTAAAAAAAGGCTGTTTTCGTAAATTTTGTTGCTATGACCCGCAGCCTGAATACACTCCGCTTTCCGTGGGGCTCGCGCTGAGCCGCGGTCTGCCTTTGGCCTGCAGGGTCTCAGGCTGTCTCGCTAATCCCACAGGAGTCTACGTGTATTCAGGCTGCTCAGATTTACTCATTAATTGATTTTTTCTATTGAGAAAGCAACAATCTTTTAGAAAAACTCTCATGGCGGCGTTACCCGCCGCCACCGTCTATCATGAAAACTTGCTCCTATCCCATGATAGAAAGTCTAAACCACTTAACACCTGACCATAATTAATAGTACAATACGACCAGTCCGAAGACTGTTTGGTGGATCAATACAAGTTGATACCCCGTTAGAAAAACTGGTTGTGACAGTTTAAAAGAACCGTCTAATGTGTTTATAAACACGAATACAAAAATTTTGTATGATGACTTCTGTCGCTTGTATTGTATTAAAAATCTTTGAGGTGATTATATGGAAGCTATGATTGAACGGTGTGCAGGCCTAGATGTACACCAAGAAACAGTAGTTGCTTGTGTTTTATTTGGTTCATTAGATAAAAAACCAAATAAAGAGATTCAAACCTTTCCAACAACCACAAGTGGCCTTTTGGCACTTAGCGACTGGCTATCCTCACACAAAATAACGGATGCTGTAATGGAAAGTACCGGTGTATATTGGAAGCCCGTTTGGAATGTTATAGAATGTGACTTCCAATTAATCCTCGCCAATGCCCAACATGTTAAAAATGTTCCCGGAAGGAAAACAGACGTAAAAGATGCGGAGTGGTTAGCTAAACTTTTGCGTTCTGGACTAATTGAAAAAAATTTTGTACCGCCCAAAGAAATTCGTGATTTGCGAGATTTAACCCGGTATCGTAAAAAACTCATCCATACACGAACTTCTGAGCGCAATCGAATCCACAAAATTCTACAGGATGCAAATATTAAACTAACTTCTGTTTTATCTGACATTTTTGGTGTCACTGGTTGTCGCATTATTGAAGCCCTAATAAACGGCGAAAAAATAGGTGTGTTTGAACTTCAACAAATGGTTGATTCAAGAGTTAAGGCGAGCACAACAGATATTGCAGAAGCCCTTAACGGTGGAATACGTAAACATCATATTGATATGTTACGTTTCCATTGGGACCATATCAATCACATCGATGAAACAATCGAAAAAGTAGTTGAACGCATAGACCAAGCGCTTATTCCTTATCAAGAGGAGTGCGAACTACTAGATACCATACCGGGTGTGGATAAAAATGCATCCGCAATCTTTATAGCTGAAATGGGTGTAGACATGTCAGTATTTAAAAGTTCTAAACATCTAGCCTCATGGGCTGGAGTGAGTCCAGGAAATTATGAGAGTGCCGGTAAAAAAAAAACAGGTAAAACTCAGTACGGAAACAAATCATTAAGAACCACCGCTGTTGAATGTTCCATGGCTACAGATAGACAGTATAATCGCATATCTGCACATAGAAAAAGAATTATGAAACGACAAGGAAAATCGAAAGCACGGATCGCTTCCGCTCATTTAATCCTAACAATTGCTTACAATATTTTAAAAACAAGGCAACCATATCAGGAACTAGGCCCTGATTATGTTGATCTCGAACAAAGTAAAGAACAAAAAATGATTCAATACTTAAAAAGGAAAGGGTATCGTATTGAACCCACTAATGAACAAATTGCTTAATGAATAACAAAAGCACTATATTTAATCATTCCTAGCCTTTTAAAAAAGTTCAAATTTAGAAGGTTCAGCTTAGTGTTGCCTTTTACCTAAAGAGTTTTCATACAAACAGCCAAAAAAAAGGAAGTGTCTCCACTTCCTTTTTTTAATGATGATGATGTTCTTTTGATGGATTATAAATTGTAAAACCTGGTTGTGGAACATGGAAATATTGAATCCATACACCATCCAAGAACTCTGCCTCTCTTGTATCCAATAAAATAGGAATGTCCTTATCAGATTGAACAATTTCATCATGCTCAGTCTTTTGGTCCAATTTCAGATCATAATGAGCATGGTTTCCATGATTCTCAGTTATGTATACGCGAATCATTTCTCCTTCTTCAGCCTTTTCTAGCATTTGATTGAGAACTTTTACCGCGTGTCTGTTTATTTTGACTTTCATTCTAATAATCCTCCTAAGCAAACATTTGCCTTCTTCTAATACCACTCTATTGTAATCTCCTATTCCGGCGTTTGCAAATAATCAAGACTTTTTAGAGAAATTTCTTAGAATTACTACAAACGTAGCAGCCAAACATACCAACAGCTAACATTCATAATCTTAAGTACCCAAAATAAAAAGCAACCCAACAACAGATTGGAATTGCTACTTTACCATTTATAACGCTAGATCACCGCAAGATCTTTTTGAATAGATTTTAAATCATTAAGTTCACTTGCAAATAAATCAAATTGCTCTTTATTCAAGCCATCTAAAGACTCATTTACTTTATATTCTAAATAATTCATTCTCAATTCCATGTCCAGTAAAGATGTAATCTTTTTACTGGAGATAAATTCTTCGATTTCATCCACAAACATGAAAAAACTATAATCCTTTATCATGACAAGTAAAAGCCAGCCAAGTGAATCAACGTACTTTCTTTCCTCAGTAACCGTAATGATATCACCTTTATGTAAATCTAGAATGAATGAATGTTCAGGTCTAGGACAGGTACATTCGATCATATATTGAAATGGAGCTAAAACAATGAAATCATTTTTCATTATATCTTACACCTTCCTATTCTTTTCGTTTATTTGTTATTATTTTAAATGAAAATGATTATCACTGTCAATTAATTTTTCCTTTATAATAAACTTTATAAAAATAGAGGATGGGACATAACTAAATAGATACTCTGTAAAGACGAACAATTTCTAATATAGCTAGTAAATAGCGGCTGCTTTCGCATACTTTTTACAAGAGGAAATATAATTAGTTGGAAAAACAGAGCAGCCGGAATACACGAAGACTCCTATGGGATTAGCGAGACAGTCTGAGACCCTGCAGGCCACAGGCCGAAGCGGCTCAGCGCGAGCCCCATGGAAAGCGAAGTGTATTCCGGCTGCGGGGAATCGCACCAAACTTCATGGAAACATCCTTTGAAAAACAAATAAAAGCCCGAACAATTATACGGAACATTCATTAGCATCTTCGTATAATTGTTCGGAATTATCCTTGGCTGGAATACTTATGTCCCAGCCTCTTTATTTTGCCGTTAAACAGACTGTGTTTCAACAACTGTAGGAACTTTTTCTATATTACTTTTGCTTGTATTTCGATGTGCTATTTTTTCCTTAAAAGTACTCATCATAAAGGAAATAATAAATACTGATACAATGCTGTATAGGCCTCTAACTAGTCCAACACTATACAAGCCAATTAAAATAACGATTGTATCAAAAATAAAATTTGTTTTCCCCATATTCCAATTAAATTGTTTTTGAAGCGTAATAGAGAGAATTTGTGCGCCCCCTAAGGACGAACCATTCATAAACAAAATAATTGTTCCTATTCCAATAATAACACCACCGATCATGGAACCTAATAAAGGATAAAGGGCAAATGGCGGAAGAATGAGGGAATGTAAATAAGAAAATAAAGTAACTAACGAAACCGCTAATATGGTGGACAAAGTAAATTTTTTGCCCATTTTAAAATAAGATAAAATATAAAATGGAATGTTTATTAAAGT
Source organism: Niallia alba (assembly GCF_012933555.1). Lineage (GTDB taxonomy): Bacteria > Bacillota > Bacilli > Bacillales > Cytobacillaceae > Niallia > Niallia alba. The sequence continues at coordinate 2,795,654 of NZ_JABBPK010000001.1, forward strand.
AAATAAGATGGAAAAAGAAATAGGTAGCAAATAAGATACACTTAATGCAAGTCCTGCTGTTCCTCCAGTGACAATCGCAGATCCTTTTAATAAATACAGACCAAATGATGTAATTAAACATCCAAACATCATAACAATTATTTTTTTCAACTACATACACTCCTATAGTAATGATTATAAGTGGAAGGTAAACGAGGATTCATTGATGAAATCCTATAAACATGTGGTTTTTTGGGTGGAATTCTTACATATATAATGATAGAATATATCGAAGCATTTTTACATACCAATATGAATGTAATTATCTTGTACATCTTCAATTTCGCATGAATATTTGTGCGATTACATTCAATTTGCAAAAAGGAGCATTCGTTAAAATGGATAAAGTTGACATACAACTACTTAAAATTTTACAGGAAGATGCAAGAATTACAGTTAGTGATTTATCCAAAAAATTAGCTTTAAGCCGTCCAAGCGTTTCGGAAAGGTTATTAAGACTGCAAGAAAAAGGGATTATTTTAGAATTTAGCGCAAGAATATCTCCTGCAAAGTTAGGGAGAGAAACACTATTATTTATTCAAATTAGTGAACTAAAAGAAGAGCCTCATGCATTTGAGGAGTTTATCAAAACAGAAACGGATATTATTGAATGCCATCGCGTAACCGGTACTGTGAGTTATATAATTAAAGCAGCTGTTTCTGGAATAGACGGAATGAGAAACTTGGTTGATCGTCTAATTCCATACGGCACCATTAATACCTCTGTTATTTTAGCGTCACCTGTTCCATATAGACATATCTTGCCAAACGACCGGTCAGAAAATTAGACTAAAGATTCGCTATATAAAAAATGAAAAAGTCTGTGTAACCACAAGGAACAATAAAACACTCCTTATGATTACCAGACTTTTATTCTTTTTGTTTCAATATAGAGAATAATTCCTGAAGATGATGAATTTCATATGTTGGCTGGATTTCTTGGTTTATAACATTTTCACGATTAATCCAGACTGACTTAATTCCCGTACGGTTTGCCCCTAAAATATCTGTCATTAAATTATCACCAACCATCAAGCATTCTGATTTGTCTACACCTACTAGAGAAACGGCATGCTCAAAGATGGAAGGATCAGGCTTTCCTCTCCCAAAATCTCCAGAAATAACAATATAATCGAAATAAGGAGAAATCTCTGGTGTGATGGATAGCTTTGTATTTTGCAAATGAGGAGATCCGTTCGTTAATAATAATAAAGAATATTTCCCCTTTAATTGATCAAGAACTGAAAATGTTTCTTCAAAAACATAAGGTGATTTCTTTCTGTTCTCTGGAAAAGCTTTAGCTAGTTCTTCACCGAAGTTGTGATCATGGATCCCTAATGTTAACAATCCTTTTGTCCATGCTTCTTTTTGATAAACAGGAATAAGCTCTCTCATTTTTGGAAAGAAATCATGTTCTTCTAGAAACTCTCCCCAAAGTCCTTCAAATGGATTAATACCTATCATTTTCGTAAATGCATAGGTATCATAGCCTTCATATAAAGCTCTTGCTTCTTTTCGTACCGCTTCTTCTAAACGTTCAGCTGAAATATTATATCTTTCTTCTGCCAATTTACAAGTCTTTAAGAAAGCTTCTTGTACACTTTTTTTATCCCATAATAACGTATCATCCAAGTCAAAAAGAATTGCTTTAATCGTCATTCACTGTTTCTCCTTTTTAAACAAAAATATTTTATTTAGGGCAAAGCCTAAAAAAAGTAATCTTTCTTTATTAGATTACAAGTGTTTCTTCACAACGTAAACCCTTCTTTTTATAAAAAAAAGGATTTCGCATCATAGAAGCAAAATCCTTTTTTTGGATCTCAACGTTAAAATAATATCCTAAAATATCATTTCAATTTTTTTATAAAAACAACTTTTAGATAATTGCTTTCCTTTACTTCTTTAATATTCGCAAAATCATTGGGTAAGCCGAATTGCTCAACAATTTGATACCTTTCTTTTTGCTGATTAAAAGCTGCTTCAATAAAACTTCTGAACTTTTTCATATCAAAGGTTGCACAATTAGTGGAAGCAACAATAATTCCATTTTGATTCGTAATGGCAATTGCTTCCCTTAATAAATTCGTATAGTCTTTTGCAGCTCGAAACGTATGCTTTTTTGAACGAGCGAAACTTGGTGGATCTAATATAACCATATCGAAGGAAAGTTGTTTCTTTACAGCGTATTTAAAATAATGAAAAACATCTTCTACCATAATTTTTTGCTTGGATACGTCGATTCCATTTAACAGAAAATTATCCGCTGTTTTTTGTTTACTCCGATTTGCTAAATCGACACTCGTTGTCGATACACTGCCACCAACAGCTGCCGCGACTGAAAATGCACCTGTATAGGAAAAGGTATTAAGGACATTCTTTCCTCTCGCGTATTTATCACGGATAGTTTTACGAACATCTTTTTGATCTAAAAAAATCCCTGTCATTGCACCTTCATTTAAATTCACCGAATATTTAACACCGTTTTCTAAAATAGTGATTGGAAAATCGCCCTTTTTCCCAGCGACAAAATCATCATCTTCCATATAAGTTCCATTATCGTCAAATCTTTTTTTCTCATAAATTCCCTCCACATCTAAGAGGTGCAGTAAAGATTCAACAATCAAGCTTTTGTATTTGTATATTCCAATACTATACCATTGTATTAGAAGATAATTTTGATAGAGATCTACAGAGAATCCGCCTATTCCATCGCCTTCCCCATTAAAAATACGGAAAGCAGTTGTTTCTGTATCTTTAAAATAGGTAACTCTTTTATCAATCGCTTTCTTTAATTGTTCTTCAAAAAAAGTACGGTCAATTGACTTGTTCTTTTCTCTAGTTAAAATCCAACCAATTCCCTTATTTTGAATGGCGTAATAGCCTCTGCCGATAAATTTATTCTTTTTCGTTACAACATCTATAATTTGCCCTTCTTCTAAATCAAGGTTAGTCGCAATAGCGTCTTTATATATTAAGGGATTACCATTTAGTAAATTTTTTTCAAATGGTGTTTCAATTTGCACTGTTACAATTTCCATTTTGCCACCTTTAACTTTCCAACCTAATATTTTATTTTCTCTTTCTATTATACATGAAAAGAGACTAGGCGCTAGTTCCCTTAAAAGCATTAAAAAAGGCATCCACTAATAAACGGATACCTTCTTCCTTTTTTATTTTGCAGTAATTATCTCATCCACAATCCCATAATTTTTGGCTTCCCCTGCACTCATAAAATAATCTCTTTCCGTATCATTGGCAATTTTTTCAATAGTTTGACCAGTTTTATCTGCAATAATTTGATTAATATGTTCTTTCAACTTTAATATCCTTTTCGCTGATATTTCAATTTCGGTCGCCTGTCCCCTCGTTCCTCCAAGCGGCTGATGTATCATAATTTCGCTATTCGGTAAAGCATATCTTTTTCCTTTCGCACCTGCGAGAAGCAGTAACGCCCCAAAGGATGCAGCCATGCCTGTGCAAATTGTACGAACATCTGGTTTAATATAGTGCATCGTATCATAAATAGCAAAGCCAGCAGAAGTTGAGCCACCAGGACTATTAATATATAAAGAAATATCTTTTTCCGGATCTTCTGCTGCGAGAAATAGCAGTTGAGCCACAATGTTATTAGCTACTTGGTCATTGATTTCATCCCCAAGCATGATAATTCTATCCTTCAAAAGCCGTGAATAAATATCATAGGATCTTTCTCCATTTGCTGATTGTTCAATTACATAAGGAATTGTACTCATTTTTATAGCCTCCCGTACCGATAATTTTTTTAAGCTGCCATAAGCATTGTTTGGTGAGACAAATATTTTTTCGCTTTTTTCACTAAAATGATGTCTTTATAGATAGAATTAATTAGAATAGCTGGATCTTCTTTCTTTAGTACTTCATAGTACATGCTTCGAATGATTTCCTTATTTTCATCATAAGGAACTTTCACTATTGTATTTTCTTTTTTCACTTGATTTCTGGCCCGAAATAATATCGATTTCACAGCAGTTTCTGTCATATTTAACAATTCGCCAACTTCTTTTAAGCGAAATTGAAATCCTTCTACGAGCATATAAACAATTCCTTGTTTAAATGTCAGTTTTTCAGCTAGTAATTCTGCCAGCATCATGGAAGTTAAACTGTTTTTTTCTATTCCTGTTTCGTTTGTTTTGATTCCAATCATTTCTTGCTTTTTTCTTATCTTATCAATCAATTGATTATTGGCAATTTTTTTAAGCAAAGCAGGTGTAATATCTTTCTCTTTATAATTCTCCAGCGCTTTTAAAATAGCATCCTGGATTAAATCTTCCCGCTCCCATTTATCCAGCGAAAGGTACTTGCAATAATGATCAAGTTTTTGATATAAATCGTCTATATTTTGTATTTCCCTCCTCATTAATACATCCCTCCTTTTACTGTTTATATATAGAACGTTTGAGATAGCGAAAAAGATACGGGTCATAAAAAAATAATTATTCTTCCTCTAATTGTTATTTTTTACATTTTGATTTTCAGAAATTTTCTTATCAAAATCGATTTTTCCAAGCAACTTTCTAGCACGGTCTTCCACAATATTATAGCTCTGCCATTTTTGTTTCTTCTGCTGAAGGAGTTCCTTTTTAGCAAGCAATAAATGTTTTACACTTTTCATTTCCGGATTGCTTTCGTAATAATCCACTAAAACTGGAATGGTTGAATATGATAATGCATCTATATAGGAAAAATCAATTAAATTTGTTTCGTCAAAGCGCTGCAAATTCTTGCTGACGATTAATCGATCGATATCCATTACATTTAGTCCACAATAATATAATAGGGACAACAATAAGAAAAAGCGTATAAGTTGAAGTTTCTCCACCCAAATTTTTATTAGTGTAAACGAGAAAAATACCGCTAAAAAGATAATGAAAGAATGAGAAAACAAACGTAAATACGTATAGCCATACGCCTGTTCATATAAAGACAATCGTAAATGAGCAGACAAAAGAATGATAAAGCTAAAAACAATTAAAGAGGATAAAACTATTTTTAAGAAAAGAGTACGGTTTTTAGCAAATCTGTTTACTAATAAAATAATGGATATATTAATAACTGTTACGATAATAAGTTCAAAGAACCCCCTTCTCGCATAGGTTGCATAGGTGAAACCATTTATTAATACATCATTGAAGAAATATTGAAATTGTATGACGGTATAAAATATATACAGTCCATTAATAGAAAGTAAAATTGTTAATAAAGTTGCTTGTTCCCATCTTCCTTGTTTAACCTTTCTCTCTTTTGGGATGATAATCGACTTCTTACTAATTGTTTTCATTAATAGTAATAGAAAAACAAAGATAAAACCAATTCGTATTAACGTACTTATTTCATCTACTTTAAAAGAAACAAGCCAGGTAATTATTGTTTCGACCATCGTACTAAAATGCTGATCTGACATACTGAGCAGGAAAATCAGTATTATCAAAATTGGCATAACAATAACAATTCCTAATAATATTCTTTTCATTGCTACATAATCCCTTTCATTGGCACGTCTTTTTACCGATTTTCGAACAAGAAAGGTTAAATATTTTCCTAATTTAAAAAAGGAAGATACTTTCTTTTGAATATAAAGAAAGGCGTCTATATTACTCCAATGAAGAAAAGCGGGACTTGTAATTAACACAGTGTGAAATCCAATTAAAATAAAAACAACTAAAAGATTTAAGGGATAAAAATAAGGATTACCAATAAAAACAAATGATAATGTTAGTAACCATATGCATACGAATATGTAAATGCCTATTAGACGATGTGTATGTGTTTGTTTCCTCGTTAGATAAAAATAAAAAACATAAAAGACAACAACAAAAATACTAAGAGAAATACCGATTGTCTCTGTAAACAATGTCACTTCAGCAATAATTGCAAGTAAAAAACAACCTATGAAATAAATAAAATTTTTCTTGTTCATTTTATTCTCCCCTTACATAGTTATTCTATATAGTCAAATAAAAAATAAATAGAATTTCATTGCACAGTAATACTAGGTAGTATGCAAAAGAACAACTTATACCGATCTCGTTGTTCCATAGCGAAATGCGAGAAAACATATTGGATATAACATAATCGTAAAAGAAATACAGATAAGGATAAATTCTGGTGTTAATAATGGATCAAATATTGTTGACGGAATGATCTTAAAGACAACGGAACACATAAGTAAAAGATTAGGAACTAACGAAATGCAAAAGGTCTTCATTAATAGTTTTTTTCCGCCAAGTCCAAATTCCTTGCCCACTTCATATCCAAGCAAAAGCCAAAAGAATAAATAAAGTATAATAAGAAAAAACGGAATACTTGTTAGGAATAACCATAATTTGCTGATTGTTGGATTAGATAGGTGATGATAAATTACCGTCAACCCAATACCTCCTACAAAGAAAAACAAATTTGCAAAAAAGAAGTTCCATTGCGTTTTTTTGGCAGTCATCGTTAGCTCTTCTTGATACAATGCAGCAATTTCCTTTGGGAATCCTAATCTTTCTATTGCGATGGTGATTGCTTCTTGTTCTGTATATTGTTTTTCTAAAACAATATCTTCTAACATATCCGCTAGATGAAGTTCATATTCCCTACATATTTCTTCTGATTGTTCATGCTCTTTTAGTAAATCCCGCAGCTGTTGCATGTAGGATTCTTTTGAAGCAATCATACGCCTTTTCTCCCAATGACTTTATCAATCGTTTGCACAAAGTTTTTCCATTCCGCTGTTTTTTGCTCTAATATTTGCTCACCAGCCACTGTAATTTGGTAATACTTTCTCGCTGGCCCCTTTTCTGATTCCTTCCAGAAAGATTTCACATATTCTTGTTTTTCTAATTTATGTAGCGCTGGGTATAATGTCCCTTCTTTGACTTGCAAGGAATAGTCACTTCTTTTCTCCATCTCTTTCACTAGTTCATATCCATACATTTCCTTTTCTGCTAATAACTGAAGAAGTATTAAGGATGTACTACCTTTTACTAACTCTCTGTTAAACATAATTTCACCTACCTAGAATTAAAATGTACTATGTTAATATTGTATCGTTCGAATTGTTATTATGCAATATTAAATACTATTTGTTCTTCTAAATTTTTTTATCGTTTTTTTTCTGATACTATATAAAATGATAAAGTGAAACTTCCATCAGTGTTTTTTTTCCGTCATCCCCCACTGATGGTTAGTTGAACCAATCGGATCTTAACGGGCAGTTAGTTGATCTCCCACCTATCCTCCTCGCATTCTCCTAAGCTTGAGGGGGAGTCTAACTGTCCGCTAAGAATGAGATAATTTTTTTAATAAAGTTTGTTGAAAGGTGATCTACTCATGGTAAAAACCCATAAAAAAGAAAGTACCGCCCACTTAATCATTCGATATTTGATGCTAACAATAGGTGCAGGTTTTGCAGCAATCGCAATTGATTTATTTTTAGCTCCAAATACAATTATTGATGGTGGAGTTATTGGAATTTCACTGATTCTTAAATATAGTTATGGCTTAAACTTCGGAATCCTTGTCTTTATTATCAACCTACCTTTTTTATTTGCTGGCTATAAATATATTGGGAAAAACTTCTGTATTTCTTCCCTTTATTCAATCATTATGCTCGCAATCATTGAGTTTTTGCTTGAACACTTTGAACCAATTACCACCCAGCCGCTACTTGCTACAGTTTTTGGTGGGTTATTGCTAGGTGCAGGTGTTGGCATTGTCATTAGAAATTCAGGGGCATTAGACGGTACAGAAATATTAGGCATCCTGCTTACTAAAAAAATCCCCTTTTCTGTTGGAGAATTTGTGATGTTTATTAATGTCTTCATTTTCTCTTGGGCTGGTTTTGTTTTAGGTTGGGAACAAGCAATGTTTTCAATTCTTACCTATTATATTGCAAGTAAAGCAATTGATGCGGTTATTCAAGGATTTGATGATACAAAAGCTGCGATGGTTATTTCGGATGAATATGAAGAAATTGCCCAAGCACTTTCTGACCGGCTAGGAAGAGGAGTAACAAAGCTTAAAGGAAAAGGTGGCTATTTGGATCAGGAAAAAGAAGTATTATATGTAGTGTTTACCCGATTAGAGGTAGCAAAGTTTCGAAGCATTGTTCAAGAAATTGACCCAAATGCATTTATTACAATTATGGATACACAAGAAGCACATGGTGGGAAATTCTCTAAATCTGCCATTCATTAAGCAAGTTTTTTTCTATTGGATATTTTCCCACTGACCGAAGTTTTCTTTATGTGTAACAAGACTCCATTGCTTTTAAGAAGCAATGTGAGTCTTGTTTTGCTTTCAAACTATTAATACCCTCTATAAAAATTTCATATTTCTCCATAAAATCTTGAAATTTATCCTTTATACTTGAGAAAGTAGCTGAAATATTAGGAGATAGACGATGAAGAAACTCTCAATAAAAATTGGAATCATATTTTTTTGCATTATTTTCGGACTTATTACCTTTATGCTCTTCCTATTACATGAAGCAGTTGTGGAAAATAGAGTAAAGGAGGAATTAAATGCTCTACAATCAAGAGGAAACTCACATCGAACTGTATTAGAAAAGCATTTTAACAAAGAAATAATCGAACATGTTATTTTGATGGAATCTGAATCAAACACGGACGTAGTAATTACAGATGAAAAAAAGAATATACTTAGTTCGTCCATAACTAACCATTCATATGATAAATATATAAAAAAAGAATTTGGTGATATTCCATACAAAGGGAAAATCGCGGAAGGGAATTGGCGGCAAGAACCGGTTATTTCTACAATGAGTCCCATAAAGATTAATGGACAGACAAGTGGTTATGTATTTATGTTTCAGGATACTGAGTCGGTACATAATCTCATTCAAAGTTTAAATAAACATTTTCTTTTAATAGGCTTCATCTCTGTTTTTATTACCATTATTATTATCATTTTCTTATCGCGTGGTATTACCAAGCCTTTAATTCAAATGAAAGAAGCAACCTCTCAAATCAACAAAGGAAATTTCGCTGTCACCCTACCACAGAAATCAGCAGATGAATTAGGTGAATTAGCCACTTCTATTGAAACACTAGCAACTGATTTAAACTATTTAAAAAGAGAGCGTAATGAATTTTTAGCGAGTATTTCTCATGAACTTCGAACACCATTAACCTATATAAAGGGATATGCAGATATCCTTCTAAAACAGAATCCTCCTACAGACGAACGGGAGAAATACTTAGCGATTATTGTGACAGAAATAAATCGGTTGAATCTATTAATTCAAGACTTATTTGAGCTGGCTAAAATAGATAAAAATTCATTTGTCATAAAAAAAGAGAAAATTGATTTAAGTATTTTTCTAAAAAGACTTGAACGAAAGCTCACACCTGCTATTAATGAAAAAAACATGATATTTAATGTTCACAATCCAAGCAGCTTAAATTTACATGCCGACCCGATTAGACTCGAACAAATTCTCCTGAACTTATTAGATAACGCCATAAAATATTCAAAAACTGGTGGTTTAGTAGAATTGAAGGTTTGGAAAGAGAAGAAAACGATTCATTTCTTAATCAGAGATAACGGAAAGGGAGTTCCTGAAAAAGATATTCCTTATATATTTAACAGATTCTATCGCGTGGAAAAATCACGAAAAAGATCGCTTGGTGGCACTGGTTTAGGACTTTCCATTGTTCAAGAGCTAGTTCATGCGCACGGAGCTGAAATTACCTTAAAAAGTCAGGAACAGATAGGTACCGAATTTGAAATTATTTTTAAGGAGAATGAAAAATGAAAACTTTATTACTAGTGGATGATGAACCGATTATGCTAGATTTATTATCTTTATACTTGTCTCCATTAGGCTATACATGCATCAAATGCAATTCAGGAATGGACGCTATCAACTTTATCGAATCCAATGAGATAGACTTAATTCTATTAGATGTTATGATGCCAGAGATGGATGGCTTGGAAACTTGTAGAGAAATAAGGAAGAACTGGAATACCCCTATCATTATGTTGACAGCAAGAAGCGAAAAAGCCGATATAGTTAAAGGGCTAGAATATGGAGCTGATGATTATATCGCAAAACCATTCGATGAAGAAGAATTGGTTGCAAGAATAAATGCCGTTTTACGTAGATTGAAAACAGATTCAAAAAAAATTATCTTTAAAGGTCTCAAATTAGACAAAAACTCCTTCCAAGTAACTTTTAATGGACAGGAAATTGTCCTTACACCAAAAGAATTTTCCTTATTAACCTTATTTTTATCCAATCAAAACTTGGTGTTTTCAAGAGAGCATTTAATTACAACCATTTGGGGATATGATGTATCAACAGAAGACCGAACCATTGATTCTCATATTCGCAACCTACGGGACAAGCTGCGAAAAACAGGATTTCCTGCAGATACTTATTTACAAACTGTTTGGGGTGTTGGCTATAAATGGACAGATCAGGATTGATATTGTATGCATTAGTACTTTCACTACCTATTTTTAACAGTATCATAATCCCCCTCCCTCTTTGATTATTTATTTTGAGAGAGGGGGATTATTAGTTATTCTACTTGTGACAATTCGCTTTCTGTTACCCATTTATGATAAGTAACATCCTCCCCTGTCTCCGTATCTTGATAATCTACCATATAAACAGTTGTTTCTTCTGCTGAATCAATAGTTGCTGTGACATCATCCATCCCTTCCATATGTTCAGCATTTATTATGACTTCGTCTCCTGCTTGATAGCTGTCATTTGTAGCATTCTCGATTTCCTCATGAATGACCCATTTATGATTTTCTACTTTCTCCCCCCCATTTAAAGGCGTATAAGTTATTGTATAAACAGTAGTATCGAAAGCACCAGAAATGGTAGCTTCAGCTTCGTTCATTCCCGGCATATGATCTGCATGGATAATAGCTTTTGAACCTACTGGATAAGTTTGATTCAGAGCTTCTTTTAGACCTTCCGGAACATCACTTGTACCTGCATGATTCATTCCCTCATGACCTTCCATCATATTAGAACTTGAATCACCTTTTGGAGCTGCATCATCTTTCCCAGTACATGCAGCTAAGGCAAACATTGCTACTAAAGATACTAGACTAAATATAATTTTCCTTCTAATCATGATTATCATCCTTCCTAACTTGGTTATGTCCATAATTAGAGTACTTTATATATGTGCAATTATCGTGCAGATTTCTTTATAAATAGGAAAGGGACTGGGACATAATGAACTAAATAGATACTCTGTAAAGACGAATAATCCCTAATTAACTATTAAATAATGGTTGCTTTCGCATACTTGGTTTGGTTATTTGTGCTTTTAAATGTAGTCATATGTAAGAACTAGTTCGTTCCATTGCTCTAAGCGGGTCAGCGCAAGTCCCACGGAAAACGAAGTGTATTCCGGCTGCGGGTAATGGTAATAAACTTCATGGAACACCCTTTTAAAAACAAAGAAAAAAACCAAAACTATTATACGAACCTTTTTTAGCATGTTCGTATAATAGTTTTGGTTTATCTTTAGCTAGAATGATTATATCCCAACCTCCCTTATCCCGCACTGATGGATAAGCTGCCCGTTAAAATTGGGATAAATTCCATTCTATTGTTCTATGATTCTTTTCTCTCAATCGTTGAAAGAGTATCGATTTCTTTTCTCAACTTTCCATTTTCCAACTCAAGGCTTTTTACTCTATCATCCAAATCTTTTGATGTATGTGAATGATGATGCTTGTTGTGTCCAAACATGCCTTTCATACAAAATAGCATCATTAATGGACAAATTAGTAACGTAAGTAATTGTAACAATCCCATTTTATCATCCCTCCATTTATAACATAATCATATCTATAAAATATGGAGATTTTATGGAGAAATATATTAAATCAAGGACAAAATAACCGGTAAAGTTATTAAACTTGCAATTGTACTAAAAAAGGTGGCACTGGAAACAAAATCTGGTTCTGTTCCATATTGGACAGCATAGAGTGTCGTATTCGCTGCTGCTGGCATTCCAGCTAGTAAGACCATTATTTGCTTTAACATCTCATCTACTGGCAAAATAAATGTCAACAGCCATGCAATAACTGGAGATACAATCAACTTTAAAAACAAAGAAATGGATAAAGGCCGATAAGCAATATTTTTTACACTTACATTAGCAAGCTGGATTCCCAAAACAAGCATCACTGTCGGAATAGCTGCATTCCCAACTAATTTAATCGCTTCAAGCATCGTTTCTCCAACAGGAATATGGAAGAAATGAAAAAAGGCACCTAGTATAGCCCCATACATAACTGGTACTTTAAGTACTTTCGTTAATGTGTCTTTACCATTCCCGTCTTCCACAGAGCCTTTTGCTGCATAGTAGACACCTATCGTTACCATAATTAATTGCTGAATAACCATCAGGATAACAGCATAATGCAATCCTGGCTCACCGAAAACAAATAAAACAAGTGGTGTGCCATAATTGCCATTGTTCATAAATGCAGAGGATAAGATCATTCCACATGTCTTTCTTACCGAATAACCCCTAAAATAACCAATGATAGAAACAATTGCAACAATAGCTAATACTAAAGTTAAGGCATAAAGAGTCATATACAAATAGTCCATTGTAAAAGTTGTTTCATAAAATACACTAAATGACAACAATGGTGTCATCAAATAAACAGAAACAGCCGAAACGGATTTTATATCAATATGAAGCATTTTTTGTCCAATGAATCCAACTGAAAAAATAAAGAAAATTGGTAATAAAATACTTAAATACTGCACTATCATCATCCAATCTTAATAAAGTATGATATGTCCTGTTGCATCAAACATTTTATAAGATAAAGTGAAACTTCCATCAGTGGAGGTTTTCCGTCATCCCCCACTGATGGTTAGTTGAACCAATCGGACCTTTACGGACAGTTGATCTTCCTCGTATTCTCAGAAGCTTACGGTTACTATCCGTTAAGTGGGGGATAAAATGCAGTTATTTTCTAACTTGGCCATCTCCATAAATAAAGTATTTAACAGATGTTAATGCATTTAGCCCCATTGGACCTCTCGCATGAAGCTTTTGCGTACTTATGCCAATCTCTGCCCCATAGCCAAATTCAAATCCATCTGTAAATCTCGTACTAGCATTATGATAGACTGCGGCGGCATCTACTCCTGACAAAAATAGCTCGGCATTCTCTTTGTTTTCGGTAATAATTGCTTCCGAGTGCTTTGTGCCATAAGTATTAATATGGCTGATTGCATCTATAACATCCTCTACTACCTTTATACTAATCTTTAAAGCGGAATATTCCGTATACCAATCTTCTACTGTTGCTTCTTTTGCAAAAGAAAAAGAGGAACACACTGTATTATCTCCATAAATCTCTACAGCATTATTATGCAGTGCCTCTAAGAGAGACAATCCGTATTGATCAAACCAATTTTTTTCTATCAAAATAGTCTCTAAAGCGTTACAAACAGACGGACGCTGGGTTTTTCCGTTTAGACTAATATTAAATGCCATTTCCCTATCTGCTGTTTCATCAATAAATAAATGACAATTTCCAGCACCTGTTTCAATGACTGGAACAGTAGCTTCTTTTACTACCGTGTCAATTAATCCTTTTCCCCCACGAGGTATTAACACATCTAAAAATTCCTTTAAATGAAAGAGTTCCTTCGCTGTTTCTCTGCTCGTATCTTCAATCAACTGCACAGCATCTCTTGGCAGTACAGATTTATCAAGCGCTCTATGAATCGTGTTAACTAGTGCCATATTAGAATGTTTTGCAGATGAACTACCTCTTAAGACAATACTATTTCCTGTTTTCAGCGCAAGGCTCGCTGCATCTATCGTGACATTAGGTCTTGCCTCATAAATCATCCCCATCACACCAATTGGGACAGTTTTCTTCCTTATTTTCAGTCCATTTTCTTTTTCCATTTCTTCTACTACTTCGCCAACAGGGTCCTTAAGCTTAACCAACTCCTTTAGTGCTGAAGCCATATCCTCAATTCGCTTTTCGTCAAGCATGATACGATCTAAAATGGAAGTCGATAAACCATTTTCTGCCCCACTTTGAAGATCTTTTTTATTCTCTTTTATAATTAAATCTTTCTCTTCTATTAATTGATTGCTGATTAGTAGTAATGCCTCATTCTTCTCATCGGTTGTGTAATTTAGTAATTGATAACTTGCTTTCTTCGCTAATTTGCCTTTTTGATAAACCTCGCCCATTTTTCATCTCTCCCATTTCACATTTTCACCCATTTATCACGGTGAATGACTTCCAATTTTGGATGTTTTTCTATTTTTTGTTCTTCTGCCCTTTGTAAAATAATTTCTTTTAGTTCTTCAGAAGAATAAAGTACTTCCCCTTTTCCGATAACGCCATTTACTCCATACACTTCCACAACATTTCCTTTTTCAAAGAAACCTTCCACTTTATAAATACCTGCTGGCAGCAAGCTACTGCCATTATTCATTAGAGCTATTTCTGCCCCTTCATCGACATATAGACTTCCTTCTACAGTAGAATGGAGGGAAATCCATTGACGATTACTATTTATCGATGTTAAAGCAGCAGAACCAATATAAGTTCCATCACCTTTGTCCTCCATTATATCGATTAACTTATTTTCCCCTTCCCCTTTTCCAATAAAAACCTTTACTCCTAAAGTATTAGCCGTTTCCGCTGCAATCAGCTTTGATTTCATGCCACCTGTACCAACCTTAGAGCCAGAACCTTTTGCAGCAGTCTTCCATTCTTCCGTAATTTCCGGCAAATAATTGATTCGTTTCGCAGAGGAGTCTTCTTTTGGATTCTTGTCATATAACCCATTAATATCTGTTAGAATTATTAGCTGATCAGCATGGATAAGCCCACTAACAAGAGCTGATAACATATCATTGTCTCCAAACGTTAACTCTTCTACTGATACTGTGTCATTTTCATTTATAATTGGCAATATGCTTCTTTCTAACAATTCAGTCAATGTAGAATAAGCATTTCGGTACCGATCCCGCTTAGAAAAATCATTTCGCGTAATGAGGACTTGTGCTGGAACTATTCCAAACTTACTTAATTGTTCATTATAGCTTTGAATCAATAAGCTTTGACCAACTGCTGCTGCAGCCTGTTTCCCTTTCAATGTCACCGGTCTTGAAGGATAACCGAGCTTTGCAAAGCCAGCAGCCACTGCTCCTGAAGACACTAAAAGGACTTCATGGCCTTTATTTCTTAAATTTGCAATACTTGCGATATGGTCACTTAGTTTAGATTGATCGATAGCTCCTTTTGAATCCGTTAAAGAGCTGCTGCCAATTTTTACGACAATTCTTTTCTTCTCCATTCTATTTCCTCCGTACTTTATTAAACCTGCTTCAATGGAATAAAAAAGCCCTTTTCCATCCTAAACAAAGGACGAAAAAGGGCTTTCCGTGGTACCACCTTAATTGAATCAATAAAAATATTGATTCCACTCTGTCTGATAACGCAAGAGATGCGCCTACTTTAATAGGACTTGAAAGGTAGGTTCTGTGTACTTTCATCATGAAGTCTTTCAGCTTATAAACTCCACTCTCTTTTATGAAAGCTACTCACATACTAGTCCTTTCGCTTCGTTCCGTTTTCTTTTTACTAATTATAAGCAGTTTTTTCAATCGTTTCAATCGTTTTTTGAAATTTATTAATAATCACTAGTGTTGCATTAATTTATTTTCACTATTAAAAATACTTAAAATGTTCAATTTTATTATTTTATGCAAAGAAAAAGTCCTTTATAATGGATAAGTCAGGTGGTAACCCGTCCAAATCCACTAAAAAAGGACCAACACATGGACAAGATTACACGAAAAACTTCATTTGGACAATGGTTTTCACCAATAAATCTTCAACTTTTTGAAGAAACCGTGAAAACGTTGAAATTAGATTACTATACGAAAAAACTAAAAACAGACTCATTTCTAAAATTACTCCTTTTTGCACAGCTACAAGAAGTCGAAAGTTTGCATGAGCTAAGCGATTGTCTTTTCGACGACCAACTACAAAAAGGCATTGATCTTGATTCAATCAGTATTTCTCAGCTCTCACGCCGATTAAACGGTATAAATCCAGATTTATTTCAAAGGCTTTTCCTTGATTTAGTCGCACAAATTCATGCAAAAACACATTATACAAAGCTTATTATGCCGTTAAAAATCATTGATTCAAGCACATTGCCACTTAATTTGACCAATCATAAATGGGCAAAGTTCCGCAAAACAAAAGCGGGTGTCAAGTTGCATTTGAGACTTGTGTTTATGGAAAAAGGGAGTTCCTATCCTGAAAAGGCTGTTTTAACAACGGCAAAAGAACATGATCGTGGTCAGCTTGAAATCATGGTTGATGATAAAGAATGCATGTATGTGTTTGACCGTGGCTACCTAGATTACGAGCGCTTTGACCGAATGACAGATGATGGTTACTTTTTTCTTTCAAGGCTACGGAAAAACGCAGTCATACGGGAAGTTTATAATTTTAAACTACCCGAGAATTCAGCTGTTTTGTCAGATCAAATGGTGTTGATTGGTACGACTCAAAACCGTGCTGAAAATTACTTTCGTCTTCTAAAAGTGATGGATTCAAAAGGAAATGAACTGCATTTAATTACCAATCGTTTTGATTTGAGTGCCGAAGAAATTTCAGAGATGTACAAATCACGGTGGGCAATTGAGTTGTTCTTTAAATGGATCAAACAGCATCTCAGCATCAAAAAGTTCTACGGTCAAAGTGAATGGGCGATTCAAAACCAAGTGTTTATCGCACTGATTGTTTTTTGCCTACATGTTCTCGTACAACTTGAAACAAGAAGTAAGCGAAAAACCTTACAAATTAGCCGTTATTTAAGGGCTGCATTGTGGAAACCAGCCCATATCTGGCTTCGAAAGATTGAAGGGAAAGCCATCCCTTAATAAGCAAATTGTTGTTGTCGCACAAGTCTAATTGTAAAAAAAACCCAAATGGATGGAGCCACCTTTGAATAGGTATTTACCTTTTTGGCTCTAAACAAGGAGGATAATGAGACTGAAAATTGCGACAATATTTATGCAACACTAGTGAGAAAAACATATTTCAGTATGACAATTAGAATGGATTATTTTTTTACTTCGGCAACTTCCTTTTTTAATGCCCATTTTCTAATCGCGTATGCAACACCATTTTCATTATTCGTTAAAGTCACAACATCTGCTGTTTGTTTTACAATTTCTTGAGCATTTCCCATTGCTACCCCTATCCCAGCTTCTTTAATCATGCTAATATCATTTAGGCTGTCCCCAGCTGCTAATACTTGATCCATTGTGATATGTAATAGCTCACATACTTTTTTGAGCCCTCTTGCCTTATTTATACCTAATGCATTTACCTCAATGTTAACTGGTGATGAATTACTAATTTCAAAACAGTTTTTCTCGTTTAAACTGTTTAAAACTTGTTCACGGACTTGATCATCTTCTATGTGAAAGCCAAATTTAAGCCATTCTGATTTACTTACATCTTCAGGCATTTTATCTATCCATACTTGATCACAACTAGCTGCCCACATATTTGCTTTATGCTGCTGTGCTAATTCCCACATCCATTGAATATGGGTAGCGTCTACAAGATTTCTTTCGATTAAATTCCCATTCATATCCCATATTTCACTACCGTTCACTGTTACTAAAAAGGTTTTTAATAAAAGGCTTTTCGCATGATCTCTACAGGTCGCAATGGATCTACCGGTACTTAATACTACATGCACCCCTTGATCATGAGCCTCTTTAATTGCTTTTTTATTCTCCTCCGGAATTTCACCTTTTTCGTTTAATAACGTACCATCCATATCCAGTGCAATTAATTTAATCTCTTTCTCTTCTAACTTCTTTGTCATTTTGCTTTTCCTCCTAATCATTAATTTTAGAAGTGATAGCCAAAAAACACGACTGTCAGAATACCGTATTCTTAAAGGCTCTATATCTATCCGTTTTGTTACCTTAAGTTTGATTTTTAAAACAAAGCAGCCTTTGTCCTTACATTTACTATGTATGAAATTCCGTAAATTTACCTTTATGACTTCTTAATCAAACCACGATGCACCTAAAAATCAACTTATTTCGGACTAACTAAATCAAACTTCTAAATTTGTAAATATCTATTCCTACTCATTAACATAGTATAACGATTCTATTGGAAAAAGTAAAAAATTCCGATAACTCCAAATAAACTTAATAAACCTTAAGAATCTTAACAAATTATTAACGAATACTCTAAAGAACATCATGATGCTTCCACGCTACTATTTATGTGTATTTTCTTACTCGAATATACACTGTGAAAAATCATTCCAACCATAACCAGACTAATTCCAAAAAAACTTACTGGACTCGGTAAATGAGCGGAAAGAAATAAAACTTCTCCTATTAAAGCAAATAAGATTTCCAATGATTGTGTTGCTTCTACTGCACCTAATTTAACCATATTGTCCTTCACTAAGTCAGTTGCTGCAAAAAATAATATTGTCGCAATTATCCCAGAAAATACGGCAACTATAGCAGATTGGATAATTTGCTGCCTTCCGGGTATCCCTACAGTAAACGTACCAATAAGCGATAATACGAGCCAAAAAGGAATGCTTGCAATTGTCATCCCTAATACACGTTGAAAAACATCTAGCCTCCCATTACAAATCACCATCATTTTCCGATTACCTAATGGATAAGCGAATGCTGAGATAAGAATTGGTATAAAACAAAATAAAGCCTCCTTTAACGAAATGGATACAGCGAATTCTAATTGCATAATAATGACACCTAAAACAATTAATATGGAAAAGGATAGACTTTTATAGGGGATTTTCCTTCTTACTATTTGAATACTTCCATCTCTTCTCATTTTTTCCTCATAAAATAAAGGTGCCAGAAGTGTTCCAGAAATAATCGTGATCTGCCATGTTCCTGCTACAAGCCATCCTGGTCCATAAGCACCTGCTAAACAAATTCCACCATAAAAAATTCCAAACCCGATTGTACTCCAGAGCATCCAAGAAACTGGGTTTTTCTTTAATTCTTGCCAAACTGCCGATGCATTCTTTCGACACACTACTATTACAAGCAATAGCGGAACCATGAAAAAATAACGTAAGGATGCACTCCATATCCAGTTTCCTCCACCTATTTCCATGGACTGATTTAATACAAATGTGACTGCAAAAAATAACGCAGCAAATATCCCTAAAATAATTGGTCTCAACCACTTGCCCCTCTTTCTGATTTAATATTCAAAAAACTTATATCCAATATATCGCATATCGGATAATTAGAACAGTATTTTTTATGATGTAAAATAAGCTGGGACATAAGTATTTTCAACCAAATAACCCCGAACGATTATACGTACATGCTAAGAGAAGTTCGTATAATTGTTTGGGGTTTTATTCATTTTAAGAAAGAAGGTTTGTGGTGATCACCCGCAGACGGAATACACTTCGCTTTCCACGGGGCGAGCCCCTGGAGCGAAAAGCAACATCCCTATTCAAAGAGACTAATAAATATACTATAGACAAACCTCTATTTCTAAAATTCAGGGTTTGTCGACAGTCTGAGGGTCTGTACTATTATAAGTACAGACCCGAAAATTAGCGTTGATATTGAACACGATGAAGATTAGCAAAAATACCATTACGTTCTAATAATTCATCATGTTTCCCTTCTTCTTCTATCCCATTTTCCGTTACTACAACAATACGATCCGCATTACGGATAGTCGCAAGACGATGAGCTATAATTAGTGTAGTTCGATTTTTAGCTAGCTCATTTAAAGAGTTTTGAATAATTAATTCTGTTTCTGTGTCAAGTGCAGAAGTCGCTTCATCTAATATGAGAATTGGTGGGTTTTTCAAGAACATCCGTGCAATCGCAATTCTTTGTTTTTGTCCACCTGATAATTTCAATCCTCTTTCACCAATTTGCGTTTCATAGCCATCTGGCAATTTAAGCACTAAATCTTCGAGATGCGCTCTTCTAACCGCCTCATGGATTTCTTCATCTGTTGCATTTAAATTTCCATAGGCGATGTTTTCCTTTAACGTGCCTGTAAATAAAAAGACGTCTTGTTGAACAATTCCAATTTGTGACCTTAATGATTTCATCGTCATATCTCTAATATCGATACCATCAATTTTGATACTTCCACTATTTACGTCATAAAAGCGTGGGATTAAAGAACAAATAGTTGTCTTTCCAGCCCCAGAAGGACCGACAAATGCAATTGTTTCTCCGGCATTTATGGACAAATTAATGTTTGTTAAAACAGGATTACTGTCATAGCTAAAGGTTACATCCGCTAATGCAATATCACCATTTAAGGAGTTTATCTCTATTGCATCTTTACGATCTAGAATCTTGGGTTCTGAATCTAACAAGTCTAAGAAGCGCTTGAAGCCAGCCATCCCTTTAGGATATAGTTCTAATATTGCACTAATTTTATCAATTGGTTTTTGTAATATATTCACAAAAAGGATAAAGGATACTAATTCCCCAATTTTCATTTGTTCATTAAAAGTTAACCAGGCACCAAATACTAAAACGACTAATGTAAAGAATCTCATTAACATATACACAGAGGATGAGGTAATGGACATTACTTTATATGCGCCAATTTTAGCTTTACGGAATCTTCTATTGTTAACTGTAAATCTAGAAATCTCATACTCTTCATTTGTAAAAGATTGTACAACACGCACACCAGATACACTATCTTCTACTCTAGCATTTACATCTGCAATATCTCCATACATTTGTCCCCATGCTTTATTCATGCTTCGATTACAGTATGTAATGAGCCAAACAAGGATCGGCACGATAAAGATAACGATTATTGCTAGTTTTACATTGATCGTCAACATAATCCAGAACGCGCCTACAAAAGTCATAATAGCAATAAATAAATCCTCTGGTCCATGATGAGCAAGTTCTCCAATGTCAAATAAATCATTGGTAATCCGACTCATAATATGTCCTGTTTTCGTATTGTCAAAAAACGAAAACGACTGTCTTTGTACATGGGTAAATAATTGACCTCTCATATCCGTTTCAATATTTATTCCTAACTTATGTCCCCAATAGTTAACAATGTATTGAAGAAAGGTACTTGTTACATATAATAGAAGCAGACCTACGCCTACAGATAAAATGGAACTCCAATTTCCTTCTGGTAGTAATTCATCAATATACCAAGATACCGCAAGTGGAAAAGCGAGCTCTAATAATGCAACGACTATCGCGCTGGAAAAGTCGAGCGTAAATAATTTCTTATGAGGTTTATAATATGAAAAAAAGCGTTTAATCATGATTGTTCTCCTTCACACCTATCCTTTTCTAGATTTTCGTATCATTCTAGTCAACTATTTTTTTGTTCCTATTGTTCCCTTTAAGCAGTTATTTTTAACTCCCCTTATTCTTATACAGAAAACTTCCATCAATGGGGTTTTTTCCTCACGCCAAACTGATAGTTAGTTGCACTTATCGGACCTTTATAGGCAGTTACAGTTATCCCCCACTAGCTTCTTTGATTTTACCCAGCATGAGGTAGGAGTCTTACTGCCCGTTAAGAGTGGGATAAATGTTCAAATCAAATAGTTTTGTTTCCATTTTCTGCTATAACTCATATTGAGAATCATTATTGATTATAGAGGTTATTTGCTTTTTCCACAAGAAAAATATTTAAAATTCCGAAATAAATACCGAACTATGCTTCTTAAACTAGGAGATATGGATGATTAATAAAAACAGACAAAAATCAATTTAGTAAATATTCATTATTTTTCAATAATTCTATCAACTTATATATTTATCCTTGCTAGTTTTTAGTATAATAATAGATAGAATCAGTTTCCTATTCCTTTTTTTTGGAACACTCTTAATATTCTCTCCATCTAATTTTTAAAAGTTTGCTTTCGCATCAGCTATTCTATTGTTTTATAAAGGAGCGTGTTTTTTTGGATTATCATTTATTGACCTTCGTAACAGTTGCTGAAAAACTAAATTTTACTAGGGCAGCCGAAAGCTTACATATTACTCAATCTGCAGTAACGCTTTCCATAAAAGCACTTGAAAAAAAGTATAATGTTACCTTTTTAGACAGAACGAATAAATATGTAAAACTTACTAAAGCAGGAGAGCTATTCTATTTTCATGCAAAGAAGATTTTATCTGAGTACAAGGAAGTGAATGATTTAATTGAACATCTTTCAGAAAAGAAAAGTCGTCCTCTCGCCATTGGTTCTAGCTTTACATTCGGGGAGTATTTACTTCCAAAAGTGATTGCTGAATATTTAAAATTGGACGAAAAACGCGATGATCCCATGATAAGTATAAGAAATTCCAATCGTGTTATTGCCCAATTACTTCGGGGAGAGATTGATTTAGGAATCATTGATAGTAATTTAAAAAGCCATCCCCATTTAACGATAACTCCATTTAAAGAAGATGAACTTGTCGTCATTGTCAGCAAGAATCATCGGTTCGCCCATCTTTCATCTGTAGATTTAGAGAAATTATATGATGAAACTTGGATACTTAGAGAAGAAGGGTCAGGAACAAGAGAAATCGTTAATCATTTTTTTCAAAACCATGCCTTTCATCCTCCAATAATCCGCTCATTTGGCAGTACACAGATTATTAAAGAATCGGTAGAAGCTGATTTAGGAATTTCCATCGTTTCTAAATACGCCATCCAGAAAGAAGTTTTTATGGGAAGCCTTAGGATGCTCCGGATAAAAAACGAGTCAATTCTAAGATACTTTTCCTACATTGTTCCTGAATTTACTTTTAAACAGTATGCTGTGTCACCTCTTATTAACGAGCTGACTAAGGAAAACAGACAATTATATAAAAATCTTAATTTTGGAGAGTAATTTACTGATAGGCCAACCATTTATCCCACTCTTAACGGACAGTAAGACTCCCCCTCAAGCTTATGAGAATACGAGGAAGCTAGGTGGGGGATCAAGGAAAACCCCCACTGATGGAAGTTTCACTTTATGGAACAGTCCTTTTTATTGAGGAATGGTTTAAACACAAATTCTCCTTCATTCAAGTATTAGAATGAAGGAGAATTTGTTATTTTAAATAGCAGATAATGTATTTCCTTTTTTGCTTGCAGCAATTAGCGCTTTTATTTCATCTAAATTATTCTGTGAAAATAGTTCAACGATTCTACTCCCTACAATAACACCATCACAATATTCTGCCATGCTCGCAACGTGTTCTGGCGAAGAAATTCCGAATCCAGCAAGGACGGGAATTGGGCTAACTTCCTTCACCTTTAATAAATGAGCACCTAAATGAGCTTGGAAGTTTGTTCTAGATCCCGTGATACCCGTAACTGTAACTGCGTATAAAAATCCCTTTCCTTTTTTTGAAATATTTTCAATCCGATCGATAGGACTTGTTAGGGTTACTAATCGGATAATTTCTACATTGTGCTTTGCTGCTAGTTCTTCTAGTAGCACTTCTTCTTCAACTGGTAAGTCAGGTACTATCAATCCATTAATTGCTGCTTTTTCACAGTCTTGGAAAAATGACTCTGGTCCATAGGCTAAAACTGGGTTTAAATAGGTCATTATGACAAGGGGTATGCTAGTTAATGATCTAAAGGATTGAATTGTTTCGAAAACACCTCTCAAAGTCGTTCCAGCTTCAAGCGAACGGATACCTGCCGCTTGAATAATAGGGCCATCCGCTACTGGGTCAGAAAATGGAATACCGAGCTCAATGGCAGTTGCACCTGCTTCTTCAAGGAAGAGAACTTTATCTTTTAAAGTCTCCAGCCCTCCATCTCCAGCCATAATATATGGAACAAATGCTTTATCTCCTTTTTCGAGTGTCTTTTTAAAGGCAGCTTCGATTGTTATCATATTGTTACTCCTCCATTCTTTCCATAACTGTATTTACGTCTTTATCTCCTCTTCCAGATAAACAAACAATTATTCCTTCTTCTTTATTCATTTTAGCTGCCAGTTTCACCGCATAGCTAATTGCATGAGCACTTTCTAAGGCTGGAATAATCCCTTCCACTTTACAAAGCAGCTGAAGTGCTTCAAAGGCTTCGTCATCTGTAACAGACTCATAGGTTGCCCGTCCAATATCATGTAAAAAACTATGTTCTGGACCAATTCCAGGATAATCTAAACCTGCTGAAATAGAGTGTGCTTCTTGAATTTGCCCATCTTCATTTTGCAGTAAATACATATAAGATCCGTGTAACACACCTGGTTTGCCTTTTGATAAAGAAGCAGCATGCTTATCTGTATGAAGACCATGTCCTGAAGCCTCTACCCCATATAAAGCGACACTTTCATCTTCAATGAAAGGATAAAAAATCCCCATCGCATTACTTCCTCCACCAATACAAGCAACAATTGCTTCAGGTAGGTTGCCAACTTTTTCAATATATTGCTTTTTAGCTTCTATCCCAATGACACTTTGAAAATCACGCACCATCATTGGAAATGGATGTGGTCCCATTACAGAGCCTAATATATAATGGGTATCTACTACATTTGTTACCCAGTAGCGTAATGCTTCATTACAAGCATCCTTAAGTGTGGCACTCCCTGAAGTAACCCCTATTACTTTTGCACCTAATAATTCCATTCGAAATACATTTAATTTCTGTCTTCTAATATCCTCTTCCCCCATAAAAATCGTACATTCTAAGTTTAATAGTGCACATGCTGTAGCAGTTGCTACGCCATGCTGTCCAGCTCCTGTTTCCGCAACCACTTTCTTTTTTCCCATTCTTTTCGCAAGAAGAGCTTGCCCTAGAGAATTATTAATTTTATGGGCACCTGTATGATTCAAATCTTCTCTTTTTAAATAAATTTTTGCCCCACCCGCATATTTTGTTAAATTCTCTGCAAAATAGAGCGGTGTTTCTCTACCCACATAATCCTTTAAAAGTTTATTTAAGTCTTCATGGAAGGCAGCGTCTTTTTGTGCCTTCTTATATGCTGCTTCCAGCTCTGTTACTGCCTGCATCAATGTCTCTGGAACATATCTTCCTCCATACATTCCAAAATGTCCTTTATTATCTGGATATGCATATGTTTCTGTCATGTTAAGCTCCCTCTTTTCTTAAATATGAACTGTATTTGCGATTTGTAAGAAATTTTTTATTTTTACTAGATCTTTCTTTCCATCGGTCTCTACTCCACTACTAACATCGACCATATAAGGCTTTGCTGTATTTACTGCTTCAATGAGATTATCTTCATTTAACCCACCTGCAAGAATAATTTTCTTATTACCAAAGTCATAATCTTTGAGAATACTCCAGTCGAAAGCTATTCCATTTCCGCCATGATACTTCCCCTTTGGACTATCTAGTAAGGCATAATCACATGGGTAGGAGACTACTTGTTGTAAATCAGCCTGTGATGAAATACTAAATGCTTTAATAATTGGCAAAGAAAAATCAGTAGCAAAGTCTGCTGTTTCATCGCCATGAAGCTGAATCGCATTAATCCCTGAAACATTCACAATTTTCTCTATATTTTTTTTAGATTCATTGACAAAAACGCCGACCTTTAATATGTTTGTTGGAAGTATTTTGATAATTTCTTTCGCCTGTTCCGCGTTGATTTTTCTTTTGCTAGCAGCAAACACAAAGCCGAGTGCATTTACTCCATTTTCTACCGCACATGCAGCTGCTTCCTTCGTAGTAATTCCACAAATTTTCACTTTCATTTTATCTCCGCCTTTACAGCGACTTTCATTTCTTTCATTTTGCTTTCAAGATCCGAAGCTTTCATAAAAGTTTCACCAACTAAAATGGCATTAGCTCCACAAGAAGTAACCTTTACTATATCCTCAAATGTAGATATACCACTTTCACTAACCATATATCTGCCACTTTCTTTTATTTTTCTTGCCAGCTTTTCAGTCGTTTCAAGGGTTACTTCAAAGGTTTTTAAATTCCGATTATTGACCCCAATTAATTGTGCGTCTGTTTTTAAAGCTCTATCCAATTCTTCTTCATTATGAACCTCCAACAATACTTCAAGCCCTAATTTCGTTGCGTACGTATATAGTTCATCGAGTGTTTCATCATCTAATGCTGCGGCAATTAATAACACAAGATCAGCACCAAAATGTTTGGCAAAGTCGATTTGAATTTTATCGATAATAAAATCTTTACACAATATCGGCAAATTTACCGTTTCTCTAACCTTAGCTAAATCTTCATATGTCCCTTTAAAAAAAGGTGTATCTGTTAAAACTGAAATGGCATCAGCACCATATAATTCATACATTTTTGCTTGTTCCGTTGGATCTTTATCGATATTAATGTCACCTTTTGAAGGTGATGCCCGCTTAAATTCAGCAATGATGGCTAAGGTGTCTGCTTGTTTAATTTTTTCTACAAAGGACTTCTTTTTTAAATGTTGATTTCTTGTTTTTAGCTCTTCTTTTCGTTTATATAAATTTTCAATCGTTTCCCTTTTTTTTGCAATGATTTTATCCAAAATGGTTGTCACTTAAATCCCAGCTCCTTCAAATTCTTTACTTGTTTCTACTAATTGGGATAACTTATGAAGCGCTGCTCCAGAGTCAATGCTTTCCTTTGCTAAATTGACTCCCTCAACAATACTTTCAGCTCTTCCTGCCGTATAGATGCCGATTCCTGCATTTAAAAGGATTGTATCTCGATATGCACCCTTCTTTCCTTTTAACACATTCAATAAAATAGCTGCATTTTCCTTTGCATCGCCCCCACGTATTTTTTCATTCGTATAATAGGGTAAATTTACATCGTCTGGTGTGAGAGAAGTTTCCTCAATCTTTCCGTTCTGTAGAATGACTAGTTGATTGTCACCTTGTAAGGAAGCTTCATCCATACCACCTGCTCCATTTAATACAACTGCTCGTTTTCTTCCTAACTTTCGTAAACTTTCTGCAAATGTAACCAATAAATCACTTCTGTATATCCCCAATACTTGCGTTTCAAGGGAAATTGGATTGGTTAGTGGACCAATTAAATTGAAAATAGTCGGTAGTTTTAATTCTCTGCGAACCTTCATAATTCTGCCCATTTTCGGTTGCACATGTTGGGCGAATAAGAATGTAATCCCTACTTCTTCTAATTGTTGCATATTTTGTTCTGGTGTCACATTTAATTTAATTCCAAGTTCCTCTAAAACATCTGCACTCCCTGTCTTACTGGAAATGCTACGATTTCCATGTTTAGCGACTGGAATTCCAGCTCCTGCTAAAACAAATGCCGAAGTACTACTTATATTAAAACTTTGAGACCTATCTCCACCTGTTCCACAATTATCCATACAACCGCTAATTGGTTCAGAAAAAGATAAGGTTTGCTTACGTACAGCATTTACGATACCAACGATTTCTTCTACTGTTTCGCCTTTCATCTTTAAACTTGTAATAAAGGCAGCAATCTCTGTATCAGTTATTTCATCTGAAAAAAGAAGGGCAGCAGCACTTTCCATTTCTAGTTCCGTTAATGATTCATTCGCCATTAATCTTTCCACATATTGTTTCATCTTTGAACTTCCTTTCTTGTTTCATTGATAAAATTTTGCAGTAATTGCTTTCCGCTAACTGTTCCAACTGACTCAGGATGAAATTGATAGCCATAAAGAGGATACTGCTTATGCTTAATCGCCATTATCTCGTTATCATCCGTTGAATAAGCTAATACTTCAAAGTCCTCATGCAATGTATCCTTTTTTATAACAAGAGAATGGTATCTCATCACTTCGATTGGTTGTTCGATATGACGAAAAACAGAATTACCAGTCACCTTTAATATGGATGTTTTTCCATGCATTACATTTAACGCCTTTCCTACTTCTGATCCAAAAGCATATCCAATTCCCTGATGGCCTAAGCAAATTCCTAATATCGGATATTCCTGATAGAGGGATTGGATAAGCTCAATTAAAATGCCTGCATTTTCTGGCCTACCTGGTCCTGGTGACAAAACAATGCGCTCAGGATTTAAACTTCGAATAGCTTCTACAGTGATTTCATCATTTCGAACAACCTTTATTTCTTCTCCTAATTCCCCTAAATATTGAAATAAGTTATACGTAAAAGAATCATAATTATCGATTAATAAAATCATGTTGTCCCTCCAAAAATAATTTTAGCTTATGAATGGTTTCCTCATATTCCTTTTCTGGAACAGAGTCATGTACAATGCCTGCACCAGCTTGGATATATGCTTTTTTGTCTTTAATAACCATCGTACGAATCGCCAAGGCAAAGTCCATATTTCCATTTTTTGAAAAATAGCCAACTGCCCCTGAGTAAATCCCTCTTTTTGTTCCTTCTAATTCATTTATAATCTGCATTGCCCGTATTTTAGGTGCTCCAGATACAGTTCCAGCAGGCAAACAAGAAATCAGTGCATCAACACTTGTATAATTATTTCTTAAATTTCCACTTACTTCTGAAACTAGATGCATAACATGCTTATACTTTTCTACTTTTATATACTTATCAACGGAGATACTCCCAAAGGTACTTACCTTTCCAACATCGTTCCTTGCTAAGTCAACCAACATTTTATGCTCAGCTAATTCCTTTTCATCCTTTAATAAGTCATTTTCTAAATTGGTATCCTCTTCGTTTGTCGCACCTCTTGGCCTAGTACCTGCAATCGGATTCGTTATGACTTTTCCATTTATTGCTTTAATCAAACTTTCAGGTGAACTCCCAAGTACTGCGTAATCGTCAAAATCGATGAAATACATATAAGGTGACTGGTTCTTGATGCGCAGTTTTCGATAATAAGAAAACGGAGATCCCTCCATATCTGCTGTCATTCTTTGTGATGGAACTACTTGGAAAATATCTCCTTCTAAAATATATTGCTTCGCCTTATTAACTTTCTCTATAAACTGCTCTTTCGATATACATGTTTCAAAAGGGCTCAGTTTCACTTTAGGAGAATCCTCTTTAAATGGAGCAGTAATCTCTAGCTTTCTTATCTGTAGACGAAATTTTAGATCTTTTGCTGTTGTTGTTTCTTTTAATGGACTTGCCACTAAATAAACTTTTTGTTCTAAATGATCAAAAATTACTAAATCTTCAAAAAACATCAGATGTACATCTGGGATTCCAATATCATCCTTAACTTCTGGACCAATGTTTTCATAGTGCTTTATATTATCATAACCAACATAACCGAATGCTCCTGCGTTAACTGGTAGTTGAAAGGGAAGTGTTAGGTTATTTTTAGGTAATAATTCTTTGACTAAGTCAAGCGCTCTTTCTTGTCTTACTTCTCGTTTATCGCCTTCAAGTATGACTGTTTCCATGCCTTTACCAATAAGTTCAAAGGTTGGGTCACATCCGATAATGGAATATCTCCCTGAATCTTCGTGTTTTAAAGAGCTTTCCAGCAAGAATTTCTTTTTTCCGGACAACCTTTGATAAATACTTATCGGGGTAAGTGTATCTCCTTGAATTTCATCCATTAACAACATATTATTTTCCATCATAAATCCTCCTCGTTATAGCTATTAGAAAAGCTCTAATCCGTTTAAAACTCTATAAAAAAAGTCCTCTATCTGCATTGGTCTTTTGCAGATAGAGGACGATTCATGAACCGCGGTACCACCTCTGGTTAGAGTGAAGGATTCACTCTCGCTTATCGAGTACATTTTATACTCTATCCTGGTAACGGGGGATACCGTTAGGCCCTACTTTTATTTCAAGCCTCCGCTCAGAAGTCCATTCAGCACAATTGATGTATCGGTTCACACCAGCCACCGACTCTCTTAAACATCCTTCTTATACTTACTACTCTTCTTCAACGCTTTATTGTTTCAAATATTTTTTACAAATAAAAAAGGGTCTCTCTCCTATAAAAAGGACGAGAAACCCGTGGTGCCACCTTCATTAGCTTAATAAAATTAAGCTCACTTTAAGAAATCAGTCGAATATCGACAAATTTCTGTCTCTTGTAACGATGAGACGTTCGCTAAAGCCTACTACAATAGGTTCGGTTTAGAAGCTCAGAAGTCCATTCTCTTTATCGTCCACACTGGTTTGCACCGACCACCAGCTCTCTGAGGTTTCTAATAAAGATACTACTCTTCTTCATTGCCGTTCAATATATTACTTACATGATAATGAACAATAAAATAAAAGTCAACCATTTTCTCGAAAAAATCAGTTGATTTTTTCAAGTGCCTTTTTATAACGATTTTTCCAATCTTCCGCCAATTGCTCGATTTGTAGTATTGATAACATGGCATCTTTATTTTTCCGATCAAGAAGCATCACTTTTGTAGCATCCCAAACAGACACTTTATCTTGGGGACGATCTAACAGTTGAAAGGTAGACCGTTCACTGACTACTCCTTCTTCCAATACTTTTAGAAAATAACCGGTATAGCATGTTTCCACTATCCTGCTTAAAAATGTATCAATCTGATTATATTTTGAAATAGTTGAACAAGGAAATCTCCCTTGTGTTACTTGAACAACAGCATCTCCTAAAGAAAAGATGTCACCAATATATGTATTATGCTCTGTAAATTCCGTCCCACAAATATTTTCCCCAAAGGCAGGAGGATTAATCGTTGCTTTAAATTCTTCTTCCCATTTTTTATAATGCTCATAAGGATAATAACATACTGCCCTTTCTTTCCCACCATGGATTGAGTCAAGTTTTTGTGGGAGTTTTTTTTGGATAGAAAAACTCCCCTCTTATTTAGTTATATTTCCCACCTAAATGAAAGCGTTATCTAAACAATTTAGTTTTGTTTTTGTTCATTTCCTTCATTTTTTAAAAACCTCGTAAGGCTTGTAAAGCATGGTATATCGGCTTTCCTTTTTGCCGATTTAAATATGATAAATTATTTCTTGTTAGCTCTCCGACTGAACTCTTTAACTTTTCCACATAATATTTTGGCTGAGAAACAGAAGCGGTTTGATCGTTAGGGTTAATTCGTCCTAAAATCGTCTTGATTTCTAATTCATCCTTCATACCAACCATAAAGTCAATAAATGCTTGTATTCCTTTATCGCACCAGCTGCGGCCGTTTTTAAGCCGTTTAGCGAATACACTCATCGTTCCTTCCGCACTTCCCATTGGACGATAGTGGCTTGTGTCTATGTCTTTTTCCTTCAACCATTCGCGATAATCTCCAAGGGCCTGAGGATATTTTGACAGCTGTTGTATGAACTCTTCTAACCGTTCTTCTTTCTTTTCGTTTTCAAGAGTACCAACTGCACTATTAAGTTCCACTAGGAATCCTTTCGCATCATATTGAGCCAGTTTCTTACGAATGACTCTATATCTCTTATGGCCTTTGAAAAGCGTTTTAACCTCACGAGCTACATGGAATCGGTCGATGACAAAGAATGCATTCTTATAGTGATCCTGACAAGCCGTAATCCACTGGGCTCCATCCCCATTAATTACGAGGTGATGTTCACTCGGATTGTAGTTGTAATTATCTATTAAGAACTGCTCAAATCCTTCCCAGAACGCTTCTTTACCTTTGTGGACATAGTGACGTTTTGCGATTAAGGATGTTCGTTTCCCGTTGACTATCCAGCCCTCATGTACGGAAGCAATCTTTTCTTCCCGCCCACGTCGTTTTCCACGTTGCCTTTTCACATATAGTCCGTCTACTTCTACAAAGAGCACTTTCCTCAATTGGTCGGTCGGCTTGACGAAAGTAACTTCTGTTTGTAGAAGGTGTTGACGAATAGTCTCATGGCTGATTACTTTGTAACCTAGAAGTTTCTCAATCATGGAGGAAGCATGACGATAGGATGTACCTTGAACTGCCATTTCCATTGCCATCGTTTCAACTAGGGGACTGAAACCTTTTGACCCCTCAAACTCTAAATAGTGATCAAGGAGATAAACGTATCCACCCTTTTCCCTGTCCCTATAGTAATTCCGATTGATGATAATAGAACCGAATGAAGTATCCATCTCTACGGCTCGCTTATCCTGAAGGTAAAATCTCTTTTTATCTCTATTTTCTGCAATCTGTTGATCCATTTCTTCGAGTTGCTTCGTGAGAACTTCACCAAATGTCTTTTGAAGCATAACAAATAAATCTTTTTCCAGTTCTTTTAATGTGGGTAATTGTATGGTATCTTTTTTCATAGGACTCCTCTTCCTTGTATTTGTGGTTTTCGCAGACTTTACTATACAAGAAGAGAGTCCTTTTTTCATTTGATTTTATTTTCCATCTACCGCACTTCCGTTTGGTGACCTGTTTCTCAATGGATGGATCTACGCCCCATCCATTGAGAAACAGGGTACAACATCTCCCACAAACATTTTACTCATACCCCACCATGAAACGCTGTGTTGGCAACTCCATCTCCAACAAAGCCGTCAAACGTTAGAATCGCTTCGTTCACTTTTTCTTTGCCAATCGCTGACTGAATGTTTCTTTCTTTCCATGTGAATGATTTTTCCTTGCCAATACTAAGTGCAATAACTTTTCCCACTAACATGACACCACCACTATTTTTATTCCATAATAACACACTATTAAACGAAAAGTTCAAATAAACTGAATACACAAACCCAGTTTTTGGATGATAGAAAGTGCATTATTTTTGAGCTTGTCTGTACATATTAACTATAGTTAACTATTTGAAAGCAGGGAGAATGAAAATGGATCATGTAAATGACGATAAAAGAATAGTAAACCTTACAAACAAAGCACACAAGACAGCGAAGAAGCAAAATGTAAAGGTTTCTAAAATGGCAATATTCTCACTTTCCTCCATTCCATTAGTAATGACTCTTGGGAATAGCATGCTGATTCCAGTATTGCCATCAATTGAACAAAAGTTAAATATATCTTCTTTTCAAGTTAGTATGATTATTACAGTATATTCTGTTCTTGCGATTATTCTTATACCTGTAGCAGGTTATTTATCTGATCATATCGGGCGTAAACGGGTTATTATCCCAAGTTTAATTATTGCAGCTATTGGTGGAGTGATTTCAGGTATTGCTGCATGGCTGATGGATAATAGTTACTGGGTGATCCTTATAGGACGTGCATTACAAGGGGTAGGAGCTGCAGGAGCATTTCCGATAGTATTACCGTTAGTAGGTGATTTGTTTAAAGAGGAGGAGGAAGTTAGTAGCACATTAGGGGTTATTGAAACAGCGAATACATTTGGGAAAGTTCTTAGTCCAATTCTTGGTGCCTTTTTGGCGGGTTTTATTTGGTTTATCCCATTCATGTCTATTCCGGTCTTCTGTTTGATTTCAATCGTTTTGATCTTGTTTTTTGTCAAATCGCCAAAGAGTAAAGTAAAACCACTGCCGTTTAAGCAATTTATCCAACATACGAAAGAAACAATGCATAAAGACAAAAAATGGCTATACGCCATTTTCTTTATTGGAGCTATTGTTATGTTTGTTCTTTTTGCGGAAATGTTTTACTTATCAGATATATTAGAAAAGAAATATCAGATAAAAAATATTAAAAAAGGGCTATATCTTGCTATACCACTTGGAGCCTTATGCCTTACTTCTTACATTACAGGCAAAAAAATAAAAAAAGACAAAAATTTAATGAGGTGGATTACCTTTATCGGTCTGGTCGCAATCATTATCGGTACGATTGCTCTTAATTTTTCGGAAAACATGTGGTTTATCATCGTCTTTCTTACCATTGCTGGTATTGGTATTGGTGCTAGCTTGCCACCTCTGGACGCCCTTATAACAGAAGGTATCGAAAAAGAAGAACGAGGCACCATCACTAGTATTTATAGTAGCATGCGCTTTATCGGAGTAGCAGCAGGGCCACCAATTATGGCCATTTTAATGAAGCATATGGAGAATTTTCAATTCTATCTGCTTTGTTCCTTTGCTTTAATCGCTGCCCTTGCTGCATTCTTCCGATTAAAGCAAGAAGAAAAAGAAACACAGACAAAGTAAGACATGACGAAACAACAAATAACCAATGAAGAACATTTTTAAGATTCTTCATTGGTTTTATTAGGTGTAAAAGAAGAAACTAAAAAGCGGTAAATTAACTTAAAGGTTAATTTACCGCTTTTCTAAAGTTTCCTTTATTTTTGTTGAACAGGTTTCTTCAATAGTCCTAATAATAGAGCAGCTATAATAGCGCCAATAACGATTGCTAAAAGATATAACAATGGATTTCCATCAACTAATCCAACAACGAAAATTCCGCCATGTGGGGCTCTTAATCCAATATTAAAGAACATTGATAATCCACCAGTAACTGCTGCTCCAATTGCAACAGATGGAATAACACGCAATGGATCTGCTGCAGCAAATGGGATTGCCCCTTCTGTAATAAACGAAAGTCCCATAATAAAGTTTGTTAAGCCTGCATCTTTTTCTTGTTTCGTAAATTTCTTTTTAAATAATACAGTTGCTAATGCAATTGCAAGTGGTGGAACCATTCCACCAGCCATAATCGCAGCCATTGGTTCAAATACACCATTTGCAATAAGACCCGTACCAAAAACATAGGCAGATTTATTGATTGGACCACCCATATCAAAGGCCATCATCGCACCTAATATAATTCCTAAAATTACCGCATTTCCAGTTCCAAGACCTGATAACCAATTAGTCATTCCTGTATTAATTGCTGCGACTGGTTCCATAATCACATAATTCATGATAAGTCCAGTAAAGAAAATCCCTAATAATGGATACAGTAGAATTGTTTTAATTCCTTCTAATGATCTTGGTAGAACTTCTAACAATTTTTTCAAGCCAATCACTAAATAACCTGCTAAGAATCCGCCAATTAAGCCACCAAGGAATCCTGCGCCACCTTGAGCTGCCATAAATCCAGCCACCATACCTGGTGCAAAACCAGGACGATCAGCAATACTCATTG
Source organism: Niallia alba (assembly GCF_012933555.1). GTDB lineage: Bacteria > Bacillota > Bacilli > Bacillales > Cytobacillaceae > Niallia > Niallia alba. The sequence continues at coordinate 2,830,623 of NZ_JABBPK010000001.1, forward strand.
CAATAAATCCAGCAAGAACTGGCACTAATAGTGCAAACGCATTATCTCCACCGATATATTTAATTACAGCTGCAAATGCATTATAGCTCGGATCATTCGGATCAGCAGAGTTATAACCAAACATAAAAGAGATCGCAATTAAAATCCCGCCACCGACAACAAATGGCAACATATTGGATACACCATTCATTAAGTGTTTATAGATTTGACTTCCAATACCTTTTTTTCCTTCTGCTTTCCCTTCGCCCGAACTAGAACCAGAGCCTCCTTGATAAACTGGAGCTTGCTGCTTAAGAGCACGGTTAATCAGTTCTTCAGGTTTACGAATACCATCTGCAACAGGTGTTTCCAGCACATGTTTGCCGTTAAAACGATCCATTTGTACTTTCGTATCAGCTGCTACGATTACCGCCGTTGCATTTTCAATTTCTTCAGCCGTAAGAACATTTTTTGCACCGCCAGATCCATTTGTTTCAACCTTAATATCTACTCCCATTTCAGCTGCTTTTGCTTTTAAAGAATCTGCTGCCATATAAGTATGAGCTATACCAGTTGGACAAGCAGTTACTGCAACAATGAAATTCTTCTTATCTGCAATATTTTCCTCGACCGATTCTTCCTCTACATCATAGCTATCGATTATAGATATAATATCTTGTTTAGACGTTGCATTTAATAACTTAGAACGAACTTCTTCTTTAAGTAATAAAGTTGATAATCTTGATAATGCCTCAAGATGAGTGTTATTCGCTCCATCTGGTGCAGCAATCATAAAAAATAGATTTGCTGGCTGTCCATCAAGTGATTCATAATCAACACCACTAATTGATCGACCGAACGCAATTGCCGGTGATTTTACGGCACTCGTTTTTGCATGGGGAATGGCAATCCCTTCTCCAATCCCAGTTGTACTTTGCTCTTCTCTTTTTAAAATGGCTTGCTTATATGTGTCTTTATCTGTTAATTTCCCTGCCGAATAAAGAGTATCCACTAACTGATTGATAGCATCCAGTTTCCCGTTTCCTTCAATATTTAAAAGGATAGTCTCTTGCGTTAATAACTCGGTAATTTTCATCCTATAACGCTCCCTTTTTCATTATATTTTATCCATTTCACTATTTCTTTCTTGTAAAATGGCTTCCGTTTATGATTGTAATTGAACTTGTGAAAGGAGACTCTCTACCTTTTCCTTTGTACATAATCCAATCGAAAATGCTGTTGCACTACCTGAAGCAATGCTATAGCGGAAAGATTCTTTCATATCCTGTGTTTCCTCATATTTTGATAGGAATCCTGCCACCATGCTATCCCCTGCACCGACAGAGCTTTTTACTTCTCCTTTTGGTACCGTACTTATTAATTCTTCGTGCTGACTAATCAATACTGCTCCTTCACCAGCTAACGAAACAATGACATTCTGTGCGCCCATTTCCAATAGTTTTTTTCCATATGGAATCGCTTCTTCAGCAGTAGTAATAGTTGTTCCAAACAGTTCACCAAGTTCATGATGATTAGGCTTAATTAAAAATGGTCGGTATGGCAAGACTGCTTTTAGTAAATCTCCTTCTGCGTCTACAACAAAGGATACATTATTCTCATGACAAATCTTCACCAATTCTTCATAGGTGGTTTTTGGCAGAGTAGATGGTACACTTCCTGCTAAAACAAGAAGATCCTCTGAGGTTAAAGAAGCTATCTTATTTTTTAACTCTTGGAATTTAACTTCGGAGATAGTCGGCCCACTCGCGTTCAATTCCGTTTCAGTATCAGCTTTTACCTTAACGTTAATTCGCGTGTCTTCTTCTACTTTAACAAAATCAGTTTCAATATTTTCTGCTTGTAATTGATTTTCAATGAAGCTACCTGTAAAACCGCCCACAAATCCTAATGCTTTACTTTGTACTCCCATTCTTTTCAATACTCTGGAAACGTTTATTCCTTTTCCACCAGCAAACTTACTTGTTTTTTCTAATCGATTTAGCTCTCCTAAATGCACTTCTGGTACCTCGATAATATAATCGACAGAAGGATTTAAGGTTAGGGTATAAATCATTCTTTCACAACCTTTATACTAGTTTTCCTTGAATAAAAATCGTTTACTTCCTCATCCAGGGAGTTTGTAATAATAGAAGCTTCGTGCAAATCAGCAATTTTCGAAAAATACACTTCAGAAAATTTACTGTCATCTGCGACAAAGAAAGCTTCTCTTGATAATGTTAGTGCCTTACTTTTCACCATAGCTTCTTCTTGATCAGGAGTAGTATACCCATATTCAGGGTGAATACCATTGACTCCCATAAAACATTTATCAAATCGGTAGTTATCAAGACTCAATATAGCGCCACGTCCTACTAAAGCGTTTGTTTTTTCTTTGACATAACCACCTGTAATAAAGGTTTGGATTCGAGCTTCTAGTAATGTGGACAAATGCATAAGACCGTTTGTTACCACTACAATGTCACGATCTTTTAAATAGGGTATCATTTCTGTAATAGTTGACCCTGCATCTAAATAAATACTGTCTCCATCTTCTACTAGATTTGCTGCATAGGCGGCGATCATTTTTTTCTCTTGGATGTTTTTGAACGCTTTTTCACTCATACTTGGCTCACTTATTTTCCCTTGAAGCCTCGCTGCGCCACCATGAACTCTTTTCAAAAAACCTTCTTGCTCTAATTGAGTCAAATCACGTCTTATGGTTGATTCAGATGTATTCGTAATATCCATTAACTCTTGTATCTTGACAACGTTTTGTTGTTTAAGCAATTGTAAAATAAGTTCATGCCTTTCAGGTGTTAACAAAATTATCACACTCCCTTTTCGGGTATGTCTTTGATTTAATTACATCTTACTGTAAACGATTTCACATTTCAAGCATTTTCTTTCAAAAACAATCAAATATTATCATAAATTTGACGTTTTGTGAACGTTTTTAGTAGAATTTGAATTTTCTTATTAGTTTGCCAGTCTATAATTACATGTATAATGCCCGAAACTATTTATTTTATTTATTCCATTCTTAACATCAGTAAGACCAAACCACAAGCTGCGAAAAATCGAGACAGCTAGGTTGCTGAATCTCTCCCGTAAAGGTCTGATAAGTGCACTAACCAACAGTGAGGGATAAGAAAAACCCCCACTGATAGAAGTTTTCTTTATCAATTATCGCTTATTTATGGTATTCTTTGTTCTGGTACAAAAAATATAAATAAGGAAAAGGAATGCATTTATGAAAAAGGTCTCTTATTTCTACTTGGAATTTGTAAAAATACTATTTTCTGCTGTTCTCTTGTTCGCGATTTTTGGAACAATTAACGATAGTATTATAAAAATGATTACTGGTGTCTCATTTCCCAATGCGCAATTTTTAGATGGTAAACAAGCGCTATCTGGATTGTTTATCCTTCAATACATAGGTTTTGCACTGATTTATTTTGTTATTTATAAAAACTATCTGAGTTTTATCGGATTTATGAAAAATAAACAGAGAAAAAAACTTCCACCGATATGGTCTAAATATCTCGTACTTTTTGGCATAGTTTTTATTTTGGTATTTTATATTGTTCTTCTCGTTTACTAAATTATTTTAATAGAAAGTAATTGCGTAAGAATGGATTGTATGATACTATCAAATCAATATATAGATGATTTAAATTAATAATCCACTATATATAGTTATCGAATCAATTCTTTAATCCAATGTCTCTTTTTTCGCTTCTTAGAAGCGACTTTTTTTTGCAAAACTTCCGCGATTTTATTTCTTTAATTCGCCATTTATACATAAATAGTACCAAGAAATTTAAAATCAAGCACTCGCTTGATTTGTAGAGGAAACAATCAAAAAAGCCGCTGAATTACAAATAAAGTCGGCAAGATATACAATTAACAATAAAGTGAAACATACGCTTGAGGCGGGAGTCTTACTGTCTGTTAAGGGTGGGATAAAACGAACGGGATTTTTCTGAAAAATGCTTAAAATCACCTTGAGTCCATGCAATTAGGGAAGTCGGTAGATTTCTCGATCAATAGTTATGGCTATATGTGAAGGTAAATGATGTAGATAATGAGGTTAACAAACTATAACTTTGTTAAGAGGTTCGGACGTAACTAAATCGATACTCTGTAAAGACGAATAATCTCTAATTTAGCAAAAGAATATTTTCCACTCTCATATAGTTGAACAACAGACAACTTTCCTTCTACTGTCCATTTTTCTTTTTTCTCCATACAAAAAACACCCCACTTATTGCGTCCAATAAGTGGGATGCACTGCTAAGCTGAGGTGACTCAGCGCGAGTCCCATGGATGAATAGCACCAAACTTTCTAGAACCATCCTTTTAAAAACAAAAAACAAACAATTATACGGAACTTTCATTTGCATCTTCGTATAATTGTTTGGTTTTATCCACGGCTGGAATACTTAGGTCCCAACGTCCTCCCATCCTCTTAACTTTTATTAAAAGAATTTTGCTTATAGCCTATTCGTATGGGATAAATCAGCTGTAGATTTAAGCTGTTTTTTTTCAAAATAATCGTCTTTTGTCATACAATAATAGACACTTGTAATTAACCGATTGTTAAAAAGCTTATAACGGTCCGTTTTCTGAAATTTATAGCGAAAACCACACTTTTCATTTACTCGTTTTGACTTTGTATTAAAGTCAAAATGTCCACACCATATTAAATCCAAATGCAAATGTTCAAAACCATATTTTAAAAGATGATTTACCGCTTCAGGAACAATCCCTCTTCCCCAATATTTTGGATGGAGAGCAAAACCAACTTCTCGTTGCGCTAGATGGGATTGCTTAACATCTGGTGTCCGCTTATGAAAACCAATGCTTCCAATTACTTTGTTTTCCTCTTTCCATACGATGGCATAAGAATTTTTATTTTGTAAAAAATAACGGATCACTTCTTTACTTTCTTGTTCACTTTTATGCGGGGACCAGCCGGCGAAAGGACCAACTTCTTCCCTTTGTGCATACTCATATAAATCTTTATAATCCGATTCCTGCCATCCTCTCAACAGTAGTCTCTCTGTCTCAAACCTGTCCATCAATAAATCACCACCAGTTTATTGTTAAACTTTCTCTCATCGATGTTATCGTAAAGCTAACCTTTCATAAATATCCTGTAACGTACGGCACCCTAACTGTTGCACCCTTTGTAAATATTGACACCATAAAATGGCTGTTAATTTTGCGTCCCCTAATGCATGGTGACGATCAATTACAGGAATATCACTAAACTCACACCATTCCTCTAATGTTAATATCCGTTGTTTAGGTTCAACAATTTTAAATACAAAGGAAGTATCCACAATCCGATGCTTAAACGGTGTTTTAAAGCTTTTCCAGCAAGCAGATTGCATAAAGCTTTTTTCATGGGAAGAATGGTGTGCAACAAGCGTATCATCTTTTATAAATTCAAAAAATTGTACAAGTACATCTGATAAGGGTGGAGCATCAAGTAAATTTTCTGTTTCAATTCCTGTTAAGCGACTTATTTCTCTTGGTATCTCAACATCAGCATTCACTAGTGTATAAAATTGTTCATCGAGGATTTCGCAACCTTCTACCTTTACCGCGCCAATAGAAATAATTTGATCACCTTTATCTGGTAAAAAACCTGTTGTTTCAATGTCAAAAACAACAGCTTTTAAATTACTTAACGGCAATCTGGAAGCAACTTCAACCTTTAAATCCTTTTGAAGCTGTCGCATAAAGGCAATTTGTTGCGAATTACTTCCACTCGAGGTTGCGTGCAATACACTAGAATTAACTTTTCCATATAAATCTCTCATATATTGAAGAAACGATTCTACTCCCATATTAACACCCTTTTTCGATTATCCTGTGTACTTGATGATATAATTTAATACCGTTGCGCATTAATGTTTTTATTTCCTGCCTTTGTTCCTTCGTTAATTGATTAATACTTAGATAGTGAACATCCTCATATGTTTTTGCTTCTCGAAATAAATCAATCCGATATTCTAGAATTCTATTAAAAGAGGATTCATATGGTTTTAGCCATTCATCATATATTTCCATATCCCGCAATGCCTGTATCCGATCAATAGTTGAAGTTCGTTGAATACTTTCCTTAATTGCAAGGAGCCTGATTGAATTCACATAAGGCAAATACATAGTATGCTTTAAATGAATCGATCCTCTGTGACTTCCAGTTCTTTCCACGAAAAACTGACCGAATATTCCAACACCTTTCTTTATACGCATTACATTATTCATAAATCTTTTTAAGAGATTGGGATGTAATCTACAGTACGCATGGATATAATTTCTTAGTTCTTGGACATATTCATGTTCGCCAAATATTTTTCTACTATCATAAAAAATTTGTAAAAATCTAATAGATTCCCAGTTTTCCTTTTCCATCCATTGTTGCAATTGTTGTTTCCACTCTTCTAAGGATTTGCACCAAACAAAATTACTGCTCATAACATTCCCTTCACAGTAGGGATATCCGATCTCATCTAACGCATCACTTAGAAATTCTCCAAATTTTAAAAAATACTCCTTATAGGACGAATCTTTCACTTCATAGATGATTCCATGATCTTGGTCGCTTAAAATGCCTTGTTCCTTTCTTCCAGCGCTCCCTGTTACAAACCAAACAAACGAACATGGCGGATCTCCAAAAGCCTTCGTATACTCAGCCAGGACAAAATGAAATAACTGTTTAAAAATTTGATCGTGAAAATCATTTAATTCACTATTATTATAAGAATTTGATCGCAAAAATAATTTCTTATCTTTTTTCAGTTCACTTAGTCCAATAGTATTAGAGCACATCCATGCACTTCCTTCGATAATCATTATTAATATCTTCTCTATGTCTATCATATCATTTAATCTTTTCCTATAGACCACTTAAAAAAGATAAAAGCCCCACTTTTCAGCGAGACTCCTATCTTCATTCATTCGATCGCCTATTACTTAAATCCGACTATCGCCATGTATTATAGGCTTTTTGTTTCTTCTTTTGGCAAGAAAGCTTCTGGGTAACCGTATGAACCATGTTCACTAATATCTAAGCCCATGATTTCTTCTTCCTCTGTTACACGTAGACCGCTAACTTTCTTGATAACAAATAGAATGGCATAGCTTATTGCAAAAGCGAATAGTCCACAAGTAAGTACGCCAAGCGCTTGAACACCTAATTGACCAAATCCACCGCCATCAAATAGACCAGCTTTACCTACTCCCGTGTACTCCGCTAACTCTGCTGTAGCAAATAAACCATTGGATAATGTTCCCCAAATCCCCGCTGTTCCATGCACGGATAATGCAAAGATTGGATCATCGATTTTTCTGCTTTCAAAGAAGCGAACACTATAAAACACAAGCACTCCAGCAATTAAACCAATAACAACCGCTGCCCAAGGCTCAACGAATGCACAAGATGCTGTGATTGCAACAAGTCCAGCTAATGCACCATTCAGCATTGTAGTGATATCTGACTTCCCTAATACAATCCAAGAAATTAGTAACGCTGCAACCGCACCTGCTGCTGCTGCTAAGTTTGTGTTTAAAGCAACATATCCGAAGAAACCGTCAGCTACAGAAACTGTACTACCTGCATTAAAACCAAACCAACCTACCCAAAGAATTAATACACTTAATGCCGTATATACTTGGTTATGCCCGAAAATTGGGTTTGCTGAACCGTCAGCATTGTATTTTCCAATACGTGGTTTTAAAAGCATTGTCGCTGCAAGCGCTGCTGCCGCACCAGTTAAGTGAACAACAGTGGATCCTGCAAAGTCCTGTTTTCCGTGCTCCGCTAACCAGCCGCTGCCCCAAATCCAATGGGCGATGATTGGGTAAACTAAAATACCGAATAACACAGAGAAGATAAGATAAACAGATAATTTCGCACGTTCTGCAAATCCACCAAGCGCAATCGTTAAGGAAATTCCTGCAAATGCTAGTTGGAAAATAAAGAATACAGTTGTTTGTAATCCATCGCCATCAATTTGACCAACTTCACCTCCATTGAAGAAAAAGTCACTCATCCCTACAAAGAAATTCGCATTATCTCCGAAAATAAAGCCATAGCCCACAGCCCAAAATACTAAGGAAGCAATTCCAAATGTGAAGATGGTTTTACCAGCAATATGTCCCGCATTTTTCATTCTTGTGGAACCTGCTTCTAATAATATAAATCCACCAAGCATAAAAATAACTAAAATTGCAGCAATCATCGTCCACAAGCTGTTCATCAAAAATTCCAAATTTTCCATTTTACCATTTCCCCCTTTATGTATATAAAATTACCATCAAGTGTCATATAATCTAACACTCTAATAACTTTATTTTACCCATATTATATTTTCTGTCAATAAGATTTTGAAAATTAATTTTCTTAAAACTTAAAATATTATAACTTATTCGATTTTATACTTAGTTATTTGTTTTTCCGCGATAATTGTATGTATTTTTTATTAATTTTCCCGAAACCGCTACCATTTATTGGATAGCTAAAATAAAGGCTATTCTTTTTAGAATGTAAAAAAAGCTGACACAAGGTCAGCTTTTCATCTTATATTAGCAAATAAAAGTTGCACCAACGATAATTAACAAGATAAATAATACTACGATTAATGCGAAACCGCCGCCGTATCCTACACCAGGTCCAGCTCCATATCCGCATCCATAACCATATCCACCATAACCGTACATATATACATCTCCCTTTCTCATTTTTGTAGTATATTAACCATATCTTTTTTTGGTTAACGAGGAAGGAGCTTTTTATGTTTTTCTTTACTAGCTCCTCTTACAAAATTATTGTATGCAGAGATGTATATTTGGGTTGGGTAAATGTCTATTTTCCGCAAAAAACCTAAATTGTTTCCATTTTACTTATTTATAGAAATTACCCTTGGCCAAACACTACTTTCTTTAATCGCTTTGTTTGCTCATAGGGATTATCCGCCATACTAATTTCTGAAATAATGGCGACTCCATCGGCACCAGCTTGAATAACAGGAAAAGCATTTTCGGCTGTAATCCCCCCTATACCAACGATTGGTATAGTAAGGTTTGCCTCTTTGACTTTTTCGATAAGTGAGGTTCCTTGCACTTCTTTAGCATCTTTCTTTGTGCTCGTCGGGTAGATAGGACCTATGCCTATATAATCAGCACCTGCCTCGATTGCCTCTTTAACTTCCTCTATAGTGTGAGCAGATACTCCCACTAATTTATTTGCAAACAATTGCCGTACTTTTATGGCGTTTTCATCATCTTGCCCTATATGCACGCCATCTGCATCTAATGCTAAGGCTAGTTCAATATCATCATTCACAATAAATGGAACATGATATTGATTGCAAAGTTCTTGCATTCTTTTTGCTAATTGAATTTTGGCCGCTCCTTTTAATGCCCCAGTTCCTTTTTCTCTGAATTGAAAAATAGAAATACCACCTTTTAATGCTTCTTCTAAAATAATTTCTGGAGCAAGTGTACTATTATTGTTACTTCCCATAATAAAATATACTTTGAGCAGTTGTTTCATTCGTTCTTTTGTATAAGATGTCATATATCCTCCAAATTGCATTCTTATCGTTTGCTTTCTTGGTAAGCCCAATGATTGGTTGGTCCATGCCCGCTTCCTATATGAAGATCATTTTTTATTGCTTGATGAATAAAATCCTTGCCTAATTGGAATGCATCGTTAATAGAATAGCCATTTGCAAGAGCTGCCGTTATTGCAGCAGAAAAAGTACAGCCTGTCCCATGCGTATTTTTGGTTGGAATTCTTTCCGCTACCAAACTTGAAAAATGGCTGCCATCAAATAGCAAATCGACAGCTTCCTTTTCATCCCCATGTCCGCCTTTAATAATGACATAGTTAACCCCCATGGCACTTAATCTTTTAGCCGCTTCTTTTCTTTCCTCCATATTTCGAATGCTTATCCCAGTTAATTCCTCTGCCTCAGGTATATTTGGTGTTAAGACAGTGGCAAGGGGAAGAAGCTTCCTTTTCATGGACTCTGTTGCTTCTTGCTGTAGTAAATTGGCTCCGCCTTTAGCAATCATGACTGGATCAACAACTAAATTTTTCCATTTGTATTGTTCCATTTTATTGGCTACTAATTCAATTATTTCGCTATTAAATAACATTCCTGTTTTTAAGGCATCTGGCTGTAAATCAACAGCGATGCATTCTAATTGTTTTTCTATTGCCTCGAGCATCATTGGGTATACTCCATCAACACCAAGGGTATTTTGCGCTGTTATTGCGGTAATCACGCTCATTCCATATACTTTAAGTTCTTGGAAAGTTTTTAAGTCTGCCTGAATTCCAGCCCCACCTCCACTATCTGATCCTGCTATTGTTAAAGCTTTTGCTGTGGTCATTGAATTACCCCCTTATACTCTCTACTTTCATCCATTTTTTTATATCTTCTTCTTTAATTTTCATTAATTGATTCAATAACTCAATTTGAAAACTTCCTGGTCCTTCTTCTTTCGTCTTTTCAAAGGCACGCTCAGCTGCAACCCCATATGTCACTAAACCTGCTGTTGAAGCAAGGAAAACATCTTCTTCTACAGCGATAAATGCTCCAAGAATAGAAGATAGTAAGCAGCCTGTCCCCGTAACCTTTGTTAACATCTGATGGCCATTATGTACTATAGATAGCTTCTCGTTAACAGCTACTATATCTTTTTCTCCTGTTATAACAACTGGTACCTGTAATAGCTTTGCAGCTTCTAGCGCGATTTCGCTATTATTATGTTCACTAACAGAATCTACGCCTCTCATTTTTGCTTTAATACCAGCAACATTCGCTACTTCTGCTGCATTTCCTCGTAGTAAAGTGATTTCCACTTCCTTCATAATACGATGTACAGATTCCGTACGATATCTAGTAGCTCCAGCCCCAACCGGGTCTAAGATAACAGGAGTATTAGCCAAATTTGCAGCCTTTCCAGCAATAATCATGCTTTCTACGTTTTCAGCAGTTAATGTTCCAATATTGAGAACAAGGGCATTCGCTACTGTTGCCATATCTGCAACCTCTTCCTTTGCATATGCCATTACTGGAGAAGCCCCAATTGCTAATAAGCCATTCGCTGTAAAATTAGTGACTACTACGTTTGTAATATTATGAACTAACGGAACTTGCGCTCGTAATTTTGTTAGTACTTTCGGTATCAACATTTCATATTTTTCATTCATCTCTCAAACTCATTTCCTTTCTGTTATCCTTATTAACTTGATTGCTCGCAATATTCATACAATGTAAAGGAATGCAAACTAAAAAAAGCCATAACTGACTGTAACGTTTTGCACGCGTTATAAAAAGGAAGCGGCGTGCTAGTTGTCAGTAATTATGACAAAAATAAAAACACTACGCCTAAGCAAAGTGTTCGTCTATTTCATACACCTCCCTACGCTGGCATTATCCAACAGGTTCATCCGGTCAATGGCAGCAAATAGCCATACTCTCAGCCTGTTTCCACAAGCTCCCGCTACGTATTCAATTGATTTCATCTAAATTTTAGCGAAAAAATAGGAATAATGCAAGAATTGTAGGCTAATAGTCTAATGCATATAAGTATTCTTCCTCAGGTTCTTCCGTCACTTCTACCTTTTCGACCTTAATAACTGGCATTAACTGACCTTCGTATTCCTTTTTCTCCAATTTTCCTTTTATCACATACCACTGTTCATTTTGTAATTCATTTACTTCTCCCTCAATCAAATAGCCATACAACCCAAGATCAGCGATACAATGAGTCATCACATATCTGGCAATAACTGCTTGTTTGTCGGTAAACGATTCCTCTCGATGGATAAAACCTGTAATCATTATTTCTTTCCCAACTAAATTGTCCAAATTTGTATTAATCATGTCCATCGTTTGTAAATAATTATCGTCCTCTATTGCAATCATATCTTCATCATTTGCTGCTTCGTTATTAACTTGACTAACAGAAAAAGTTTGACCATGCTCAAATTGAGTATTTGGGAGAATGCTTTTGTTAATGGACATATCTTGTTGGGTGAAAAACAAAAATAAAGGGCTAAAAAATAATAAATAAGAAAAAGTAAGATTCATTAAAGAGGCATTTTCGTCGCACACATCACAATCACAATCAGCCCCCTTTAAATTACTGTTAAGCAATCTAAAAAATCCAAGCAAAAATAACAGGGCCATGGTTATATATAACAATGGCACCATCTTCGGGGCAACAAGTCGCACTACCTCTCCTGTCACCATTAATTTAAAAATAAGGAGACTGAAGCCAATCAACACAATTCCTTGCAGTTCGTTTGCCAATTGCCAGGTTGGACTCCATTTGATTTTCATCGTTTTCCCTCCTTATATTTGTAATTTATGCCAAAAACAATCCTGATACTAAAGAAAGTATAAAGACAACAATCGTAACAATCAAAATAAATAGCAGGACAAACTTTATCCGAAATGAAGCCATCATAACGAAAGTATTTTTAAAATCAAGAATAGGTCCAAACACTAAAAATCCAATAATTGCTTCAGGTGTAAACATCTTTGAGAAGGAAGCTGCAACAAAAGCATCTGCCTCAGAGCAAAGCGATAACACATATGCTAGTCCCATCATCACAGCGGTGCCTTCGATTGATGATTCTCCAGCTTGCATTATATAACTATCTTTTAAATAAACTTGTGCAACACTAGCAAATACTGCTCCAATAATAAAATATTTGCCAATCGTAAAGAATTCATGGCATGTATGATGTAAGATCCCTTTCCACTTGGAATCACCTTTATTTTCATTAATAGGAACAACTGCCATTAAATCTTCTCTGTGTGTTTTTAATACCTTTTGTTTCGAAAAAAGCATATATACGATGATACTCACAATGATGCTTGCCAAGATACAAATAATAAAACGTCCGTATGCAATCGATAAATTATTTTGGAAGGCATAATAAGTACTGCCAAACACGATAAAATTAAGGATTGGTGCTCCCATTAAGAGAACGACACCGATATGGACAGGAATTCCTTTTTGAATAAGCCTGCGCACAACTGGGATAATCGCACATTCACACACAGGAGTAATTACTGCAGCAATTAATGCGACACCTATAGCTGCAAATGGATTTTTGGGCATGATTCTAGCAATATACTCCTCAGAAATATATAGATTAATAACAGAAGAGGCAATTGCTCCTAATAATAAAAATGGTAGGGCCTCAAGCATAATTCCAAGAAATAAAACAAAAATGGTTTTTATCTGATCTGGCAATACGAAATTCCATTTATTCGCAACGTAAATATCTCCGAAAAAAAATAAATACATCATAGCCAGAAACAAGCCAAATATAAGAATATCTTTTACACGTGTTGGGATAGACATAGCATACTCCTTTTCTTCCATCGTTCGACCTTTTACAATCACTTATTACATGTCTATGCTTGTCCTATTCTATCTATGCAAAAAATGAGTGTATCTTATGATAGATTCGATAAGATACACTTAGAAAAAAATTTATATAGTAACTTTCTCAGATAATCGTTCTCCTATTAAAATAATCTCGCCTTTTCGATTCGGAAGATATTCGTTAACTTTTTGCCATTCTAGCAATCCAGAAGCATATTGAAAATGATACCATGATTGATCATCACTATTTTTGATTGTCCCTTTGGCACGAAGTAATTTATCTTGATTGCTTTTCAAGAAATCTCTTAGTTCTCTTTTCGTCATTGCAGTTGTCTGCTCCACTTTTATTGCTTTAATATGGTGGTGGTGATGGTGATGATGGTGACCAGAAATGGAACGTTCTTTGATCTTGCTGTTTTTTTGCTGGCTTTCTAGATACTCCGTTACACCATTTCCATAATTACTATATAGTAATGGTGCTTCAGCATTTAATTTTCTAATTCGCTTTTCAACCTTTTCAATAGCAAGTTTTCTAGAAAGCTGATCAACTTTATTTAGGACAAGTACTGTTCCGTTTTCAATTTGCTCTTTTTGCAGCTGTCTCACTTCTTTGCTACTCGAAAAAACACTCGTATATTCCGTAAAATGCAAACTATCAATCAAACAAATACTTTCAGCAATCTCAAAAACTTCCCTATATTGCTTTTCATTAAATGTCTCCATTATTTCGGAAGGATTTGCTACTCCTGTACCTTCTAATAAAACGACTTCAATGTTTTCTTTATGTAATGTCTCTGCCAGTTCATCGAGCGTTGTTCTTAAATCCTCTTTGATGGAGCAGCATACACAGCCATTTAACAGTTCATAGAGTGACTCATCTTTAAATAGGTGTTTTTCTATATTTGTTTCACCAAGTTCATTAAGGATAATCGCATACTTTTTATTCTTCCCCTTAAAATACTCCATGCATTTTAATAGAGTTGTTGTTTTTCCGCTTCCAAGGAACCCATTTATTAAATAAACATTAATTTTTTTCATTAAAATACCTCCTGCATATAAAGCCTATCGTTACTTTATGCAGGAGGTATTTTAATTATGACAGATTAATAGGTAAATTGATGAAGATTCTTCCTAAGCTCTTTAGCCATCTCTGATAAGTTCTTTGCCGACCCAGAAATTTCTTCCATAGCGGCTAGTTGTTCTTCCGTTAAAGAAACGACTTCTTCAGAGGAAGTAGCATTATCATAAGCAATTTGGGCTAATTCACCAGCTGAAATGCTTACTTCATTTAACGTTATAGCCATTTCGTTTGAAGTATCGGTAACATGTTGAATATGTGGTGTCATTTCCTTCATACTATGAACGATTTCTTGAAACCTTGTATTTGATTCATCTGTTACTTTTAACCCTGCTTGAACTGCCAGTGATACCTCTGCCATTCGATGCACCGTATTTTCGGTCGTTTTCTCAACACTATTAATTAATTGAGAGATATTATTCGCAAATTCACCTGACTGCTCAGCAAGTTTGCGTACTTCATTAGCAACAACCGCAAACCCTTTTCCTTTCTCTCCTGCTCTGGCAGCTTCTATCGCCGCATTTAAAGCTAATAGATTTGTTTGTTCTGAGATTGTGGTAATACTTTCTGTAATCTTCCCAATATGTTTGGATTGCTCGACTAGTTCTTTAATCATTTTATTTGATTCTGCTACGGTCTCACTTATTACTTGCATTTGTTCTAGTGTTGCTTGAATAGAACTTCCGCCGGCATGGGCTTTTGTTATTGTGCCAGTTGAAAGATCGGACACTTTCTTACTAAAGGCAACAATTTGATTTGTTCCTTCTAAGACAGATTTGATATTATCTACATTATTATCTAACCCTTTTGTCTGTATTTCCGCGCCACTTGCAACTTGTTGAATTGTATTGGTTACATGCTCTGAAGCAATGGTTACTTCATTAGCGCTTGCTGTTAACTGACCCGCACTTGCTGCGACATTCTCTGAACTATGTTCAATATTTTTGATAAGTTGTTGCAAATTATGCTGCATCGTATGAAAAGCAGCCGCTACATCGCCAATTTCATCTTTTGTTGCAATATTAATGGAGGTTGTTAAATCACCTTTGCTAACTGCAATTGCTTGTTCTTTTAATTTTTTTATCGGCTTGATGATAGAGGAAACAATAAGCATCATCATTATTCCTCCAATAATAAGAGATCCTGTTAATATCCCTGCAATCGTATACAAAAGACCTCTAGAATTATTGACAATTTCTGATTTTTCCATCGTTCCAGCTAGCTTCCATCCGGTCAGTTTATTCGTCTGATAAACCATTTTTCGATTAACTTTATTTGCTGAATAATCCAATGTTCCAGCTTGTCTCTCATAAAGCGTTTCGTAAAAAGCATCTTTCACAATGTCTCCTTGTTTTTCATCAGGATGAACGATAAAACGTTTCTTCTGATCAAGAAGAATAACATAACCTTCTTGACCAAACGTGATCTCACCTGATAGCTCTGCTAAGTAATCTAAATTCATCGTAACGGCCATAACTCCTGCATTGTCTGCAATTGTTTTTCCTATTGTAATAACCATTTTCTGAGAAACTGGGGATAGATAAGGATCCATGATAACGGCTTCCCCTGGTTTATTAACAGCTGCTTTATACCAGTCTCTCAATCTAGGATCCATATGATCATCGAGTTCCTCTGTAGACTTCTGAAAAAGCTTTCCATCATTTGTCCCTATATAGATACTCGAGACTTCAGGATGGACTTGGCTATATTGTTCAATTGTGTTCTGAATAATCGCTGAATCTTTTTCGATTGTTTCCTTCGTCAGCGTTTCTGCCAGTGCCGAGATATCATAAACCTTTGCGGACATTAGGTTAGTTATCGATGTATCTAGCATGTTTAAATTAGTACTTGCATTGTTTATAAAGTCCTTTTCCATTTGCTTATTTGCATATAAAAAGGAAAATGCACCAATTAGGATACTTGGAATTAATAACATCACTAAAAAAGAAAAAATAAGCTTCTTTTTTAGCGGAATTCCTTTATTTTTTCGAATATAAAATTTTTTCATTGTAATCGCCCCTCTCTTTGTATACGCATACATCTTTACAAGAAAAAATAGGTAATCCCTTATCTGCTCCCTTATTTTACAATAGATAGGAGAAGGTTCCTATGCCATTAGTCATATTTTTCATTTGTTACTCGTTAACATTTTTTTATTGCTCACCTACAAACACTAGTGTTGCATAAATGTTGTTAGAATATTCAGTTTAAATATGTCCCCTGTTAAGAGCCAAAAAAGTAAATACCCAACTAAAGGTGGATCCATCCATTTGGAAATTTTTTTACAATTAGACTTAAGAGACGACGACAATTTGTTTATTAAGGAATGGTTTTTCCTTCAATCTTTCGAAGCCAAATATGTGCTGGTTTCCACAAAGCTGCCCGTAAATATCGGCTAATTTGTAGGGTTTTTCGTTTACTTTTTGTCTCGATTTGTGCGAGAACATGCAGGCAAAAAACAATAAGTGCGATAAACACTTGATTCTGAATTGCCCATTCGCTTTGGCCGTAAAACTTTTTGATATGGAGATGTTGTTTAATCCATTTGAAAAATAACTCAATCGCCCAGCGTGATTTATACATCTTTGAGATTTCTTCAGCACTTAAATCAAAACGATTTGTGATTAAATGAAGCTCATTTCCTTTTGAATCAATCACTTTTAGAAGACGAAAGTAATTTTCGGCACGGTTTTGCGTCGTACCAATCAACACCATTTGATCCGACAAAACAGATGTATTCTCGGGTAGTTTAAAATCGTAAACCTCCCGTATGACTGCGTTTTTTCGCAGCCTAGAAAGGAAAAAGTAGCCGTCATCTGTCATCCGATCAAAGCGTTCGTAGTCTAAGTAACCACGGTCAAACACATACATACATTCCTTGTCATCAACCATTACTTCAAGCTGACCGCGGTCATGTTCTTTGGCCGTTGTCATAATGGCCTTTTCGGGATAGGATATACCTTTTTCCATAAACACAAGGCGTAAGTGCAATTTAACACCCGCTTTTGTTTTGCGGAATTTTGCCCATTTATGATTAGTCAAATTGAGAGGCAATGTGCTTGAATCAATGATTTTTAATGGCATCACAAGTTTCGTGTTGTGCGTTTTGGCATGAATTTGTGAAACTAAATCAAGGAAAAGCTTTTGGAATAAGTCTGGATTCATGCCATTTAAACGGCGTGAGAGTTGGGAAATACTGATAGAATCAAGATCAATGCCCTTTTGCAGTTGATCATCGAAAAGACAATCGCTCAGCGCATGCAGACTTTCGACTTCTTCTAGCTGCGCAAAAAGTAATAATTTTAGAAATGACTCTGTCGTTAGTTTTTTCGTATAGAAATCTAATTTCAACGTTTTCACGTTTTCTTCAAATAATTGAAGATTTATTGGTGAAAACCATTGTCCAAATGAAGTTTTTCGTGTAATCTTGTCCATGCGATAGTCCTTTTTAGTGGATTTGGACGGGTTACCACCTAACTTATCCATTATAAAGGACTTTTTCTTTGCATAAAATGATAAAATTGAACATTTCAAGTATTTTTAATAGTTAAATTAAATTAACGCAACACTAGTGACCTACAAACTATATATTATAGTGTAATTAAAATTTTCTAAGCAAAAAGGAGGGGAATTTAAATGAATGAAAAGTCTATAAAGCTTGTTATAGGTGCAGGAGAATACAGGAATAATCCTGGCTGGATATATACACAAGAAGAAGAATTGAATTTACTAGATGAATCAACCTGGATACACTTTAACAAATCTTCGATTGACGCTATTTTAGCTGAACATGTGTGGGAGCACTTAACCTTTAAAGAAGGCGTTCAAGCAGCTTTTCTTTGCTATCAATACTTGAAGCCCTCAGGATACATTCGTTGTGCTGTTCCAGATGGTTTCTTTCCAGATAAGTCGTATCAACAAATAGTTCAAGTAGGTGGACCAGGCCCAAAGGATCATCCTGCCTCTACTCATAGAATCGTTCATAATTATCGAACATTAAGTCGGATGTTTGAATTAGCAGGATTTGATACTAAATTATTGGAATATTGTGATGAAAAAGGAACTTTCCATGAAAATGACTGGGATGGGGAGGATGGCGTCATTTTCCGGTCAAAAAAGTATGATCCACGAAATAATGGGGAAAAACTCTTATTTCCCTCTCTTATTATAGATGCGATTAAAAGATAAAAAAGCAAATTCAGGGAGTGATATGAAAACGTCCTCTGAATTTGCTTTTTGCATGGATACTGGTTCCATCTTATAATCTTGCATCAATAGGTTCTTCTTCAAGCGCCAGTGTAGCAAGAACACATTCATGAATCCGTTCCAGAGATTCAAGCTGTATAAAGCGATTGATTCCTTCTAACCCTAATGCTAATTCTTTTAAGGCATTACGCTGTTTTTTTCCTGTTTTTCGGTCTTTAAGACGACGTAATTGATCCTTTTCTAAATAATCCATACCATAAATAATTTGAAGGTATTTCTGTCCCCTTACTTTAATAGCCGGTTGAAGTAATTTGCCCTTTTGATTTCTAGCGAGGAAATGATATGGTTTAAAGATAACTCCTTCATGGCCGTCTGCAGTTATCTCTTCCCACCATCTCACTGCTTTTGTCAGTGATTCTTCATCATTTACAATCATATAATCTGTTTTCATAAAAAGACTGCTTATGGTACTAAAATATTCATTTTGCTCCATATGCCACTGATGGGTTTTTAGAAAAAAGCTTTCTTTACTATGTGCAAGTAAATGAAATGGTGCAATTTTTATGTCATCTAAACGCTGAATCTCCCAGCAATATTGGTTATATACTTCACTAAAGCTTTGCGCATTTTTTCGTTTCTGCTCAAATTCTTCTATCCAACTTTGAACATCCATGCCATTTTGTTGTGCAAGAAGAAGCTGCTGATGTATCTTGTCTCTATCCATCTGGCTCATTTCAGCGACATGAGCGTATTGCTGAATAATTAAATCTTTCGCTTTTAAATTCCAAGGGAGAATTTCAGCGTCAAGCAATACCCAGTCTGTCTGATTCTCTTCAAAATAATTTGCAGCTGTTAAATCATTGTGCAGCTTAGTGAGGATCTCTTCTTCTAGTTCATGGGAGAAAAAAGCTCTCCCAGTTCGCGTGTAGATAGTTCCCAAGCTCTTTTTACCGATATATTTTTCAGCTGTTTCTTGATTTTTGTATAACAAAAGAATTCCTCTACTGCCCATATGCTTTTTCTCCACAACCATTTGTTCTATCCCATTGTCTTTGTAATAGTGATAGGCATCTATCGGATGTTCTAAATATCCTTCTATCGACGAACTCTTCGGTGTAGGGCTCATGGTTGGCGGAATATAGATTAATTCTTCCATAGGAATCGTATAATGAGAAACTTTGTCCAGTGCTGCTTTCACATTGTTTTGTGGACAGTTAATTTCTCCATATGTGTCTGTCCATACACTAAAACCATTTATAAATCGATGAACGTTTGGTAAGGCTAATCTTGTTTCTTGCCACTTTTTTAATGGATTATCTTCGATTTGGGCATAATCTTGTTGCGCCTTTACTGATATAAATTCCCTTTCTGGATAGCGTATAGCCGTTAGCTTGCCGCCAAAAACAACGCCTTGATCAATATTTATCGTATTATTCACAACGAGCGGCTCTGGCTTTGGATCATGTCCCCAGATGATTAATTCTTTTGATAAATGTTTTCGATACCAGTCTCCGCGAATTGGCTTTCCGTCTGAATCCATCCCTAAGGTTTCTCCATATCTCGTAAAATCAGAAATTCCAGCAGATTCTTTTCCAATATATTTATCCTTAATACCTGCATGGGCGATAATGGCTGTTTTAATTCCATTTCTTGTTAATACATAATGAGAAGGGGCATTAAGGAGTATTGTTTTCCAATCTTCTCTTATTTCCTCTATCTGCTTATCCGTATATTCATGAGAAAATGCAGAAAAGGCTTCTTCAATCCATTCATCACCATGACTTAGTGTCACTTTTTTGCCGTCTAGCCATCTTGCTATTTTCCAACCATGATTACTGTCGATCATATAGGCAAGATTATTTTTTAGATGCGCAGAAAAAAAGAATAGCGCTTCGGCAGATTTTGGTCCACGACTCATAATATCGCCTACTGAAACAAACTTTCGCCCTTCTGGATGTCTAAATAATCCATCCTCCTCTTTCACGTATCCCAGCCGTTCAAGCAATTCGTAACATTCATCCATACATCCATGAATATCGCCGATAACATCCAAACCACTATCTGCACTTAAATATAAAGAAGAAACGACTGGATCTATTTGCACAGACTCATCCCGTTCTCTTAAAGAATAAATTGCATAGTAGGTCTCTTTTTGGATTTTGCGAATTTCTTGGCGCATTATTTCAAAGTGTCTTTTCACTCTTCCCTTCCCTCTCGGATGAGTTCGTTTCTCATCTCTTTCAAGGAGAACAGGCAAGGAAATATCGAAGAAAATTGCTATTACTGGAACATGAAATTGCTTACCAAGAAGTCGATATTTTTCGCGCTCTGCTTCTTTTAAATGGGTTGCATCTATAAACGAGCGCTTATTTAATGCTGCTCTTGCTCCAATCATTTTTTCCATCATATCAAAAGCTACTCTCGATATTTGGCTATATTCTTCCATCAAATTGGCAGCTACTTCTTTAGGCTGATTTGTCCAGTCTAAAAAGTCAATATCACTGACCAATCTTCGAAAATGATCAGAACTAATTACTTCTTCCGCTTGCAAATAGCCTTTTCTTACCCAATTTTGTAATGTCGTAGATTTCCCACTATTCGAAGGGCCA
Source organism: Niallia alba (assembly GCF_012933555.1). GTDB lineage: Bacteria > Bacillota > Bacilli > Bacillales > Cytobacillaceae > Niallia > Niallia alba. The sequence continues at coordinate 2,851,920 of NZ_JABBPK010000001.1, forward strand.
ATCAATAAGACTATACTGTTATGTGGAATGCTTATCGTTTTCATTTATACACCTCTTTTCTTTGAAAAAATAGCCATCTGTGTAGGAAAACCAAATCCTTCCACAAATTCGCCAATTCCATCTATTTGCACCTCATAGGTTGAATGATTTTGCCAATAGCTCACCCATTCTTGAAACTGCTGTCTAGTCCATTCAAAGCGATGGTCGCTATGCCTTTTTGCTTCCTTCATATCATAGACAACATTATAATCTTGATTAGGCGTTGTAATAATCAAATGATACGGCTGATATTTCGTGAAAATTGTTTCAAACGTCTTAAATAATCGATTTTCATCAATATGTTCAATCACTTCGCAGAGAATAAATATATCTTTATTCTCCAATTCGCTATCATAATAGAATAAAGAACCCCATTTAAAGGTTGGGAAAAGAAAATCTGGCTTGTCCACTAATGCTTCGATTCTTTTTTTAGCTTTTTGCTGTTCTCTTTCGGAGGGCTCTACAGCGATTAGTTCTTTAATCCCATTAACAAATCCTAATTGCGCAGTTAACTTTCCTTCTCCAGCACCCATATCTACAATCCGGCTATTATGAGGAAGTATCTTTACCGTTTCAACTATTTTCTCATAACGCCATTGATTTAAGCTTTTCTTTTTTACAATTGTTTCTTGTTTTTGGTTATTAGAATTTGAATCTAATAACCTTGATTTGTCGATTAAGTCTGAAAAAATAAGTGATTCCTTTATAATAAAACTTTTTTTCGGATGAGAGGAAAGCCAGCCCTCCCCGTAGCGCTTTAGCTTATCGACTTCTTTTTCATCAATAAAATAATGCTTATATTGGTCCATGACAGGAATTAATACAAATAAATGCCGAAAGAAATCTTGTATCGTCTGATTTGCTTTTAAGGTAATAAACTTGGCTGAACTTTTTTTCTGAAAAGCTGCTGGCAAAAGTACTTTTCCATTTTCGATGCTCACTTCATATCCTAAAGGTTCAAAGAGCTCCCTTATCTCTTTCTCGGATAAATTTGTGGAAAGAGGCCCAAAAGTAATTTCAAGTGAAAAAGCAAAGTTTACCCAATCTTTAAATTCTTCTTTTGGCTTTCCATTTAGTGCTGTTCCTACTGCTTTTCGTAAAACAGAGCAGAAAATACTACTAACAGCGCTTTCTCTATCATTAATATAGTGAGTTATAGACGAAAAATTCGTTTGATTCTTCGTTAATTCAACATTATCTACTGTAACGAAAAATAATATATTGACTTCTCTCTCCTCGTTTTTCGTAAAAACAATCCGCACTAATCCACCCTTTTCTTTTCTTTCATATAGATTATGCGGGTTTTTAGCAATAAGATGGGATACCATCCCTGCGTGCTCACCATAGACTTTAAGACTTATTTGCATGTATCTCACCTCTTTTTTTCTAAACCATTTGAATACTATTTTACCATATTTACATTTACCGATATAAATAATTATCTATCAAAAAAAAAACCAGGAAATGAGAATTAGGAGCTAATAATTTCAAAAAAAAAAAAAAAACGAACCACTATTAATATTAGTGGTTGTCTTTCTTGAACTTTATACTTCTTCCAAGCTTGCGATATCTACTTCTGTTTGTTCTTCAATCCCACCTACAAGATGAACGATTGCAGTTGCGTCTTCTTCTTTAATGTCATCTATCCAAACAGAAACACCATTATACTGTACTTCTATTTCAGCTGATGACGAAAGTATTTGCCTCGCTCTGTTTATATCCATAGTTCCACCTACTTTCTATAAAAAGAACCTTTTATATTCATATGAAATACAGAAGATAGCGGTTCCTTTGTTAAAATAGATCCTTTTTCATTATGTGAAAGTAGGTGAATTTCTATTCTTTTTATTTGTTCTATTTAGTTCGTTTTAATTAGAACTATTCTTCCATCTGTATAGTTAAGCCATCTATTTTCTTCATAATATTTCGATAATAATCCGAGCGTATGGAGAAAATCGCAAACTCTTCATGTGCTGTACTTGTAAACCAGGGATGATTATTTTTTATAAACGTAAGATCTTCTGGCAATTTAGGCGAAACCCAATCATATAAAGAATTGGCCAATTGTTGTAATAATAAACAAGTTTCTGGATTAACATCAATAACATAAACAGTTGCAGATGGACCATCCGTCATAGTATTTGCCCATTTTTTTGTTTTATATGTCTCTACTATATAAGGTTCAAAGTTCTTTATTATTTTCATGTCATAACCTAATTCTTTTCTAGTAATAAAATAAAATTTATCTGAATAACTACAAAGTACATTTATTAATTGCTGGTAAACCTCCCCTGTTGGGTTTTCTACTAAAGACCAGTATTCCATTTTAATCCCCTATCGACTTAATTTTTCGATAACAATAAAACAAGTACTATCAGGAAGTTTAACTACATTCCTGGATGCATCCATCAATTTCACTTTCGGTAAAAGATGTTCTCCGTACCCATCTTGTAAATAATGGTCAAACAATAGAACTTTTCCCTTTTTTCCAATCACCTTATGAATAACATCTTTATACTCTGTAGGGGTAAAATAGCCGAACTGCTCTTGTACTTCGTGCGGATAAGCTTCTTCTCCCCATGTATACGTATAAAGAAATTCCATCGCATCATTAATCGGTAATTGAATAGTGGATTTGTTTATTTGTTCAAAAGTGATCTGTCTTCCTTTAAAATCATTTACATAGCGTTTAAAAAAGTCCATGCCATTTGGCAGCTTAAATTCAATTTGTCTTAATTCTTCTTTCGGTTCTGTCATAATACCATCTCTAATAATGATTCTGCCACCTGGTTTTAATACCTCAAATGCACTTGTTAGACTATCGGAAATAACCTCTGGATTAAATTTTATCCCTTTATATGGAATATAAGAATACATCTCATGAAGAATGGAAGAGAATATAATGGTATCCATACTATTAAGCGCAAATGTTTCTTTTAATTGAAGTGCGTCCGCTTGTTTAACATACCAACTTTTCTTTTCTCTTATTTTTCTTTTTTCTAATGACTCAATAACATTTGTAGAAATATCAATGCCAATTACTGTTGCCTTAGGATGACTATCCGATAAAATATCTAACATGATCCCGCCGCCTGCACCTATATCAAGCATCTTATTTCCCACTGCATAGTCGGCAATTGCCTTTTTATAATTTTTGGCATTATTCATATCGGTAAGATAGTTTTGCTCGTTTTGCAGGCGATCAAATCCATCCTTTCGAAAACCGAAAAAATCATATAGGAGAATAATTGCACGTTCATAAAGGGGGGATTTTTCCGCTTCTTGGCAAAACTCAATTAATTTTTCTCCTGCTTTTGAATAAGCAAACGCTACTCCTATATTTTCATTTAAAGAATCAAGTGGAACAATTGTTAATTCTACATGGTCATTTTTGCTATCGTGTCCTGCAACTAATTTCTCCATCATTTGTTCTTTCAAGTAAGCCTCAATGATTCGCTTCTTATATAAATTAATTGTTTTTTTGCCTTTATAGTCATAATATATGTCTTTCATAAACGGTTCAAAGCTGATTTGCTTTACTGTTAATGGATTGACTTTTTGATATATTAATAGAAAGATTTTTAAAAATTCTTCAAGGGTGAAATCATGAAGTGCTGACTCCACATACCACATATCAGTTTTGCGAAAAAATATTTGAAACAACGCTTTCAGCTTCTCGTCCTTAAAAAATTGCTCATACCCCATATCAAAATTTTCGCCGTTTTGAATAGCGGCATTTCTTAGTCTTTTTATTCGTTCTTTTAACGATAACTCTTTCTCCCTTTTTCCTGATAAAATAGAGCCTATAATTTCTTTAACCTCTTCTTGAACATCTCTCCATATTTGCGGCGAAACAGCTTCGATGATACATTGATTCATGACATACAATATATTGTACATGTCATCTTGGTTTACTATTGTATTTTTATTCATATATAAAATTAAAGGCTCTAATTGACAATAGCGAACTTCTCCTCTAATAAATTGTCCCGTTAATCCGTGCGTATAAATGAGTGTGAACACGAGCTCTTCTTGTGCTAAATTCCGTTGGTTGATTGCTACGTTCTTTTTTTCTTCTGCATAAATTTGCGCAGAACCAATATTATGTATGCCTAATTGAAATCCTCGCTCACGCCAATACCTTCTTTTAGATGGTGAACCACATTTTGCGACATCACTCCAAATCAACACTTCTTCTATGATGCATTTTCCAACTTGATTTACTCGTGTACTGTTGTCTAAAATGGTTAGCGCTCTTTCAATATAGGACAGAACTGGATGACTTTCTATTCCTTCAAGAGAATTAACTTGTTCTAAGTTAATGTTCTTTTCCTTTGTTAGATAGAGATACTGTAGCCATTTATATTGACGAAGTACTTCTTTATCTCCCTGTTTCACTTTTTGAATCGCTTTTAATGAAGAAAGCATGAAATTCACTCCTAACGAAATCTCTTTCCCCATATTACCATGGGACAAAAGATTATTGCCAAGTTTCATTTAACTCTTTACATAGCCCAAGATAGCATCTTTAAATTCTTTTTGATTTTCGATATAAGGGTGATGCCCACCATTTATAGAATAAATTTTCGCATTCTTACTTCTAAAAGATAAATGATGATGTGGTCCAACCGCATGGTCAGATTTTCCAGCTATTATCAATATTGGCTAGTAATATCCTCATACCGGATTTTACTTTAAAAAGGTCCACCTTTCACCAGTAAATACTCATCATTAAACACATATTTAATGCTAAATGAAATCCATGCGATAAAAGAAGTAGTTAAGGTAAAAATGGCACTCATAATAAAACTAGGTAATATGGTTATTTCCTCCTCTACAAACAATGGACCTATAGTAACAAGTCCAATAATGAAAACAACTATCATTAAAATTATTCTACAGAACCGATCTATCTTCGAGTGAAAAACCATCACTTTAACACCTCCGTCTAACATACGTTTTAGAATTGCGTTAAGTTTCAGAGAATTCCCTTTCCTTTAATAGTACTATTTGAACAAATATGCCAAACTATCTAATATTAATACTCTTGATATTAAACAATAAGTAATAAAATTTCATTTTAAATTATATAATAAATTATTGAAATTTAATTTTAATTTTATTATAATCATTTTAAGGAAATCGTTTTCATATTTGAATAGACTTTGAAAAGGAGTACATACAATGAAAGAAAAGCTTGAATTATTAACTACAGAATCTCGAAATGAGCAAACCATGCAAATCGATACAGCTAATCCACTTGAAATATTGCGCTTGATGAATGAGCAAGACCAATTAGTGGCTCTTGCAGTGAAAGAAGTTTTACCCGAAATAGAGGTAGCCGTCCAATTCGTATATGAATCATTTAAACTAGGTGGACGCCTCATTTATGTCGGAGCAGGAACGAGCGGAAGATTAGGAGTACTTGATGCGGTTGAATGTCCACCAACTTTCAGTACAGAACCTAATATGGTGCAAGGGTTAATTGCCGGTGGAGAAACTGCCTTCTTAAAAGCGGTCGAAGGGGCAGAAGATCAGCCGGATCTTGGTATCAAAGATTTAAAAGATATAGGTCTTTCAAAAAAAGATACAGTTATTGGTATAGCTGCCAGTGGCAGGACTCCTTATGTAATCGGCGCATTACAATATGCCCGAAAGATTGGAGCAAAAACGGTTGCCCTATCATGTAATAAAAATGCAGCTATCAGTAAGGAAGCGGAACAAGCAATCGAAGTAATTGTCGGTCCAGAGGTACTTACTGGATCTACACGGCTAAAATCTGGCACTGCACACAAAATGATTTTAAATATGATCTCTACCTCATCCATGATTTTGTTAGGAAAAGCCTATGAAAACTTAATGGTAGATGTTCATGTGAGCAATGAAAAGCTTAAAGAACGAGCAATCGGGATTATTCGCAAAATTGCAGATGTTTCATATGAACAAGCATTAGAAACATTAGAAAAAGCAAACTTACAAGTAAAAACAGCAATCGTCATGCTTAAAACTGATTCAACAAGACAAGAAGCCGAACAACTATTAATAAATGCAAATGGTTATGTAAAAAAAGCAATCCAAAAGTAATAAAAAGGTGGTGATCAATTTGGTAGCAGGTGGTTTAAAAATTATACAAAGCATGTTGGAGCAACTCCCCGCTTCTGAGCGAAAAATCGCTGCGTTTATTCTTGAAAATCCAAACATGCTATTAAACAGTACCGTTCATGAAATCGGCGCACATGCTGGTACAAGTGGTGCTGCAGTTATTAGGCTCTGTAAATCATTAGGCTTAAATGGCTTTCAAGATTTAAAAGTTAGAATTGCAGGTGATTTAGTAAAACCCATTGAACAGGGATATCGTGACATCGAACCTGATGAATCCTTCTATTCTATTGTTCAAAAAACAACCAGTAATAGTATTCAAAGCATCCGCGATTCAGAAGAAATAATTAATTATGAAGAATTGGAGCGTGCTGTTCACACCTTATCAACTGCACAAAATGTTCACTTTTTCGGAATTGGTGCTTCCAATATTATCGCTAAAGATGCCCAACAAAAGCTCCTCCGAATTCATAAAAATGCAACTGCTTTTACTGATACACACCTTGTCGCTACATTAATCGGTAATGCAAGCAAGGATGATTTGGTCTTTGGTATTTCCCATTCTGGTGAAACTCCAGAAGTAATTAAAGTTATGTCACTTGCCAAGAAACATGGTGTTAAAACAATCAGTCTAACAAAATACGGTCAATCGTCTGTTGCGTCACTCTCAGATATCAAATTGTTCACTTCATATTCAGCTGAAGCTCCTTTTCGAAGTGCAGCCACTTCATCACGCCTTGCTCAGCTATATATCATGGATATTTTGTTTCTATCAATGGCAACAGTCCAATATGAGGATACTATTACCTCTATTGATAAAACCAGAGAAGCTATTCAATTTATTAAAGAAGGAAAGTAGTATTCTATTAATTGTGTCTGTCTTACCTATGAATAATGAGATGCTTGGACGCTTTTAATGTGAGTGCAAAAAATAAATAATAGTGGAGAGAAGGGAATTTAGTATGGCTGGTGAAAACAACAAAATTTTAGCAGAAAAGATTCTCGAACAATTAGGTGGTCCCCAAAATATTGTTAACTACACACACTGTATGACAAGACTTCGTGTCACACCGAGGGATGCTTCAGTAATCAATACGGAGGAATTAAAAAAAGTTGATGGAGTACTGGGAGTGGTAGTAGAAGAAACACTCCAAATTATACTAGGTCCTGGAAAAGTAAACAAAGTAACAGAAGCGTTTAGTAAGTTAATCGAGGATGCTGGTGGCATTAATTTAAAAACAAAGGCAGCAAGCAAAAAGGCGGAAATAAATAAAAAAAATGCGACTCCCTTTAAATTATTTTTACGAAAAATTGCTGGTATCTTCATTCCCTTAATCCCCGCCCTTGTGGCATCTGGTTTGATAACAGGGATTACAAAAGCCATTGTTCAGGCAGGATGGCTGGCAGGTGATTCACAGCTTGCAACAATTTTATCTGTTATAGGGAGTGGATTATTCGGATATCTTGGAATTTTAGTTGGTACGAATGCAGCAAAAGAGTTTGGCGGTTCACCTGCACTTGGAGCTATTGCCGGAATCTTAATAATAAACCCAGCTGTCGCTGGAATCCATTTATTTGGCACAGATTTGCTACCTGGTCGTGGCGGATTAATTGGTGTTCTATTCGCAGCTATCTTTATCGCTCTAGTTGAAAAACAAGTTCGTAAATATGTACCAACATCACTAGATCTTTTCATTACACCAACTGTTGCTTTATTACTTACTGGTATTGTGACTTACGTTGTATTTATGCCGCTTGGTGGCCTAATTTCGGATGTAATTACAAAAGGGTTAACCTCCTTACTGGACATTGGGGGCATTGTTGCAGGATTTGTTCTAGGAGCAACCTTCCTTCCGCTAGTTGTCACTGGATTACACCAAGGATTGACTCCAATCCATCTAGAGTTAATTAATACCATTGGTGATGACCCTCTTCTACCAATACTTGCAATGGGTGGTGCTGCCCAAGTAGGTGCAGCGTTTGCGATTTACTTCAAAACAAAGAAAACACGATTAAAAAGAGCTATTGCCGGTGGTCTTCCTGCAGGAATACTTGGAATCGGAGAGCCATTGATTTTCGGTGTTACACTTCCGTTAGGGCGTCCCTTCTTAACTGCATGTTTAGGAGCAGGAGTCGGCGGCGCATTCCAAGCTGCCTTTGGAGTTGCAACAATAGCTGTCGGGGTATCTGGTATACCACTTGCATTCCTAGTTGTCACTGGTCAAGTTCTTCTATATTTAGTAGGGCTATTAATTGCTTATGCCGCAGGATTCATTTTTACGTATTTATTTGGTTTCAAAGATGAGATGGCTGGTGAGTTTGAATGATTGGAATTTCCTTCTACTTAAAGGATCCTTTAGCAGAAGAACGAATTGCCCTCGCCACAAAATTAGGGGTAAAACGGGCATTCACCTCCCTTCATATTCCGGAAGAGTCTGGGGAATTAGCGACTAGGACTAAAGAAATTTTGAAAACAGCTGTGGAAACAGGAATCGAGGTTTTTGCAGATGTTTCGTTAAGAACTCCTACCCATTTAGGATTAAAGAGTTTATCTGAGTTAAAAAAATTAGGAGTTATTGGTCTTAGATTAGATGATTTTTTTGAAAAGGAAACGATTTTAAAACTTTCCAAAGATTTCAAACTTGCGCTTAATGCCAGTACTTTACTTGAGGATGACTTGTTTGCCCTCTTAGAAGCTGGGCTGAACGCCAATCAACTTATAGCTTGGCATAATTTCTACCCAAGACAAGAAACGGGATTATCCTATTCCTTTTTCCAATCGCAAAATGAATTATTCAGACGTTTTGAAATACCTATTAGTGCCTATATTCCAGGCGATGGGGAAAAACGAGGCCCTCTTTTTAACGGGCTGCCGACATTGGAAGATCATCGTCAATTAGAGCCTTATCATGCTGCATTAGAGTTATTTCAGGCAGGAGTTGAGGATGTCTATATTGGCGATCCTGCGGTAAGTGAAGCACTTCTTCATAGACTAATAGATTTTGACCAGCATCATTATGTCTCAATCCGAATTCAGGGTTATCAAGGGGGCGTGTTTCAGCTCCGTCCTGATTTTTCCCGTGATGTTCTTCGCTTCATAGATACTAGGAGCCTAGAAAATATCCTCCCGGAGAATACAAAAGCCCGCCCAATCGGAACGATTACAAGAGATAATGACCTTTATGGACGATATCGTGGAGAAGTTCAGATTACTCTATGTGAACTTCCAGCAGACGAGCGAGTCAATGTTATAGGAAAGGTTGTGGAGGCAGATATACCACTTCTTTCCTTACTAAAGCCTTATCAAAAAATAAAACTTATTCATGTCCCCTAGTAATTAACGGATAGTGCAAAATAGTGAAATAGTAAAAAGTACATTTGCAAAAAACAATAGAAATAAAAAAACATCCCTTAAGCATAAACTTATAGGGATGTTTTTGTTTCAGTAAACAACAATGTATATAGATCGTTTGTCGACATAACAATTTTAAGAGTTAAATTGGACTGAAATAAAATCAAATAAAAAGTACTATTAAGAGAAGAGTACGAAGTATTTGTAGCAAAATTAGATAACTTGTTCATACCGTTGTTCTTTTTATAAAGCGAAAAAACATTTCTTGTTTAGATATTTCTTTGCTAATAGCTTGTTGAAATAAGTTCTTTCCCATCTCTAAAAGAGGAATTTCCATTGTAGATATTTCCATCATTTTAGCAATTGGTTCATTATGATATCCTATTATCGCAAGTTCTTCCGGTATTCTGATTCCTTGTTTTTGGCAATAGGTTACAATTCCCGCCGCAACTTGATCACTTGTCACAATTAAAGCTGTCGGCCGATTATCCATTTTTAGTAAATGATCCATCACTTTTTTGGCATCTTCAAAGTAATTACAGTGATCGATAATATATTCTTCACAATAAGGAAGATGATGATCAGAAAGAAACTCTTGATATGCATTTGCTCTTAATCTGCTGCTTGGTCCTGATTTTCTTCCAATGCAGTAGCCAATCTTTTTATGACCTTTTTTATATAAAAATGTTAATGCTTCTTTGAAAATTTCATATTGGTTAACAAATGTAGAAGAAACTTCCTTGCCCTTTGTGTCTTCACATAAAACAATTGTTCCATTGGATAGATATTCTTGTATTACAGACCATCCACAAGCTCTCGAACAAATGATAAGAGAATCAATTTGCTTTTGTTTTAACATTTGCAGTGCTTCCAACTCTCTACTTTCCATATAATCAGTCTGAAATAGAACAAGCTTATAATTATTTTCCAATGCTTGTTTAGCGATCCCTTTTAACAGCAATGCAAAATAAGGGTGATCTGAGAAAGGAAGAACAACACCAATCATTTGTGTTTTCTCTTTACTTAAATGAACGGCATTGAGATTTTGTTGATAATTACTTTCTCTAATTGCCTCTAAAACGGCATTTCGCTTTTCTTCCCTTACATATGGATGATTGTTTAAAACACGAGAAACGGTCGTTACGGAAACTCCTGCCATTTTTGCTAAATCTTTTATATTTGTCATACTTTCACCTTTTCAAAACCGAAATATCATTTTTACTTATACACTAAGAATACATTTTTTACTCTTTTCTGTATATACCAATGAAATAGTCTTCAAAAGATTGAATCGGTGTAACTTCCAATGATTCCCCTGATTTCTTTAAGCAAACATAAGCTAAAATATAAATAATCATGCAAAGTATTATTAAACTCAACATACCATTATCTCCTCGCTTTCTGCTATTTGCTTAAAGTGTAATGGATGAAACGCGTACCATGTCAATGAGTAAATACATTATAAGACGTATAAATTTCCAATAAAAAAAATGTACTATCTCTAGATAGAATAGTACATTTTTTAAAACTCTATTACTTTAGTACGCATCAAAAAGAATGCTAATATAATTAACTTGAATCAGTATTAACTAGTTTTTCAGAATCTATGCCAATACATTATAGCTTTCATAAAGGAGCCGTAAAACGGAACAAATACCCCTCTTCATATTCATATTGAACGCGATCCTTTACACTCTGAAAAAACCGTTCATCACGCGATATTGGTATAAACGTTTGAGGAGTAAGCCGAGTAATTGCTGCTTCAAATCCTTCAGCGTGAAAAGCGCCAATGATATCATCAAGGGAATGAAGATTCATTGATAGCTTGCCTCCATTATTGATTTTTTCACGTATCTGTGGGAGACTCGGGTTATTGCTATAATCGGTGAAACTTCCATAATATACGCCACCAGGCTTTAATGCTCTCTTCATTTTTTGAGCGTGCTCATGTAGATTAGAAATTAAATAGATAACAGCAGTACTTACAGCTAAATCGAAGCGTTGGCCCCATTGTTCAGGAGATGCAGTTGCCACATATGTAAGTGGTAAGTCACCTTTTCGCTCATTTGCAACCTTAACCGACTCAACTCCCAAATCAGTACCTACACCCTCTTTAAACGGATAACGATCATATAAATATCGAAGAAAACCACCTTGATTGCAGCCAAAATCCAATACGGAGAAATCATGAATTCTTTCTTTCTCTACAATGCGCTCCACTATTTTTTCCCAAAAATGTCCATGGCTATCTTCCATTTTTTGTTCGCTTTCTGATGGCATATGCCACCATCTGTCATATAGAGTGTCCTCTTTCATTGAAAGTCCTCCCTTATAATCAAATATTTACACTAATTATTATTACGAATGAAATTTCTAATTTTTTATATTTCTAATTTTATTCTCTAACAACTACATTTTCTACCTCAATAAAGTGAAACTTCCATCAGTGGGGGATTTCTTGATCCCCCACTGATGATTAGTTGAACCAATCGGACCTTTACGGACAGTTGATCTCTCACAATTTCCACTCGTATTCTCATAAGCTTACTATCTGTTAAGAGTGATGTAAAAATAACTAATATTATTATGGACACTGAAAAAATGCTATCTATTGAATATTTCTCATAATTGGTTGTTAAAAAATTTAGGAGGCTGCATTCGTTTCACTTTCTAATGCCCTATATTCTAATTTACTATAGATAGGAATACTTTTTCAGCGGCTTCATTTATTAACTCCTGTATTTACAATGAATACTGAAAAAGTTGATGAATGACTAATAAGGATAAGGCAACTAAAATAGATGTTATTAATTGTCTTGAAATAATATTCCTTGCTTGCCTAAACCCTAGTTCCCTCCAAATTGTCGATAATGTAACGATACAGGAAGTGAGAGTAGAAGCCAGAAAGACTAATATAAATAATTGAAAATTAGATAGTACAGAAAATAAGGCACCATTCCCCTCATTTATTAACAAAATTCCGTCCTTTCTAATAATAGAAAAAGCCAGTGTTGTTGCCGCATCAGTGGGAAGCTGAAAAAGGGTTAACAATGGATTAAAAATGATAGCTAAATAAGAAATTATATGAAAATATTGCAATAAACCTGCGATAATGCAAATAATCAAAAAGATAGGCATTGCTTGTTTTATAAATTGCAATAAATCTACTTTTACTTGATAGATAAAATTCTTCAAACTCGGTTTTTGAATAAATGCCTTTCGCATGAAGTTATGTTCTTGAATCTTTTGGTTTTTAAACCATAAACGATTGTGTAGAATTCCTCCTAATAATAAAAATGAAATATAGGGAAGAAAAAGCCAAGGTGCATGTGCTGTGTTAAATATTGATAATGTTGCTCCAATTTGATAACTACACGCCGATCCAAAGGAAATAAACGATATACATTGAGTCCTGCTGCAAGAATGACAGCTCCTGCTCTGAAATACTGCCACTACATTGCATCCAAATCCAGTAATAATCGGAGCTATATCCCTCCCTGTTAAACCTATCTTTTCAATGGCTGGTTCAATAGTATCTATAATACGATCCTTTAATCCCGTTTCTTCTGTTAATGCTTTACTACAGCTAATCAGTAGGACAACTGGAAACGCCCAAATAAAAGAATACATACCAAGGGATAATAGCCCGTAATCATCTATAAAAATCATTTGCACGATTCTAGGAGTATCACTAAATAAAGTCTTTATTTTATCAATGAAATAAGTATCGGCGAGTGGCTGAACAAAGTTTGATATGTTATAAGCTAAAATTACTGGAATAACAAACATTGCAAATAAGCAAATGAAAGCTATGAATGTTCCCATATATTTTCTTTCAAAGAACAGAGATGGTGGCTCCATATTACTAATTGATAAATTTAGTAACTCCTTTAATTGAGAAGGCTTAATCGACTCCTCCTCGTTAACACATTCTAACACTAACTCCTTAATATCATTGTTTAAGTGACGAGTGTCGGTAATAAATATTGGTAACTTCTTCGTTGTGATTTGTTTTAACAGCAATTGTTTTCCATCTGTTGACATTTTATCTGAAAAGGTCACAAAGAGAACTATTTTTTTGGTTGTATTTTCGATCAATGGATATAATTTTTCTAACTCTTCTATAAAATGTGTACCACGAACTACTATAAAGACTGTTGTTGCTTTTATTATTTCCTCCTTTACTATTCTTTGCGTAAATGAATCTGTTTGATTAATTCCTGGCATATCTTTTAAATATCCATTTCCATAGGAAGCACTAGCAATATGAACGGTAGAACCTTTTACATTTGCTTCATCTGTCCTCTTTTTACCTGATAGTTTAGAAAATAAAGTGGTTTTACCAGAAGATTCAAATCCTATAATAACTATATTATTATCATGAATGCTTTCATTTGCTAGCATTCACAATTCACCTCACAACAAGATAAATCATCCAAATACATATTATTCTCTCGATAAATATCAAATACTTCATTTGGATAAGTAATATTGCTACGATTTAGAATTTCCTTTGCGACAACTGCAAATCGTTGGCGGAATTTATATATATAACAAAAAATCACATTTTGATGTTTCACATTAGGTCCTATTAAAAACAATCCAGGTGTTATAGTTGACTCATCTTTTAGCGTTAATTTAACAATTTTGGAATTATCCCATTCAAATAATTCATGAATCTGTTTCACGCCAGGTATAAAACCTGTTGCTAGAATAGGTCTTGTTTTTGATACATGGGTTGTCCCATCTGATAAATAGAGTACATAGTCCCCATCCACTATAGATACTTTCAATACTTCTACATCTTCAAGTATCTCTAATCGATCTGTGTCATCAGCAATTTCTAATCGTTCCTTTGTAAACGGGGATAAGGATATACTTGGGTCAGCTTTTGGTGACTTCCAAGGGGAAGAATTAGAAATTACCGTCACATTTTTGTTGTTTTGCGTTAAGTGATATGCTGCGTCTATTCCACTCTCATAGCCTCCGATAACCGTAAATTCTTCTCCCTGTAAATCTACCCAAGATCGAACATAACTGTTATGAAGACACAATTCAGAACCTTCAAATGGACTTAAATCAGGAGTAGTATATTCCCCTGTCGCCCATACTAAATAAGTGGATTCAATTTCTTGCTCTTCTGTATAAATTTGAAATAACCCATCACTTTTTTCTACCTTTTTTACATAAGCTTTTCTAACTGGTAATTTATAATGACTTACTAACAATTGAAGATATTTAGCATATTCTATTCCTGTTAAATGTTCTTTTCCAAACGTGTATGCTGGAGAGGTTTCAGGTGCCAGAGCATTCAAATCTAACATTCCAAACCCGTGTCCTGTAAAAGACGGCGTGATTAGTTTCATTTCTTTTGGCCATTTTAGAAAGCTTGCACCAATGTCTTCTTTTTCTAAAATAATAAAGTCATGGAAGTTTAGCTTTTTTAATAATATTCCTAAGCCAATTCCTGATGGGCCAGCACCTACTATTACTAATTTCATAAAGATACACTCCTAGTTTCAAAATAATAGGAACATTATTCATTAACGTAACAAAACGTAATCATTACGATTTATTACGTATAACTTGTCATATCTATTCCATTTAAATGAATATTGCTCTAAAAAGAAATAATTAAGAAACAAAAACAAATGTCCATTTCTTATTTTTTCTTTTTTGAAATTTTCTTTCAGTCTTTGAGTAATTAATCCATCGCATTCGATTAATTCTCGCCATTATCATTAAATCTATTTCTGCTTGAGCTTCATCCATTATTTCTTTAATAGTCGACATAGTGAGGGAAAAATGGTCCGCAGCCTCTTTGAAGGGTGATTTTTCAACCATTAACTCCATAAACTGCTTCTCATTTGCAGCAATCTTTTCTAACTCTGCTTCTTTACTTTCTATGTATTGATAAATTTCCCGTTTTCTTTCTGGCAAATTTGCAATAGCACTTCGATAAAAAAATGGAACTAAAATAGGATTTACGGAATTCATTTTATATTCCTCCAACTTTGATTTAAGATAAAAGCCGTCAAACTTTAATATCTGACGACTTTTCTTGTCATTAATCACCAACTTGCTTTTTTCACTCCTGGAATTTGTCCTTTATGAGCATATTCTCTAAAAGCGATGCGGGACATTTTGAATTTTCTCAAATAGCCTCTTGGTCTGCCAGTCACTTCACATCTGTTTTTTAAACGGGTTGGTGAAGAATCTCTCGGTAATTTTCTAAGCGCTTCATAGTCCCCTTTTTCTTTGAGCTCTAATCGAAGAACAGCATATTTTTCAACCTTTGCTTGACGTTTTTTTTCTTTTATTATTTTTGACTTTTTTGCCATTTTTCTTTCCTCCAATCCATTCAATCTATTAATACGAATGATTACGATTTAAACTATATAAAAAACTATTTTGTTTCTCGATGTAAAGTACGTTTTTTTAAACGCGGGCAATATTTCATCAACTCAATACGATCTGGGTTATTCCGCTTATTTTTTGTTGTAATATAATTTCTATCTCCTGTTTCTGTACATGCTAATGTAATTTTTACTCTCATTTTTCTTCCTCCTAGTAAATTTTATTTTTTGCTCATTCTCAGGAAAATGCAGGTAATGGATCAATAAATTTGGTCCAATCCTTTTTCATTTCCATTTCAGTCAATAAACATGCATTTAAATCTTCTTCCATTCGCTGTTGATTCATGCCAATTCCAATAAACACTAACTCTGTCATTCGATCTCCGTATAAGGAATCCCAACGTTTTTGTAAATCTGGATCTTCTTCTAAAACTTCTTTTTGCTCCATTTCTGGATAAGCTGCTATCCACTTCCCTGCACCTTGTATGGTTAAGGAGGGTCCAGCTTGAGAAAGTAGTCCGGCAATATCATTTCTAGTAGCCAACCAAATAAATCCTTTAGCACGAACAACTTCATCTGGCCAGTTTTCTAGCCAATTCATCAATCTAACTGGGTGAAAAGGTTTATTGCTTCGATATACAAAGGAAGAAATTCCATATTCTTCTGTCTCCGGAATATGTTCTTCATTCAGTTCTTTTATCCAGCCTGCACTTTGACTTGCGGCTTCAAAATCAAATAACCCAGTATTTAAAACTTGATTTAAGGGAACGCACGAATATTCACTCTCAATGATTTTAGCTTCTGGATTAAATTTTTGTATAACTGCTTTCAATTCTTGAAGTTTACTTTCTGAAATTAAATCCGTTTTATTCAACACAATCACATTAGCAAATTCAATTTGATCAATTAACAAATCTGCTATTTCTCTTTCATCCATTTCATCCACCGCTTGCTTACGGTCTAAAAGACTTTCGCCCGATGAAAAATCATGCCAAAAACGATTGGCATCTACTACAGTAACCATTGTATCTAACTGACAAAATCGAGATAAGTCAATTCCAACACTCTCATCTACATATGTAAATGTTTGCGCAACGGGAATCGGTTCGCTAATGCCACTAGATTCAATTACGATATAATCAATATTACCTAAACTTGCAAGCTTTTCTACTTCTATTATTAAATCTTCTCTAAGTGTGCAGCAAATGCAACCATTTTGCATTTCCACCAATTTTTCATCTGTTCTTGAGAAACCACCCTGTTTCACCAATGAAGCATCGATATTTACTTCACTCATATCATTGAGAATCACAGCAACTTTTAAGTTTTCTCTATTAGATAAAATATGATTTAATAAAGTAGTTTTGCCTGAACCAAGATAGCCGCTTAAAACGGTAACTGGAATTTTCTTGTTGTTCAATAATTTCACTCCTTTAAATAAATCGAAATGATTACGATTTATAAACCGATAAAAAATTCTCTTTTTTTGCTATTCTTTCTATTTTAACATCTAATGTTAAAATAGAAAGAACTATTATATAATAAAACGAAATGATTACGATTTGCAAGTGTTTATAAACAACTTTTTAAAAGAATTATTCTATATGTAGTGAATTTTTGTGTACTTATCCTATTTATTTAGAGAAAAAAGGGAAAACTTTCCCCTCTTTTCTGTGACTACTATATTGTCTCTACTAACTTTATTAGCTTAGTCTCAGTATTAAAAATTCTAGTTCGAGTATCATTTTTTGAAAGCAATAAATTATTGCCATTTTGATCAAAGCAATATGCAATCGGGATAGAAAAACCACAATTTCTGTAGGAGTGAGTAGACCGAAGGAACCTCCCCCTCAGTCTCTCTCAGAACCGTACGTGAACCTCTCAGCTCATACGGCTCCCATTATTCATCGCCGGTTGTATTCCATATTTCCAATGCACAAATAACTTGCGTTCTCGATGTGCAATAGCTCCTAACCAATGTTCCGCTCTTCTTCGATGTTTTCGCTTTTTGTATTTTCGGCGAACCCATTTTACCAAGCAACTATTAATATATCGCAGTACACTGTACATTTCTGATTTATAGAAATGTCCATAGTAATTAATCCAACCTTGGATTTTCTTATTGAACATGTTGGAAATATCCTGCAGTGTTTTATCTACTTTGAGCTGTAGTCGCCAACTTCTCACTTCTTTTCTGATTGCTTTCTTTGCCTTGTCGGCAATAGCTGGCAAGAAGTTTG
This sequence comes from Niallia alba, assembly GCF_012933555.1. GTDB lineage: Bacteria > Bacillota > Bacilli > Bacillales > Cytobacillaceae > Niallia > Niallia alba. The sequence goes on from NZ_JABBPK010000001.1 coordinate 2,870,006, forward strand.
TAAAGAATTTTCCATATTTATTCTTTGAGTGCCTTGGACGAAATGTGTATCCTAGAAAATCGAAAGAGATAGTCGAATAGTCCCCTTGCCTATCATCATCTTTACAATAGACAATTTTCGTTTTCTCCAGGTTCAACTCCAATCCAAACAATTGAAATCTTTCTTCCAGTCTTCGTTGAAGATATTTGGCTTGTTTCAATGAAGCACAGTGTGCTATTCCATCATCAGCGTATCTTGCCCAAGGAATACTTGGAAATTCTTTTGTCATAAAATCATCAAATGTATAATGAAGAAATAGATTCGCAAGAACTGGACTGATGACCCCTCCTTGCGGAGTGCCAGAAGTCCGCTCTGTTAACGTTCCGTCCTCCATTTGAAAAGGTGCAGTTAGCCATCTTTGTATATATAAGATGACCCATTCTTGATTTGTATGACGTTTTACCATTTCAATGAGGTAATCATGTCGGATATTATCAAACAGTCCCTTAATATCGAACTCTAATACCCAGTCTTTCCTCCAACATCTTTTCCTTGTAGCCTCGATCGCATGAATCGCCGATTTATTTGGTCGATATCCATAAGAATCCTCATAAAACAATTTCTCCACTGATGGTTCAAAATATAATTTCGCAACCATCTGTGCCACTCGGTCTTCGACTGTAGGTATACCAAGTGTTCTTGTTCCACCGTTCTTTTTGGGAATAGCTATTGCTTTTACTGGTTTAGGAAAATAGCTTCCTGAGGACATACGATTCCATAGTTTGTACAGATTATTCTTCAAGTCTAGTTCGAAGCTCTCAATAGACTGTTCATCAATCCCGTATGCCCCTTTGTTGGCTTTAACTCGCTCAAATGCAGTCATTACTGCATTCTTTGAAATACTAAACGGTTTTGTTTCTTGCATAGGTTCCTCCTCCTTTCAAAGTTGACCTATCCTTTGAAACTGAATAACTTGGATTCTTCGCTCCGTTTCTATTACAGAAGTTTCATCACTACTACAACCCAATCTGCCCCTATGACTGCATCGGTACTCTTTTCTTGTGGGTCTTCCACTTGAAATACTCCCTTAACATCAGCCCGTAGGTTCCCACGTTCCGTACAAACGCCTGTGTTATGTTCATGCCACCTCTATGCCGCCCACCACTTAGACAGTAAACAGGTTTCCTCTAAGCTCATCCTAGGTTAACGACTACCCCCTAGTTTTGATGGAATCTCTACGCTTTCGACATTTCCGTAAGTGGTTCACATGTTCATTCATCTCCATAACACGCACTTGACAGTTCTTGACTGCCTTTTCCTTAACGCTCAATACCATAGCTTTTGACTACAGCACCTTAAGGTAGTTTGAAATCTCCACCTGTATGGCGACTCCGACGGGCCCACCGTCATCATTTGTACAGCATAGCTGCTTTGAGTAGTCTCGCTACTCACGCACACTTTCGTGGCGCACAGCCGTCGGCATGGCTTGTCCCAATAACCATAGCTTTTTCCCTTATCGCAATTTTTCTTGCTTCATCTGTCCATTCTTCATATTGTTCTTCACTAAACATTCCAACACCTATAGGATTAAAAATGATATCAACCTTTCCATTCTCTAAACCTACTAATCCTTGAAAAATCTCTCTACATAGTAAATAACCGAATGAAAAATTTTTATCGTTTATTTTGGATGGTGTATATAATCCTTCATTCTCAGGTGTTTTTGCTCTTTCTAAAATTATTTTTCCAAAATGGTTGGCGATAAATACTCTATCCTTATTCTTTTCATCTTTATATCCTGTAACAATGTATGTTTGATGTTTATTTGCTAAATGACATACTTCCTCTAAATAATTGGCTGTAAAATAACCTTCTGGAAATAGCATTAAATCAACTTCAGAATTACTCTTTATTTCCGCTATTAATTGTTGTAAGTTGTTCTCACGTTTTGGTTGGCCGATTAATATTTTCATTGCTTCCTCCTGATTATTTGATTGATTTCTCTTAAACAACTAGTTTTTCACTTTTAAAACAAATTACCTTTGTTTTTTGGTAAAATAAAGAATAAACTGAAAATGAATTAAAGGAATATTTAATTATGAATGTAATGAAGGGATTTGTTGTCAGCTTTGCTTGTTATATATTTCTAAACGCTATCTTGTTTATTAGTCATCATAGTGTGCAGGAACTCACCGCCCTACTTATTTATCAAACTATTTTGGGCTTTTTTATTATTTTAGTCCAAACTATCATAATAGAAATTTGTCTTCAAGTGGAGGGATATAATAGATTATTTGCTATGATGATAGGATTTATTTATGGAGTTGCGATCACTAGTGTTGCATTAATTTATTTTCACTATTAAAAATACTCAAAATGTTCAATTTTATTATTTTATGCAAAGAAAAAGTCCTTTATAATGGATAAGTCAGGTGGTAACCCGTCCAAATCCACTAAAAAAGGACCAACTCATGGACAAGATTACACGAAAAACTTCATTTGGACAATGGTTTTCACCAATAAATCTTCAACTTTTTGAAGAAACCGTGAAAACGTTGAAATTAGATTACTATACGAAAAAACTAAAAACAGACTCATTTCTAAAATTACTCCTTTTTGCACAGCTACAAGAAGTCGAAAGTTTGCATGAGCTAAGCGATTGTCTTTTCGACGACCAACTACAAAAAGGCATTGATCTTGATTCAATCAGTATTTCTCAGCTCTCACGCCGATTAAACGGTATAAATCCAGATTTATTTCAAAGGCTTTTCCTTGATTTAGTCGCACAAATTCATGCAAAAACACATTATACAAAGCTTATTATGCCGTTAAAAATCATTGATTCAAGCACATTGCCACTTAATTTGACCAATCATAAATGGGCAAAGTTCCGCAAAACAAAAGCGGGTGTCAAGTTGCATTTGAGACTTGTGTTTATGGAAAAAGGGAGTTCCTATCCTGAAAAGGCTGTTTTAACAACGGCAAAAGAACATGATCGTGGTCAGCTTGAAATCATGGTTGATGATAAAGAATGCATGTATGTGTTTGACCGTGGCTACCTAGATTACGAGCGCTTTGACCGAATGACAGATGATGGTTACTTTTTTCTTTCAAGGCTACGGAAAAACGCAGTCATACGGGAAGTTTATAATTTTAAACTACCCGAGAATTCAGCTGTTTTGTCAGATCAAATGGTGTTGATTGGTACGACTCAAAACCGTGCTGAAAATTACTTTCGTCTTCTAAAAGTGATGGATTCAAAAGGAAATGAACTGCATTTAATTACCAATCGTTTTGATTTGAGTGCCGAAGAAATTTCAGAGATGTACAAATCACGGTGGGCAATTGAGTTGTTCTTTAAATGGATCAAACAGCATCTCAGCATCAAAAAGTTCTACGGTCAAAGTGAATGGGCGATTCAAAACCAAGTGTTTATCGCACTGATTGTTTTTTGCCTACATGTTCTCGTACAACTTGAAACAAGAAGTAAGCGAAAAACCTTACAAATTAGCCGTTATTTAAGGGCTGCATTGTGGAAACCAGCCCATATCTGGCTTCGAAAGATTGAAGGGAAAGCCATCCCTTAATAAGCAAATTGTTGTTGTCGCACAAGTCTAATTGTAAAAAAAACCCAAATGGATGGAGCCACCTTTGAATAGGTATTTACCTTTTTGGCTCTAAACAAGGAGGATAATCAGACTGAAAATTGCGACAATATTTATGCAACACTAGTGAGTTGCGATATCTATTTTATTTTCCGGCACGATAGATGTAGAGATCTCCGCTCATTTGTTAATTGGTTTTATGTTTAGTTTTTGCTTTTTAATCTATATGATAGTTAGAGGGGAGAGCAAGATTTAATATATTAATTTTTAAATAGAGAAACAGTATTTGTGTTAATTTTCTTTCAAAATTGATTATCTACAAACTATTTATTAAAATTTATCTTTTATTTTTTTTCACTAACGTCGCATAAATATTGACTGAATTTTCTGTTTTATTATTTTTCCGTTTGAGAAGAAAAATGAAGACACGTGAACAGAGGTAGTAATCATCCATTTTTTCACTATAACCTTTGGCGAGGGCGACAGAGACGGTTAAACCTTTACGGGACAGCTCTTCCTGCTATTTTTCGAATCCAAATGTGTGCGGATTTCCACGGTGCTGCTTTTAACAACCGACTAATTTGTAAGTACGTCCGTGAACTGTTTGTACCCAACTGAGCCAGTACGTTTAAACAGTAGACAATCATCGCGATGTACACTTGATTATGGACAGCTTGTTCGCTTTGTCCGTAGAACTTTTTGATGTTCAAGTGTTGTTTCATCCACTTGAAAAACAGCTCGATTGCCCAGCGTGATTTGTACAGTTCAGCGAGTTCATCCGCATTTAAGTCGAAACGATTCGTGATGAGGTGCAGCTCATTCCCTTTTGAATCCATCACTTTCAGTAGTCGAAACTCATTACCAGCCCGACTTTGTGCTGTGCCCAAAGAAATCATTTCATCTGATAAAACAGTTGAATTTTTTGGAAGGTGAAATTTCTCGATTTGATGTGTAACGGCGTTTTTTCGTAAGCGTGAGACAAAGAAATACCCGTCGTCTGTCATACGGTCAAATTGCTTGTAATCCAAGTAACCACGGTCAAAAACATACATGCACTCTTTGTCGTCAACAAGTACTTCTAGCTGACCTCGATCATGTTCAATCGCATTCGTTAACACCGCTTTATCCGGGTATGAACAGCCCTTTTCTAAGTAAACAAGACGTAAATGGAGCTTAATGCCTGATTTTGTTTTGCGGAATTCAGCCCATTTATGATTGTTCAGGTTCAATGGTAACGTACTTGAGTCGATGATTTTCAGTGGTGTTGTCATTTTCCGTCGCTTTTCAAAATGCGTTTTCTTATGAATTTGCGCGACTAAATCTAGAAACACCTGCTGGAACACCTCTGTCGGCACTTGATTTAGCCGGCGTCCCAGTTGCGAAAAGCTAATTGATTCTAGTTCGGTTGCTTTTTGTAGGTCATCCGAGAATAACGTATCACTAACCGCACGTAGACTTTCGGTTTCGTTGAGTTGTGCGAATACGAGTAATTTCAAGAATGAAGCAATGTACAGCTTCTTTGTATAGTAATTTAATTGATAGGCTTCCACAAGTTCCTCTAGTTTTGTGGAGGAAATCGGTGAAAGCCATTGTTCAAATGATGTTTTTCGTGTAAACTTATCCATGCGTATGTCCTTTATTTTGGATTTGGATGGTTTACTACCACCCAACCATTATAAAGGATTTTTTTGTGCATGAATAATATTGCAGAAAATTCAGATTTATAAAGGGCTTTGAATTATTTTAATGCGACGCTAGTGATTTTTTTTAAGAATAATTTTCATTTTTTAGTCTTTAACGTATTTTTTCTCCCTTTACATAAAAAATTGTCTTATCCTATCCATGCTTCACTCACTATCATAATAAAATTTCTTGTCTTCTCTTTATCCATATTTCTTTTTTTAAAATATAGTGATTTTTCTCAAGTACTTGATTATGCTTTGAGAATAAACTCTTTTCTGTATGGATTAAACTAAAACCAATATACTCCATTGATTTGCAGGAATTTATATTGTCTTTCCATGCCACTGCATGAATTTCTTCAGCAAATAACTGAAAAAATACAAAATCATAGATTAGAATCCTTGCTTCTTTTGTATATCCCTGCCTCCAGTATTTCTTACCTATCCTTTGTGCTTCTGAGGAAATTAACTTTGGATTCTCATCTTCTAATGCGATCCAATAAGTCCCAATAAACTCTTGAGTTTCATTATTAATTATAGCCCATGAAATTAGTCCATTTAAGTCGCGATATTTACAAAGAAGTTCATATGTTTCATTCTCATTGATTGGAACAGTATTTCCTGTCCATAAATGAAGGTCTGGCTCTAGAAACATATCAAAAAAAGATTGGTTATCTATATCTGGATTAATCATACGTAATGTCACTTTATTACCTTTTAATATGGGAGCTTTTTTAAAATAGTCCATACAACACATCTTTTCCATTCCGAAAAATTTCAAATTAAATATAATATTATTGTATCTATTTATTCAAAAAACTCAATTGTAACTAACAAACTCGAATTATAAAACTATCTGAAAAGCTAGTTCAGCAGCTGTTTAGTTTTAATAGGAATAAGGACGGAGAAATTAGCAATAAAAGAATAGTCTAGCAAGTGATTTTCTCAAATATAGTATAAAAAGAAAGAAGAGGTTTGTTAATGAAGGTTACCTATAGTGTTCTAAGAGAGATCAATATAGGTACAGCTTTACCAATAGCAAAAGAATATAATTTCAAGCAGAGGGAATTTGAAAATTTCATCTTTCTTTTAGAAAATGAAGGATATGTAGAAACGGATTAACCCCCGAATTTTGGACAATAACTCTCTTATTCTTTCATTTCCTCAGTTTTTTATTTTATAGATTTCTTTCATTATTCTTCAAAAAGGCCATGTTGCTTGACATGGAGCCTCTGCGGGCATGATTCTCCTGCCAAGAAGCCAGCTGTTTTACAACATTGGCATCGCCGAACGAGGCTATCATGCCCGCCACTCCAAATCAAGCTGATGCTTTGAATGAATACATCCATTACACCCGAACCTCCTTGATCACCAATGAATCTTGTTTTTGATAGAATTCCTTTGGTGACAAATCTAGTATACTAGAATGCATACGTCTCTCGTTGTAGAACTCCATAAAATTCATGACTTCTTGATATGCTTCTGTGTAGGTTTCAAACTGCCATCTGGATAGGCAATCGTCCTCAAAAATGCGATGGAAAGACTCAATATGAGCATTCATATTTGGTGTTCTTGGTGGAATTCTTTCGTGCTCAATTTTGGAATCTTCACAAAACTTTTCAAAAGTATGGGAAATAAACTGCGGTCCATTGTCTGTTCGGATTACAGGTTTTTCCAATTCATCATATTGTTGGCGTTTTAATAATGCCCTTTTCAGTGTCTGTTTGACATCATCTCCAGTGCAGCTTAATCCCATATGATAGGTAATGATGCCCCTGTCATAAACATCGATGATGGACATGACAAAGAAAAAGCGATCCTCACCTTCGATAAAGCCATATTTAATGTCAGCTTCCCATAGCTGATTAGATCTTGTAATAATGCGATTTCTTGCTAGTTTCCTAGGGTATGAGACTTTCTTTTGGCGCTGTGGGCGTAAGATGCCCAATTCTTTACAAATCCGGTATACTTTTTTCTTGTTAATTTTAAGTTTGTATTTTCGCCTTAAGACCTTAGTGAGTTTGCGATAACCATAGTTATAGCAATCACCGGCAATCTCTTCTAGTAGAAATTCTTTAATCTGTTCGTCTGATATCTTTTGACCGTCCTCTTGGATCGAATAACCTGGTGCTGGACGTCCCTCACTTACTTTTTTCTCCTCAACACGATAATTCTTTTGATAATAGTATGTGGATCGAGGAATACCTATGATTTTAAGCACCTTTGAAATCGAGTAGCCTTTTTGAATCCATTTGTTAGCTACTTCATGCTTTTCAGCAAGTGAGGGTTTTTCTTTTTTATAAGATCCCTCAGGATCGCTATTTCAAGGTCTTTTTCACCTAATAACATTTTAAGTTTTTCATTTTCTTTGGATAATTCTTTGGAGTCTATATCTGGCAGCACAGCCACATCTACTTCACCAAATTTACCATCTTTGTATTCACGAACCCAGCGACTAACCATATTGGGATTCAGATCATACCGGCGAGCTACAAGGGTATTCTTCCCTGTGTCTTGGGCTTCCTTGATGACTTGTAATTTAAATTCTTTAGAATGTTTTATTCGTTTCATGATGTCAGCCTCCTTGGTACATTAAGCAGTATAATAAATATTACTCTTATTGTCCAAGTTCATTTTGGGGCTTATGAGCATCTAACAGGAATTGAGTAAATGAAAGGTCTTTTTGCTCAGCTTCTCTGATCAAATGGGGGAGATGCTTGGCAGTTTCAACGAGTCTTAACCCTTTCATTATGTCTTGTAATTGTTGGATTTGGCTCATCGCTATTCAACCTCCATTAAAACCGTGTAAGTATCTACTTTTCTTTTGTATGCTTCTGTTTCTAAAACCCATTCTGATAGCCTGTTCAAAGTCTTAACTTCTTTCTTTTTATCAATAACTGTTTCATGTACCTGGCGCTGACGTTTCACATATGCAATGATATCGCCAAAATCAGTTGCACTGTATAATTTCCTTTTTAAACACTCTGCTAACGCTTTAGTCAGTACTTCGTTATCGATACCTTTTGTTTCGCGCAAGATGATTTGCAACTGGTCTTTAATGTAACGAGGATTTTTTTCCCTAACCTTCTCTAAATATTTAAAGGCTAGTTCTTTATCTTCAAATCTCTCAGCCACTGTATTAATGAATGCTCCAACACCTTTTGTACGATCCCTACTATGTTTTTTATCTTTTATTAACATCCCTTTCCCTTCGGGAATTGAATGTTTTGCAATAATTTCGCCAGTATCAGGTATATAAATAACTAATTCTTTAGTCTCCGTTTCCTTGATACATACTTTTTCATATTTGTTATAAGTTCCAAGTGGAAGAGAGTACCGATTAGATTGGTAACGAATAGTATTGTCCTTATGAACACATCTTGCTATACTTATCTCATAGTTATTTTGAATATCTATATTTTGGGAGACTGGTTTTAAGTGTTGCTTTTCCAGGAGGAACACTTCGAATGGTCTCTTTTTTGTTGTATTGTGTATTTTATAGTTACCCGTTCTGTTCAGCCATTCCCATCCTTGCTCATTCCAAGAGTCGATGTTATGAAACACTCTATGTTTGGCATAGTTTTGTTTGATAAATCCAACTACATTTTCTATTCTTCCCTTACTCTCAGGGTCAGCTTTTCTACAAACCCGAAGGTTTATTCCTCTGGATTCTCTATACTGCTGAAATTCTTTAGTTAAAATTAGATCTCCACCATTTTCGCTAACAACAATTAAACTATCTTGGTCATAAACGATCTCATTGGTCATTCCTCCATACCATTTAAACGCGTTCTCATGGGCTTGTATAACATCCCGTGTTGTAAATGGTCTATCCAACCACTCTTTATACTTTTGTCTAGAATGTGATAAGACAAAAGCTATAAAGTTGAGTTTGGCTTCCTTATTATCAACAGTTTTTTGTCTCGTATGACCAAAATCTACTTGCATTTGTTCTCCCATTGGGGGATCAGGAATTGCCTCATACATTCGAGGAGATGTTTCCTTATTTATTTTGTATTCTTCTCTTAATGCTTTTACATATGTTCTTACTGTACTTTCTCCAACAGTTAGATCTTTATATTTCTCTAAAAGCCAATCATAAACTTGTGCTGCTGACATATCCGGATGCATTCTCAACCAAGATAAAATCAGTTCTTTATATGGATCTAATTTTTTCTTTTTATACTGAAGAGAATCAACCCATTCCGCCATCTCCGAAGGAGATCTCTTTAAGTGCCTGTAAACAGTTGTTCGAGAAACCCCTAACTTTTCAGCTATCTTTGTCTGACTAAATCCTTGCTTTAATAATTGCTTTATCTCCATGTACATTTCCCACTTATCCACCTTCGCTAACCTCCACTGCAAGTATGAACTATGATCATTTTACAGTGATAGGTTGATATTTTTTGCTGGTATATTTGGGTAAATAAGCGTTTCATCTTATCAAGCAAAAACTGTACACTTTATTCTAGCAGTCACAATAACATTTTACGACACAAAATATACACATAATATTAATCTATTGAGGAACTATTTTAAATTTAACTTAAAGAATTCAATACAGTATAGATCGAGTTTTCTTATACAAATGTTTAGTAGGATAATATCTTATGCATTAATTTAAGTATTAATAAATTTTGTCGCTTTTTCGTGTGCGATTTTATATATTAAAACCAATAAAACAAAGAAGAAGAAAAGACCAAATCATATGCAATTTGGTCTACTTATAAGTATTCTATTTCATATGTTTCCCCACAGAAAGGGAATTACTTAAGTTTTTTTGGGTTCCTTTTCTTTTTAAAAGATATCGGAAAAAGCGATAGATTAGACTATTTTAATGGAACTTCAATTTCTAAATCCTTCAATATTTCAGGAGCTTCTTCTTGCATATATTCAATAGTCAATTCTTTTTTGGGAATATTCATATATTCCTCTTCGAAAATATAATGATCCTTCTCTTTAAAGGTTATAGATTTATTAGCCCCATAATATACTTTGCCCTTACGATCCTTTAATGTAAAATAGTTCGAATGGGAAAAAGGAAACGGACTATTTAATTCATAGGTTATCGTCATTACATTCCCCGTATATTTAACTCCAATAATATTGATTTTCCCCCATCCCCCTATATCTAAATTAGTATCCTTCCCTCTAAATGGTTCTTCTATTGGATTATATGTCGAATTAATATTGACGATCATTGGTTGAATGGTCACCGAATCTGTATTTTCATCTAACCCTTCAAATGATTCCTGAATAGAATCCACCACTTCCATATTATCCTTTATTGTGATTCCACCATAGCCATGTGTATTATAAATCCAAGGTATTACTTCTCCCTCATTTGTGATTAATCGGAACATTAAAATTTTATCATCTTTTTTTGTCAGTGGACGTTTAAAGCTCATCTTAACCACTGTAGTGATTGGCGTTCTTTTTATTTCTTCAACTGTAAATTCGCTCTCATTGCTTTGTCTAGTAATCATCGGAGCCATTATTTCTAGGTTTTCCGTTTTGGTAAGTTTAAATTCAAATTGAAAGATTTCATACTTTCCGTTTATTACTACTGCATAATAGGGATGAACTTCAATTTCCTTTGGTAATTCCTTATGTTTAATGAAATTTACTGTTCCAATCCCAGCTACTTTATTGGGAGTCACCAATTCATAATTACCATCTGTTAACTTCCCTAAACCAGCTCTTGCTTCTTCCTTAAAGGAAACATTTAGATTATCAATCTGATAATCTTTGATTGGTTTCTTTGATTCTACTACATAACTAAATGATATTCTTTCTCCATCATAAATTGCTTCTTCTATCGTCATTTCTACATCATTACTTTTTGAAGTAGCAATAATATTTGATACTAATTGGCTGTCCTTCCCTTTCTTTAATCCACCATCACCATATGCTTTGAAAATAGATTCAATAAAAGGGATGGAAGAGAGTGTATTTGCTAGAGTTGGTGAAAGTTTTGGAAAAGTCAGCATTAATGAAATGAATAGACAAGCAATTATCGTAGTTACTATATATTTTTTATATAAAATCACAAAATTATGATGATAAGCCTTCTCTTCATTCTTATTTTTCACTTGCAATAATACTTTTTGTCGATCTATTTGTGAAAAGTGGGCATCTTTCATTACTTCTCCTATTGACTCTTTTATGACCTTGGAATCATTCTTCATCTGAACTCCTCCTTATTTAGGAATGGGATAAGATTTTTTCTGCCTCTTCTTAATCTCGTTTTAGCAGTATTTCTGGAGATTTGTAGAATATCAGCAATTTCATTAATATCAAGCTCCTCATAATAATATAATAGGATGACTTCTGCATATTTTGGCGAGAGATTTAAAATTATATTTTTTAGTTCCGCTTGCATAATTTGATCAATTACTTCCTCTTCTGGAGAAGTCACGGTCTCACTCTTATAATCATCTTTCTTAAATAAAGTAAACCGCCTAAAATAAGCACTTTTCACATAATCCTTACATTTATTAATTGTTATTCGGTAGAGCCAAGTTCTTAATTTAGCCTCTCCTTTGAACGTTTTTAAATGGGTGTAGCACTTAATAAAAACAGTTTGCACAATATCTTTTGCTGTTTCTATATCCTTTACATATGTATAAGCTAACCGTGTCAGTTCATCTCCATACAAAATCATAATCTCTTCTAACAGTTTATCTAATTCATTCTCCTCTACTTCATTTAATAAGAAATGCTCCAATTTTTTCAATATCACTTCTTCCCCCCTTACAGAATCGCTAGTTAGACGACATGGATTTACAATAGGGTGCACTTTTATCGTTATAATTTGCATAATTTTCCTAAATAATTATAGCACCTTTTTATTTATCCATATCGGCATACTTTAAGACATGAAAAAGCTGAGTTCATTTACTGAATCCAGCCAATTATTTGAAATAAGGTTTGTCCTCGCTAATTCCCCATCGTTAATACAAAAAATAAGTAAAACAAAATCTTAACTAATGTCGGAAGCGCTTCAAATATCATATTCATTCTCCTAACCCATTCGATTATTTAATATTTAATATATAATATGAAGCAGATAAGCTAAATGTAACCGCTTACTTTATTGTGCACGTCATTAAAATGATTAAAAACTATATGTACGCAAGAAAAAAACTCTCAAACAGAGAGTCTCTAGCTTACCTTATAAAATTTATCAATTTTACCAGCTAAAATTCTTAGAAAGTTATTAATTGTCATATTTTCGATTTTTTTCGAATACCATGACAATTTATTGCCCATGTCTTCACCATCATAATTAACATTTAATGGAACGTATCCTTTTGATTTGGACGATAAAGTATGATCGAAGGCAATAATTAATACTTTCCCCTCAGGTGTTTCTAATTTGACCTTGTATCTTGGAAATTTGTAGTCTGAGCTATACTTAACACCTTTAATCTTAGCCTTAGTTTTCATACATTCTCCTTCAGAGTGTGTCTATTTACTATTATAGCTTAAATGAAAAGAATTAGACATCATTTACTGTAATAATGAGAAGAATAGGCATTTGTATACACAAAACAAAAAACTATTATATACTTGAAGTCTCAGTATATCTCAGAATTTTCTAATCGATTTATTATTCTGCATTAGCAACTACTTCTACAGATCCGTCTTCTGCGTAATGCATAATATTTACAATTTTGTAGTAAGCTTTATCAATTATTATTGTTTCTCCGATGGATGGCGGGATTTGAAAAATAATTTGCTTTGACTGCCAACCTTTCACTTTATGCTGAAATAAAGTATTTAGTCTCACCATGACCAATCTCCTCTTTCTATTGATATTCCAAGAAACGAGTTCCTTCATTATATTTATGCACCACTAAATCTGAGCTTTCCATTTCATGAATAAAAAATTTCTATTTATGAAAGTTGATGATTTTTTATCATTTCATTTATCCAAAGATAGACACTTAAGACCTAAAAAAACTGAAATCAGTAAATGAGTTCAGTTTAGTATTTTATTTAGATTGTAACTTGTCACACGAAAAATCAAGAAATACTACTCTTCGTCCAATGACTTGGCTTTTCTAGATAGTTTGGTATTTTAGTATGTACATTCCCAATGGCTGAATTAATTTGTGACTGTGTGAGAAAGAGAGCGTCTGTTAAATTTGCACCACTTAAATCAGCGTCTCTAAGATCTGCCCCAATAAAGTCTGCTCGCCTTAAATCACATTTGCTTAAATTAGATGCAATCATTAGTTTCCCACGAAAATCTTCACCTTGTAGATTTAAACCATTAAAGTTAGTGTCTATATAGTTTGATTTATTCTTTAACTGTCTCTTTTTCCCTTTATTCACACAATTGTTTCTATATTTTTTGCTTGATTCTATTAATAGTGCATTAACTTTACTGCGATGGAAAACAATATCTATTTCTAAAATCTCTTTTGGCTTTCTTACTGTTAGCTCAACTGTATCTTCATAAATCTTTTGAAGTTTGCCATGAAAAGACGAAGTTTCCTTTAATGTTAGTGTTTGATGAAGGTACCAAAGCATTTCATGCAATTGTTGAACAAGAAGAAAGACTTCGAACATTTCTCTTGCATGTTCTCCCTCCCGCCAGTCCATACCGTTATAAATAGACTGTGAAACATGCTGCCCTGCACCAAAACACTCATAAGATACACACCCATGGAAACCTTTATCCTTTAATGTTTCATGGATGGAACAAGAATAATTTGAACATAAATGGATACAGGGTTCGCCTCCATCTTTATTAATTGGAAAGTCTGCTGATTTTCCAAATGGCAATGCTGTACAACACAGTCCAAAGCAGTTTTGACAATCTGACTTTAAATTATTTATCATTATTAGACACTTCCTAAAATATAATTACAAACTTCTTGGTGGATCTGTAAACTATTTACCAAAATAATATAGATGATAAGGGAAAGTGGCAGTGTTACTATCAAGAAAACTTCCCTCAGTGGGGGTTTTTCTCATCCTCCACTGAGGGTTAGTTGCACTTATCGGACCTTTACGGGCAGTTATTCCCCCACTTAGCTTCCTCAATTTTTCTCAACTTTAGCTGGGGGATTACTGCCCGTTAAGAGTGGGACAAAAATCAGACGAATACCTAAAGGGGATATCCCAAAGTATTCGCCAATACCTCCACAAACTCCAAAATTGCTTTATTGTTAGCCGATTTTGGAGTTTTTCGATTCATTCTTATTCCCCATTTAAATTAATATATTTTTCCTCACTGATAGTTCATTTGCGATACTCCATCAACCAACAATCATGATACTCGCCTTCATGCAATTCATGTTTCGGAAGAATTTTGACCTTCTTTAATCCACACTTTTCATAGCATGAAATTGCTCTTACATTCCTTGCTTGTGGATCCATAACTACATAGTCTGCTTTCTTATTTTCAACTAAAAAGTTAATCATTGACGTGACGAGTAATGTTCCGATTCCTTTATTCCAATAGTTACTCTCGCCAATAAATTGGTCTGTTCCGTATATTAGTTCTGTCTTATACCCATAAAACATACTCGTTTTACTATCTAATTTGTAAAACTGAATATACCCAATCGCTTTATTATCATATTCCACGATGCATCTCACTTCATCGTCTTCAGAAGAATAAAACACTTTATTCACTTTATCTAAATCAAACGGCTTATCTCTCCCTTCATCAAATTTGAGGACAGATGGTTCAGAAAGCCATTTAACTAAGCGAATATTATCCTTTTTTTCTAATTTACGAACTTTTAAAAGACCACTTTCGTATATTATCATCTACTAATCTCCATTTTTTTATAATTTCCTAGCAACAATCGTAAATTCCCATGGAATATTTTCATTTTTCCAACCACGATGTTCATCAAATCGATCTAGCTTAAACGCAGCAGGTATCAATGAATTAATGATTTCGCTAAGTGTATACAACCGGATAGAAACAGCAGGAAAATCCACTTGTTCTTCTTCAGGAAAAAATTGTTTAAAAGCAACATCTCCTGTTTGTAATCCTGAATCAAAATATGTTTGCTTTACAGTGAAATCTTCATTCAAGCATTTTAGAAAAGGGTGATAATCACTTAGAATCATCGTTCCATTCTTTTTTAAAAGCGAGGACAGAATCGACATTAATTTATCAAGATCCTTAAAATAATGTAAGATTCCGCCTTCTAAATAGAGCATATCAAATGAGTTTCCGTAAGTTTCTAGATCTATATCATAAAGATCTCCAACAACATAGGTGATGGAAATATTGGCATAGTAAGCTAATTCTTTTGCATAACGTTCATTTTCCACTGATATATCAAATATTGTCACATCTGCGCCTAATAAGGCTAATGGTACAGCTTTTCTCCCATTTGAACCACATAAATTCGCTATCTTTTTCCCTTCCACATTGTTAAAATACACTTGATGTTTTTTTAAACTTCCTAAGGGATTTTTCTTTAATTCAATCGCTTTATCCTTTGGAGGACCATCCCTCTGCATCCAAAATTCATAGGCGCGATATTCCCAAGCCACTTTATTAGCCGAGCTTTGCTCATTCATAATGGAAACCCTCTCCTTTATAAATCAATATTTTTTCCTAATAACCCCAACCTTTGCACTTGCACGAGTTCATTACCTTGAAATTCCATTCGGTAGATATCTGGCTTTGGCGTATTTAATAAAAAATCCAAGCCAAACTGATTGTCATAATAGCCCATCATTAATGTCATTACTACACCATGTGTTCCAATTACTATGTTCTTTCCATATAGATATAAGTTCCCATACTATTCTCCTTACTTAGTGACTCCAACACGTAGCCAGTCCAAAGGTGATTTTTTTGCGAAATGTTTTTCAATATGTGTAAGAACTTCATCGTTTCCTGGTAATGAAACATATTCGATTGCTTCCTTAAAGGATAACCATTTATATTCACTATGCTCATCATTTAACCTAACATGTTCATCATCCTCTATGAAACCAACAAAGACAGGCGCAATGTAAATGTAGTTTTCTAGCGGAGAATATATTTGATCAAATGTATTCGTGCTGTAGAGTAGTAAATTTGTAATTCCCGTTTCTTCTTTCACTTCTCTTAAAGCTGCTTGCCAAGCTTGTTCTCCTTGTTCTAAGCTGCCTCCTATATAATAGCACCACATATCTTTCAATATCGGTGTTGCCCTTTTTAATAATAAGACTTTATACATCCCCTCTATTTTTTTCAATAACACAACTGCTATCCCAGTACTGCGAATAGGTGTTTGCGCCTCTTCATTTGCCATGTTTTATCTTCACTCCAATATTAAGATTATATTTTTGTAAAATTAAGTCTTTTCTATTATAAACTTTTTCCTCTTAAACTGGTAATATTTCTTAGTTTTTACTTTTGCTGAAAGGTGGTATATAGGTAGTAGTAAACATAATCTAAAAGGAGGTATAAAGATGAGTGTATTACAGAAAATTGCCTTAATACTTATGATTATCGGAGCAATTAATTGGGGACTTATCGGCTTATTTCAATTTGACTTAGTTGCAGCTATTTTTGGAGGGCAGCATGCAGGATTATCCCGAATTATCTATAGCATCGTTGGAATAGCAGGTTTGCTGAGCATTAGTTTACTTTTCCCTTCAAAAAGCTTATCAAAAAATAGCACAAAAGAGAGAACTGTATATTAAAAAGGTTTCATAAAAAATAATAGAGGATGGGACATAACTAAATAGATACTCTGTAAAGACGAACAATTTCTAATATAGCTAGTAAATAGCAGCTGCTTTCGCATACTTTTTACAAGAGGAAATATAATTAGTTGGAAAAACAGAGCAGCCGGAATACACGAAGACTCCTAAGGGATTGGCGAGACAGTCTGAGACCCTGCAGGCCACAGGCCGAAGCGGCTCAGCGCGAGCCCCATGGAAAGCGAAGTGTATTCCGGCTGCGGGGAATCGCACCAAACTTCATGGAAACATCCTTTGAAAAACAAATAAAAGCCCGAACAATTATACGGAACATTCATTAGCATCTTCGTATAATTGTTCGGAATTATCCTTGGCTGGAATACTTGTGTCCCAGCCTCATTATTTATTTTAGTAGATGAAATTCAAAACCTTTATTCGAAAATGTATTTGTCTTTTTTTCGATCCTAAAGTGAAACTTCCCTTAGTGGGGTTTTCCTTCATCCCCCACTAAGGGTTAGTTGAACCAATCGCGGACCTTTACGGACAGTTGCTCTCCCACCTTCCTCGTATTCTCATAGCTTGAGGGGGGAGGGGGGTCCATTAAGAGTGGTATAAATTATACGCTTATAATATATTCGCCACTAACTGAATGCCACTTAAAAACAGGCCAATAATAAAACCACATACAGCTCCGTTTACACGGATCCATTGTAAATCTTTGCCGACATTATTTTCAATCATATCGACCAGTGTTTCATTATCTAACTTGTCGAGATTTTCTTTTACTAAATTACCAATTTGATCATGATTATTCTCGATAAAATTAGAGATTTGTTGAACAATCCACGGATCAATCTTTTCGCCATTTTCTTCGATTTTTTCTACTAATTGCAAAATAAATGGAATTACTTTTGTTTCCATGAATTCTTCGTTTTCAAGAAGTTCAATCGCCTTTTCTTGTACCTGTTTAACGCTTGCTAAGATCGTATGATTAGATTCAAGTGAGTCTAACACTTTATCTTTCCATGTATTGATTCCTTCTAAAACCTTATCGTTTTCTGGAAGGCTCTCAATCTCCTTGCGAATATAAAGAATGAGCGCTTCTCGATTTTGCTCTCCTTCTTTTTGGAGACTTCGCATTCCACTTAAGCAAAGGTTTTGGACAATTTGCCCTAACTTATCTTCTGTTAAAATATTTTGCAAAGTCTTTAATGCGAATTGAAGCATGCCACTTGCTTCTACATTATTTAGTACATTCATCGAAACAGAACCAAGTTTTCTAGCTGTTTCTTCTTTTCTTAGCCAAGTTTCTGTTTTTACTAAAACATGATCCAATGCTTTTTTATCTACTTCCTCGGTAATTAACTGATTAGTAAGCAGTGTTAAAATATTACTTATTTGCACATTGGATAAAGCAGATGACATTTGCTCTCGAACAAACGGAGTGATCGTTTCTACATTGATATTGCTAATTGCTTGTTGTGTAGCTTTTATCATTGCTTTTTTGACTGGTTCAGTTTGAATTCTTGTTTTAATAGCTGCTGTGACTTTTTCAGTAAAAGGAATATTCTTCACTTTATCCTGAATACTTTCCTTCGATAACCAATCCTTTTTTAAAACACTCACTAATCCATTCACCATTCTATCCCTGTTCTTTGGCAATAGTGCAGTGTGAGGTATTGGTAACCCGAGTGGATGTCTAAATAAAGCTGTAACTGCAAACCAGTCCGCTAATCCCCCAACAAGTCCAGCCTCAAAGCCGCCATGTAATAAATGAATCCACATATTATCTTGAAAAGGGAATGTTAAAATAAATCCAATTCCCATAATAATAAGTGAATATCTTGCAATTTTTCTTGATGATCTTTTTTCCACACATTGTCCCTCATTTTACTTTTAAAATCGTTATTTACATCTTTCCAAGATGTAGAACCTCTATTCTGTAGTATACCAATAATCGCCTAAAAACAGAAAGAATAAGTAAAGATTTGCTGAATTTTTTCTTATTTGCGCAGTAAAAGCCAAAAGGTTTATTACTCCTTTCGGCTCTCCTACTTTGATTCTTTTGTTTTAATGGTCTATTTGAGACAAAAATCTATTCATAACTTGTCTATATTGTTCTGGTTCTTCTATATAGGCCATATGGGCACTTTTTTCAAATATATGGAAAGATGCATTTGGTGTTTTCCTACTAAAATATTCCGTTGATGCTGGAGTTGCTTCATCAAATCGCCCACATGTATACAAAGTTGGAATCGATATTTCCGCTAATCGTTCCGTACAATCAAAGGATTTTAAGTTGCCTTGCACCGTGAATTCCGATGGTCCCCACATTATTTGATATACATGGGGATTTCTAAAATGCTTGCCCTGTTTAAGATGTTCAGGATAAGGCTTTAATCGACATACAAAATGATCATTGAACACTTCAATTGCTTTTTGGAAGGCTGATGAATCAGTCGTTCCATTTGCTTCACTTCTTTTAATCGTTTCTTGAATTTCTTTCGGTAATAAAGTAAGATTTTTCTTTTGATCTTCTTCCCATAACGGAGCACTTAAACAAGGACTTGAAAAAATAATACTACCAATTCCTTCTGGCTCACTAAAATAATAGGCTGCTGCAAGAGTTGTTCCCCATGAATGACCAAGAATATGTACCTCATTTAGCTCTAACGCTTTCCGAACAAGCCCAACTTCTTCGACAAATCGATCCAACGTCCAGAGTGAATCGTCCTCTGGTCGATCCGATTTTCCACATCCCAACTGATCATACAAAATGACTGGCCGATTGATTGCCAAATCTTTTAATCCTTGTAGAGAGTAAGAACTAGAGCCAGGTCCACCATGCAAAACAAGGAGTGGTATTCCTGTTGCTTGTTGATTATGGATAACATACCAAACCTTTCCACCTGTTACTTCGATAAATCCTTCTTTCATCGGTTGACTCCTTTATGTATTTTTCTACTAGTTTAGCATATTATTATCTCTCAATCGCAAAAGAACAGCTATTTCTATTTCTTTCTTTCAATTATCTCTACACGATTTCCAAATGGATCACGGAATTCAAAGCGCTCATATCCTTCAATCGCAATAGAATCTGCAATCTTTACGCCTAGTTTACTAAGCTTATTTTTCCATACAATCATACTATCTACTTGATAAGCAAGATGAGATTTTGTTGAATACCGATCAAATCCATCCTCCGTACCAACATGAACATCCATGTTTCCAAGTGTTAACCAAAAACCACCTCTACCTTGTAAGGATAATGGCTTCTCTATCTCCGTTAATTCTAATACTTCACAATAAAAATTCTTTGCCTCTTGTTCAGTACCTTTTGGAATCGTAATTTGGACATGATGCACACCAATAATAGTCATCTTATATCCCCCCTCCTCTAAACTTCCTCCTATCAATCGTACAAGATAGATTGCTAAACACACATTTTTAATTTAACATTTTGGTTATCCGCACATCTCTTTTCATTTCTTCCCAAGTGAAAACCCAGCAAATAACTTTCCACCATATGGATCTAGCACTTGTTCCGCAAGTAAAATTACTTTTGTCTTTTCCCCTGTTCGATAAAAAACTTGAAACGCCTCAATAAATTTATCAGCGAAAGTTAAATCATATTGACGTAAAGATCGAACCATCCATTTCGAAGTTCCTATCCACTGGTTATTTACTCTTAAGACAAATTCATGAAGAAGCATACTTAACGAACTTGCGATAAAAATAGCTTCTTGTTCATTAGTAGAACCAATAAAATCATCTAATACGTCCGAAATAAAGTATCGCTTCGTTCTAATTGTTTCCTCCGACCATTCTTTAGGACCAGCTACTAACATTTTTTCTGCCTCTTGTTTTATATCATTTAGAACGCCATCATTCCTCAACACGATTCCTTCTGTTACCATTCGTTGCATAGATGGTTTCGCTATATGATAATCCATTAAGAAAAAATCCTTGTAAGAGGATAAATTATGTACAAAGACTTCGATAGGCCACCCAAATTCACATACAGACTCTCTGAAGGAAGATTCGATTTGTTCATCAAAAACGACTATATCAAGATCCGATGTTGCTGTCGCTTGTCCTCTTACCACACTTCCCGCTAAAACCGCTGCGTTGCAATTAGTAAAATATTTATCAATAAAAAGACGAGCTGCTTCTATTGGTTCTAATCTTTCCATCTAAATCTCCTTTTCTAATCAATATATCATTCTAATATTATTTTAATTTCCTTAACAAATACTGCAGTCCCACTTATCTCAACATCCAGTTGATCATCCTTATCGGAAACGGTGACAGAAACTTTTCCATTCCGACCTATTTCCTTGCCTTGCTCGATAACAATAGGTTGGTTCTTTCCCTTATCATTTATATAAGTAACGTAATAGGCTCCCATCACTCCAGAAGCTGTTCCTGTGACAGGATCTTCTATCGTACCAGAAAAAGGAGATGAAAAATGTCTACCATGCATTGTTGCTTCTCCCTCAAAAGTTTCGAGGCAAAATGGGTGAACAGATGCATTTGGAATCTCTTTTAAAATGGACGGGAACAAATCATTTTTTGGAACCATTTGTGAAAATACATGTAAACTCTTTATTGGAACAAGCAATGTCCATATCCCTGTACTTCCATAAAGGATAGGCTGATTTACATCTAAATCAGATTCTGCGATGCCAATTGCCTCTGCCAATTCTTTTCTTGAACCGTTAAATTCTTTAAATTGTGCAGGTATTTGTTTCATAATAATAGAAGGGGTTGACTGTTCCTTTTGATTAATTCGAATAGGTAGAATCCCTGCTCTCGTCTCAATCAAAATCGTCTCTTTTTCAGGAAGATGCCCATTTGCTTTTAACGCAAAAACTGTAGCAATTGTTGCATGACCGCAAAGATTCATTTCATGTCCTGGTGTAAAATAACGTATTCTCAAATCGGCAATATTTGATGGCAAAACAAAGGATGTTTCATTAAAGCCTACTTTCTCCGCTATTTTTTGCATTTCTGACTCGTTAAATTTTTCCCCTTCTAAAACTATTCCTGCAGGATTTCCTTGATTTGGATGCTCTGTAAACGCATCGTAATGCAAGACGGAAATGGTTTTCATTATCTAACCCCCACCTATATATTCGTATTGTCAAAACTTTTATAGTAAATAGGTTATTAAATCCTATCTGAGAGGGCTTTATAAGCAAAAAAATTGCCACCCCCTGAATTCTAAGGATAATTGAGGTTACGACACTCTCAACAACCTAGAAAAGGAAGTGACAATTTGTACCCTCAAATTATAACCTATTTATTAACTTTTATAAACTATCAAGAACAACTAATTCGAACATTGCTTACTTTATTGATTGGTAAGAGTATGTTTGATAAGCCTACTGAACAGCCAGTAAATAAACCATATCGAAAACTTCAAGTGGACGACCTTCCGGTCATTGAAGTTCTGGAACAGCTTGATTATCGAGTTCTTCTTAGTGAATATCTAGAGAAGAACGGGAAACCACTTAAACCTGTTCAAAGGCGTAAGAATGCAAAAGTTTCCGTACCTAAATCCATGAACTGCCCAAAGTGTGGTGCTCCATCAGATTATCTTTATGCCAACAATGGAGATAAAGGCCAGTATCAATGCAAGGTGTGTACAGAGCTCTTCAGTGAAAAGAACCGTTATTCTAAGGAAGCCATCCTGAAGTGTCCTCATTGTTCCAAAACTCTCGAGAAAATAAAAGAAAGAAAAGATTTTCACGTGTTTAAGTGCAAGAACAATGACTGTTCTTATTATCAAAAGAAGCTCAATGGGATGACTTCAAAAGAAAAGAAAAGGTTCAAAAAGGACCCTCAAGCATTTAAATTAAGATACATTTTCCGTCAGTTTCATATCGATTTCCAGCCGTTATCCAAGGAATCACCAGAACTGCCGGCCGTTGACTTATCAAAGATTTATGCATCACCACATACATTAGGATTAATCCTAACCTATCATGTAAACTATGGCCTTTCGGCCCGTAAAACAGCTGCGATTATGCAGGACGTACACGGAGTGATGATTTCACATCAGACTGTATTGAACTACGAAAATAGCGTAGCTTTATTACTTAAACCTTATGTGGATCACTATCCCTATGAACTTTCAGACCAATTCTGCGGTGATGAAACGTATATCAGAGTAAACGGTCGATGGCATTATTTATTTTTCTTTTTTGACGCCGTGAAAAAGATTATTCTTTCGTATCCGGTGTCGCCTAATCGAGACACAGCAACAGCCATTCGAGCAATTGATGAGGTCTTAATCAAGATGAAAGAGATTCCAGAAAATCTGACCTTTGTGGTAGACGGGAATCCAATCTATCTTTTAGCCCAACATTTCTTCGCTCAACATGGGATTTCATTCGATGTGAAGCAGGTCATTGGATTAACCAATGAGGACCCTGTTTCGACCGAATATAGACCACTGAAACAAATAATTGAGAGACTTAACCGCACCTTTAAGGGCAATTATCGCTCCACTCATGGATTCGGCTCTGAACATGGTTCCATTTCATACGTCACCTTATTTACGGCCTACTTTAACTTTTTGCGTCCGCATGCCGCCTTAGAAGGAAAAGTGCCCGTAGTGAATCCAGAACTCAAGGGGCTTCCAACAATGCCAGCACGTTGGACAAAGCTCATTGGATTAGCACAACAATGGATAGTAGAACAAAGACAAGCCTAACTTTTTGTTTAGCTGAGCCCTTAAGCTAATTCAGCAATCGGCGGAGCGAACTCTTGACAAACCGAACTTGCCAATGGTTTAAAATGGAAACAACCAAGGGCTTATTTGGTATGCCTTCTTTTGTTCCCTTCGCCCTTGTTAAACAATCCTCAAACCATTGGCGTGTTTGTCAAGAGCGATTGCGGCGCATCTCCATCCAGTAAATAGGAGAGAAACTAACCCTTTAGGTAGTTTTCATAAATCTTTTGACACTACCTATATATTTGTCTCTCAATCTAACTTAATATCATACTCCATCCTTTTGGCAGTTTCCTTTGCGACTTCTTTTCCATATAATTTCGCTACCAAGTGAAAAGACATATTGATCCCCGCTGATATTCCACCTGAAGTTAAAATTTTTCCCTCATCCACAAATTTTACATTCCTTTTCTCCAAAATATTCGGAAATTCCCTTTCCAATCGATCGATATCCATCCAGTGAGTTGTCACCTTTATCCCGTCCAATATACCTGCTTTAGCCAATAAAAAAGCTCCAGTACAGACAGAAGTCATATATTCTACTCGGTGCGATTGATCTTGAATCCAATTAATTACCGCACGGTTATGTATTTCGATTTCTTCTGCACCATATCCACCAGGTACAACAAGCATATCTAGAGCAGGTTGGTTTTCAAAAGAATAGTCTGCTTCTATCTTCAATCCATTCCTTGCTGTAATCATTCCTCCTTTTTCTGAAATGGTGTAGACACAGAATAATTTATTATCCCCTCCAGCTAAAGAAAAAACTTCGAATGGTCCTGCAACATCCAAAACTTCAACCTCATTAAAAACGAATATTCCAATAATACGTTTTTTCATGCTACCTCCTTGTAAAAGAGTAATTGTCATTCCTATGAAAGTTACAATCAAGAAATAAAACCAAGTTAATCCCTTCTTTTTTCATACTAACATGAATTTTGAATTTTTAAATAATAAATCCTTCTAAATTTCTTAAAAATAAATGGTATAATATTTGTTCTAAAGATATATCTGGGAGGATGAAATGATTCAGGCAATTGGTATTGTTGATTTTCATTACAAGCCAATGAGAACAACGAAATATAAAGACAATGTAACAAAGAAAATTAATGGTAAAAAAAATAAATTTGATGATTCCTTTGAAGTTATTTCGATATCAGAACCATACGATATGGATGGAGATATTTACGTTCGCGTATCTTGTTCGTTTACCATTTATATGTACGAAAAAGCATATATTCGCAATCCAGAAGAATATGTTGGTTCTGTTTTTCCAACTTTAAAAGAGCGGATAACGCCAAATATTATTGCTACGAAAGTTTATAGTTTATCAAAAAGAAGATAAGTATTTTTTGATGTCTTAAAGGATTGTGCCTATTTTTATCGAATAGAAGGGAAAATGACTTTTAGGAGGATAATTTATGCACCATTCATTATCATTGAAGCAGCAAAATTTACATGGTTCCTTCAGCAGTAGCTATAAACCGATTTTAACGGTGGATTCAGGTGACTCGATTACTTTAAAAACATTGGATATTGAATGGGGCTATTCTACCTCAAAAAACGAGGAATATCGTATTTACTCTTCAAGAGAACAAGAGGAAAAACCACAGCATCCTATGATTGGTCCAATTGCTATTAAAGGAGCAAAACCTGGGATGGTATTAGAAGTAAAATTAAACGATATAGTTCCTGGATGGTATGGACGCAATTGGGCTGGCGGGATGGCGAATTGGCAAAATAATGCGATTGGCATCGCTAATACAGATCGAATTCAATTGGATTGGGAATTAGATTCGGAGAAGATGATTGGTTCTACTTCCATTCATTCTAAATCATTTCATGTTGCTTTGCAGCCGTTTATGGGGGTTCTCGGGGTCGCTCCAAAAGAAGCCGGAGTCCATTCTACCTCCCCACCTAGATATTGTGGTGGCAATATTGATTGTAAGGAAATCGTGAAAGGTAGCAGCTTATTTTTGCCTATTTCAGTTGAAGATGCTCTTTTTTCTATTGGAGATGGACATGCATTGCAAGGGGATGGAGAAATCTCCGGCACTGCGATTGAATGTCCAATGGATCATGTAGATATTACGCTAGTGGTAAGAGAAGATTTACAATTAACCTATCCGAGAGCCAAAACCCCAACAGGCTGGATTACATTCGGATTTGATGAAGATTTAAATAAAGCAACGGAGATTGCTTTGGCTGATATGATTTCTTTAATGACGCAACTTTATTCTATTTCCCGAACTGAAGCGACTGCATTAGCAAGTGTTACTGTTGATTTACGGATTACACAGATTGTTAATCGTGTAAAAGGGGTACATGCCATTTTGAACGATGGTGTTATACGTTAGTTTGGAGAATACTATTCTAGGAAAAACAAATAGAAAGTGAGGCTCCTATTTTTGGGGTCTCTAAGATGGATTAATGGTTTCCCCTACCTAAGGTGCCAATACTTTGTTCTGCCCTTCTACGATTTATTGGCGCTTTCACTTCCTCTAAATTAATTTGCTCCATGTATGAATGTGCTTTATCTCTGATGGAGAAACCACTTGAATAAATTTGCGGATAGTCTCATCTAATTCGTCAAAATTAATTTCTTTTGTGCCTATATTTACTTTCGCTACTGCAATCCCACAGCCGATATCTACCCCGACTAAATTAGGGACAATTTTGTCTTGAATCGTCATTGTTGTTCCAATTGTACAACCGACTCTAGCGTGTGTATCTGGTATAATTCGTATCTTGCTGTTTTGAGCAAATTCCTGATTACATAATTCCTTTTATCTGTGTCTCAGCCATTTCCTCTAATTGATCCGTAAATACTTTAGCAGTATTATATTTCCCTCTTAATTCAATCATTTTGATCACTTCCTTTTTTATTTTCTTTTAGAATTTGTTTAACCGAATACTCATTGACGTACAACTTCAATCTGTTATAGACTTAATATAACAGATGAAAATAGCATGAGAGGGGAAAAAATAATGAATTCTGTTTATATAGGAATCTCTCTACAAGTATTACTTGCTGTGTTACTTCCTATCTTGCTTATGGTATATTTACAAAGAAAAAAAATGATGTCATGGAAGTCTTTACTTATTGGTATACTTATCTTTATTGTATTTTCACAGATCTTAGAAAAAGTCGTTCATTTCCTAGTGCTTGCTCCAACTGGCACTGAATTAAAATGGAGCACGAATCCTTATATCTTTGCATTATATGGAGGCCTAGCTGCTGGTCTTTTTGAAGAAATTGGGCGCTATTTTGCTTTTACGGTTTTATTGAAAAACCATCATCAATTTAATGATGGACTTTCCTATGGATTAGGACATGGTGGAATAGAAGCTATATTTATTGGTGGTATGAGTGCGCTGAATTCTCTGCTTATCTCCTCCATGATAAAAACCGGAAACTTAGAAACGATATTAGGTGCCGCAGCCACCCCTGAAGAAATTAACAGCATAAAGGAACAATTTGAACAGGCAAATATAATGCTGTTTGCGACTGGCGGTTTAGAACGAGTCTTTGCATTAGCTTTGCATCTTGCTTTATCGATTTTACTACTATATGCGGTTAGACAGCAAAAATTTAAGTATGTTATTTACGCGATACTTATTCATGCTGCTATTAATTTCTTGCCAGCACTTTATCAAGCAGGAACTGTGACAAACCTAGTTGTAATTGAAATATTCTTAGGGGTAGTTGCTGTTCTGTCTATTGTCTTTATTGTGAAAATGAAGCCAAAATTTGAGAACTAAACTTTTATGGAAGCAGGGACATAAGTATTTTCAATCAAATAACCCCGAACGATTATACGTACATGCAAAGTGAACTGCCCACTGTCAAGTAGACAGTGGAAATAATAAAAAAGATCTAAGCGGCTTTAACTCTATATTCCATAGGGCTAAGGCCGTTTAATCGTTTTTGATATCTATTGTGTAGTGACCCCTAAAAGTTAGACACGGTTATTTCATTAGGCAACTTGTTCAAAATGAGTTCGGTATTGTACCGGATTCATTTTCAATTTTCCATAGGAGTGGTTCCCCTGTCGATGTTATATAGATTACTTCCCATTTATTATCTTTCCATTCTAATAAACTATAGCCATATTGTTTATCACTAGAAAGATGAGGAATAAAAACATGCTTACCATCTAAGGCAATTTGTTTTAAAATAGTATCTATATTTAATTCACCAGTGTCTAAAATCATTTTCTTTAAACGATTTTCATTTGGGATTGAAGAAGGCGTACGATGATTATCAGTTATGGGAAGGAAAATACACAAACATATAGCAATCATTACTACAACTAGTAAACACCATAACCATTTATACCTCATTTTATTGCTACCTCCCTCTTAAGATAGATTTAGAGGTTCGAAAATAGTACTGACTCTTTTCAGTTGATATAATCATGCCTTTTCCATCTGTTTCAATATAAATAGTAGATTCATAGCCACTTCCCCACTTTGAGTTTGCACCCAATAGAATATAGGGAAAGCGCTCCGTTGTTTGATAAGATGCATATTCTTCATCATCTAATTCTTCTTCCATTACTTCTGGGAATGATTCATAATACCATTGTTGTGTATCCTCCAAAATCAAACATCTGCTTGCTCCAATCTAGAAAACTCTTCATTTTTTCATCCTTATTTTTGCATGTTTACCAAATAACAACATCACCTTATAGGAAAAATGAATGATATGTATCTCGTATAAATAAGATATTATTAGAAGATTTTATCTCCTTATGATAAGATACGGTTATGTGTGTAAATAGGAAAACAATTGAAATAGTAGTTTAAGGAGTGCAGTGAATGGAAAATTGGATTTTAGAAACAATGGAAAATTTCGGATACATAGGTATACTTTTGTTAATTACGCTCGAAAATATCTTCCCCCCTATTCCTTCAGAAGTAATCTTAACCTTTGGAGGTGCGATGACTGTAAAAACAGGGATGACTGTAACAGGAGTTGTCATTGTTTCTACAATTGGATCGGTTCTTGGAGCAATCATTCTTTATTACATCGGTTCCATTTTAGAAATAAAAAGATTAGAAAAAATTGTTGATAAATGGGGGCATATCCTCCGATTAAAAAGAGAAGACCTATATAAAGCAGATCGTTGGTTTGAAAAATATGGCTATTGGACAGTCTTTTTCTGTCGCTTTATTCCACTTATTCGCAGCTTAATTTCGCTTCCAGCAGGTATGGCAAAAATGAATTTTGGTATCTTTTTATTTTTAACAACAATTGGTACTTTCACATGGAATTTTGTTCTAATTCGCATTGGGGCGGCAGTGGGTGACTCATGGGAAGATATCGTTCATTACATGGATTTATACTCAAATGTCGCATACGCGCTTATTGCCATTATAGGACTTGCTTTCATCGGGCTTTATATTTATAAAAGAGTAATAAAACAAAAATAATGATGTTTATTTTTCATCTCATGGGATTTCCCCATGAGATGATTTTTTTATCGAAAATGAAATTTTTTATGGTACAAGCTACCTTTTTCGCATTCGATGATAGAAATAAAATAATATGCTAATAAAAACGATAAAAAATATAAAGCTAATCTTCATTGGATAAACAATCATAATTCTTGCATGAATTAGAAAATCAATAAAAAAGAAAGCGATAATTCCAAGAAAGAAAATCTTCAATAGGAATCGTTTATTCTTCATTTTAATCCCCACATCTCCATTTAGTAATTTGTCTTTTTCTGTTTATATTTTATGAGAGAGACTGGATATTTAGTTATGTATTGTTAAAAAGGATTTTTTAAGTTTACCGCTTGAATAACTACTGCAGTCAAGCCGGTATTTGATCCTGCTTCATGCCATTCTCCTTGCTCCCAAAATACAGCATATCCCTTTTTAATTGGAATCTTCTCTTCAGAACCATCTCTAATCCATCCCTCTCCCTCCACAACATAGAATAGTTGTGGAACTGGAGCTTGATGATAGCCTAAGATTCCGTTAGGCTCTATAGAGATAATCCCAATGTTCGTTGCTTCCTCTGTCTTCATTATTTTACAGTAGCTAGAAGCAACAGATTCATATTTTAAGATAGTGTTTCCTTTTCCAATCGAGATTACTTTCATCTCAGTCACCCTTTCTTCTTTAAACACATTATTGTGAATTAAAATATAGCCTGCCTTCATTTTTAAGACAGACCTTTATCTTTATACTATAAACATTTGCAACACTACAGTCGCTCCACATATCGGAACATCTTCTGTTTTTAGACAAATCATTCCTTGAGTCACTTCATAATTTTCCTTCGGCTGTAAAACAGCGTTAATAAACAAATTCATGTAAGAAACTTTTGAAGGATCTAGAATTTTTTGTTTTCCTAACTCTTTTACTCCATCTTCTTCTGTAAAAATATGCTTACTTCCATCTGCAATAGCGAAATATTCTAATACCATTATTTTTTTAGGTATGTGTATACAAATCTCTGCAGAAGGTATTTCAGGCATCATCAAATATGGTTTTGGCACTTTTTGTCGTTTTTCCATCTTCCCCACCTTTTTTAACCATAATAGTTATTTTATAAATAGAGAGTCAGATGGTGCACATATTGTGAATATTTCCATTATGTCTAGTCATTATCAGTTTACTTTCATAACATGAAGTATAATGGTATAAGGTGGTGAAACGTATGCCCTTACAAATTATGAAGCTTGCTGTTAGTGCAGCACTTGACATTGACACTGCTCCAACAGTTGATCGGTTTTTTTATATTGTTACTGACCTTATTACAGGTGCTGATACATTAGAAATTGATGCAGCTGATTTTATGACAGATACTGGCGATGCAGCAACAACATTACCAGAACTAACTGCTGATAATAGTTATTTCAATGTATATGTTAACGGAGTACTTCAAATGGAGGATCTTCTAACATATACAGCAGGAGCAACTGGTGTTGGAGGATTAGTCATAACAGTTCCAGATGGTTCTACTATTATTGCAGACACTCCTGTCGTCTTAGAAATCACAAACTTCGCTCCTACCTCTGAAGCAACTATTAATACGTAAAAAGAATACGATAGGCTCCGAATAATTTCCTTTTCGGCCTGTCGTATTCTTTTTACTTATATTTACTATCTAAAACATAGCCTTTACTTCGATCCATTTTCTATCATCTTAAACATCTAATCAAAGGCTATTATACGATTTAATTTTTGTAATAAAGTCCTCTACATTCTCACTCGTAATTTGTTTAAATTTCAATGTATCCTTTTTATATTTAATCGCTATGTACTGATTCAGCATTCCCTGCTTTAACTGAATATCTTCCATATTTACATACTCAAAGCTTTCATTCAATTCATTTCCAGTAATGGAATCCGCACAGAAGATTAATCGTTTTTCAGTTGCTGCAAGGATACCTGGACGAACTATCTTTCTATAAATAAACACTTCCAATGAACATCTGATTGTTCCTTTTATCGTTTCGTTATTTTTTAATTGCTGCTCAATTGTTTGTAAGTCTGCTATCATCCGGCTTCCTCCTCCTTCTGCTTCTAAAACTACTTACGGACGAAGCAGGAAAAAGTTTCCTTATTATTTATTTTTACTTAATCATTAGGATTAATAATAGCCAGTATTTGATGATCTTTCCATTGTCCATTAATTTTCACATTACTTTTTGCTATTCCTTCTTTGTGAAAACCAGCCTTTTCTAATACACGAATCGAACCGATATTATGCGGCATCACACCTGCTTCTAATCGGTGCAAATGAAGGGTATTAAATGCATAATCAACTAATTGCTTTACAGCGATAGTCATATAACCCTTACCATTTTGATTTTTATCAAGGACATAACCAACAATAGCATTGTGAGCAGGTTCTCTTCTTACCATATAGAGATTAACACTTCCAATTAACGCATCTGATTCTTTTAAGAATATCCCAAAGTGATAATCGACATCTTTTTTCTCATTTTCTTTCCATGTTTTAATTAATTGCTGCTGAAAATCTAATGTATAAAACTCTTCCTTGCGAGCAATGGAATAAGCTTCGAAAAATTCTCTATTCGTTAATTCGAGCTGCCATAATCCTTCTGCATCTTTTTCTTCAAATAATCTTATGTAAATCTGTTCCGTTGTTTGTATCATACTACCTCTCCTCTCTCCCATTTATTTTAACCATTCTTTTTATATAAAAACAACAGATTTTTCTGACAATATTACAAATAAAGTACAGGAGAGTTTAAACATCCAGCTGCTTTGATTGTCGTCAACCTAAGATGGAATAATGCTCCATTTTTCATAAGTATTTTACCTATTGATAATTAGTTTTTTATGCTAATTATTTGATTGTGTAAAATTTTATGAAATGATTATCTACATTGGTTTATCTATTTTTTCAAGATGATCTTTTTTTAACCGATAAACTCCCTTTCCTTCTGTCCCCATTAATGTATTATTACACCAATACATTCCAGTGCCTTCGTCGATTCCAAAATTAAAGCGAGGTTGAAACATTTTGACCGCAGTTCTTAAATGGCTTTCATCCATCCACTCACTAAAATGAACGGCAATAACCGTATCTTTTAACAAACCTAATCCAGCTTTATATTTAAAAACTCCATCCGCATTATCTTTTGCTGAAATAATACATTTCTCCATACTAATCAGCGCACCAGCTGAAAACCCGGCGATTGGTACTCCTGCCGAAAATTGTTCCTTAAGTATTTTTGAAATAGTTGTATTGGCAATATACTCTGCATAAAGCTCAGAATTCCCGCCACCGATGATAATTCCTGCACTATTCAATAGTAGTTGTTTAGCCTCTTCCACTGAAACAGTTGGTAAAGGTATATATTGAAATTCCATTATCCCGTTTTCCTTCAATACTTTTGTATACTTGGGCATATAATCTGTCCAATTTGCTCTTTCTAGAATAAGCAAAGATATTTTCCCAGCTCGTGCAGAGACCAATTCCGTAAATTTTTTTGCCATTTTGCAAGTAAATGGCGGGCCCCCACCCAATAAGAATAGATGCTTATCCATTACTGTCCTCCCATATTCTCTGTCGTATTGTCAAAACTTTATATAGAAATAGGCTATTATATCCTATAATAGCGGGGCTTTTTGAGCAAAAAAATTGCCACCCCCTGAATTCTAAGGATAATTGAGGTTACCACACACCCAACAACCTAGAATAGGAAGTGACAAATTGTACCCTCAAATTATAACCTATTTACTTACTTTTATTAAGTACCAAGATCAGGTTATTCGAACATTATTCACTCTTTTGATTGGGAAAAGTATGTTTGATAAACCTGTAGAAAAACCTGTAAATAAGCCTTATCGAAAACTACAGGTAGACGACCTCCCAATCATCGAAACCCTACAAAAGTTTGATTATAAACTTCTTTTGAATGAGTATCAGGAGAAAAATGGGAAACCCCTTAAACCTGTTCGAAGACACTCAAATTCAAAAACAACTGTTCCTTCCAGCATAAAATGTCCAAAGTGTGGTGCTCCATCTGATTTTCTTTATGCAAATAACGGAGACAAGGGACAGTATCAATGCAAGGTGTGTACATGTTTGTTTAACCAAAAAAATCATTATTCAAAAGAGGCAATTTTAAAATGTCCTCACTGTGCTAAAACGCTTGAAAAGGTCAAAGAGAGAAAAGATTTCGATGTATTCAAGTGTAAAAACAACGACTGTTCTTATTACCAAAAGAAACAAAATGGACTATCTTCAAAAGAGAAAAAACAGTTTAAAAAGGATCCACAGGCATTTAAAATGCGTTATATTTTCCGTCAGTTTCGTATCGATTACCAACCCTTATCGAAGCGTTCACCTCAGAAACCAAAGTTAGATTTATCAAGACTATATGTGTCGCCACATACATTGGGACTGATTTTGACCTACCATGTGAACTATGGGTTGTCAGCCCGTAAAACAGCTGCACTCATGAAGGATGTACATGGTGTATCCATCTCCCACCAAAGCATTTTGAATTACGAAAATAGCGTAGCACTGATGCTTAAACCTTATGTGGACCATTATCCTTATGAGCTTTCTGATCAATTCTGTGGAGACGAGACCTACATTCGAGTGAAAGGTCGCTGGCATTATTTATTCTTCTTTTTTGATGCCGTAAAAAAGATTATTCTGTCTTATCCTGTTTCTCCTAATCGAGATACTCAGTCAGCCATTCTGGCTATCGATGAGGTTCTTCTAAAGATGAAGGAAATCCCTAAAAACCTCACGTTTATTGTAGATGGCAATCCGATTTACCTATTAGCCCAACATTTCTTTGCCCAACATGATATTTCGTTTGATGTGAAGCAAGTCATTGGATTAACCAACGAAGATCCAGTATCAACAGAATACCGACCACTCAAGCAAATTATTGAACGACTCAATCGAACGTTTAAAGGAAATTATCGCTCGACTCATGGGTTTGGATCTGATCATGGATCTGTTTCTTTCGTCACTTTGTTTGTCGCATACTTTAACTTTCTACGGCCTCATTCAGCCTTAGAAGGAAAAGTACCTGTGATTCATCCAGAGTTACTTCAGCTTCCCAATATGCCAGCAAGATGGACTAAGCTAATTGGATTAGCTCAAGATTGGATTATAGAACAAACAACCTAGCTTTTGTTTAGCTGAGCCCTGAACCAGCAATCGGCGGAGCGAACTCTTGACAAACCGAACTTGCCAATGGTTTAAAATGGAAAAAAACAAGGGCTTATTTGGCATGCCTTCTTTTGTCCCCTTCGCCCTTGATAACCTGAATTCAAACCATTGGTGTGTTTGTCAAGAGCGATTGCGAGCCTCTCCACTTCAAAAAGGAAAGAAGAAAAAGACTTCAGGTTACTTTTTCATAGAAGTTTTGACACTACCTTCTCTGTACAGTTATTAATCGATTACCATCAAATATTAATTTATAAATATCCGGAATTTGTAAATTTTCCCAAAATTGATAATCATATTCCTTTGAAAAATAGTTCATCATTAGAACCATAATATTTCCATGTGTACCAATAACAATCCTTTTATTTTCATATTGTTTTAGTATTTGAAATAATGTTCGGACACCTCTTTTCTGTGCAGTTAGATTAGACTCTCCTCCATCCCAGGCAAAAGATTCTTCTTTCCATACTTTTTCGATTGCAGTATCAAAATCACTAATAGATCCTTTTGCTAACACCCGTTCTTTAAAATCGGAGATAAGCTTGATGTCTGCGTGGAAATATTCTGCAATTCCTTCTACTGTCTGGATCGCTCTCTTATATGGACTTGATAAAACGATATCGACAGATTCCATTTCCATTCGTTTTGCTACTCGTTTAGCATCCGATATACCTTTCTCCGATAAAGGTCTACCTAATTCATCTGAGGAGTATACGGAGTGTGCATGCCTGACTAAATAGATCGTTGTTCTAGATTCCACTTTTCTCATCCCATCATACAGATTTAGGCGTCTTTAACGATGGAATATACATTTATATCAAATGCCTTCCCATTCTGTTCATAATATTTCCTCAAAATGCCTTCATGCTGAAAACCAAGCTTTTGAGCAAGTTTATTTGATGCCTCGTTTTCTAAATAAATCATCGCTCCTAGCCGATTTAATTGAAGCTCTTCTAATGCGTAGGAGACAACTTTTCTTACCGCTTCTGAAGCATATCCAGCTCGCCAATAATCGGGATGAATTTCGTATCCAATCTCCGCTCTTTTATGGGAAAGAACTAAATTATTTAAACCAAGTGTGCCAATAAGTCGGGAAGTTCCTTTTATTTGCATGCCCCATCTTAACCCTCGATGATTTCGGAAACTTTCCGAAAAGTGCCCAATTATTGTTTCGACTTGCTCGATGCTCGAAAATGCCTCCTGGCCATAATAGCGCATTACTTCAGCATTAGAAAAATAGGCAAATAAATCTGCAGCATCCTCTTTTTCAATCTCTCTTAATATCAGTCTTTCTGTCTCTAATATTGGAAACATCCTATTCCTCTTTTCTATGTTCGTTTTTACTAAGTTTCGGTTTACCATTTTTTTCTTATTATAATAGAAATCCTAGAATTAGCCTAGGGGAAATATCGGATAATGATTGCATTGATACTATCTATACGCCTGAGATTAGAAAACGATTTCATTTTTATTAATATTCATTCCTATACTGAATGCATGCTATAATAATAGATATGAAAATATTGGGAGGACAACCTTTGACAGCAATCTATTTTGGCTTTATTTCTGCAGTTATCTTGTTGATCGTGCTTTCACTCATCTATTTTTGGTGGCGAACAGATAAATACGTAGAGAATCTTCAGGCGATTCGAAAATCATATTATGTATTGTTTTTTCTTTTAATCTGTCTTGGAATCTTTTCAGATCAACTTCAAATTGTTGACTGGAAAACGATTTTGTCTTTTGTTTGTGCGGCTGTTTTTCTTGATATAGCCGTTTTTCAAACACCAGACATTCTTAAGATTTGGAACACAGAATTCCAGCATAGCAATTACATACGTAAAACAATTCGCAAAAATGAAGAAGTTTTAGGCTACAACGCAAAAAAAGTCCAGAACTTTACCGAAGTTATTTCCAGAACTGCTGATCATTTTATGGATCGCAATCCTCCCCAACACTGGCGCCAATATAAAGATGAACTACGAGCCTATTTAAATCTATACGCAGACACTTTTCAATTTCATATTGCAATTTTTCCATTTGCCATAAGTGCCAGTGCTGATGAATTAAAACGCAACCTAGAAGCAGCTTTTAATAGTGTAGAAATTTGTTATAATATTAACTTTGTAGATAGAGAAGTAAGAGATAGCATGGTCCAATACCTGCTTGATGGGAAAAGTATCCCTTTAAAAGACCCAAGTCATGGTACAAATGAAGAAGAACGGGCAAAGAATGTTTTTATCGTTGCATATTATGGGGAAAGTTATAATATGTTGATAGGAATTAGTTCAAATTTTGTGGAAGTCGACGGAATTGATGCTTCCCATATCCTTAACCTCGCACAAATTTTTGATTGGTACATGGTTTAAGTCTCCATTTTAGATGTTCTGTAGTATAATAATATATAGATAAAAAAGCATGAGCATTTTTCACAATTAATAAACTTATAGTTTTGGAGATTAGTAGCTTGTGCAAGAATTTCATCATCAAATTTTGTTAAAAAGGAGGAATTGATATGGCAGACAAAAAAAACGCTGCAACTGCTCCCACTCCTACCCCATTCAATAAATCGAAGAAACAGCCAAAAAAATCAATGAATCCGAATAGGAGAAAAATGACGGTAGCAGTGTCAGAAACTTTTGAAGATATTCATGACATGAATAAAAAAGCATTAAACTTACTAGCTAAACGGGCATAATTAAACAGAGTCTATGGAAATGAGAAGAGTTCTTTACGAAAGAAATTACTCATTTTCTAAGACTCTGCTTTTTTTTTGTATCACAAGAAAAAGAGTAAAAAGTTAGAGAACAGCGTAGACTACATTACAATTACTTAATATTTGTATAAAAACACTAAAACAATGGAAAACCTGTATATAAAAAGTAATGAGGCAATTCAGATATGACATTAAAAAGAAAACAAAACATGAATCCAAATCGAAGACATATGACTGTACCAGCCATGCATTTTTCTGTTTCCATTTACAATAAAAACACAATAGCTATCTTAGAAGCATTGGACCAAAGGAAGATCTAAACTTATCCGTTCTTATTTTATTTTCGGCTCTCTGCCATTATGATGGGGGTCTGTTTCTAAATGCTGATCTAAATAGCTATAAAACTTTTCCATTGTATGTTGCTCTTTGAGAATCGATTGAAGCTTTAAAGGATCTTTAATAAACACTTTGTGTTTCTTTAATAGCTTAACCAACTCCGGAAAAAGGCTAATATCTTCACTCTCCAAATGCAAAGTGGAAGAATCCTTTAAGTGAATAATAATATCTAAATGAAGCGATGATCCTAAAAGGTATAAAAAAACAGTTGGGACACGTTGCACATTAAATTCTACTGAAACAATTTCTTTATAACGAACCGTTTGCAAATTCCGCTTCTTTTTTCTTCTCAACAATCCACAAGGTGTAAAAAGAATACCTAAATCATTAAAGCTTGTATAACATATGGGATAAAGCTTACTTGCATAATGTGGGTATTTTTTCCCGTATACCTCAACAATAACTGGTAAGACTCTGTTCTTTCCCTGTGATACAAACTCAGTCCACTTCATTTCCGCTCCCTCCTACTTATTTATTACTTCACTCCAGCTACTACAAACGTCATTACATTTCACTCTTTGTTTATTTACTCTAGTCTATTCCATAACAATGAATATATTGCCGAATAGTCAAGCTTCCGTACAAAGTAATGTATTTAACATAATATATTCCATGCTTTATAAAAAGGTTAAAAACAAAACAATAATACTTTTTTATTCGATAGCTGCTAGCCATTTTCCTGTATCTTTCCTGAAAAAACAGCAATTTTCTACAGCGTATTCGATTTACTTCATTAAACAAAACATCCCTTTTCCAAGAATTACTGGAAAAGGGATGTTATTAGTAAAAGAACATCTAGTCCTTATTTTTTGCTCCTTCTAGCAATATCTGTAGCTCTTCTTCTATTAGTTCTACATCCAATCGCTCAAAGAGTGGGATGACATACTTTATTTCAGGCGGAAGTGTTTGTTGCTGCTTCCATTCCACTTTTCTAATCCCTAACATATCTCTAATCTTGTGTGTGGAGAACGGCACAAAAGGTTCTAAAAGCTGTGCTAAATTTACAATTATATAAGTACAATTGGCTAAAGTAATTTCCCCAGCCACTTTTTCCGTTTTCACTTGTTCCCACGGCTTCTCTTGATCAAAATATCGATTGGCATAACGAATGTAAGAAAAGATTTCTTCTAGTGCTTTTTTTACTTTTCCTTTTTCAATCCATTGACCTGAGCTTTGATAAACTTCTTCCGTTACAGCAATAATGCTTTTGGAAACCTGTCTTTTCGGAATCTTACCATTGTACGCTTTTTGAATAAATTTCAATGTCCGATTTACAAAATTCCCATATGCTCCTAATAATTCACTATTATGGCTATAAATAAATTCTCGCCAAGAAAAGTCAGTGTCTCTTGCTTCCGGTGCATTAATGGTCAAAAAATAGCGTATGGAATCAGGATTATATTTCTGCAATATATAGGGGACCCAAACAGCCCAATTTTGGCTAGTCGATAACTTCCTTTTTTCTAATGTCAAATATTCGCTGGAGATGATATGTGTTGGCAAAGATTTTCTCCCTAGCCCGAGCAAAATACTGGGCCAAATAACCGTATGAAAGGGAATATTATCTTTTCCATGTACATAATAAGAAGTCGTTTTGTCATTCCAATAATCTTCCACATTAAGACCTGTCTTTTTACAAATCTCGATACTTGCAGTTAAATATCCCGAGACTGCCTCAATCCAGACGTAAATCTTCTTGCCTTCAAAGCCCTCTAGCGGGACATCAATCCCATTAGGTAAATCCCTAGTTACTGCTCTGTCTGGAAGTCCTTCTTGTAAATATCGTTTCGTTAAGGCAAGTGCATTTTCGCGCCATAGCTCCTTATCTATCGCTTCTTTTAAATAGGATTCCATCTCCTTTTGAAACTTGCTAAAAGCAAAATAAAAATGGTCTGTTTGTTTAATTACTGGCTCCTCACCACAAATTTTACATCGCTTTTCCTTTAATTCAAGAGGATCTAATATGCTTGAGCAATAATCACATTGGTCGCCTCTAGCTTTTTGTTTACAGTGAGGACAAATTCCTTCTACAAAACGGTCAGGTAAAAACTGATTATCTTTTTGACAATAAGCTTGCTCGACCGTTTTTTTGTACAAATACTGATTCTTTAATAAGGCTAAAAAAATCTCCTGAACCGATTGATGATGATGCCAAGCATCTGTTCTTGTATAAAGATCATAAGAAAAGCCTAGCTGCAAAAAACATTGGTGAAATTCTTGGTGGTATCGATCGGCAATTTCTTGAACAGTGATATGTTCTTGCTGTGCTCGAATGGAAATTGGTGTACCATTGCAATCACTTCCGGAAACATAAAGGACATTCTCTCCTTTTTGGCGAAAATATCTTGCTAAAATATCTCCAGGTAGTAATGCTGCCACATGTCCAAGATGTAAAGAGCCATTTGCGTAGGGCCAAGCGCCTCCTATTAATATTGTCATCATTATTCCTCCCAAATAATTTGTCTAATTCGGCTGCCTACAATTGAATTTGTCTGCATCTGTTCAAAAATACACTAGCGAATTTAATTCCTCCTCTCTTTAAAACACATAAAAAAACGCCCTAATCTAAAAAGATTAGGACGAGTTTACCCGTGGTACCACCTAGCTTCGCAAACAATTTGCACTATTTGCCTCTAATCAGTACGTCTTCAAAAAGAGATACTGCTGCTGTTATAACGAGTGCCTATCTCGTCGTAGTCTACTCACTTATCGTTTTCGGTACGAAGCTCAAAGGTCATTTTCAATAAGGTTCATTTACTTCCTTTCCACCATCGGAAGCTCTCTATAAAATACTGCCTTATTTACTTTTCCTTATCAACGCCATCATTTTTATTAAGGTTGATTGTAATTTTTTCTTCATTAATTGTCAATATGTTTTTAAATTAGATTACTTCCCGTTAAGAGTGGATAAACCAGTTTTCTTCCCAAACACCTTAAATGATAACGCCTACATAAACATGTAAGTCATTCGGAACTAAAATGGTTCCATCTTTACTATACTTTTCAAATAAGTATCCTAATTTCTCAACAAATTCATCATACAAAAAGTCATCTTTTTTTGGTGCATAGGAAGCGGATAGGTTTCTGCCAATAAAATATTCTTTGCTCATTTTTAATGGATTTGATACAGCATAATGTTCGTAACCATTCGTAAAAAATTGCTGTAAATCCAAATGATCAATATTAATTCCACCACTAAATCCTTGGAAATTTGGACAATATTTTTTTGAGATTTCTGCTGTTTCTTTGTTTAACTTACTCGTATGGTCTCGACTATTCCAAATAAGCATCACATAGCCATCATTCTTCAAAATACGTTCACATTCATTTTTAAAAGCAGCAGTATCGAACCAATGAAATGCTTGAGCAACCGTTATTAAATCAACACTATTTTCAGAGATGCCAGTATTTTCGGCAGAAGCATTTATACAAGTTACCTGTTGTAGCCCTTCCATTCTTTCTTTTAAAATGGATTGCATATCATTATTAGGTTCGACCGCGATAATTTCTGTACCAATACTAGCAATAAGTTCCGTAAAAATACCCGTACCCGCTCCCACATCTGCAATAACAAAATGATCTTTGCTACCGATATACTCTGTAATAAGCTCCGTCATGAAATGTTTTGGATAACCTGGACGATAACGGTCGTATAATGCGGACTTCCCTGTGAATTTCGCTTCTGAATTCATTTTATTCCCCCTCATTAAAACAAATTCCCTTCCTTCTCCCCGCATGCACTAATCTTTTATCCTATTCCCACTATACTAAATAAATATTCCACAAAGAACATTACATTCCTTCTATATTTTTTTGGAACAGTCCCGTATCGGTTTATTGTAGTTACAGAACTGTTCCTTTTGTATTATGCTTTTGCTACATAACTTGCGAGTGCTTTTTGCACTTCATATATGCTGCTGTCTTTTTTAAACTGTTTGGATATAGCTGGCAATTCTGCCCCTGAAATCCAAACTTTTAATTCAGCATCTAAGTCAAAATGACCTGCTGTTTCAATGCTAAATCGAGAAATACTTTTATATGGAACAGATAAGTACTCGACTTTTTTTCCTGTCAATCCTTGTTTATCAACGAGAATTAACCGTAAGTCAGTGAACACAATCAGATCTCTTACTAATTTATATGCTAACTCAATTGTTTCACTTGACCCAATTACCTTGCTTAATTCCTTTTCTAATTCTTTTACGTCTGCTGCACTTGCATTCCCCATTAGCCCATTTAAAAAACCCATTTTATCAGCCTCCATCTTCTTTTATTTATGTACTGATTAATTACTTTAAAAGTTTCATTTTCTTTTTGCTAATTCAAACTTAATTATCCTCTTTCTACTCTTTCTTTGCAAAACATAAGATATTTTCCAATTAGTCTCTTGTTTTTTAATTACACCTGTAATAAAATACTTACATATGGAACATATAAAAAACGGAGACCAATTACTACTCGTCCTGGAAGCATTATCTAATCCTTATCGATTAAAAATTGTCGCCATCTTGCAAAAAGAAAGAAAATATGTCAGTCAGTTAGCACGAGAACTAGGAATCAGTAGACCTTTGTTATATTTACATCTACAAAAATTAGAAAACGCAAAATTGATTAATGGACATCATGAAATTTCTGAGGATGGAAAAGCAATGAAGTACTATGAGTTAATTCCATTTTATCTTCCTTTAACAGAAGAACTAATAACAGACTTGGCTGACAGTGTCACGATTAAGAAAAGAAAGGAATAGTAATCAAATCATTTAGGAGGTAATTAAATGGAGATATTCGGTATTATTAATATCTTTATCATCCTACTTCCGATTCTTCTCATACTTGGTTTTTTATTTTATCTGGCGAGATATATGAAGAGAGCGGAAGCACGTGCAGATGAAAAGCTAAACATCGAAAAAGAAAATGTAGCGTATCAAAAAGAACAGATAGACACACTGAACAAAGTAAAAGAAAAAATTGTCAACATTGAAAAAATGTTAAACGAGACAAATTAAGGGAGAAAAAAATGAGCTTAATTTTTTTAGCTTTGCCAACCTTAATCCTTTATATTTTCATTCCATTGCTTCTTATTTTTATCACAGTACGTTTTCTAAAGCGTAAAGAAGCAAGAGCGATTGAAAGATTAAAGGTAGAAAAAAACAGCCTTTCTATTCACAAACAGCAAATGACGATTATAAATGATTTAAATGAGCACCTACAATCTATTGAAAAAACGCTAAAAAATGTGGAATAATCTACATGGTTTAGCGTTTTTCCAATTATCACCATACATATCCATTCACATTAGTAAGAAAATAGTACTAATACTCGGAAGAATGGAGAATTATATGAACAAGCAAGCGAAATTACTTATTCAACTAATTATTGTTATGCAGATCCTTATCCTTTCAATTCAACCGCTATCTGCCTATGCAATAAAAACACCAA
This sequence comes from Niallia alba, assembly GCF_012933555.1. Lineage (GTDB taxonomy): Bacteria > Bacillota > Bacilli > Bacillales > Cytobacillaceae > Niallia > Niallia alba. The sequence continues at coordinate 2,912,907 of NZ_JABBPK010000001.1, forward strand.
ATGTTGTCATGACAAAACAATACAAAAATCTAGAGAATTTAAAATATCCATCTCTTGTTAGTGCGCCTAATAATATAGCGCAAAACAAAGTTAACAAAATTCTTTTTCGACATATTCAAGACTCCTATAATCGATATGAAAAATTAATGAAAGATATGGTGAAGATAAAAAAAGAGCCCATGTGTAAAGAATCACCAGCAACATGCCAATATGAGTATATTACTAACTACCAGGTTAAATATAACAGTAACAATAAATTGAGTATTTTATTAAGTGATTACCAATTTACTGGCGGTGCACACGGTAATACTGTTATCACGACATATAATTTTGATCTTAAATCAGGGAACCAATTAACATTAGACGACTATTTCTCCTCAGAGGTAGAGTATGAGAAGGTAACAAATTACGCATTGGCATATATGAAAAAACGTCCCGAAATTTTCTATTCCCATCCTTCGGAATTTACTAATTTTAAAGTAACTAATCAGACAAACTTCTATTTAGCTGACAAAGGGATTGAATTAATATTTCAACAATACGAAGTGGGTCCATATTCTTCTGGAAACCCTACAATATTAATCCCTACTTCTGTATTCAAAAAGAATAATCTTTAAATAAAGAAAACTTCCATCAGTAAGGGTTTTCCTTATCAACCAAGGATGATTTGTTACATTCCGATTGAGCTGAAAGTCATACTACCCCTTAAGAGTAGGATAAAGAGGCTGGGACATAAGTATTCCAGCCAAGGATAATTCCGAACAATTATACGAAGATGCTAATGAATGTTCCGTATAATTGTTCGGGCTTTTATTTGTTTTTCAAAGGATGTTTCCATGAAGTTTGGTGCGATTCCCCGCAGCCGGAATACACTTCGCTTTCCATGGGGCTCGCGCTGAGCCGCTTCGGCCTGTGGCCTGCAGGGTCTCAGACTGTCTCGCTAATCCCATAGGAGCATTCCTGTGGGGGTAGTTTTAGGGGCTTGCATAAAAAAAGATACTCCTATATGATGCATGTATCAACGCCAATCAATACGCAGCAAGGAGAATCTACTATGAATAATAAACGTAATCAAAAAATAAATCAAGTCACTAATTCTACTCTTATCATTGGCATTGATATAGCAAAAAGAACGCATTATGCTTGTGCAGTGGATGATAGAGGACGGGAATTAAGTAAATCCTTCGCCGTCCATCAGTCTAATCAAGGCTTTCAACAATTTTATATTCACTTACATCAATTGATGAAGAAACAGGGAAAGAAGGATCTTTTGATCGGTTTTGAACCTACAGGTCATTATTGGATGAATCTCGCTGCATTTCTTGCCTCCAAAGGCATTCGTTACGTCATTGTGAATCCCTTACATGTAAAACGATCGAAGGAAATGGATGACAATCTCCAAACAAAGAATGATAAGAAAGATGCGAGAGTTATTGCCAAATTAATCACAAACGGCTATTTTAGTTCTATTCGCAAGCTAGAAGGAATAGAAGCAGAACTTAGACAAGGATCTTCTATTCGGGGGAGTGTGAAGAAAGAAATAGCGAAAGTAAAAAACCAGATCATTCGATGGACAGACCGATATTTCCCTGAATTTTATACTGCTTTTAAGGAGTTAGGAAAGAATGCTTGTGCGGTGTTAAAACAGACGCCTTTACCAGTAGACTTAGTAGGACGAGAGGTAGAAGAGTTGATCACTTTCTATCGAGAGAAAGAACAGCTGGCCTATCCAGCAAGATCCAAAATAGCCAAATTAATAAAGGCGGCAGAACAATCCATCGGCTTAACAGAAGGCGTTGAAATGGCACGACTGGAAATTGTTATGTTGATACAAAAATATGAACTATATACAAATCAGTTAGAAACAGTGAATCAAGAATTAAAAGACATGGTGGAAGACCTAGCTGAATTTCACTATCTCTTATCGATTCCGGGTATTGGGGAAGAGACAGTGATTGATTTACTGTCAGAAGTAGGATCTCTAAAGAATTATCAACATCCACGCCAACTCATAAAATTAGCGGGATTAACATTACGAGAAAATTCTTCTGGAAAGTATATTGGTCGAAAAAGTCTTTCAAAGCGAGGGAGAAGAAAACTACGATCGCTTCTCTATCGGGCAGTACTCCCTTTAATACGAAACAATAAGGTCTTTCACGATTTATATCAATATTATATTACCAGGACAAATAATCCACTAAAGAAAAAAGAAGCACTTGTTATACTCTGTAGTAAACTATTGAAAGTATTTCATGGGTTAAGTCACCAAGAAGTTTTGTTTGATGGAGAACGGATGAGACAGGATATTTCCGTCTTCCCCGCCTAACATATCCAAGGTAGAGCTTAATGTAAAAAATAATTCACAAGATGACACAGTAGCTGGCTTATAAAAAGACATATGACTTAGAGTCTATATAGGAGCAGGATGCCAGCCTCTACCTTATGATGAAACCAAACGAAGGAATGTAAGCGCGCGACGCTAAGAGACATGGGAGGGTACGTTCTCGTAAGAATAGTAGAGACCAAAGTGCATCAAATAATGTACCTTTGTCAATTAATCCCTATTGACTCTAGCGAAGCGTCTTCTTCATTCCCAGTTATTTTATAAAATGGGGAAAACCACCTGTGATAAGTCTGAAATAAGTTAAAAAAAATTTTTTATTTCACCAATAATCTACTACAAACGTTGGTATATCAACTTTTCCGGAGGGAGTCTTCGTGTATTCCGGCTGCTCTGTTTTTCCAACTAATTATATTTCCTCTTGTAAAAAGTATGCGAAAGCAGCCGCTATTTACTAGCTATATTAGAAATTGTTCGTCTTTACAGAGTATCTATTTAGTTATGTCCCATCCTCCTTTTCTTTATTTATTTTTTCTTTGTCTTTCTATTTCTGCTTTCAACCGGCCTTCTGGAGCAAAATCTTTTTCCCAATTTGGCGGCTTAATAATTTTCCCATCTTCTTCTCTGAATCTTGGTTTACCATCTTCAAATAACTTTCCCATATTTGCCTCTTGCACAATTTGGAAAAGGGCAAATGGTTCTACCCCAGCAATGACAAAACTTCCTTGATTAAAATACTCTACATCTGTTAATGCATCCATTTGTGCTACTAATTTATCATCAATGGGTTTCTTTTCTGTAAGTATTTTATCTGCTGCTTTGTTTAATCCCGTTAAAAACTGTTCATATAATACTTTAAACGTATGTTCGTCTCCTTCTGCCGTTGCATATAAAAATTCGACCAATTCCTCTCCTGTCCAAACAGCTCGATTAACAGCTGTTTTTTCATCAATAGCAGTAGGCTTTGTTCCTACTACATGGCCAAATGCTTCATGAAAATCTTTTACCATATGATACATTTTATTATTATCCATTATTTCTCCTTTTTGTCACACTTGTTTTTCTTTCCTTTTCATTATTACTAGAAAAAGGACAAGTTAAATTTATAAAAACTATTGTACCATTAGATTCGCTTTTTTGTGGAGTTTTTACGTAATTTTATAGTTAGATAGCCATTAACTAATAGTAAAAAAGCCTTATCATCACATTCTCTGAATCTTTTATATAACACCTTTGAAACACTAGAAAACAAAGCATTTTCAAATAGTGTAAAAACACCAATTTACTACTGTTTAATAGCCTGTTATAATACTAGAGGGAAAGAGGTGTATGATCAATGGAGATATTTAGTATTCAAGAATTAGAAAAAGTAATACGTCATGTCGAAATTGAAGGACAAGGGGGAATTTTTCAAGAAGAAACAGGCAAACAGCCAAAAGATTACCCGAAGGAATTCCTTGGTCGTATCGTTAATTACATTACTGATCATCAACTAATTAAGAAAATCCAGAAATTAAGCGATGATGAAGCACTTCACTTATTTGTGAAATCAGTTTACGTAGTCTGTATTAAGGATTTACATAGTTCTGATGACATCCAAGAACAAACTCTTGTGGAAAAAGTCTTTTCTGACTATTTGAAAGAAACATCTATGGCTCAATAAAATATTAGCAATTATAATTATATCGAAGCATAAAAAAGACTAGGATGCAGTCCACCCTAGTCTTTTATTTTTTTCATTTTGTTTGCGTGGTTTGGTGCGGTAAAAATTACTATATATCAATTCTGCATGATTTTTTTTATAGAGATTTTCGTACTTTTTGTGCGCGATTAAGTTATCCTTCCAATTATGCGTAAAAATTATCTTGTCTTTTGACTCGTGAAAAATGCTCATGATGTACACACCTTTCTTAAGTTGATAATCTATCTATACCACCTTCCTATTAGGTTTAAACCTAAAATCCTCCTCAAAAACAAAAAAAATAAGAATAATAAGTATTTCTATACTCATTGGAGGTTACTTTTTGGACCTTTAGGGAAGAGTTTCATTACCTTGTTCCTGCTCTTCTTGCTGGAGTCTTACTGGCCGTTAGAAATGGGATAATCTTATGGCAACTGTTAGATTTAACAAATTCGATAAAAAAGAATTCTACAATAGTTGTACTTCCCTCTTGATTTGCGTAAAATAAGTAATTAGTTAAATATATTTTTAAAGACAGGAAGTTTATTATGACAAAATTTGGTTGGTTTTTAACGTTAATTGGTTTTCTCGCAATCTTAGGTAGTGTTCTCTATCCACTTGATCTTATAAGCAAGCAAACTTTATTAATCCTTCTTTTTGGAGGAGCTGGTACTATGTTTATCGGATCGATGATCAGAAATTTATCCCTACTGAAAAAAATACCAAAATAACCATTTTCCAGGCATTTAAACAGTATATATAAGTTGGAAGGCTGTCTCTTAAAGTGAGACAGCCCTTTTCCATCATAAAAGGAGGAATACAATTGGAAATAAGACAGCTGCATTATTTTGTAGAAGTTGTTAAACAAAAAAATATGACAAAAGCTTCTGATAAACTTCATATATCCCAGCCTGCTCTAAGCAAAGCAATCAAAAGTTTAGAATCAGAAATCGGTTTAACTTTAATTCACCGTTCCAATAAAACCCATGAGCTAACGGATGCTGGTTCTGTTGTTTTCGAATATGCACAAAAAATCATTGCCCAAGTAGAAGAAATGTCATTTACCCTGCACGATATGACGAATTTAACGAGAGGTAATATTAATATTGGCCTCCCGCCGATTATCGGTAGTTTATTTTTCCCAAAAATAATCGCTGCCTTTCATAAAGCATATCCGAACATCCAAATTAATATTAGAGAGTATGGGGCTGCCAAAGTTGTTAAAAGTGTCGAAGAGGGTGAATTCGAGATGGGTGTTGCGGTACTTCCTTTAACCGATGATTCCTTTCATATTTTTCCCCTTGTAAAAGAAGCGTTGAAATTAATTGTACCTGAATCTCATCGGTTTGCAAATAGAAAAAAGGTTCATATGAAAGAATTAAAAGCAGAGGAATTTATTTTCTACAGTGAGGAATTCGCTTTGTATGAAATAATGAGACGAAAATTTATTCAAGAAGGATTTGAGCCAAACATTATTTTTAAGAGCTCCCAATGGGACTTTATGGTTGAGATTGTTGCCGCAAACCTGGGAATTTCGATACTTCCAGAATCTATTTGCAATCGAGCAAACAATAATCAAGTACGATTTATTGACTTAGAACCAGTAACGAATTGGGAACTGGTGATTATAACTAAAAAGGATCGGTATTTATCTGTAGCTAGCAGAAGATTCATTGACTTTGTTCTTAATAATGAATGAATTCCTTTCCCGTTCGATTAGAAGCTACCCATTATAACTTTTAGTTATATTAACTATAATAAGTATGTATTTTACGAATAGCAATGATAAGCGTATGATATTCATATAGCAAAGAGGATGGAAGCTTTCATTCCATCAAATGAATATCAGAAGGTGATTGCTTTTGAAGAATATATTGATAATCGCTGGTCAAATCTTATTCCTTCATATTTTTTTGTTTATCGGAATAGCAATTAAGTTGATCGTAACTATACCAATTCCCGCTTCAATGATCGGATTGATAGTCCTATTTGTTGCATTAAAACTAAAATTAGTAAAAGTAGAATGGGTCGAAAAAGGAGCTGCTTGGTTATTAGCGGAATTGTTGTTATTTTTCATTCCATCAGCTGTCGGAATTGTTAATTACAATGAAATTCTAAATATTAAGGGAATTGAAACAGTATTACTTATCGCAATAAGCACATTTATTGTAATGGGGGCTACCGGATTTACTGCTGAAAAAATTTACAATAGAAAGAGACGTTTTAGCAAATGATGAAAATAATTATTCTAACTGTTATCACTTATATGCTTTATCGTATAGCCAAAGCATGCTATAAAAAATGGAATATACCATTATTTCATCCATTGTTAATAACTCCATTATTGCTTATCTTGTTTATTACTGTCTTTCGTATACCAGCAACAACTTATATGGAATCAGCACAGCCATTAACGCACTTATTAGGACCTGCAACCATTGCTTTTGCTGTGCCAATTTATAAAAATTTACATTTATTAAAGAAATACTTTTCCATTATTATTATTAGTGTTACAACGGGTACATTGGTTGCAATTATTTCTTCTTATTTATTATCGATTTTAATTCGTTTAAACAGTGACTTTATTATGAGTATTTTACCTCGTTCGATAACTACTCCTATCGCCATTGTCGTTTCAGAAGAAATTGGTGGTCTTCCAACATTAACAACGATATTTGTGATTATCACTGGTGTATTAGGAGGAATTATCGGTCCCTATGCAATAAAATGGTTATCCCTTCGTTCTCCGATTGCCAGAGGTTTAGCACTCGGTATGGGAGCACATGGAGTCGGAACATCCAAAGCGATGGAATTCGGAGAGCAAGAAGCAACTTTCTCAACGTTAGCAATGATTTTGGCTGCATGGATTACTGTCTTGTGGGGAACTTCATTAATTCCATTAATGCTTAGCTTTACTGCATGATAAAAAAGCAGAGAAAATGAATATCATTTTCTCTGCTTTTTTTAATAAGATGTATAATATTGCAAAAAAAAAGACCTCTCCACCATTGGATCTGACCATACAAGATTCACCAAACGATTATTTCTATCGAATGGAAAAATCTTGTGAGGTCCATCCTTATTGGAAAATTCCTCTTTTATTTTGAATATATGCTATTATTATTAACTACTTGAAGTTCTCTAGTTGTTTGTACCATTTCACTTCCGCAGATTGGGCACTTTGGTGTCTCACTGCTTTTGAAATTATCACGAATCCAACACTTACAAGTTTCTGAAACACAATCCCAAACCACCACTTCTTCTTTAACAATTTCTTCATTATTTCTTCTACCAAATCCCATTGCCAAATGAAGCACCTCCAGGAAGCTAATTTTTTGTTAATAGCTATGTTGTTCATCATTCATTCTATTCGCAAATTAATTGCTTTTGCGAAAACTAAATACTAGGTTGAACAGCCATAGACTTTAACACCATAAAAAAATAAAAAACACTTGTAAACCAGAGAAAACAATAAAAAATCCCTAAACAAGTGCCAAACAAAATATAAATCAAAACTAACAACTAGTATTAAATATAACATAAAATAATAAAGAAGTCAAACTTTTCATTATGCCACACTTCATATATCTATTGCAAATATTATTTCAAAGAAATTTTCTAACCTAATTCTTTTTCACACAATTGGGTTTTTTAAGCTTTAAATCAATACAATTAGCTATTCCTTCTTTTATATGATATTATTTTCAGAGTGAAAACACTATTAGGTTGTATGGTAAGAAATATTGGAGGTTTAGGTAGTGAATATTAAAGAATATACAATTGAGGAAATCAAAGATCCTACCGGTATCTTAACTGGTAAAAGATACGAGTATTTCCTGACTGTCGAGTTCGATGAAGAGGATGAATTAGCGGTTGAAGATCATTTACAGATAAAAGTTCTTTTTTCTGTAGACGATAATGGATCACGTATATTGAATTATCATTTTTATAATAGCTTGGAAAATAAATATTTGGATTACGGCTTAGAAGAAGACGAATTAGAGCAAATACAAGCATTTTGTAAGGAGCATTACTTAGAAGAAAATTAAAGAATCAAAAAAGCTGAGAAGGATAATACCCCACTCAGCTTTTTTGATTTGTAAAATTAAACTTCTACTGTTTTTCCATCTTCCACAATATGATGCATTAAATGAGCAAGATAATGAATAGGACCGAATTCTTCTTCGTCTTCGTCCTCATCCTCTTCATATTGTAAATCATTTAAGTGCAAGGCAACAAATTGATAAAAATCTTTTAGTTGAAAACTAAAGCATGCAGTTGGATCTTCCTTCTCTTCTTCATACTGAAGAACTAAATATGATTCTTTTCCAGTCTCATCCTCAGCATCAAAATAAATAAAGAATCCGATATTTGTATCTAATTCAAATAATTGTCTCGTTCCACCACTTGTCACACGATTAAAATCGTCCTCGCTTAGTTTTTGAACAATCATTTGATCGACTCCATCTTCCGCATGGAAATGCACTGTAAATTCTTTCATGTTAAGCACCTCTTTCTATTCTCTATTATTTTAAACAATTACAGTTCAATTAGCAAAGACAAACCTTTTATAAGAAAAGGCTATTTTCTAAAAGATTGTTGTTTTTTCAACAGGAGAAAAGAATTAATTGGAAAAAATAGAGCAGTCGGAATACACGAAGACTCCGAAAGCGAAGTGTATTCCGACTGCGGGTAATAGCGACAAACTTTGCGAAAACAGCATTTTAGAAAACATACAAAGAAAAAGAGCCCCCATGGACTCTTTATTACAATTATGGTTTTGTCACATTTACAGCCTGTGGTCCTCTGCTACCTTCTTCTATATCAAAGTTAACTTCTTGACCTTCATCTAAAGTTTTGAATCCTTCTGTTTGGATAGCTGAAAAATGTACAAATACATCTTCTCCACCTTCCACTTCAATAAATCCAAATCCTTTTTCAGAATTAAACCATTTTACTTTACCTGTTGCCATTTTTTATTGCCTCCTAGATTTAAATAACAAGGATATATTTAAAATACCCTTCGTTTAACTAGTTTACCCATTTTGTTTCATTTAAAACGAGGAAAATAAAAATTCCTCGTTTTAAATGAAACCAAGCACAAGTCAGAAAAGAATAGCAACAAGAATAATGAAAATAATTATTTGCTTCTATTACGATTTCTAGGTCTTCTTTCACCTGAAGCATTTGGGCGTTTTCTGTCATATCCGCCGCGTTCTCCTCCACGATCAGAACGACGTCTGCGATTACCGCCACCACCAGAACGATTATCTTTCTTCTTCGAACGTAATGGTTCAACAGCAGTTAATCTAACTGGTGTAGCATCTGGTTCTTTCGTTAGAAGCTTTAATGCTGCTGCAAGTAATGTTACCGAATCTGTTTCTTCTAATAGCCCTTCTGCAACACGCTTATATTCTGCGTACTCATTCTCTTCTACTGTTTTTGTAATTTTATTAATGGTAGCTTGTTGGTTTCCAGCTAATACATCTGTAAGAGAAGGAATTGGTTTTTTAGTCATTGATTTCTTCGTTACATTTTCAATAATACGTAAATGATCAAGCTCTCTAGGAGTAACAAATGTGATAGCAAGACCTTTTTTCCCAGCGCGTCCTGTTCTACCGATACGGTGAACATAACTTTCAGGGTCTTGTGGAATATCAAAGTTATAAACATGAGACACACCACTAATGTCTAATCCTCTAGCCGCAACATCTGTAGCAACCATTATATCAATGCTTTGTTCTTTGAAACGGCGGATAACTTGGTCACGTTTCCCTTGTGGAATGTCACCATGTATTCCTTCAGCAGAATATCCACGTTTAATTAGACCTTCCACTACTTCATCTACACGTTTTTTTGTACGACCAAAGACAATCGCAAGCTCAGGTGACTGAATATCAAGTAAACTACATAATACATCAAATTTTTGACGTTCTTGAACTTCCATATAATGTTGTTCAATGTTTGTTACTGTCATTTCTTTTGCCTTAACTTTTACTACTTCAGGCTCAACCATGAATCTTTCTGCTAAGCTTTGGATTCTTCTCGGCATTGTCGCTGAGAACAATAATGTTTGACGTGACTCTGGAGTTTCACTTAAGATTCTTTCGATATCTTCTATGAATCCCATGTTAAGCATTTCATCTGCTTCATCAAGAACAATCATTTTTAAATCTTGCAAGCGAATTGTTTTCCGTTCAATGTGGTCAATTAAGCGGCCTGGTGTAGCAGCAATAATTTCCGGTTTCTTTTTTAATCCGCGAATTTGGCGGTTAATGTCTTGTCCACCATATACCGGTAGAGTACGGATTCCTTTTACAGAACCGATACGGTTTAACTCTTCTGCTACTTGGACTGCTAATTCTCTCGTTGGTGCTAGAACTAAACCTTGTACAGCTTTACCAACTTCGATTTTCTCAAGTAAAGGGACACCAAATGCAGTTGTTTTACCAGTACCAGTTTGTGCTTGTCCAATCATATCTTTTCCTGATAATGCAATCGGAATTGCTTGAGCCTGAATTGGTGTTGGCTCTTCGAATCCCATGTTTGATAATGCTTTTTCTAAACTATTACTTAATTTAAAATCTGAAAAAGTTGTCAATACTTTTTCCTCCTTAATAATTGTACTCCGTTGATTGATATTACCTTAGAATATAGGGCCAGAAATGTCGCAGGAAGGATCTTTATCATTTAATAAATGAATGGATTCCACTAATTTAGCGCATGATTACTCTTTATTATAAACCTAAAAACATTGCCCTATTATAAGGGACATTATTTGTTTAGAAAATACCAACCTAGAGTGTATTGTTTTATTTTGTTATAAATATATACTCTCCATTTTATTTCACTTTTTTTCATTTTCCAAAACATTAAGGTAAATAGGATCAATTAAAAGCCTTTATACCATACTTTAGTGGGAAATTGTGTGGTTTTTTAACGGATGAATATAATGAAGTTGATGGAGAATTTTATATAAATGCTAAGTTAATTATCAGATCACAATTTAATTATTTTATTGCTTTCATTTTAAAAATAAACTGTTTTCGTAAAGTTTGTCGCTATTACCCGCAGCCGGAATACACTTCGCTTTCCATGGGGCTCGCGCTTGAGCCTCCTCAGCTTCGCCTCCGGGGTCTCAGACTGTCTCGCTAATCCCCGTGGCGTCTACGTGTATTCCGGCTGCTCTATTTTCCAACTCATTCATTTTCCCGATAAAAAAACAATTCTTTAGAAAACAGCCTAAACATAAAATATATAACAAAGCTTTTATAGTATTATCCTTATAAAAAAGTTCAAGTAAACATCATTAAAAAAGGTGATGCATTTTGAAAGGCATCACCTTTTTTGATTGTTTATTAAGCTTTAGTTACGTTAGAAGCTTGTGGTCCACGGTTACCTTCAACGATTTCGAAAGTTACGTCTTGGCCTTCTTCTAAAGTTTTGAAACCTTCTGTTTGGATAGCAGAGAAGTGAACGAATACGTCTTGACCTTCAGAAGACTCGATGAAACCGAAACCTTTTTCTGCATTAAACCATTTTACTTTACCTGTGTTCATTGTAAAACCTCCAAAAATGTGTTACACACTAAGCACCTAATATAACTTTTAGGAATCGATACGTCATTCAACATGAAAAAGCCATAGTTGGAATGATGTAGAAGAAAATCGCCTACATACATTGCAGCTACGACCACCTTATCCTTAAAACATATACCGAACTTAATTGCGTTACATTTATAATATAATTTTATTCCCTTTTTGTCAATAGCGTTTTCAAAACTTTAAGTGATTCATTCTTTAAGAAAATTAAAGGGATCAATGTAAAAACAAATACATTTCATTCTACCTGAACTAAAAATCTCCTTAGATTAAATTGATTCCGCAGAGTCAACTGTATGTTTTAAGAGCATACTAATGGTAACTGGCCCTACTCCTCCAGGAACTGGTGTAATAGCAGCAGCCTTTTCTAAACAAGCTTCGTAGTCCACATCACCAATATTACCTTTATTATAGCCTGCATCCAAAATAACTGCACCTTCTTTAACCCAGTCACCTTGAATAAAGTTTGGTCTTCCCACAGCAGCAATAACTATATCTGCTTGTCTTACATGATCTTCGAGGTTCACGGTTCTAGAGTGGCAAGTTGTTACAGTCGCATCTTGATTTAATAACAGGGCAGAAACTGGTTTTCCTAATATTGGACTGCGACCTACAACAACCGCATGCTTTCCACTAACTTCCACCTCATAATGATCGATTATTTTCATGATTGCAGCTGGCGTACAAGATGGATATTTACCAAATCCAAGAGCAGTTTGACCATATCCAAAGCTAGTTACCCCGTCCACATCTTTTTCGATATCAATTGTTTCAAAAGCTTTTCGTTCATCTATATGACTTGGTACCGGATGCTGCAATAAAATACCATGTACATCTTTATCCTTATTTAATTTATCAATCGTTGCTAATAATTCTTCTGTTGTTGTTTCTTTGTCTAATTCAATTTTTCTTGATTCTATTCCAAGTCTTGCACATGCATTACCCTTCATTCGTACATAAGTAGCCGATGAGGGATCGTCTCCAACTAATATTGTAGCCAAGCAAGGAGTTATTCCTTTTTCCTTTAGAGCACTAATTCTTCCTTTTAATTCTTCCTTTACTGCATTTGCTACTACATTTCCGTCTAAAATCAATTTTTCCGACATGTATATACCTCCTGGTAAATTATAAAAAGAAGTGCTTTTTCTGCTCTTCTGCCCAGACGACCGGCTATACATATACACAGCTCCCATATGGTTATTTCCATTTATGTCGTCAGTTACTATGTATTGATAAGTACCTTTGTATCATATCATAGCTCGATTTTAATTGAAATAAATTTTCCGATCATTTCAATTATCATGAACGAAAAGTATCGTCTTTTTCTAAGTAATTGAAAAAAGGATCTTCTAAACTTTAATAAACTCAAGTTTAGAAGATCCTATCACAGTATCCATTATAATGAATACATCTTTAGCTATGCATATATTTAAGGAAATACACTTAAAACTAAAATTGGTGTAAATGCCTAAAACAACGAAAGCCCTACCTCTCTTTCATCCTTACGGCTCCTAGGCCGTGCCAGTTTGAATTTAGGGTGAATTGTGCAGAACACAAAAATACATTTTTGAAAAAATAATGGAAGGATTAATCCGCATTAGGAAGGATTTTAAATGTGTTTTTGAAGATAAATGGAGTGTAATTGTTTTGAATGCTCTTATATAGTTGTTCCGTATACTTATAAATTTCTTGTTACCTTACACATAATTCTACAAAATTCTGTTAAACCTCAAATACATACAATAAACATCATAGCGCAGAATTAGATTGGAGTCAACATTTAGTTTCCCTATTTTTGTAAAAATGTTTATTTAATGGTTGCTCGAGCCATGTTTTCTAAAAAGCGAAGTGTATTTAGCCTGCAGGCTGAATACACTTCGCTTTCCATCAATAACTTTGGAAAAATGAATGATAGAAAGAGAAAAGAATTTAAGTAATTTTTTCTATTTACATTATCCTTCAAATGGTACTGTTGCTTTGTGAATTTCTGCTTCTAGTTCTACTGTTAAAGTATTGATTCTTTCATCGTTCCAGTTATAATAATCTGCCATATAGTTAATTACAGACTCTTTTACTTCTTTCACTTTATCGATATCGAAAAGCAACATTCCTGTACGTCTTAACAATACGTCTGTTGGTGTCATAGCAAATTCGTATTCTATTGCATAAAGAATTCTTGCAAGAAGAACTGGTGAAAGCTCTTCATTTTTTGCAAGTGATTCTTTTGCAAGTTCATATAGAATCGGAGCATTGCTGCCATATAATTTTGCAATTTTTTCGGCATCTACTTTGGAGAGACCCGCTTCCACTCCCTTTGATACTACATCTTTAATATAGGTGGAATAACCACTAGAACCACCAACGTCACCACCTGAGATGGGTAAAGATTTAGTCATGCATTTTTTATATGTTTTCCCAGTATTCTCTTCCAGTCTAACTGCAACTAGATTAACAACTGTTTCGGCCATTTTGCGGTAACCAGTTAATTTCCCTCCAGCAATGGTAATAAGTTTACTTTCCGACTCCCAAATTTCATCTTTTCGTGAAATTTCGGAAGGATCTTTTCCGTCTTCCAAGATTAATGGTCTAACTCCCGCCCAGCTTGATTCTACATCTTCCGCTGAAACAGATACAGATGGAAACATAAATTTAATTGCTCCTAAAAGATAATCCCTATCTTCTTCAGACATGGAAGGATGGATTGGATCATCACTATAAAAAGTATCGGTCGTTCCGACATATGTTTTCCCATCACGAGGAATCGCAAAAATCATTCTTCCATCAGGAGTATCAAAATAAATCGCTTGTTTCAGCGGGAAAACAGATTCATTAATTACTAAATGGACACCTTTTGTGAGTTGAAGTGTTTTTCCTTTTCTGCTTCCGTCAATAGTTCTTAATGTATCTACCCATGGCCCAGTAGCATTAACAATTACATCTGCATAAATAGGATAAACTATATCCGTTATTAGATTTCTTACTTCCACACCTTCTACCTTTCCATTTTTATCATATAAAAAGTTTTCTACTTTTGTGTAATTAATGGTCGCTGCCCCATTTTCTACTGCTTTTTTCATTACTTCTACTGTCAAACGACTATCATCTGTACGATATTCAACATAATATCCGCCACCTTTAAGACCATCTTTTTTTATTAATGGCTCTTTCGATAGCGTTTCATCTTTTGAAAGCATTTTTCTTCGTTCAGACTTTTTTACGCCTGCAAGAAAATCATACACTCTTAAACCAATATTTGTTGAAAATTTACCAAAAGTTCCATCTTGATAGATAGGTAGTAACATCCATTCTGGTGTAGTTACATGTGGCCCATTTTCATAAACAACTTCCCTTTCTTTCCCTACTTCTGCTACCATCCTCACTTCAAATTGCTTTAAATAGCGTAGTCCTCCGTGCACTAATTTTGTCGATCTACTTGAAGTCCCTGCAGAGAAATCCTGCATTTCTACAAGTGCTACTTCCATTCCTCTTGTTGCTGCATCTAAGGCTATCCCTGATCCAGTTATGCCTCCACCGATAACTAGGACATCAAATTTTTTATTTCTTAATAGTTCTTCTATTTTCTCTCTACTACTTGGTTTTTTTTGCAAAGTAAAAACCTCCCTATAAGTGAACACCTTGTTGGTTAATTAAATCTCCATCTTTTAAAAACAGCAATATACGTTATCAATCTGCCATTTAAGTAAACAAAAAGAGACCACAAAGCTACATTACCATTATGATGATAATGCCTTGTGGTCTCTCCGATTCTCCAGACAAATATTATTAACTTAATTATATTATAACATATTATTCTATATATTCATAGTATTTATACTATTCATTAGAAATAATTCTCATAAATAACAAAGATTTCATTTTCCAAAATCCTTTATTTAAAAGCCATTGTTGCTTTAACCGCTTTCTTCCATCCATTATATAATTCTTCTCTTGTCTCTTCCGCCATTTTTGGTTCAAATGAGCGATCAAGACTCCATTGCTCCGCAATTTCATTTTGATCCTTCCAGTAGCCAACTGCCAAACCTGCAAGATAAGCTGCCCCTAACGCAGTTGTTTCATTTACAACCGGTCTTTCCACTGGCACATTTAATAAATCTCCTTGGAATTGCATTAAGAAATTGTTTCGCACAGCTCCCCCGTCTGCTCTTAATGTTTTTACTTGAATATTCGAATCTGATTCCATAGCAGAAAGAACATCTTTCGTTTGATAAGCGAGTGATTCAAGTGTTGCACGAATAAAATGCTCCTTTGTTGTTCCTCTAGTTACGCCGAACATAGCTCCACGAACATCGCTGTCCCAATATGGAGTACCAAGACCAACGAATGCCGGAACTAAATAGACTCCATCCGTAGAATCTACTCTGCTTGCATAATCTTCACTATCTTTTGCATCCTTTAACATCCTTAGCCCGTCTCGTAGCCATTGGATAGCAGAACCTGCGACAAATATACTTCCCTCAAGCGCATAATTCACTTTTCCATCTATTCCCCATGCAATTGTTGTTAATAAACCATGATCTGACTTCACAGCTTTTTCTCCAGTATTCATTAACATAAAGCAACCTGTTCCATACGTATTCTTTGCCATTCCTGCTTCAAAACATGCCTGACCGAATAAAGCTGCTTGTTGATCTCCTGCTACACCAGCGATCGGAATTTGCTTCCCAAAGAAATGCCCTTCCACCGTATAAGCATAAATTTCTGATGATCCTTTTACTTCCGGCAACATTGATTTTGGAACAGTTAAAATTTCTAGTAACTCTTCATCCCATTTTAAATCATAAATATTAAACATCAACGTACGAGAAGCATTGGTATAGTCTGTTACATGAGCTTTCCCTCCAGACAATTTCCAAATGAGCCATGTATCAATCGTCCCAAATAACAACTCACCATCTTCTGCTTTTTGTCTTGCACCATCTACATGATCTAAAATCCACTTAACTTTCGTTCCAGCAAAATAGGCATCGATTAAAAGCCCTGTTTTGTCACGGAAAAGTTGATTATATCCTTGCTCCTTCAACTCTTCGCATATCCCATTTGTTTGTCTTGATTGCCATACAATAGCATTATAGATTGGAACTCCAGTATTCTTATCCCAAACAACTGCTGTTTCACGCTGATTAGTAATCCCAATTCCTTCTATTTGTTCTGGTTTAATATCTGATTCAGATAAAACGGTTGCAATCACAGCCAGAATAGAACCCCAAATTTCATTTGCATTATGTTCTACCCAACCTGGCTTAGGAAAAATTTGCGTAAATTCCTTTTGGGCTACATGAACTATTTCCCCTTTTTTATTAAAAATAATTGCTCTTGAACTTGTTGTCCCCTGATCTAGTGATAAAATAAATTTTTCCATCATAATTCCTCCCCTTAGTAAATATTCACGCTACTTTTTTACCAATACTCTTACTTTCCCCTTTTGTAATAAAAAATGCAAGCAATAATATAAGTACATTTATCGCTATAACAACCCAAAAGCTTGATAAGACAACACCTTTAAAAAGATAAGTATAAACATTAGCTGCTAGAGAACCGCCAAGAATCGGTCCAGCTACTGGAATCCACGCATAACGGAAATTAGAGGATCCTTTTCCCGCAATCGGTAACACAAAATGAGCAATTCTTGGACCAAGATCACGTGCTGGATTAATCGCATAACCCGTAGTGCCTCCTAATGACATTCCGATTACAACAATCAATAAACCTACAGCAATTGGGTTAAGTCCTTCTGTAAAATTATTTGCTCCAATGAACAACAAACCAAGCACTAGCATAAACGTTCCAATCAATTCACTTAAAATATTAGAAAAAGTATGTGGGATAGCTGGTCCTGTTGAAAATACAGCCAGTTTTGCGTCAGAATCCTTTGTTGCACCCCAATGTGGAAGATAGTGTAAATAAACAATGCATGCTCCTAGAAATGCACCAATCATTTGTGCCAAAATATAAGGTACTACTTCATTCCACGGGAAATCTCCTGTAATCGCAAGAGCAATCGTAACTGCTGGGTTTAAGTGAGCACCACTAATACTGCCTACAGCAAATACACCCATTGTTACAGCTAATCCCCATGCAATGGTAATGACAATCCAGCCACCGCCATTAGAGAACGCTTTCTTTAAATTCGCCCCTGCGACTACTCCTCCTCCAAACACAATCAAAATCATCGTTCCAATAACTTCTCCCATAAAAGCAGACATAAAATCCCCCTTCTCCTTTTTCACTCTGTTCATTCAGTTTTCACAAAAATTCCTTTTGTTTCCATTCTAGCTTTCTTTTCTAATGTAACATTATCTTCACACCTGAAGCACAGAGTGATAGTAATTAAAAAAATGCGCAAAAAAAGGAGTGCACGACAGAGTACAGCCACTTAATTGTGACTACTGTGTGCATCTCCTTTTCTCCAACACATTAAATTAACTTGTAAGATTATTGTAAACGCTTACTGTTGGTCTGTCAATTATTTTTATTATTCCCACTGTAAAAATACATTTAATACCGTTAGTCACTTTATCCCTTGCCACAATTCTTTTTTGGAAGTAGTAATTGCCGTGGCACCTGCCTCAATTGCTTTTCTAACATCTTCTTCTGTTCGAATTAAACCCCCTGCAAGAATTGGCACATTTAAACTGTTTTTAATTTCATTAATCATCCAAGGCATTGTTCCTGGTAGTACTTCAATATAATCTGGATGGGTTCTTTGAACGAGTTTAACGCTTTTGGCAATGGCATGACTGTCCAGCAAAAATACTCTTTGTATAGCTATTACATTTTTCTGCTTTGCTTTTAAAATGACAGATGATTTTGTAGAAATGACTCCATATGGCTTAAACTCCTGGCAAATAAACTCTGTGCCAAAATCATCGCTTTTTAATCCTTGAATTAAATCAACATGATAAATCATTTTTTTATTTGCCTGTTTCGCAAGGAGGCTAATATGCTTTAATTGAGAAATATGCACTTCCAAAAACACGCCAATTTCATAATCGCTTTTTAAAAAAGCTTCGAATTCTTTCATATTTGATGATGCTGGTATGATATGCTGATTCATTCATTTCTTCCCCCATAATTCACTTCTTTTATTTCTCTTATTTATAGGTTTAAAACAATCCTCTCACCGCTTCGCTTTATATTCATAGAGACGAAAAGCTAAAATACAAACTGCTGAATAAGCAATCCCTATTGCATATCCACCGACAACATCTGTCGGATAATGGACCCCTAAATATATTCTGCTTACACCGATTAGCAGGATAAATAAACTGGCGATTATATACGCCACTACTTTCTTCCCAGTTGATTTTACAATATGTATACACAGATATGCACATGAGCCAAAGAAAATAAGGGAGCCCATTGAATGTCCACTAGGGAAACTATAGCCTTTCTCTATTATAACAGGCAAAATATCTGGACGCTCTCTTTTAAATAACCATTTAAGCAACTTATTTAAAAGTGCGCCAAGACCATTTACTGAAACGATAAAAATAGCTAACGCATATTTTTTTTTCCATAACAAAAGAGCCGCTATAATTGCTATTGCAACAGCGATAAAGAATACAGATCCTAAAAATGTAATTCGTCCAACCCACATTGTTAAATCGCTTGAAATAAAAGACTGAATAAACTTGATGATAGTATTATCAAATGAAAGGATATCAGTACTAGTCACATGTTTTGCAATCACATAAAAAAGACTACAAAAAATTAGGATAATCGCAATCATTGATACTATATACTTTGTCGTAATTTTTCTTTCCATGTAAATACCTCGCTGTTATATAAGGTGCTAGCTTATTTTTCAAAGCTAGCACCATCTCCATTTTAAGCCTCTTTAACAACTTTCTTTCTTGTTGGCTTTTTTTTCTTTTCTTCTGTTTTCTTTGGTTTTGTATTGTCAATCGAAGCTTGAAGTGCGGCCATTAAATCCATCACATTAGATTCTTTTGGTTTATCCGCACCTGTAACAACTTCTTTTCCAGCTTTTTTTGCTTCAATTAATTCAAGTAGTGCGGTTCGATATTCATCGATGTATTTTTCAGGAGTAAATTCTGTTGTTAATTGGTCTATTAATAAAATGGCTGTTTCTAACTCCTTTTTTTCTATTTGATTGGCTGCCGGCACATTAGGAACATCCTCTACTTTGCGGACTTCATCAGGAAAATGGATTGTCTCCATCACAAGTGTATTTTCATATACACGAATAATAGCCAGCTGCTCTTTAGAACGAATGATAATTTTTGCTATGCCTACTTTCCCTGTTTCTTGTAATGCTTGTCTCAGCAAAGCATATGCTTTATTTCCCCCTTCTCCTGACGACATATAATAACATTTTTCAAAATAGATCGGGTCAATCTCATCCATTTTTACAAAGTCAATAATCTCTACTGCTTTGTCTTCGTTTTCTTTCCGTAGACTTTCCAAATCTTCTTCATCAAGGACTACATATTTACCTTTAGCATACTCATATGCCTTTACTATTTCTTCTGGGGCCACTTCTTTTTCACAAGCGGAACACTTCTTTTCATATTTAATCGGAGCATGACATGCCTTATGAAGCGTTCTTAACTTAATGTCTTTATCCTCTATAGCAGAATGCAGCTTAATTGGGATGCTTACTAGACCAAAGCTTATATTTCCTTTCCACATTGTATGCATACTTCTATCTCCATTCTCTTTTAGTTCAATCCAAGCTAAACATATGTTAAATAGTTAGCTTTTTATCTTTATTAATACATTGTGTTACCAAGTCTTTTTCATACTATTTAATTATTGGCAACACATACATTTCATACAGAACGAGATATGCAGGAATACTATTAATAGAATACATTCAGGAGGGATTACATATGCATTCAGCTGGATTTTTTATTAGTAGCTATCATAAAAAAACAGGAACATTTGGTGTTAGCGTCTGTTTAAATAAACACATTATCGCTGTCGGCTCTTTTAAAAAGGGATTAAAAAAAGAAGAAAAAACAGCTCTTATATCTATCATACAAGAACATTATAAAATAGAGGATGACGACTTTTATTATATGGAACCAGGAATATGCGTAGAATTACAATTTTCCTCCTTCGAACAACAAAAGATAATTAATCCAATTTTTAAGAAGTTTTTATATAATCAAAACTGGCAAGACTGTAAGTTAGAAAATATTCTGGAAACAGATGGTACTACTATTACCCATCCTGATAAACCTCTTTTTCCCGATACGTCCATTACTAAACTCGATTATATTTTGTATTTAAAAGAAATCAGCCCCTACTTTCTTCCTTTTTTACAAAATCGCCTACTAACAACGATCCGTTTTCCCCATGGTCTATTTGGAGAATCTTTCTATCAAAAACAATGCCCAGATTATGCCCCTTCCTATGTAGAAACATCTATGCATGAAGGGATTCAATATATTGTTTGTAATAACCTAGAAACTCTTTTATGGTTAGGAAATCAATTAGCGTTTGAATTTCATATTCCATTTGAAACCATCTATTCGGATTATATGCCATCTGAAATTGTGTTTGATCTTGATCCGCCGTCTGTTGAACATTTTCATATGGCAATTCAAGCTGCAAAAGCTCTTCAACAGATTCTTGATCGCTTGCAGCTTTTATCCTTTTTAAAAATATCAGGAAATAAAGGCATTCAAGTGTATTTACCACTTCCTGAAAAAACATTCACTTACGAAGAAGTACGTTTGTTCACAGAATTTATTGCTAACTATATGATTGTTGAGAATCCAGAACTTTTCACCATTGAAAGATTGAAAAAAAACCGCAAAAACAGATTATATATTGACTATATCCAGCATAGCGAGGGCAAGACAATTATTGCTCCCTATTCCATTCGCGGTAATAAAGGCGGATTTGTTGCATGTCCACTTGAATGGAATGAATTAACAGATGATTTACATCCTAGTCACTTTTCCATGAATGTAGTATTGCAAAGATTGCATAAAGGAATCAACCCATTTGCTCATTATTTTGAAGTAAAAGAAAAACAACCATTCCGTCAAGTACTAGAAGTATTAAGCAATCCACATAATAGTAAAGGGAGTATCGATTAACATGATAACTCCCTTTACTGTTATTCTAATTTGCATTCTTCAATTGGGACAGTTACAAATGATTCAATCACAGGGTGCCTCAAAGTTTTTCCTTCTGTCCATTCTAAAAAGGAAATTTTTACAGTGAGCGCTGGTCTTAACCAAACTCCTCCCTTCACATCGCATTGATTAAAAAAAGGACAATCTTGTATGATAATCGGCTCCATTACTTTTGTTATAGTGACCCAATCGTTTGCTGACAGCTTGCCTGAGCCAGCACTTCCAATATAGAATAACTTACCCACCTTATCAAATAATCCGAGATGAAGAGAATGGACTATATTATTTTTTATCGTAACTCCACCTACTATAGCGATTAAATCCTGCTCTTTTTTTCTCTTACGCCATCTAGCATCTTTTCCATTTATTGTATAAGAACTTTCAAGGTCCTTACATACAATTCCCTCCAGTTGATGCTGCTGACAAACCTCAAATAAACCTTGTGTATCTGAAAAACTTTCGACAAGTTGCACAACTTCATTTCCAGAAATTTTTTCACTTAATATTTGCTGTCTTTCCTGTAAAGGTTTGTCTACTAGCCAGTTACCATCCAAAAAGAGGATATCAAAAATCATATATGTAATGGGAACTTTTTCTTGCAACTCACTCAATCGTTCGAGATTTCGTAACCTATCACGCCTCATTACTTCATAAAACGACGGTTTTCCATCCTGTAATGCAATTACTTCCCCATCGAGAATGCAATTTTTTGCCTGGATAAATGAACTTGGTTTTAATAGCTCTGGATATTGTTGTGTTTTTTCATTTTTCTTTCGATTAAATAATTGCGTTCTATCCCCATCATAATAAGTGAGGATTCTTGTTCCATCCCACTTTACCTGAGCAATCCACTGATCGCCTTTTGGAATTACTTCTGTTAATATTGGTTCAAATGGCTTTATTGGTTTCATAACCTATTCCTTTTTTACTTACCATTTGCTAATTGAACAATATTATACTAAACGGCTACATTTCTATCTTTTAGGTGCTCTAAAGCAATGAAAAAGGTTAGTACCTATTCTACATAACGAAATGTTGAATAGACCTAACCTTATCATTCTATTCCTATCAAGCAAAACGTTTTCCCAAAAATTACTTTAAATGAGTCTCTACATACTTTTTTGCTTCATCTTGTAGTTTTTTATATTGAATAGCTTCAGCCTCAAAGTACTGCTTATTCGCTACTTCAAAACCATCAAGTGCATTCCAGTCAAATGTAACATCTGCTCGATAAACATATGTTGCATTTCCGATTAAATCGATTCGATATTGGTTATTTTGATTATGTACATAGCATCGAACTTTGCCACCATTATTATACACATCAACATAGCTATTTTCCTCATTATAACCATTTAATATGGAAACAAGGGTAGAAGCTGACATCGCGGTTCCGCATGCATTTGTAAAGCCAACACCTCGTTCATATGTACGGACATAAATACTGCCTTTATCTAGGATTGAAACAAAGCTAACATTAACTCCATCTGGAAAGTATTCATTTGGTCCATTCACATATTTACTTAAACCTTCTTGTATATCGGATTCAAGAACTGCCTTATTTACAAGCGTAATTAAATGTGGATTTGGTACTGCTAATGCAGTAAATAAAAGATCTTGATTTAACCCTGTGATTTTCTCATTTATTAGTGTATCAGTGCTCACCTGTAACGGAAGGTCTTTTGTGTGAAAAGAAACAGGAGAGATCTCTACCAAATACGTAGGAATATTGGGATAAATATCCGTTTCATTTTTCACTTCCAAATTAGCTTTCATCGTTTCAATTACAGCCTCTTCTACTTGAAGTAGTTCACAAACATAGCGAGCAACACAGCGAATGCCATTTCCACACATAGATGCTTCGGATCCATCTGCATTAAATACTCTCATTCTAGCATGAGCAACGCTACTTGGCATGACAAAAAGAATTCCGTCTGCACCTAAAGAAGACTGCCTGTCACATAATGCTATAGCTAATTGTGCTCTTTCTTCCTCTGTAAACTGATAGGCATTCGAAATCTCATCTATAATTAAAAAGTCATTGCCACTACCATGACATTTTGTTATCTTTATATTCATTCCAATTCCTCCAAGCTCATTTCAATCTTCTTTCATTTTACTGTTCCTTTGTCTAACCTGCAATTAATTAATTTTAAAAAAGAAGGTTTGTGGTGATCACCCGCAGACTGAATACACTTCGCTTTCCATGGGGCGAGCGCCAAGCCTCCTCGTTCCTGCGGGGTCTTGGACTTTCTCGCAGCTCCCATAGGAGTCTACGTGTATTCAGTCTGCTTCGTATTTCCTACTCATTATATTTTCTTTAAAAAAAGGATGAAACGAAACAACCTTTAAAAACGGATTGAAATGGAGCGGAGGGCACTCGGGCTCCTGCGGGAAGTAGAGCAATCTTTAGACCCCACAGGCTTTAGCCGAGTAGGCTTAGGTTGCTCCCCGGCGCATAGAGTGTCTGTAGCGTAATGGAACGAGTTGGTTTCGCTACTAAATGAGAGATTGTTCGTCTTTATCTATTATAGTATGAGTAAAATGTTTGTGGGAGAATAAATATCCTTTTTGTCTAGTTGGGGGACGAGTCCCCCAACTAGACAAAAAGGCCACCAAGCGAAAGCGCGGTAGCTGGAAAAAATTAAGTATTAAAAAAGAGAGCTTCCTTTTGTAAAGTAGAGTTTGACTAGAATACTACGAAAAGGAGAGGCTCTCATGAATCAATGTAACACAAAAATGCCATCATTAAAAGAATTGGAAAAAACTTTATTTCGAACACTACAAATGACCTTTCAAGAAATCCTTGTTCAAACATTAGAAAATTGGGATCTAGAGATTGCTCAGCAACGAGACAAAAGAAGATTTGCTTTACGAGATAAACGAGAAATACGAGTAGATACAGCGTTTGGAGCAGTGGAGCTGAAGCGTAATTATTATTTCGATCGTGTAACCAAAAAATATATTTGTCTGTTAGATCATTATTTACAGTTTCAAGGGAATAAAGGGTTTAGTCCACTATTAGAAGAATGGGGGCTAGAATTAGCGACAAATGGTTCCTCCTATCGAAAGGCGGTGGAAACGTTCGAACAATTTTTAGGCTATTCGGCGATGAGCCACGAAGCATTACGGCAACATCTTCTTCATACAAGCGTACTTCCCGCTAAGGAAAAACGTCCTTTTCAAAAGGTGTTGTTTGTCGAAGTAGATGGATTATATGTGAAGAGTCAAGAAAAGAAAAAGCGTGGATGGGAGTTGAAATTCGCCGCTGTACATGAGGGATGGAAAGAAAACGGAAAGCGAGTCAGGCTCCGAAATAAAAGGCATTTTCTCTATGAAGAAAAAGAACCCTTTTGGGAAGCTTTTGAAACATTCTTACAGAATCATTATGCGTATGATCCAACCCAAACCTTGCTTATTATTAATGGCGATGGAGCAGGCTGGATAACGGCATGTCGGGAGTATTTTCGGGAACGCGCCTTTTTCACCATGGACCGTTTTCATGTCGCTCGTTCGATGAAGCAACTAATGAAGAGCCATCCTCGATACCGCTACATGAAAAGAGCGTTAAAAAACTACCAGGTAGAAACATTACTTCTAGAGTTGAATAGCGCAGTAGGAACAATGGATACACCAGAAGAAGAAGAAAAACTAGCGCATTTCCTCGGCTTTTTAACGCATCATCAGGAAACCATAAAAGATTACCGTAGTTGGTTACAGGAGAAAGGCGTGGACACGACAGCGTATCGTCCAATGGGAAGTGCAGAAGCAATGATGAATCAATTAGCCAAACGATTAAAAAATGGAAGAGCATGGAGCAAAAAAGGCGTCATGAGCATGGCACGTTTGTGGATTGGGTTGAAGGATGATCTATCTATCCAAACGATATATGGAAAATGGGAAAAAGCCACGGAAAAATCAAAGAAAGAGCATCGACCGAAAAGAAAAATACCCACAAAATTAGTAACAGAAACCGTGCGTCAGAACATGCCATACTTAAATCAAGCGATTGGAAAACCCGTTCACTTTGCCTTACAGGGATTAAAAGGTTTTTAAAAAATGAGAGAATCAACAGTTGGAAGAACAAAACCAATTGGAAAGCGGATACAAACTTAGAGGTTTTACTTTATAAAAAAGGGAGCTAAAAAAACTCCCACAAAAACTTGACTCAATCATCTATTATATATTTTGTTTTGTCCCAGCCTTTATTATAGTATCATTATAAATAATCTTCATCTAAAAGCTTTTTAGCCCATGAAATGGATTCTGCATATACTTTAAACAATTCTTTTTCTTGTATATTTAATTCTTTACAACCGAGTCCGATGCTTGTCCAATCTGCAGTTTCTGCTGCAATTACCAATTGGAGCACTTCTCGCTGCATATTTTTCTTTCCTGAAAGGGCATGGACAATTGATTCATCTAAAGGCAAATCTGATAGAATGGTTTCCATATCTTGATTCATAATAGTATCCATTAGAGAAAACATCCCTGTTAAAAAAAAACTTCCATATTCCAATCTTTCTGGTATTAACTTTGCTACTGATTCACACATTTTAGAACGAATTAAACAATTATGCATCACTTCAAAAG
This sequence comes from Niallia alba, assembly GCF_012933555.1. GTDB lineage: Bacteria > Bacillota > Bacilli > Bacillales > Cytobacillaceae > Niallia > Niallia alba. The sequence goes on from NZ_JABBPK010000001.1 coordinate 2,939,253, forward strand.
AGATGCCATTCTTCCAGTCTTTTTCTCTAACTGTAAGAATATAAATCCATTTTTGAAGCTCTATAAGACCTATATAAATAATAGCATTTTTTATGCTAGTAACTTTTTGTTTCATCCCAAACCCTAATGTGTTTATTAATTTCAAAAGCTTGTAGGATAAAGAAATATCCTGTTCAATCAACTTTGAAATGCGATTAATATCTGGGGTTTCCTCATTCAAAAGTTCTAGAATTTTATAATACGTGTGGATATAAGTTGGTACATCGTGGGAAGTCATAATTAATGGTCTAGAAAAATAATAGCCTTGAAAATAGTGATAACCACTTTTTTTGGCTTGTTCATACTCTTCCCTTGTCTCAAGCTTTTCTGCAACCAATTCAATATCATGTTTTTTAGCTAGCGATTCCAACTCTTCCCGTACTTCTTTTGATGTATGCTTGAAGTCGACTTTAAGCATATCTGCTAATAATAATAAGGAATGTGCATATCCATTGCTTTTGTCAAAGATAAAATCATCTAAAGCTAATTTATAACCTAATTGTTTAAGTTCTAAACAAATATCAATAATTTTTTGACTTGGAACAACTGTCTCTAGAATTTCTATTATAATGTCCCTTGGTTGAAAATATGTAGGAAGCCTAAGTTCTAACAAGTTTTCTGTAAAATTGATAAAACAAGGTTTTCCATCTGATAATTTTTCCATCCCAATATTTAAAAAACTATTAATAATTAAACCTGTAGTCGCTTGATCTCCATCTACATTCGGAAATGAATTAATATTATTATCACGATAAAGTAATTCATATCCATAAACTTCTTCCATTCGATTAAATAGTGGCTGCCTCGCCACAAAAACTTCCATTCATTTACCTCCGTCGATCTATTACGCCATTAGCTATTGTCATTTTAATAAATTTATAAGTAGAAGGTTGTCGAACCTTGAGTGTTAGATGGCAAATTTTCTCGTTTAATTTGTCTTATTTTGGTATGTTATGGGGGTATCTAAGTTGAAATGATAAGAAATGATAAAGACCATCCTTTATTACGACGTTTTAGGAAAGACTCTTTTCTAAAGGCTGTTTTCGTAAAGTATGTTGCGTTTACCCGCAGTCGGAATACACTTCGCTCTCAGTGGGGGCTAAGCTTAAGCCTCCTCAGCTTTGAACTCCGGGGTCTCAGGCTGTCTCGCTAATCCCCGTGGCGTCTTCTTGTATTCCGGCTGCTCCATTTTTCCAACTAATTCTTTTTTCCGATTGAAAAAACAACAAGCTATACGAAAAAAGCTCGAACGATACATAAAAAGAACAAAGATTGTTCTTAAATAAAGGATGGTCTTTTTATTTGATTAATGTGTATATTGGAGCACAAAATTAATCAAAAACAATGAGGATATTAAATACAAAGGAAGTGAAACTTCTTTTGCTTTGCCTAATGCTATTTTTAAAATTGGGTAAAGAATAAACCCAATAGCCATGCCATCAGCTATGCTATAAGTAAACGGAATCATGGCAATAATAAAGAAGCTAGGAAAACTTTCACTTAGATCCTTTAGATCCAGATTACGGATATTTTGTAGCATTAATCCCCCAATAATAATTAAGATTGGTGCAATAGCACTGTCTGGAATTAATTTAATAACAGGAATAAAAAATGCAGAACAAATAAATAAAACACCTGTCGTTACTGCTGTCAAACCTGTTTTTCCACCTGCGGTCATACTTGCAGAACTTTCCACAGTCGCTACAGTTGGACTTGTGCCAAAAAAGCTAGAAAGAAATACAGAAATGGAATTAGCACGAAAAGCTTTCGAAAAACGTTCAGGTCTATTAATAAATTGCACATGATTATTTACAAGACCAATATTTTCAAAAACAAGTACCATTGTTAGAGAAAATACAGCAATCCAAAACGGAATCGTTAGCAGTTTATCAAAAGACAAATGACCAAACACAGTTTTGTATTCTTGCAAGTGAATCGATTGACTATTCCCGCTGTTTACTTCAATTAGCCCAAACATCCAAGCAATTAGCGTCCCAACAACAATCGTAATTAGAAAGTTGCCCTTCACATTTCGTAAGAAAAGAATGATACTTATTAAAAAAGTAAGCACAGTTGCTAGTACATGTAGATCACTAAAAGATCCTAAAGCGATAATCGAATTTGATCCTCTTTCTACAATGCCGCCTTTTTCCAAACCAATTAACATTAAAAATAGGCCTAAACCAACCGTAATTGATTCTTTTAACGAAACAGGGATAGAATCGCTCACAACTTTTGCCAATTTTGTAAAGGCAACAATCATAAACAAAATACCCGAGACAAATACAACTGCCAAAGCTTCCTGCCAAGTTAGAGACATTGATTTTACAATTGTGTAAGAAAATAAGGCATTAATTCCCATACCTGGTACTAGCAAAACAGGCACATTCCCATAAAAACCCATTAAAAAACAGCCGACAACAGAAGTAAGAATGGTTGCTACTATCGCTGCTTCTAAAGGGATACCTGCTTCCGCCAGAATTAAGGAATTTACTACCACGATATAGACAACAGTAAAAAATCCAATAACCCCTGCAAGGACTTCCGTTTTTATGGATGTTTGACTTTCCTTTAGCTTAAAAAACGAAAAAATAAACGTTTTCATCTGATATACCTATTTAGTTATAGCCCTCTCCCTACCCGCTTCCTTTTCCATACAAGAAAAGATGCCTAAAATTGACATGACTTTTTTTGTATTTAATAAGGTAGCCACAAGAACTTATAATAGCAGATTACCATTACTTTGCCAATATTTTTTAGGAGAAAACACTCACTTTTTCCTATTTTTTCAGCACTTTTTTGTAACTATTACCATAATGATTTCGTCGAAAGTTAATGATTGCTATACGCAAATATTTTCGTTAATAAAGCATAAACATGAATAATTTCTTTATCAGATGCATGATGATCAATTGTCAAAAGCGGTTGGTTAGGATCCATAAAACGCTTCGTCCATTCTTTTGGCATCCACCCTTTTCTCAAGTGCGCTAATGTTTGTCCATCTTCTTTCTCAAAGTGATATTCCATATGTCCAAAGCTTTTTTTCATCCTAATCATATTATCTCCATACAAAAAGTTGCTCACTAATCGTTTATCAGTTTTAAGCTCTATGATTTTACTGATTGTTTTCTTATTCTTATTTTTAATCTCTATCCGATCTTTTTTTATGGTAAAAATATATTGGAGCTCGTCCTCCGTATTATAAAATCCATATGATTTTGTATAAAAATGATCAAATAAAAATGGAAGATACCAGCGGATTAATGAAAATTTTTCATCTTTAATCTCTCCTATCTCCTGTCCATCTCTATCAAAAACAATCATACGTAAGGAGGGGGCAGGTAAAAAGGATAAAACAACTGTATTTGTTTTCAAAATCGATCTTGCTTTGCCAACGTTAAGGAATTTGTTCAGCTTTTCAAATCGCCTTTTATGTAAATAATACTGGCTAAAGCATGTTACACTGTATATTCCAAATGGTGCCAAAAGAAGGAGAAAAGCGATACTTGAATGACTAATTATAAAGACACCAACAAATAGAAAGATAGGAATACAACTAATTAAACTAGCGTTTAAGGCTGATATTGCTGTATATTTGTAATATTTTTCAATATTCATAATGAAAGCTCCTTTGTTTCCGTTCTTATCACATGAAAGAATTGTGAATTTGGGCTCATTTCTTAATCTTTACTATCTATTCTATTAATTTTATTCCAATCTATGATTAATTGGAGATGATTTTTTTGAGAAAAAACATATTCATTTTATTTTCGATTCTATTATTTTTTCTATCATCTACGTCTCATATACTTATATGAAAATAAAACAGACAGCTTCCATTAAACCGCCAAAAAACGTTTCTTATATAATTGTTTTAGGAGAAAAGGTAAATGGCGACCAGCTTTCTAAAGCGCTTCCATATCGTGCAGAAACCGCATTTGATTATTGGGAGAAAAACCAATCTTCAACCATTATTGTTACTGGTGGAAAAGAGAACGGGAAAGAAATGACAGAAGCAGCTGCTTTACTGAATTTTTTTATCGAACAGGGGGTACCTAAAGAAAGAATTCTTGTAGAAGATAAATCAACTAGTACTTACGAGAACTTACAATACACAAAAACGCTTTTTTCCATTAACGAAGCAGTTATTGTGAGTAATGATTTCCATTTGTTCAGAGCGCTAGAAATAGCGAAAGAACTAAAAATAACAGCATACCCCCTAGCCGCAAAAACACCAAAATCGGTAAAGTTAGTGCTGTACTTTAGGGAATATGCTGCCATCATGAAAATGCGCTTTACAAAATGAATTATTTAATAAAACGAATAGTTAACGGAATATGATAGTCCTGTCCTTCATAAGACTTTACTGCGGCGATAATCGTAAATACAAACGCCATTATTCCGATAATAGGTAAAATAATAAACCCTATTAAAACAAATATAAGAATCCATGCAACAAAGGAATAGATTGCATAGGAAATTAAAAAATTAAAATATGCCTTCCCATGATAATCAACAAATGGAGAGTCTTTTTTAACGAGCCATATGATTAATGGTCCGATAAAAGTTGTAAAAAAACTAGATACATAAATCAACATTGCAAAAATTCTATCATCATTTGATGATTTATCTTTATTGAAATCCATGAAAGTTACCTCCAACTAAAATTAATGATTGCTATGTTATTATATACGATTGTTCTCATTAAAGGTTTCATTTTTAGATAATATTTGTCCGATAATGAAAACTTACTCCCCGTTAAAAGTGGGATAAAATATGTTCCCTATTATCATATTAAGAATCGTAAATTCTATCTTAATAATTGTTCATTAATTATTTACATTTTGTTTGTATTTTCCTATTTTCAATTTCGCTGAAATTTTGTATGATATAGAAAAGTAATTTGTTATCATGCGATAATAATTAAAGATGGGAAGGCAAATGGTGCGCCACCGCTTTGGTTCTAGTGGGTTCGATTCCCACCCCGAAATTTTTTTTCAAATGGATTAAAAATTTCGAGGGTGGGCTTTTCTTTTTTCATGAGTAAGTTCTGCCCTCATAATGGAGGGATTATTGTGTTAAAGAAAAGAGACCTTGAGGAATGTCAAGCATTGTATCCTTTAATGACGCATCCAGATGTCTTCCCTTTCGTGCGTCAAAAAGCTAATTCTTATGAAGAATATCTTTTTCTAACGAAACAAACAATAGAAGCGGAAGAAAGAGGAGAACTCATTTCAAGAACCATTTTAGATGAATGGCACAATCCGATTGGTACGATTAATCTCTATGATATTAACGAAAATATCGGCTTTCTCGGAACTTGGTTGGGGAAACCATATCACGGAAAAGGATACAATCAAATAGCAAAAGATCTATTTTTCTCAGAAGCATTCTTCGATCTTACTATTGAAAGTATACTAATGCGGATTCGAAGCAATAATATCCGTTCACTAAAAGCAGCTGAAAAGCTTCCTTATGTGATTTCCGCTAATGAAACGAGAAGCAATCTTTTGCAAACATTAAATGGTTCTGGCATTCCATATCAATTATTTGAAATTCCTAAAGATTTATTTACTCTATATACTCTACGTCAAAATGCAGAAGAGACGACAAATGATTGCAGAGAGGCGTAAGCTTATTCCCATAATCTACTAAAGATCAGTGATAGTCCATTCGCCTATCAACTGATCTTATTTTATTTAAATTATTGATTCTTCTTGTAGTATTGATAATTTTTATTTCCACCGGATAGATTATAAAGTTCGGTGAATCCTAGATTCCGCAATACATTCTGTGCAGCATTTCCCGTTACTCCACTATTACAATAGATTACTGTCGGCAAGTTGGGGGCGAGTTTGGTTAAATTCTTACGCAAATCCACTAGTGGTATGTTAATCGCATTGTCGACACATGAAACATTAAATTGTTTGGCACCACGTGTATCAATAACTTGAATGGATTCTTTGTTATGGATTCTTTCCGTTAAAGCTTTAGGTGTGATTAATTTATTTTTCTTTTCAATCGCATTCTGCAAGGCCATTCCAGTGTACATAACTGGATCTTTCGTTGTGCTAAATGGGGGAGCATACGCAAGATCGAGATGAAATAAATCTTCTGCTTTTGCTTTAAAAGTAATTGCTGTTACAAACACATCGATTCTTTTATCTACCCCATCTTCCCCAACTATTTGCACTCCTAATATTCTACCTGTTTCCCTATCAGCAATTGCCTTTATGACTAACTCCTTGCCCCCAAGATACTCTGCTCTAGCTGGCTTTATATTATGGAGTATTTCAATATCATATCCTTCTTTCAATGCTTCTGTTTCGTTCATTCCAGTTTGTCCAACTGCTAAGTCAAAAACTCGAAGGATTCCAGTTCCTAAAATCCCTCTATGCTCTAATGAACCACCTGTTATCACATCACCAGCTATTCTCCCCATTTTATTTGCGGTACTACCTAATGGGCGATACAGTGGTTTCCCTGTTATTAACGAATAACTCTCAGCAACGTCTCCTACAGCATATATGTCTGGTAAGTTTGTTTGCATCTTGTTATTAACGACTATCGCCCCTGAATCACCGACCATTACACCAATAGCTTTTGCTAATTTCACATTAGGACGAACACCTGTAGCAAGGATAACAAGATCTGTTTCCATTGTTTTCCCTGATTTTGTTTGTATTTCCTTTTTGCTTATCGTTGTAACTTCCTCGTTTAATAGCAGATTAACCCCGTTTTTAATTAAGTGTTCCTGTACACGTGAAGCAATATCTTTATCCATATGTGTCAAAACTTGATTACTCCGTTGTACTAATGTTACTTCTAATCCTCTACGGGTTAGCTGTTCTGCCATTTCTAAACCAATATACCCCGCCCCGATAATTGTAGCCTTCTTGGGTTGCTGTTCTGTAATAAATTGATTAATCGCTACTGTATTTTGAATGGTACGAACCTGAAAAACTTGCTTACTTTCAATTCCAGGGATAGCTGGAGTTATTGGTGAAGCTCCCGTAGCGAAAACTAAAACATCATATACATCCTCTATAGTTTCATTTGTTTCCAAATTCTTCACTTGAACTTTTTTCTGAGTTGTATCTATTTTCGTGACTTCGTATCGGACAAAAACATCGACATTGTACCGCTTTTTAAACCAAGCTGGACTTCTCGGTATCAATGTTTCTATGTCCTCTACTTCTCCTCCTAAGAAATATGGGATTCCACAAGCAGAATAAGAAATATCATAATCAGCATTATAAAGGGTGATCTTCGCATTTTCATCATTCCTACGCGCTTTTGCTGCTACTGATGTTCCAGCTGCTACTGATCCTATAATAATTATTTTCATGTCAATCCTCCTATTACAAAAATTTATTTTTTCTTACTAAAGAAGCACCTATCTTTGGCAAACAACCTATTTAATATTCATAACAGGCCAACTACGAAAGAAAAGAAAGCCATAAATATAAACCGATTAACGTAATAAAAAGGGTAGGAATTGTTAGGATGATACCTGTTTTAAAATAAGTTCCCCATGAAATTTTAACCCCTTTTTGTGACAAAACATGAAGCCATAGTAAAGTAGCTAATGAGCCAATTGGTGTAATCTTTGGTCCTAAATCAGAGCCAATTACATTGGCATAAATTAAACCTTCCTTAATAACTCCTGTTGCATTTGTATCAGCTATTGCTAATGCATCAATCAGAACAGTGGGCATATTGTTCATAATCGAAGATATAATAGCAGCCATAAATCCCATTCCTAGGGTCGCAATAAAAAGGCCCTGATCTGCCGCTGCCTGAATTACTGTAGAAAGCAGGTTTGTTAATCCAACATTGCGAAGTCCATAAATAACCACATACATTCCTATTGAAAAGAATACGATTGACCACGGTGCTCCTTTCATTACATCTTTAATCGATACTGCAGCACTTCTTCTGGCAAAAACAAGAAAAACAATAGCAATGATACCTACAATAAACGATACCGGAATAGCAAGAAATTCACTACCTACATACCCAGTAAGAAGAAATGCTAAAATTAACCACGAAATACGAAACATTTTTGGGTCTTTAATTGCTTCAATTGGAGCCTTTAAGTGGTTTAATTCATATACCTTTGGAAGGCTCTTACGAAAATAAAGGTATAGGACAAGAATGCTTGCTGCCAAGGAAAAGAGATTTGGAATAATCATTCTAGTCGCATATTCAACAAATCTAATTCCAAAGAAATCAGCAGAAACAATATTAACAAGATTACTAACTACTAAAGGTAAAGAAGTTGTATCAGCAATAAATCCACTTGCGATAATAAATGGAAAAACCATTTTTTCATCTAGCTTTAATGCTCGTACCATCGCTAATACAATTGGTGTTAAAATAAGTGCCGCCCCATCATTAGCAAATAGCGCCGCAACTATTGCACCTAATATAGAAACATAAATAAACATTTTGACTCCGTTTCCCTTAGCAACGCGAGCCATATGTAATGCTGCCCATTCAAAAAATCCAATTTCGTCTAGAACCAGCGAAATAATAATAATAGCAATAAATGCAAGTGTAGCATTCCAAACAATTCCTATTACATCCACTACATCATTAAAATCCACTACACCAATAAGTAACGCTAATATCGCCCCCCCACAAGCAGACCAGCCTATTGAAAGATTTTTCGGCTGCCAAATAACCAAAGTTAATGTTAATAAAAAGATAATGATTGCCAAAATGGTTTGTAGCAAAATCTGTCAACCTCCATAAGTTACATCAAATTTCATTAGAATATGCATAACGTATTTTAACATATAATTATATACTTATATGTTATCTATAAAAAGACAACATATCAATTCATTTATATTTATCAACTGTTACTCACAGGATATTCTTAACCCCTGTTTTTCTAACCAAATGAATTTTTCTTCTTGATTAGGAATGTATTTTAGTATGTCACTCACCATTGAAAAATATTTGTTTTGTTGGTCTAAGGAATAGATTACCCATTGACCTTTACGTTGTTCTTTAACCACTCCAGCATCTTTTAATTTTCTTAAATGTTGACTAATAGCAGGTTGAGACATGTTAATCACATCGACAAATTCACACACACAGCAGTCATGAATCATTAGCATACCTACCATTGATAAACGCGTCTTATCACCTAAAAGCTTTAAAACTATGGCTGCTCTATCTAATTCTAATTGTTCTGAAGACATTATTCCTCATCCATTTCCAATAATATTTATAAACATCATAAGGAGGGCAATTTAATTTTGCAAGCAATTATGAATAACTATTCTTACAAAACCACTCTTTTTTTCACAAACAATTTTGAAGTTTCCATTTTTCCTTCTCCTTCATACCCCTTTTCTATGATATAATACGAAACGTTATTGTAAAGAAAGAGGACAAGCAGATGAAACAAACTTATTCAATAAAACAAAAGTTATCTCAAATGATTATTATTTTATTGCCTATTCTTGTTACACAGGTTGGTATTTTTGCATTAAGCTTTTTTGATACGACAATGTCAGGGCATTATAGTCCCGTTGACTTAGCTGGAGTAGCAGTAGGAAGCTCCTTATGGACACCTATCTATACAGGACTTAGTGGCATACTACTCGCTTTGCCTCCCATTGTTTCGCAATTAATGGGAAAAAACGAACACAAAGGTGTACGTTTTTCTGTTATCCAGGCAGCATATCTTTCCTTTAGTATGGCTGTCTGCCTATTAATTATTGGTTATTTCTTCTTAGATCCTGTTTTAACTAGCATTGGATTAGAAAAGGATGTATATGAAGTTACTTACCATTACTTAGTTGCACTAAGCACTGGAATTATTCCCATTTTCTTATACTTTGTTCTTCGTTCCTTTATCGATTCACTTGGCCAAACCCAAATAACTATGTTTATCACTTTAATAGCAATACCAATTAATATTGTCTTAAATTATGCACTTATCAATGGAATTTGGATTTTCCCTGAACTAGGTGGTGTAGGTACTGGATACGCAACTAGTCTAACCTATTGGTTTATGTTCTTTATGGCTGTCTATATTGTTCATAAAAAACAGCCTTTTAGCTCCTTTCAGTTATTTGCTCATTTCTCGAGAATGTCTTGGTTAAAATGGAAAGAGATATTAACGATCGGGATTCCGATTGGCTTTTCTGTATTCTTTGAAACAAGTATATTTAGTGCTGTAACTATTCTAATGAGTAGTTACGATACGAATACAATTGCAGCACATCAGTCAGCCATTAACTTTGCTTCTCTCTTATATATGGTTCCCTTAAGCATCTCAACTGCGTTAACCATTATTGTCGGTTATGAAGTGGGAGCCAGACGCATGAAGGATGCAAAAATTTATAGTTGGTTAGGCGTCGTACTCGCTGTTATAATTGCTATTATAAGTGGGATCATTCTTTTAACGTTCCGAACAGACATTGCAGAAATTTATACAAAAGACTGGGAAGTACTCCACTTAACAGCTCATTTTCTAATTTATGCGATTTTCTTTCAACTTTCAGATGCCATCCAAGCACCGATTCAAGGAGCGTTACGAGGATATAAAGATGTAAATGTGACTCTCTTGATGAGCTTTATCTCCTATTGGGTGATTGGTCTACCGAGCGGATATCTTTTTGCTACCTATACAAACTTAGGGCCATTCGGTTATTGGATCGGACTTATCGTTGGTCTTGCAACCGGCGCCATATTCTTAACAAGTCGTTTAGTTCAAATTCAAAAGAAAAAGTTTAATTATAAACAAATTCACTCTTAAAAAACTGCGCCTCTGTAGCGCAGTTTTTTCATTGGCTCCTTTGAAATCACTTATATTTTTGATAACATATGATTCACCTTATCTTTAAGTATACATTTCTAAATCGATTGACCTCTGTTGCAAATCAAATTAGGCAAATACACACTTTTTGCATCCATGAATACAATGAAAAATAAGCATATATTTGTAAAGTGAGAAAGGATGAATTTCCAATGTTCCCTTGGAATTTATTCCCTTTTAATAAAGATGCAAAAAATAGAATGGATCAAATGAATCCACAGGATATTCAAAAGTATGTGCAGCAAATGATGGATAAACTAATGCCTGATTCTCTCCAAAAAATGGAACCAGATAAAATGTTCCAGAGTTTTTCTAAAGGAGAAAATTTTCGTAACGATAACATTAATCATTCCGAAAAATTTAACTATGTTGTTTTTGAAACCCATCATCATGTTTATGTAAGAATCCCTATTTTAGATAGCAACTGGTTAGAGCATCTTAAAATTTTTTATACATCCAATCAATTAATCATTCAACATATTCCTTCCTTTGAAGATAAACATACCATTACCCTGCCAGCGATTGTACGAAAAAAAGGCTCTGTTGCACTGTATAAGGATGATATTTTAGAAATAAGGATTCAAAAGAATATTGATATTCAATATTCTGAGATTGATGTGACAGAAATGAATTAACAAGAAGAGGAGATTTTCATGAGTTTTGATAACTTAAAAAAAATCTATCAATTTTCTGAGAATAGCCATAAGGAAGACTATTGGAAAGAAATGTTTGGGTCAACCAACAAAGATTGGATCACACATGAATCTACATCTATTAAAAACAGTGATGCCTTTCCCGCATGTGATTATTATTTAAATAAATCCCATTATTTTATCGAAATAGAATTACCAGGAATGAATGTGAATCAGTTATCCATTCACTTAAATAACCAAGTTCTACACATAGAGGGCTATTATCAAACATTTATTCCTAATTGTGCCTACCTTTTAAAAGAACGACAGAACAAACATTTTGCCAAAAATATTAAAATCCCTGCGGATATAAAGGAAAAGGATATTAAGAAGAAATATGAGAATGGGATTTTGCAGCTTTCTTTTCCACAGAAAGAAATGAAAAAGGAGGGAATATAATGATTCCCTCTCCCTTCTTGCACTTATTTAGCTTAAAACTGATATCATAGAAATAGTTTATCATAGCAATAAAATGGCTTGTCTTTTCCTTCAAAATAAGTTGCGCCAACTTTATTATATCCATTTTTCACAAATAAACTTTGTGCTTTATCATTTAATGAGTATGTATCCGTCTTTAAATAGAATATATCTTGTTCAATGGCATAAACCTCAGCAAAAGCTAATAAGTTACTGGCAATTCCACCTCCACGGATATCAGGGTCCACAACTAATCGATGAATAACCATATATTCCTTATTGGTATAGGTCCACTCTATTTCCTCATAGTTTTTACCGCCAATTTGATCGATCGTAATGGAACCAACCACTTTATCATCTATTATGGCAACAAAAAGATTATTATTTTCAATATCTACTTTGAAGCTAGTTTCATTTGGATATTTATGTGACCATTGATCATTTCCTTCTCCTTGCATGATAACTAAAGCTTTTTGTACGATTTCCATAATTACTGGCAAATCATCTATATGTCCTTGTCTAATTTCCACTTGTAATTTCTCCTATACAATAAATTCTTCTCTGATATCTCTATTAATTAGTGTGCTTTTTCTAAAAGTAGATATTCAGGAAAAATCATTATATAAATTTATCGACAAAAAAACCACTATTTTGATTAACAGAAGCTTATATTTCTATAATTTTAATTTTTTTGATAAAGTGAAACTTCCATCAGTGGGGGAAGTCTTACTGTCCGTTAAGAGTGGGATAAATAAAACTTTAGACCTATTCTAGTTTAAAAAAAATACAGCTTCATCAAAAATAAATTTCTGAGAAGCTGTATTTTATCTAATCTTTTTGTAAAACTAAAATCGAAGTTTATTTTCCGATAAATTGTTGTGTCCAGTAGTTTCCGTTTTCTACATATCCAACACCAATATGTGTAAATTTATTGCTTAAGATATTGGCACGATGGCCTTCACTATTCATCCATGCTTTCACTACTTCTTCTGGCGTTTTTTGACCTTTAGCAATATTTTCTCCTGCAGCTTTATACGATATACCAAATTGCTTCATCATATCGAATGGGCTTCCATATGTTGGACTTGTATGAGCAAAATAATTATTTGCACTCATATCTTGTGACTTCGCTTTTGCCACTTTGCTTAATCCAGTATCTAATGTAAGCGCAGGTAAGCCATTTTTAGCTCTTTCTTTGTTTGTTAATTCTACTACTTGTTTTTCATAAGCACTTACTGATGTTGCTGTTTTTGCAGAACTGTCTTTAGCCGAATCGGTTGTTGCATTATTTTGTGAAGTAGTCTTTTTAGGATTTGATTTACTTTGTTTATTTGTAGTGTCTTTTTGTTCTAGCGGACGATTTTCTACTTCCTTTTGTTTATTGTGCGTCTGTTGTTTTGCAACTTTTAGATCGTTCCATACTTTATCTATATCTACTTGATAATTAGTAGAAATATTGTTAAGGATTTTATTTAGTTGCTCTTCTGATAAATTATTAGATTGATAGATTATTTTTGCTTCTTGAGGTTGAATAGATGCTGCTTCTGCTTTATTTGCAAGCGGTGTTGCCAGCATTAATGTTGATGCTGCTGCTACTGAAAAAATTACATTTTTCTTTTTCATCGGTTATTTCCTCCTTGGTTATCCAAATCGAAAAATTAATAGATTTTGTTGTTTTCGACTTACAACAACATCATATCATACGATTTTTGTCATAATTTTGGATAAAAAATACAGATGAAAAATAATGTTGCGGAATAAATTAATAGATAAAAAGAAAATAGAATAGATTAATAGGTAGATCAACAAATATCTGTTGTTTATTTGGTTATAAATAAAGATGGATAAAAAAAACAATAATTGATTTTTTTTCTTCATCCTCCGTATTTTGGTCAAAAAAAATAGTTGACATATTTTTTTGACCAGCTCCAAAATAACATTAAAGACAAAAGGTTTACAAAAATGTAGTGTTTATTACAAGTCACTAAACAGGAAAATTGCATAAAAAACGGCATAGTTGGAAAAATAAAAAGGATTAATATCTATAAAGAATGGAGTAATGATATGAATACACCGTATTGCTGCCCCAATTGCAAAACGAATCGCAGTCGCTTTAATATTATTCAGCAAGTCCCTCAATCGGTTAAGTTAGATCCGCAAACCGGTACTGTTGTAGAGGAATACACATCCGAGAATTTATCCCCATTTCATATGGGATATTCTGGTCCTGATTATCGCATTCAATGCGCTGCATGTGGATTGGTTGAAGAGGAAAAAACATTTATTAAATTTGGGGAAATGAAGGGATAATTTCTTTTCATTCCTAAACCTATTAAAAAAGCATCCCGTCTTCTTATAATAAAAAGTACGGGATGTCTTTTATTTGGACAACTATTCTAACAGAGGTTTCTCAACAATTACCTTCCATCCTTCTAACGGTGAACTCCTAATCAGTAATAGCTCTTTTCTTACTCTTCTAGATTTTTCGTTTTTCACATACACATTGCAATCGATTGAAAGGTTCACTTGCAACTCTTGCTCATAATCTTCGTGCTCTAACTCTTTCATGTCCATCATTTTTATATTCTCTATCATCGTTAGTTCAGAAGACCAATCTTGCTTCGTTGAAATAGATTGTAGTATCGTTGTATCCTGCTCTTTTATGCCAGCAATAAATGCTGTAGCTACATCATTGGGATTCAATTGCTCTAAATACTCCGTTAATTGCCCTGCTGCTTTATAAACCATTAATTTATGGGAAAAATCCATCTTATCTGTTTTATGAGTTGTGCTTCCTAAAAAGTGAACACAAAAATGACCAGGAAAATTATTTGCCAAAGCACCTGCACCATGTGGCATTCCATGCATGGATGCAGCATACCATTGATCCTCTACCATGATGAGGACCGCTCTCCGACGCCAGCTCCACTTACCCTCATAAATATCCTTCATTATCTTTGTATCTTCTGTAGTAAGCGGCTGTACGTCTGCATGCTGGCTTCCTGCTCTTCGCTGAACGTTGAACTGCTTACCTGTTTCAATGTCCATAATTGTAAACTTGCTGTATCTAGGAAGCCATTCATTAATCATATCCCATGACAATAACTGAATGTCAAAACTAATTGGTGAGGAAGTATTTTCTCCTGTTGCTTTCACTATATGAGCGGAAGTTATGAAAGTACTACAAAATAGAAAAAGTAGAATTTTTTTATACACTGAGAACCACCTTCATTATAATTTTTCAATAATGAAAGTTTGCCCCATTTTCTCCTCTGTACTCTCGTGCACTTCGCATCACTAATAATTACCAATTAATGACACTATCGGTCATTTGCTTGTACTATCTACTATATATCCTAAATCTTATAAGAGGTTCAATTCATTCTCTACTTTTTTCCAATCGATATTTTCACCAATAAACACCATATTTAATGGCATATTCATTTCCTCTTGCATAAATAAAGGCATTCCGTATGAGTACTGAAACAAATCTGGATATTTGGCTTGATGAAATTTAACATAGCCCTTAATACGGTAAATTGTATTAGGAAGCTCTCTTAAAAAGAATTCAAATTGATCTGCTGCAATACTCTTTTTAAAGGTATATACAAACGTACTTAAATGTAAGGCATGAACCGATGTCTTGGTAATGCCACTATATATGTGACTTTCCATTTCCAGTAATTTTTCAAAAGGGAATTTAGAATAAGTTGTTAACACGGTAAATGCATGTGAGCAAATCGATTGCAGTTCAAACGTAATTTTTGCTTTTTCTGCTTCTGTTAATTGGTCTTCTTTATTAACGATTATTAAACTTGCATGTCTAGCTTGTTCCATAATAAGTTGCTGAATTGGGGCACTTAATGTAGATCGTTCAAGCCATTGTCTTCCATTTATCACTGTTATTATCCCTTTGAATCGAAGCTGATCTGCAAAAATTGGAGATAGGATACCATCTATTGTTTCTACTGGATGTGCAGCTCCAGTTGTTTCAAAATAAATAACATCAGGTTTTTCTTGCACCAATAATGTCTGAATTTGCGCTTCGACTTCATCTTGGATTGTGCAGCACACACATCCTCCAAGTAATTCTTTTAACGGAATATCTCCATCGATTTCATTGGAATCAATGGAGATTTTTCCTAATTCATTCATCAAGACAGCTACTTTGCGACCAAGCGCTTTCTCTTTTTTAAGTATTTCTTTTAACAATGTCGTCTTTCCACTTCCTAAAAATCCAGAAAGTACATATATATCTGTCTGTTTCATTTTATAAACTTCCTTTTATTATTTTTATAAGAAAGAAAAAGAGGATGACAATAATGTGTCACCCTTTTCTGGTTTAATTTAACCCTTATTTTTTCATTTCCTCTTTTAATACTTCTACTGCCTTTTTCATTTGTGTATCTGATTTTTGAATTTTTTCACGGAGTTTATTCATTAATTCGGTGGTTGTCTCACCCGTAATAACTCCATCTTCCTTTAATTTTTCTTTCTTTTGAAACTCTTTCGTAACATTTTCTGTGCTTTCATCAAAGTAGCCATTCGTATTGTCTATGTCATAGCCTAAAGCTTTTAACATTTCTTGTGCGATTTTGACTTCCTCTGAATTACTGCCTATTTTTAATTTGCTTTCTGGGTTAATCATTGTAAGACTTGCATAGCTTGGAAGCTCTACTTTATGTGTTGGCTCAATTCCTTTTTCATGGATCCAGCTACCATTCGGTGTTAACCATTTATCAACCGTAAACTTGATATTGCTACCATCTGTAAAGCTTTTCGCTTGCTGTACTGTTCCTTTTCCAAATGATTTCACTCCAACTAATGGTACATCAGCAGATTGATTTACAGCACCTGCTAAAATTTCAGAAGCGCTTGCGCTACCTCCATCAATTAGAACGACAAGTGGAATATCCATATTACTACTATTTTGTGAAGTAACTTTTTCGACTGTACCGTTTTTATGTTCAATTTGATAGATAACTTCCCCATCTGGAACAAAAAGCCCTGCAATTTTTTTGACTTCTTCTAAAAGACCTCCAGGATTATGCCTTAAATCAAGGACAATTCCTTTCATACCATCTTCTTGATATTTATTTAAAATGTCAACTAGCTCCGATGCAGTATGCTCCGAGAAGCTGGTAATCTGGATTTTAGCAATTTTATCTTTATCCATTTCCCCATAAACCGTCTCAATTGGAATTGTATCTCTTGTAATCGTGATTTTTAATGGTTCACTTGCACCTGATCGTTCAATTTCCAATTCTACTTTTGTTCCCTTTTCACCGCGGATTAATAGAACTGCTTCTGATGAGCTCATTCCTTGAAGAGACTTTCCATCCACCGTAAGAATTTTATCATTCGGCTTAATCCCTGCTTTTTCAGCTGGAGAACCTTTAATAGGAGATACTACAACTATACTATCATTTAACTGTTGTATTTCAGCTCCTATCCCTTCAAAAGAGGAGGAAATACTTTGTTGAAAGCTTGCTGCTTCTTCTTCATTCATATAATCTGAATAAGGATCATCCAAAGCTGTAAACATACCATCAATAGCTCCATTAACGAGATCGTCTGAACTTAAATCTTTATAGTAGCTGTCCATTAATGTGTCATAGGCAGTATATAATTTATTAAATTCATCTCTTTGATTGTTTACTGTTACAGCAGGCTCATCCCCAAAGGAAAAGGCAATCGTCGTAATTCCAGCAGCTGCAATTACAACTACAAATAAAAGCATTACAAAATAAAACTTTTTTATTTTAAAATACCCTTGTTCATTTTCCTGTTCTTGTTCTATTTCCTTTTCCGTATTATTTTGTTCGTTATCCAAATGTTTCACCACTTTCGTTAACAAGAGAGTTATAAATTATGTATAAAGATAGAATACCATGTTTAATTTTATTTAATCAAATGTAAGGAAGCTCCATTTTAATAAAGTGAAACTTCCATCAGTGGGGGTTTTCCCCTCATCCCCCACTGATACCAATCGTACCTTTACGGACAGTTGATCTCCCACCTATCTTCCTCGTATTCTCATAAAAAAAGAGGGGGAGAGTCTTACTGTCCGTTAAGAGTGGGATAAAGCAGAAAGGAAATATATATTTCTTTCCTGCTTACTTTTTATATTTTTCGAACAACCTTAAAGTATTCTTCTAGCGTCCAGTCATTTTCAAAAATATCTTTTGCAGATTTTTTCCCAACATATCGAAAATGCCATGGTTCAAATTTATACTGTGTAATGTTTTCTTTTCCCTTAGGATAACGGAGTATAAAGCCATATAGATGAGCATTTTCCTTTAACCATTTACCTTCTTTTGTCTCTCCGAATTCTTCCGTTAGAAGGAACTCAGCACTTTGACTGGATATATCCATGGCAAGACCTGTTTGATGTTCACTATTACCAGGATATGCAACTGCCTGCACAGCCTTCTCTTCTCCAACACGATCTACTTCTGCTCCAAATAGTTCTGTCTGGCGATCAAAGGAGCGATATCCTGAAACTGCATAAAGCGTTACGCCGCTTTTCTTTGCACCATTAAACATTTCTTCCAATGCCTTAGCTGCTTCTTGCCTCATATAGCTCTTTTCAATATCCTGATTACCAAAAGAAAATTCTACATTTGGCCGTACTAAATCTTCTGGTGTATATCCATCTGGCAAACCGAATTCTTTATTGACAAGAGATACAATATTTGTTGGGTTTTGAATAATATTTCTTCCATCTACTACTTTAATTTCATTAAAAAAGACAGATTCTAATGTCCAAGGATACTCTTCTTCCTCTGGCACATCTTCGGAAGTATTTTGCTCCTCTTCCTTCCCCTGGTCTTCTGTGTTAACTGATGTTTCACTATCTTGCTCATCTGCTTTCTTGTCCCAAAAAGAAATTTTCTCTTTTATTGATGTTAAATCTACTCTTTCACATCCCGTTAACATAGCTAATGCTAATGCTAGAGAAGAGATTGCTACTGATTTTTTCATTTAATTCACCTTACATATCGTTAAATTTTCTTCTTGCACATGATTTGATAAAGGTATGCAAAAAGCATACCTTTATCTGTTAACAATTATTTAATTGCCGCTTCTAAAGCCACTTCTATCATCTCGTTAAATGTTGTTTGTCTTTCCTGTGCAGTTGTTTCTTCGCCTGTTAAAATATGATCGCTTACTGTTAAAACAGATAGTGCTTTACGATCGAATTTAGCAGCGATTGTATAAAGTGCTGCTGTTTCCATTTCTATCGCTAGAATTTGGTATTTAGCCCACTTTTCTAACTCCGAATTATCATTATAAAACATATCCGCTGTAAAGACATTTCCTACTTTTAAGGATAGTCCTTTTTCAAGTCCGCTATCATACGCTCTTTTTAATAATTCAAAATCAGCTGTTGGCGCATAATCAACACCGCCGAATGTTAATCGATTCATTTGGGAATCAGTTGATGCACTCATAGCAAGGATTACATCTCTTACTTTTACATCCTTTTGAATAGCACCGCAAGTACCAACACGAATTAAATTTTGAACATTATAGCTACTAATTAGTTCATTAATATAAATTGAAATAGATGGTACACCCATGCCTGTCCCTTGTACACTAATTCTTTGCCCTTTATATGTTCCAGTATAACCAAACATATTGCGGACTTCATTATAGCATGTTGCATTTTCCAAGAAATTTTCCGCAATGTATTTGGCTCTTAACGGATCTCCTGGAAGTAAGACTGTTTCTGCAATTTCGTGTTCTTTTGCACCAATATGTACACTCATTTTATTTCCTCCAATTAATACTTCATTACTTATTTAAATCCAAATTTTTCTACTTATGAAAACTTCACTATTTGTACTATATCATATTCTAATATGCTGTAAAACATATTTAATTTTAGGATAACATTTTTTTAGAGGGTTATACTATATTTAGTTTTCCTCTAGCTTTGAGGCAAAACAATCTTAATATGGAACAAATGATTTGGAGGGGGATTATTATGGGAAAAAAACATCGAAATCGAATCAATTCTCCAAAGAAAAATAATCATATTCCAAAAGAGGCTATTATCGCAGAACACGAAGCACATGGTAAAGAGTATTCTGCAACTAGAAGAAAAAGGTAACAAAAGCTTCCATCAGTGGGATTTTTCATCTCCCACTGATGGTTAGCTGCACTTATCAGATCTTTACGGGAGAGTTTCCCCCCTCGCTTCCTCCATTCTCCGAAGCTAAAGGTAAGGCTTACCGCCCTTTAAGAGTGGGATAATCTGAAATAAAAACAGGTGGGAAGTTTATTCCTATTGATTAACACGATGGTTTAAGAAAAATTTTGATTTTCTACACACCTTTATGTTGCGACATTTTTACAATAAAAAAATAGCAAGGATTTCTCCTTACCATTCTTATTTTCTATTCATCAATTTCTTCATCAATAATGCATTTGTCCAATAAATATTCAAATGTAATGTCAGCCAATTCTTCAATTTCACCTTCAGTGGGAACGAATCCCCTTTTTAATAGCTCACGAAAGAAAAACTCTGCTATTTCTTCTGTATCAATAATCACGTCGATTTCTTTCAAGCTTATCGCCCCCTTTTTAAAGAATATATGTGACATTTTAAAAATAATGCTTTCTTAAAAAAATTATCTGATAAAACAGACTTTTTTTCAAGTGAAATAATAGGAACTAATTCAAAAATATTCTTTTTATAAATTAGACCACTAGTGTTGCATAAATATTGTCGCAATTTTCAGTCTGATTATCCTCCTTGTTTAGAGCCAAAAAGGTAAATACCTATTCAAAGGTGGCTCCATCCATTTGGTTTTTTTTTACAATTAGACTTGTGCGACAACAACAATTTGCTTATTAAGGGATGGCTTTCCCTTCAATCTTTCGAAGCCAGATATGGGCTGGTTTCCACAATGCAGCCCTTAAATAACGGCTAATTTGTAAGGTTTTTCGCTTACTTCTTGTTTCAAGTTGTACGAGAACATGTAGGCAAAAAACAATCAGTGCGATAAACACTTGGTTTTGAATCGCCCATTCACTTTGACCGTAGAACTTTTTGATGCTGAGATGCTGTTTGATCCATTTAAAGAACAACTCAATTGCCCACCGTGATTTGTACATCTCTGAAATTTCTTCGGCACTCAAATCAAAACGATTGGTAATTAAATGCAGTTCATTTCCTTTTGAATCCATCACTTTTAGAAGACGAAAGTAATTTTCAGCACGGTTTTGAGTCGTACCAATCAACACCATTTGATCTGACAAAACAGCTGAATTCTCGGGTAGTTTAAAATTATAAACTTCCCGTATGACTGCGTTTTTCCGTAGCCTTGAAAGAAAAAAGTAACCATCATCTGTCATTCGGTCAAAGCGCTCGTAATCTAGGTAGCCACGGTCAAACACATACATGCATTCTTTATCATCAACCATGATTTCAAGCTGACCACGATCATGTTCTTTTGCCGTTGTTAAAACAGCCTTTTCAGGATAGGAACTCCCTTTTTCCATAAACACAAGTCTCAAATGCAACTTGACACCCGCTTTTGTTTTGCGGAACTTTGCCCATTTATGATTGGTCAAATTAAGTGGCAATGTGCTTGAATCAATGATTTTTAACGGCATAATAAGCTTTGTATAATGTGTTTTTGCATGAATTTGTGCGACTAAATCAAGGAAAAGCCTTTGAAATAAATCTGGATTTATACCGTTTAATCGGCGTGAGAGCTGAGAAATACTGATTGAATCAAGATCAATGCCTTTTTGTAGTTGGTCGTCGAAAAGACAATCGCTTAGCTCATGCAAACTTTCGACTTCTTGTAGCTGTGCAAAAAGGAGTAATTTTAGAAATGAGTCTGTTTTTAGTTTTTTCGTATAGTAATCTAATTTCAACGTTTTCACGGTTTCTTCAAAAAGTTGAAGATTTATTGGTGAAAACCATTGTCCAAATGAAGTTTTTCGTGTAATCTTGTCCATGTGTTGGTCCTTTTTTAGTGGATTTGGACGGGTTACCACCTGACTTATCCATTATAAAGGACTTTTTCTTTGCACAAAATAATAAAATTGAACATTTTGAGTATTTTTAATAATGAAAATAAATTAATGCAACACTAGTGAAATTAGACATGTTTATGAAAGCTGAAACATATAGATTTACTATAAAAAAAGGGAGGCACTATTAATGAATAAAATCCAATACCTAGTCGAAGATATAAAAGTAGATTTAAACGAAGAAGACAGTCAAATTCTTGCTATTTTTCATTCCCTTTTAAAGAAATTATTTTCTCTTCTGATAATTAGTAGTGTTCCAATGTTTATTTATCTCTTATTCTAGATTTTTGTGTTATTGTCTTTATCCGTTTTTTTGCTTACTTGTTTCAATTTTCGGAGGGTTAACTTCATTACTTGTTCATACTCTGGATCTTTAAATAAAGAATATAAAATACTGTAATCATTATAGATATCTAACAATCCGTCAATTAGCTCTTTCTTTTCCTTCGTTCTTTCTAACAATTCCTTTTCAGTCTTGTGGAAAGAACTATTTGTTTTTTTTAAGTCGATAGACTTTTGTTTTTTATCCATTATATATAATAAACCTAATTTTTGTATAAATGAATCCGCACTATCCGCATCTGCCACCAAGGTTAATTCATCTTCCGCTGCCTCTAGCCATTCTCCATCACTAACTCTAGAAAGCTCGTAAATTACATCTTCCCATGCATCTGTTTTATATCTCCAAATTTCTGTTCGGAATCCCATAATCTTAAAAAGATTGGATCCATATCCTTTCACTTTTACTAAATCGCCAATAAAGAAGCGATATTCGATATCTATTTTCTCTGAATCCATTATTTCACCATCATACTCAGAAAGCATTTGTAAACTGGATTCTAAATATAACCCTTCACTTTTATTCACTTCATATACATGCATATTATCTAAATACTTCACATCTGTAATTTTGCCAACTGTTCCATAAATAGTGATAACTACTGTATCACCAATTTTAAATTTAGGTTTTTTACGATTCGCCATAATTACTAATCCTCTCTAAACAAGATTGGGTGGCATTGCCAACTTATGCGGTTTTCCCCCCACACCTTGAATAGAACATTTGATCAATGAAGATGGGGGATCTTAAAGGAATATAAACCTATCTTCAGTTACCATTTAATTTTCATCCTTTTTGTTCATTAGACTTTCACATTCATTTGTTACTACCATCATATGCAATACTCTAATATTCGCTCATAATAAATTCCTTTCTTCCTGAATCAAACGATTTAAAGACACTTCAAACTGTTTATTCATTATATGTCTATCTATACATAGGAAGAATACATTTGTGCTTATAAGTACAAGCAATAGCTCTTCCTTTTTTTCTTTCCAATTACAGGACCTTTAGATAAATTCGGCAGCAGTTTAAAAACATCTCCATTTGCATAAAAAAACATCCAAACAATTTCTTGCTGGATGTCATCAATAACTATAATTTTTCTTTTCTTCTTGAAATAGATATTGTTCCCAAGCCTCATCAAAAACACGCATACTTTGCAAATAGTGACCATTTAATTCTAAATATTCACTGATCTCATCATAGTCAAAACTATTCTTTGGAAAATCATGATCAAGATAAGCTTCATTTGCAAATTCACTAATTTGATCATTTGGTTCAGGATGTCGAAACTTCATTAAAAAATGATAAAAGGATTTAGTCATGCTCTCACCTTCCTTGATCAATTGATATAACGTATACTATACATAAATGAAAATAATGGTGCAAGTGATTTACCTAATTTGAAACAAGCACATATTGATCAGGATATCTTATTGTCTATCAATCACTGTCTTCTGTTATTAAACACCAGTAAATTACTGCTTACCTTGTCCTTTAAAAGGGTAATTTAATCGTAATAGTACTGTGTTTTCTTTAAAAAGGAGGAAAAATTAAAAAGCAATATGAAAAAGGGATTAAAATACATTATTTACTCGCTTATTTTTATCGTTATTATAAGTATGTTTTATTTATTAATTGATTCGAAACAACCGGAAAGAAATGTCTATAAAAAAATTGCTGATGGAAAACAGGTCAACTATTTAATTGTCGGTGATAGTATAGGTCGTAGCTCAGGAGCTAGCAATAACCATAGAAAATGGTTTCAACTTGTAGAGAGAAGTTTAACAAAAAAATACGGAGGATCTTTTAAAAGACATTTAGTTGTACAAAGTGGCGCTACAGCATTTGAAGGCTTATATAAATTGAAAAATAGCTTATCTAAAGATGTTGATTTAGTATTCATTGTGTTTGGAGAAAATGATCGAAAATATATGGACGATAAGCAATTTTACTTCTTTTATCAATCTTTATTAGAAGAAATCGTCATCCGTCATCCGCATGCAGAATTAGTGACAATTACGGAAAGTAGTCTAGATAACGAGGATTTTGTTCACATAATTAAACAATTATCAAAAGAATTTTATGCTACCAATATCGATATGAGAATTCCTTTTCGAAACTCTGGTCTATCCACTGAACGTTTAACAAATGATCTGGTACATCCAAATGATTATGGTTACTATTTATATGCACAAGCAGTTGTTGATACAATGAACAAAGCAATTCGGGAGAAAAAAACCGTTCTCACTTCCACTATTCCAGTTAAAGAAGTATCTAGTCTAGAAATGAATACTCTTCATCCATTTCATTCAATTGATCCTTCTTTTAAAAACGAAGCAGGCTTTTATACATCGAATAAAATTGGCGCTGATATTGAATATCATTTTTCCGGATCTTTTTTAGGAGTGAACGTAATTAGAAGTGAAAAAGGTGGCATGATAGATGTTTTTGTAGATGATAACTATGTGACAACTATATCCACATGGTGGCCGTTTAAGAAAGAAAGATCCTTATATGTCACGAGTGGATTAACCGATCGGAATCATACAGTTACCTTTCAATTATCTGCAAATAAATCAAGGTATAACATAACAGATCAACAACTAGTTCAAATTTCTTCTATTATTACTAATTAACATGATCTTTTGAGAAAAAGCATTTTCAACCAAATAACCCCAAACAATTATACGTACATGCTAAGAAAAGTTCGTATAATTGTTTGGGGTTTTATTCATTTTAAAAGGAAGGTTTGTGGTGATCACCCGCAGACGGAATACACTTCGCTTTCCATGGGGCGAGCGCCAAGCCTCTCGCTTCTTAAGTTCCAGCGCGGGGTCTGCCTCTCCTTCTATTTAAACAATCGCAAGTACTTTCCGTAACCTTTTTCTTCAAGCTCTTCTTTGGGGATAAATTTCATCGCAGCTGAATTCATACAGTAACGTAAACCAGTTGGATTTGGTCCATCATTGAACACATGACCTAAATGGGAATCCGCTTCTTTACTTCTCACTTCGGTACGAATCATGCCATGACTTGTATCCTTCTTTTCTATTAATTCCTCTTCATCGATTGGTTTTGTAAAGCTTGGCCAACCGCAACCCGCATCATATTTATCTAGAGAACTAAACAACGGTTTTCCAGAAACAACATCTACATAAATACCTTCTGAAAACTCATCCCAGTAGTCATTACGAAATGGTGGTTCAGTTCCATTATTTTGAGTTACTTCATATTGGATTGGTGTTAAATTTTCTTTTAATTTATTTTTTTCCATTAATTCTCTCTCCAATTCGATTGAATATATGATGCACGACCTGAACCAATATGATAACGATTATAATGTTCAGGATTTTTTTTATAATAATCCTGATGATACTCTTCAGCAGGATAAAATGTTGAAGCTGGAAGTATTTTTGTTGCTATCGGTTTGTTAAATTTTCCGCTTGCTTCTAATTGCTGCTTCGATGCTTCAGCTAAGTTCTTCTGCTCTTCAGTGTGATAAAAAATTACTGTTTGATAAGATTGTCCACGGTCATAGAATTGACCACCAGGATCAGTTGGATCAATTTGTTGCCAATAGATATTAAGAAGTTTTTCATAAGAGTACACACTCGGATCATACGTAATTTGAACCGCCTCATAATGTCCTGTCGTCTCTGAACAAACTTCTTTATATGTTGGATTTTCTTTATGACCACCTGTATATCCTGAAATAACTTTCATGATTCCAGGCTCTTGATCAAAAGGCTTAACCATACACCAGAAACAGCCACCTGCAAATGTTGCTAATTCCGTATTCTTTTCCACTTAAACAGCCCCTTTTAAAAACATTCTCCTCTTTTTATTCCCTTATATGTTTGATTTCACACTATTAGCTTAATGTTTAATGTAGAAATATGCAAAAAATAAAGCCTTTATTGATTAAATAATTAATTATCCCTTGCTTTTTATAAAGTGAAACTTCCATCAGTGGGGGTTTTCCTTCCTCCCCCACTGATGGTTAGTTGAACCATTCAGACCTTTACGGACAGTTGATCTCCCACCTATCTTCCTCGTATTCTCCTAAGCTTGAGGCGGAAGTCTTACTGGCCGTTAAGAGTGGGATAAAACAAGGATTCATCCATTTTCATAGATGACACAGATCATCTCTTCCTAAATTGCTTTGTCGTGCATTTCCATTTCTTCTTCTCATCAGACTTTGCCTTTTTATCTTGACGTCTTTCTAAAAAAGCTAATTCCCTTAATAATTTTTTATAGCTTTGCAGTCTTTCTTCTTCCAATTCTCCCTCTTCAATAGCAAGTTTCACAGCACACCCCATTTCTTTTTCATGCTGACAATCTCTAAATTTACAACTTGCTGCAAGCTCTTCTATTTCTGAAAAACTGTTAGAAATCCCGTCTTCACTATTCCATAATTGAAGCTCTCTCATCCCTGGAGTATCGATTAAAATCGCATTATTTGGTAATAACACCATTTCCCGGTTAGTCGTAGTATGCCTACCTTTTGCATCTGTATCTCTAATTTCTTGTACTTCCTGTTTTTCATAACCACACAAATAATTCGTTAATGTCGACTTCCCCACACCAGATGATCCTAATAAAGCAACTGTCTTTCCAGGATGAAGATATGTTTTCAACTGATTCAATCCGATATTATTTACAACACTTATCGTTATTACAGGTATCCCCAAAGCGACTGATTCAACTACCCTTAATTTTTCGCTTAAATCTGCTGTTAGGTCGGCTTTCGTTAACACAATAACCGGACTCGCACCACTTTCCCATGTTAAGGTTACATATCTCTCTAATCTTCTTATATTTAAATCTTCATTTAAAGAATTGACCAAAAAAATCATATCTATATTTGCTGCTACTATTTGTTCTTCTGTATTGTTCCCTGCTACTTTTCTCGAAAATTTGCTTTTTCGCGGCAAAATATTAGTAATCGTTCCTTTTGCTTCGGCACTTCTTGGGGTAAGAATAACCCAATCTCCTACAGCAGGGTATCCCTCTCTTGATTGTGCACCGTAAGCTAATTTTCCGGAAACCTCACATAACAGCTCTCCGTAAACAGTCCACACACGATACATTCTTTTATGTTCTAAAGAAATTCTACCAATTATTTGATTTACCTTTGCTATCTTTTCATATGCTTCTTTTACATTATCATTAAAACCGATATGCGTTAATTCCATGTATTGACCTCCAAATATTTGCAAAATAAAAAACCATGATGCATACAGCCCATGGTTTTCTTACAAACAATTAAAAGTTTTAACAAGAGAACGCATATTAACCACATAAAATGCGGCCAAGAATAAAATACGTACTATTGTGATAACCGTTTGGGCTGTATGCTATATAAAATACTCGACTTAAAAAATGTATTTTTGCTCATAAAACATCAGCCCCTTTCATTTAATAACTTTATTATATAAATTTTCCAACAAATTGTAAAGTAAATTTCCCCCTCTGACATTAGGCACTTTCCCTAATCTTTTGGCATATTCTATTTTCAGAAGGCTCTTTCTAAAAAGTCAACTTACAGGATTTACTTTTAAATCGCTTAGAAAACAGCATTAAAGATAACGAATAGGAGGAATTTCTATGCCACAAAATCACTATCACTCGATACATGAAGCTGGTATGTATAATGTATTAAGTGATTATTATAAATATACGAATCCAGAATTACATGTTTATTATTATCATAAACACCTTCTAAGCTTGAAACATGCTTTTAGCCATGAGGAGAAATCTGCTATTGTCGCTGATGTTGATCGGCAGAAAGAATATGGGAAAATCAGAATATTACATGGTTCGCAAAACTTGGCAATTGTTGATATCTATATTAACGGTATGCGTATGTTTAAAGAGGTGTCCTTTAAAACAATGAGCAATGATTTAACATTGCCGGCAGGAAAATACCAAATTGATATTTATGAAACTGGAAAAATGATTGATGCCTTATGCAGTCAGAAAATTAGTGTGGAGAGCAACATATATCATACTTTCGCTTTTTCTGGCTCTGAGAAGAAAATAAAGATCCATTCTTTTCCCGAATATACAGTTGTCCCACCTAACGAAACAAAATTACGATTTATTCAACTGGCAGAAAACTTGCCAACAATTGATATCGCTGTTCAAAAAGGCGATACCGTCTTTCCTTCCATCCTTTATAAAGGAGCTAGCTCTTATTTAGGTTTGTATCCAATGACCGTTAACTTAGAGGCAAGAAATGCAGAAACAAAAGAAGTAATAATCGCATTTCCACCAATACGGTTAGAAGCTGATAAAACATACAGTGCAATTATTGTGGAAGGACACGAAGACAAACGATGTGAATTACTGTTATTTTCCTGTTAAAAAAAAAGGCTATTCCATCACGCTTCTGCAAAAACAATCTAGCATGCTTAATCGTTTTGTTTTCACATGAGACTTTAAATGGAATAGCCCTTAGTATTATGCTTATTCAGTTGGCAGTAACAAGTTAAATTGAATAATATTTTGTTCTAAATCAAATGTTATCGCTTCTATAAGCATTCCATTTTTCAGGTCCATTTTTGTTAAATGAACATATATTTCTTCATCCTCTGGGTTTATATCAACCCATTCTGGGAAGTTATATTGATTAGCGATAAAATTCATAACATAAGAAACTGGCAGTGGCAGCTGACCAATACTGATTTCTTTTTGCTTTAATAATAAATCTCCGTTTTCTAATGCAATGGGTTCAAAGGACAACTTCATTTGAATATCTGTATTAAATATTGGCAAGGTACCGTATAACTCTACTTGATCCGCTATATTAATTTCATAATGAATGGGTCCATTAAGTCCTTCTTTTTCTAAATAATGATTAATTAACTTAGTTAAGTCCTCACGATTTGTCGTAACAGCAAAAGGTACTTCTTCCCGTTCTTTTTTCTTGATGATTGGTGACTTCTCGACAGGTTTAAATATCAGAATAGCTAAAAAGATAATACAAACTACGAGAACACCTACTAATGTTAAAAATGCTACTTTCCACTTATTGTTAAACAACCTTTTCTCCTCAATTCTCTGTTTGCAAATTCTCTAGTATTTCAGCTAACGGTGCTGTTAACATCTTATTATATATAGCCTCTGCAATAAGCTGATACCCTTGGTCATTAGGATGAAAATAATCTTCATACAGCAAATCTGAAGTTGGATTCTCAAAAATATTTTCAATGCTAACAAAATAAGTATGCTCATATTGTGCTAATACTTTTTCGCTCGTACGATTCCAATCTGCAACAATTTGATTCATTTCTTTTATATCAGAAAACATCTTTATAAATGGGTTATAAACCCCTACTAATATAATAACAGCATTAGGATTGTTTTCTCGTATAATTGACAATACCTCATTTAGGTTTCTTTCATAGTCACTTAATTGTTCATTAAAAGAATCAACTTGTAAATTGGTGAAGTTTTTTCGTACCACTTTCATAATGTCATTTCCACCAATAGTAAGAATGACACCATCTGCTTTTTTAAGCGATTCACTAACTTCCTCTGTTTTAATTCTTTTTAATAACTGATCTGACCTGTTGCCCCTTACACCATAATTAATAAAATCCGCCTTATTTACCCCTTTTGTTTCTTCTAGCAAATTCTGCAGATAAGGAACATACCCACCTTTTCCTGTGCTGTCGCCAACACCTTGTGTAAGAGAGTCTCCAACAGATACTATTGATAATTCCTGTGGTAAAAAACTTACTGGAATATCCTTTTTTTCTGTTACTACGATATCTTTTTCTGTATTATATAGTGTCTGATTAGAGCAGGAAACAAGCATTAAAAGAGAAATTAATAAAACAAGAAAGGTAAATGGTTTTTTCATCATTTCACCTACCTTCATTTTTTATAGTATAGCATATTGGAGAGGGTTCGAAATTATTTTATGTACTTATTTTTTTACCAATAATCTCCCTCTATGCATCCAATTTCACTTTCAAAAGAGTAAAATAATTCTCTTGTTTTTGCTCATTCAATTTATCAAAAATTAGTCTTATCCCTTAACGGATAGTAAAAACCCACTGATGGACGTTTTCTTTGTTACTAGTTTTGTGAGAGCGGAATGAAAATTTTAAAAGACGTTCCTCTTCCCTTTTCACTTTGTACTTCGATACGTCCATTCATCTGTTCAACCATTTGGTAACAAACCATTAGCCCCATTCCAGTCCCTTTTTCTTTCAATGAATAAAAAGCAGTACCTAATCGGTTTATCTCTTCTTCTGTCATGCCAATACCAGTATCGGCTATTTCAAATACGCCATATTCTTTTGTTGAAGAGAGGCTAATTGTAACCGTTCCACCATTTTTCATTGCTTCAATTGCATTTTTTAAAATATTGATTAACACTTGCTTCAATTCGTTATTATTTGCTTCTATGTATACTTGCTGTATATTCTTTATAAAATGAATCCCTTTGCCCATCATTGCATAAGAGTGCATTAAATCAATCACTTTATTCGCTAAATCTGCACCATCGATCTTTTGAGATTGATCTACATCAGGTTTCGCAAGCGATAAATAATCATTGATAATCGTTTCTGCACGATTCATTTCCTCAATCATTAGTTTAATATATGTTCTTTCCTCTTCACTCATATGTTCTTTTGCATAAAATATTTGCAAAAAACCTTTAACTACAGTCATTGGATTTCTTATTTCATGTGCAACGGAAGCAGCTAGTTGACCAACAGCGTTCATCTTTTCCGCTTTCTGCAGTTCCCGATTCGTTTTCAAAAATTCTACAATATTATCCATTTGAGTAAGAGCTTCTTCCATCGTAGTTAATTGAAAATCCTTTGAAATCGTCCCAAGTTCTTTCGCTGTATTAGTTAATCGATAAAAAAGGGAAGCGAGATTATCGACAACTTCATTATAGTTTTTCATTAAGCCCTGTAATTCAGGATTATCAATTACTTCCATTTTAACATCAAAATTCCCTACACTTATTTCATTTAAACCTATCATCATCTTGTTAATAGGACGAAGTATTTTATTTAACCATCTTCTGATAAAAAGGAAAATGAAGAGATAGCTAACAAGTATAAATAAGATTGTTTGGACAGCTAATTTTTTTAGAAAAATGAAGAGTTCACTAACTTTTCTCTCCACTCCTATAACTCCTACTAATTGTCCCTTTTCGTCATTAATAGGAGTGAATGAACTCATATAATAATCTTCCTTACGTTTGTATATGCTACTATGCTGCATTTCATGCAATATTTGTGTTTTATTGTAAATAGGCATAATATTCTCAGCTAATGTATCTACATAATTGATTTCCTTTATTTGATCGTGTGAAGAAATAACGGCAATACTTGGTTGATTTTCATTTTCTGCAGTCATTGAAAAATAAAGGCTTTCCTCCATATCTGCTATGTTTTCCCTAAATTCAGACGAATATAAAACCTGTAACAGTTGTTCAGAATCAAGATTCTTCCATTCCTTCATTTTCAAAGAAACATTTTCACTTAGTAATGTTAAGATTTCTTCTCCATCTTCTTCAACATGTATTTTTAGCTCTTTAAAATGATGAAAGAAAATTATGGTTATAAAAACCATTAGAAAGAAGAAGGGCAGAAAAAAAGATAATAATTGATATTTATTCACAAACGGAATATTGCAAATTTTTTTTATCATACTGGCCACCTATTTCTTGTATTCCTTCGTGTTTAATAGACATACTGTAAAAAATTAACATGTTTACATATCCTTCATTTATTTAAATAGTTTTAAAAATAGTTTTGTAATTTAATTATATTTTGATTCGACATTTTCACTTAAATTCCCTTTAATTACTCCATTTTTTTTAAGAGAAATCCCATTTTGTATAATTTGCAATAATCCTCATAGAATTGCACACCATCAGCTCAAGTAAAGGGTATGTATTTCCTCAACTATAAATAAACCCATCTTTATAAAATAAAGATGGGCTCTCTGTTATATTTACAAGTATGCTATTATTTCAACTTTATAATGAAGAACGATACTACTATTCGATATAGTAACTAAAACCAATGGCCCCTTGTCCTGTATGAGTCGAAATAACTGGTGTCGTATAGTCGATATCCACTTTATTGAAACCAGTAGCCTTTTCGATTGCTTCTTTTAACTTTAGGGCAACTTCAAGACTACCAGCATGTGTAATCCCGACACTTTTAATTTTTTTGCCAATACTCTCTTCTACAAAAGCACTAGCTAAAAACTTTACTGCCTGAGAACGACTTCTTACTTTTGCAATAGGCGTATATACACCATCTTCAAGTGTTGCAATTGGTTTAATATTTAATAAAGAACCTAGAAAAGCTTTCCCCTTTCCGATTCTACCGCCCTTCATTAAATTCTCCAATGTATCTACAACGACATATAATTTCGTATGTTTTTTTACATGATTTAATCTTTGCAAAATTTCAGCAACGTTATGCCCTGCTTGAACCATTTCTGCAGCTTCTAATACTTGAAAAGATAAAGCTTTAGATATAAACTCAGAGTCTACTACAAATACCCTTGCTTTTGTTAATTGACTGGCACTTTTCGCTGATTCTACCGTACCACTCATTCCGCCTGTCATATGAATGGAAATAATATCATATCCCTCGTCAGCAAGTTCATCATATTTTTCAACAAAAGTGCCAACAGATGGCTGTGAAGTCTTTGGTAATTCTTCTGCTTTTACCATTTTATCGATAAATTCAGCTGGTGTTATATCCACTCTATCCAAATAAGATTTATGATCAATATAAATAGATAAAGATATTACTTCAATTTCATATTTATTTAATATTTCCTGTGATAGATCAACTGTTGAATCTGTAACAATTTTGATTTTTTTCATTTTACACTTCCCTATTTGTCATTCGTTTTTCATTTAAGCGCTTTCTTTACTAAAGTTTTATTATTAATTTATTTATATGCTCTGCTATTATTTTTTGAACATATATAATTCACTATACCACAAATTATACTTTTCGTAACCTGTGAATTAAATCACATTACACTTCCGCTTTATGGGAAAAACTTAATTTAAAGGAAATATTATAAAGTAAACTCCCCAATAATACAATCAGCCTTTCTAAGCTGTCTAACTGCAGACAAACCATAACTCTTCGAAGTAGAATTGTTAGATCCCAATAAACCGCAGTCTGTTTTAGTCAAAAGGGTATCACCTTAGTGGAGTGGAGCAGAGAAGAAGAGTTTAACCTTTTTTCTCTCATCGTATTTTTCTCCAAAATAAGCCTCACATGTCTAATTACTTTTAACATGCAAGGCAAATTAGGTCAGACTGTAGACAAATCCCTGAATTTTAGAAACAGAGGTTTGCATATAGTATATTTATTAGTCTCTTTGAATAGGGATGTTGCTTTCCACTCCAAGCAACACATGAAAATTCCATTTAAGTTTCTAAAAATCTTTTTGTCGACAAACTGAAATTAGGTTACTTATATGTTAGACGAGTAGATGAAACAAATTGGAATCTCGATTGATTTCGGTATAAGGAAAACCTTTTTTATCCATCCGTTCTATTAATTCTTTATAGTCATCCCTTTTTTTTAACTCCAAACCAACTACGGCTGGACCATTTTCTTTATTATTCTTTTTTACATACTCAAATCGGACAATATCATCATCTGGTCCTAATACATCATCTAAAAATTCTCTTAGTGCCCCCGCCCGTTGGGGAAAATTAACGATGAAGTGATATAATAATCCTTCATATAGTAACGAACGCTCTTTAATATCCTGCATCCGATCAATATCGTTATTTCCTCCACTAATAATAACCACAATGTTTTTTCCTTTTATCTTCTCCTTATATAAATCTAAGGCAGCAACTGGTAGTGCTCCTGCTGGTTCAGCA
The DNA here is from genome assembly GCF_012933555.1 of Niallia alba. GTDB lineage: Bacteria > Bacillota > Bacilli > Bacillales > Cytobacillaceae > Niallia > Niallia alba. The sequence goes on from NZ_JABBPK010000001.1 coordinate 2,973,530, forward strand.
ACAATAGCATGCTCATTGTATAAAGATAAAATAGACGTACAAACTTTTCCTTCAGGTACTAAAAGAATGTCATCCACGTAATCTCGACAGATTTCAAAATTCTTTTGTCCGACACTTTTGACTGCTGCTCCATCTACAAATTTATCAATTTTATTTAACGTTACTACTTTATCTCTTATTAAAGCTTCCTTCATCGAAGGTGCTCCTGCTGGTTCAACACCAATCATTTTTGTAGATGGGGAAACGCTTTTTATATATGTACTTAAACCAGCCATTAAACCGCCGCCACCAATGCTTGCAAAAACATAATCAATTGGCACATCAATATCATTCATTATTTCAATTGCCATTGTTCCTTGTCCTGCGATGACATTTTCATCATTAAATGGATGGATAAATGCTCTGTCTTCTGCTTCAGCACAAGCAACCGCTTCTACGTAGGAATCATCAAATGTATCACCAGTTAAAATGATTTCCACATTTTCTTTACCAAACATTTTAACTTGCGTAACCTTTTGTTTTGGTGTGGTTGCAGGCATGAAAATTTTCCCATGAACATTTAAATAACGACATGAATACGCCACACCTTGTGCGTGATTTCCTGCACTAGCACAAACTACCCCATTTTTCATTTTTTCTTTTTCTAGCATTTTCATTGAATAAAATGCTCCCCTTAATTTAAAGGAACGCACATGCTGTAAATCTTCCCTTTTTAAATAAACATTGCAATCATATTTTTCAGATAAACGATAATTTTTTTGTAAGGGAGTATGGGCTACTATGTCTTTAATGCCTTGGTATGCAATAATAATATCCTCCAACTGCACCCATTTTTTCATTACATCTTGTTCCATTTCCACACCCTCATTTCTAACCATTTTAATTTGTACATTATACCATGATTTTTTCTGTTACTCCTAATAAAATTTTAAATTTTCTTTTTTTTTAAACTTTTTTGATTGCGTAGAATTTATTGTTAATGCCATGTTCTGCAAATGTTTGTTTTTATGGCTGAAATACTTTACAATGAAGGGATAAGGAGTGACTATATACATGAATTTTTCAATAAAAGATTTCTCATTAAAGGAAGAGATTGCTAACAGTATTACCCATGGGATTGGATTACTTTTAAGTATACCAGCATTAGTCATGCTTATTATTAATGCTGCTGAATCTGCAAATCCATGGAGAATTGTAAGTTTTTCAATTTTTGGAGCCACGATGATTATTCTTTATTTATGTTCCACATTACTGCATAGCATCACCCATGAAAAAGTAAAGGATCTTTTTGAAATATTAGATCATTCCTCCATCTATCTTTTAATCGCTGGCACCTATACTCCCTTTGTTTTAGTTGCTATACGTGGCGGCTTAGGATGGACGTTATTTGGTATTGTCTGGGGATTAGCTATTATTGGAATAGTCTTTAAATGTTACTATGTAAAAAAATATATTGTTACATCAACAATTCTGTATGTCATTATGGGCTGGCTCATTGTAACGGCAATTGTTCCGCTTTATCATGCAATTGGTACGACTGGCTTTATGCTTCTTATCGGTGGCGGCCTCCTATACACAATAGGCAGTATCTTTTACGTTATGCAGAAGATTCCATACTTCCATGCCATTTGGCACTTATTTGTATTAGCTGGCAGTGCTTTAATGTATTTCTGTGTATATCTTTATGTTTAAAGGAAATTTACTTATAGTAAGAAAAGGCTGGGACATATGTATTTCAGCCAAAGATAAACCCAAACACGGATACGAAGATTGAAAAAATATTTCGTATCCGTGTTTGGGTTTTTTATTCCTGGAAAAAAGAAGGTTGGTGGTAATCGCCCGTAGTCTGAAGACACTCGACTCCTGCGGGAAGTAGAGGAAAGGCTGAGACCCCGCGGTGCATGCAATGAGGAGGCTCAGTTTCCTCGCCGCGGAAAGCGAGTGTCTGTAGCACAATAGTATCTATCTAGTTATATACCAGCTCTTTTTCTGATTACTTACACTCTCTCATACACAAAAAAAGTATGTGGATAAATATTTTTCTCATCAACAATCCCTTTTTGCTCACTTACAACCTGCCATTCCTGCCAATCTAATGCTGGAAAAAAAGTATTTCCTTCAAATTCTGCATCAATTTTCGTTATATACAACCTGTCTGTTTTCTTAATTGTTTCAGAAAAAAGCTCGGCCCCACCAATGATAAAAATCTCATCCTCAGCATGTGCATTGCTCCACTCATAAAATTCATCGATTGAATGGAGAACCGTACAATCTTCACATTGATAGTCAGGATTTCTCGTTATGATGACATTTTCACGATTTGGTAAATTTCTACCGATAGAATCTCTTGTTTTTCTACCCATCACAATCGGATGCCCAGTCGTTACTTTTTTAAAATACTTTAAGTCAGCTGGTAAATGCCATGGTAATTGATTGTTTACGCCTATGACCTTGTTCTTATCCATTGCAACAATCAACGAAATCATACACTTACCACTCCTTTAATATGTGGATGTGCTTCGTAATTAACGATTTCAAAATCTTCATATGCAAAGGAAAAGATATCTTTTACGTCTTGCTTGATTTTTAACTGTGGTAACGGCTTAGGATCTCTCGTAAGTTGAAGCTTTACTTGCTCAATATGATTGGTATAAATATGAACATCTCCAAAGGAATGAACAAAATCTCCTACCTCTAAATCGCAAACTTGGGCAATCATATGTGTTAACAGTGCATAGGAAGCAATGTTAAAAGGTACTCCTAGAAATACATCTGCTGAACGCTGATATAGCTGACAGGATAATTTGCCATCTGCTACATAAAATTGAAATAGACAATGACATGGCGGTAACGCCATTTTCTCAATATCTCCAACATTCCAAGCACTTACAATTAATCTTCTTGAATCAGGGTTGGTTTTAATCGTATGGATTAATTCAGATATCTGATCAATCGTATTCCCCTCTCTCGTTGTCCAAGAACGCCATTGATGTCCATACACTGGACCTAAATTTCCTTTTTCATCCGCCCATTCGTTCCAAATTCGGACATTATGATCTTGTAAGTATTTCACATTTGTGTCACCATTTAGAAACCAAAGTAATTCATAAATAATCGAACGTAAATGGAGTTTTTTTGTAGTAATTAATGGAAAACCTTCCGAAAGATCAAATCGCATTTGATAACCGAACGTACTAATCGTTCCAGTTCCTGTACGATCTTCCTTTCTTACACCATTTGATAAAATATGCTCACATAGATCTAAATATTGTCTCATTTTATAACACCCTTTTTATTTAGTTGCGATTTCATTTACTTAGCCTAGTTGTATGTCTTTAATAGACTAACTTATTTATTGCCAGATTATTAATTCGTTTTATTTTATCATAAAAGTTATTTAATAGAAGCGATATAATGATATGTTTTTGGCGCAAACTCTAATAATTTTTCCTTTTCTTTTCCCCCTATATAAAACATGGCAAAGGTTTCTGCGAAATATTCCTCCGCATATTGAATAAAGTATGGTTTGTTTGGAAATAATCGAGATTTTTCTTCATTCCACATTATTCTATATCCCTCTGATTTACTAGCATTTTTTAATATTTTATAGTCTATCGAATGGGCTAATTCATGATACTCCAAATTTACAGAACTATGGCCTTGGCCTCTTTCGCTTGCACCAATCTTAACAAGCACCACTTTTCCTCCACCAATGCCAGGTACATCATCCCATGTTTTTTGAGAAGTATATCCTCTTGGAATAATGCCAGTAAATTTTTGTGCAGTTTTATTATCAGTTAATTTGCCAGTGAATAATTTCACCTTTATTCCACGAGATTGGACTTTTTTCAAAAGCGAAGGTGGTAAATGATTTAATCTTTCAATTATCACTGCTGCTTCTTTCTGATCAAACGATTCTTCTGGCAAAATAATAATGTTTCCTAAATTTTCTTTTGCGTCTGTAGAAAGATGTGCTTTAACAATCGTTAATTCGGATAATGTTTTTAAATATATTTCATTATTCGGAAGCTGTGAGTTTCCCATAAGAATACTTGTTGCTGCTATCATAGATACTGGTGCTAATCTTTTGAGCCAGCTCATCCTTCTTCCTCCCAATACACCTATTGCGTTATTCATCCTATTATCTAATAAGATTCTAAAATCAGTTAAGAACATACTAATCTATTAAAAATTATAGCATAGGAAGGTATACACACAAACTAGTTAATATTGGGTTACAGTCCACAAAAAAATCCAAAAGAATGTATACATAGAAAGAAATTTATATTCTTCTATAGTCATTCTTATTGGATAGTCTGTTGTTATGAAAATTGCATGCTTGAGTTTCTAGCAATCAAACTCGGTCATTTTATACGTCTAAACCATAATTACGGCATAAAGCAGCAAGTCCTCCAGAAAAGCCACTGCCGACTGCGTTAAATTTCCATTCTCCATTATGTTTATAGAGTTCACATACGATAACCGCAGTTTCCACAGAAAAATCTTCTCCTAAATCAAAACGTAATATTTCCACATTATTTTCTTCATTTACTACACGAACAAAAGCATTGGAAACTTGTCCAAAATTTTGTCTTCTTGTTTCTGCATCATGGATAGTTACTGCAATACCTACTTTATTTACATGGCTAGGAATTTTTGTAAAATCAATAATGATTTGCTCATCATCCCCATCCCCTTCACCAGTACGGTTATCACCAGTATGTTCTACTCCTCCGCTTGAATGGATAAGATTGTTATAGAAGATAAAATCCTCATCATTGACAACTTTGCCATTTTCATTTGCCATGAAAGCTGATGCGTCTAAGTCAAAGCCAGTTCCGCCATCATATTGGTTAATATCCCAACCTAGCCCAATGATTGCTCTCGTTAATCCGGGGTTCGTTTTAGTTAAATCAATTCGTTGACCTTTCGAAAGATTAATACTCAATTTCTATTCCTCCCTAGTTGATTAATAGATTATTTGTAACAATCATTATTCTGATCTCTATGAAAACGATTTGACTAGTTCACCTAAACTACCTGCATTTGTGCCTGTACCGATTGCTGCAAATTTCCAATCTTGTCCGTTTCTGTATAATTCGCCAACTATTAAACTAGTTTTACCTGCATAATCGTCTGTTAAATTATAGTGAATAAGTGCTTGATTTGTTAATGGATTAACGATACGGATAAAGGCATTTTGAATCATCCCAAAATGTTGTTTTCTTTTTACTGCATCATAAATATTAACAACAAAAACTAGTTTATGAATATGTACAGGTACTTTACTTAATTCAACCTGGATTTGTTCATCATCACCATCACCGTCTCCAGTTAAATTATCACCACTATGCTGGACACTCCCGTCACGGCTTTTTAAATTTCCAAAGTAGATAACATCACTATTTGCTTGAACTTTTCCTTGCTCATTAACCATAATCACAGAAGCATCACAATCAATACTTGCTGCCTGTCCGCCACCAAAAAGTGCGCCTAGCAAGCCTCCACCTTTGCTTTGTTGAACGGGATCCCAACCAAGACCAATTAAAGTTTTACTTAAACCTGGATTCCCTTTAGTTAAATCGACTCTTTGTCCTTTTTGTAAATTAATCGCCATTTTTCTCCACTCCCATGTATAATAATTTATCTTTTTCAAAAAAGGTTTCTGCTCAATCCTGAAATATATAAAGCCCTCATTTATTTAAGAGGTGTTTTTCTCCTATTTGTAGAAGCTTTTTGAGTCACTCGCTTCCCGTAGGAGTCACAAGTGACCCTGCAAAAAACAACTCAGTTTGTGATTCTTTACAATACGTTAAAAATAACAAACCTTTAATTAAAATTGAAAATGAATTACCCTTGCAGCTTCATTTGCTTAAAGTTATTTTGTAATTCTTCTAATTTCTTTGTGCCTTCTTCTCTCAGGCGTTTATTTTCTTCTTCAATAGATTTTGTTTCTTGCATACCCTTTATGATAATATTCCAGGATTCTTCAATTGTCTCTATTTTAATGCTCGGACTGCCTGCCAGTCTTGCAATATCAACACTTTGCTGTGAAATATTTTGCGCGTTTTTAACAAGCATCTCATTCGTTCTTCTGTCCAACTCACTCATGCTATCTGCGACTAATTTTTGTCTTTTTGCTGCAACAGCTTGAATAAGACCATTTTTAAAAATAGGAATAGTGGTTACAAAAGCTGAATTAATCTTGCCAATTAATTTCGTATTTCCTCTTTGTAATAAGCGAATCTGTGGAGCGGTTTGCAAAGCGACCATTTTTGCCATTTCCAAATCATAAACACGCTGGTCCAATAGCTCGATTGCATTTCTGAGTGAATCGAGTTGCATACCAGCTAGCTGATCACCAGCAATAGCTTTTGCCTCTACTTGAGGAAGTACTTGCATTTTTAATTCTTCTGATTTCATATTCCCTGCAACAGCATATTTTTCTAAAGTAAGATAATATTGATAATTTTGCTCATACATTTCATCGAGCATCGTTGTAGAATCAACCATTTCATTTTGATATTTCGAAATTTCTACATATACTTTATCAATCTCTTGGCCCATAGACTGGTATTTTCCAAAAAGCTTTTCCATGATTTTTTCACTTTTTTTAAACAGTTTACCCAAGAAGCCTTTTGATGTGTCTTCAAAATCTTTTTTATCAAATTTATCCATAATTCTGCCAAGTTGTTTTAATAATTCACCAGAGTCTTCCACTTTTGTTGTTCTCATATTATTAAGGATTTTATCGGAGAATTTAGAAATTTGTGTCGCAGGTTCTTTACCAAATTCAAGTATTTGAATTTGATCCTTTTCATCTATAGACTGAGCCAATTTTTGTACCTCTGGCTCATTTCTAAGCGCTAATTTGATTTCTGATACTTTTTCTGCTGTTAATAACTCAGTAACTTGGTTGGTTTCATTATTTATATTCGATGGTTGCATATTCATCTTTTATTCTCCTTTTCTATTCTTTAAAAACCCGCTAAATATGCCTCTTTTTAGAAAGGATGGCTCTTTATATTCCATATCAAACACAACATCTTCTAACCAATGCACATCAAAAAGCGTGTCTTTCGTAAAGGTCTCCATATCTACATGGCCTGGTGGGTTATAGAGGATCACATCCACACCTAATGCATTCATTAGAAGTAACATTGCTGCATCTTCTCTCGTAAATACACCATTTTTCTCTGTTTTAAATAATACGATACTTGGTACCTCTTGAGAGTAATCAAATTTTTGCAGCATTTTTAAAAATTCATCAGGAATGAGTAAACATTGTGAAAATAGAAAAATTGCCACATCCTCATCTGATTCATTAGACTGTTTCTTAAGTGCTGGTCTTGCGCAAACTCTTGAAATGGCAGTAGCAATTCCCTTTTGCAAGCCAGCTGGCAGCTGTTTATAACTCCAATAATGCGCTGTCATCATCTTTTCTGTCTCAAGGATACCATCTCTTCCTAAAGCCCCACGATAATGGTATCGGTAATCACTAACAATCGCTCTTGTAAACGGAAAATTATTTATTAATAATGTTTCTTCTTTATTGACTATTCCATGTATTCGATCCCAGTATTCTTTTCTATTTTTACTAACACCAAATATTTTAGCAAAAACGGAAGGGATATGCACTTCTCCATTCATTACATTAAAGTTTGGCCGAATCATAGCGAGTTCTTTCTCCAAGAGAAATATTTCATCATACGTCGTTTTTAATGTGATGGATATCGGGATATAGTCTCTAAATTGCCATGGCTTATAAAGATTGGATCCTTCGTGGTGAAGAATACTCTCAATTTCCCTCGATGCCCGATAAGCTACGGTTGCTGTTCTTTTTCGCTCCTCTGCGGGAAAGCTTTCTGGCTCTTTATTTTGCGGATATTGATGCTGAAAAAACAGTTCCTTATTCAGCTTCAATTTTCCCAGAATATCCTCCCCTCTTGGATGGACAATAACAATGTCACACCCAAATGTAAGGAGATAATAAATAAAATAGGACTGACTTTTATTCGCATCTCCATACCAAAGAAACTTAGGCATATTTTCACTGACCTTACTGTCTTCCAGGGCAGGTTGCAAATGATTAATCGACCATTTTACAACATCAACTACTAATCTTCTTAAATCATTATTCTTCAATCCATTTTCTTCAATTTCAGCAAAATGCTGAATGACTTTAATAAAGCTTTCTCGCAATTTCCGATGAATAGCAGGAACGGAAGATTTCAGTAATACATTCTCCCCGTCAAGAAAAGCAACAAATCGATTAATGGACAAATTTTGCTCATGCATCCGATTAAATACTTTTTGAATCGATTGAAAATGCTGATTATCAATTGTCCTATCCAGTGTTTCATCGGTTAGCAAGTGTAAACCAGTATTGTCTTTATGTATCCAATTATACAGCTGATTATAATATTCATCCTCGTCTAATGATATTCCTAATAATTTTATTACTGCCTGACCAAAAGTATAAATACGGTTATTCGTATCATATAACGGTCGTTCGTTAATTGGTTTTAACAAGATATCAAACCAATTTTCCTTAGACAAAGGAAGTAATACGTTATTGATTGTATAGTAGTCTTTGTTCATTATCTCCACTTCCTAATTTTAAACCAAAGATAAATATCTACCTTTATCATAGCATAGCTATACGTTAACACTAAATATTCTACTCTATATTTCTTTACGATTTTTTCATAAAAAAGTTTCACCTTTTTATAAAAGGACTAAAGGCTATTCAACAATATTTTTTACTTTCCCTCTACATTCCATTGATTTAAGCACCAAAGCTTTTGAGTGTGCATATAATACAGTACAATAGGCGAGTAGGTGCTAACTATGAGATCATTCTTTCGAAAATACACGTATCATGAAATTGAAGCAGATTTAAATTATGTACAAAATGTTCTTTCCTCTAATATGTATGTATTTGTTGATTTAATCTTTATTTCTCTTATTATTAGTTTTTTTATGGCTATATTTTTCGAATCCATTTTATTTGGGATTATTATATTTATTTGCAGTTATTTATTCTTTGTTGCGATATATTGTTTATTGCTCAAATGGATAAAAGATCCCCCAGATGAATTTTGATGATTATTTTATCATCAATGTAAACCTTCATTACTATTTTACACTCCCTTATTAATTAGAAATCATGTACTAAAGGCGATCGTTTTGCGGTCGCCTTCAACCTTTGCTTAAAAAACAAACTGTTTATGAACATTTCTCACAATTTCTTCTCCGGCAAATGCACCTTTTTGATTTGTTAATACATGTGTCGCATTTCTTGATTCTTCCAATGTCAGCTCTCCATGACATGGAATATAAGCTGTTTGACAAACATTTAGGAAGGGAGAATCTAATAATGAATCACCCGCTCCGATTGTTTGCTCTGCTCCTTCTCTTTCTTTTATATACGAAATGGCCTTGCCTTTACAAATAGGACTAGGCATAAAATAAAGTTTTCGTCCTTGTAAAGAGATATTCCAGCCATGATCACTTGCTAATTTGGTTATTTCTTTCTTATTATCCTGGTCTATTTTTGCATTTAATACATAATAAAAGAAAAGATTATCGGCAATCTTTAATTCACCATCAAGAGCATACTGCTGAAGTTTCTCTAATATTTCCTCTTTTTCGCAACAATCTGCTTTTAAACGCTGTTGAATCGTTTCATCCCAATCCTTCAAAACTACTCCCTGATAATGAATCCTTGCCCCATTACTCGTTACACAATAGGTAACAGGAATTTCTTTTTCCATTATAAAAATCCGCTTATATTGCTGATAGGTTCTTGTTGTTACAGGAACGAAGAGATGCTTAGCAGCAATTTCTTTCAACAAATGATAGCTTTCTTTCGTCATAAAAGAAACGTGCTCACCATTTTTCTCTTCTACCCCAATCATCTGTGGATTCCACGGAGTTTCCATTTCATTTAAAGCACGTTTCGAGTAAATTAATGTTCGATCTAAATCTGATGCAAATAATTTCATCCTTCTTGCACAACCTTTTTAATCAATCCACAACAAGTATAGCTCATATTAGGATAGGGGATAACTTCTACGCCTCTTTCTTTTGCAAGCATAACAATATGTTTTACATATGGACTGTCTGGATCCTTCATTAAAATTTTCCATGGTACTCTTCTTAATAAGACTCTTGTTGTTTCTCCTACACCTGGTTTTACATAATGCGTGCTATCAATGTGGAACTCTTCCTTAATGGCAAGAACTTCTTGCATCCCTCTAAAATCCACGGTTTGATCAAGATGGTTTGCGCTAATCTTCTCCGCTATATAAGCTGGATTTACCTTTTGAAAAGCCTCTGTAATATTGTCTAAGTATACTTTCGATACATCATAAGGCTCTAATTCCTGATAATATTTCGCTCCATGAAAATCAGCTTGTCCTATATAGGCATCATTTAAGACAGTACGACTTACAAGACCTGATACGGTTGAATTCAGACAAGCACTTGGAATCAAAAAATCTTCTCGTGTTCCATAAAGTGTTGTACAATAACCTGGATCAGCCAAAACGGCTAAAGTATCATCTAAACGGACTTGATATTTTTGATAAAATATCTCACATGCTTTCGTTAATTCAATCGAAATAGCCCCTTTTCCTGTCCAGCCATCGATAAACTGTAGGGCATACCCTTTATGCGCTTCTAGCATATAATGAATAGCATTTTCATCTATGCCTCTATCTCTTATAATGGATATACTATAGTGTGGTAATGATACATTGTACTTCCATTTCAAATAGCGTTTGATTAAAATCCCAATAGGTGTACCTGCTCTTGCCAAAGAAACTAATACCGTTTGTTCTCTATGTTTTTGATAAATTTGCTCTGCCACGATGGCAATACTACGGGCTACTTTGTCTTTATAATCATGAAGAGTTTCCCAAAACAACTGCAAATAATGTTCTGGTGGATTATATTCAATTGGTAAAGTCTCACTATAATGCGCTCCGCCTTGGATCTTTTTTTCTCGGTCTTCGGTAGATCCTTCTAAAGAAATTCCACTTAAATCTTTTAAAAGAAAGATAACATCTTCTTTATCATAGGAGCCAAACTTTACTTTTTGTTGTGCGTTTATTTTCATTCTTTACCTCCCACTAAAATATACGATATTTATTTTTTTCATTTGAATAACTTTCAATTTAGCTAGTAACTCATTTAATCTTTCACCGCTCACTTTTCTCTCAAAAAATAAGAAGATATCATCGTATTGATTAGCTTTAATATTGTATAAATAATTTATTACATCGTCATCTTCTGGATTCGTAAAACGAAATCCCGTCATAGCTCCGTAGTGCTCTTCATCATTTGGGTAAATCGGACTTCTTGTAGTTGATTGATAATATGTATTCTCCCCCATAAAACTTGCTAGCTTCATAGGTATATACATAAATTCTCCTGTTCCTACACAAAGTGTCGTTCCCAAGCGCTTCTTTTTTAGATCATTGGCAGCTTGTCTAATCCAGTCATCTGTTCTTTCATCTGTATGGATACCAAATCTCCCTGTATCCTTTAAGTAGCCAAATTCATTTCGAATTCCTGCTAGGCTAGTAGATGTTGTAGAAACTATTCGCTCTTTCGCAAAATCTTCTAAACTTATATATTCGATTAGAGGTTCCTCTACCATCATTCCTAGTATCTCTTCTTGCAAAACTAAATCCGTATGTTCTCCAACTAGCTCAAAATTTCCTTTAAGTAGAGAAACTACTTGAATTGTTATGTCCAATTCCTGTTCGAGAGCCTTCATTTCCAACTGCCAATCATTAGAGCGCCAATCTAAGATGGAGACAACGCTGTATTTGTCTCTGGGATATTTCTTATGTAAATCCCGGATGATATTGATTGCGGTTTTGCCCGTTGTTAATTCATCATCGACCAGAATGATTTCTCGTTGATTATCAAGGATTTCATCTTTAACATAACAACGATGGGAAGTAGCATGTGAATGCTCTTCTTCAAAAGAAATGATTGGAACTAGCTCATTTATGTTTTCTCTTGTTGTATGAAAAAAAACAGCGTTTTGAAAAGCTTTGTAAAAGGAATGTCCTAATGCCGTTGCTGTTTCTGCAAATCCGATAATTATAGGATTAGATACTTCCTTACCGATAAATGGCTCATCAATAAAATGCAAAGAGGAATTCCGATAAATAGTCATCAACTCAGCTCTTTTTGATGAGACATTTCCAGTAATAATTTCCTCATATCTCGCTGCAAGCAAAAACCCCGTCAATAGACCTTTATTCGGTTCAATCGGTAAATGCTTACCTAATAATTTGCTGACAAATAAAAATGCCCGCTTCTTATTAATTCTTGCCGCCATTTTAAAAAAATCCTCTATAGGAAGATCAAATGGGTTTTCTTCTACTGTAATGTTCATCTGTAAATCATTAATGATTGGTAATGAAATTTTCTTGTTTAAGTAAGTCAATGTATGTAGTTCCTTCATGAAACACCCCGTAAACCTTTGATTTTAATATAATTTTCTGAGCCCAATAGAAATGCGGTTTAATTTCATTCATCTTATTTGAAAAACTACTCTTCATCACACCTATATCACCATTGCTACTATCAATAATATTGCAAGCATCTAAATACTCTTCATAAGAAACAACATTTAAGGCCTGTACTGGCTTTATATGTGTTGGATGAATAATGGTCTTCCCTGTTAATCCATTTGTAATATCCATCATCACTTCTCTAATTAATCCATCCATATGCTTATCTATAAGTTGAGTTCGCATATTCATGCCAGCTTTTCCATACCGCTTGCGAAAAGGTGTCTCTCTTAATTGTGGAATCAGAACTCTTTCTTTAGTCGTAAAATATTCCCACACAGGCCCAGAAACAACATAAGCACTATCTGCGCGTGTAAATAGGTTAACAATATCAGAAATACAATCTCGAATAATAGCAATATCATAAACCGTTGTTTCAGCGTTTCTGCGAATCCCATATAATCCGCAAAAATCAGTGGCACCAATGCGTACATTTAAGATGAGATGCTTATAATGATCGAGGACTTTTTTTATAGAGAGCAGCTCTTCCATCCTCGTTTCCTTTTCAATTATTTTCTTGGTTTCTAAAATCGGCATGGCATATAAACAATGTCCTAGTTTATTATAATTTTCTACTTCCTTTAAGATGATCTTTCCTGCTACTGCTTCAAATTTTGGAATAACAATTCCAGTTAGTAAAGCTATTTTGTCACCAAGCGCATGCATAATCTTCAAGAACTGAGCAACAGAACGAATTCGAATAAAAATCAGTGGTAGTTCATTTTTCACTAAGACTCCCTCTTCTAGCGCTTGGTAAATATGCGTTAACTCTTCTACTAATTTTCTTTCTGCCACCTCCACTTCATGATCGCCTATAGAATCCTCCAAGCAAATAACCATAGACGTTAAAGCAGGATGCTTTTTTATTAACAAATCATGATAAATATTTGGTCTTGTGGCAGGCATATATAGGGTTGAAGCAAGCGCATAGGACAATACTTCCTTCTCCGAAGTACTAAACACCTCTTCTGGCAATTTAAAGAAAAGACGTTCGATTTGTTTTTTATTTAAGTCAGAGAATAATTTCATTTCCTTTGCTCCATTCACTTATAATAACATCCATTTTATAAACTATTCTGAAAATTAAAACAGTATATACGTATAGGGAATTATTACTATTTTACAATAAGATTCATTTTTTGAAAATAATTACTTTTAGATAAGATAGTTAACGGAGTTTGATTGCTGCCTATTACAGCATGTGAAGGTTTTTTACAAGGCAGGTATATAGGCGAAGGGTACAAATAAAAACTTTTTTCTTTTAATAGAAGGCTGACTTCTTATAGTTTGTTGCTATAACTGGAGTGAATACACTACACTTTCCATCGTGCGAGTGGTGCGTCTCTCCTCGACGCTCCTATCTCGCTAATCTTGCATGAGTCTATATGTATTCAGTCTGCTCCGTTTTTTCTTATTAGAGCCTTACTCCTATTTGACCAACAATCTTCTAAGAAACAGCCTAATAGAAAGAAGGATATTTCTAGTAGTAACGGTAACAAGCAACTAGAAATATCCTTAGGAATAGTTTAAGCTTCTCCTTGTTGTTCCGCTTTCTTTTTATTTCTAAAATGGACAATGAAAGTTGCACCAAATGCTAATACTAACAATCCGAAGAAATAAACATGATCGATGTGAATTTCAAAAACACTTAGTAACATCTTAACCGCAATAATTAAGATGAGGATGTAAGCTGTTGCTTCCAACTCGGGAATTTTATCAATTAATTTTAGGAAAACACCCGCTACACCACGCATCATAAGAACGCCAAGAATACCACCTAGTAATAACACCCAAACTTGGTTACTTACTCCAAATGCTGCTAAAACACTATCTACAGAAAAAGCAATATCCATTAATTCTACTGAAATTACGGTTCCCCAAAATAGACCAAATGTACGGATAAGAATCCCGTTTTTATTGATTCCTTTGTTGTCTTCTTCTTCTTCCGTTTGATTAGCTGCTTTTCTACGATCCACAAAATACTTAATAGCAAGATATGCTAAATATGCCGCTCCGAGTACTTTTACCCATGAGAATTCGATTAAATAAACACCAATACCTATAGCTATAAAGCGGAATAAATAAGCACCTAATAACCCATAAAATAATGCTTTTTTTCTTTGCTCTGGTGGTAAATGCTTAACCATAACAGCAAGCACTAATGCGTTATCAGCCGACAGCAACCCTTCTAATATTACAAGTGTTCCAATATAACCCCAGCTAACTGGGTCTGTTAATACCTCTCCCCACATTTGCCAGTTAAAAAACTGTGCATATGTATCAATAATCGTCTCAAATATTCCCATGAAACTTGTTTCCCCCTAAAATATGCTTAAAAATATTAGCCAATTTGCAGACCGAAGTCAGTTGCTAATGTGGCTAAACCGCCTTGGTATCCACTGCCAATGGCACTAAATTTCCACTCATTATTATGACGATATAATTCACCAACAACTAATGCTGTTTCGATGGAAAAATCCTCTCCTAAATCATATCGGATTAATTCTTCATTTGATTCTTCATTTAAAATACGGACATAAGAATTAGAAACTTGTCCAAAGTTTTGATTTCTATTTTCTCCATCATGGATTGTAATTGTAAAAGCAACACGTTGAATATTAGCAGGAATACCTTTTAAATCAACGATGATTTGTTCATCATCACCGTCCCCAGCTCCTGTACGATTGTCTCCTGAATGAACAATTGCTCCATTACCACCAGTTGGATTATTGTAAAAGACGAAATCTGCATCAGTTGTTACTTTTCCATTTTCTCCAAGTAAAAAAACAGATGCATCTAAATCAAAGTCATTTCCGCCATCATATTTATTTACATCCCATCCTAATCCGATAATTACTTTTGACAGACCTGGATTTCCTTTTGTTAAATCTACTTTTTGTCCTTTAGATAAACTAATTGCCATAATATTACTACCTCCAAATTTTTCAGTATAGTTTCTCTACGTAATCATATTAGAAAAAGTTTCATCTTCTTTTATCTTAGACTGCTTTCATATATTTTGTCATTTTTTTATGAAATTAAGCTAGAAATCATATTCCAGACCTTTCCTCTTCTTGCAACAGGAATAAGCATGTTTTGCTTCAATCCACTCTCAATTTAAAATATAATCACAGATCCAATCTTTTTGATAATAGTCTTTCCTTTTAACTCATCCACTTTGGCGGAGTATTTTTATTCCAATATATTTCTCCAAGTGTATAGTGAGTTTGGAATTGATCATGATACGTATGATAATGGAAGTTAAAATAATACCCTTCCTGTGGGGGGCGATCCCTTCTTACATGAAAACGGATAATATCCTCATATTCTCTTGTTATGTGAAAGATTCGTTCACTTGTACCAGATGATGGAATTTCTGTGACCGTTAAATAGCTTAATTCTTCTTCTGGAAAAATACTTGTTACTTCATTAATTGCTTTTTCCATATTAGGGAGAACGACTAAGCGAAACTCATCTTCAATTACTGGTTTAATCTTTGGTCCAAATTTTAAATAGCTTTGTTCTTCCGCTTCTTTCATCATTTTGCTAATAAAAGCTTCTCGTGTGAAGTATTCTTCTGTACTATCTGTCAATACAGCTTCTTCTTCCACACTTTCTCTAGCAAAAGGCATTTCTCTTTCATCAATTGGTTTTTTGTCATTATCGTTATTATTATTAAAAAAAGTAGCCGGTGATGGAGAAACAAGACCAAAAGTTAAAATAGAAACAAATACGACCAGGCTTTTACGAATCCAATTAGGCATTTATTACACCTCGCTTTCCGTTCATCCTGATGATTTTGAATATGTAATAAAGTGAAAATTCCATCAGTGGGGGTTTTTCTTCATCTCTCACTGATGGTTAGTTGAACCAATCAGACCTTTACGGACAGTTGATCTCCCACTTATCTTCCTCGTATTCTCATAAGTTTGAGGGGGGGGGAGTCTTACTGTCCGTTAAGAGTGGGATAAAAATTATTAATAGTTTAAGTATATATTATTTACTAGTATATCTTCTACTATTATCCTATATATATAGATTATTTTTTCATTGTTCATTTTTTAGCCAAATTCCATAATGAAATTTTGCTGTTTTACGTTTTTGCTGCTCAAATTGGAACTGCTCAAATCTCCTGCTTCTAAAATGATCTTTCAATACTACTCTCTCTTTTGCAGCACGCTTTGCATGATGGATTATTTCTTCTCTTAACTCTTCATAATGGGCTAGTTTTTTTAAAGGATGGATTCCAGCAGATGAAATAGTTTCTTCAAACATGGGATCAAAATAGACACAATCTATACTATTATCTTCTTTTTTGATTAGCACATCTAACGCATTGGAATGCTTCACTACTATCCTTCGCATCGCTTCATCTATTGCAGAGTGATTTGTCTCCCATTCTTTTAACCCCGTTTCCACCAGAAATGCAATCACATTGTTTGCTTCTACCCCCTCTACATAGCCATTACTTCCCACTGCAAAACTTGCAACAATGCTATCGGAAGCAAGACCTAAAGTACAATCTAAAAAACTATTTCCTTTTTTTAAATTGCTTGCTGTGATAAATGGATCTGATTCCTTTTTTATTAGTCTTTTAATTCGAAACACAGCTGAATTTGGATGAAAAAAGAATGGTTGTGCTATATCAAATGGATAAAATTCAAAACGATTTTTTCCGATAACAAGGATATCTGACTGATAT
Source organism: Niallia alba (assembly GCF_012933555.1). Classification (GTDB taxonomy): domain Bacteria; phylum Bacillota; class Bacilli; order Bacillales; family Cytobacillaceae; genus Niallia; species Niallia alba. Next base: position 2,990,825 of record NZ_JABBPK010000001.1, read on the forward strand.
TGTAGTTTTAAGTAGTCGATAGATACTTTTTCTCTAACTACAAATTTGCAGTTAAATTCAGCTGCAATTCTTTTTGCAAGCATCTGCATTTCATTATTTGTTCTACCTGCGGTTGTTACAAGCATGTTTTTTCTCCTAAATTCTTTATAATACAGATTTTTAACGGAATGTTAAAACCGTTCTTATTGTTTGTTGAAAGTAGATGTTTTAAATGAAATTTTGCATTATTATCAAGTCATTCAAATATTCCAGAGAACTCTTATCTATATCCTACTAATATAGAGGGCACTGAAAAACTGGCTAGTTAATGATGATGGACAATAGCCACTTTTTAAACATAAGATGAGGGATTGGTTTTCCGAGGCGTCCGCTCGCTTTCCATGGGGCGAGCGCCAAGCCTCTCCAAACCAACCTTATTTTCACTTTCAAATATGCTTGCTCTTCATTTCGTTCGAAAAAAAAAAACTTTTTCAGTGGCTCACTAATATACAATAAGAGTCTAAAAAGAAAGTTCATGAAAAAAAGGTAAACCCTTTTTCCATGAACTATTTTTGTTTAGCAATATTGTTCAAAAGCTGATACTAGGTTTTCCATTATTGCTTCCATTGTATTTCCTTCAATATCGTAGCGATGAATGAAATGAACGACTTGATTATCTTTAATTAATGCCATTGATGGAGAAGATGGCTCGATATCACCGAAGAATTCACGCATTTTTGCTGTTGCTTCTTTTTCTTGACCAGCAAACACTGTTACTAATTGATCTGGTTTCTTTTCTGAAGCAAGCACTGCTTGTGTAACAGCTGGTCTTGCTAAACCTGCAGCACAGCCACAAACTGAATTAACGACTACTAAAGAAGTTCCTTTGTTTGTTTCGATAAATTGCTCCACTGCTTCTTCTGTTTGCAATTCTTCAAAACCCGCTTGTGTTAGTTCTGCTCTCATCGGTTTTACCACTTGTTTCATATACTCATCATATGCCATTGACATACTAAATCCCTCCAATATCCGTGTTATTATATCCCATTAATATACATTAGAAATGGTCTTCCTGCAATCTTTTAAACCTGTTTATTTTCTTGCTTCCGTCATCTGTTTCCATACAGACCCCTTCGCTTCTTCCCCTAATTCGATTCGTTCAATTGCCAATTTTATTTGCAAGCTAACTTCAAATTCCGGATCATTTTCATGTACTTTTAATGCCGGAAGGGCTCTTTCATCCCCAACTTCATATAAGAACATCGCTGCTCTCCATCGAACAATCTTGCTTTTATCATCTAGTGCTTGCATCATTTCTTCCATCGCTTCAGGAAATCCTAAATCGGACAAACAATCGCCTGCTGTTCGTCGTACAGTTACTGTTTTATCCTTCAAAGCTTTGTATAAAGAAGGAAGAACGGCAGTATCCTCAATCATGCCTAGGTAAACAGTTGCAAGTCTGCGAATAGATGGTTTTTCATCATCCAGTGCTTTCGTTAAAACGGAGATATCATCTACTGTAGGATCTTCGCTTTGTTCTAGTTTTTGATATCGAACTTTCCAATCAGGATCTTCTAAATCTGCAAAAGTTAGTTTAGTTCTAACTCGTATAGGTTTTTCGCTTGCTTCTGTTTGTGGATTTTTAGCATGTTCAATAATTGCATTAATCCTCTCTTGTGGATATGCAGCAACGAGTTCTTCAATCATAACATTACCAATTTCCTCAAATTCCCCATATCGCACGCCAAAATCTTTCCATTTTCTTGTCATCACAACATTATCTTCAGGAGTACGCACTGCTGAAACGGCTTGTATAAATAGTTCAGGTAAGCCGAATCTTCTTTCTTCATTGCCATCTGATAATTTAATTTGCATTGGTATACCTTTATACATTTGAACTTGAACGTTGATTTCTCCGAAGTGCTCATTTATCTCTTGCACTTCCTCAGCAGCTTCGTCCTCCCCAAAGACATTGCGCACTTTTGAAAGTAATTCCTTCCAATCATAGCGGGCATTTCTTTCCACTGCTAGAAAATCAGCTACATGATAGACACCTTTAATTCCTTCAATAGAAAGGATATTTTGAATTAATTCTGGTGCTTCCGATGAATTATCTCCCTTATAATTATTACTCTTTCCCATTGGCAACTCTTGGTCTAAGTTAATTTTCATAGTATTTGGACTTGGTGTTGGTTCAATAGAAATAATTCTCATAATCCATCCCCCTCTTCTTACAACACTTATATTATCATGATTTATTCCTTTTCTTAAAAGAAATAGCTTTCGTATTGTCTTTTTTCGCCATGATATAATGCTTACCAAAACTCCATTACCTTTTTTGTATAAGCAATCAAATGAGTACTAGCATACTGAAGACATTTTGTAAGTAAATAACTCTTACGACATATCGGCTATTTCGGATAAATAACTCCATCGCTCAATAAGATGTTCTAATTTCTCATTTAACTGTTCTTGTTCTTTCATTAATTGAGCAGCTTTTTCAAAATCACTGCCTGTTTCGGCTAGTTCTGTTTCGATGCTTGCTAGTCGCTCTTCTACGTTTTCAATGTCCTGGTCAATGGATGCCCATTCTCGCTGTTCGTTATAGCTAAGCTTTACTTTTTTCTCTTTTGGTTCCTTTCTTTGAACTGGTGTTTCCGATTTTTCTTTTATTTGTTGTTCTTCTTTTCTTTCTACCTCTAAATATTCACTATAATTTCCATAATATGTGTCTATTACACCATTTCCCTTTAAAATCAACAGCTGTTCGGCAACTTTATCGAGGAAATAGCGATCATGGGATACAGTAATAACGACTCCTTTGAAGTCATCTAAGTAATCTTCAAGCACCATTAGAGTTTGTGTATCCAGATCATTTGTCGGCTCATCTAATAAAAGAACATTTGGTTCCCCCATAAGTATTTTTAATAAATAAAGTCGTCGTCTTTCTCCTCCAGATAACTTTCCGATAATAGTACCATGTGTATGGGGAGGAAATAAAAATCTTTCCAGCATCTGTGCAGCTGTAATCACTTTACCGTCTGATGCCTCGATTATTTCTGCTGTTTCTTTTAGATATTCAATCATTCTTTTAGAAGTATCCATATCTTCACTTTCTTGCGTATAGTAGGCAACTTTTACGGTTTGCCCAATCACTCTTTCACCAGAATCAAGTGATATCTTGCCTGCTAATACATTTAAGAAAGTTGATTTACCCGTTCCATTTTTACCGATTATCCCAATTCTATCTCCCGGTTTTACAAGTAAATTAAAGTTATCCAAAATAATTTTATCCTCAAAATATTTGCTTGCGTCAACCAATTCAAAGACTTGTTTTCCTAATCTACTTCCTTTAAGGGAGATATCCAGTTTGTCTTTTGCTTTAACATTAGCCAATGTATCATCCAAAGCATCAAACCGTTGAATTCTTGCTTTTTGCTTTGTAGAACGTGCTTTTGCTCCTCTTCTAATCCATTCTAATTCTCTTCTAAATAAATTCTTTTGTTTGTCAATCGTCGCTGCTTCATTTTCTTCCCGAATAGCTTTCGCTTGTAAAAAATCACCGTAGTTTCCTTTATAGCTATAGAGATTTCCTCCATCGAGTTCAAACATTCTATTTGTGACACGATCTAAAAAATACCGATCATGTGTTACTAATAAAAGCGCACCAGTATATCTGCTTAAATAGTCTTCCAACCATTTAACAGCCTCAAAATCAAGATGGTTTGTTGGTTCATCTAAAATTAGTAAATCTGGCTCTTGAATAAGAACTTGCGCTAAAGCTACTCTTTTCTTTTGCCCCCCTGACAATTCTCCAACTTTCTTTTCAAAATTAGTAATTCCTAACTTCATTAGTACAGTTTTTGCATTTGTATGAACTTCCCAGCCATTTAAGGCATCCATTCTTTTTTGCAGATCAAACAGCCTTTCATGAAGCTGATTGTTTTCCGGATCATTGTTGATTTCTATTAATATCGCTTCGTACGCTTTAATTAGTGATAACACTGGCGCATCACCAGCATATACTTGATTTAAAACAGTAAGCTCAGGGCTTAGTTCCGGACTTTGTGCAGAATAGGCAATCCGATAATCTTTCGGTGCTATTATTTCTCCTTCATCTGGAAGATCAATACCAACAACGATTTTTAATAAAGAAGATTTTCCAGTACCATTTATGCCAATTAAACCGACACGTTCCTTTTCACTTATCGAAAAGGAAATGTTTTCAAATAATTTTTTCTCTCCATATGTTTTTGTTACATTTTCAATTAAAATACTTTTCATCTTGTACATTCCATTCTTTATAAAATTCTTGTAGAAAACTTTCCATAAACAGATGCCTTGCTTCTGCGATTTTTCTAGCACTATCTGTATGTAAAAGGTTTTTGATTTTTAATAGCTTCTCATAGAAATGATGAATGGATGAAGAGTTATTTTTCCGATATTCCTCTTCTGTCATCTTTTGTCTTATCGATAAGGAAGGATCATAAATAGGACTTCCTACGCTTCCACCGTAAGCAAATGTTCTAGCAATACCAAGTGCTCCGATTGCATCTAATCGATCAGCATCTTGAACTATTTTTGCATCTAGGCTTTCGGGAAATATCCCATTTCCCCCTTTGAAACCAACCGATGATATGATGGTGATAATCTGCTCCTTCTCGTGATTATCTATCGAAATACATGCTAGAATGTTAGCCAACTTCTGTTGACCCTCTTCTTTTGAATTATTTAATTTTTCATCTGAAATATCATGTAATAACGCGGCAAGCTCGATTGACCTGGAATAGCCATTTCCCTCTTTTTCGGAGAGCAATAAAGCCATTTTCCGAACTCTATCAACATGATACCAGTCATGGCCGCTTGTATCTTTTTCCATCTCTAGTTTCACCAATTTTTCTACTTTGGTAATAATATTCATTTCATTTCACATCCAGCAATCCTATTATGAACATATTGTATCATGAAAACTAGTTTTTCGAATAAGAAAGAGTGTCACACTCCATATACAAAAAGCCAAGTCGGAACTGTTTCACCATTCCAACTTAGCTTTTTCATCTCTATTAAAACCTTATTCTGTGCTTATAAAAGGTTTTATTTTGGGAAATACTTTCAATGCTGTTCGATAAAATACATCCTCATGATAAACTTCAGGTATTAGCTTTCTAACAAAGTTGATATATGGAGCAAATGGAGCTAGCGGCCAATCTGTGCCGAAAAGCAGCTTATCATATGAATGAGAAAAAACGAGGGCATGGCGCAAATGGTCAAGAAAAATCCCTTCATGAGCCTCTTCCAGTTCTTTCTCTGTTCCAACGATTAAACCAGATAAATCTGCATACACATTTGAATTTTTATAAATTATTTCGGCACCAGTCAATGTCCATGGATCACCAAAATGGGCCATCATGAAATTAACATCACGGTGCTTAACAGCCACTTCGTCAATAGCTAAAGGATGAGCATATTTTAAAAATCCTCTCTCCGAATAAGTATCTCCTGTATGAAAAACGACTGGTAATTGATACTTCTCTGCAAGTTTGTATACTGGTTCATACACTTCATCATAAGCATAAAACGGATAATAGCCTAAATAAATTTTAATTCCAACCACATTCGGCTTTTGAATCTCAATCTCAAGCCTTTCCTGTGCCGACACATCCATATCATATGGATTTATGCCAGCACAATAGACTACATTTTCAGGAATCAATAAATCTAAATCTAGCCCCATCGGTGTTTGTGCATGATAATCAGGAAAACCCATCTGTGGAGTTTCTGTAACCCCCATTCCAATCGCAAGGACAATATTAGCATCCTTCATTTCTTTTTTAATTCCTTCATAACTATAATCTACAAAAGAAAGATTCTTCGCCGTATCTTTAAACGATTCTATACTTGAGTAATGTATATGGGCATCAATTATTTTCATCCATGTATTCCCTTTCTTAAAATCCTATTCTTCTCACTTGATCAACTAAAGATGGAGAAATTTCTTCTTTTGTAAACAATAAATAGTTTGGTTCTGTGAGTAAGCGATTATTTGTTCTTTTACATTTAGCAAAGGAAATCAACTGTATCGCATCCTTATTACTATAAAACTCTATATCTCTTGATTGATCACTTGCGATATAGTAAAGCTTTTCTGCTCCTAGCGATAAATAGTAATGATCCTTTATATTGACTTCTTGTTCTTCGTCAGCCACCATAAATTGTTTATTTCTCACTTTATCATCTTTAATATGGAGCACACTTTTTTCCTGTTCGTTACAGGTTATAAACAGGTTTGTATGCCAATTCTCCTCTGCCATTCGATTGCCCGCATCATCTATTATTTCTACAAAAGTTATAAGTAAAGGTAAGCCTTGCATTGTGACAAAATATTGAACATACTTAAGTCCCTTCCATTTATGATGATGCTGAATTGTTGTTACTAGCTTCAAACCTGACCATTCATTTTGATGAATATCCTTTAAACTAGTAAACTCACAAGTTGTCACTTCCTTTAATAAGGAAAATGCATTTAAATCCGGTGGTCCATTTTTTATGCCGCCACCCCATGGGTTCCACCAGCTTTTTGCAATAGGTTTAGGAAAGGAATGGTCTAGCCATTGTTTCCCATTTACTTCTAGTGAATAAACACCTGGATAATAATCAGGAGAAGCTTTAAAAGACACTATCCCGTTTGAAACACGATAAACAGTTAATCCTTCTTCTTCTAAACTTTCTGTTGTAATATCCCTTTCACTTGGCACAAAAAACAAACCATCTGTGTCTATTTCCTTTGTCGGCAAGGAAATAGTTGTTTGAATTTTATTTATACCTGTCTGAACAGCATTCTGGGGCATGATTTGGTATATTTCCGATTCCTCTGAATTAATCGGGAATGGATCTTCTTGCTTTTCATTAATAGTAATTGCCATATCTCCATTTAACGGTTGATTTCTAAAGGTTTTCACCTTTACTTTCAAGTCATTATGTTTATTTAAAATAAGATTTCCTTCGTTAAACTCAACTACCGTTTCCTGGACAACCGTGCTTTCTCGTTCTCTCATCATTCCTTCAGAAGCTAACTCCCACTGTTGCCATTTACGATAAGCGCCGATGTTCAAACAAATAGGTGAAAAATCGAATGATTCATTCATTCTGAGCTCGCGAGTAGACTCGATATGCATTTTCCAATTGTCCATTTTGATGTGGGCATCTTTATCCCATGCGACTCCAAATGGAATAGAGCCTTTAGAAGAAAAATACCAATTTCCTGTTATATCTTTCGAGTTTAATTCAAATGGAAGTACGGTATTCCATTCATTAAAGAAAACAACTCTACCATTTATAGGAAAATATAGATTCTGCCAAGAATCATAAAATGTTTCCTGTAAGCTAACTTCCTTTTTTACCAAGCTATTATTAGTAACCGTTACCCAACGTTTAATAAAACCTTCTGCGAATAGTTGATTCGTTAGAATAATATCCATACCAGGATAGTCACCAGACTTAAAGAATAGCTTTAAAGCAATACTATTCCCAGTTTTTGCTGTACTCACCTGATAAGGTTTTTGTTTAGACAACTCATTTGAAAAAGGTTTACCAATGGATGGTGCAAATATAGCAAAGTCTGTATCTACAATTTCCGTCGTTTGGTCTACTTTATTTATCGAAAATTGATGTGGACCATTGTATACCTTCCAATTCTTATCATTTTCAACGATAAACTGTTCTCCAATTCCCTTTAAGCCAATGCTAATTTCTTTTTCGATCGTTAATACTTCCTGCTCAACTTCAAAAATTTCACATGTAAACCTTTCTTTAAAACTACCACAATTTTTCACTCGGACTGGAATCCGTATCCATTTTTTCTCTTTTTTTGCTAGTGTGAAAGTAAACTTATCACCCGTAAAATGCAAGTGCTCATTCGTTGGAATGGTAAGTCTTCCGGTAATGTCTTTATCTAAATTGTTTTTTACCTCTAAATCTAAATAAGTATTCATTCCTTTAGCTAAAATAGCCTCTATTTCCTTTGTCTCTATAGAAAGTGGCGATTTAGGTAAGACTCCTACTTGTAAACTAGTCTTCATACCATTTATGCTGAGAGCAACTTTTAATACTGGAAACGTTTTTCCTTCCACAGGTTCTACCCCTTCTGCTATCACAAAAGACGCTGGAAAGGATAGTTCTTCGTTCGCCTTTACCTCTATTGTTTTAGAAAAACTGCATTGAATTCTGCCATGGTTTTCTGCCAAAGCTTGCAGAGAAACGAGATTTGTCGTCTTATTTTTTATTTTTAAATAGACTTGATGCTCTATTTCTTCTATACATTCATGATTTTTCATTGTTAATTCAATCTGAAAATCTTTTGTTTCAATAGAGCTGATCCCTCTACCTGTCTTTTCAAATTTTACAATAACGGATTCCTGCTCTTTTTGCCAAATATATTCATAATGGGTAAAGCCATTTTCCAACACTCCATCTGGCTTTATATCCAGATTTCTTTGCAAATCTGCATACCAGTCCATCTCTTTTAAATAATGATTTAGTAAATCATCATTTCTAACTGTTGGGATGAAATTCATTAAGTGTGTGTATTTGTCATTATCCTCCCAAAAGAAACCGCATCGTTTATACAACGGAACCGCCTTTAAATTACCTGCCCATGTATATAAATCTAGCCTCGGCCATTTTTGCTCTATCGCCACATTAAGGGCATGTAATAATAATTTTTTTCCTACTTTCTTGCCATGTAAGTCTGGACGAACATTTAACAAGGGGACATACAATGCTCCTACATCTTCTTTATAAACAGAAAGTCCACAATATCCGACTACTTCCTCTCCAAGAACCGCTAAGAAAGTATCAAGATTATCTGAGCTTTGCTGTTGATCACGCACTTGTTCTTCTGTTTTTCCTGTTCCTCCCCATGAATCTTTACTCTTCATCCACATATCCGCCACATTACGAGCCAATCCATCGTGATAGCTGACAATTTTTATTGTTTGTGAATCTTCTTGTACTTTTTCCACTAAGAACCCTCATTCCTCTTATTTTGAATTTTTGTTTGTACATTAACTTCTTTATTATGTTTCATAGCTATCTCCTCCTTCCTCAATTATAGGAATGTTTTTCCAACGCTCCGTTTCTATCGTATTATTATTAAGAATTTTTGTAAAGATATCGCAATAATAATTTTTCTAATAATTTAAATGATAATCCAACAAAACTAGACAAAGGTCGTCAAAGGATTTTTTTTGTCTATCTAGAAATTTATACATACAAGTCTTTTAAACGTCCTTCTAGCCAATGGTTTAGTATCAATTATTTATTATTGAGGGGTGTATAAAATGTTAAGTGTACAAACAAAAGAACTTTCTATTAAAGAAGAAAAATTATTAAGTGTGAAAGAAGCGGCAGAATATATTGAAGAAGGTCCTGGGGTTGTACGAAACTGGTTACGAGAATTAAAAACGCTCATTCCCGTCGTTATTGGCGAAAATGGCTATCGATATTTTGACCAAAAAAGCTTGGATATTTTAGTCAAAGTAAAACAAATGCGTAATGAAAAACAAATGTCTCTAAGACAAATTGAAGATGAGCTTACAAGTCCTGTTCCCGCCTCTATCCCAATTGCCACGGATGCCACGGAAAAAATTCTTCAGGATTTACAAACAATCAAAGAAGAATTGGAACTTCAAAAAAATTTCAATCAAGTTTTAGTCCAGCAATTAAAAAAGCAACAGGAACATATTGAACGTCAGCAGGAACATATTGAAAGCCAAGAAAAACAAATTGCATTTTTAGAAAATCCAGTAGTTCTAGAAGGAAAAGAAGAAAATCTAGCTAAATCGAGAAAAACGAAACAATCAATAGTGAGTGAAAAAGAAACAAAGCAGAAAAAAAGCGGCTTTATTCGCCTTTTCTCCTATCGTTAATGGTTTTAAAAAAGGGAATCTAGTATCATTTTTAGTGAAATAAGCTTGTTCACTAAAAATGATTAGACTCCCTTTTTATATTAGTTCAATAGCTTTTCGATATCCTTTATTATTTCTGAAGGCTTCGTACTTGGTGCATACCGTTCGTGCACTTTTCCATTTTGATCAATTAGAAACTTTGTAAAATTCCATTTAATCGCTTTTACACCTAATGCTCCAGGTGCTTCTTTTGTTAAAAATTGATATAGTGGATCTGCCTCTTTGCCATTTACATCAACTTTTGCAAACATCGGAAAGGTTACACCAAAGTTTATTTCACAAAATGTTTTAATCTCTTCATTTGTTCCAGGATCTTGATTCATAAACTGATTGCTCGGGAAACCCAACACGGAAAAGCCCTTTTCTTTATATGCTTGATACAGCTCCTGCAATTCTTTAAATTGGGGAGTGAACCCGCATTTACTTGCTGTATTTACAATTAATAAGACTTTTCCTTTATAATCACTTAATGAGCGCAATTCTCCATCCATCGTTTTTACTTCGAAATCATAAATGCTCATACAACATTCTCCTTATACAGTTAATAATGAATCATGAGATTGCAACGAATGTAACGTTTTTTCCATAAATTCCATCATGGTTATCATATCATCAATCTGTTCTTCTGTAATTAAGCGTTTAAAATCAATGGTAATATGATTATGGACAATATCATCAGAATCAAGGGGATAGAAACTAACTTCTTGGATGATCTTCATGTCCTTGCCCCAAATATCTTCTAATGTATGCTGTAACAGTGTATAAATCTCTGTGTCCTTTTTATGTTTTAAAAATAGATGAATATAGATGGAAGCACCAATTAAACTTTTCTTATTTTTAGTAGCTAAAAGTTCTGCCGATAAATTATGTAAATCAGCAAATAATTCAAACATTACTTTTGCATTTTGTTGATTTTTCAATCGAAATGTTATTGTATACTTCCTTGCGAGTTTACTACTGTTAAATAAATCATTACGATCTAGGACGATGATATCCCCATCCAAATCGCGGTCATAAATAAGACCTTCCATCACTGTTCTCATATTTTCAAAGGCAGTGGGATCAAACATTCTTTTTTCTCCTTTGCTTTTTCCTATTGAAAGAATACCGATCTTTTAGAAAGGCTGTTTTCGTAAAGTTTGTTGCGATTACCCACAGCCGGAATACACTTCGCTTTCCGTGGGGGTGGGGCTCGCGCTGAGTCTCCTCAGCTTCGCCTCCGGGGTCTCAGGCTGTCTCGCTAATCCCCGTGGCGTCTTCGTATATTCCGGCTGCTCCATTTTTCCAACTAATTCTTTTTTTCTATTGAAAAAACAACAATCCTTTAGAAAACAGGCTGCCTATAAAAGCGCAAGCCTTTTACTTACATATAAAAGAAATCTCTTACATTGTGGGTATATAATCCTTGCGCTTTACTTTGACTATTTTAAAATAATCCTACCGCTTTTCCATCTTCATCAACGTCCATGTTTAAAGCAGCTGGTTTTTTTGGTAAACCAGGCATTGTCATGACATCTCCAGTAAGGGCTACGAGAAATCCTGCGCCAATAGAAGGCTTAAACTCACGAATCGTAATCGAAAACCCTTCTGGTCTGCCGATTAATGACGGTTCATCAGATAAGGAGTATTGTGTCTTCGCCATGCAAATAGGGAGATTACCCCAGCCGAATTTTTCAAAGTCAGCAATTTGTTTCTTTGCTTTAGAAGAATATTCCACTCTATTCGCTCCATAAATTTTGGTGGCAATCGCAAGAATCTTTTCTTCTATTGTGGATTCAAGAGAATATAAGTTTTGGAATGTATGTTCGTTCTTTTCCAAAATAGCTAATATCTTTTGAGCAAGTTCTAAGCCACCTTCTCCACCTTTTTCCCATACTTCTGTTAAAGCAACGGGAATGTTTGCTTGTTCACATAGCTCTTTCAACACGTTAATTTCTGATTCTGTATCTGTTATAAATTTATTAATGGCTACAACAAATGGTAAGCCGAATTCCTTAATACTCTCCACATGCTTCTGCAGGTTTGCAAAACCAGTTCGAAGTGCTTCGGTATTTTCCATGGCAAGTTCTTGTTTAGAAACTCCTCCATGCATTTTTAACGCTCGAATCGTTGCAACTATCACAACAATTTCAGGATTTATCTCTTTATTTCTCGACTTAATATTTAAAAATTTCTCTGCCCCTAAATCTGCTCCAAATCCAGCTTCTGTTACTACATAATCTCCTAATTTTACCGCAGCAGTTGTCGCAATAACACTATTGCAGCCATGGGCAATATTCGCAAATGGACCACCATGAATAATAGCTGGAGAATGTTCGATCGTTTGAACTAAATTTGGTTTAATTGCATCTTTAAGTAGTAAAGTAAGTGCTCCTTCAACTTTCAAATCTCCAACTGTCACAGGAGCTTTATCTATATTATAGGCAACGACCATTCGTGATAATCGAGTTTTTAAATCATTAATATCGGATGCCAAACATAATACGGCCATAATTTCAGAAGCAACGGTAATGTCAAAGCCATCTTCCCTTGGTACTCCTTGTAATGGACCACCTAACCCGATAACTACTTTTCTTAGAGCCCGGTCGTTTAAATCCACAGCTCTTTTCCATACGATTCTGCGCTGATCAATACGGCATTCATTCCCTTGGTGAATATGGTTATCTATTAAAGCTGCTAAAGCATTATTTGCCGTTGTAATGGCATGAAGATCTCCAGTGAAATGCAGGTTTATATCCTCCATTGGAAGCACTTGTGCCTTTCCGCCACCAGCTGCTCCTCCTTTTATGCCCATTGTTGGACCTAAGGAAGGTTCTCTCATCGCAATAACTGCTTTTTTATGTAATTTATTCAATGCATCACCTAAACCAACTGTAACGGTCGATTTCCCTTCTCCTGCGGGAGTTGGGTTAATAGCTGTCACAAGGATAAGTTTACCTGCTTTATTCTTTTTCAAAGTATTTAATGTATCTGCAGAAATTTTCGCTTTATATTTTCCATATAATTCAATATCATCGTCTGATAAGCCAAGTTTCTCGGCAATATGTATAATTGGTTTCATTACTGCTTGTTGAGCAATTTCGATGTCAGATTTCATTTTCGTCTTTACCTCCATGATTTTCCTCCTGCAATTTCAACCTTCAATTAGTATTGTACAATAAAAGAGGCGTTATAAGTACACGTTTCGACAAAATCCTTCTACGCTCTCTTCAATTAGTTCCCAATCCTTATTTATTTCTACTAGCAATCTCCTTATAATTTTCTATAAAGTGAAACTTCCAACAGTTGGGGTTTTTCCTTCTTCCCCCACTGATGATTAGTTGAACCAATCGAGGCTTTACGGACAGTTAATCACACCAAACTTCCTCGTATTCTCGTAAGCTTATGGTTGAGTCTCACTGTCCGTTAAGAGGAGGCCACTGAAAAAGTCTTTTTTTTCGTGTGAAATGAAGAGCAAGCATATTTGAAAGTGAAAATAAGGTTGGTTTGGAGAGGCGTCCGCTCGACTCCTATGGGAGGCTTGGCACTCGCCCCATGGAAAGCGAGCGGATGCCTCGGAAAACAAATCCATCATCTTATGTTTAAAAAGTGGCTATTGTCCATCATCATTACTAGCCAGTTTTTCAGTGCCCTCCGTTAAGAGTGGGATAAAATAATCTATCTTTTCTAAAATTCAAAACATTATGATTGCGACATATTCAAATCAAATTTATAATAAGCTATGTTGAAGAAAGTGCCATGATAAAGAAACATTCCATTTGATAACTTTTAAGATATTCGGTTATTTCTAAGAAAAACGACCGTATATCTTTGTGTAACACTACTATTTCCATCATAGAAATACATTATAAGATGATTCTATCTTTAGGAGGAGAAATACCTATATGCCAATAAAAATTCCTCATCTCTTACCAGCACGTGAAATACTAGAAGATGAAAATATCTTTGTAATGGAAGAAGGTCGGGCAAAAGCACAAGATATCCGACCATTAAACATATTAATATTAAACCTAATGCCCCAAAAAGAAAAAACAGAGGTACAAATCTTACGCTTGCTTGGGAATACCCCTTTACAAGTAAATATATCCTTTTTAAGAACAGCATCTTACGAATCAAAGAATACAAGTCCATACCATTTGGAACAATTTTATCGTAACTTTGAAGCAATAAAAACAAATAAATACGACGGGATGATTATTACAGGTGCGCCTGTAGAATTAATGAGCTTTGAAGAAGTTGATTATTGGGAAGAATTAACGAAAATAATGGAATGGTCTAAAACAAATGTTACATCTACTCTTCATATTTGTTGGGGAGCACAAGCAGCTCTCTACCATCATTTTGGGATTAATAAGTATCAGTTAGATCAAAAATGTTACGGAATTTATTCCCACTCTGTATTAAATCCGTCGGATAAGTTAATGCGTGGGTTTGATGACAGCTTTTTAGCCCCTCACTCAAGGCATACAAATGTATCAATTGAAGAAATTAAAGCCCATTCGAACCTAGAGCTATTATCTGCCTCAGATGATGCTGGCGCATTTATCATCAGTGCAAATAAAGGAAAACAAATCATGATTACAGGTCATTTAGAATACGATTCTTGTACACTAGCGGAGGAATATAAACGAGATAAAGATAAAGGATTAAATATTCATCTTCCATTACGTTATTTCCCAAATAACAATCCAGGTATGAAGCCGTTAAACAGTTGGCGTTCTCATGCTCATTTATTATTTTCCAACTGGCTAAATTATTATGTCTATCAAGAAACACCTTACGAGTGGAAATAATACTATTAACTTATCAAGTTAAAAGGAAAGAAAATACTGCCTAACAGGCAATACTTTCTTTCCTTTACAATTTAATTTGATGCACAACTTAGCCATTATTGCCGCCACCATTGGAAAAATACACTTCTTCAAATGGCTGAATCACGACAAAGCCTTCTCCCGAAAATTTCATTTGAATGGATTCTCCGCTACCTCTACCAAAAAAAGTTTTAAGGGTTATGTCTGTTACAAATTCTGGCTGTAGGTTTCCCGACCACGCAACTGTTGCATTAGGGTCTGTAAAAACTGGGTTATTTGGAGTAACTCTTAGTGTTAGTGGTTCATAGTGAGAAGTAATTGCAACCAAGCCACTTCCAGATAGATTGATATTAAATAAACCACCAGAAAGCATCCCTGCAATTCTCTTCATTAGCTTAATATCCCATTTAATCGATGGTTCAAAAGCAAGTAAATCATTACCGTTCACAAAGATAGAATCCCCATTTAAATGCAGGATGGAAATTTTCTTTCCTTGATCAGCCAAATAAAGCTTTCCATTGCCTTCTGCTTTCATAAGAGAGGCACCTTCGCCTGTTAATGCTTTCTTAAACATTTTTCCTAGTCCATGTTCCAAAATACCTTCCCTTGTAAATCGAATGTTTCCACGATAAGAAACCATACTTCCTGCTTTTGCCCATATTTGATTTGTTAAATTTATTTCGAGCATTCTCTCTGTTTCTAGTTCAAAAATTCCTTCATCCTTATCTTTTTGCTCTGTTTTTGTTAAGAACTCCTCTAATCCATATCTCCCCATACTCTCACCTCTTTTAAATTGTTAATTTTAGGATATCATCTAGAAACGGGAATGAAAATATAAATTTGGGGTAGAGATAAAGTGAAACTTCCATCAGTAGGGATTTCCCTTCATCCCCCACTGATGGTTAGTTGAACCAAGGGGACCTTTATGGACAGTTGATCTCCCTCCTATCTTCCTCGTATTTTCATAAGCTTACTGCAAGAGTCTTACTGTCCGTTAAGAGTGGGATAAATATATTTTCTACGATTGCATAAAACACAAAAGTAAATAATGATAATTTTGAATATGTTTGTATATACTATTTCATATACATTAATTGCTAGGAATAAAATTTATATTTTTCACGAGGAAAGGAGCTACTTTGTATGGAAAAAATAATTGCAGTTGAAAGAAATCATCTAGGAGACATTATTAGTTTTAAAACCTCTAATGGAAGAGTAATCTCCTATCGCAAAGCACTACTGGATATCGAAACAGGCGTTATCGATGGAGTAGAAGTTGTTGAGAATGAAAGAAAGGAAGAAGATCTATCCTTTTCTATAATTGATAACTTTGACAATTACCCCCCTATCTATTAATTGACTTTCTTCATTAACCAATAAGGGCAATTCTCTGTAGGCGTCCATGCTACTGTTATGTTAAGTAGCACATACCTAGAGAGAATTGCCCTTCCCTTATTCGATCGAATCGTTTTTTTGCTGAATTAACTTTAATTCTTTTGTATGTTCTGGGTTTTCCTCAAAAAATTGAACCAAATCTCCAATGCGATCAATCGAGTCCCAGCTTAAATGATGTTCAATTCCTTCCACATCTTCGTATATATTCTCTTCTTTGACACCAATAATTCTTAATAATTGCTCTAATAGCTCATGTCTATAGACTAGTCGTTTCCCGATTTTTTTTCCTTTTGGCGTTAAAACCAAGCCTCTATATTTTTCATAAACTAGATATTCATCCTTATCCAATTTCTGAACCATTTTTGTTACAGAGGAGGGATGTACAGATAAGCCTTCCGCAATATCTGATACTCGTGCATATCCTTTATCTTCTATTAGGTTGTAAATGCGCTCAATATAGTCTTCCATACTAGGTGTCGGCAATTCAACCCCTCCTTTACCAGGATTTCTCCTTTTTTTCTATTTTATTCATTTATACTTGTCTATGTTATCTATGTATGTATAGTCTTTTTTAAACAAGAAAAAATACCCCTTAGAAAATTAAATTTTTTTAAGAAAACGTTTTAAAGTAAAGCAGTATGCACTATTTTCCTATAAATTTTATCTCTCTAAAAAAGGCGATGGATTAAAAGAATATGTCTTTTGCATTTTACTATAAAAAAAAAGGGGAAACAAGATTCTTTCAATCAAAAGCTTACCTTAAAGAGCTCTTGTTTCCTTGTATAATTCAAAGCTACTTTATCATTCTATTTTAGCACTGAAACAATTTCACAGCAAAATTATTCAGAGAATTCCATTTTCCAGCTAAAATACTCATTGTCTTGATTCTTTTCATATTTCATTATGGCATCAAATTTATTCCCTTTTTTGCTTACTAATCCTTTAACGGGTGCTTTGCCATTTTTCAGTAATGCTTTAACCATTGTTTTCGTCGGTTTTTTCTTCATGGTTGCAAGAAATTTATCATTTTTCCAAATTACGAACTTACAGCCATTTTTCCAATTGCTACAACCAAACCCTTTTTTTCCTTCAACAACAGCATGACCACAAAGGGGACATTTCCCTAATACCTCTGTTGTTTGTTTGGTATAGGTTACTTCTTGAATAATGATTTCTTCTTCTTTCTTTATTGTTTCTACTGCGTTTGTCGTGAAGTTGTTAATAATTTGCAAAAATTGCTGTTTGCTAAATTGCCCTTTTTCAATATCATAAAGTGCTTTTTCCAGCTTGCCTGTGAAATCTAAATTAAACAGATCTTTAATCGGAAAGATTTCAACGATTCTTCTTCCTAAATCGGTACAAACTAAATTCTTATTCTTTGCTTCAATATAGCCAATATCTTTTAATTTCTTTATCGTTTCTGCTCGAGTGGCTGGCGTTCCTATACTGAAACCACTTAAGATAGACAAAACATCCTCTTCTTTTTCTGCGTCAAAGTTTTTCCCACACGTTTCCATTAATCGAAGCAATGTCTTTTCCGTATGCTCTTTTGGAGGCTGGGTAGTATGTGTGGTCGTTGTTGCTTCACTTGTAAATACTTCTTCTTGCAACTGAACCAATGGAAGCATGACATCTTTCGATTGAATTTTTTCAATCTTTTTCCAGCCTTCCACTAATTGGACTTTCCCCTTCGTTATAAAGCTGCCCTTTAGTTCTACTTGATTCATGCTCGTAATAATTTTTGTTTCTTCTACTTCAGCAACCGGCATAAACTGCATTAATAATCGGTTTTTTATTGCTTCATATACTTGTTCTTCCTCTTGACTTAATCGTTTTGGTAGCACATACGTTGGAATAATCGCACTATGACTCTCCACTTTTTTATTATCAAAAATTCGTTTGGATGGAAAAAATTTAATTTCCTCTTTGAAAGGCAAACTGTCAGCAAGGAGATTTACTACTTTCTCTGTTTTCGAAATCAAACTTTCTTCTAGTGCAATACTTGCTGTTCTTGGATACGTAATATACTTTTTTTCATAAAGACTTTGTGCAACCTTTAATACTTTATCTGCTGTCCAGCCTTTATATTTACTAGTTATATAGCCTTGAAGATTGGAAAGATTAAATAAGAAGGGTGGATATTCCTTTTTTTTCTGTACTTTTTTTTCGGTTACAATCGCTGTTTTGCCCTTAATTTTTTCCTCTAAATCTTTTAAATAATGTTCCTCTTTAAATTTTTCTTCTTTATTTTCTAAATAGGTACCTATATAATTGCTTCCATTTTCAGTTAAAAACATGGCTTGTAGTTTATAATAATTTTCTGGTACAAAGGTCTCAATTTCTTTATCACGATCATAAATGATTTTTAGTGTTGGAAGTAAAACTCTTCCAATATTTAAAGCTTTCCCTTTGCCCTTTTGATATTTTAAAGTGGCAACAGATGTTAAGTTAATGCCAATTAACCAATCAGCCCATTGTCTGCTAACTCCTGCATCTTGAAGAGGACGCAATTCTTTATTGGAACGAAGATTATCTAAGCCGTTTAATACCTCTTTAGGCGTCCATTCCTTCAATAGTAAACGATAGACTTCTTTTTCTGTTCTTAAATTATAAATAATACTGTCCCCGATAAGCTGCCCTTCTCGATCATAGTCACAAGCAGAAATAATTGTATCTACATCTGGCCTTTTCATCAGTCTATGTATTATTTTAAGCTGTTTCTCAGCACCACGGTCCGGTTTATCTCTATTTTTTGGATCGGACTTGACTTTGTATTGAAATTTAGTAGGGACAAATGGAAAATTTTCTAGTTTCCATGTAGACATTTTTTCATCATAGTCCTTTGCATCATTCAATTGTAACAAATGACCAAAAGCCCATGTTACTATATAGCCATTTCCTTCAAAATAGCCATCTTGTCTATTTTTTATTTTTAAAGCATCTGCAATATTTTTCGATACAGATGGTTTTTCTGCTAATATTAATTTCATCTATATCACCTTTTTTCACAACTAATATTCATCCTATTTTTATACAAAATAATATTATAATCGTTATAAAGCTAATTGTATAGAATGGGGAAAAACGGTTAAAATGCAACTGGGGTAGTTTTGAAAGTTTAGTTTTTAAAGGGTATATTCCTTTTTTAATATGTTAATAGCAAACAAAGAAGTAATCAGTATGGGGAATAAGGAAATATCGACCGAGACTTTTCTTTTCATTTAAGTCCCAGTCGATCTCCTATTTAGTTCACGAAAGCATGTTAATATGCTACTTTTAGCGATTTTTTAATTTGTAAATACTGTTCCAATTCTTTTATGACAAAAAAGACATGGGCTTGTTCTTCAAAAGAACGCCAATCACTTGGCAGCTTGTCGTGTTTAATCATTTCCTCGACTCGTTGGAGTTTACTTAAAAACAGAACTGCCGTATTCCCTGAATGAACACATAAACTAAGTTCTTCTAAAAAGTCTGCCACAAGCTCGCGTTGAGTATCTAAAGTTTCGACAGCTAAAATTCGGTCAAAAAGCCTAGAAATAATTTCTAATTGCTTTTCTCTAATCGTAAAGTACTTATAATAATAATTCTCTTTACGAGAAAAATGATTTTCAACGTCTCTATAGGCTACTGATTTTGCATATTGCACTTCATCTGAAGCACGTTTTAATTTTAATACATAATCTTCTTTCATTTCATTTGTCCGAAGATATACAACCATATCCATCAAAAGCGCTTTAAAATACTGCTCTATATCCTTTTGATGTACTTTCATTTCTTTATCCAAACTAGGCATATAGCTGTTTACAAGTAATGCTGCGCCAATTCCAATTACAATTAACCCTAGCTCATTTAGGACTACTTCCCAAGTCATATGATTAGTGGAGTAGATATGAAGAATAATAACCGTACTTGTTACTACTCCTTCATTTACTTTAAGTAAAACAGTTGTTGGAATAAATAACAATAACAATAATCCTATAATATATGGTTCAAACGCAATACCTTCAAAGAATATATAGGAAAATGGAATGGCAAGCATACATGCGATAAAACGAGAAAATGCACTATGAAGTGATTTTTTCTTAGAGTTTTGAACACACAGAATGGTTATAATCGCTGAAGAAACATAAAAATCTAAATGTAAAAATTGGGCTATAGATATACCTATGCTTACTGCCACAGCTGTTTTAAAGGTTCGGTAACCAATTTTATATTTTTTTAAGTTTTTCCATGCTCTTTGCATCATTAATCACAACCAGTAACAAGTAAATCATCTTGTAAAGAAGCTAACCTCGTATTCATAGCAATTTTATCACCAGGTTTCACCAATAATTGGACAACGGATCCACTAAAAGGAACGCTCACATCTTTTATTTCTCCTGCTAAAGTTCTAATGGTTAAAATTGTTTCCCATTCATAGAAATAAGCATTTTCCTTCATTAGGATCTCATCTACAGTTCCTTCAAACGGACTTAGTATCATCTGGTCTTCTCTTGAGATTTCATAATACGGACTTTGACTGCTCTTTACAATCGTTTCAATCATTTTAATAAATCTTCCCTTTTATTATTATTTTTTAATTAATTTTTGCAAAAGTTTATTTCATTGAAAAACAAACTTGCTTTTATAATAGTAATCATGTTAATAAAAACACATTTCCCCCTTTAATTCAATGATTTCAAGGATATTTTTTTCGTTTTTTCACAGGAAATTTTTGCATCCATCTATTCACTAAAACGCCTGTCAGCTCTCCCTTCTTTGCACACAAGCATGAAAGCGAAAACATACATTTACTACCAACACGAGGTAACCTTCCTACTTTTATTAAGGCATTAAAAGAGGCTGGGACATAAGTATTCCAGCCAAGGATAATTCCGAACAATTATACGAAGATGCTAATGAATGTTCCGTATAATTGTTCGGGCTTTTATTTGTTTTTCAAAGGATGTTTCCATGAAGTTTGGTGCGATTCCCCGCAGCCGGAATACACTTCGCTTTCCATGGGGCTCGCGCTGAGCCGCTTCGGCCTGTGGCCTGCAGGGTCTCAGACTGTCTCGCTAATCCCATAGGAGTCTTCGTGTATTCCGGCTGCTCTGTTTTTCCAACTAATTATATTTCCTCTTGTAAAAAGTATGCGAAAGCAGCCGCTATTTACTAGCTATATTAGAAATTGTTCGTCTTTACAGAGTATCTATTTAGTTATGTCCCATCCTCTACATAAAGTATTTTTTGATCTTACTGTCTGTTTGTATATACCAATTTTCTTTTTCAATAATATTTGCTACCGTCAAAATAAGAGATGGGATTTTTTCTACATTGAATACGATTAAGCCGATTTTTTTTACCATTATGACAAAGGACTCTCCATGCGAAAATGTAGGTAACACATTTCCTAATTGGAGGATGCTTTTGACAATTGCTTGTTTGCTGTCGTCCTCCAAAACAATATTCGGTGTAAATCGCAAGATCCAATTTTCTTTTTCAATCGAAAATCGATACATTAAGCCACCCTCTTATTCTATTTCCTGAAAACAAAACTGCTACTTCATAATATGTTGAAATTTATTATTTATGAGATATATTATTTTTAGATAGTGAACGAGTCAAATGTTCATTATTTCTTATATATATATAGGAATATTCACCCATTATCATGATTTTACATTCACGCTAAAAATAACCGATACATAGGTAAATTTATTAATAAAGTAATAAGTGTTGTATCCGCTTACTTTTCGCGAACAAAACAAGAAAGCCCTTCCATTAATTTGATTAACTTTTCGGAAAAAACGCTTTGAAACCTTGACTACATATGGGTAATCGTGTATATTATAGACATCATTTAACAAAATTCTGAATAATTACTTTCTATTATTATTTTGTTCTATGAGAATATTTATTTTATAGGCACTAACTAGTGTCTTGAAAGGCTTAGGAGGATATTTATTATGCAAAATGGTAAAGTAAAATGGTTCAATAACGAAAAAGGATTTGGATTCATCGAAGTTGAAGGTGGAGACGACGTATTCGTACATTTCACTGCTATTCAAGGCGAAGGCTTTAAATCATTAGAAGAAGGACAAGAAGTTTCTTTCGAAATCGTTGAAGGAAACCGTGGACCTCAAGCTGCTAATGTTGTTAAACTATAATTAATAATTATATATATTAATAATAGTATTCAGGGGATTTTTCAAGGAGTGGTGCTTCTAGAGAAATTCCCTTTTATTTTTCAAATACCTTCTCCAAAAAGGCTTACGCGGTATATGCTAAAAGGTGGAAGCACATATGTCACTTCGCACCTGATAGTTTCTCCCCATATCCTCTTAGCTTATTCCCTACTGTACATTGTGATATACAGAAGCGGTGAGCTCCTCTTTTCCCATACTCTATCTTATTTTGTCGATATAAAAAACAGTCGTTGCAATAGTCTTTCATTAATCCATCTGCTTCTTCAATCAGTTTTTTTCGTTCCAAGCTTCACCCCTCCTTTACCTTTACCTGACAATTAGAGCAATTGCATTTTACTATAGATGCGTTTCCCTTCTAATGCTTGGGTTGCCAATTTATCTGCTTCCTTATTCTCATTTCTTCCAATAGAAGAATATATCATATTTAAATGGAGTTTTTTTAGCTTTACTTCAATCCGATCAAGCCAGTTATTTAATTCTTCCTCATAGCATGGCCATTCGCCTTCTAATTGTTTCAAAACTACTTGGGAATCCCCTTTTACTTCACAAGTAACGTCTTTCACATCGAGCTCTTCAAGTAGGTTTAAGGCGTGAAACAACGCAGCATATTCAGCTTCATTATTGGAAAGAATATCATGAAATAACTCATTTGCGCGAACTCTAAACTTCTTTTTTCCTTGTTGAAAGAATAACACAACTCCAATTCCTGCTGTTTTCGTTTCCTTATGATAGCCACCATCAAAATAAATGATAAAGTCATGCGGCTCTTCTTCCATTTCTTCATTTAGTTTTCGTAATTCTTTTAATGTCCAGCTTGTTCCTTTTTCATCATAAAAAAGCATATCTATTACATCATTCCGCTTCTCAAGTTCCTCTCCTACTTCAAGGGCCGTAGTTGATTGTATCCAATCTGAAGTAAAATAGATTGAATCCTTCTTTTTCTTTCGTTGAAATTTGTATTCCAATTTATATTTCATAACGGTACAACCTTTCTACATATAGAGTGACTTCGATAATGATACTGCGGATCTTATTGCCCCGTTATTGGAGGAAATATCCATTCTTCTTAGAAATAATAAAAAACATTCCCATCTAAGCTTTTTTTCATTTATAATATTTTACATCGCTTGTTATGTTTCATTTCACTTTATTGCAAATAAGACTGGATTGTCATTATACCATTTTTCCATCTAATAACAGGAATAATTATTTTTCATAATTGGTTATATGTTTAATGATATATATACATTTTATGCGAGTTGTATGAAAACAAATAGCAAAACAATTCGTATATAATCATTGTTTAATCATACCAAATTTTTTGGAGGTATCAAAATGATTGAAGTTTATATTGATGGTGCAAGTGCTGGAAACCCTGGTCCAAGTGGTGCTGGTATCTTCATAAAAGGCCATGGTTCTGCAGAAAAATATTCGATTCCACTCGGATTAATGAGTAATCACGAAGCTGAATACCATGCTCTGATAAATGCATTAGAAATCTGCCTAAACAATGATTATCGAACAGTGAGTTTTCGCACTGATTCTGAACTTGTTAGTCGTGCAATTGAAAAAGAGTTCGCTAAAAACAAAAAATTTGCTCCGCTGCTAGAAAAATCATTAAAACTCATAAATGAATTAGATTTATTCTTTATTAAATGGATCCCTAGTAAAGATAATAGGACGGCTGATGAATTAGCAAGACTTGCAATAAGAAAAAATAAATAAAGAAGGGAATTCGTCCATTGAAAATACATACTTCCGCTCGGTTGGCAGACGTCTCCCTTTTATTTGTAGCACTAGTATGGGGTGCTACCTTTGTAATCGTGCAAAATGCAATTGCTTTTCTACAACCACTTATATTTAATGGGATTCGCTTCTTCTTGGCAGCCCTATTTTTATTTGTATGGTTACTTCTTTTTAAGCCTTCCCAACTAAAGCAATTAAATATACATTGCTTAAAATCTGGAATAAGCTTAGGATTATGTTTATTTATTGGTTATGCCTTTCAAACAATCGGTTTAGTATATACGACAAGCTCGAAGGCTGGGTTTATAACTGGATTGAGTGTGGTGCTTGTTCCTTTATTTTTGTATCTTTTTCTGAAACAAGCTTTACTTGTTAACCATATTATTGGTGTGGCTATTGCTACTATAGGACTTTATCTTTTAACGATGAGCAATACCTTTTCCATTAATATAGGGGATTTTTTTGTGTTCATTTGCGCCATTGGTTTTGCTTTGCAAATCATTTTAACAGGCAAATATAGTAAAGAACATCCAACCTTATTATTAACGATTGTTCAACTTTTAACGGTATCCGTTTTAGGGATAATGGGTAGCATTTTACTCGAGAACCCTAAGGCAAATTTTAAAATCGATATCTTGCTTCATCATGAAGTCATCATTGCCTTATTAATCACTTCTATTCTTGCTACCGCATTGGCGTTTATCATTCAAACAAGTTTGCAAAAATACACCAATTCTACCAGAGTTGCTTTAATTTTTGCAACTGAACCTGTATTCGCAGCAGCAACTGCTTACCTATTTAGTAATGAACAATTAACAACTAGTTCAGCAATCGGCTGTATATTGATTTTACTTGGAATGATTTTTGCTGAATTACCGAAGAAAGTATTATTTGCTGCTTTTCAAAAGGTTATGGAGAAATAATGTACTATTTTATTTTTCGTAAAGCTTGTTGCTAGTAAGCCACAGCCAAATTCATGGAAACATCCTTTTTAAAACAAATAAAAAAACCAAACAATTATACGGAACTTTTATTAGTATCTTCGTATAATTGTTTGGTTTTATCCTTGCTGGGATGCTTTTGTCACAGCCTCCGTTTAGTGAAAATAACTTTATCCACTTTATACAGACAAGTTAAAGCGGAAATAAGTGATTTCTTTTTATAAAGCTCATTACTTCTTTTTTGGTTTTCAGTTCATTATCGTTAAACATCTCTAGTAAGGAAACAAAAAAACTTCCATCAAATTTCTTTTGTAATTTTAGCGTACATTCAATAGCTGTTATAACAAGTTCATCTGTAGTATTTGTATATGCTTTGCCAAAATAAATAAAACCTATCGCATCTTCACCAAAGGAAAAGCCTTTACTTTCTAAAAAGAGCAAATACTCCTCGACAGTTTTCAAACTTAATGTACATTCCCCTCTATCCTTTTACCTATATGTTACTTTATATCACGACAATTTTCTAGTTTTTTCAACATTATTCCACTGCTTTAATGACGTTTGTCATATATTATTCATTACTATTCTTTAGATGATTTAATCAAAAAAGGATAGAGAATCGAATGGATCATTTTCGACTCTCTATCCCTCTTATTACCGATGTAAAAACGATCGTTTCTTTTTTGTTAATATATGTCCTAGAAAACCAATCAGTATGCCTAATAAGGCACCGCCAAGCACTTCTTGCGGCTGATGTCCAAGCATTTCTTTCAATTTTTTTGGTTGCTTCTCTTTAAAAGCAATATTTTTATCTGTATTAATTTTATCAACTAAATCTCCTAAATCATTCACTTTTAACGTTAATTCACCTGTTTGTCTTCTAATGCCTTGCGCATCATACATAACGATCAACCCATAAATTAGAGATAAAGCAAAGTCAATCGTTGGCATGCCTCTTTTTAGTGCTATGAAAGTCGTTAGAGAAGATACTCCTGCAGAGTGAGAGCTTGGCATTCCACCTGTTTGAAAAAACAAGCCTTTATCCCATTTTTTCGTCTTCAAAAAATGAATGGGGATTTTAAGAAACTGCGCCATTCCAATACTTATTAAGGCTACATAGACACCCTTATTCATATAATCACCTCTAACAAATAGTCTCTTTATTTATGGATGATATTATTCTTGCTTGCTCATACTATGAATGAATTTTTATTTCCACTATTAGGTGAAGAGGTGAATATAATGAGTAAAAACCAACGAAACAGAGGAAAAGCTGCTGGCGGTGTCAATCCACAAGGCTATGGCCAAGATGCAGATATCACTCCATCTCCAAAAAGCAAATTAGAAAATGCGGCAAAGAAGAAAAACACAAAATAAGAATTAATAAAGTGAAACTTCCATCAGTGGGGGTTTTCCTTCATCCCCACTGATGGTTAGTTGAACCAATCGGACCTTTACAGTTGATCTCCCACCCAACTTCCTCGTATACTCATAAGCTTGAAGTGGGGTCTTACTGTCCGTTAAGAGTGGGATAAAAAGCCACTACCATTATTGTTCATCCTTTAAACATAGTGGTAGTGGCAGTTCACAATATTATTTTCTTATTAAAATAAAGTAAGTTCTTCTTTCTTCTCTACATAATGATGGAATCTTTTAAATTCTAGTTCTTCGAATTTCTGAATAGCAAGATTCGGATTTATGTCTAAAAAACTTTCTTCCAGTAAACAACTTACCGGGACATCGCATTTAATTTCCGCTAAACGTCTACTTAAATGCAGCATTTCAAGATCGGCTTCAATTTTCGCTCGCTGTCCCTTAGTTAGTAGCGATAAATTAGTAAGTATTCCTTCTATATCTTGATGAGTTTGAAGAAGCTTTAAAGCTGTTTTTTCACCAATTCCTCTAACACCTGGATAATTATCGCTCGTATCACCCATTAATCCCTTCAAATCGATCATTTGCTGTGGAGTGATTCCCTTTTCCTCTTGAAAATTTACTGGAGTATAAAGCATATAATTACCATATCCTTTTTTTAATAAGGCAACAGAAATATGGTCATCCAGTAATTGGAGGATATCTTGATCACCTGTTAGAATGGTAACATTCGCTTCACCTTGCATTTGTTTCGCAATCGTTCCAATACAATCATCGGCCTCAAAGCCACTAATACCAATATTCGGTACATTAAAGCTTTCAACAACCTCTTTTACTAAATCGAATTGTGGTATTAGTTCAACAGGAGCGTCTGAACGATTCGCTTTATAAGAAGGATACATTTCTGTTCTAAATGTCGTACTTACCATATCCCAGCAAACCGCTACATGGGAGGGCTTAAAATGTTCAATTGCTGTGAAGAAGTGTTTTACAAAACCATGAATGGCATTTGTTGGGATTCCTTTTGAATTCACCATATATTGACCTGTAACTGCTGTAGCAAAAAATGCACGAAACAACAGAGCCATTCCATCTACTAGCATTAGGTTAGCTTTTTTCTCATTGCTCAAATTTCATCTCTCCTTTATTTCCATTAGTATATTATAACAGATTGACCCAAGGTTGTGGCTGGTAGCTTTTTCTTCTCCTTTTTTTGTTGAATTTAAAATAAGCTGTTTGTAAGTTAAAAAACAGGAAACTAAATTTCCCATTAGTTTCCTGTTCATCTAATCCAGCTTATTTAATATAAGTTCAAGACTATTATACTCTCTTCCCATTTCATCTAACTTTGTTTCTACTAGTGTAAAACCTAAGGTCTCCCACTTTTTTATTCTTCAGACTTACTTGGCAAACAAGTCTCAATTTCATTCTCTTCATAGGAGATCCAATCACTAAAACTACCCGGATAAAGCTTTACCTTATCTAGTCCAGCCATTTTCAAAGAAATATAATTAGGGGTAGCCGTTATGCCAGAACCACAATATACAATATATTCTTTGTTCGAATCTAATCTAGAGAATCTATCTTTTTGCTCACTAGTTGATAAAAAGAATCCATCTTTTAATCCTTCTGTCCATATGATGTTTATCGCCCCAGGAATATGTCCACTTTTCTTATCGATTGGCTCTATTTCTCCTGTATAGCGTTTATGTTCTCTAGAATCAATTAGTATCCTATCTTGCTTTTTTGCCTTTACTTGGGCTAAGACTTCCTCATAAGTTGCCATCATATGTGTCTGAATAACAGGAGTGAAAGTAGTCTTTGAAAAAGTTGAGACTTCTTTTGTAATAGGATAGCCCTTCTTTATCCATTCTTTATCCATTCTTTATAGCCGCCATCTAAAATATATGTATATGGATGACCTATATAGTTTAACAACCACCAAAATCTCCCAGAAAATGCCCCCTCCCCATTATCATAGGCAATAACAATAGTATCCGGACCAATCCCTATATGTTCTAACTTCTCGACAAGCTCTTCCATATCTGGTAATGGATGTCTTCCCCCATGTTCGCTTATTAGATTGGAGAGATCATTTTCCAAGTGAAAATAAGCACTATTCGGAATATGACCTTCTTTATACCAGTCTGTACCATTGTCAGGATTTGTTAAATCAAAGCGACAATCAATAATTCTAACTGAATCATTTTCTAAATTTTCTTTTAACCAATCAACACTTTTTACGATTTCCATCTTCATTCCTCCCATAGTAAGTCCTATTTATTCGTTTGCTGTGAATCTATTTGTGTTGATTCTTTTAAAATCCATTCAAGCTTTTCTATATTTTCATGTTCCGTCAATAATGCCGTTTTGCCATCATAATATTCAGCCACTTGTTCATTTACATCGTTAAGAAGTTTATCGATATGTTGTTCAAATAACTCTTTATAAAAAGTAAAGAAGAAGTGGATTTGTTCTTTTATAAAACTATTTCCATGCTCATCAACTAATTGTTCCAACTCTACCCCCATATTCTTTCGTTCATTATTTTCAAAAAAGCTTTTTGGGTTTTTGTAATATTTAATTCCGATTTTATTAAGAGCATTATCTAATTCTTTAAAAGGAGCATGATAAGTTAAACTTGAAGCCAATTCATGTTCCATTTCTTCCTGTAACCGAATTTCCCCATTGTGGGACTGGACCAATTGCTGAACTTCCTCATAACCTTCTTTTCTTTGTTTAAAAAATAGTTGATCTAACCTTACGTTTACTGCTCGTAATTCTTGTTCAAATTCAAAATTCAACTGTATTAGAAAGGAAGCCGTCGCAAGGGATATTTCTCTTTTCTTATTATCCCCTCGCAAAATGGATGGATGGTATGCCTCCTTCATTAATTCATTTAAACGGAACATAACTCTCTGCTTTAAATAAAATAATTGTTCCTCTACTTCCATTTTGAATTTTCCTAAAATATCTTGAAAACTTTTTGTTTCAATTTGGGAGAGAATATTTCGTTTTTCTTCCGCCATTCTAAATAACTCTTGTTCTGCTACTTCTTTTTTTGCAAATGCTGATTCTATTAATTTCTTTAAAAGTTCCCTTGTTCCCTCATAATCTTTTTTGGCAGATTGAAGCATCATCGATAACCATTCATGTTCGATAAAGTCATACATTTGCTCCTCTGCTTTTTTCATCCATTTCCCATATATATGATGCTTATAATAAAGACTAGATACAGGAAGAATTCTCGGAGAGCGAATTCCATATAATTGTAATTGTTCTTGTAAATACACCTGTACAGCTGCTTGCTCTTCCTCATCCTTCGCTAAATCTATTGCATTAATTACAAAAAATATTTTATCTTTTTCGAAGGCATCCTTTAATCTTCCAAGCTGCACAAGAAAAGCACGGTCAGCTTTGGAAAATGCGTGATTATAGTAGCTGACATAAAAAATACAATCTGCTTTTTTCATAAATTCAAAGCTTAATTCCGTATGTCTGCTGTTAATAGAGTCTCCGCCTGGCGTATCAACGAGCGTAATTCCTTTTCTAGTAATCATACAGTCAAAGTAAACATCAATCGATGCCACAAAACAAGAAGTCTCTTCCACTGCAACATAATTAGAAAGCTCTTCTAAATCAATATTAATTTCACTGCCCAAGTGATCTCGATGAACAGAATAGCCTTTTATAAAAGCTTGAAGATAGCGAAATTCATTTGCATATCTCTCAACTGGATTAGCAACCAGCTTTTTTATCAAATTTTGTGCGACTTCAATAGAGCTAGCTTCTTCCTTTACTAACTGTAAATAGTCATTTATCTCTGTAAGCATTTCAGACTCTGTTTTCCATTTAACAATCACCGTTTTGTGAGGATGTTCTTCATCAATTGGCAAAATTCGGTTTATAGTTGCCGTCGTTGGGTTCGGTGAAACTGGTAGAATCGGATAATCTAGTAAGGCATTGGCAAAAGAAGACTTCCCTGCACTAAAGGCACCAAATAAGCAAATAGTATAAGTACGATTTTCAATATTTGAGGCTTTGGCAAGTAAATTTTTAGCTATATGTGTAAATCCCTTTACCTTTTGAAGGTTACTACTTAAAAAACGTAACTGCCTTATTATTAGGTCTGTATCCAATTCATTTTTTACCTCTAGCTTTTGATTCTCAGCCATTTTTATTTTCTTTTCCGGTGATGTTGTTTTTATAGAAGAGAAGGATTGATATGTTATCTCTTCTTTATCTGAGTCTAGTAACACTCGCAAAATGCTCTCATCAACTGTTTGTGCTATAGTAAGCTGTTCGAGATTCTCTTTCCATTCTTGCCATTCGGTCTCTACCTCTTCTTTTTTTAGCTTAGTATTTGCATATTCTTGCCATTTTTTCTGCTCTGTAATAAGCGTTTCTTTTTCCTTATGTAATTGGTGTTGACGCTCTTCTTTCCATTGAGCAAAAAGCTGAGCGATTTCTTTTCTAAAAGACTGCTTTAAATCATTTTCAACTGTCTCACAATAAACTAGAACATAGTTTTCCGAAAGCTGTGCATCCTTATTTACTAACTCCTTTAATTTGTGAGCATCGAGAAGAGACGCAAGCCCTTTAATAATCGAAAAATACTCGGATTTACCCTGTTTCTCAAAAAACTGTGATAGCGGCGTTATCAATTGAATTTGGACTAGTTTTTCTAGCTCTTTGTAAAATGTTAAAAGTCTTTCCTCTCTTTCTTTTTGTGTTTTACTTTTACTGCCAAATAATCCAATTTTAAAATTTTTCTGTTCTGTTTCCAAATATGCTTTTGCTAATTCACGAAGATTGAAAGGCATAATATATGCATTTTTAATTATCGAATTCCATTCATTTTCTAAAGAGCCTACCATTTCACTTTCTTTATCATCTATTGTTCGAATTTCATTTTCGACTATACACAAGGTTGATTCTAAAGAACGATAGTCTTCCTCTGTTAAACCTGATAAGTGTTCCTCAAAAGGAGCGATTAGTTCAGCAGTCTTTGCTTCAATAAAAGAGATATGGTCTTTATAAAGTTTTTGAAAGGATTCATCCATTGAAATGGGAAGAATGGAATCTTTTTCATTCATTTTTTTTATAATAAACCTCTTTAAATCCTCTAATCCTTGATAAAAATAATTTGTTTCGATTAATGTAGTGAAAAATATTTTTTCTGGCTTAATACCATAAGATAAAAAGGAATCGGAAACACTTTGTTTAAAATCTTGAAACGAAATTTCCGCTTCTCGATGCTTATCCATTTGATTAACGACTAACACAAATTTTTTTCCAGAATCAACTAACTGTTTCGTAAAATCAAAATTTATTTCGGACTGCACATGATTATAATCAACGACATAAAAAATAATATCTGCAAGATGAATACTAGATTCTGTTGCTAATTGATGAGCTTGATCTGTACTATCTATCCCTGGAGTATCCATTAAAATAGTATTCTCTAAAAGCAACTCCGTGTCTAACTGAACTTCCAATTCTTTTATATCCTCAACTCTTTCTGTTGCCTGAAGTACTCCTTTTATATCAAGAACATCTGTATAAACATCTCCTTGATTAGAACGGTAGGAAACTTTTA
The DNA here is from genome assembly GCF_012933555.1 of Niallia alba. Taxonomy (GTDB): domain Bacteria; phylum Bacillota; class Bacilli; order Bacillales; family Cytobacillaceae; genus Niallia; species Niallia alba. The sequence continues at coordinate 3,022,823 of NZ_JABBPK010000001.1, forward strand.
ACTGGTTTCTTCCTTTTTTCACACGGATAATATTGGCGGTTGTTGGAATGGGACTTGTTGGTAAAACCTGTGTACCAATAAGTTTATTAATCATGCTTGATTTTCCGGCAGAATAATGTCCACAAAAAGTCACTATAAATTCTTTTTTTGTTGCTTTCTTGATTAGTTGTTTCAACCTTTGTGCCGTTTGCTGATCACCATGTGCCAAAAAATATTGATAAAATGCTGTCCATTTATGTAAAATATCTGTATTCGTTGAAAGCATGATAGACTCCTTTTCATCCTGTATTTCTTTTATTTTAACTATTTTCCAAGTAACAATAAAGAAAAATTAACTGAAAATTGAAAGCGAAGACAAAAAATCACATGATTCTTATAAAGTGAAACTTCCGTCAGTGGGTTTTTCCTTCCTCCCCCACTGATGGTTAGTTGAACCAATCGGACAATTACGGATAGTAAGAGTGGAATAAAACGACAATAAAAAACTGCTTTTCCTTGTCAGCACTCCCACCTATTTTGGTGAGCTGTGTTGACAAGAAAAAACAGTATTTATCAAAAGTTTATGTATATCTATTGTTTAGGGTTTGTTGCCTTCGTTGTATTATTCAAGACATATTTCATAACAAATAAATAACCAATTACCGTTAAACCAATTGGAAAAGCTACCATTCGTTACACCTCTTTTCCTTAATGAGAATAATTTTCTATCTCATTTATATAGTATCATTAATGAAAATCATTTTCAATAAGAAAAAAGTTTCGATTATTTTTTCACATATGCATAGGCGAAAAGCTTATCCATCAACACCATTAGGAAAAATGTACCATGATTATCCTCCTATTCCCCAGAAAAATTTTGAACAAAATAGGTCTATTTTATGATAAGATGTTTTTATTAGAAGGATGGGGGAATAGTAAGTGACATTAACAAAAAGTACAACTGAAATCTTAAATGCAACTATTGAGGCTGTAAAAGGTGTTATTCCCTGTGAACTACAAATTGAGAAGCCAGCTTTAACTGTTTCACCCTTTATTTTACAATCTTTAGGGGTATTAATAGGCTTAACTGGAGATTTCCGTGGCAGAATCATTATTGACGGAAATAACCAAGTTTTTGGTAAGATTGGCGAATCTATGTTTGGTATGTTTTTAGAAGGAGAAATGCTTGAATCATTCTCTGGGGAATTGGGTAATATGATTGCTGGAAATTTATCTACTTTTGTATCACAAAATGGAATTGAAATAGATATTACTCCACCTACTGTTTTAGCTGGAGAAACAAAGTTATCTGGTTTTGAAAAGGCTCTTAGCCTACCAATTTCACTTCAAAATATTGGTCAATTGACCATTGTATTAATCTTAGAGATTTAAATTAAATCTACATCAGTGTTTTCCTAACACTGATTTTTCATTTAGATACTCTTTTACTGATGGAAATCGTCTCCTTTCTGCTCTTCATATGGTGCTCTGAGCAGACTGCATCAGTCACAGAATTAAACAAAAAAGCAGAAAAGTAACTTACTTTTTCTGCTTTTTTTGTTTTACTTATTATTTGTATGGCTTTGTACTTCAATTTTTATTAGATTCTCCGCTTTATGCCCACAGCATTTACATATTGTCTTTTCTGTATAGATGTTCAGGCAGTGACTACAATAATAATTCACCATATTTATCACACCCACTTCTTCATAAACATATATTAGTATATTTATCATTCGTGGAATATGTGCCAAAACTAGAAAAGATTAACCGATTTGTCATATTCGATCTATTCGCAAAATTGTTGTTATCATGGATCCACAAAATAGATGCTTATTCAAATATATGCTTAATCTTTTTCCCATTCTTAATGGGAAGTATGTTCCAATCGCAAGCTGCGAAAATTCGCGAAATCAGGTGGGGCATGGATAAAGTTTTCTTTATTGCTCTAACTGATAAACATCACTATATTTTTTATATAGATAGTCAATTAAATATTGAGCATTTAATCCTTCACCTGTAACATCTTTTAATATCTCAAGTGGTTTTTTCGTTTTACCATAATAATGAATTTTTTCATTAAGCCATTCTTTAATAGGTAATAATTTTCCCTGTTCTAATAATTCATCGAAGTTAGGAATATCCTTTAGCATTATCTGTTTTAGCTGTGCTGCATACATATAACCTAGTGCATAGGAAGGAAAATATCCAAAGCTTCCGCCAGCCCAATGTACATCCTGGAGCACACCTTCTCCATCATTTTTAGGAACAACACCTAAATATGATTTATATTTCTCGTTCCATATCTTCGGCAAATCCTTTACTTCTATATCCCCATCAAATAATCCCTTTTCTATTTCATAACGAATCATAATATGTAACGGATATGTTAATTCATCTGCCTCAATCCTAATTAGTGAAGGCTTTGACTCATTGATAGCTCGATAGAATTCTTCCACAGGAACTTGATCAAATTGTCCATTTGTATATGATTTTAATGTTTCATAATTATGTCTCCAGAAAGAAAGATTTCTTCCGACAAAATTTTCATAGAAGAGAGATTGAGATTCATGAATCCCCATAGATGTTCCTGAACATAATGGCGTACCAACTAATTCCTTAGAAATATTTTGTTCATATAATGCGTGACCAACTTCATGAATTGTTCCAAATACAGCTACTCTAAAGTCTGATTCGTCATATTTAGTCGTGATACGAACATCACCTGGATTAATTCCTGTAGCAAATGGGTGAACCGTTTGATCTAGCCTCCCTGCATCAAAATCATATCCTACCTGCTGCAATACTTTGAGGCTGAATGCTTCTTGATTTTCTTTGGAAAATGGCTCATATAAGAAGTCTGTTGATGGCTTATTAGTTGATTCTGCAATTTTATGTACTAATGGCACTATTTTCTCTCTTACATTTGAAAATACTTCATCTAATATAGAAACTGTCATTCCTGGCTCATACATATCTAATAAAACATCATATTTATTATCTTTATATCCCCAATATTCAATGAACCGTTTATTCATTTCAACTAACTTTTCTAAATATGGCTGAAATAGGGCAAAATCAGCTTTCTCTTTCGCCTCTTCCCACACACTTTCTGCTTTCGACTGTAGCATTACATATTCTTTATGTTCTTGGGCTGGAATTTTTTTATTGCGATCAAAGTCCTTCTTCATTTCCTCTACTGTTTTCCTTGTGATAGGCGATAATTCCTTTTGAATGTTTTCTTCAGAGAGAATAGAAAGGTAAGATTCCAGTTCTGTAGAAGTTGATAAGGCAAACAATTCAGAGGATAATACCCCAATTACTTCTGTTCGCTGGTCTACTCCCTTTTTTGGGGCACCTGTACGCAAATCCCAATAAATTAAAGCAAGCGCTTCATTATATGCACCTATTTTCTTCACATAATCTAAAAATTGTATTTCTATCTCTTTTTGATTAGTAGACAATATACTCTCCTCTTTTCTTTCCTATTATTCTTTTATCATAACATATTGGTTAATGAACTAAATATGATTAATAATTAATTTTCATTGAAGACCACATAGATAACAAATACTTTTCCCTTTAGAGACAAAAATGTCCCATAAGTTTATCTATAGTATTGCTTAACAACATTAGATAAACTTATGGGACATGCAAACTAATTAATTTGGTTTTACTGGCAATGCCTTTAGCACAGAACTCTTTACAAGTTCAGTTTCGTCCGGATTCATACATAAATGAATAGATCCTTTGTCTTCATGTGTACGAATTAATCGACCAATGCCTTGACGTAGCCTTAAAATCATATATGGTAAATCCACTTCTAAAAATGGATTTTCTACATTTTCTCGTTTACTTTTATACACAGGATCGTTTGGAGGGAATGGCAAGGAATAGATAAAGACGTTTTCTAATGATCTACCTGGCACATCTAGCCCCTCCCATAAATTCACTGCACAAAGAATTGATTTTTCCTCATTTTGAAACTTAGAAACAAGGGTACTGATTTCTCTTTCCCCTTCAAAATAAATTGGCAGCATGAAATCATTGGGTAAATTCTCCTGAAAACTAGCTAAATCCTCTTTGCTATTGAAAAGAACAAGGGAACGACCTTCTGCTTTTATTAATTCTCCATAACAATATTCTTGTTTTTCTTTGTCCGCTTCTTTCGCAAATGGTTTGATATGAACAGTCATATTTTCTTCATAGTCGAAAGGAGAATCCACAGAAAATGATAAATAATTGGTTGCACCAATACTATTTGCCATGTATTCAAAGGATTTATTGTCAGACAGTGTCGCTGAGGAGAAGATAATCGGCTTTTGTTGACTAAATACTTCCTCTTGCATAATATCTTGAACAAGTCTCGGCATAATGACAAGCGTTCTTTCGCCATTGTTTTCCTCAAACCATGTTATTCCATTCATTTCTTTTAAAAATAAGCCTAATGAATGAGATATCTGTTCTAAATATTCCTCCACAACTTTTAAGTCGTATTCATTGATGACATACATTTCGCTTTCGAAGACAAGCTCTTCTTCTAGCTCTGAAATATAGCCTGCTAATTTTCTACCTGCTTGTATTACTCGATCCGTTTTTTTGATTTCTTGTTTATCAGAGCCTTCTGTTTTATAAGATGCATCTGTTAATTCTCTAAAAAACTGCTCATTTTGGTAGATTGTTTCTTCAATAATATTTAATGTCTTTTCTCGCACATCATTTGCCATTAAACGAGTTAATAGATTCTCCAAGTTTTGCTCAGTCAAACGATATGTTAGAGCATTTTGTGCTGCATATTCTAATAAATGCCCTTCATCGAAAACGACACATGCACTATCTGGTAATAAAGGCAGCTGCCCTTCTCTTTTTCTAGCTTCTTTTGTCCAAATATGTTCCATATAGAAATCATGAGAACAAATAATTAGATCTTTGGCATTTCGATAATAGTCTCTATGCAATGTTTGCCCACAACGATGGCGCTTATCACATGTAAAACAATCTTGCATAGAATCCCATGCTACCCCTTCCCAATCTTTATCGTTCAGATCTGGATAGTCTTTTCTATCACCATATGGTGCAAAAGATTGCATCGAACCAGTGCCGTGCACGAAATCTGGAAGGCTATCGTAAATGGAATTATACGTATCTTCAAATGTAATTTTTTGATCTAATTTGGTTAAACATAAATACTGATTTCGCGATTTCGCCAACCGAACATCAATATTTAACCCAAGTGCCTGTTCGAGCTTTGCAATATCGCCTTCTTTTTTAACAAGTTGTTCAATTAATGTTTCGTCTGAACAAGCGATAATAGCAGGCTTGTTTACATAACGGGCATAACAAATACTATATAGTAAATAAACAAACGTTTTTCCAGTCCCTACTCCTGCCTCTGCGAAAATCGTTTTCTTGTCTTTAAATGCTTTTTCTAATTGATAAGCCATATATACTTGCTCATCGCGTAATTCATACCCTGCCTCTGGAAGAATGTCATAAAAGACATCCCCGATCCATTCTCCCAACTTGTCATAAAATGATTCTGTTTTTGATACTTCAAATGGCATGCTATTTTGCATGAGTACCCCTCCGACTTTACGAAATAATCTTCTTGTTTTCATCTTTATCTATTTAATAAGTAATGGGTTATTACACTTGTTTTTAATGACGAACCCTAATCATAGTCAATTTTAGACCAATATTCAAGTGAAAAGAGGGTTGCCACACAAGATTTAGGCACCCTCTCTTACAAAATTGGATATTTTTTTGGATATCAAACAATCCATGATTTGTTTTCTAAAGACTTTCCATTTAAACTTTTAGGTAGTCAAATTAATATTACCTTTATTTTTCGAGGCGATCAAAGCCTCCTTGCGAGGTTTCGGACTTGCTCGCATTTCTCATAGGAGAACATCTATGCACTATGCTGCCGTTATAACAAAACGATTTAATCCTTTTGTTATCCTCTATCTCTTGATAAGGAATAAGTCATTGCCTGCTGAACCATTTGTTGAGCTGCCGATAGCTGCTCTATCACGGTTTCATCCGAAATGCCTTCTCCTTCTATTAAATCCATCGAAGAATTTAATGCGCCGATTATTTTTGTATAATCTAAAGTACTGTCTTTCATAAATTTTCCCTCCAGCAAATTACGTATAGAATAAATATATACTGTTTCTCAGAAAATATACTTATTTAAAGGATGTAATCTTTTGGAGGGCTATTCCCAAATTTTTAGTCTCTTTTTCGTTTGCCCCAGTACTGGTAATAATCTGTTCTGATGAAACCATTGAATAGTTTACGTTTTTTTGTTGCTTTTCTGCCGTAGTGTGTTTCAAATTCCTCGTCACTTGTAAGCATGTAAATAGACCATGTTTCAAGTGGAGCAAAAGCCTGTCCCATTTCCTGATACATTTTTTGAACAGATGGTTTATCTCCTAATCGCTCTCCGTATGGCGGATTCCCAACAATAACACCATTTTCTTTCATAGTGGTAAAATCTTTTACTTGCATCTGCTTAAAAGTAATAAGATCTCCAAGTCCTGCCTCAAAGGCATTATCTTGAGCAATTTTAATCATACGATGATCGATATCTGATCCGAAGATTTCAAGAGGCTGATCATATTTCGCGTTATCCTCTGCCTCTGTACGAATTTCATCCCATACTTCACTTGGCATCCAGTCCCAACTTTCAGAAATAAAATCACGATTAAAGCCAGGCGCAATATTTTGCCCGATTAATGCAGCCTCTATAGGAATTGTCCCAGATCCGCAAAAAGGATCTGCAAAAGGTCGATCCGCTGTCCAATTTGTTAGCAAAATTAAGGAGGCAGCGAGTGTTTCTTTTAAAGGAGCTTCCCCTTGTCCAGCACGATAGCCTCTTTTATGAAGCCCTTGACCTGAAGTATCAATCGTTAATGTAACTATATCCTTTAAAATAGCAACTTCTATCTTAAATAATGCACCATTTTCCTCTAGCCAACCTGTTTTCTTATAATGCGTGCTTATTCGATTAACAATTGCCTTTTTTACAATCGCTTGACAATCGGATACGCTGAACAGCTTTGATTTGACCGATTTACCCGAAACAGGAAATTGTGCGTTCACAGGAAGATATTCTTCCCAACGAATCGCTTTCGTCTTTTCAAAAAGCTCATCGAATGTAGTAGCTTTAAATTCTGCTACTTTGATTTTTACGCGATCAGCTGTACGTAACCACATATTGCTTCTTGCAATAGCTCTTTCATCACCTTTGTATAAAACTTTCCCATTATCTACTGTACACTCGTATCCTAGCCCTCTTACTTCTTTTGCAACTATTGCTTCAAGGCCCATAGCTGCAGTAGCAATTAAGTCAAATTCCCTCATAAAATCTCCTTTGTCGTCATTAAAATAATTTTTTTATGTATAAATGCGATACTATTTTTTCCAACAAATTGAGTATATTCCATATAAAAAGGATGACCAGATTATATGCATGACATACTGTTTAAAACGAAATTCTACAGCATATCAGACACAAATCTACGTGTCACCCTTTGTAATGTTATCTTCATCATAAATCAACTCAACGCTTTATAAGCCATGTTCTGTTCCTTTGTACTCATACGACTCTCATCTCGTACTAAGGCGGTAATCATCTATCTACAGAAAATAATTTCTGTCCTTCTCTTCCGTTCATTTCCTCAGAGAAAGTTCCCCTACCATAATTTGGGTTTCTCGCTCGTGGGGTTTACCTCGTTCCACCCTTGTCATTTCTGACAAGGCTACGTCACTGTGGCACTTTCAAGGTATTCATACCATATCCGAAGACTTAGGTATTTTCCCTGCCGTCAGCATAGATATGCTGCCCTAGCTTATTTTTTGACTAGGCACGAACACTACAAGCATCTCAGCCTGTGCGAGCATGGACTTTCCTCTACAAACAAAGTTTGCAGCGATTACCAAAGCGTTTTATTGATACAATAGCTATTATAGTTGTTTTACCTATCTATTGCAATGGTTATTATAGGTAATTATTAACTTTCTATCTTGTTGGATAAAGTGAACCATCCATCAGTGGGGTTTTCCTTCCTCCCCCACTGATGGTTAGTTGAACCAATCGGACCTTTACGGACAGTTGATCTCCCACCTTTCTTCCTCGTATGCTCATAAGCTTGAGGCGGGAGTCTTACTGGCCGTTAAGAGTGGATAAAAAGAATAGCTTCTTGGTGATGAAATCAATCGTATAACTTGCTTCCAAATACATGCTTCTCCAAATTAGATAATCTTTTTAAGATATCAAAATTAGTAGTTCCAGCTGTAGTTGGTGCAGGTTGTCTGCGGCTAGCTTCCTCTGCCTGCTTCTTCAAACGTAAATTCTCTTGTTGTAGTTCTTCAATTTCTTGGTGAAGGGTTTCATAATCTTTAATAATTAAATCCAAAAACTTATCTACTTCTTCTGGTTTATAACCTCTAACACTTGTTTTAAATTCTTTCTCTAAAATATCTTTTGCTGTTAATTTCATTTTATCTGATAGCATTTATCGCTCACCTCAGTCGATTACCATTTATCTCAATTATTTTTTCAAATATATGCATTTTTGTCAATAAATCTATTAATACTCTTCATTAAACCTTGCTTCTTCCACAATATCTTGTAAATCTGAAAATTGAATTTTACGAATTTCATAAGTATTTTGTTCCTGATACATTTGTGCGAGTTCATACAAGTACTTGGGACTACCAGGGTTCTCATCATCATAAAAAAGTAGTAACACATCACTTTTTTTAAGTAGAAATATATTTTTATCTCTTAGTTGTCGAGGACTTTCATATGGCTTTTTTGAAACAGAATCAACAAAATCAGCCTGCATGATTATTTCTTCATACCATTCTTGATTTGCCTCTTTCCAGTTCTGTTCCTGTTCAAGAAACGGAGTAATAACACCCAGCTTTAGGTCTGGGTATTCTTCCATCTGCAAATCATATACCACTTCAGCTGCCCATAGTTCAGTACCAAGCTGCCCACTAATTAACACCCACTCCAGTCCTTCTTCTAGCATTGCCTGTAAGTTCTTTCTAATTGCTAATTTTATGTATTCTGCAGCTAGTTCATCTCGCTTAAAAATTCCAATTTCATAAGGCTTATAGCCAGAAATGACGGCTATTTTCATAATCGTATAAGTAACTCCTTCATCTTTACCATTGTTACTATAAAATATATCATAAATATACAATCCCATAAAGTGAAACTTCCATCAGTTGGGGTTTTCCTTCCTCCCCCACTGATGGTTAGTTAAAAAAGCTTATGGGGGAGTCTTACTGTCCGTTAAGCGTAGGATAAAGAAATTATGCTTTTTCTGAGACAATCGCTCTCATTTTTACTGCTAGTCTGTAATTACAGTTTTCATTATATGATAAGTATTCGATAAAATGAACGAAAATAATCGGTTCCAGAATATTTTTTTGTCTACACGAAAGAGGCTGGGACATAAGTATTCCAGTCATAGATAAACCCGAACAACTATCAAATAATCCTAAATGATTGTTCGGGTTTTATTAGTTTTATAAAAGGCTGTTTCAGTACAGTTAGTGTTAATATCCGCAGCCTGAATACACTTCGCTTTCCATGGGGCGAGCGCCGAGCCGCTTCGGCCTATGGCCTGCAGGGTCTCGGACTTTCTCGCAGCTCCCATAGGAGTCTACGTGTATTCAGGCTGCTCCATATTTCCTACTAATTCATTTTTTCTAAAAAAACAATATTTTTTAGGGAATTGCCTTTAAAAACAGAGTGGAATGGAGCGGAAGACACTCGACTCCTGCGGGAAGTAGAGCAATCTTTAGACCCCACAGGCTTTAGCCGAGGAGGCTTAGGTTGCTCCCCGCGGAAAGCGAGTTTCTGTAGCGCAATGGAACGAATTAGTTTTTACACTTGACTATATTTAAAAACATAAATAACCATTGTATAAAAGGAACCTTTATTTAAGTGATAAATTAGAGATTGTTCGTCTTTACAGATTGGCTATCTAGTTTTGTCCCAGCCTCTTCCTCTTACTTATTTTTTTCTAAAAGGAAATGCACCAGGCATACCAGGCGTTCCAGGTTGACCTGGGAACAATTGACCAGTAGCAGTAAATGGAATTCCTCCAGTTGTTGGATAAGCAGGTGCAACAGGAGCTACTGGATATGGAGCTGGAGCAGGACCCATATTAGCTTGAGTGTTAGTTACCACAGTCTCAGCAGATTGAGTGTGTGGGAAATAATGTTGGTGCTCATAGTTCACATGATTTACAGTAGTTGTATGTGTGGGATGAATATGTGGCACAATATTATTTGAATATGTGCTATTCACACAACATTTAGTTGGATGAACTACTGCAGGTAAAATGTTATTAGGTTTACAATGCATAAGAAAATCTCCTCTCAATAAATTAATTATCTTACAGTAACAACTTATGTAGAAAGGGATAATCTTGTACTAATACAAACACCTATTTTGCTTTGGTTTTTTATATTTCATGCAAGAGCTACCTAAAATCATTTTATAAATGTGCATAAAAGCTGTCTTTTAGAGTTGTAAATAAAATAATGGTTAAACAAACAAGAACAAAAAACATACACATAACTACTTTATACAAATTCGTCCACTCCAAATTAGTATTTCATTTATTGGGGGTATTTCCTTCTCCCCACTGATGGGTTAGTTACACTTATCGGACCTTTAGGCAAGAGTTTCAACCCCTAACTAACTATCGCTTGAGCTCGAGGAATTGCTGCCCGTTAAGAGTAGGATAAATGAACCACTTACTATTTTAATAGGGAACGAGCATACAAACAACTAGGTTATTAATGGAATAATTGATTTCTTTTAATCGTATGCAGTTTTTTTTCTAGACGTTCGTACCTTTTTTGAAGTTCTGGTTCTATTCTAAGTAGCTCTTGATGCTCTCGAAGTATAAATTGCGCTTTTTCTGTATAAGTTAATGCATTTTGGATATTTTTCTCTTTATGTTCCGCAAACTTAGCAAGTTCAATCAGCGATTGTATAACAACTACCGGGTTTGTCTTCTTTGTATAAGTTTCGATAATTTTCCGCCATAAAATAATGGCATCTTCAAACTTCTTCTCTTTTTTATACTGTTTGGCCAATAAAAAGGCTGCCTCTAACAACTCTTCTTTATTCTGTTCATCAATACTCTGTAAATTTTGCTTTGCAATATCTGTCTGTCCGATAAGCGTGTACCACTTTCCTACTTCTAACGTTTCTTTCGCACTAATTTGCTGATCCTTTCTTAACAATTGGTAACTTAGATGTGTATACAAAGTGATTAGAGAAAGAATATCTATTTCATTATGCTTAAGAATGCCAAGCATACCTTCTGGATTTTTTCGTTCAACAAAATCAAAATAAATCATGGGAGCAAGAAACCCAGGTACATCATCTTCTCGCTTTACTCCGAGAATCTCTGCTTCTACTATCGACAATTTCGTTCTTTCTAAACGATGCTTCCACATCCTTCTTGCCGCGTGGTATAAATCAAAGTGGCCAAATTCAGGAAGCTTTGGTACATGCTCTTTAATTAACGTATGTCTTGTTTTCACCTGAGGCCAATCAAATGCCTTACCGTTATAGGTTACTAAAGTCGAATAGTCTACGTTCTCTAGGAAACTATTAAATAAAGGTATTTCTGCCCCAGGATGTGGCAAAACATGCTGTTTTAAAACAATCTCATTTTTTATAAGCTGTGCATATCCAAGAATAAAGATAGTGTTCCCTGCTCCTCCTCCAAGTCCTGTCGTTTCTGTATCAAAAAAGAATAAATCACTCGCTTGATGGCCTTTTGCTGAAAGTGGATGGTCATAGGTTGCATTATTCCAATCATCGACAACGTGGCAAAACTCTCGGAACGTATAGTTGCCATGCGTATAATCAAGTGAATATCGAACTTCGCGAATTAAGCAATACTCGTTATCTAACCAATAAGGAGACACATTCTCCTGCTTCCACTGCTCCATGAATGGGATAATGCTCTTATTTCCCACGGGATTTTTCACAAGGAGGGGCTGTTCTTCTTTTTTCAAATGAGACTTCATCCTGCTTAATTTATTTTTAATAGACATATTAATCCCCTTATATGGAAAAATTACTATTCTCTAAAAGAGAGAGAATTTTAATTACATCTCGTTTACTGTTATTTCCATGACTCTCCGTACCTATACAGGAAGGACAGCCATACTCACAGGAACAATTTTTCACCATTTTTTTTGCTTCTCTTAATACAGCAGGCATTTCTTCAAATATTTTTTTACTTAAGCCGATTCCACCAGGATATTGATCATAAAAGAAAATCGTTGCTTTTTCATTATGCTCTGCTTTTACTTGTGGAACTACATGCAAATCCTGAGGGTCTGCCATTACAAGTAATGGTGCTATATGCTTTAAGGCATGGGCTGCCCCTATTAAGCCTTGCTCTGTTTGCTCTTGTTCCCATTCTAGCTCGTTTGGCTGAAAGGAAATCCAAGCTGCGTTCGTATGAAGTTCTTCTTCTGGAAGCGTAATCGGACCAGAACCAATATTTTCGTGGGTTTCAAATTTTATTTTTTTAAAAATGGTGCTCATTGCTATAATGCTAACATCACCAAAGCCAGTTTCCGCCTTAGGATAGTTATTTTTATTATCTTCTTCTAAAACCTTTAAAGATACCGCTAAATTTGCATCTGTATAATAATCAACACTTACCTCACGGACATATGCTTTTTTTTCTTCCCAATCAAGCTTCTCTACTTGATATTGAATTCCTTGATGCATATAAATTGCTTCTTCATGTAAGAGCGTCATTGCTGAAAAACGATCACTTTCTCCAATTACTCTGCTTTTACTTACATCTGAGATATCAATGATCACAATATTCTCTTGTGATGCTGAACGAAGACTTATATTATGTGCTGGAAAAGAATCATTCATCCAATACCATTTATCCCCGTTTTGAAAAAGGATTCGCTCTTCTGTCAAGAACTCGAGTATTTCCCTAATTTCACACTTTCCAAATGTATCTCCTTCTTTAAAAGGAAGCTCATATGCAGCGCATTTCATATGATCAATTAAAATAATAAGATTGTCAGGATTTATTCTCGCTGTTTCTGGATTTCTGCTAAAGAAATAGTCAGGGTTCGCTACCATATACTGGTCTAGGGGGCTTGAGCTTGCCACCATAATGACAAGGGATTCATCATGTCTACGGCCTGCTCGTCCTGCTTGCTGCCATGAACTCGCAATCGTACCAGGGTATCCTGTCATAACACAGGCTTGCAGTTGTCCAATGTCAACACCTAGTTCTAATGCATTTGTACTGACAACTCCATAAATATTCCCCTGTCGCAACCCTTGCTCTATTTCTCTTCTTTCTGTTGGCAAATAGCCGCCTCGATAGCCACGAATCGATTTAGGACCAAGTTGAAATTTCACAAGACCTTGCAAATAGGTAAGCAAAATCTCTACACGAACACGACTTTTGGCAAAAACAATTGTTTGAATTTTATTTTTCAACAGCTCTCCTGCTATTTGACGCACTTCTAAAGTAGCACTTCTCCTTATATTCAAGGGAATATTCACAATAGGAGGATTATAAAAAACGAAATGTTTCTTTCCACTTGGAGCACCATTATTATTTATTAGATGTACACGTTGTTCGGTTAAATTCTCTGCTAATTCCTTTGGATTTGCTATAGTTGCTGATGTGCATACAAAGATAGGATTACTTCCATAAAACGCACAAATTCGCTTTAATCTGCGGATAACATTAGCTACATGACTGCCGAAAACGCCTCTGTAAATATGCAACTCATCTATAATGACATATTTGAGATTTTCAAATAGTGATACCCATTTTGTATGATGTGGCAAAATGGCAGAATGAAGCATATCTGGGTTTGTAATAACGATATGTCCAGCTTTTCGAACCTTTTGTCTAATAGAAGCTGGTGTATCTCCGTCATATGTATAACTATTTATCTGTAGTTCAGCACTTTCAATTAATTCATTTAATTCACTTTTCTGATCTTGTGCAAGAGCCTTTGTAGGGAACATATATAACGCCCGTGCATTTTTGTTCTCTGCAATGGACTGAATGACAGGAAGATTGTAGCAAAGGGTTTTACCTGATGCAGTTGGTGTAACAGCTACAATGCTTTCCCCTTCTCTAATCGCCTGATATGACGAATATTGATGTGTATAAAGCCGTGTTACTCCTCGCTTTTGCAAAGCATCTTTTAAATTTGGCAATAAATCATCGGGTAGTGGAACTGTTACAGCTTCCTTTGCTTCGATTGTATGCCAATAGGAAATTCTTTCCTTGTATTCTTCCTTTGTTTTTAGTTCCTTGATAATTTCTTGTAGGTTTTTACGTACTTTCATTTGTTTCACCTCTAATATATCTATTTTATCGAATGGACGTTCGATTTGAAAGAGGTTTTAAAAAGAAAAAAAGAACCATTATTTACTATTTGATGAAATAAAGTGAAACTTGCATCAGTGGGGATTTTTCTTCCTCTCCACTGATGGTTAGTTGAACCAATCGGATTTACGGACAGTTGATCTCCCGCCTATCTTCCTCGTATTTCTCATTAGCTTTTAGGTTAGAGTCTTACTTGGGATAAATGAACGAATTGCTTTTGCCAACTCCTCGGGAGCTTCTTGCATGCTCATATGACCTGTATCTAATCTAACTTCTGAAACATTTTGGCTTGAAGAAGAAGCAACACGATCTAATGAAACCACTTTATCTTTTGTCCCCTTTACCAATAAAACTGGCACATTTGCCTGTTCGATTACTCCATTTCTATCTGGTCTTTTTCTCATTGCTGCCTGTGTCTCCATTGCCGCAATTCCGTTTGTTCCATAGCCAATTCTTTTCGCCTTTTCCACTTCGTTAGGTAAAGTTATGAGAGATTCGTCGGCAAATAAATTAGGAATTAGCCCATTAACAAACTCTTCTATTCCAAGATCTTGAATTTTTCGTATTGCGTTCAATCTTCCTTCTTTTCCTGCATCTGTATCTGAGTATGCTGTGGAATGTATTAAACCAAATCCCTTTAGGCTCTTTCCAAAAAGCTCTGCAAAAGCCAATGTTACATATCCACCAAGGGAATGCCCAAACATATACACTTGTTCGATACCTAATTTTTTTAATAACTTATTCATATCGTTCGCTAAATCTTCTATCTCAAATGGGGCTCCACTATAAGTTGAGCTGCCATGTCCTCTTAAGTTTACTGCAATTACATGGTATTTATCAGATAGTAAGGGCAAAATATACTCCCAATAATCGACGCTTCCGCAAAAACCATGTATTAAAACAATCGTATCTCCTTGCCCATGCTCTATATAGGATAGTTGTTCGTTTCCAATTGTGATTTTTTTCATTTATACAAACTTCCTTTCTACCTTTCATTTGGCTTTATTCTAAAGCCTGTTTTCGTAAAGTTTATGGCTATTCCCCGTAGCCGGAATACACTTGCTTTCCGGCTGCTCCATTTTGCCTTTAATTCTTTTTTCCTATTGAAGAAACAACATTTTTGAGAAAACTGCCTTTCATTTAATATACCACTTTTTTTTATAAGCAAATCTTATTCATTTTTTATGAAGTAAAAAAAGAGGAATCAAACACCAATCCATTTTATTAGGCATAGTATAAGTAGAAAAAGGCCTATTCATTTGCAGTTTTCTTCCCTTATTTTAATGGGGATAAAACATATTAATCTTTCGTTCATGTTTTTTATGTAAGGAGTGATGTACTATGTCTTCAAATTTCCCAATGGATCCAAACAAAAAAGAGAAAACCCCTCAACCCTTTAATGGTTTCATGCGTTCCATGAATCAGTTTTTTCAGGAAAAGCCAGTGAAAAACTTTCTTCAACAAATGGATGAATTTTTTAGCAATCCATTTCCCAATATGACTTTTCCAATTAGCGTGAATGAAACGGAAAAGGGAACAACGATTAAAGCAGAGCTACCTGGAATGAATAAGGAGCAAATTCAACTAGACATTTATGACCATTATTTAACAATCAGTGTGAACCACCAGGAAATCATTACAGAAGAAAACACCCAAGCTAAAACCTTTCATACAAGTCAAATGTTTAATAAAAGGAGTAGAAGCATTGCTTTCCCACACCCTATAGACGAAAAGAAAGTGACCGCTTCCTATAAAAATGGCTTGCTAACAATTAAAGTTCCAAAACAAAAAGGCAAAAAAATAATGATTGAAGATCAAAATCCGTAAACCAAGAGAGTAAATATTATATTATCTGCACATATTAATAGTGGATGCACGTAAGAAATACTCTCCTTCCATTAACGGAGAAGGAGAGATTCCTTTTACATCCATTTAATTTCTTTCTAATCTTACTTCCTGAGGTGATAAGATGAGTTATAAAGATCAGTTGGATTCTCACTCTGCGCTTTTTCATCACAATTGGACGAGACCGAAACGTTCTAAGTCCCAAGTTAATGGGCATACGCAAATGTCTCAAACAAATATTATTCTAAGAAGTAATGCAAAAGCACACCGCTGGTAAGTAGAGAAAAAGAAATGAAGGCTGGGACATAAGTATTCCAGCCATAGATAAACCCGAACAACTATCAAAGAATCCTAAATGGTTGTTCGGGTTTTATTAGTTTTATAAAAGGTTGTTTCAGTACAGTTAGTGTTAATATCCGCAGCCTGAATACACTTCGCTTTCCATGGGGCGAGCGCCGAGCCGCTTCGGCCTATGGCCTGCAGGGTCTCGGACTTTCTCGCAGCTCCCATAGGAGTCTACGTGTATTCAGGCTGCTCCATATTTCCTACTAATTCATTTTTTCTAAAAAAACAATATTTTTTAGGGTATTGCCTTTAAAAACGGAGTGGAATGGAGCGGAAGACACTCGACTCCTGCGGGAAGTAGAGCAAAACCTAAGACCCCACAGGCTTTAGCCGAGGAGGCTTAGGTTGCTCCCCGCGGAAAGCGAGTTTCTGTAGCGCAATGGAACGAATTAGTTTTTACACTTGACTATATTTAAAAACATAAATAACCATTGTATAAAAGAAACCTTTATTTAAGAGATAAATTAGAGATTGTTCGTCTTTACAGATTGGCTATTTAGTTTTGTCCCAGCCTCTTCTTATTTCGTCGTAATGTACTTATACTTTAAAGATTCCGCCGACCCCTTTTACCAATCCTGTCACCTGGTTCATCGCGTTCATCATCATACCAGCCGTATCCATCATCTTATTAAAATCTAAAGATCCATCTTGTGATTTAAAAGAGTTCATGATACTTTTCATATTGCCTTGTTTTTTCGGAATAAACGATTGCTTTGGATATGGATTCATAAATCCTTGATTTTGATTCATATGATTAGAAGAGTACTGGTTCATGTCACCATTCTCCATATAATGAAGTGGATTTTGAAAGATGTCTTGTGTATTGTTTTTATAAGCATTTTGCGGGTGATAATAACTTGGTTGATTGTTTGGATAATTCGGATGCATTGGCATGTTATAGAAGTTTTGTCCGTTCATTCCTGCCCCATTCCATTGTCCTTGGTTCATATATGGATGGTACTGTCTATTATCGGTCGGCATTTGTTGTATATTTGGTTGAGTATAAGCGGTCTGATAAGGTACATTCCTTCTTTGGCGATTAGATGCTCTATACATGAAATTCTATCCTCCCACGTTAAAGATATCCTTATCTACTATATGATGATTTCGCCTAGACTGTGCATTCATTTTCCAAAACACTTATTTAGTAAGGGATATTTCCCCTTAATTGCTGACTGCATATGGAACGTTTCGGCAGCAAAGGCTCTTCTGTTACCTTTGCCTGCTTTCTCTTGCTAACAGTTACTCATTACCTATACTACTCCTTTCAAAAGGCACTGATACTTAGGTTTTTTATATAATAAATAAAAAGACAAAAAAAAAAGAATTTTCTTCTCCCTTTTGATATTCCCTTATTGACCTTCCGCTTTTAGAGCATCAAGTAAAGTTTGCAGTATATACTTTACAGATTTTGCAGAATCCAGAAAACGTTTCTTACTCGTTTGGGCAAAAAAAGCTTGGATTGAAATAATTTCTATATGATCAGATGCTGTATTAATTTGAATGCCATTTAGGTAGTCAGGCTTTGATTTCTGCACCCATAATTTAGCCATTTCCTTCCATTCCTCATTTAAATCTTTGATGCGATTCGCAAACGGGCGTACGGTTTCATAAAAATCCCCATTTGCTCCAGTTTCCTTCACTTTATAGAAGGTCTCTATTGAATATTCCACTGCCTCAAGAAGTTTTTCTGTATGTTCCATTAGTTGATGGTTTTCGGTCAATTTTGCCACTCCATTTACCCTTTATCGTTAATTACTTTATTTTAACGATTTACTTTGCTAAGTTCAAGTAAAGAGGCATTTGTCTTGGAGGAACATTAGAAGGAAGCCCCGATTGGCTTGCTGCAATTTTTTTCTCCATAGCAGCCATTCCTTTTTCTATATTATTTAATGAAGTCATATGTTTTTTTACTAGTTGTGTTTTTTGATTCCTTGCATTCAAAAGTGTAGCATCTAGTATTTCTAATTCCTCTTGAATCTCCTCCAACATAATCAATAACTTTTCCTTTGTATAATTCTTTTCCATACAAATCCCTCCAAGCTATTTTTAATACATACTCTTTTCTTTTTTTTTATGAACTATCCTGCTCAGTTGACAAAACTAGAAGAGATTCGGCAAAGAAAGTTTATTTTTTTATAACTGGTTTAAAATTCGACAAAAAATTATTATTAATGTGTTAAAACCACTTGTTTCCCTGACGAATCAGTTCATGTAATGTTTGCTGCTTTTTCAAGTACCAATCCGTTATAAGCAAGGGTTCATTATGCTCGCTACATGTTTGCCACTTTTTCTTTATTTTCTTTTTATACCAATCCTTTCTTTTCCCTTCACGATGCTTGACTACCGGATAAGCAACTCGGAGTATGGGTGTCGTATTGGCTAATTTTGGGTATATATATTTTTCATAATCATATCTTGAACCAGTATGTTCTATTTTTCTTGCAAAATCATAGAACTCTTGATATAAATTAGATTTAAATAAAAGGCTTGCTAATGTATTCCCTAGCTTAATTCGTTCGTTAAGAGAAGTGAAGTTAGAAACGCTAGCCCCGTAAAGTTTCCCTTGTAAAGTTGGAAAAAGTACGGCATTAAAATGGAGAAAATCCTGAAAAAGATACGGAAAGTAATGAAGGACATGATGCTTGATTCTTGCGTTTTCAATGACAGGTTGTTGAATCACATTTTGTTCATTGATAATTAAACTATTCATTAATCTTTTTTTATTCTTTGTCTCCCAATACTTTAACCATTCTTCTTCCATAAAAGAGGAAACTTGAAAAAACTTTAATAAATGAAACATTGGCAAGTTTTTTTTCGTCGAATATTCATAGAGTAGTAATTGAGGAAATGCATCATTAAAAATAAGCCAGTTTGCTTTCTCATAGGTCAAGTAGATTTGCTTCCTTTTTTCCTGACTAACTACTTGCGGCAGCCATAGTCCATTTAAATCACCCATATTCCAGCCAGCATTTCTTGAAACTTGGCTTGCAAGAAATGCCCATTGGATTTCTTTATTTTTGTTATAATAGCAGAGATAGGCTTTGGTCCTTGAAATATTGTCTAAGTTGCACTTATCGGTAATTAGCCTTATTCTAGTTATAAGTTTTTCTTCTTCTAACGAAGAAAAATATGATTTTTTACCTATCAAATTGTTCACCTCTTATGAACGCTTTATGGTATTATTGTTTGTTGATTGCAATAAGTTATACTTTGAAAGAATCTTTGTGAGGTGAAAAAATGAAGATTCATTATCCAAATGGAAAAAGATATACACCTGTAAAAAATGTAAATACTAAATCGCAAAAAAAAATAAGTTATAGTAACCGAGGAATGAACTTAGAAGATGATTTGAATGAAACGAATAAGTATTACTTAGAATTTGGGAAGGCCGTCATACATAAAAAGCCGACACCTGTTCAAATCGTTCAAGTCGATTATCCGAAGAGAAGTGCTGCCGTCATTAAAGAAGCCTATTTTAAACAAGCTTCCACTACAGACTATAACGGTGTTTATAAAGGAAAATATGTCGACTTTGAAGCGAAAGAAACGAAGCATACTACTTCTTTTCCGCTTAATAACTTCCATGAACACCAAATTAAACATATGCGGATGGTATGTGAACAACAAGGAATTTGCTTTGTCATTATCTCTTTTTCAGAAACAAATGAAATATTCTACTTAGATGCAGGAAAACTCTTTATATTTTGGGAAAGAATGATAAATGGCGGAAGAAAATCGATCACAAAACAAGAACTAGCAATCAATGGTCATTCCATTAGCCTAGGTTATCAGCCTCGAATTGACTATATTAAAGTGATTGATACTATTTATGAATTCAACTAATTCCTTTTGTTTTTAGAAAGAAAGGTAGGAACAATTATGACAGATAAATATCAAACGCGAGAGGAGCGCCGCAAACAACTGGAAACCTCAAAGAAAAATGCTCCTAAAAAAGCACAGAAAAAAAGTGGTAAGAATTTGTTTAAACGCGTTCTGCTTATTTTATTAACAATCGGTATCATTGGTATTATTGCAGGCGGAGTAACATTTGCCATAATGGTTAAAGATGCACCCGAATTGAATCCAGAGACTTTAAAGGACCCTATTTCTTCTACGATCTATGACAAGAATAATAAGGAGATAGCAAAAGTAGGTGCCGTAAATCGGGACTATGTAAACTATGAAGATATCCCTGATTTAGTAAAAGATGCGTTTATCGCAACCGAAGATTCACGCTTCTTTAAACATCATGGAATCGATCCTATCCGCTTAGGTGGGGCAGTAATAGCAAACTTTAGAAATGGTTTTGGTTCAGAAGGCGCAAGTACGATAACACAGCAAGTTGTGAAAAACTTCTTCTTTAACCAGCCACAAAAAACATTAAATCGTAAAGCACAAGAAGCATGGCTTGCCTTAGAGTTAGAACGCAAGTACTCAAAAGAAGAAATATTTGAAATGTATGTTAATAAAATCTTTATGTCTGAAAATATGAGCGGGGTTAAAACCGCAGCAAAAGTTTATTTTGATAAAAACTTAGACGAGTTAACATTGCCAGAGGCTGCCCTCTTAGCAGGAATGCCACAGGCGCCAAATGCCTATAATCCATTTAATAATCCAGAAAGGGCAGAAAAAAGACGTAATATTGTCTTATCCTTAATGCATCAACATGGATATATTTCAAAAGCAGAAATGGAAGAAGCACAAAAGACTTCTGTGGAAGATTCATTAGTTGCAAAAGAGGATCGTCAAACAAATGATCTACCGTATGATCCATTTATAAAACAAGTTATTGCCGAAATCGAGAAAAAATATCCAGATGTTAATGTATTTACAGATGGATTAGAAATTTATACAACGATGGATAAAGAAGCACAGGAATATGTGGAAGAATTAATGTACGAAGGAGAGATTGTCCCATTCCCTGACGAACAATTCCAAGCTGGAATTACCTTACTAGATACGAAAACAGGCGGAATTTTAGCTCTTGGAGGTGACCGCGATCCAGATGTAAAGCTCGGGACAAACTATGCAACAGATATGAAGCGCCAGCCTGGATCAACCGCTAAGCCTATCCTTGACTACGGTCCAGCTGTTGAACATTTAAAATGGGGAACTTATCAAACGATTGTAGATGAGCGTACTACCTATTCAAATGGAACACCAATTAGTAACTGGGATAATAGCTATAAGGGATCTATGACTATGCGAAAAGCGTTAGAAATGTCAAGAAACATTCCTGCTCTTAAAGCTTTCCAAGCAGTCGGTGCTGAAAAAGCTAAAGATTTTGCAGTAAATCTAGGCATTCCGCTAGAGAATGCCTATGAATCCTATGCTATTGGAGCATTTGAAGCTAGCACACTAGAAATGGCTGGAGCATATAGTGCCTTTGGTAATGAAGGTGTATATAATACACCACATGCTGTGCGCTCCTTTAAATTAAAAGATGGTACTAAAATAAATATGGAGCCTAAATCAAAAGTAGTGATGCAGGATTATACCGCATTCCTCATAACTGATATGTTAAAAGGTGTACTTACAAGCAGTGATGGAACGGGAAATCTTGCTAATGTTCCAGGATTGCCTGTTGCTGGTAAGACAGGAACGACCAACTATTCGCAAGAAGAACGAACCAAATGGGGCATAACAGATTCTAGAAGTGTTCCAGATGCTTGGTTTGCTGGCTATACAACTAATTTTACTATGGCCGTATGGACTGGATACACGGAACGCAAAAACCCACTCACTCCTGGACCAAACCAGAAAATTGCTCAACAGATTTTCAAAGCAGTGATGAGCCATATTTCGGAAGATGTAGAAACAGCTGATTTTAAGAAGCCTGATAGTGTTGAAACAGTAAAAATCGAAAAAGGTACGTTTCCGGCAAGATTAGCAAGTTCTTATACACCAAGTAGTCAAATCCAAACCGAGTATGCCGTTAAAGGAAATATTCTGAACGAAGTATCACAAAAGTACAATAAACCTAATACTCCTACTGGAGTGAAAGCAACTTATAATGAGAACAGTGATGAAATCGATCTATCTTGGGACTATGGTGACAAAGAGGGCGTCAAATTTGACGTAAGTGTAAGTGTTGATGGTGGAGCTAATGAGCAATTGACTGTTACTTCTGACACAAGCTTAAAGATTGCCAAACCAACGCCTGGCAGCACCTATACCTTTACTGTAAAAGCAATTAAAAATGATCAGGATAGTGATCCTGCATCTGGCAGTATTTCCGTCCCAGCAAAAATCGAGGAACAGCCACCTGAGGATCCAAATGAGACAATAGATGACGAGGATGACCAAGACGATCCTAATGGCGAAGATTCTGATGACAATCAGGATGATGGAGACAATGAAGACTCTGATAATGGGGAAGAAAATAACAACAATCAAAGTAACAATAACGGGAATAACAACGATAATGGCAATAATGGTGGAAATAATAGTGGAAACAATACTGGTAACAACAATGGTCAAAATAATACGAATTCCAATGATGCTAACCAAAACCAAAGCCGAAATAGAGAACAGAATCGAAATGATTCCCAATAAAGTAAAACTTCCATAAGTGTGGGTCCCCACTTATGGTTAGTTGAACCAAGCGGCCCCTTTATGGACAGTAAGAGTAGGATAAACTGACGTGTAAAAGAAGAGGACAATTCCAACCGGAATGGTCCTCTTCTTTTATTTAGATTTTCTATTCAATCTTATTAATTTGATCGCATGCTGTTTTTCTAATTCTTTAAACAGCTCATCCAATTGTTTATAGGAATGATACCCATTTAATCTTTTTAGAATAAACTGGAGCCGATCTTCTAAATTGAAAGGTTTTATTTCTAAGCTACTGTCTACCAAACCATTTCTTAATACGACTGGTTTTTCGTTAAGCCAATATAAACATTCTAAAAAGTATTCCATTCCAATCGTTAGTCCCTGCTGAAGTCTAATCGTATCCCTCTCTTCTGCAAACGATTGTAATTCCTGTTTAAGCTGTTTCCACTTTTCCAAAACCAATTTTACACATTCAGAAAAGTTTGCTGTATTCCAAGGCTGATAACCTTCTTTATTATGGTAATAATTAGCTTCATGTAAAAAAGCTGGTGTTAATACTAAGCAATCAGTCACGATAGAAGGAAATTTTTTTACAACCGGGAACGGTCCATATAAAAGCTCAATTGGTGCATCTAATTGATGATTATCCATTATACAACACCTTTAGTCTTCATTCTTTTTTTTCCTTCTCTACACAAAGCTAAAAGTGGACAAACCGCACATTGAGGATTTTGCGCCTTACAGTGATACCTTCCAAAAAAAATCATACGATGATGTGTCACAGACCATTCATCTTTCGGAACTTTTTTCATCAAAGTTTTTTCTACTTCTAAAACAGAGTCTTTCCATCGACAAATTCCTAATCGTTTACTGACCCTTTCAACATGTGTATCGACAGCAATAGCGGGGATATTATAAGCAACAGAAACGACTACATTGGCCGTTTTTCTTCCGACCCCTGGTAAGTTAATCAATTCATCTCGATCCATTGGAATTTCACCATTATATTTTTCCAAAACCATTTGACAAAGCTTTTGAATATTTTTGGCTTTATTTCGATATAAACCAATGGACCGAATATCATTCTGCAATTCTTCTATGGGAACACTTAAGTAGTCTTCTGGGGTTTTATACTTTTGAAATAAATTTTTAGTTACCTTATTAACTAGTGCATCGGTACATTGTGCGGATAACGATACGGCAATAACCAATTCAAAGGGGTTAGAATGAACCAATTCACAATGTGCCTCTGGGAACATTTCCCCCATCGTATCCAGACAATATCTAATTTCATCTTTTTTTAGCATGTAATCCTCCGAAATGAATAAACTTTCTTCTATACAATAGGCTGTTATCGTAAAGTTTGTTGCGATTACCCGCACCGGAATACACTTCGCTTTCCGTGGGGCTAGGCTTAAGCCTCCTCAGCTTTGCCTCCGGGGTCTCAGATTGTCTCGCTAATCCCGGCTGCTCCATTTTTCCAACTATTTCTTTTTCCTATTGAAAAAACAACAATCCTTTAGAAAACAACCATACAAAAAAAGGTCGTCCTAAGAATAGATTGAGATTCTTTCATTTATCCAAGTAGTTTTTTTCTACTAGATATGTCTTGTAATGAAGTCTAAACCATTTATTCTTATAACAATCCCAGTTTTACGTAGTCAAACTTTTATATGAATGAACATTGTGTAAAGGAAGGAAGCAACCTACTTTCCTATTATCTCTAATAGTCAGCCTTCCACTTCACAATAATCAGTCATTCACTTACATTTACTTACTGTATCAATCTTAGCATTATTGATCTAACCAATTATAAAACGGTACTGCTTTTTTACTTGATGATTCCTCTCTCTGCTCGACTTTATATCCAGCTGTCTGATGCTGTCTAAACTTTTTCCCGTGGCTTTTCGCTTGTTCGATTGTCTTAATACCATTCTTCTTCCATTCAAACAAAATCCGATCAATATAACGAAAATTTAATTTACCCGAAATTACTGCTTCACGAAGAGCTGCTTTAATAATAACCATTTCATGCTGATCATCGTCTACCCACATATTTAGCGTTTCAATTTCAAAAGGAGATAGAGGTCTTCCAAATTCCTGTTCAAAGCAAGTATATAAATCTGATTCCTCTTTTTCTATTAAAGCTTCTTCTTCTTTTTTATTATTTAGCAAAAATTGTTCTATTAATTTATTCCAAAGAGGCTCTAATGAATAGCGTTCATACCGAATTCCGGTATCACTGTTACCATCCAGTATTTCAATAAAACCTTTTCTGATTAACTGGCTCAATAATTCATGACATTCATTAATATCTATAGTCATTTGTGCAGATATTTCCGCCGGTGTCGGAAAATCATTACCTCGCTCTAAATAATAGTGCACCTGTAACAAAAGGACTAATTCTTTTTCATTTATTTTCAATTGTTTGTAATTTGTTAGAAGTGTGGAAGGAATATTGATATTCCCTTCTTGCAACCATTTTAAAAAAATTGTTTGATTCATTAAAGACACCTCTAATCAAGTATATCATGTTGGCCATAAGCATGTAATAATGAAAATCACCCAAACCTAGCAATAGTTAACAAAAGATTATTTTGTAATATTTGTTGCTAGAAGTGAGGAGCTTACCAAAAAGAAGAAGGGAGAAAATGAGGATTGTGAACAAGGTGAAACCTCACATTGAAAATTCGATGTGAGGTTTTCCTTAGACTAACTTTCCGTATTTTCTACCCTACTCTTTGATCATGGATATAGACGATTTAATAGTCTTGGGAAAGGAATCGTTTCACGAACGTGCTCTACTCCCGAAATCCAAGCAACTGTTCTTTCTAGCCCTAGACCAAAACCAGAATGTGGCACCGAACCATATTGTCTTAGCTCTAAATACCATTTATAAGTTTCTGGATCTAATTGATGCTCTTCGACGCGCTTACTTAAAAGATCCATATCATGAATACGCTCAGAACCACCAATAATTTCTCCATAGCCTTCAGGAGCAATTAAATCTGCACAAAGCACAACATCTTCTCTTTCTGGATGTGGCTGCATATAAAAAGGTTTAATTTTAGTTGGATAATGTGTAATAAACACAGGTTTATCAAAACTTTCCGCAATAGCCGTTTCGTGTGGAGACCCAAAATCATCTCCCCACTCAATATCATCAAAACCTTTTTCATGTAAGAATGTAATCGCATCATCATAGCTTATTCTTGGGAATGGCGCAGTAATATTCTCTAATTTAGAAATATCTCTTCCTAGTGTTTTAAGCTCTAATTGACAATTTTTCAACACGGACTGAACGACATAAGAAACATATTGTTCTTGAACTTCTAAGTTTTCTTCAAACTCTACAAACGCCATTTCTGGTTCGATCATCCAGAATTCAATTAGATGGCGACGCGTTTTTGATTTTTCTGCACGGAAAGTTGGTCCGAATGAAAACACTTTTCCTAACGCCATTGCTGCAGCTTCCATATAAAGCTGTCCACTTTGTGACAGATATGCATCTTCTTCAAAGTACTTTGTTGCAAATAGTTCCGTTGTACCTTCTGGAGCACTTCCAGTTAAAATTGGCGGATCTACCTTCACAAATCCATTTTCATTGAAAAATTCATAAGTAGCACGAATTATTTCATTTCTTACTTTCATTACTGCATGCTGACGTTTTGAACGCAGCCATAAGTGACGATTATCCATTAAAAATTCTGTTCCATGCTCTTTTGGCGTAATAGGATAGTCTGTAGAAGTATGAATCAATTCCACATTTGTTACAAGTAATTCATATCCAAACGGAGAACGTTCATCCTTTTGGACCGTACCAGTAACATATACAGATGATTCCTGTGTAATAGATTTAGCTGTTTGGAATACTTCTTCCGCTACATCACTTTTAACAATTACTCCTTGTACAAATCCTGATCCATCACGAAGCTGTAAAAAGGCAATTTTACCACTAGATCGCTTGTTGGCAATCCATGCACCTACTTTAACCTCTTTATCAACATATTTTGGTAACTCGGCAATAGTTGCTTTAATCACAATTAACTCCTCCAAAAACAAATAAATATATGTACTTAAATAGAGACTGCGGTTCTCTCTATACGAAAATAAAGGATATCTAAAACCGCTTCTTCCTACCGTTAGTAGAAGACTTAGTAGAAAACATACTAGTTAAGATAAAAAATATTCTACCAAAACATTATACCTTTACATCCTAAGACAATCAACACTATCGATCCTTCTAGGTAACAAAATTCATATTTAAAAACCAATACCTCTATCTCTATTAAAGCGATTTTCACACGTCCTTCCATTAAAAATGGTGAATAGAAAAGAGAATGCCAAGTAAGATTCGATAATCCTTATTGACATCCTCTACAAAAATCGCTTATTTGTTAACGACCATTTTCTTTTCTACAAACTGTTCCATTCGACTTACAGCAGCTTCTAACTTTTCCAAGGACGTCGCGTAAGAAAGACGGATATAGCTATCTGCTCCAAACCCTGACCCTGGGACAACCGCAACGAGTGCTTCTTCTAACAATGCTGTGGAAAACTCATCAACAGACTTAAAGCCTGTTAATTCAACTGCCTTTTGCACATTTGGAAATAAATAAAATGCCCCTTTCGGCTTTAAGCAAGAAAAACCAGGAATATTATTTAATTTCCCATGAATAATATCTAAGCGCTCATTAAACGCTTGGCGCATTTCTTCCACTGAATCTTGTGGACCTGCATATGCCTCAATCGTAGCATACTGAGATGGTGTTGTTGGATTCGAAGTACTATGACTGGCAAGATTAGTCATTGCTGTTATTATTTCTTTAGAACCCGCCGCATACCCAATTCTCCAGCCTGTCATCGAATGTGATTTGGAAACACCATTTATTATAATGGTTACTTCTTTTAGTGATGGTGATAAAGAGGCAATCGACACATGCTTACTATCTCCATAAACTAATTTCTCGTAAATTTCATCTGAAATAATCAAGATATTATGTTCTAGACAAATATCACCAATCGCCTGTAATTCTTTTTCCGTGTAAATCATTCCAGTTGGATTACTTGGTGAATTAATGATAACAGCTTTTGTTTTAGAAGTTATTGCCTTTTTTAATTGGTCTGGAGTAATTTTAAACTCATTTGCTTCATACCCCTCCACAAAAACAGGTACTCCTTCTGCAAGCTTCACTTGTTCTGGATAACTAACCCAATATGGAGTAGGAATAATAACTTCGTCTCCTTTGTCCAAAATAACCTGGAACAAAGTGTATAATCCATGTTTAGCACCATTTGTGACGATAATCTGATTTGCTTCGTATTCTAACTGTTGATCTCTCTTTAATTTTGCAGCAATTTCTTTTTTTAATGCTTGTAAACCTGATGCAGGAGTGTATTTTGTATGCCCTTCATTCATGCTTCTAACAGCGGCATCAATAATATTTTGAGGAGTGTTAAAGTCAGGCTCTCCAGCGCCTAAACCAATTACATCATGACCATCTGCTCTTAAACTCGCTGCTTTTGCAGTAATGGCCAATGTTGTTGATGGCGTTAAAGTATTAACTCTTTCTGCTAATTGAATTTTCATTTTTATTTACCACTCCTATTGGTTAATAATTTTCAATTGTTAACAGGATTTCTCCTGTTTCAAAATCTATCCAATGATAGTTTATGGAATCCTTGTCTGTATGAGAAAAAATCTCCCAGACAGGCAACCCATCATACATTCCTAGTCGGACAGCATTGACCTTTTCTGGCGATTGCTTCGATAATAATATATTAAGCGCTTCTTGTTTGGTCAGCCCATCTTTTTTTCGTTTTTCTGTTACTTGATGTGTTTTTTCATTAATCCAAACAATAATATCCTCATTATCATCGTTTTTTCCTTCTAAAATATAATAGGATTCTTTTCCATTATATAATTGAAAGCTGTCCATATTTTTCAAATCTGTTTCATTCATAGCAATTTCTTCCGCCGTTTCTCTCGCTGATTTAACAGGCTTCATTGCTTTAACATATGTATTAATACTTACAGCTAGTCCAATAAGGAAAACAACAATAATTATCCAAATCCATTTTTTCATTTTTTATATCACTTCTTTAAAACAGTATTTTGTTCATAGGTTATTATAACAGTATTTATAAATAGAAAGAAATTATTTTATTTAATAATTAGTTGTTTTTGTCTTGTAAACAACTAATTATTCAAACAGATTCCTTCATGTTTTGCTAGGCATTTAAGTAAAGGCTGTTTCGTAAAGCTTGTTTCCTACTACGCTCAGCCGGAATACATGAATACACTTCGCTTTCCGCGTAGCGTCTTCATGTATTCCGGCTGCTCCACTTTTTCAACTAATTCTTTTCTCCTATTGAAAAAACAACAATCTTTTGGGAAACAGCCTATGTAAAAAGAATTACAATCTTAAAATGCCTCCATTCTTTTGTACCATATCCTACATTAGCCAGTTTTCAATAAACTTAACCATTTCATCACTATTTTGCTGTTTAATTGGAACAGCTGGAATGGACTGCAAAAAAGTCTCTCCATAGGATGTAGACACAATGCGGCGATCAAATACAATAATAAATCCCTTATCTTCTTCTGTACGAATTAATCTGCCGAATCCTTGTTTAAAACGTAAGACTGCCTCGGGAAGACTGTTTTCTAAAAACGGGTTTCCACCCTTGTTCTTAATTAGCTCATTTTTCGCTTCAGTAAGCGGGTCTTCCGGTGAGGAAAACGGCAATCGAACAATGATTAAGCAGGTTAAATCCTCTCCAGGAATATCAATCCCTTCCCAAAAACTATTTGTTCCCAATAATATCGCTTTATCGTAACGTTGAAAATTACGTGTTAATCGCATTCTACTTCCATTTGTTATCCCTTGCGCCAAGATGGCATACTCTTCTAGACAGCCACTTTCTTTCATATAATCATACGTTTTTCTCAGCATATCATTTGCCGTGAAAAGAATTAGCATTCTCCCTTTTGTAGCTTGAGCGATTTTAATTATTTGTTCACCAATAGTTGACACATACTCATTTAATGATACCGTATTAACTTCTGGTACATCCGTTGGGATAAGCAATTGTACCTGTTGAGAGTAGTTAAACGGCGAATCGATTTGCACTTGCAATAAATCTTTTCCTAATCCTAAAACCTTTATATAATATTCAAATGAATTATTAACAGTTATAGTTGCTGATGTAAAAACAACACTTTTTTTCTTACTAAAGAACATATCTTGCAAAGTTTCTGCTACAGATGAAGGTTGCGTATATAAAACGGCATTATTCGGGTAGTTGTTTCTATCTGATTCTAACCATGCAATATGGTCTCCTTCTCGTAAGAACATTTCCCGCAAATGATTTATATACACTAACCAATCATTTAAAATAGACTCAATTCTTTCCACTACGAGCATTTGCGATGAGGTGATCTTTCTATCTTGATCTTTTAGCCGCTGAACTTTTTCTAAAAGAGCCTCTCTTGCATCTTTCCAAAGAAACACAAGCCTTTCTGCAACACTTTTAACCCCATTCCAATCTCCCAAATCATTTTTCTTTATACGATAGCTTCCTTTTCCATCTCTTCTTGGCTGATTTGTTTTCTTCACATAACAAAGCACCGATCGAAATAGCTCATCTAATTCTACATGGAGAGCAAGGATAAACTGATTGAACTCGATCTTTTCAGATGTAGATGAATCACCAATCATATTTTCTAAATGGTACATAAGCTGCTTTTGATCAGTCGTTCCAATTGCATTAATACTTAAACGAACAGCTATATAGGAAAAACGGAAGCCAAAATGCTTTATCGCTGTTTTTTCAAAGTGATGACCTTCATCGACAATGACATAATCATAGGCAGGAAGTAAATGTTGATCTGCTGTAAGATCTTTTACTAGCAAAGCATGATTCGTAATAATCAAATTCGCTTTTTGAGCAGCATTACGAGTCCTTCTATAAAAATCCTTCTGTGCCCACTCTTTTGAAATAGGCAACGAAAAATTGCCGTCATTTTTAATTTTTTCCCAATAATTATTGCCACCACTCGTTAAATTCAATTCATCTTTATCGCCTGTTTCTGTTTCCGTTAACCAAATTAAAATTTGCATTTTCGTTAAGACAATATCATAGTTATCTTCTTGTTCTTTTAAAGAGACTTCAAATTTATCTAAACTAATATAATGATTTCTTCCCTTTAACAAGGTATAAGTAATGGGAAAAGGAAGAAGATTTTTAAGCAACGGCAAATCCTTACGAAAAAGTTGTTCTTGTAATTGAGTAGTAAATGTACTAATAATTACTTGTTTTTTATGCTCTATCGCAAAATAAGCAGCCGGTACTAAATAGCCAAGTGACTTTCCAACGCCCGTTCCAGCTTCAATAAGTCCATGCTGATTATCCATTAGTGCTCGATGAACCACATTCATCATTTTTAATTGCCCTTCTCTTTTCTGATAAAAAGACAATGAATCTCTCATGCGTTTTTCAATTATATCCATATCAAAAGAAACTGAATAGTCTTTTCCTTGATTACCAGCTAGGTTATTAGGCAAGCGTTTAAGGGTTAATCCCCGATATACCTCCCAGTTTTCAGGTATATATTCTACTTTTGATTGTTTCTCTTGCAGCAGAGCTTGTAAATAAATATCTAAATCGCTTTTTAGCGATGAGCTTAAGAATTCTAATTTTTTTGTTGTTACTTGAGGCAGTGCGTTCAGCTTCTCCAATAATAATAGCAATAGTTCTGCTGTCACATAGGCATCACTATCTGCCTGATGTGGTCTACTATGGACAATCCCTTCTTGTGCTGCAAGATCCGTTAATTTATAACTGTCTGCAGTTGGGTATAAAATCCTTGCTAGTTCGACTGTGTCAAGAATAGGTCCATAAAATTGCCTGAAGCCAGCTTGTTCTAACTCTTCATTTAGAAAAGATAAATCAAACAACACATTATGTGCGACAAAATATGCATCTTCTAATAAACAAACAATTTTATCAGCTATCTCTTCAAAAATTGGTGCTGAATCCACCATTTCATCTGTTATCCCAGTCAATTCTTCAATAAACGGTGAAATCGGCTGGAGAGGATTTAATAACGAAGAGTATTCCTCTACTATTTTCCCATTCTCGATAACAACCGCGGCAAACTGGATAATTCGATCCCCTTTTCTCGGTGAATTACCGTTTGTCTCCAAATCAACTACTACAAATTTGTTACTCATTACGTCCACCTCAAACTTTCAGTCATTCAAACGGTATCATAAAAATGAGAAAAGGGAAAGATGTTAGTTCTTTATGTAAGAATTCTTTTTATTGTTCTTCCTATAGTTTGAATTCAAAATTAGAAAAAACACAATAAAAAATCCCAACAATCATACGAAATTTTGTTAACACTTCGTATGATTGTTGGGGGTTATCTTTAGCTGAAAGATTTATATTCCAGCCTCGATTTATTACAAGACTGTCTTTTCTGGTTCTTGGTGAAGAATAGTTGTAATGCGATTATATTCATCCATAATAGCAACTTTAGGTTGATGATGAATTAGCTCTTCGTTTGAAACATAACAATAAGAAATAATAATAACGATATCACCGACTTGTACAAGTCTTGCTGCTGCTCCATTTAAACAAATAGTCCCGGTTCCTCTCTTTCCAGGGATAATATATGTTTCTAATCTTGCTCCATTATTGTTATTTACAATTTGGACTTTTTCATTCGCTACCATTCCAACTGCATCTAAAATATCCTCATCGATTGTAATACTGCCAACATAATTTAAGTTTGCTTCCGTTACAGTTGCTCGATGGATTTTTCCGTTCATCATTATCCGAAACATTTGGATAACCCTCCATTATCGTAATATGTTTATCTAGGTGCATTGCTTAATTCAAAGATAATATTATCTATTAATCTCGCATTACTAAATTGAACTGCAATCGCAATTATAACCTTCCCTGTTCGCTCCTTTAGCTGCTCTAATTGAGGATAGGTTAGTATCTCAAAGTAGTCGACCTTTCCACTTGACTCTTTTTCGACGAGTGCAATAATGGAATTCTTTAGTGCTTCTACATCAACATTCCCTTTTATTAATTCACCTCTAGCAATACTAAGCGATTTATATAGAATTCCAGCTTCTTGCCTTTCCGTTGGAGTTAAGCGAATATTTCTAGAGCTCTTTGCTAATCCATCTTCTTCTCTAACAGTATTAACAGCAACTAGATTAATAGGAAAATGAAAGTCTTCAATTAATCCATCTACAACAGCAACTTGCTGTGCATCTTTTTTGCCAAAATAAACATTTGTCGGTTGTGCTAAATGGAACAGTTTCATCAAAACCGTTGCTACCCCATCAAAATGACCCGGTCTCGATCTGCCACATAGACAATCTGTACGTCGTTCCACTTTTACTGTCACAGACATTTGCACAGGATACATTGCTTCGACAGCTGGATGAAATAAATAATCTACGCCTTCTTCCATTGCCACCTGTTTATCATGCTCAAAGTCTCGTGGATATGAAGCTAAATCTTCCTTTGGTCCAAACTGCAATGGATTCACAAACACACTCATGATAACAATATCATTTTGCTCTCTGGCAGCTCTGAGAAGTGCTCGATGACCATCATGAAGATAACCCATCGTTGGAACAAATCCAATTGTTACTTGATCCTTTTTTAATTGAGTTGAAAGCTCCTGCAATTGCTGTGGGTTAGTGATAATGTTCATTAGGCTTTTCCTCCATATAAGCTTTTCACTTCTTCAGGTTTCATTTGAAAACTATGCTTTAATTCAGGAAAAGCACCAATTCTAACCTCAGAAATATATTGGTCGATAGCAAGAGAAATCGCTTCGTTCAC
Organism: Niallia alba; assembly: GCF_012933555.1. Classification (GTDB taxonomy): domain Bacteria; phylum Bacillota; class Bacilli; order Bacillales; family Cytobacillaceae; genus Niallia; species Niallia alba. Next base: position 3,056,854 of record NZ_JABBPK010000001.1, read on the forward strand.
ATTCGTATATTGCTTCACAAATTTTGCAACACGCTCAACACCATATGTGATAATGTCATGGTAAACAAGAACTTGCCCGTCTGTATCGCTTCCAGCACCAATACCGATTATTGGAATCTCCAGCCTTTCACTTACTTCTTTCGCAACTTGCATCGGCACACACTCTAATACAATCGCAAAGGCTCCTGCCGCTTGACATTTCAATGCATTTTCAACAAGCAGTTTTGCTTCATCTGAACTTTTCCCTTGTACTTTATATCCACCTAATACACCTACTGATTGAGGTGTTAAACCTAAGTGTGCCATAACTGGTATCCCGGCATTTGTTAAGATTTTTATTTGGTCAATAACATCATCCGCGCCCTCTACTTTCACAGCATTAGCGCCAGTTTCTTGCATTAAGCGTGTTGCATTAATTAGTGTATCGCGACTAGATAAATGATAGCTCATAAACGGCATATCCATTACGATAAACGTATCTTTAGCTCCGCGTTTTACCGCTTTTCCATGGTGAATCATATCTTCCATCGTTACAGGTACTGTTGACTCATATCCAAGTACAACCATTCCCAAAGAATCGCCTACTAAAATTAAATCTGTTCCTGCTTGTTCAACTAATTTAGCTGAAGGATAATCATATGCTGTGATCATCGTAATCTTTTCAGCCTTCTGCTTCATTTTGATAAAGTCTGTTGTAGCTTTCACTAAGTTTTTCCTCCTTTTAAATAGGAAGAGGGAATGGTTTTAAACGAAAGGCTGTTTTCGTAAAGTTTGTTGCGATTACACGTAGCCAGAACACACTTCGCTTTTCGTGGGGCTAGGCTTAAGTCTCCTCAGCTTCGCCTCCGGAGTCTCAGACAGTCTCGCTAATCCCCGCGTGGCGTCTTCGCGTATTTCGGCTGCTCCATTTTTCCAACTAATTCTTTTTTTCGATTGAAAAAACAACAATCCTTTTAGAAAACAGCCAAACAAAAAACCTTCTACAAAGCATAGAAGGATTGTTTTATGTTTCTATTTTCATCCCTCTGTCCTTGTCCAATTGTGGATCTAGGCAGATTAAATTATGGTTCATGCACATTTAAACAAATGGGTGCAGTTCATTAAGATACTGCCCGACAAAAGCATTATAACAAAAACCTTACTCTACTGACTATGGGCAATTTATGTTTCCATTAAAATATCCGCTGAATAAATGGAATGGATTACACCTTGCTCATCTTCAAGCAATAAAACACCATCATCAGTAATTCCTTTAGCAAACCCAACAATACTTCCATTTAGCGTATTGGCAGTCACCTTTTGCCCTAAACTGATGGAATAGCTTTCCCACAATATTTTTATAGGATAAAAGCCTTTCTCTAAATATAGAAGATATAATTTTTCAAGGTGCATCATAATCCCTTGAATAATTTTTGCTCGATCCCAGCTTGTTTTTGTTTCAAGATAAATAGAAGTTGCACTAGGCTGAAGTTCTGCGGCAAAGTCTTCAAGTTGTTGATTAACATTTATCCCTATTCCGATGATTAAAGAATGGACCCTATCGCTATCAGCTTGCATCTCTGTTAAGATACCTGTTAACTTTTTTCCATTCACCAATAGATCATTGGGCCATTTGATATCTGCTTGTACTCCAGTTACTTCTTGGATCCCTTGAACGACTGCCACAGCTGTAAGCAGTGTTAGCTGTGGCGTTTTCATTATCGGTATACTAGGCTTTAGAATTAAGCTCATCCATATTCCTTTATATTTAGGTGATTGCCACTTTCTTTCTAAACGCCCTCTACCACCTAATTGCTCTTCTGCTACAACTATCGTGCCTTCCTCTGCCCCTTCTAGCGCAAGTCTCTGGGCAATATTTTGAGTCGAATTTACTGATTCTTCAAAATAGATATTTCTTCCTGTGAACTTTGTATTTAATCCAAATAAAATTTTATTTGGGACAATTTTTTCCGGTGAACTTATAATTCGATAACCTTTTTTACGGACAGCCTCTAAAATAAAGCCATCTTTTCGTAATGCCTCAATATGTTTCCAAATCGCTGTTCGTGAACAGCCTAAAAGTTCAGCAAGTGATTCACCAGATAAATACGTATCAGGGCTGTTAGTAAAGGCTTCAATCAATCCTTTTCTTATATCTGATGACATCGTTGTAGCCACTCCTTTATTAATTGCTTGTCATTAGGAAGTTTTTGTTCCACGACTTTCGACTCAACTAGTGACAGCACATCTTTTATCCACGGTCCAGGCCTTTTTTCTGTCCATCTTAAAAGATCATTCCCACTAATCGCAAGCTCTTCCTTTGATTTAATTGGCAGCTTCCTGTATTGCTCTTCTAAGCTAGAAATATCTGAACATATATCTTGATTCCATAGAAGGTGATATATTTTCTCTGCACTAACTGCAATAGATAATGTAGCAAAATAAAGCGCTTGTCTTGACCAAGTTGACATCTGTTCTCTTTGCAAAATCCAATAGATTATTTTTTGAACAGTCTTTATTTGCTTAACTGACAGCTTCCACGCTCGCAAAAACAGCTCTATCTGCTGCTTATCCTTTACTCCCAAACATAAGAGTAAAACAGCCCATTTTTCAGGCAATTCGAGTTTGGTCAGATGCAATTTCGCTAACTGAGAAATCGCTTTTTCAGCTGATTCAAGCATTGGTAAAAATCGATACAGCTTTGTTTCTATCATGATTTCTAGAGCGTCAGAACACCATCGACCTTGTAAAAGTTTTTCAAATTCAGCGGTTATTCTTTCTACTGCTATTTTCGAAAGCAATTGCTGATTGTCAACGATCCCCTTTAGTGTTTCCATCTCTACCTGGAAGCCTAAGGTACTGACAAATCGAATTCCCCGCATCATTCTTAAAGCATCTTCCTGAAAGCGTTCGTTTGGATTGCCGACTGTTTTAATTTCTTTCTTTTTTAAGGCATCTTCGCCATTAAAATAATCGATAATTTGACCATTTTTGTCCATCGCCATTGCATTTATCGTAAAATCTCGGCGTTTTAAGTCTTCTTTTAATTCGCGTACAAAGAATACTTGCTCGGGTCTGCGATAATCTAGATACGTGGACTCTGTTCGAAAAGTTGTTATTTCATATGTATCTTGGTTCCATATTACCATAACTGTCCCGTGGGCAATCCCGACATCAATGGTATGAGGAAAGATAGCTTTAATTTCTTCCGGTGTAGCAGAGGATGCAATGTCGATATCATTAATTTGTATATTTAATAAATAATCTCGTACTGCTCCTCCTACAAAATAAGCTTCATAACCAGCTTCCTCGATTTTTTTAATAATGGGGAGAGCTTCTTTAAAAGGATTTATCATTCGGTTCACCAGTTTCTAAGATTGATTTATAAATCTCTATATAATGGTCAACTATGATATCTGCACGGAAATAATCGCGCACTCTCGAAATAGAATTTTGCGCAAATTGCGCATGTTTCTTTTCATCTGTCAAAAGCTTAATTGAATGCTCCGCAATATCTTCCACATCGCCAAGTTCACAAATAAATCCTGTCTCATTTGGAACGATTACTTCTGGAATACCGCCAACATTCGTCCCTATAACCGGAACCCCACATGCCATCGCTTCTAACGCTACTAAGCCGAAACTTTCTTTTTCCGATAGAAGAAGCATTAAATCACTTAAAGAATATAATTCCTCCAAATTTTCTTGTTTTCCAAGAAACAATACTTTATGTCTCAATTGGAATTCATCTACTAATTTGGTTACTTTCGACATTTCAGGACCATCACCAACAAGCAATAATCTTGCTGGAATTTGATCAGATATATGTTTAAATGCTTTTACAACATCTGTAACTCTTTTCACACCTCTAAAATTCGAGACGTGAATAACGACTTTTTCCGTATCCAAAATAGCGAATTCTTTTTTCAAATGACTTACATCGACCTTTCGATAAATTCGCTCGTCAATAAAATTATAAACAGGTATAATTTCTTTATTTGGCTCAATTACCTCATATGTTTGTGCAATCAAAGAATTTGAAACAGCTGTTACAAGATCAGATTTTTCAATTCCGAAGCGAATTCCCATTGCAAGGGATGGATCATATCCTAATACTGTTATATCGGTTCCGTGTAGGGTTGTAACTATTTTGACATCCCTGTTGCTCATCTGTTTAGCTAATATAGCACAAACAGCATGAGGGATCGCATAGTGAACATGTAGCAAATCTAACTCTTCTCGATTAATTACTTCAGCCATTTTACTGCTTAGCGCTAAATCATATGGCGGATATTGAAAAACAGCATATTGATTTACTTCCACTTGATGGTAATAAATATTGGGATACATTTTATTTAAACGAAAAGGAATGCTGGAGGAGATAAAGTGAATTTCATGCCCTCTTTCTGCCAACATTTTTCCTAATTCTGTTGCTATAACGCCTGAGCCGCCAACTGTCGGATAACAGGTTATGCCAATTTTTAATTTTTTCATTTGTCTCCACCTAATAAATCTTGATTTAATAATATTGGGTTAGATTTAATAAATCCTTCCGCATAAAGGACACCTACTTCTTTTCCAAAAAGCTTTTCCCTTGCTTCAATTGTATCGATGTAACCATTTGTCAACGGAGTGTCCACACTGTTTTCGCCTTTTACAAATTGGCTTTGATAACAATTTAAACTAGCTTCCTTCTTCTTCATATACTCACTTGTATCAATGACAAAATCGGGTTTATGAAAACCATTTATCATGTAATAGTATTGATTTTGAACTTTATGCGCATTTGTGTTACCTGCACTGTAGTTTCTTATTCCTGCAGAAAAAACAGCTTCTTTCACAATATTCGTGCAATTCCCATGATCTGGATGTCTATCTTCCCAGTAAGGGGAGAAAACTATCTTAGGTTTATACGCACGTATTACTTCCACCACTTGTTGAATGATGTCTTCCTCTAAATATAATCCACGATCAGGAATCTGTAATGTGATTCTATCAACAATTCCTAACACTTTTCCTGCTTCTTTTGCTTCTTGTTTGCGTCTTTCTACCGTTCCATTTGAAGAAAGATTGCTTTCTGTTAAATCACAAATGATAATTTTTTTGCCTTGTGAAGCATATTTTGCAATGGTTGCTCCCATACCGATTTCAACATCATCGGCATGAGCACCAAATGCTAGTATATCGATTTCATTACTTGTCATTGAGTTTTTCTGTGAATTTTTTTGCCACTGGTTCTGTCTTTCCATGAACTATTTTTCTCCAATCTATATCTCCTTGCTCGAGTCCTCGAATTAATACTTCTCCAGTTCCCATATTTGTTGCTAGTGGGACAGAATAAACATCACATAAACGGATTAATGCTGTAACATCAGGTTCATGAGGCTGCGCTGTTAAAGGATCCCTAAAGAAAAACACCATATCCATATCATTATTAGCGATGTATGAACCTATTTCTTGGTCTCCGCCGAGCGGCCCTGAATGAAATCGATGTACATCTAACCCTGTTGCTTCTTGAATTCTCGCACCTGTTGTTCCTGTTGCGTATAATGTATGCTTTGCAAATATCTTTTTATAAGCAACGACAAAAGCGACCATATCATTTTTCTTTTTATCATGAGCAATTAAAGCAATGTTCATCCTAAATCCACTCCTACTCCATTATATTTTCTAACCCATATATCAATACATTAACTTTCAATACCTCTTCTACCGCAAATTTAACGCCTGACATAAACGAAGTGCGATTAAAGGAATCATGTTTAATCGTTAGCGATTCTCCTTCTGCCCCGAACATTACCTGTTGATGGGCAATTAAACCTGGTAAACGAGTGGAATGGATTCGCATACCATCAAAGTCAGCCCCTCTTGCTCCTAGAATTGTTTCTTTTTCGTCTGGATGACCCTGTTTTTTACTTTCTCTGACTTCCGCAATAAGCTCGGCTGTTTTTACAGCAGTCCCTGATGGTGCATCTAACTTTTGATCATGATGCATTTCCATAATTTCCACATCTGCAAAATAGCGTGCAGCCATTTTAGAGAATTTCATCATTAGCACAGCACCTAAAGCAAAGTTTGGAGCTATGATACAGCCACGATCCATTTCTTCACATAAATTTTCTAATTCAGCTAAATTTTCTTTTGTAAATCCAGTTGTTCCAACTACTGGTCTAACTCCATAGCTTAAAGCAGTTTTTGCATGGTGCATTCCAAATTCTGGCGTTGTCAAATCAATAAGGACATCCGGCTTTTCTGTTTGTAAACATTTTTCAATATCCGTATAAATTGGTACATCATAGGAGGAAAAGCCTTCTATCTCCTTTAAGCTTTTCCCTTCATTCTTGTGGTCTAAAACTGCAACAAGCTCAAATTGCTCCGTTCTTCCCATTAAATAAACAGCTTCTTTTCCCATTCTGCCTCTAGGTCCTGCGATTACGATTTTTACTTTACTCAATGTGTTATCTCCTTACTATGTATTTTTTCTTTAGGTTGTTTTCGTAAAGTTTGTGACTAATCCCCGCAACTGAAATACAATTCGCTCTCCGTAGGGCTCGCGATGAGCCTCCTCAGCTTCGCCTCCGGGGTTCATCTGTCTCGCTAATCCCACAGGAGTCTACATGTATTCCGGCTGCTCCTTTTTTCCTATTGAATAACAACAATCCTTTAGAAAACAGCTTTTTATTGGTCTTTCCTTGTCCAGCGATCTTTATCACGTGTATTAAATTTATGCATAACACGATTATGTGCTTCTTCCAAATCAATATTTAGAGAATTAGCTAAACAAGTTAACACGAACAGCATATCACCAATCTCATCCGTAATTTCTTTTTCTTTTTCCGTTTCTTTTTTTGGCTTTTCTCCATAGTAATGATTTACTTCTCTTGCCAATTCTCCTAACTCTTCGGTCAAACGAGCAAGCATTGCCAGCGGGCTAAAATAGCCTTCTTTAAATTGTCCTATGTATTCATCTACTTCTCTTTGAATATCTTTAACTGTTTTATCCTGATTCAATATAAGCACCTCTTAAGTCAATAAGTAATCTTATCCAATTCCATGTTAGCTAATCTAAACCATTTTTACAAATATTTTTGACGATAAAGTGAAACTTCCATCAGTGGGGGTTTTCTTTCATCCCTCACTGATGGTTAGTTGAACCAATCGGACCTTTACGGACAGTTGATCTCCCACCTATCTTCCTCGTATTCTCATAAGCTTACGGTTGAGTCTTACTGTCCGTTAAGAGTGGGATAAAGTGAAACTTCCATCTGTGGGGGTTTTCTTTCATCCCCCACTGATGGTTAGTTGAACCAATCGGACCTTTACGGACAGTTGATCTCCCACCTATCTTCCTCGTATTCTCATAAGCTTACGGTTGAGTCTTACTGTCCGTTAAGAGTGGGATAAAGTGAAACTTCCATCTGTGGGGGTTTTCCCTCCTCCCCCACTGATGGTTAGTTGAACCAATCGGACCTTTACGGACAGTTGATCTCCCACCTATCTTCCTCGTATTCTCATAAGCTTACGGTTGAGTCTTACTGTCCGTTAAGAGTGGGATAAAGTGAAACTTCCATCTGTGGGGGTTTTCCCTCCTCCCCCACTGATGGTTAGTTGAACCAATCGGACCTTTACGGACAGTTGATCTCCCACCTATCTTCCTCGTATTCTCATAAGCTTACGGTTGAGTCTTACTGTCCGTTAAGAGTGGGATAAAGTGAAACTTCCATCTGTGGGGGTTTTCCCTCCTCCCCCACTGATGGTTAGTTGAACCAATCGGACCTTTACGGACAGTTGATCTCCCACCTATCTTCCTCGTATTCTCATAAGCTTACGGTTGAGTCTTACTGTCCGTTAAGAGTGGGATAAAGTGAAACTTCCATCTGTGGGGGTTTTCCCTCCTCCCCCACTGATGGTTAGTTGAACCAATCGGACCTTTACGGACAGTTGATCTCCCACCTATCTTCCTCGTATTCTCATAAGCTTACGGTTGAGTCTTACTGTCCGTTAAGAGTGGGATAAATCTATAACTACGTAAAAAATGTACTAACTTTATGTTCCATCTCTTATTTCTTATTATGTTTCATTTATTCTTCCTCCATTGCCCAACTGAATGTGATTCGATATAATGGATACGCTAATAGCAATGCATTTTGTACAGAGAGAAAGTAGGCGAATCGATGTTTAAAAATATTAAAATCAAAAATGTCTTATTTATCCTATTAGGATCTGCGATATTTTCCTTCGGTATTGTTCATTTTAATATGCAAAACAATTTGGCTGAAGGCGGTTTTACAGGAATTACACTATTATTATACGCATTATGGAATTGGGATCCTTCGATCACAAATTTACTGCTAAATATTCCTTTATTTCTTATCGGGTGGAAATTATTAGGTAAAAATGTGTTTATTTACACGATTATTGGAACAGTAGCGGTGTCTATTTTCCTATGGTTTTTTCAACTTCCAAAAATCGAGTTACATATTCCTCTCACTGAAGATTTAACTCTTGCGGCATTATTTGCAGGAACGTTTATTGGTGTCGGCTTAGGAATTATTTTCCGCTATGGCGGGACAACTGGGGGAGTAGATATTATTGCGAGATTAGGTTTTAAGTATTTTGGATGGAGTATGGGAAAAACAATGTTCGTTTTCGACTTTTGTGTTATCGCTCTGTCACTACTTACCTATCTTTCATACAGAGAAGCGATGTATACATTAGTAGCTGTTTTTGTAGGAACAAGAGTCATTGATTTCATTCAAGAAGGCGCATATGCGGCAAGAGGAGCGATGATTATTTCTGACTCAAATGAGAAAATTGCTAATAAAATTATGAGCGAAATGGATCGTGGGGTTACAGTATTAAAAGGACATGGTTCTTTCACTAAACAAGACCGGGAAGTCCTTTATTGTGTTGTAGCAAAAACAGAAATTGTTCGTTTAAAAAGTATTATTACAAGCATTGATCCACATGCATTTGTGTCTGTTAGTGTCGTTCATGATGTAATGGGCGAAGGTTTTACTTTAGATGAGTATAAACAGCCTCTCGAGAAATAATTTAAAAAAAATTGTATTCAGCTTTACATCTATCTTTTTTTAATAGATATAAAGTGGATACAATTTTATACTATTAACCAAACTGATTATTAATTCCCAAAAAAGGAAGAATAAATTTCTCCTATCAGCCCTTTCATTTGATGAACACCTAAATCTGTATTTGTCATAATTACCGCACCCTTTTTTAATGACGGGTAGGCAACAAGCATACACTGAAAACCAATCCCCCATCCTAATGAAGAAATTTCAACATCTTTATCGAAACTGTCTAAAAATACACCGAGTCCTGTCCAATTTACATTTCCTTGAGGGCTAACCAACTCCTTCGCATTTTTTATCGATATTCCTAATTGACTTGTTCCTTCCAAAGCATTCATTAATTCCAACACTAATATTGCTAAATCGGAAGGCGTTGTCCAAATACCACAGGCTGCTGGATATGGATAAAAAGGGTATTTTCTGGAGATAAGCTCTCCATTTTTGTTATGACCAGAAGAGATATTTTCAAGACCAGTTATATCAATAAAACTTTTATTCATTTGCAACGGCTGGAAGAGGGATTCTTTAATCACTTCTTTAAAAGATTTCTTTAAAGTATCTTCAATCAATTGTTGAATAATACAAAATCCTGCATCCGAGTAATGAAATTCACTTTTTGGCTCGCATTCTACCTTAATCGGCCCCCTACAATAGGTTGTGCTCCCCTTCAAAATATCTAATATAGTAGGAACTTCATCGTTTTCTTTCCATTCGCTAAAACTTCCTTCAGGATCAATAATTCCTGATTGATGGCTCAGAAGATCTCTTAAAGTAACCGTTTTTCCTTTTATCTGCTCACTAGCTTTTAACTTCCAAGAAGTAAGTTTAGCATTAATTTCTTCATCTAAATCAAGATAACCTTGTTCTACTAGTTTCAAAACAAGGATTGCTGTCATGAATTTACTAATGGAACAGGAATGGAAGCTTGTATTTTCATTAACTCTATCTTCTGTATCCGCTTCCTTTAAACCATATTGTTCAGTACCATTAATCTTACCATCTTGGATTAGCGCTAGACTTAAGCCAGCTATTTTATAATGCTCCATTCGTTCCTTCACATTTAAAGCGGCAAACATCATCATAGCCCTCCTATGTTTTTAAAACTATTATACCACACAAAACGAACATACGATCGATCCCATAGTTTTTTCACACAAAAAAATCGACCGTATTTGTCTCAAGGCTAATCTAATTAAGCTATCTATTACAGGATTACTTTTCTATCCTGTTTTCTTATTTTAATGTGGAATGAATTTCACTTACACGCTTATCACTTGGCAGTAAATACGTTAATATCCCCAGAAGCGGGAGCATACTACAGATAATCATAATCGCTTGCAAGCTAAATGCATCTCCGATAACGCCAAAGATTACTGCACCAAGAGCTCCCATACCAAACGCTAATCCGACAATTAATCCTGATACAAGACCAATCATACCTGGGAGCAGCTCTTGAGCATAAACTACGGTTACACTAAAGCTAGACTGCAAAATAAAACCAATTATAAATAATAAAGGTCCAATTAGCCAAAAAGGCATATGTGGTAGAAGTAAGGCAAAGGGAGCAGAGCCTACAAGTGAAAATAGAAGAATAGTTCTTTTTCCAAAACGATCTGCCAGCGGCCCACCAAGGAAAGTTCCGATAACACCAGCAAGTAAAAACACAAAAACAAATATTTGTGCATTTTCGATGCTTAAACCAAACTTCTCAATTAAATAAAAGTGAAGAAAGTTGCTGATCCCCGCACCATACCAAGAACGAGCAAATACTAGGAAAATCAATAAGCATACCGCAACAATAATTTCTTTATTGACAACAAATGCACGCTTCGTTTGTTGTTTCTTTTGTGGATTTCTAATATACAGTTCTTTTTTATACCAAGTGGATACTTGAAATAATACTATGATCCCTATTGTAGCCAGAAGCGTAAACCAAATAGTTCCAAATTGGCCTGTTCTTACAAAAATAAATGCCGTAAAAACTGGCGCTAATGATTGACCAGCATTCCCGCCGACTTGATAAATCGATTGGGCAAGCCCTCGTTTTGCTCCTGCTGCCATATAGGAAACACGTGAACCTTCTGGATGAAAAATTGCTGAGCCAAAACCAATAAATAAAACCGATACTAAAACTAAATAAAAATTGGGTGCAAGTGCAAGCCCAAACATCCCTATTAAGCTGGAGAACATAGCAATTGGCAATAAGTAAGGTGTAGGCCTTTTGTCTGCCAAAACCCCAAAAAACGGCTGTAGAATAGATGATGTAATGTTTAAGGTAAAAGCAATCCAGCCAATTTGAGTATAATTAAACCCCATCGACTGCTGGATAACAGGAAACAAAGCTGGCACAACAGATTGCATACAATCATTCAAAAAATGCCCTAGGCTTATCGCAAATAAAATCCGATAAACCGTCAGCTCCTGTTGCTTTTTACCTTGTAAATATTCAGCAGTTTGCAAAAAAACCCTTCTTTCTCCTTGTTATTCGTTTATGTAAATGGCATTGTTAATTATACACCTAGAAAAGTTTGGAATCTATATTTTTTCGAAGAATCAAAATAAATAGATATTAATCACAACAAAAAAAAGATGCAAAAAGGTAAGTCCTTTTGCATCTTTTTTAATTTCTATTCGTCTCTCGACATACCTGTATAAATTAAAAGTAAACGAACTAGCTCGAGAACCGCTACTGCTGCTGCTGCTACATATGTTAGTGCTGCTGCATTAAGTACTTTCTTCGTTTCTCTCTCTTCATCATTTCTAATAATCCCTAATGAAACCACCTGATCCATCGCACGGTTTGAAGCATTAAATTCTACTGGAAGTGTAACAAATTGGAACAATACACCGGCAGCCATTAAGATAATACCAAGTAATAACATTCCATCCAATCTTGCGAAGATGCCAATCATGATAAAAATCCAAGATGCATTACTTCCGAAATTAGCAACTGGTACTAATGCCGAACGGAATCGCAAGAAAGAATATTCTTGTTGATCTTGGATAGCGTGACCAACTTCGTGTGCTGCGATAGCTGCTGCTGCAACAGAATGGCCGTGATAATTTTCAGTGGATAAACGCACCACTTTAGAGCGAGGATCATAATGGTCTGACAAGACGCCTCTTGTTTCTTCTACAGATACATCATATAGCCCATTGGAATCCAATACTCTTCTCGCTACCTCTCTACCAGACATTTGTGAAGAAGAAGCTACTTTTGAATATTTTTTATATGCGCTTTTCACCTTCATTTGTGCCCAAATAGGTATGAGAATTATTAATATGAAATATACAAAAATCATGTTTTTTCCCCCTATTTCATCTTGTAGTATATTTTTATTGTAAGCAGGAAAAACACCAAAGTCAAATATTATCCCTTTTTTGTTTAGCTTGCCTTTTTTCCGCTTTATCCCCGAGGTATTTTCGCCACCCTACATATGATAAAGTAAGGATGATAATACTTCCTGTAGAAATAATTACCCACCATAAAGAAGGATCTGCCTCATCTTCATACAACTGATTGAAAACATCTTGTAATTCGCCTTCTAATTGACTTACTTCTTCTAGCTGACCTTTTTGATTAAAGACTTGCAAGCGATACGTATTCATAAATTCAACGAGGGAATTTAATTCTTGAAATTGCGTAGTAGAAACATCTAGCTTAAGACTCGGATGAATAATTTGATATAACGATAGGAAAGAATCTAACTTCTCGTTAAATCTTTCTTTATCTTCAGAAATAATAGCATCCTTCATATCTCGATAGGTTGTCATTACAGGCTCTTCCATTTGTGTCCACAACGGTTGTTCCCCCGATGAAACAGCATCAACTGCCAATCGAAATTTCGTTACTGAATTAATCCGTTCATCGTTATTAATCGATGGATTGGTAATTGCCTCTACCGCTTCATCATGTGTACCAGTTAAAATTCTCCGCTCATCAAGCGTAAATGCACTCCCATTTACCGTTGCTGAGCTAAATTGATTCGAAAAATAGTCAAGAATTTTTTTTGCATCCTCATAGCGTTCTGATCGTACAAGCTGCAATACCTCATCTGACAGTGTATCTAGTTCATCTAATTCTTTAGCAGGCGATTTTTGGTCTGCATACACAGAATAAGAGATAGGCAAAAGTAAAATCAATATCATTAACAACATAACCAATTTAGCCTTCATTCTTGTCCCTCCTCTATCTACTATTAAAAATGTATGATGAGTTGGACAAGGTTAGACTAAAAAATCATAATTCTATTGAATCTTCCACTGCATTTGTTCGCTTTTTTTAAATGCGTAGAATGCGATCATTAGACTTAAAATACTCAGCCAGAATGTAAAGTAGCCGATATTTGCCATATATTGATCCAAGACACTATATTTCGGCATCATTTTAAACACATAATCTATTACATCATTATGTAAAGTCCATATAGCTGCAAGAATAATGTGAACCCATTTAAAACGATAAAAAGGAATGTACAGCAAACCTTGAATCGCCATAGCCCCATGTGAAAAAATGAGCATCCATGAATCAATCCCGATTGTTCCTGTTTCAAAATAGACAAGAAAATTCATTACAACCGCCCAAATTCCGTATTTAAACAATGTAACTAATGCTAATGCTTCCATAAGCCGCCAGTTCTTTTTCCACAGAAATGCTATTAATACAAACACGAAAAAAAGACTAGCTGTCGGGCTATCAGGAACGAAGAGTAGAAACCTCGTCGGTGTTTCTGCTAACTGAGTTTTGTACCAATAATACCCATATGCCGTTCCAACTATATTAATAATGAGCAATAATCCTAAAAAAGATCGATTGCTTAATATCATATAAATATATCTCACTCTATTTTCCCCTTTTCCTTTTCCTTCTCATACTATTTTACCATAGTTTACTATGAACAGGAAAATGGGAGAGTACATACAAAAATCCCGAATAGTTTCTAACCATTCGGGATTAACTATTTATTTTTTATTTATTTTGCAAGTATTTTAATTGATTCGTTAAGGTGTTAAACATCTCTTTATCGCCATTATCTAACGCTTCATCAATTAACTGGAGAATTTTTTCCTTTTGGAATTTTTCTATACTGTTTACTAAAAACTGTTCTGCAATCATTTTATCTTTTTCGGTAATTTGCAGCTTTTTCGGCATAAATGGATTTTCTACCAACACAGCCGCATACTGATGAACTTGATTTGATGCGTAAAAGTTGAGCTGAATGTAAATATCTTCATCTCGATTTAGTCTAATATCATGAAAAGACTTTTCTGCATCTGTTGTCATCACATTTTCTTTATAAAATCTAAAAGGTACTTCATCTACACAATGCGTGGACATAATTAAACCTCTTGGACATTTTTCTGCATTTTCAACAAAATGGACTTTTTCCATCAATTGATCATGACTCATAAGATAATTTAAAATCCATACACATTCCCGTCTCTTCAATTGATAGTGATTCAAAAACCAACGAATGAAGTCTTTTTTTTCGTTGACAGATACAGGGGTTTTCATTTTGTAATTCCCTCCTCTGTTTGCAACAAATTTTTATTATCCAACCTGTTTTACCTGCATCGCTCCTAAGGAAATGACAATTCTTAAGCGGCCAATAAGCCTCTTGGTACAATGATTTTCAAAGATTTTCATCCAAACACTTATTCGTTATCCATAAGGCGTTGCAATATTTCAATATACTCCTCATTACTTGGATCTGTTTGTAAAAGCATATTAAAAATTTCGGCAGCATCCCTTCTTTTTCCTTCTTCTAAAAGAAAATATCCATAATCATATAGAAAATCTGGAAGTTCTTTAAAGAAAGTATATGCTAATTGATATTTGTTTAATGCCTCTGAATATTTTTCAATTCCATGAAATGCTTTGGCAGCATCCCAATGTAGCTGTGGCTCTTCTATTTCGAGCTTATCCATCATCTCAATTAGCTCTAGAACATCTTCAAATCGATCTTGTGTTAAAAATAACTTATTCAACAAAAGAACTGCTTCTGTAAATTCAGGATCAATCGCAAGCGCTTCTCTAAATTGTTCCTCCGCTTTTTGTTCGTCCCCAAGTTTTAAAGCTAATTTACCACCATATAGGTATAAATCTTTATTAAACTCATCTTGCTTTATCCCTTCGACTACCGTATTATACGCATCATCAAGCATTTCTTCATGTTCATACGCACGAGCCAAATATAGATATAAAGAATGGTAAGAGGGATCCAAACCTTTTACCTCTTCAAAGCGATTAATAGCAATCGTATATAAACCAGCTTGCGAAGCTGTCAAAGCCAGATTAAAAAGTGTATTTATCTCGATTTTTTCTTCTAATGCTTTTTCATAATAAGAAATAGCATCCTCAAATGCTCCTCCAGCACTTAGATTATCCGCGATTCTTCCATTGATATTTACTCCAGCGATATTTTCCTCTGTAGGTAATACCTTTTGATAGGACTTAATTGCGTCGGTAATTTTCCCTTGTTCGGCATATAATTCCCCTAACGCAAAATCAATAATCACTTCATCTGGCAGGATTTTTTTTGCTTCTTTCAATTTCTGTTCACTGACCTCATACAGCCCATCCATTTGATAAAGATCTGCAAGCAATAGCAATGCTTGAGGGAAAGAAGGATCATTCGGGTTGATTTGTTCTAAATAAGAAATTGCTATTTCCTCATTCCCTAGTTCCATTTCCGCTTCTGCAACTAAGACAAGCAATTCTCCTTCTTCGGGATAACCTTCCAGTAAAACTAAAAAGAGATCTTTTGCTTCTTCCAAAAATCCTAGCTGAAATAGTTCCTCTCCTAGCACAAATCTTTCTTCATTATTACCCGATTTCAATACATCTTGATAATATTTCAACGCTTTCTCTTGTTGTCCGTCTTCTAATAAAGCGATAATTTCATTAACTCTTTCCATATGATATCCTCTCTAATCTCCTTCTATATTGTCAGGAAGGAAGGTACTTTTACTTCAAGTAATTCACCATAGCCGGGACGGTAAAATACTTTATCCCCTGCTCGAATACATTTTCCTTTGTGAATAGTCATTTGTATTCTATCATAATGATAATGAAACAAATCATTTTCTTCAATATTTATGATTGAATCGTCGAAAGCAAATAAATTATATGTTACTTCTCCACCTTGATAAATATTTCCTTTAAATGGATATATCCCCATTTTTACTAAATCAGGATAGGCAATTGCTATCCCTTCTTTTATTTCATGGGGAATAGATGGTATTTTAACATCTCTCATTAATCTTGACCATATATTTTGAGCCATTTTCTTTTCTTGCTCATCTTCCATTAAAAAAATCGGAACTAATGGTGCATTATAAGGGAATAGCGCCTCTTTAATCCAGCCCCATGGAACTTGATACAATGCCTTTACTTCCTCAATTTCTATAAATAAGACGGGAAGTTTTTCTCTTTTGCAAGCGCGGACAAAACTAGGTGACAATAATTTCAAAGGAATTTTTACTCCTGTTACATAATCAATTGCACAATTTAGTAGTTGATTCTTCATTTTCTTTAATTGTATGGGCAATTCCCTTTCTCTTTTTACTTCTAAATAAAAAAGAAAGGTTGTACATCCTTTTTTGATTAAATTCTCTTCTATATAATTTCTTTGTTGAGAAGTAGAAGTAATTTGCTTCACTTGATTTTCTAAAATAACTGTAGTGGGAGTCATTATATAAGGATTTCCATCCATTCGCATGTATTGGTAGGAGTGGAATTTTTCTTTCAACAATTCAATTCGATTTTCCTCGATAAGGATTGAAGTCTTTTTTACCCTTTGCCGCTTTAATAAATGTATATCTTCAATAATATATTGCATCCCAAATCACCACCTAGTCTTTTAGACAAGCTATGATTTAGAGTTAGCAAATATTCCACAAATCAAGATTTTCTGATTTTCTGTAGAAGCAAAAAATCGTCGATAAACATAAAGTTCATCGACGATTTTTTATCTTTAAACAGCTAAGTTATTAAGATGCAAAAAGAAAGAGGGATAGGATACTGCAATCGCATTCGCATTTTCAAGGATAAGTTCTCCTTCGCAAATCTGTGAAGCAATTGCAAGCATCATGCCAATACGATGGTCACCATGAGAGTCTACTTTCGCTCCAGTGAGCTTCTTTCCTCCCTTGATGATCATTCCGTCATCTGTTGCTTGTATATCTGCACCTAATTTTTTTAGCTCTGACACTACTGTATCAATCCTATTTGTTTCCTTTACCTTTAATTCATGGGCATCTTTTATTATCGTTACACCATCTGCTTGTGTTGCCAACAAAGCAATAATCGGGATTTCATCGATTAATTTCGGAATGATGTTTCCTCCAATCGTAGTTCCCTTCAAATCACTTGTTGATACTGTAATGGTTGCTGTAGGTTCAAAAATATCAGCATCATTTTTTTGAAATTCCATGGTTGCTCCCATGTTTTGAAGAACTTCCAATATTCCTGTTCTCGTCGGATTTAGGCCAACATTTTTCAACGTAATATAGCTGTTAGGAACAATACAACCAGCCACTAGGAAGAATGCCGCTGAAGAGATATCCCCAGGAACATGAATGTCCGTTCCGGTAAGCTTCTGACCACCTGTTACATAAATTTCATTTCCTTGTCTGCTAATCTCTCCACCGAATCGCTCTATCATTCTTTCGGTATGATCCCTTGTAGCGACTGGCTCAATTACTTTTGTAACACCATCTGCATTTAGACCAGCAAATAGAATAGCGGATTTTACTTGGGCACTTGCTACTGGCAAACGATAAGTTATACTTTGTAAGTCGCCCCCGCGAACAGATAAAGGAGTATACTTACCATCTTCTCTTCCATCAATTTTCGCACCCATTTCTCTTAATGGAGTAACCACTCTTGTCATTGGACGCTTACCAATCGAAGAATCACCGATTAATGTACTATGAAAGTGCAAACCTGATAATATTCCCGCTAATAACCTGATAGTTGTACCAGAATTCCCAACATCTAAAATTTCTTTTGGTTCTTGTAGTCCTTCTGTACCTTTTCCGTGGATAACTACTTCTTCTTCATTCTGTTCTATTAATACTCCTAATTTTCGAAAACAAGAGATAGTGCTTAAGCAATCGTCCCCTAAAAGGAAATTGGTAACCCTCGTCTTCCCCTTTGCTATCGATCCAAACATAATGGAACGATGAGAAATTGATTTATCACCTGGTACTGTAATTTCTCCTTTTAATCCGTAAGTATTTTGTTTAAGTGTTATTAAATTCAATTGATTCACCTTCGTTCTATCCAATCGTAGTATCATAATTTGAATAAGAAGCAATACACTTTTGTGCTCTTACTCTATCTTCCTCTGTCTGAAAACTAATAACCAAGATTCCAAAAATCTCTTCCCGAGTTTCCATTATTCGAATATTAGTTATACTTATATTTTCTTTTGCTAAATAACCAGTAATTTCAGATATTACCCCTGGATAATCGGGTACATCAACAAATAAATCATAAAACGCCGGTATCGCACCCTTTTGATCTTGAGGCAAGCCATCCCTTACCTTTTTAGCTCTAGCGAAATAGTCATATAATTCCTCTGCTTGTTCCTTTTCAATAAATGAGAGGACTTTATCCATTTCCTTTTTCCAGTCATTCATTAACTCCATTAATACGTTTTTGTTATGTATTAATATGTCTCGCCACATAGAAGGACTGCTAGAGGCAATTCTAGTTATGTCTCTGAATCCACCAGCAGCTAATCTTGTTACCAGTTTATGTTGTTCACTAATATGATCTGCCTGGTGAACTAAAGATGCCGCAACTATATGAGGCATATGACTGATTGCACCTGCTAATAAATCATGCTCTTCTGGAGAAATAACAAGAAATTTTGCATTCGTTCCTTGTAACCATTTCAGCAAGTGTTGAACATGCTGATCATTAACTCTTTCAGGAGGAGTTAATAAATAAAATGCATTTTCAAAAAGTATCACTTTTGAAGCAGACACTCCACTTTTATGAGATCCCGCCATCGGATGTCCTCCTATAAAGGTTATGCCTTTATCTAATAGCACTTGCGATTTTTTCGTTATAACAGACTTGGTGCTCCCAACATCTGTTATTAATACATTTTGTTTTAACTCCATTTTAGAAAGAGTTTCCATGATTTTTTCTGTTTCTTTAACTGGTGTAGAAAGAATAATGAGATCAGCCGATTTTGCTCCTTCTTCAATTGTTGTTGAGCGTTCATCAATAACACCTAGCATGCTCGCTAATTTCAAATTATCCTGTGAAATATCGTAACCAGTGATGATGCTTTCTGGGTGTTCTTTTTTTATGCATAAAGCTAACGATCCACCTATAAGTCCTAAACCTATTATGAAGACGCGACCGTTCATTCTAGCACCGCCTTCTATTCGCATTATTATTTCGCTACTTTCTTTTCAGTAAGAAATTGCGTCATAACTTTAATCAATCCTTCATTCTCTTCTTTTGATCCGACTGTAATACGAACAGAAGTAGGGAATTTCAAAGGAACTCCAGAACGTACGATAAATCCTTTACTCATTAAATAATGGAATACTTCATCGCCGTCTATTTTAAAATCAACTAAAACAAAGTTTGTTTGTGATGGGTAGTAGGATAAGTTATTTTCCTCACAAAAACGATATAATTGCTCTAATCCTTCTCTATTTTTCTGTCTACAACTTTCCACAAACTCCTGATCCTTTAATGCTTCTTCTGTTGCGATTTGACCTAATGTATTGACATTAAACGGTTCTCTAATCGGATCTAACGTGTTTAATAGTGTAGCATTCGCAACACCATATCCTACACGGAAGCTCGCAAGACCATATATTTTTGAAAATGTTCGTAACACGATAAGATTACTAAACTGTCTAGTTAGAGAAATAGAATCATAATAATCGCCTGCAACTACATACTCGTAATATGCTTCATCCAGCACAACAAGAATGTCTTCTGGAACCTTTTCTAGAAAAGTGAGTAATTCCTTTTCAGGAATATATGTGCCAGTTGGATTATTCGGACTGCATAGCCAAACAACACTTGTATTATCATCAATTGCTGCAAGCATAGCAGGCAAATCATGTTCCGCTTTTTCTGTAAGTGGAACTTCTCTGACTTCTGCCCCATCAACAATTGCATTATGCTTATACTGGCCGAACGTATGGCAAGCCATTACCGTATTTAAACCTGGTCTTAGTAAAGCTCTAGATATCATTAAAATGATTTCATCTGAACCATTTCCTAGTATTAATTCTTCTGGTGTAACCTTTAAGAAATCAGCTAGCGCATAACGAAGGTTTGTAGCATATCCATCCGGATATAAAGCATAAGAACCATCGACTTTTTTTAAGGCGTCTAATACTTTGGGAGAGCTTCCAAATGGATTCTCATTAGACGCAAGTTTTACAATATGTTCTAAATTAAATTGTTTTTTCACTTCTTCTATCGTTCTACCTGGTTGATAAGCTTTTAAACCTAAAAGCTGCTGTTTCCATTTCATTTTTTTCACCCCGAGTAGTTTTATTGTTTTGTTAAATCTGGTCTTAATTGAATAGCCTTTTCTAAATAAGTATGCTGGATTTCATCTTGACGAAGCTCAGTGTTCCAATGCATCATAATACGAATGCACTTTTCTAACGCCTGCGGAACAGCTATTTCCTTCATGCACATTACTGGAACGTAGGTCCAATCTTCTTGCATTCGAATAACTTTAGCTGGAAAAGCAGCATTTATATCATCTGTTACCGATAAGAATACTGATGCTACATCAACTGCTTTTATCTTATTTGCCTTAATCATCTCTTTAAAAAGGCTTTCTGTAGCTGATAATATTTCTGCTTCGATATTATTTTCAACCGTTATAGCTCCCCTAACTCCTCTAATCATCTACTTCCCACCTTTGAATAACGCTAATTCTTTTCTTATTTCCTCTTCATTCATCTCTACTAGAACAGGAATTCCTAATTCTTTCAAAAGGACAAAACGGATCGTTCCATTTACCGATTTTTTATCCTGTCTCATTCGATCAATCAAACGGTCTATTTCTAAATTTTCTGGAATATCATAGGCATATCCAAGCTGTTTAAGCCACTTTATGAATTCCTCAATAGAAAATACTAAGTCGCATTTCTGTTTGCTTAATCTTAACGCAAAAATCATTCCTATAACAATTGCTTCCCCGTGCGTAAATTTCCCATAACCCATCTCAGCTTCAATTGCATGACCTAACGTATGACCAAAATTCAAAAAGGCACGTACATTTGCTTCTCTTTCATCCTTTTCTACAATTGCCCGTTTAACAAGAATTCCTTTTTCCAGAATCGCTGACCAATAACCTACATTTACTTTTGATAAATCACTTATCTGACTTTGCAATTCATGATAAAACGCTACATCACTTATTAATGCGTGCTTGATTACCTCTCCAAACCCTGAACGCAGCTCTTGAAGTGGTAGCGTAGTTAGAAAAGTTGTATCATAGATAACTGCTTCTGGCTGATTAAAAACACCAATCATATTTTTTCCAAGAGGATGATTAATAGCGACTTTCCCCCCAACCGCACTATCATGAGCTAAAATAGTTGTAGGTATCTGAATGAAAGGAATTCCTCTCATAAAGGACGCAGCTACATAACCAGCTAAATCACCAACCGCACCCCCACCCAATGCTAGCACTAATGATTTACGGTCTAAATGTTGTTCGAGCATATAAGTCAAACAAGCATAAAAAACGTCAAAAGTTTTCGCCTTTTCTCCTGCTGGTACTGTATATGTAATAACAGGAAAAGAGGAAAGTTTATTTTCTACTGTCTTCAAATGCAGCTTTTCTACCGATTCATCTGTAATAATCAAGATTTTTGTTGCGTCAGCAAAATTCTTTTGTATAAAAAAAGTTAGCTGATTAATAACATGTTCCCCAATCCATACATCGTATTGTTTTGACGCTGTTTGAATAGAAACAGTGTGCATTAGAATTCCCTCGCATGTCTATTGTGCTCAGCAATATTAGCTACAAGTCCTTCGAAACGATCAGAATAAAACTGATCAACAATGGCTGAAGCAAGCTCCCAAGCAACAGCGTGCTCTGCTACTACTGACGCAGCTGGAACCGCGCAACTATCACTTCGTTCAATACTTGCTGTAAATTCTTCTTTTGTATCGATATCAACACTCTTTAACGGTTTGTACAAGGTCGGAATCGGCTTCATTACTCCTCTTACAACTAGCGGCATTCCATTAGTCATTCCACCTTCTAAACCACCTAAACGGTTCGTTCTACGTGAATAACCGGTTTCTTTATCCCAGATAATTTCATCATGGACTTCACTTCCAGGCATTCTCGCAGCTTCAAAACCAATGCCAATCTCTACTCCTTTAAATGCATTAATACTCATTATGGCAGCGGCAAGCTTTGCATCTAGCTTACGATCATAATGAACATAGCTGCCAACACCAATCGGCATGCCTTCCACAATCACTTCGACAACTCCGCCAATCGAATCGCCATTCGCTTTTGCCTCATCAATCGCCTTCATCATTTCCAGTCCCGCTTCTTCATCTAAACAGCGAACTGGAGAATTTTCTGTGATTTCCTTAAGCTTTTCAATCGATTCATAATCTGCAACTTTTGATTTTATACCACCAATTTCCACTACATGAGAAGCAACTTTAATCCCTAACAAAGCAAGTAATTTCTTCGCTACCGCTCCTGCTGCCACACGAACTGTCGTTTCACGTGCTGACGAACGCTCTAACACGTTTCTCATATCACGATGACCATATTTAATGGCCCCGTTTAGATCGGCATGCCCAGGTCTTGGACGGCTAATCTTTCTTTTTATATCATTTGCTTCTGCATCATCAAGCGGATCCTGCCCCATAATTTTGGTCCAATGCTTCCAATCATTATTTTCTACGATTAGAGAAACAGGTGAACCTAATGTATAGCCATGTCTAATACCACCGCCAATTTCAACAGTATCTGTTTCAATTTGCATTCTTCTTCCTCTGCCATGCCCCTTTTGCCTTCTAGCTAGTTCCTCATTTATATCTTCTGCTAATAAAGGCATTCCAGCAGGAAGTCCTTCTATAATCGTAATTAATTTGGGACCATGCGACTCCCCAGATGTTAAGTATCTCATAAATAAATCCTTTCTCCCTTCAACGCTTTAAAGTGATTATGTTCCAATATAACATACCAATCCTGTTATGAATAGAGAAAATCTAAAAATCTTTGCAAAATATTAGAATATCGTTTTCCTATCACATAAGAAAAAAACACTGATTCAAACAATGGCAAAACAACGACAAAATGACATCATTGTTTTGCCATTATTTTCCTCACTCTTAACGAGCAGCTAACCAGTCAGCTAACTGCCGAAAATCGATGAAGCGAGACTGGAACTTTCCCGTAAAGATTCGATAAGTGCAACTAACCATCCGGGGAGGATGAAGAAAAAAACTCCATGGATGGAAATTTTTTATATTTTTCGATAGAAAAAAGTATCCGCTGTTTCTAATCCATATTTGGCAGGTGTAAAAATCTGTTCCGTACTACCGACAAAGAATATCCCACCAGGTCTTAATGCTTGGGCAAATTTATGATAAAGCTGATCTTTCGCTTCCTCTGTAAAATAGATCAGAACATTCCTGCAAACAATTAAGTCAAATGGTCCACCAAACGAATCAGATAATAAATTTTGCTGCTTAAACATAACATTTTTTTTCACTTCTTCTTTAACTTTGTACATTGTACCTTCTTTTTCAAAACACTTATCCTTTTGAGCAATTGGCACTTCATTCAATGCTCGTTCTAAATAAACACCCTTTTTCGCTCTTTCTAGTGCGTTAATATCAATATCTGTCGCAAGAATTTGGAAGTCCCTTGCCTTCATTTCATTCATTAAGAGCATGGATAAAGTATACGGCTCTTCTCCTGTTGAGCAAGCTGCACTCCAAACCTTTAGCTGTGATTTTGATTGGAGGAGATCGGGCAATATTTTTTTCTCCAATACCTCCCAGCGTTTAAAGTTTCGATAAAACTCGGAGACATTGATTGTCATTCGATCTAATAACTCGTCTAACAAATTTTTATCTGTATGTATTGCCTTAAAATACTCTGCAAAGGAAGTAAAGCCTCTTTTTTCATAAAGAGAGGTTAACCTTCTTTTCATTTGAGCTTCTTTATATAAAGATAAATCTATTCCTGATATTCGATAGAAATTCTTTATAAAATCTTGAAAATCCTTCTCCATGTAAATTCCTCTCAACCATCATAATATCTACTTCTTTTTTAGTATATACGATTTTCCCGCAAAAGGGCCAAATTTTATTCCGATAATTCATATAATTACTAGAAAAGCCCATCAGCCCTTGGGAGACAAGAAAAGCGCAGGGACCCGGTTAGTGGCGTGTGTAGTGAAATAAAATAGCTGCCCTGCATAGGACAGCTATCGTAAGCTAATATTAGTAAATCCAACTATCTAATAATTTGTTATACTCTACTATCTCTTCTTCTCGAAAGAAAAGGGAAATTTCTCTTTGCGCACTTTCTCTTCCATCTGATCCATGGATAATATTTTTATGTTTTACTACGCCAAAATCTCCTCGAATGGTTCCTGGTAAAGCTTCTAAAGGATCGGTTTTGCCCATCATTAGTCTTGATTTTGCAATTACTCCCTCTCCTTGCCAAACCATAGCAAAAACAGGACCAGAAGTGATAAAATCTACTAATTCTGTAAAAAAAGGCTTTTCCTTATGCTCTGCATAATGTTGTTCAGCTATATTTTCAGAAACATGGATAAACTTTGCGCCAACAAGCTGAAAACCTTTTTCTTCGAATCGGGTTACTATTTTTCCTATTAGATTTCTTTGTACCCCATCTGGCTTTACCATTAGAAATGTTCTTTCCATAAGCTCACTCCTACCATATGTATTAGACTAGTAAACATGGTCATTCATGAAAAACTTAACATAAAAATCCAAATTTTGCAAAAGGTTTTTCAAACGCTTTCATATAGGATGATTACTTTGGGAAATTCCCATTTCTTCTAAAATTTGCGTTTTCCTAAATACTTTGCAATATTAGTAAGTGCTGATTTTGCTTTTCCGCTTGGTAAATCACGAATGGTATGCAACGCTTTGTTTAAATACATATCACTAACCTGTAAAGATCGATCAATAGCATCTGTACTTTTAATACTATCAATAATGTCCATTAATTCGTTCTTAGGCATCGTTTCGTGAACAGTTATCACTTTTTGCCTAACCTGCTCATATTCCATCGCAAACAAAACAGGTAAGGTAATATTGCCTTGAAGTAAATCTCCTCCAGCAGGTTTCCCTAATTCTTGTTCCGTCCCGACAAAATCAAGCACATCATCAATGATTTGATAGGACATTCCCACATAGTAGCCAAATTGATATAACTTTTGCTGATACTTTTCCTCTACATCAGAGACTATTGCACCAACTAAAGAGCTTGCTGATATTAATAGAGCCGTTTTCCGTTTTATTCTCCGAAAATAATCTCTGATATTCTGATCAAATCGATATTTGTCTTTAATTTGCTGTATTTCTCCGATACATACTTCCACTATTGTATTAGCAAGGACTCGGTGAGCAGCAGGCTTATCTATCTCACTCATTATTTCCATTGACCTGGCAAAAATATAATCCCCTGTATACATGGCAACTTTATTATCCCATTTTGCTTTAATCGTAGGTTGTCCTCTTCTTAAATCCGAATCATCTATAACATCATCATGAACTAAAGAAGCCATGTGAATTAATTCTAAAGAAATTGCTGCTTTCTCTATTTTTTGAATATCATAGTTCCCAAATTGTCCAGCAAGCAATACGAATATCGGTCGAATTCTTTTTCCGCCCGCTTGCAATAAATGCAAGGAAGATTCATGTAATATGGAAGAGTTTGCCTGTACTGTTTCTTCCAATGCTCGCTCAATTTTTTCTATATCCGAATTCAAAAATGAGTACATCATTTTTAATTTCACCAACTACTCACCCAACTTGTATCGATATTTTGAAATAATTATGTATTGTTTCACATTATAAAATGCTTAAGTAAAAATAATCTGTCTCAAATGGTTTAGGATTATTAACATGTAGTCTAAATACATGATGATAAGTTTACTGAAATACTCAACATTTGTGTTGTAAGATTTCACGATTAGACACTATAAGTGCACACGTATTTAGACTGTTTAAATCCTAATTCTGACTCGTTTACTTATAACCTAAATGAACTGCAGCAACTCCGCCGAAATACGGTTTATAAGTCACTTTATGTAGACCAGCCTCTTTAAACATAGTAGCAAGTTCTTTCATTCCTGGAAAATCACGTGCAGATTCTTGGAGCCAAGAATATTCTTTATAACTTTTCGCAAATAATTTACCAAAAAGAGGCATGATATATCGAAAATATACATAATATCCTTGTTTAAAAATCGGCATTGTTGGCTGAGATGTTTCCAAACATACTACCATCCCTCCTGGTTTTACTACTCTTCTCATTTCTTTTAAAACAGTTAAATAGTTAGGAACATTTCGTAAGCCAAAGCCAATTGTCACGAAATCAAAATGATTGTCAGGAAAGGGTAATTCCATTGCATTACCATGAAGAAGTTCTATATTTTGATAATCAGCTGTTTTTTCTTTCCCAATACTCAACATATTTTCACTAAAATCAAGCCCAATCACTTTACCAGAAGGCCCAACCTGATCGGCTAGACTAATTGTCCAATCAGCTGTTCCACAGCATACATCCAGACATGCTGCTCCTTTTGGTACATTCATTTTTTTCATTGTGTCTTTTCGCCACAATTTATGTTGTTGAAAACTAATAACAGAATTCATTTTATCGTAATTACCATAAATCTTTTCAAATACATTATGTACCTTTTCTTCTTTAGATTGCTGCTCTTGCATTTTATTACCCTTCCTCTACGTACAATTGTTGTTTGTTTATTACTTTCAATAATTGATAGACATTTTCTCTCAACTCTGCTTGTAAATCAGGAAGATTTTCTAGCAACTCTTCTAAGCGAAAACTTGTCTCTTTTATATGTTTATCTAACACCGCTACTTTATTACTATTTATAGGTAATAATTTCTTATTCTCATACTCACAAAAAGCATCGACTACTATTGAACTATTTGTATGATTGTATTCCTCTTTTTCTTTTCGGATTCGAGAAAGAAATAAAAATTCTCTGACGAATAATTTCCATCCATCTAATTGATAATAGTCGACAAGTTTTTGGATTAACGCTCCCTCAATAGTTTTCAGACTTTCTTTTAGCTGCTCGATTGAGTTTGCATTCTGGTGATAAAAGAATATTTTATTCTCGTTAACCTCTTTAATTCCTTCCGCTAGGAATTTTAGCATTCTAAAGTCTTCGATTTCGGCTAATATTTTATAATATTGCCCACTATATAAATCCCCTGCTAATACAGTTAGCTGTCTATTTCTTTCGTTCCCTTTATGCATCTTTTCATTTGTAATAAGCTCATGGGTATCAAGGGCAATCTGAATAAGTGTAATTGTTGTTGCATATGTAATAATGTCTTGTTTTTTTATCTTTACCTGTAACAGAACAGATATTGTTAGTAGAAGCTTATGTTCATCTAAAATTGGATTTGGTATATGCTTTTGCAAATAATGATTCGAGGTTTTTTCAACCACTCTTCTTTTTACACTTTCTAATAATTCTTGAATAGCCATAACATCACCCTTGTTCCCATTTATTCCTGATTATCGTTTCATACTCGTTTATGGAAAATAAATATCCTCACTTTTGCTTTATAGCTTAATAAGTATAAAGCTGTTTATTGCTACGCACAGAAGTAAAAAGCCAAAGCCATCTTCATTAGACTTAACTTAAAGTTCCGTGCAACAACTTTACGTAAAAGTTCATTTGAATTTCTATCATATATTTTAAATATTATATCACAACAGAAAGTAAAGGGATACAATAGCCACTTGGGAGATTGAGTCAAGTTTTTGTGGGAGTTTTTTTAGCTCCCTTTTTTATAAAGTAAAACCTCTAAGTTTGTATCCGCTTTCCAATTGGTTTTGTTCTTCCAACTGTTGATTCTCTCATTTTTTAAAAACCTTTTAATCCCTGTAAGGCAAAGTGAACGGGTTTTCCAATCGCTTGATTTAAGTATGGCATGTTCTGACGCACGGTTTCTGTTACTAATTTTGTGGGTATTTTTCTTTTCGGTCGATGCTCTTTCTTTGATTTTTCCGTGGCTTTTTCCCATTTTCCATATATCGTTTGGATAGATAGATCATCCTTCAACCCAATCCACAAACGTGCCATGCTCATGACGCCTTTTTTGCTCCATGCTCTTCCATTTTTTAATCGTTTGGCTAATTGATTCATCATTGCTTCTGCACTTCCCATTGGACGATACGCTGTCGTGTCCACGCCTTTCTCCTGTAACCAACTACGGTAATCTTTTATGGTTTCCTGATGATGCGTTAAAAAGCCGAGGAAATGCGCTAGTTTTTCTTCTTCTTCTGGTGTATCCATTGTTCCTACTGCGCTATTCAACTCTAGAAGTAATGTTTCTACCTGGTAGTTTTTTAACGCTCTTTTCATGTAGCGGTATCGAGGATGGCTCTTCATTAGTTGCTTCATCGAACGAGCGACATGAAAACGGTCCATGGTGAAAAAGGCGCGTTCCCGAAAATACTCCCGACATGCCGTTATCCAGCCTGCTCCATCGCCATTAATAATAAGCAAGGTTTGGGTTGGATCATACGCATAATGATTCTGTAAGAACGTTTCAAAGGCTTCCCAAAAGGGTTCTTTTCCTTCATAAAGAAAATGCCTTTTATTTCGGAGCCTGATTCGCTTTCCGTTTTCTTTCCATCCCTCGTGTACAGCGGCGAATTTCAACTCCCATCCACGCTTTTTCTTTTCTTGACTCTTCACATATAATCCATCTACTTCGACAAACAATACCTTTTGAAAAGGGCGTTTTTCCTTAGCGGGAAGTACGCTTGTTTGAAGAAGATGTTGCCGTAATGCTTCGTGGCTCATCGCCGAATAGCCTAAAAATTGTTCGAACGTTTCCACCGCCTTTCGATAGGAGGAGCCATTCGTCGCTAGTTCTAACCCCCATTCTTCTAGTAGCGGACTAAATCCCTTATTCCCCTGAAACTGTAAATAGTGATCTAATAGACAAATATATTTTTTAGTCACACGATCAAAATAATAATTACGCTTCAGCTCCACAGCTCCAAACGCTGTATCTAATCGTATTTCTCGTTTATCACGTAAAGCAAATCTTCTTTTGTCTCGTTGCTTGGCAATCTCTTGATCCCAATTTTCTAACGTTTGAATAAGGATTTCTTGAAACGTCATTTGTAGTGTTCGAAATAAAGTTTTTTCCAATTCTTTTAATGATGGCATTTTTATGTTACATTGATTCATGAGAGCCTCTCCTTTTCGTAGTTTTCTAGTCAAACTCTACTTTACAAAAGGAAGCTCTCTTTTTTAATACTTAATTTTTTCCAGCTACCGCGCTTTCGCTTGGTGGCCTTTTTGTCTAGTTGGGGGACTCGTCCCCCAACTAGACAAAAAGGATATTTATTCTCCCACAAACATTTTACTCATACCACTTGGGAAAGATTCCACTCTCTGTTTTGTTGTAACTAATTTAATCTACAGCATCAAAATGCAGTATCTTTTCTTTACTATACTAAAAAATAACATAAAAAAACCGCGATAATTTCGCGGTTTTAGTGAAATACTATTATTGTATGTAATTATTTCACTGCGTCTTTAAGTGCTTTACCTGGTTTAAAAGCAGGAACTTTACTTGCTGCGATTTCAATTTCTTCACCAGTTTGTGGGTTACGACCTTTACGAGCCGCACGCTCACGTACTTCAAAGTTACCAAAACCGATAAGTTGTACTTTATCACCATCTTTTAAAGCATTCAAAATTGTATCGAAAACAGCATCAACTGCTTTAGTAGCGTCCTTTTTTGATAGTTCACTTGCTTCAGCAACTGCATTGATTAATTCTGTCTTGTTCATGCCTTTCACCTCCTCCCGAGTGTTTCAAATAAAAGCTTAAAATTAGTTTCATATCTTTATTTGTAAACAAATTAACGGAATTATATACGTCCTACTGAATTTTTTCTTAAATGTCATGCATTTGATCACACTAAGAACTATTCAAGTATTAAGAGACTTAACTTTTATAAAAAAGATTAAGAATCCTTTTATAACGCTAATTCCTTTAAAAGATTATCATAATCATTTGTGCATATCAAGAAATTTTATAAATTGATAGCAATATTTTCTTATTTTGAAATAAAAGCGTAACATTAAAACCATAAAATTTCCATTTACATCCAAAAACCGAGCGAAAATGTTACTATATTTCTGTAGTTTCCGTTATATCAATAGCGGGTATATAAACAAATAATAGGATATTTTTTCTAAAATCTCATCTACCTTTAAAAAATTTTTGTTCTTTAAATACACAAAAAAAAGAACTCTAAAATAGAGTTCTTACAAAATAATTGCTATTAATCCACCAGAACCTTC
Source organism: Niallia alba (assembly GCF_012933555.1). Taxonomy (GTDB): domain Bacteria; phylum Bacillota; class Bacilli; order Bacillales; family Cytobacillaceae; genus Niallia; species Niallia alba. The sequence goes on from NZ_JABBPK010000001.1 coordinate 3,087,527, forward strand.
ATTGATGATTCTTTCTAATGTTTCTTTTAGTTTATAACGGGCATTTTCTGGCATTAATGAAAGTTTGGCTTGGATTCCTTCCCGCACGATGGAACTTAGGCTTCTTCCAAAAATATCTGAATTCCAAATGGATAACGGATCATCCTCAAAATCTTGCATTAAGTATCTTACTAATTCCTCACTTTGCTTTTCTGATCCAATAATAGGAGCAAATTCACTCTCTACATCTACTTTAATCATATGAATAGAAGGTGCAACAGCCTTCAGTCTGACTCCAAATCTCGAGCCTTGACGAATAATCTCTGGTTCATCTAAACTCATGTCCACTAATGATGGTGCAGCTATGCCATAACCTGTTTGTTTTACCATTTTTAATGCATCTGATATTTGGTCATACTCCGTTTTTGCATGAGCAAAATCTTGCATTAATTCTAATAAGTGGTCTTTTCCTCTAATTTCTACCCCAACAATTTCTTTCAGGATGTCATCATATAACTCATCTGGTGCAAATAGATCAATTTCCGCAATTCCTTGCCCCATTTCAATGCCAGCCAGACCAGCATTTTCAATAAATTCATATTCACTAAATTGTGAAACAACTCTATCTACATCTCTTAATCTCTTAATATCTTTTACCGTTTCTTTAACTGCTTCTTGATAACTATCTCTTAACCAATGATTTTCTCTTAAAACCATTACCCAGCTTGGTAAGTTAACATTTACTTCTAAGACCGGAAACTCGAATAATGCTTCACGCATAACATTTAATACATCTGCTTCACGCATACTTTCTACGCTCATAGCAATAACCGGGATATCATATTTTTCAGAAAGCTCTGTTTTTAAAGCTTCTGTATTAGGATGATATGGTTGCGCACTGTTTATAATCATGATAAACGGCTTTCCAACCTCTTTTAATTCTTCAATTACTCTATTCTCAGCTTCCAAATAGTTACTTCTTGGAATGTCACCAATCGTACCATCGGTTGTAATCACCACTCCAATTGTGCTGTGCTCTTGAATAACCTTTCTTGTTCCTATTTCAGCAGCTTCATGAAACGGAATAGGTTCCTCATACCAAGGTGTATTGATCATTCTAGGACCATTCTCATCCTCGTAGCCTTGTGCTCCTGGTACAGTGTACCCAACACAATCAACAAGCCTAATATTCACTTCTAATCCCTCATCTACTTTAATAGAGGCCGCTTGATTAGGAACGAACTTTGGTTCTGTTGTCATAATTGTTTTTCCTGCTGCACTTTGAGGAAGCTCATCTTTTGTACGAGCTCTATCTCCTTCATTTTCCATGTTCGGGATAACAACCAATTCCATGAATTTTTTTATAAAAGTTGATTTTCCAGTACGTACTGCACCTACTACACCTAAGTAAATATCACCGCCCGTTCTTTCGGCAATATCTTTAAAAATATTTACCTTTTCCAAGTGATCCCCTCCTGAACTTTTCCTAGTACATGGGATAGAATTATCCATTTAATACTATTAGACAATATATATTTATGATGTTGTCCTATCTCTTTATGACTTATTTTTTATTTTCTCCTCCTTTTTTTTGCTAGTTTTATTTGAAAGTAGCATTTTCTCTGTTTATGAACGTAAAAATGATATCCATCCATACGTTATATTTATTGAAACTAGCATAAGACTATTTGTTTCTTTATGCATAAAATAAAAAACCTTCTCTTCAATATATACAAGAAGAGAAGGGATATGACACTTTTTGTTAGGAAAACAGCTAGGAAGACAAGTAAATAACCATAAAGCAGGGCAGCCAGTCTATTAAAACGAGCCCACATGGTGTACAAACATTCATTTAAACTTCCATCAATGGGCTTCTTACTCCCATGAAAATAAACGGTTGTCACCTCGATTTTCATCCTTGTTGGTGAAGTTTGCTTCATGGATGGCTGCCCGTTAAGAGTGGGATAAAAAGGGTGCACATGACCCAATAGAGAGTGAAACCAATCGATTAGATTAAAAAATGGAAAATAAAAAAAATCAAAGTAAAAAGTAGGGGAAACTTTTTACTTTGATTTTCCATCGACTATTTGACCCAAACCCTGTTCATTCCACTAGGTTGCTCAAAGCATTTTATGTTATAACATACATTTTCGAACCATTAAAACGCCTAAATTTCCATAAAAAGATTTTGTTTGTTTCTTCCTTTCAAAAGAAAGGCTTTATGAATTTGATATTATCCCCTACAGGTAGACTGTAAAAAAAGAGAGAGCATGTTATTATGTTCTTAATAGTCTATCTGGAGGGGATTTTTTATGGCCAAAAAAGGACAAACCTTTTCACAATATACAGAAGGTCTAAAAAAGGAAGTAGTGCGTTTAAAATTGGAGGAAGGTTGGTCTTACCGAATGTTATGGGAAACGTTCGGTATTAAGAGTGATGCCCAAATAGCAGAATGGGTTAAGAAAGTAAAAAATGGAGAGTCCTTTGATGATCAAAGAGGAAATTGGAATCGGAAAAACTTTTCAAGTGTAGAAGAGGAAAATGCCTATTTGAAAGCGCAGGTAGAATATTTAAAAAAGCGCAATCCAAATCTACATGGGAAGGAGTGGTCCTCAAAGTAAATCGGTTTGAAATCATTGATAAATTAAGATCAAGACATTCATTAAGTTGGTTATTTCAAATAGCTGAAGTTTCAAAAGCAGGCTTTTATAAGTGGAGGAAAACTCATTCAAAGAGAGCTATTCGTCTAAACGAGGATGGTTTATTCAAGGAACACATTTTAGCTATTCATAAATTGCACCCCCATTTAGGATACCGTATTGTCAAAACTTTTATAGTAAATAGGTTATTAAATCCTATCTGAGAGGGCTTTATAAGCAAAAAAATTGCCACCCCCTGAATTCTAAGGATAATTGAGGTTACGACACTCTCAACAACCTAGAAAAGGAAGTGACAATTTGTACCCTCAAATTATAACCTATTTATTAACTTTTATAAACTATCAAGAACAACTAATTCGAACATTGCTTACTTTATTGATTGGTAAGAGTATGTTTGATAAGCCTACTGAACAGCCAGTAAATAAACCATATCGAAAACTTCAAGTGGACGACCTTCCGGTCATTGAAGTTCTGGAACAGCTTGATTATCGAGTTCTTCTTAGTGAATATCTAGAGAAGAACGGGAAACCACTTAAACCTGTTCAAAGGCGTAAGAATGCAAAAGTTTCCGTACCTAAATCCATGAACTGCCCAAAGTGTGGTGCTCCATCAGATTATCTTTATGCCAACAATGGAGATAAAGGCCAGTATCAATGCAAGGTGTGTACAGAGCTCTTCAGTGAAAAGAACCGTTATTCTAAGGAAGCCATCCTGAAGTGTCCTCATTGTTCCAAAACTCTCGAGAAAATAAAAGAAAGAAAAGATTTTCACGTGTTTAAGTGCAAGAACAATGACTGTTCTTATTATCAAAAGAAGCTCAATGGGATGACTTCAAAAGAAAAGAAAAGGTTCAAAAAGGACCCTCAAGCATTTAAATTAAGATACATTTTCCGTCAGTTTCATATCGATTTCCAGCCGTTATCCAAGGAATCACCAGAACTGCCGGCCGTTGACTTATCAAAGATTTATGCATCACCACATACATTAGGATTAATCCTAACCTATCATGTAAACTATGGCCTTTCGGCCCGTAAAACAGCTGCGATTATGCAGGACGTACACGGAGTGATGATTTCACATCAGACTGTATTGAACTACGAAAATAGCGTAGCTTTATTACTTAAACCTTATGTGGATCACTATCCCTATGAACTTTCAGACCAATTCTGCGGTGATGAAACGTATATCAGAGTAAACGGTCGATGGCATTATTTATTTTTCTTTTTTGACGCCGTGAAAAAGATTATTCTTTCGTATCCGGTGTCGCCTAATCGAGACACAGCAACAGCCATTCGAGCAATTGATGAGGTCTTAATCAAGATGAAAGAGATTCCAGAAAATCTGACCTTTGTGGTAGACGGGAATCCAATCTATCTTTTAGCCCAACATTTCTTCGCTCAACATGGGATTTCATTCGATGTGAAGCAGGTCATTGGATTAACCAATGAGGACCCTGTTTCGACCGAATATAGACCACTGAAACAAATAATTGAGAGACTTAACCGCACCTTTAAGGGCAATTATCGCTCCACTCATGGATTCGGCTCTGAACATGGTTCCATTTCATACGTCACCTTATTTACGGCCTACTTTAACTTTTTGCGTCCGCATGCCGCCTTAGAAGGAAAAGTGCCCGTAGTGAATCCAGAACTCAAGGGGCTTCCAACAATGCCAGCACGTTGGACAAAGCTCATTGGATTAGCACAACAATGGATAGTAGAACAAAGACAAGCCTAACTTTTTGTTTAGCTGAGCCCTTAAGCTAATTCAGCAATCGGCGGAGCGAACTCTTGACAAACCGAACTTGCCAATGGTTTAAAATGGAAACAACCAAGGGCTTATTTGGTATGCCTTCTTTTGTTCCCTTCGCCCTTGTTAAACAATCCTCAAACCATTGGCGTGTTTGTCAAGAGCGATTGCGGCGCATCTCCATCCAGTAAATAGGAGAGAAACTAACCCTTTAGGTAGTTTTCATAAATCTTTTGACACTACCTAGGATACAAACGCATGACTACAGCTTTAAAACGAGAAGGGATTTTTATAAACCACAAACGTGTTAGAAGGTTAATGAGAGATTTAGGAATTCGTTCTGTTATTCGAAAAAAACGTCCTTTCTATGGAAGAAGAGGCTCTATAGTATTTCCTAACATTCTTAATCAAAATTTCTACGCAGAAAATTACTATCAGAAGCTTGTGACGGATATTACATATATTCGAATTGGACATAATTCATTTGTTTATTTATCAGCCGTTTTGGACCTTTATAATAATGAGATTGTAGCATGGGAAATGTCTACTAGAAATGATTTAGAATTAGTGCAAAATACAGTAATTAAATTAAATCCATCTTTAATTAAGAATGGAGAAACACTTTTACATTCTGACCAAGGATTTCAATATACAACTAAGCGATATCAAAAGCTTTTAGAAGGTATGAAAATAGTCGGTAGCCATTCTAGAAAAGGAAATTGTTTTGATAATGCATGTATAGAGTCGTTCTTTTCACATTTAAAAACAGAAAAGCTTTATTTAGTTGCACCAAAAACGTATGAGGAAACTTACAAAGCTGTAAACGAATATATTTTCTATTACAATCACGAACGATTTCAGAAAAAATATAACGACCTTTCCCCGATTGAATATCGAGAAAAGGCCGCAGCTTAATATACTCTTTTTTTCATTGTCTACTTGACAGGGGTAAGTGCAATTAAACATCTTTTTTTATTCTATGTACTGAGAGGCAAGAATGTTTATTAAATCTTCCATTTCATTCGTTTTCCCTCTTGCCATCAGGCTCTCTACTGCTGCTTTGGCATCTTGTCCATTAAATAAAATCTTGAACAAAGCATTTGTAATAGGCATCGTTACTCCATATTTTTCAGAAAGCTGATGTGCTGCTTTTGTAGTACGTATACCTTCCACAACCATTCCCATTTGGTCCAGCACTTCTTCTAGCGCATGACCTTTTCCAAGCATATTGCCTGCTCTCCAGTTTCTAGAATGAACACTTGTACAAGTAACAATCAAATCTCCAATCCCTGTTAAACCAGCAAAGGTAAGAGGATTTGCACCCATTCTTGTTCCTAATCTTGCCATCTCAGCAAGACCTCTTGTAATTAATGCCGCCTTAGCATTATCGCCAAATCCTAATCCATCTGCAATTCCTGCACATACTGCAATGATATTTTTCAAGGCACCGCCAATTTCGACCCCAATAAGATCCGGATTTGTATATACTCGGAAATTATGATTGATAAATAAATCTTGAACAAGTTCAGCTTCATCCATCTTCTTAGAAGATACTGTAACTGTTGTTGGATGACGTAGGCTTACTTCCTCCGCATGACTAGGACCTGAGAGCACAACAATACTTTTACGCATGCTTTCAGGTATCTCTTCCTCCATTATTTCAGAAATTCTCATTAATGTGCCTGGCTCAATTCCTTTACTAACATGAACGAATGTTTTCTGCTTTTTAATGTAAGGAAGCATTTGCGGAATAACCTCACGCATTGCTTTGGTTGGTATGGCCAATACAATGATATCTGCTTCCTGAATACTCTGTTCTAACGAAGTTGTTCCAACTACTTCGTTAGGCAGGGTAATCCCAGGCAAATATTTGCTATTTTGATGTAAGCTATTTATCTCTGCAATGTTTTTCTCATCTTTTCCCCAAAGTCGAACAGTATGACCATTGTCGCCAAGAACTAATGATAGAGCTGTTCCCCAGCTACCAGCACCAATCATTGCTACGGATTTCTTATCTTTCATCATTTACACCTCTTTATTTTCTTTCTCTTGCAAATATTTTAATCGGTGTTCCTTCAAAACCAAAGGCATCTCTAACCCGATTTTCTAAAAATCGCTCATAAGAAAAGTGAAGCAATTCTGGATCATTCACAAATACAACAAAAGTAGGTGGTCCTACCGCAACTTGGGTAGTATAGTATATTTTCAATCTTTTTCCTTTATCAGTTGGAGTAGGATTCATTGCAACAGCGTCCATAATAACATCATTTAACACACTTGTTTCTACTCTGCGTGTATGATTTTCACTGGCAACCTTGATCATCGGTATTAATGTATGAATACGTTTTTTCGTTTTTGCAGAAAGGAAAACAATTGGTGCATAGTCTAAGAATAGGAAATGTTCTCTAATTGTTTGTTCAAATGTTTTCATTGTTTTTTCATCTTTTTCTACAGCATCCCATTTATTCACTACAATAATAATTGCTCTTCCAGCCTCATGAGCATAACCTGCAATTTTTTTATCCTGCTCAATAATTCCTTCTTCTCCATCAATAACCACTAAAACGACATCGGATCGTTCGATGGCACGTAATGCTCTTAATACACTATATTTTTCTGTAGACTCATATACTTTACCTTTTTTTCTCATTCCTGCTGTATCGATAATAACAAACTTTTCGCCATTAACCGTAACTTCAGAATCAATTGCGTCTCGTGTAGTACCAGCCACATTACTAACAATTACTCTTTCTTCACCTAGCATTGCATTTACTAACGAAGATTTACCGACATTCGGTCTCCCAATCAGGGAAAACTTAATGACATCATCATCATAATCCTTCGTATCACGCTTTGGAAAGTGATTTGCCGCCTCGTCTAATAAATCCCCTAATCCTAAACCATGTGATCCAGAAATTGGGAATGGTTCTCCAAAACCTAAGGCGTAAAAATCATAAATTTGTTCTCGCATATCTGGGTTATCCACTTTATTTACAGCTAAGACAACAGGCTTTTTCGCTTTATATAAAATTTTTGCCACTTCTTCATCTGCAGCTGTAACGCCCTCACGACCATTTGTTATAAAGATGATTACATCTGCTTCCTCAATTGCAATTTCCGCTTGCATACGTATTTGATCTAAAAAAGGTTCATCTCCAATATCAATTCCACCTGTATCAATAAGGTTAAAATCATGATTCAACCATTCTGCTGAGCTATAGATACGATCTCTTGTTACTCCTGGTATATCTTCTACAATGGAGATACGTTCTCCTACTATCCGATTAAAAATAGTTGATTTACCGACATTCGGTCGTCCAACTATTGCAATAACTGGTTTAGCCATCGCTATCATCCCTTCATACATAATCATTCTATCCATGCAACATGATTCCTACGATTAAATGCTTTCAAGCGTAAGGTAATCACGATGTTAAAGAACATTCTTAGATTATTTCTTGCTTTTATGAACGTAACTACTAATTTTTTTAGTAGTTTCCGTTTTTACAGCTCCGTTTTTTAGTAGAAATTATTTAAACTTATTCCTAAATTCTATCAAGAACGAAATCAATAATCGACTGTTCAAGTAATACCCTTTAACAAAAAATAGTAAAATAGGGGCTAACCCGAAAACTGTAAGGTAGACCCCTAACTAAAACATTTTATCAAAGAGAAGTTATCCTAGCAACATAAAACTGCATTTCTTTCCATAACAATCATTTATATAGCGTTGTTTCGATATTAATGCTTAACAATTATAAAGACTTCTTCACTGATTTTATGCGCAATCCCATCTAGTATAGCTTCTAAATTAGTCGCTATTGTTTCCAGTTCCTTTGTATCTTCACAATAAAACACACCACTGCCTGGTGCAACTTTATTAGGATTCGTAGTTATGGAGGCTAAAATGTATTTTTCTACATTCATTCTAACTCTTCCTCTCTTTCTTCACGCTTACTTGGCATTCGAATAGCATTTTCTAATGTTGGGACTGCACCGATAATTCGAATGGCTTTCTTTTCATTTTGTATTTGTGGTAATACGAAAATTGCTACTCTCCCATCTTCCAGATCTCTTTTAGCTAGCGGCACTAACGCAGGTGTTCCTGAGTCGCGGTAAACGCCTAGTGCTGTAGTAACATCATAAAGAATAGCTTGTCTTTGGCCTAAGTTTGCAATAGTCGTTCTTGCATTAAAATTCTTAGGGGTTAAAATAAACCCCATTCCATATTTTAATACTTCCTTCTGTCGCTCCGGTAAACCAATGTTCATGATATAAATTGTATCAACATGTAAACCAGCACCCGCAAACGTTGGTTGTACATATTGAATATCTACTATATCTTTTAAATGTCCACCAGACATTAGTTTTTTTGCTACCACTGCCGAGAAAATAGCTGCGAGGATTCCTGTCCAGATGTTGAAAGCAATATAGCCAAATGTACTGACCAGACCTGCAAACATCACTAAATAATTTCGACTTTCAAAAGCAATGGCTATTCCTTCAATATATGTTTTTCCTCTTGGAACCATCTCAAAACTATCTAATTCAGTAAGTGTATTTCTTTCCATGTTCCTAACTTCACGAAATTGGGAAGCAGCAACAGTTAAGAATGTTACTGCCGTAAAGTCTTTGTTTAAAATAGATGGAATAGCTACTGAACCTAAACCAGCAGCGATAAAGCCTAAGGCAATGTGAATTATTTTCCCATGTAAATAAGTAGGATATTGTCTATAATCAGTTCGAAGCATATATATCCTTAATAGTGTCCCGACAATTACCCCAAATAGAATTGGATAAGCGAAATTACTCATACGTTATTTTTTCTCTCCTTTTCAAGCATAAATACATACTGTTCCCATCTTGCAAGCGTCATTTTTAGATAAAAAAGAGATATCATTCCCAGCATACCAAGCATAAAAGAATCAAAAAAATGCATAGAGCCAATCGAATAATTCATCTGATAGCTCCTTAAAACAAAACTTAATACTATATCCCCCATCATACTTCCGATTGACAGAATAAGGATTTGACAAACGATATTTCTATGTAAAAGGATGACTAGTATAAATAATATACTTGCCTTAAGCCATACGCCCGGGATAAATACCCATATCGGATCAATAATCGCCATTAGCTCATATGTAATATAAGCTAACATCACAAAAAAAGACGAAACTATACAGTACATAGATTTTTTCCAGTGTAGACGACTTGTATAAAAAAATGAAATGACCAATACAACTAGGGGTAAAATCGAAAAACGCACATGTTGCCACTCCCAATTCAACCCACATAAAACAATCGCTAATAATAAATAAATGGAATATTCCGTTCGCTTTTGGTTCCTTTTATCCATAAAAAAAGTCGTAAATATCCAAAGAAACCAGGTACAAAATAAAAAAATTGATCCTGCCATCATTCTCACTCTCCTATTTTTCCATTATGTCTCGGAAGTATGTAATTTAAACGAAAAAGATAGAAGTAACAAATGGAACTGTATTTGTATTTTTATGTAGGAATTTTTTTCATTAAGTAGTTTTCTGCACGATGTAGAATAATAAAATTAAACTTCTGTAAAGGAAGTCGAACGTTTCAAATTTATTATTGGTAGGAGGAGTTTTTTTATGGGTAAGGATAGACAGGAAAAAAAATTAAAAAAAAGCAACAGAGTTGAATCAGACCGTGATCAAGCACTTCATTACAATGGCGCAACTAGATTACAAAGTCCAGAAGAAGGCAGATTATTAAACGATAATAAGTAGAAAACACACAATAAGGGTGACCTCAATGGCCACCCCTACAAATTTCTTTTGTATAAGAGAAAGAAATGATTAGTTTTTCAATTTCTTCAATTGTTCCCCAATCATATCACCTAATTGGAATCCTTTTGACTCTTCTGGAAGCTCATAAACTTCTTCCTCGTCTACTTCTTTTTCTGTTAGTTCTTTAATGCTTAAAGAAAGACGCTGTTCCGCTTCATTTACATCTAATACTTTTACTTGGACTTCTTGCCCCTCTTTCAACACTTCATGAGGTGTTCCAATATGCTTATGTGCAATTTGGGATATATGAACAAGTCCTTCGACACCTGGGAACACTTCAACAAACGCACCATAGGAAACAATACGTTTGACTGTTCCATCTAGTACACTACCTTTTTCTGCACGTTCTGCAATGTTCGCCCAAGGTCCAGGTTGTGTTTCTTTAATAGATAAAGATATGCGATCATTATTACGGTCTACACTTAACACCTTTACTTTTACTTCTTGCCCTTCTTGAACGACATCTGTTGGACTAGAAATGTGATCATATGACAATTGAGAAATATGGACTAATCCATCAATGCCCCCTAAATCAACAAATGCACCAAAATCCGTGATTCTTTGAACAGTTCCTGTTAGGGTTTGTCCAACTTCTATTGAGTCTAGGAGATTTTGCTTTTGTTTGCTTTTCTCTTCCTCTACAACGGCACGATGGGATAAAATAAGACGACTTTTATCTTTCTCCAATTCCACAATTTTAAAAGAAATTGTTTTACCCTTGTAATCAGAAAAATCTTCTACATAATGAGCTTCTACTAAGGAGGCAGGTACAAAGCCTCTTACACCAAGATCAACAACAAGTCCGCCTTTTACAACGTCTTTTACTTCTGCTTCAAAAACTTCGCCTGCTTTAAATTTCTCTTCAAGTTGATCCCAAGCTTTTTCTGCATCAACTTTTCTTTTGGATAAAACAAGAGCATCTTCTTCTACTTTTATCACTTCTAATTCAAGCTGATCCCCTTCTGAAACAACATCACTTGCCTTTTCAATGTGCAAGCTAGATAATTCACTTATTGGTATAATCCCATCGAGTTTACTGTCCGTAATTGCAACAATTACCTGTTTTTCTTCCACCTTCGTGATCTGACCATTTACTACGTCTCCAACAGTATAATTATTTACAACTACATCATTTAATTCCTCAGACATATGTACTCCTCCTTCGACTCTATGCTGCATGCACTCTCTTTCGAAAATGAACATGCAGCTTAAAATAAATTAATCATGCATACGATTTTTATAATCCTTCTCTTTAAAGTTCTTACAAACTTGTTTTTTTGTCAAGTAAGAACTACTAGACTAGTTTATAAGATTACCTGAAGCTTGCATATGTTAAAGATCAATTACTAATTTTTTCTCGTGTTAGCTCCATGATTTTTTCAACTACATCATTTATAGATAGTGAAGTCGTATCCATTTCAATTGCATCATCCGCCTTCTTTAACGGAGCAATTTCACGCTCTGAATCTAATTTATCCCGGGCAGCAATTTCTTGTTTCAATTGTTCTAAATCGGATTCATAACCTTTTAGTACATTCTCTTTATGTCTTCTAATTGCTCTTTCATCTACAGAAGCTAAAAGAAATATTTTTACTTCAGCGGCTGGAATCACATGGGTACCAATATCCCTACCATCCATTACCACACCACCGTTTACTGCAAACATTTGTTGTCTTCTTACCATTTCTTCCCTAACAAGTTTATGCTTGGAAACGATAGAAACCGAGTTCGTCACTTCACTTGAACGAACTTCCTTTGTAACATCTTTGTTATCTAGAAAAATTAATTGACCTTGTTCACCTGGGAACAATTCAATAACTGTTTCATTTAACATATTTATTAAACTTTTTTCATCTTCTAAATTTAAGTTATGGTTTATTGCTTTATAGGTTAAAGCCCTATACATCGCTCCTGTATCAATATAAATGTATCCTAATTGTTCGGCAACAATCTTTGCAACAGTACTTTTCCCTGCTGCTGCTGGTCCATCTATTGCAATGCTAATTTTCTTTTCCATAATTCCTCCTGAACTACTGGCTCAATTATACCAATTCTCTTATAATATTCACTCTACACTATTAATGCCTCCTAAAGTATAGTAGGCAATTATTATGCTTGTAGCATTTTTACATCCAAACATGATTTTTAATGTGGAGTACAAGCCTAGCCCTTATTTTTAAATGGCTTACTTATCTTTTATTTTACCATAATCTCTAGACTTTTTTATTAAAAATATCATCTCTTTTATGTATCTCTTCTATATGACAACAAAAAATAAACATCGCTATTATCTTCCGAATGTCTCGAGAAAGGAAATAAAATTAGAATCCATAACACCTTCATATTGAGTGATTGTTCTTATTTCCGGGATAAAATCCCACTGATGAAGCATTTGACCAACTATAAAAAAAACGATTTGAAACATGATAATCTTCATTATAATTCTTTCCACCGTTTTCACTTTACGCAACTCCTTTTTGCTTTCCAAAAAGCTTTCATATACTTAAAAACTTAGCTATTTTGCTTTTTCGTTTTTAGTTTATATGACTAGTATCGGAGTATTCATAAGCCTTTATTCAGATTTCAATCCCTTTCTTTTTCAAGGAAAGTTGACGGTCAAAGCTAAACCTTAACATTGATTGGCGATCCGCAGGATCAACTTCTAAAAATTCAATCGTCATTTTATTGCTATGTTCATTATAATCAAAGATTTTTTTGCTTTCTGCCATCAAATGCAAATAATTATACTCTCCATTTTGTAAAGGCAGAACTAATGAAACTTTTAATTTACTATTTTCCTGTAATCTTATATGCTTAGGCACAATAACAGCAGCCCCACCAGCACTAAAATCTAAAGAAACGGTTGTAAATGGTTCAAATTGACCGTCCTTCTCATATGGATGGATTGCGATATCAACACTCGTTTCAATTCTTACAAATTGTCTACGCTGAATTTTAACCATTTGATTTTCTGCAGGCAATGAAAGAATAAGCATTGGTACATTATTATCCTTTTTCCTTCCAATCACTTCGGAATGAAATAAATAAGCAATCCCTTCACTTGTCACAAAATTAACCCTCAATTGAGCACCATTCATAAGAAAAAGTAGTTTATTTGTTACAAGATGAATAGGATACTCTATGTATATCGATTTTTCTGCTATTCCTAATACACGACTTTTATATTGGTCACCGTTTGATTCCCCATGAATCGGTTCAATAATTAATGTATCTCCAATAAAAATCACTTTTTCTCACACTTTCTTTTTAACGGTATGAATACCTTAAGATTTTTTATCCATAATGTATTTATGTTTATATAAATACAACTTCCATCAGTGGGCTTTTTCCTTCCCCTTCCCTGCTGGCTAATTGCGTTTATCGGACGTTTACGGGAGCTAGCTTCCTCGATTCGATTCTCCTCAGCTTGCGGTTGAGTCTCACTCCTCTTTAAGAAATGAGTAAATTATCACAATCACTTGATAAACCGATATCTTAATAATAGTCATTAAGACTCATTATTTTTATACCTATAACAAAATACCTATATTTAAGTATCATTATTGCATGAATGTTTTATATTTGGCAATACTACCCATTCAGAAAGTATAACTTCTATCCATGCAGGTCTTTCCACTTGATTTGAAGGATAAAAAAACTGCCAACATTCTCGTATTAGAGTATGTCGACAGCTATTTTTTCTTTAAACTACTTCTTCATAAACTGGTTCAGCATTCTTTAATTTCTCTACCTTTTCCTCGATTCCATTATCGGCATTAATATAAATCCGATAGGTATCTTCCCCTAATGTTCCAATAAATTCATAACATAAAACTTCTTCATTCAGATCATTTAGGATTATTGCTAAACCATCATCCATAATATCTACCTGTTTGTTGATTTTCTTTAATGCTTCCTCTTTAGAAATCGCTGGATCTTTGATTTCTCTTTCTGTATTTGCCATCAAGTAATCTTCTGCAGCAAACCCAATAACATTTCCATTATCTAGGGCCACTTTCATTTTAATACTATCTGGATAAATTTTTACTCCATCAATCTCGGTAACAAAATTAAACACACCCATATTTTCATATTGCATACTCTCAAATAGTGCTAAGTTTTTAAAATCATGATCTTTTAAAAACTTAACTGCTTGATTATTCGCTTCATTAAGGCTTATCTTATCTTCTTTTACTTCTCGGGATACGATGGACCAGATAGGATATCCTCCTTTTTTGGTGATATCCATGCTTGCTTCTACATCTGTTCCCTCTTCTTTTAATGTAACACTATAAAAGCCATAATTTGATCCTTTTCCATTTTCCGTGATTTTCACTTCAACTGGATTTTTAAATTCCGCAAATTCTTTCGCAATTTCTTCTGCTTCTTTTTCTGATATTGTCTTTCCTTTTAAGTTTTTGAAGTTCTCATCTTTCTTTTCCATATTTACACTTGTAACGCCAAAGCTCGTTTCCTGATATCCTTTTACTTTATCTTCCACTGTTTTCAAACCGTCAATAATGGTATTATCTAATTGCTTATCTGTTGCCAATGCCATTTCAACATCCATCCAACGGAGATTGTTTTCCAGCACTAAATGCTGAACATTGCGTAATTCGTCTTGGATATCTGCAGCTTCTTTGTACAATTTCTTTAACGTTTTATACTCATCTTCCGATAATGGCTCTTTATTTAAGTCTCTCACCGCTGTCCGATAACTAAAATCACCAATGTTCGCTAAAAATTCCTCTGTTTTATTAAACGGGAGCAGTGTCAATGGTAGTTGACCTACATCTGAATGTGCTTCTGAAGTAATTCGCCATACTTCTGCCAACGCAGGAGATAGGGATTCCTGTGAATTCATTGCTAAAGTTGTACCAATCTGATCATGTAGCAAATCTACTTGATACGTTAAATCATGGAAAGCCCTTTGATAGTTATTCTCTGCGTTTAATAAAACTGCATTTTTCTCTTTGTGCTCCTGATAGCCCCAAAAGGCTACCCCTGCGATCCCGAGTGTTAATACTCCTATTAATATTCCTCTTAACATCGTCTCACCCCACTATTTACAGAATATATGCTTACCTATTTGTTTAATTTGTGGTCGACCCCAAATCCATCCGCTTGTTGCGGTATCCGGATTAAAATAATACAAAGCATGTCCAGTAGGATCCCATCCATTAATAGCATCTAATACTGCTTCTTTTGCCCTTTCATTTGGAGTTAACCAAATTTGTCCGTCAGCAACAGCAGTGAATGCGCGTGGTTCAAAAATAACCCCTGAAACCGTATTTGGAAATGTTGGACTGTTAACTCGGTTGAGAATAACTGCTGCAACAGCTACTTGACCTACATATGGCTCTCCTCTTGCTTCACCATATACTGCATTTGCCATCAATTGAATATCATTTTGCGAGAACCCATTCGGAACATTTGCTGCAGTTACTTTTTTCCCAGTTGTGTTTTCGCCGCCATTCGTATTGGCAGTATTTTGCGGTGCAGGAGTGTTATTATTATTTGTTCCTGTCTGACCAGATTTGTTTTCTGTTGCGTTTTTTGGTTTTGCTGCATTATTTGTTTGCTTTTGTGCAGCACCATTTTGATTTTTCTTTTTTTGCGCAGTAGTATTTGGTTTTTTTACTTTGTTATTCGTTTGTTTTTTTGCTTGATTTTGTGTTGTTCCTTTTTTAGGAGAAGGAGTCTTTTGTTTATTTAAATCAACCCCTCCATAATGGGAGAACTTTTTCCCACGATTTATTTGTTCTTTTACAAATTGCTCATTGTATTTAGTTGCGCGAGCTAACTTTTCTTTCGTTTTCGCGCCAGCTAAACCATCAATCGGCAATCCAAATTCATATTGAAAGTGCCTTAATGCCCAATAGGTTTGCCAACCAAATACACCATCAATTTTCCCATTATAAAATCCTACATATTGTAGTCTAGCTTGTAATTCAATAACGTCATCCCCTACTGCTCCATGCTGAATAACTTGATCGGAAAAAGCATGTACTTTTTGTTCATGTAAAGGAACAGCTAGTAATCCTGTCATAACAAAAAAGATGATCGCTATTTTTGTGAGTAAAAACTTTTTATTCATGCTTATTACCCCCATAACTAATTACTATTAACATTAACTGTATTTTTTGTAGCAATTGGTTTTTTATACAAAAAAAAAGTAGAGGGATGTACTCCACTCTACTTTCTTACATACTATATGCTTCACAATCCTATTCCAAAGAGGATTGTGAAACTTCCTTTTACCAGATGGTAAATATTACCCTTTAGCCTTTTTAACGTTAAGTTCCTGTCATTTTTTGAATAGGTTCATTACTTAGTTCTCTTGCGCTTTTTACTTTTCTAAGGCCTAACCACCATAAATAAAACATAAATGGGGTAATCAAGATCAGCCAATTTTTCTCTAAAGATACAATATAATCATACACAGCGTGAAGCAGAAAAGGAACAAGCAGGGAATAAACAAGCCATTTCCCTCTAGGCACAATAAATTTACCCTTTCCAAAATAATAACCCATTATAACCCCAAAAAGGGCATGACTTGATACAGGAAGCAAAGCTCTTCCAATCGCATACTCCAGTCCATTTGCCACTAAATATAGAATATTTTCCATGGTTGCAAACCCTAATGACACTGCAACGCCATATACTATTCCATCATAAGGCTCATCAAAATCAGCATGCTTTACTGCCGTATAAAAAAGAATAAACCATTTAAAAAATTCTTCTAATAAACTGGTTGTAAGTAGAGCACTCCAAATCCCTTCTGGAATGACATTCTCTGCTTGAAAAACGTATTGAATAAACATGATTGGAAAAACAAGAAGTGCACCTGTTATAAAAGACCGCATGACAAGCGATATTGGCTCGGAATCGTATTGGTCTTTTAAATAGAAATAGCTTAACAATGCTAAACCAGGTGCTATTCCGGCTGAAAAAATCGCCAACATTTCATTTCCCCTTTTCCCCTGTTTCTGAGTGTTCGACTATCTAGTTTTTTCTAGAATAGCATTCGCAATTTGCACACCATGAAACCTTCCATTTTCAATAAAGATTTCATTTGCGTTATTTCCTGCTGCAATTACCCCAGCAATAAATATACCATTCACATTTGTTTCCATTGTTTCTGGATCAAACACAGGTCTCCCCGTTTCCTTTTCGATTTCCACTCCCATTTTTTTCAGAAATTCGTGATCAGGATGATATCCTGTCATCGCAAACACAAAATCATTTTTAATTTCATGAAGCTTTCCATTTACTTCATATAAAAGAGAGGTTTCTTTTATTTCTACAACACTTGCTTGGAATTCCATTTTAATAGTTCCTTTTCGCACTAAGGACTCAAATTCTGGTAAAATCCAAGGCTTGATACTAGAAGAATATTCGCTGCCCCTGTATAAAACCGTTACTCTTGCTCCGGCTTTCACAAGTTCAATCGCAGCATCCACGCTTGAATTTTTCCCGCCGATTACTGTTACATCATGGTTAAAATAAGGATGTGCTTCTTTAAAATAATGCATTACCTTAGCCGATTCTTCGCCCGGAATATTCATATAGTTCGGATGATCATAATAACCAGTTGCAACAATAATATATGGAGCTAAGTATTCGGACTTTTTCGTTTTTACAATAAAATCCTGTTCCTCTGTTTTTTGTACTTCTATTACTTCTTCATATGCATTTATACGAAGTTCTTTTCTTTTTACTACTTCTCGATAATAAACGAGCGCTTGATTGCGATTAGGCTTATATTGTTCTGTTAAGAAAGCGACATCGCCAATTTCTAATTTTTCACTTGTACTGAAAAATGTCTGATGTGTAGGATAACCATGTATCGCATTTACGACATTTCCTTTTTCAATAATTAGTGGATTTATATTTATTTCCTTTAAAGCGATCGCTGCTGCAAGACCGCATGGACCTGCACCAATGATAATTGCTTGTTCTCTTTTCAAAACCGTTCACTCCTAACCTTTTACAAAAAACGGGATTACTTCCCCTTTAAACCTTTAACAAAATTATAAAGTGAAACTGCCATCAGTGGGGGTTTTCCTTCATCCCCCACTGATGGTTAGTTGAACCAATCGGACCTTTACGGACAGTTGATCTCCCACCTATCTTCCTTGTATTCTCATATGCTTGAGGGGGGAGTCTTACTGTCCGTTAAGAGTGGGATAAATAAGATTAAAGTTTTCCCCAAAAAGCTCCAAAATAAAAAATCAGCAATAGGTTTAGTTAAATTTATATCCAACCGCGGAATCTAGATGCTTCCGCCATTTTTCTAACTCCCACCATATATGCTGCTAGTCTCATATCGACACGACGTATTTCAGCAGTATCATAAATATTTTTAAATGATTTGCTCATTACTTTTTCTAATCTTTCTTCCACTTCTTCTTCTGTCCAGTAGTATCCTTGATTATTTTGAACCCATTCGAAATAAGAAACAGTTACCCCGCCAGCTGAAGCTAATACATCTGGAACTAATAAAATTCCTCTTTCTGTTAAAATACGAGTAGCTTCTAATGTTGTCGGTCCATTAGCAGCTTCCACAACAATGCTTGCTTTAATATTCGGCGCATTTTGTTCTGTTATTTGGTTTTCAATTGCTGCTGGAACCAAGATATCGCAATCTAATTCTAATAATTCTTTATTCGAAATGGTATTGTTAAATAAGTTTGTAACAGTACCAAAGCTGTCTCTTCTATCCAATAAATAATCTATATCTAACCCTTCAGGATCATGCAATGCTCCATACGCATCAGAAATTCCAATTATCTTTGCACCCGCATCATACATGAATTTTGCTAGAAAACTCCCTGCATTTCCAAATCCTTGGACAACTACTCGTGCTCCTTCAATGGAAATGCCTCTTCTTTTTGCTGCTTCACGAATACAAATGGTTACACCTTTTGCAGTAGCTGTTTCTCGTCCTTGTGATCCACCTAATACAAGTGGCTTACCTGTTATAAAACCTGGAGAGTTAAATTCATCAATTCGGCTATACTCGTCCATCATCCATGCCATTATCTGCGAATTAGTAAAAACATCTGGAGCAGGAATATCTTTTGTTGGGCCGACGATCTGACTAATTGCTCGTACATAGCCTCTACTTAATCTTTCTAATTCTCTAAAAGACATATCACGAGGATCACAAACAATTCCTCCTTTTCCGCCACCATAAGGAAGGTCGACAATGCCACATTTTAAACTCATCCAGATAGAGAGTGCTTTCACTTCTGTTTCGGTAACATTAGGATGAAAACGAATACCACCCTTTGTTGGACCAACTGCATCATTATGTTGAGCACGGTAGCCTGTGAAGATTTTTACAGTTCCATCATCCATTCTCACAGGAATTTTAACTGTCATCATTCGAATCGGCTCTTTTAATAATTCATAAACTTCATCTGAATAACCAAGTTTGTTTAAAGCCTTATGAATTACTGTTTGTGTTGATTTCAAAACATCGTGTTGCTCTTCTACATGATTCTTCTCATTAGATTTTTTGGCTACCATTAATAAATCCTCCTAAAAAACTACTAGTTTATAAACCGTAGTTCTTCTTTATAAGAATAATTATTTAGCATTTTTAATAAAGTGAAACTTCTATCAGCGGGGGTTTTCCTTCCTCCCCCACTGATGGTTAGTTGAACCAATCGGACCTTTACGGACAGTTGATCTCCCACCTATCTTCCTCGTATTCTCAAAACCTTGAGGGGGGAGTCTTACTGTCCGTTAAGAGTGGGATAAATGGAAAACATAATTTTGGGCTTAATAGCTAATTCAAAGCATAGTATACACCTTTACCTGCAAGATGCAAGCAAAATTATACAATTGAAATAACATAATTATTCAGGAACTTGTTAGTTCCACTATCATCTTGCGATTATTCGTTACGGAAGGTCTACAAATATCATTTTTTCACTGTGGATAACTGTTTTTTATTCCTTGTTCTAATATCAGTATATTCAATTAAACGATTCTTTGTCCTACCTCACCCTCATTTAATTATCATCAATTCATTAGTCTCTAAAACTTATTTCCTTATACGATAAAAATACTTGTGGCTAAACAAAAAAGATGAAAGGATGGGAATAATCTTATGTATCTTCCCTATTTCATTTTAACACTTTCAACAAGTTTTACCAATCATCAAGTTTTAAATTTTTATGTATTAAAGTTCTTTTAAACACATAAAAAAGATAGACAATTCCAATAAACTGCTGAAGTTTCCATATCTCGTGTCTCCGAGAACAACTTCAAAAAAATGGAATCATTCTATCTACTTTATGGAGGATTAAAAATAATGCACCAATGTCTCCAATGCATTCTCTTTTTTTATTATATTTCCATATTCTTCAATGATGTATATGCTCTTTAAACTTACTTCTCCATACTCGCTTAGGATGGCAATAATTTGTTCCTCTTTAAACGAAGAAATATCAACAAAGCATAAATAATACATTCCATTAAAATGATATAAAGAACCGCCATAAAAGGCATTTTGCACTAACTGCTTTGCGGCATTTATTACATCTTCTATATCCTTAAACTCATATAATATATCCACTGTTTCTTCTACTGTTACTTGCATCTCTAAGAAACCTTCAGATAATAATTCTTCCGTATCCAATTCACTTTCACTTATTGTTAAAATCATAACCATGCCTTGAGCTTTCATTGAAAATATCTCAACAGCTACCGATCCGTGTATCTCCATGTCAAATAAATCATTGGCTTCTTCAAGCATTTCATGAAAAAAATACTGCCACTTTATCGAGTCTTTCCATATATCTTCCTTTGTCAATCCACGTTCATACAAATCATCGGTGGTCAGATGGATTTTAATTCTGTTGCTATTTAATCTCTCCAAACGCATGACTACGCCTCCTGCCTGCTCCTTGAAAAAACTCTTACTGCAGTTTATGAAAGGAAGGAGTAATCGGTGAGTAATATTCCAAAGTGGTTCAGGCTTTGCTTGAAAAGCCAATATTTCGCTAAGAACGGTTGATTGTACTTACTACAAACATCTTAATTCATTCATCATTTTGTTTATGTTTAATACTTATAATATGTGTTTCTGGCTTTGCTCCTAATCTTAACGGAATACTAGTTGTTCCATACCCATTACTAACAAATACAGTCGTATTTTCAATTACTTTTGCTCCACCTAATTCATATGGTCCGAAACCAAATATTCGTATTTGCCCTCCATGAGTATGCCCGCTTAATATGAGGGGAATCTGTTCTACCTCATTCATTTTTTCTATTATTTTCGGATTATGGCTCACTAAGAGTTTAAAATCATTGGCATTTGTTTGCTCTAACGCTTTTTCTAAATCATCATGCTCTAAAGAATAATCTTCAATCCCAATTAAGGACCAACTTTCTTCTTTATCTGATTGGAAAGAAATTGCTTTATTATCCAATAAGATAATGTCCTCTTCTTTCAATAAAGTTTCTAAAACATCTCGATCAATTTCGTAATCATTATTCCCCCAAACAAAATAAACAGGACCAATTTTTTTTAACTTCCGTAGATTCTCCCGGGTTTTTTCCAACTTTACACCCTTTTCTAAAAGATCTCCTCCTATTATGACAATCTCCGCAACATTGATTGCTTCATTAATGATGGTATCATCAACAGTTCTTCGATGAATATCTGAAATAAAGAAAAGGGTAATTTCTCGGATTGAAGATGGAAAGTTTGGAAAATAAAAAATCTCATATTTTACATTATTCTCATTTGCAATTTTTCTCATATATATTAATAAAGCCACCCCTAAAAAAACAAGTAAAATGAAAGTAACAAGTAAGAATATCATAAAGTCCCCCTAAAATTCCTCTTTTTTCATTGAATGATTCTTATATTTTAATACACCTTCTACATGAATTACCATTTTTAAGAAAAATCTTCTCCCCTTTATATACCACTGTTTAAGTTCTTTTATTACGATTGCTGAATATTTATCGGCAAAATATAAAGTTGCCCGCTTTTTTTACCTTTTAAATGTTTTTTACTAAAACAACAAGGGTAGTTGAAGCTTTTTTAAAAGCAAGCATGGAAATAAAAATTTTATCATAGGATGTAAAGTAAACCCCAGAAAAGGAGGGAATT
Source organism: Niallia alba (assembly GCF_012933555.1). Classification (GTDB taxonomy): domain Bacteria; phylum Bacillota; class Bacilli; order Bacillales; family Cytobacillaceae; genus Niallia; species Niallia alba. The sequence goes on from NZ_JABBPK010000001.1 coordinate 3,109,876, forward strand.
CTATGCCGTCATTCTACAAAGAATATCACCCTTATATCAGCCCATTTGATCCTTGTCCACCAATAAAAACAAAAGTATATTCAACCCCGCCGAATTTATACTTAGGTTTTCAGCCACCACATCTTCCTCAGTTTAGTCCAATGGAAGCATTAAAAGCAGGAACCTTATGGAAAACATTTTACGATCCTTACTACGGTCCTAACGAAAAAAAGAGCTAAGGGAGTGATATTGAATGAAGCAGCTTCCACCGGAATACTATCAATTATTAGAACAACTCCAAGCAATCGATTTTGTACTAGTTGAACTCACCTTATACTTAGATACCCACCATTATGATCAAGATGCCATTAATCAATTTAATCATTATGTGAAAGAACGTGAAAAGTTCAAAAAATTATATGAAAGTAACTATGGTCCTTTATTGCAATATGGAAACAGCCCATCTGGTTCACCATGGGATTGGGATTCTGCCCCTTGGCCTTGGCAAGTATGATGTCAAAAATTTAATTTTGCGATAAAGGAGAATGGAATCTTATGTGGTTATATGAAAAAAAATTACAATACCCCGTAAAAGTAAGTACTTGCAATCCAATGCTTGCCAAATTTTTAATTGAACAATATGGAGGTGCTGATGGAGAACTTGCAGCAGCATTAAGATACTTAAATCAGCGGTACTCTATACCTGATCGCGTTATTGGATTATTAACAGACATAGGTACAGAAGAATTTGCTCATTTAGAAATGATCGCTACCATGATATATAAATTAACAAAAGATGCTACACCCGAACAACTAAAGGCAGCCGGTATAGGTGACCACTATGTTAATCATGACCATGCGCTATTCTATCATGATGCTTCCGGCAACCCTTGGACTGCCGCTTATATTCAAGCAAAAGGTGATCCAATTGCTGATCTTTATGAAGATATAGCAGCCGAGGAGAAGGCAAGAGCGACATACCAATGGATCATCAATATGAGTGATGATCCTGATTTAAATGATAGTCTCCGTTTTCTAAGAGAACGCGAAATCGTACACTCTCAACGTTTTAGAGAAGCAGTTGAAATTATTAAAGAAGATCGCCAGCAACGAAAGATTTTTTAATTATGTTTTTTCTTATATAGACAAAAAGATACCTCCTTTATTTAGGTATCTTTTTGTCTATTTATTCTTTTAAACAGCTTTAATTTTTGACTAATTAGTATATTTTTCTGCAACAACCTATTTTTTACTTAGCTTGATGAAATAAATTAATATCATAGGTATTTTTGATTGTATTATATATTTCATGACGGACATTCCAAGTCTCACTATTTCCGAATAGATCTTTGCTTTTATCGATAAATTCACAACGAAGATCATGGAACTCCTTTTCCGCTTTATCCCTTTTTTGCCTAACGACATTCATATATCCAAAAGCACCTATAATTAATAGGAGAATATATAAATTCAACGTTTCTTGAACATACACAGAAAACATGACTGCGAATGAATGGGAATACGGGATAGCAATGTGCTTATACAACCAAATGAAATAACAAAAAGCAGCAAAGATTGTAAACCACATAACCAGTAAATGCCTGTTTTTTAACTTATCATATTTTTCTTTTTTCTCTATAATTTTCAGCAAAACTTTTTTTGTTGTTCCATCTAACTCATAGCTTTCAGGGAAGATCGAGCGTTCCATAGTCACTCCCTCCTTTAAATAGCACATGTTAAATTTATAAATCTAACACTTAAATCATGCTTTATTTAACTATATGTAGATAAAGGACAAGTTAGAATAGAATTATTATGGTTCGATTACAATTTTTAACGTTTGCCCGAGTTGAACCTGATCTGATGTCATATTATTGGCTGCTTTGATTTTTTCCATCCCATTTCCACTAGGATAATATTTTAATGCAATTCGATATAAATTTTCTCCTTTTGCTACTGTATGATAGACAATCTTTTCTTTAGAATTAGTTTGCTGAGTGTCTTCTTCCGTTTTCTTTTCTTCTTCCTTCGGTACATTATTTACCGGTTCCTCAGAATCAGTCTTATTTTCTTTGGATTTATCCTCTTCTTGTTCTATATCATTTTCTTTTATATTATCTGTTGCTATCTCTTCTTCTTCAACTGTTGAATTACTTTCTATCACTATATCCTCTTGTTCATCCCCCTTATCGTCACTGGGTGTTTCATCATTATTATTCATTCGATTTTCTTTTTGAATATTAACATTTTCAAATAACCCAGTCGTACTTTCTGTTGATAAAAGATTGGAAAAATCTTTCCCATTTAACAAACTATTTATTAATAATAAGGTTACTGGTAATAAAATAAATAAAAATGCTAATAAGCTTATTACCGGTATTTTTATTTTTTTCTTTTTATTCTTATGAACAGTACTTCTTGAAGGTAAAGACGATTCCTTCTCTTGGAGTTTTTCTGTTGCTTCTTCTTCATTTGTCACTTTCTTTAATCGTTGTTTCTGTGTTTCTGCTTGAACCCTGTATGGATCTTCTTTTTTCATAAACATCCCATCCTTACAATTCCCCATAATTTCCTAAACATAAAGTGAAACTTCCATCAGTGGGGTTTTCCTTCCTCCCCCCACTGATGGTTAGTTAAGCCAATCGGACTTTACGGACAGTTGATCTCCCACCTATTCCTCGTATCCTCATAAGCTTGAGGCGGAAGTCTTACTGTCCATTAAGAGTGGGATAAAGCAGCTGCTTCACAAAGCGTACTCTTTTTATCTTTAACCCTTTTGAAATAAATTGAACCGAATAATACAGCCAAGCAGGAAATCGATAAGAAAATGCATGATGACTGTAACCCAAAGATTTTCTGTCACTTCAAATAGCACACCAATTCCAATACTTACTAATACTACATTGGTAAATAAAAACGGATTAAATAAATAGCGATAATGCAGAATGGCAAAAAGGAGACAGCTTAATAACAAACCTATATTTGACTGTATTACCCCTCTAAAAAGTAATTCTTCGCTAAACGCTACAATTAATGCTATGAACGCAATATGTAATGGATGTCTATTTTGAAAAACCCGCTTATTCACACCGCCATCATCATGGTACTGTTCAGTAAAACGACGCATTAATAAAATATCTATCCCTACTACTACTAACCCAGCTATAATACCAATGATAAAATCTGTTCGTTCATACTTAAAAACTTTAGTAATGGGGGGGTTCGAATGAAAAACGATAATATGCAGAATAAAAGCTACAATTATGAGTATAACCTGTGTCATATAAACATTTTTTAATAGTTCACGGTCTGTCAATTGGTTAATTAATGCTGTATATTTTGCTTTATTCATCGACATTGCCTACTTTTTAATATTTAAAATAAAAGCTAACTGTTCCTGCCAATCCACCTGTACTTTATGTTGATTGGTGTTTCTGCTGTTAAAGAAAGCAGATAAATCCAATCCACATCTATCACAGCAATTTTCTTTGTCTTTGCTTTCGTACTTTTCTCCGAAATAATCCATTATATACATTCTTCGACAAGATGCAGAATGTAACCAGCCAATAAGCTCTTGGACTTTTTGTTTTTTTTCCGTTACGCGCTCATTCCTAAAATTATTATACATTTCAAGCGAACTCAATAATTCTGGTACTGTTTTATTATTCGGTTCCAAATAAGACTCCAACACACGCCACTGTGTTTCTGTAAATAACATTTCTAATTGGAAACCTTCTTTTTTCTGCCAAGCTTCAAAAGTTGGATATTTTTTCAGAGATAATTTCCATTTATTTATTTGTAATTCATCTGCTAACTCTGACTCGATTAACTGATAAGCAATCCACTCATCCCCAGGAGTGTAGAGAATGAATGAAACACTCTGACGCCCATCTCTTCCCGCTCTACCAATTTCCTGTAAATAAGACTCCAATTGTGTTGGCAGATGAAAATGAATAATGAAGCGAATATCTTCCTTATTAATCCCCATACCAAATGCACTAGTAGCACAGATTACGTCTAACTGTCCTGTTTGAAATTGCTGCTGTACTAGGATTCGATCTTCCTGTGACATCCCGCCATGATAAGCCATCATGCGTTTTGAAGATCTTTCCTTCAAAAAAGCTGCCGTTTGTTCAGCCAGCTTTTTACTGGAGAAATACACAATCCCTTGTCCATCTAGTTTTTGAATATAGTCAAGAAGCTTTTCCATTTTTTCTTGACCGTGTACTAACTCTTCAATATTAATCGCAATATTGGGGCGATCAACGGAATAAATAATCTCCTCTACCTCATCTAAGTGTAAGGAGTTAATTATATCTTTACGAATCTCTTCCGTTGCGGTTGCAGTTAAGGCTAACGTCAATGGATTATTCAATTTTTGTCGAATATACCCTAATTTTTGATAATCTGGTCGAAAATCATACCCCCATTGTGAAATGCAATGTGCTTCATCGATAACAAAAAGACTAATTTCCATTCTTTGAAGCTTATCAAGAATATATGGTAAGGAAATCATTTCTGGGGAAATAAAAATATACTTATATTGACTAATTTGTCGTAGTACTCTACTCTTCTCTACCGAGGTAAGGAAAGAATTTAAAGCAACAACTCTTTTTTCCCCTTTCATCTTCATTTGTTCTACTTGATCCTGCATCAAAGATAACAAAGGAGAGATAATAATCACTGCTCCCTCCAGAATTCTCCCTGGCAACTGATAACATAATGACTTTCCAGTTCCCGTAGGTAACATAGCTAAAGTATGCTTTTGCTTCAAAATGGATTGGATTGTTTCTTTTTGTCCACTTCGAAAATGACTTAGTTGATAATACTTTCTTAATGCTGCTTCTAAATTCATGAAAAATCACCGTACCCTGCCATCACAGCACGTATTTCAAAATAAGAAACATCTGATAATTGTTGTTTTATTACCTTTAAAGATTTAGAAGATGATTGTTGAATACAAGCTTTTATTTTTATTATGTTTTCGTTACTTACTAAATTACGAATGGGATAGTCAGGGACATTTAATAAAATTTCAATTATATGATCTTCTATTGTACTTTGCTTTAAATTTCTTACCACAACAATATCATCAATACTATAGCCTTTTTGTATAAAATCAAACGTCTTTGCTGTTGACTCTGTTAGTGTAAATGGTTTCTTACTTTCCTTAATCAATTGGCTTAACAGTGGATATTCCTCCTTATTTGATAGGATTTTTTCTATCATAAAATGAAGAATAGCAAGGAAGGATAGCTGATAATAATCTGGATCCATATTCAATTCTAAAGCAACTTGTTCTCCAGTAAGTCCTATTCTATGAATCCCTGTTAATCGGTTTATGAGAATGGAAGGATTCAATTCTTCCTCTTCTAGACATTTAACTAATTCTTGATACAGATAGTGATTGATTTCACTTCTTTCCAAAGAAACAGTATGTAATGTATCTTTTAGCCACAGTTGTGTAACAAGATTTCTCTGGACTGGCATATAACGTATACTTTTTTCCGACAAGTGGGAAGAAACTTGGACGAATAAAGATAATCTTTCCCAAAAGGGGAGTGTAAACGAATGATACCTCCAGCCTTTTAAATGAAGTGATAAAGGATTCGCTTTTAATAACTTATCTAATTCTAGTTTTCTACATTCTTTAATTAAATAGTGATTTTCTCCTGTTTTTTCAAGCCAATCCTCTTGAATCAATTCATACACAACTTGATCCAGTTTTTCTCTTGTTAATACAGGAAATGCCTGAAATAAGGAGGTCAACTGAAAAATATGAATATCTTGGATAGTTTGGGATGATTTTTTTCCATTCAATATATGAAGAATAGAGTATATTGTCCTTTCTCCATTCATTTTATATAAACAATTTAGAATTAATATTTTTATAAAGGACATATTTTCATCTTCCTCTGTCGTTTGACAAATTTTGTTGAAATTTGTTTGTAACATTTCTTTTATTTTACCATGAATTTTATTGTTTAGTGAACTTTGTAATCATATAATATGTTGATTTTCAAGATAGAAAACGGTTGAGTTTTTGACTATTTTAAGAAAAGTAACTCCGACTTTCTACTTTTTATCTGTCTTTTATATTGAAAAGTTAAAGATTCAGTCTTACAATAAGATAATAGTAAGGAGTATGCTAGTCATGTATATACTCCGTATGAATAACACTGGAGGTTTTTTTACTCATGGCAAAATATACAATTGTTGATAAAGACACATGTATTGCATGTGGAGCTTGTGGAGCAGCAGCACCTGATATTTACGACTACGATGACGAAGGTATTGCTTTCGTTATGTTAGATGATAATCAAGGAACTGTTGAAGTTCCTGAAGTATTACTCGATGATATGTTAGATGCTTTTGAAGGTTGTCCAACAGATTCGATTAAAGTTGCAGACGAGTCCTTTGATGGTGATGCACTAAAATACGAATAATCCCTCTTTATCATAAACAGAGCAGAAAGGATTCCTTTCTGCTCTTTTCAATTCAACTTTTACAACTAACAAAACAAGAAAGGCAGTTCAGAAATTACTGAACTGCCTTTCTCCTATTATGTTATACATTTCTAGATGGGATTTGTTTATTAATCCAGACACCCATTTTTGAGAATACTAGTGCAAAAATTAAAGAAATGATTATTCCCTTTAACAAATTAAATGGAATAATGGCAGAAAGAATTGTTTTTTTCAATATTGTAGTGTCAGTCGGTATATTCATTAATGCATTATAAAATGGCAACATGATAAAGTAATTAAACAGACTTAACAACGCGGTCATTATTAAAACACTTAACCCTAAACCAATTACCATACCTTTTTTGGATTTAATTTTATTATAAATAAAGTAAGTCGGTAAAATAAATGAAATCCCTGCTATAAAGTTTGCGAAATGACCTACTGGAACTCCAGTATCACTTCCTGTAATTAAATAATCTAATATATTTTTTATCAACTCTACTAAGATTCCCGCTGCTGGACCTAAGATAAGCGCAGCAACTAAGGCAGGAATATCACTAAAATCAACTTTTAAATAGCTTGGAAACGGTGGAATTGGAAATTTAAGCATCATCAGCACATAAGCTAAGCTACTCATCATTCCTATTAAAACATACTTTCTTACATTCATTTTTTTCTTCATTTTCTTCTCTCCTTCTTTTTAGGATCCATCTACCTAAGAAGAAAGATTCAGCAATTTATTAAGATGCGGCAAATAAAAACCCTCAAGCCATATTATACTTGAGGGAGTAGTTTAAAGGTACGCACACTTAATAAACGTTCTTATAGAATATTTTGAACGATTGCAGAACCTCCATCTTCTCCCATCCAGACTTTACTGTCGGTTTTGGAATTTCACCAAATCAACCTACCGTAGTAGGGTCACGGACTTTGAGTATATAACTCATCACCGTCGGTCGGGAATTTCACCCTGCCCCGAAGATAGACCAATATTAATTTGTTTACATTAGTTATTATACATTAAACAATAACGATTTGTGAAGAAGTTTGCTTATAACTTCATACATTGTTCACATTTTCACATTATAATATACATTCATTTCAAAAGGCTGTTTTCGTAAAGTTTGTTGCGATTACCCACAGCCGGAATACACTTCGCTTTCCGTGGGGCTAAGCTTGAGCCTCCTCACTTCGCCTCCGGGGTATCAGACTGTCTCGCTAATCCCCGTGGCATCTTCGTGTATTCCGGCTGCTCCATTTTCCCAACTAATTCTTTTTTCCTATTGAAAAACAACAATCCTTTAGAAAACAGTCTTTCAAAAAGAGTTCACAAAATACTATTACACTTGCATTACTCGATAGTATCTTGTGAACTCTTTTCGCAGAAAATTCTTCCAACACTTAACCTATTTACCTACATAATATACGTTTCTTCCCTTATCGGCTTCTATGTATAATCCTCACTTTTTTCCTCTATAAGATGCTTACTACTTTTTAAATAAATACTTGCTTTTTTATATGGGATGGTTGTAAATTCAGACTCATCCTCTTCCAAGTTTATTTCCATTTCTTTCATACTTCTCCTTATGTATTCCTCTTCCCATTTTTTTTCTTCCTCTTGCACCAAGTCCGCCATAGGAGAATGAATAGGCTCTTCTATTGGTTCTGATACTACTTCCTCTATTTCTTCTTCCTGCTCTGCTATTTTTACAGTCTGTCCTACCTCAACATCTCCTAACACCAAAATTGGATTGATTGCATTTTCTTTTGCAACAGTCCATTCTTTATTATGTATTTCAAAATGTAAATGGACTCCCGATGAATATCCTGTATTGCCCATTTCACCTATTAACTCACCCTTTTTCACCAATTGCTTTTCTTCTACAAATCGTTTGTTTAAATGTGCATAGACTGTTTCCAAATCATTTTCGTGCTTCACAAAAATAACATTTCCATACGATTGAGAGTAATAAGACCTTGTTACAATCCCTTCATCTACAGCATACACTTCAGAACCTAGTTCTCCAGCAATATCTATTCCTTTATGTGTACCGTTCCTTGTATTAAAGGTATCCGTTATGATCCCTTCACTTGGCCAAGTCCAGGCCTTTGTTCGTTCTGATAGGGAGATCGATTGTGCTTGTGAATGTTTCCCCCCTATAAATAATAAACTAATAAACAATAACATTATAGCTGCTATAAGTATTCTCCTAATATAGTCTCCCATTTAGTTATCCTCCTATTCCGCTTGTATTAAAAAGATCATTTCTTGCCTTTAAGAGCAGGAATTGAAGTGAATTCCTCCTTCACTGCTCCTTAAAAATAGAAAAATCTCCTTCTTCCTTACAGGAATACAGATTCGCTCCATGATTTTAGTATGTAAAATGCGTACTTCTAAAAAAACTGTCCCCACTCCCATCTTCTCTTTCAACTTATGAGTACATGTTAATTGTTAGAACTATAGAATATTCAGGAATAAAGTGAAACTTCCATCAGTGGAGGCTTTCCTTCCCCACTGATGGTTAGTTGAACCAATCGGACCTTTACGGACAGTTCATCTCCCACCTATGCTTGAGGGGAGAGTCTTACTGTCCGTTAAGAGCGTGATAAAATGTAATTTCCATTTATTCAAATAAAGCTAAGAAGATTTATCAACAAAAATAACAAAATTTATTTTATGTATTTATACTCACTAACGTCGCATAAATTCTAACTGAATATTCTGTTTTCTGATATTCCCGTTTGAGAAGAAAAACGAAGACACGCGAACAGAGGTAGTAATCATCCATTTTTTTACTATAACCTTTGGCGAGGGCGACAGAAACGGTTAAACCTTTACGGGACAGCTCTTCCTGCTATTTTTCGAATCCAAATACGTGCTGGTTTCCAGGGTGCTGCTTTTAGCCACCGACTGATTTGTAAGTACGTCCGTGAACTATTTGTACTCAGCTGAGCCAGTACATGTAAACAGTAGACGATCATCGCGATGTACACTTGATTATGCACAGCTTGTTCGCTTTGTCCGTAGAACTTTTTGATGTTTAAATGTTGCTTCATCCACTTGAAAAACAGCTCGATTGCCCAGCGTGATTTATACAATTCAGCGATTTCATCTGCACTCAAGTCGAAGCGATTCGTTATGAGGTGTAACTCATTTCCTTTTGAATCCAACACTTTCAATTGTCTGAATTCATTACCTGCTCGACTTTGTGCTGTGCCCAAGGAAATCATTTCATCTGATAAAACGGTTGAATCTTTTGGAAGATCAAATTCCTCGATTTGATGAGTTACAGCGTTTTTCCGCAAGCGTGAAACGAAGAAGTAACCATCGTCGGTCATGCGGTCGAATCGCTCGTAATCCAAGTAGCCACGGTCAAAGACGTACATGCACTCTTTGTCGTCAACGAGTACTTCTAGCTGACCTCGATCATGTTCGATCGCATTCGTTAACACCGCTTTGTCTGGATAGGAACAACCCTTTTCTAAGTAAACAAGACGTAAATGAAGCTTAATGCCTGACTTTGTTTTGCGGAACTTAGCCCATTTATGATTGTTCAAATTCAGTGGCAACGTACTCGAGTCGATGATTTTCAGTGGTGTTGTCATTTTACGTCGCTTATCAAAATCCGTTTTCTCATGAATTTGCGCGACTAAATCTAGAAACACCTGCTGGAACACCTCTGTCGGTACTTGATTTAATCGACGTCCTAATTGTGAAAAGCTAATCGATTCCAAATTCGTTGCTTTTTGTAGGTCGTCTGAAAACAATGTATCACTGACAGCACGCAGACTTTCGGTTTCATTCAGCTGCGCAAACAGCAGTAATTTCAGGAATGAAGCGATGTGTAGCTTCTTTGTATAGTAATTTAATTGATGGGTTTCAACCAATTCTTCAAGTTTTGTGGAGGAAATCGGTGAAAACCATTGTTCAAATGATGTTTTTCGTGTAAACTTATCCATGCTTATGTCCTTTATGTTGGATTTGGATGGTTTACTACCGTCCAACCATTATAAAGGATTTTTTTGTGTATCATTAATATTACAGAAAATTCAGATTTCCGGAAGGCGTTGTATTATTTTAATGCGACGCTAGTGATTTATACTCTTTTTATTCTATTTTTTTATCTTTAAAAAATATCAAAAAGGAGCATCCGTTATATATTGGATACTCCTTTTTATTATTGCTCTATGTCTACTTTATTAGCAGCAAGTGGAACAGCTAATTCGTTTGTTAGTGATAGTCCACCTACTTCTTTAACCTTGGTATTCTCAAACTTAACCGAAGAATATTTAAATTCCTTTGCTGTTAAAAGTATCGATTCAATAGCATGTAACGTTTTTTGATCTTCTTGCATATTACTTTCATTTGAGAGATGGACAATTAATTGTCCCTTATTCTCATCTTTTGAAACCTTATCAATATCAATAGTATCAGGAATTGATGCCGTTAAACCATGTGTTTCAATATCATCTTCCATTGCCTCAAAAGCATTTTCAATTGAATCATAAGGTTTTTCCCAAGGGACATATAATGGTTGGTTGTCTGATTCACCATTTAACAGAAAGTAAGCTCTATTTTCTAAAGGTTGATATTCTATCGTTGTTTCTTCCCTGTTTCCTAGTACTGCCCCGCGCTTTCCATTTGTATAAAACTCCATTTTCTTCGCACCAATTGTTTGCAATTGTTGCTGAACCATTGTATTAAAAAAGTCTTCAGAGTGAGAACCAAAGTTTGAAAATTCTTGTTTTACATTAACTTCAATATTATTTTCACTAAAATCGTAGGATAATAGCTCTGGACTAATAGGTAAAGAACCACTTAACTGTTTATTTACGCCTATCACTTTCTTCACATTTTGTACATATAGGTCAAACCTAGATAAATGGTTTGGATTGGCCACTAAAATACTAATTGGAACAACTACTTGGACATTTACATCAGGAATCGGATAAGTTAACAATTCCAGATCGCCTACATCTTCCTTATAAATAGCCGTTGAGGTGGGTGATGTTACCATTTCTGCTTGTTGATCTGCTATATCAAAATTTTGATCTGCCTTCTTTTCTGCCTCCTCTGCGCTTTCTGTTTTTATCATCACAGAGTTTTCTGCAGATTTCTTTTCACTATTAAATGAATTGATACTATTGCTATCAAAGAAACTTTGACTAATTATAAATAGAAGCATAATCGTACCTATTGTAGCCAATATAGGCATGAGTCTTCTCGATTTTCGCTCAAATTTCTTTTTTGTTTGAATAGTACGATAGATAAACTCCGCGCTTCGCTCATCTTTTATAGATGGCATATGCTTAAGTACATGTATGATTTTTTCATCATTCCATTTTTGTTTCTGCATAAGGATCCTCCTTTCCATCGTCTTCTAAAATGGTACGTAGTGCCTTTAATGCTCGATGCTGTGTAGTTTTCACTTTACTTTCAGTCCACCCTAATGCTTTGGCAGTTTCAGAAATGGATAGTTCTTGAATATACCTAAATACAATAACCATGCGCTGGTCTACTGTACAATATTGTAATGCATGATAAACACCTTTCACTTCTTCAGCCTGCAGTGCGATTTCTTCAGGAAGAAACCCATCCGCTTTGATTTCCTGTTTGGACCAGTCAAACTTATCCATGATACGTTCTTTCCAATTTTTTTGTTTACGAAAATGGTCTATTGCAACATTTCTGGCAATACTAAACAACCATGTTTTCTCGGTACTTTTCCCCTCAAAGCGATGATAAGATTTCAGGACACGAATATATACTTCTTGCACTAGATCTTCCGCCGTTTCTTTATGATTTACCATGTAAAATAAAAATTGAAAAACGTCATGATGATACTTATTATAGATTTCATCAAAAACGGAGTTCATCTTATTCCCTCCCCCGTTCAATATATTAGTCGTATTTTAATTTAATTAGTTTCATTCATTCGTATGTATATTCTACTTTTCTTTTATCCCTTCGTAAAAACACAATAAAAAAGGAGTCCAGAAAAGTTTGACCTCACAAGTTATACCTGTATGCAAAAACATTATACATACAAAATGGAAAAATAGCTTGTAGGGTCAAAATCTTTTTAAGACACCCCATACGTTCTATTATGTTAAATTGTTTCGCGTGAATCAAGAAGAATCGGCACTTTCTCTAATTTTCTTCTCTATTTCGAGGTAAAAAGATAAAAAATGTCGTTCCTCGACCATATTTACTATAAACAGAAATATCGCCACCATGTGCATCAATAATATTTTTGACAATAGCTAATCCTAAGCCTGTCCCAGCATTCCCTCTTGTTCTTGCTTTATCCGCTTTATAAAAACGCTCAAACACATATGGTAAATCCTCCTCAGGAATACCAGAACCCGTATCTTCAATCTCTATATATACTCCATAATCATCCGATCTACCTCGTAAAAAGACAGTTCCATCACTTGGCGTATGTCGCATACTATTATCCATTATATTGGTTAAAACTTGCTCGACACGATCTGGATCAAGGTCATATTCGCCAATATCTTCGGTAACAGAGACAGTAAGCGTTATTTCTTTCTCTTTAGCGACTGCATTAAACTTTCTAGCTACTCGGTTGATAAATGGATATAGATCAATTGGTTCCTTTCTCAGCTCAATATAGCCAGTTTCCATTCGGGCTAAATCTAAAAATTCGTTAACTAGACGCCCCATTCGTAAGGACTCATCATAGATTACCCGAGCCATTTCTCTTTTTTCTTCCTCTGATTCAGCAATATCATCCACAATTGCCTCACTATACCCTTGTAACATACTTATCGGCGTTCTGAGTTCATGAGATATATTTGCAATAAAATCAATTCGAAGTTTATCTAGCTTACGCTCTTCTGTCATATCGCGAATAACAACAATTGCTCCTCTAATATCCTTTTTGTTATAAAGAGGACTAACAATCATGACCCAGTTCCTACCTTGTAAAGTTACTTCATCTATTTGTTCATTACCTGTATGAACTGCAAGCTGAAATAATTTCCGCAATTCATCCGGTATTTGAGCTTGCATATCGCTCAATTCGCCTTTTTCATAATACCAATGCTGTAGAAATTTTTCAGCAGGCGGATTGGTAAGCAATAAACCGCCATTTCGATTAAGTGTTAGCACACCATCTGCCATTCCACTTAAAATATTGTCTAGCTGTTCCTTTTCTTGGCTTAAGGCATTCATATTAAAATTTAATTTTCTAGCCATTTCATTGAATGCAATCGAAAGTTCACCAATTTCATCCTGAGCCATGATAGGAACTTTTGCCGCAAAATTACCTTGAGCTACTTCAAATGCCGCTTCTCGCATCTTTCTTAACGGGGCAGTGATTCTTGTTAATAAGAAAAAGGCAAATATCGTCGTTAAAATAATGGCAATTACGGCAGCTAAAACAATGAATTTTGCTGTGGATTGTTTAGATTCATTCATCGATTGTAAGGACTGATAGATAAAAACAGCTCCGTCCTCCCCATTCACATGAAGAGGAGACCCCACAATTGCTACCTGTTCAGGTATATTGTCTTTATTGTTTAATTTTGTCATAACGACCGCTGTCTTATTACTTGTTATCACGTTATTTAAAGCTTCATTTCCCTTAATGAAAGAATAGGAAAGTTCCTGCATGCGACTCTCTGGGTAATAATAGACTTGATCTGGAGCGGAAACAATAATTGCTCCTGTTGAAGGATCCAAAAGTTCCCGCACAATTTCCAATCTAGTTTGATTATTATGCTCTTTCATAATTTCGGATATTTTTGTGGCTGTATTGGTTAATTCCGTTTCTGTTTGCTCCTTATAGTATTGTTCAAAATACTCAAGAAGCATGATTGTTAAAATCGTTAGTACTACGGAAACTAGTAATAAAAAGGTGATCCAAAGCTTAAATACTACGCTTCGCCAAAATTTCATCCATTGTTAACCTCAAACTTATAGCCTACTCCCCAAACAGTTACAATCATGCTAGCCGCTTCTTCTGAAACACGATTGAGTTTTTCTCTTAATCGTTTCACATGTGTATCTACTGTTCTTAAATCACCGAAAAATTCATAATGCCATACTTCTTTTAATAATAATTCCCGGTCAAATACTTTATCTGGTGATTTAGCTAAGAAATACAACAATTCATATTCCTTTGGAGTTAGGCCCACTTCCTTCCCACTTGCCAATACGCGATGTGCATCATGATCTATTGTTAAAGCTGGAAAGATGATAACATCCTTTGAAGAACTATCACTTTGTTCAAATGTCGTTTTTGTAGAGCGACGCAACAGAGCTTTCACTCGCAAAACTACTTCTCTTGGACTAAATGGCTTTACGATATAATCATCCGTTCCAACTTCAAATCCTTGAACTCTATTTACTTCTTCTCCTTTAGCAGTAAGCATGATTACAGGAGTAGTTTTCTTTTCTCTTAACTCCTTACATACCTCCATACCATCTTTCCCAGGCATCATCAGATCGAGTAAGATAACATCATAATCTGTGTTTAATGCCTTAGAAAGGGCGCTCATTCCATCTTCCGCTTCTTCCACCACAAACTCTTCTCTTTCTAAGTACATTTTTAGAAGACGTCTAATTCTTTCTTCGTCATCTACCACAAGGATTTTAATTTCTTTCTCCATCGTTCATACCTCCTAACAAAAATACACGAAACTTGTAATCGACTTGTTGTTTCGCTTGGTGCATGTATAAATAAATCTTAATTTCTTTTGCTTATTCATCAAATGGACTCATATTTATACTGCGTTTTTTCCAGTTAAATAGTAATTTATATAAGTGAATTTATCTTATCTGACACAATTATTATAGCATTATTATCATGTAGATATTGTTATCATCCATAAGCAAATGTGACACTTTTATGAACTTTTCGTATATTTCTGTTGTTATCATATTGCAAATATTAAAATTGTACCTTAGCCCTTTTTCTTTTGAGCTTCTGCTCTTAACAATTTCACTTCATGTGCAGTGAGTTCACGAGCGTCACCAGGCTGTAAGCCATTTAAGTTTAAGAAAGAGTATCTCTCCCTTTTTAATTTCATAACAGGTGTTCCAATTGCTTCAAACATTCTTCTTACTTGACGGTTTCTTCCTTCATGAATTTTTAATTCCACAATGCTTGTTCCTTTTTTCTTATCGACAGAAAGAATTTTTGCTTTGGCAGGCGCAGTTTTACCGTCCTCTAGCATAATTCCTCTTTCAAGTTGTTTTACTTTCTCACGAGCAGGAATACCTTTTACTTTTGCAACGTATACCTTTTCAATTTCTCCTTTTGGATGCATCATAATATTTGCAAATTCTCCGTCATTCGTTAAAAGAATAATGCCTGATGTATCATAGTCTAAGCGTCCTATCGGATAAATTCTTGCTTCAATTTCAGAAAAATAATCAGTGACAACTTTTCGTCCTTTATCATCATTAACACTTGAGATTACGCCTCTTGGTTTATATAGAATAAAATAAACCGGTTCTTCTCTCTCAACAGGGATGCCATTTACTTCAATTTTATCATTAGAACCTACTTTCACCCCTAATTCTTTCACTGTTTTTCCATTTACTTTTACTTTTCCTTCAACAATTAATTCCTCTGCTTTTCTTCTTGATGCAATTCCCGCATGGGCAATTACTTTTTGTAGTCTTTCCATCTATATCACCTCATCCAATTTCTCAACAGTAAAAAATGATTGATCGTTTTTTATAACATATTTCTAAAGTTATATACCCTCTTCTATTAGTAACAATTTATTAGAAAACAGACTAATTCAAAACGCTTGATCGTTCTTTTTTTGCCATTCCTATGAATTATGACATAAATTGATGAAATTTCAAAGAAATCTTTGATTTAAGAGGCAATTGATTTACATTTAACGATTTTCCCTTCCAAAGACTCTTTACATTTTATTTATCATTCTAACCTGAAACCTGAATATTTTTGCGGCAACCTCGCCTTTTTTGCTATTCCCGTAGGAGTCTTCATGGATCCAATTTGCTGAGTATTTTCTCTGTCGCAAACCTTTTTTTAGTGCTAATCGAAAAAAATGCTCAATGAAAAAAACAAAAAATGTCTTAGGATAAAGTTTACTTACAAACTTTATCCTAAGACACGGGCTAGTTATTTTCCAAACATTAAAGTTACTACTATTATTGCTGCAATAAATCCTACGAGATCTGCTAGTAATCCTACTTTTAAGGCGTCTCCCATTTTCTTGATTCCTACTGCTCCAAAATAGACGGTTAATACATAAAGGGTGGTATCGGTACTTCCTTGTATAACAGAGGCGAGCCTTCCTATAAACGAGTCTGGTCCATAGGTAGCAATTAAATCGCTTGTCATCCCCAATGCTGCATTTCCGGATATTGGTCTAATGATCGCAAGTGGTGCTACTTCCGACGGAACACCGATAAAATCTAAGACTGGCTTAAGAAAACTCATAAAATATTCTAATGCTCCAGATGCTCGAAATATAGATATGGAAACAAGCATTCCTACTAAATAAGGGATAATAGAGAAAGCAATCTGTATTCCTTCTTTCCCACCTTCTACAAAACTTTCATATGTGGGTACCTTTTTAAATGTTCCGTACAACAAAATAAACCCTATGAGGGAAGGAATCATCCACAATGAAATTAATGATACAATCTCCATCTCATGTCACCCTTTTCTCATTCTCTTATGATAAAAATAGCGATCAATCAAAATTCCACTTATACAAGAGAAAATGGTGGCAATAATGGTTGGTCCTACTATATCTGTCGGAGACGCAGAATGGTAATTCATCCTGATTGCAATTACTGTTGTTGGAATTAATGTAATACTTGAAGTATTTAGGGCAAGAAAGGTAATCATACTATTGCTTGCAGTATTCTTGCCCCCATTCAATCGTTTCAATTCCTCCATTGCTTTAATTCCTAACGGTGTTGCTGCATTTCCCAACCCAAAGATATTTGCCATCATATTTGACAAGATATATCCCATTGCAGGGTGATTCTTTGGTATCTCTGGAAAAAGTCTTGCTACAAATGGTCTAAATAAGTTAGTAAGCTTTCGCAATAATCCTGCCTGCTCTGCTATTTTCATCATTCCGAGCCAGAAGACAAGAACACTAATCAGCCCAATACATATGGTTACTGCTTCTTTAGCTCCTGAGAATATTGCTTTGTTGACTTCATCCATCGTTCCGTTTATTGCTGCGAACACAATACCGATAATAGCTAGGGCTGCCCAAATATAATTAACCATCCTTGCCAACCCCAGTCATTGCCAAAAACATGTTCTTAAAATAATCTAAAAAGCTTTTTGATTCCTTTGCCTTATCATGCTTAAAATGTATCGGTGTACGATCAACAAGCTTACCATCTAAATAGATTTTTGCTTCTCCAACAATTTCAGGCACATACTCTTGATTCTTTTGCCAATTTTTTTTAACTTTTAACAGACTGTATTCTACTTTAAATAGATCTTCTTCCTTGTCTGTAACAGGGTATTCTATGTCGGATTTGATATAAACTTTATTCTTATAAAATTTATTTTTAACCGATTTTATTTTCCCTTCCTCCAGAACCTGAACTTTTTTATACTCTTTAAAGGCTGTTTCAAACATATTTATATGATCATCCCAGTCATCTGGATCATTTAAAGTTACTGCTATATATTCAACTCCATCTTTTTCAGCTGTGCTAACTAACGTTCTTTTCGCTCTCTTTGTATAGCCAGTTTTGCCCCCAGTCGAATATTCATAAAGACTCGTTAATAGTTTGTTCTTATTTCTCCAAACACGATCCCACTTATTATTTGAACTTTCCGAACGATAGCTTTCTGTGCCAGCAATTTTTTTATATGTATCATTATTCATTGCATAACGGGTAAGCAAAGCCATATCATACGCTGAGGAATAATGGTCTTCATGATCGTCAAGTCCGTGAGGATTAGCAAAATGAGTGTGCTTCATACCAATTTCTTCTGCCTTTTGATTCATTAAATAGACAAAACCATCTAAGCTTCCACCCACTGTTTCTGCGATTGCAACTGCAGCATCATTTCCAGAACGGAGCATTAATCCATATACAAGATCTTCTAGTTTTATTTTTTCTCCTGCCTCTAAATAGATGGACGACCCTTCCGTTTTTATTGCATTGTTACTAACAGTCACGGTTTCATCTAATTTCCCCGACTCGACTGCAAGTAATGCTGTCATTATTTTTGTAATACTAGCAATTCTTCGCTCCGTATGTGCATCCTTCTCAAAAATAACTCGTCCAGAATCTTGTTCCATTAAGATAGCACTTTGCGCATTGACGTACATTTGTGCACTGCTTTTTTGTGGAACAGCAAGAAACAGAATGGAGGTAATGATCGTAAGAATAATAAGTTTACGTAATTTCATTTAACACAACCTCGTCTCCTTTTATGGTTTGTACAAGTTTATGAAAAAAAAGACAGACATATGACTAATAAAGTGAAACTTCCACGAGTGGGTGTTTTCCTTCCTCCCCCACTCATGGTTAGTTGAACTAATCGGACCTTTACTTAAGTTTGAGGAGGGAGTCTTACTGTCCGTTAAGAGTCGGATAAATTAACACTTCACTTGTAAAACAAAATATGCAGCCCATATAATATGGCTGCATCTGAAAGATGAAGATAATCAAACTATTTTTTTTGATTATTTGTTTCTTTTAATAAGGTCTCCACTTCAGTTCACTTGCTTTTAAAAATCTATTTTCAACATCTTTCCAGTTTACGATATCCCACCAATTATCTACATATTCTCCCCTATTGTTTTTGTATTGCAAATAGTAAGCATGTTCCCAAACATCAAGTACTAATAGGGGAATCGTGTCCCACTGGGTTAACAGCATATGTCGTTCAGATTGAAGAACTTCTAAATGCCTTGCTCTTGGAGACCATACTAGAAGTGCCCAACCAACGCCCTCTACTGCTTTAGCAGCCTCTGTAAAATGCTCCTTAAATGCTGTAAAGCTCCCAAAATAATTGTTTATTTCCTCCATCAATATCCCTTTAGGTTCGCCACCACCTTTTGGACTCATGTTATTCCAAAAGATAGTATGAAGATAATGCCCCGAACCATGGAAAGCAAGTTCTCTAGACCAATGTTTTACAAGTGCATAGTCCTTATTCTTTCTTGCTGCTTTCAGCTTTTCTTCTGCATTATTTAGTCCTGTTACATAGGATTGATGATGCTTTTGATGATGTAACTCCATAATTTCTTTGGAGATATAAGGTTCTAGAGCATCATAGGCGTAAGGTAACTTAGGTAATTGGTGCTTCCCTGCTGCAACGTTTGGTTCCTTCATAAATATCGTTCCAATCTGCTGCCTCTGTGCAAAATAGCTTTCCATCTGTTCGTGAAGATTTTCTGCTTCATGCTGTATTCTAATTAATTCTTCTGTTTCAATTGGTCGTCTCTGTACACCTTCCATTAACTGTGAAAACTTATCAAGCCTTTTCCAAATACTTTCTTCCTTTTGAACTGCTTCCGCTTCTAATAAACTTTTTAATTCCTGATTCCAAATCAACACATTTCTAACATATTCATTATAACTACTCATCTATATGTCAACTCCATTCTTTCCAAAATCGTTCTTATAAAAGGTATGACAAAAGGATGAGCATCATGTCTTTAAAATGGATGCATCCCTAAACTCGTTAATAAAATTAGTTGGACAATAGCAATACAAATAAAAAAGTATCTAAGCTATTGCCTAGATACTCCTTCTTACTCTTCTATTTGCTGAAAAGATTCAAAAAATAAATCAGCCTCTTCTTGATTAAATTCTTCCTCTTTTTCTGCTAACGGAGGCAGTTCCCCTAAATTCTTTAAACCGAAATGGTCCAAAAACTCTTTTGTTGTTCCATAAAGTATTGCTCTGCCTGCTCCTTCTGCTCTACCAACTTCTTTAATTAGTGCCTTTGCTGATAGGGTATGAAGCGGTCTTTCTGTTTTAACGCCTCTAATTTCTTCGATTTCAGCACGTGTAATTGGCTGCTTATATGCAATGATTGCCAACGTTTCTAAAGCAGCTTGTGATAAAGTCGAAGCATGCGGAGATTCCACTAATTTTTTCAGATAATCAGAATGCTCTTTCTTCGTTGCAAATTGATACGTACCAGCAATTTCAATAATAGAAATTCCTCTTGTTTTATCTTTACGATAACTTTTAATTAGCTCATCTATTAATTGTTCTACCTCTAATTGTTCCATTTCTAACACATGCATCAATTGCTTAATTGTTAATCCTTCATCTCCTGCAGCAAATAAGAGACTTTCAACGATTGCTTTCCAGTCATTCACTTTCAACCTTTTATTCAACTTCCTTTCCCATTACAAAAATATCTGCGAAGTTTCCTTCCTGTTCCACAAATACTTGCCGGCGCTTTAAAAGTTCTAAAATTGCCAAAAATGTCACTACGATATGTGATTTTGTCGCAATTGGAAAAAGTTCATCAAAGGATATTCTCCCTTTTTTATTTCTTAAGAACCCAACAATTTCTTCCATGCGATTTTCTATTGGTATTTCTTGTCTTGTGATTTTTGTCGCTAATGGCACCTGTAATTTTTTTCGTTTCAGTAATTTTTGAAAAGCTGCTAACATGTCATATAAAGAAACATCTAACTCTTGTTTTGCATTTTCTTCCTTATTTAAGCTGAAATCCGATAAATCACTTGGAGGTTTTGTAAAAATAAGACCTCTTTCTAATTCCATCTCTTTTAAATCGTCTGCCGCCTCTTTAAATTTACGATATTCTACTAATCTTTCAATTAGTTCTTCCCGTGAATCTTCTTCTGGCTCATACATTAAATCGTCATCAAGTAAATCTTCTTCATGCTTTGGTAGGAGCATTTTACTCTTAATGGCTAAAAGAGTCGCTGCCATCACCAAAAATTCACTTGCTACATCCAATTGTAACACTTGCATAGCATGAACATAATCTAAATATTGTTCTGTAATTTCTGCCACGTTAATATCATAAATATCAATTTCCAATTTATTGATTAAATGAAGAAGCAAATCTAGTGGTCCTTCAAAACTATCAATTTTCACATTATAATGCATCATTCTCACCAAATCCTATTAGAATACCCTTAACTTAATAATGATAGTATTAATATTAAAGAAAAACAATAGTTATCAAACAGAAAAATCAACCAATTCACTATTTAAGTGTTATCATTACTTTTTTTAGCATTTATCGCTATAATAACAAACATATAATCGGTTGTTAATAAAAACTATTGGAAAAGAAAAAGGAGAAGAATATGTATCCAACGGAATATATGCAATTTCTTGTTCATTTTCATGGTGATCAAGACTTTTTCGAATGTCATGAGATCTTAGAAGATTTTTGGAAAAAGGTTGATAGTCGTAACAAAGAGTCTATTTGGGTAGGATTTATTCTTATAGCAGTCTCTTGCTACCATCACCGCAGAGAAAATTTTATGGGCGCCGAAAAAACGATACAAAAGAGCAGAAAACTATTGGAAAAGAAAAAAGAGGCAATAAGAGAATTAGGTCTTGATGATACAAGAATAATCCTTTTATTAAAGAATCAAGAGGATTGTATTAAAAATAAGCAGGTCTTCTTTCCATATCATTTACCTATTTCTGACCCACAGTTAGAAAGAAAATGTGCTCAATTAGCACATTCCATGGGGATGAAATGGAAAAAAAGTGAGCCAATTCCTTTGGAAATCGTTCACCGACATGTTATGCGTGATAGAAGTATCGTTATAAAAGAGCGCGAACAAGCACTCGAGAAAAAGAAAAGACAATGGTAAGATTTATTCATTGGTTCTACAGTAAAAAGAGGCTTTTCCTTGGGGAAACCAATGTAATTGGTTTAATCCACCTAGAAAAAGCCTCTTATTTCTATTTATCTACTTGAACTCCGTCATTACACTTAGATAAAAAATTTACAATTAACTCATTTGATTTCATCGTTCGATTAGGATAAAGCCCTTTTACCGCCTGTACCATAGCCTTCCCAACCCCTTGATGCCTATGAGAGGGATTGACAGATATATGCTGAATGGTGATAGAAGATTCATCTTCAAAAATAACACCGATTAAACCAATAATATCTTCTTCATCTTTCCATAAAAATAACTGCCAATTTTCTTCCGACTCATATTGTTTAATTGTTTGTTGTAATACTTTTAAATCCTTTTCTGCAGGCATAAAAGATAGTAAACCCATTGCAATCTTTTCAAATGCCTTTTTATATCGAATAATCATTAATATCCCTCATCATTTTTAAAACATATTCACTAACAGTTTTCCCATTCAAAATAAGATTCAATCAATCTTTCTTGATGTTAAATAAAAAAATATTCATCTGCAACGAAACTGAAACGAATTTTTTATCATCCTCTTCCCTTTTTTGTAAGAATTATTAGGACCGCCCCGAAAAAATAGGAGATATGTTATTGGTTCTATCATACATAAATTAGCGATATTCTTCAATGAAAATCTTATCAGCTTTAGGATTCATCGCTTCCTAGGTCAAAATACCCTAAAAGGTACAAATAATAAAGGTCAATATTTTGCATCCTATCACTCTAATTTGGGATAAATGGAGGGAATAATTCGTTTTAAAGGACCTATCTTCGATTTCTGTTCGTTCCTCCTCGCCATTATTCATGCAAGTATATTTTTACAAAGAGAATCTTATATTATTCTACCTAAAACAAGCTCCAATCAATACTTTTCAAAATAAAATCTATTTACTACTATATAAAATATGCATATAAACACAAAAAGCTACACAAATCTTTATTTTTTTAGGAGTTATGGTGAATAATAAAGGGAAAGAAAACATTATGATAAATAGGAAACCTATTACCGTTAAGATACGTCTATTAGATGTAGTTACTTTACATGACGTAATATTGTCCTATTTTAAAAAGATGTATAAGCGCTACTTTTACACTAATACAGCAGTTGGAAAAACAGGAGGGAATTGAATGAAAAAAAATAAACTTTTACTTATGGTACTTGCATTCTTACTATTAATACCGATTCCAGCTTATGCGGATGTCGCCGCTGGAGATATGATTATTACCCTTGGAGAAAACCTAACAGAGGAACAAAAGCAGCTTTTATTAACTGAAATGAAAGCTCCAGAAAATGCAGAAATTATTACTGTTTCCAATCAAGAAGAGCATCAATACTTAGGAAACTATATTTCAAAATCGTTAATTGGTACTAGAGCAATCTCTTCCTCTGCCATTACAATAGGGGACAAAGGTACCGGTATTCAAGTAACAACCAAAAATATAAACTGGGTTACCGATGAGATGTATATTAATGCCCTCATTACTGCAGGGGTAAAAGATGCAAAAATTTATATCACAGCACCTATTGAAGTTTCAGGTACTGCAGCACTGACAGGAATTATCAAAGCATATGAAGTGTCAACTGATACAGTTATCCCAGAAGACGTAAAGCAAGCTGCTAATGAAGAGATGGTAGAAACAGCAAATTTAGGAGAAGATATTGGACAAGAAGAAGCCACTGCTTTAATGGCTAAAATTAAAGAGCAAATAGCAGAGCAAAAACCAAAAACAGTAGAAGAGGTTCAAACAATTGTTCAAGATTCAGCAAAGGAACTAAATATCACACTAACCGAAGAACAATTACAGAGTCTTATTTCTTTCTTTAATAAGCTGAAAGAACTTAACATCGATTGGAATCAAGTGGGTAATCAATTAAACGAAGCGAAAGATAAGTTAACTGGCTACTTGGATAGCGAAGAAGGACAAGGATTTTTAGCAAAGATTAAAGAAGTGTTTGCAAGCATTGTGGATGCAATCAAATCTTTCTTTTCTTAATTTGCTTAACTATCCACTATTAAAAAAGGGAGTCTCATTGACTCCCTTTTTTAATACTTATTTTTTTAATGAAGCTGCTTCTTTAAAAGGTAAATCTAATCGTAATAAATCTTCAAACGATTCTCTTTTCACCACTAATTTTGTTTCGCCATTTTCCACGAACACAACTGGTGGCCTTGGGATACGATTATAATTATTTGCCATAGAATAACCGTAAGCACCTGTACAGAATACGGCAAGTACATCGTTTTCTCCCGCTTTTGGTAAAGGCAAATCCCAAATAAGCATATCTCCTGATTCACAGCATTTTCCTGCAATCGAAACTGTTTCATCTGGAGCTTGTAAAGGTTTATTCGCAAGAACCGCTTCATATTTAGCTTGATATAGAGCTGGACGAATATTATCACTCATACCTCCATCTATAGCTAAATAATTCCGCACGTTAGGTACTTCTTTTCGTGATCCAATTTTATATAAAGTCGTTCCTGCATCTCCTACGAGTGATCTCCCTGGCTCAATCCATATTTCAGGCATCGTCATTTCGAGATTGCTTACTTGTTCTTTTACTTCCTTTATAATCACTTCCACATATTCAGCTGGCTGAATTGGATGGTCTTCCGACGTGTACCGAATGCCAAAGCCCCCACCTAAATTTAATACCTTTGATTCAAATGCATGTTTCACTTTCCATTCTATTAAATGCGCCATTATTTTTTGAGCAGCTAGGACAAATCCTGTTGTGTCAAAGATTTGTGAGCCAATATGGCAATGCAGTCCTAAAACTTCCACAAAAGGAGACTTAGTAGCCTTTAACAAAGCTTTCTCTGCTTGACCATTTTGCAAGTCGAATCCAAACTTTGAATCTTCTTGTCCTGTTAAAATATAATCATGCGTATGAGCTTCAATACCTGGCGTTACCCTTAAAAGAATAGACATTTTTGTCTTTTTTTCTTCACATAATTGCTGAAGCATCTCTAGTTCATAAAAATTATCGACAACAATACAGCCAATCTGATAGTTAATCGCCATCAACAGTTCTTCTTTACTTTTGTTATTCCCATGAAAATGAATTCTATCTACAGGAAAATCAGCAGCTATTGCTGTATATAACTCACCACCAGAAACAACATCTAATGACAAGCCTTCTTCTTCTGCTAATTGAACCATTGCAATAGTTGAAAAAGCTTTACTTGCAAAAGCAACTTGTGCCTTTACTCCAAGTTGATCAAAGGTGTGCTTAAATCCCCTAGCTCTTTCCCTAATCAATTCCACATCATATACATATACTGGTGTTCCAAATTTTTCGACTAATTGCAGCGTATCTACACCACCGATTTCAAGATGACCTGCATCATTCACTTTTGAAGTTCCGTAATAGTGCATTAATTCCCCTCTATTCTCTATAAAATATGTCCCCTATTAAAAACAGACAGTCTATTGTGGAAGAACTTGTCTGTTTTCGTTACCTATTTATCCCACAAATTAATAATTGTAGTTCTCTTCAAATCGTTAAAGTTCCACTTTAATTATCCAAATGTATCATAAATGGAGACAATTCTCAATAGCTGATCACCTAATATACGGGAGAAAGGCAGAATTATCTCCTCTCCTAAAAGAAAAGTATCTGCCTGTCAAATAGTAATCGTGTCTTGGTCGTCTTAAAGCGCTTATGGCTGCTTATAACGATCTCCCGGATGCAAATGGCTTGGTCTTACTTTGTTGCCTGGAACTGCACGACGAACAAGAATTTGTCCTAAAGCGAGTGGATGAAACGGAATAAATGGCCATAAATAAGGAACATTTAGTGTTCTAGTCCGGATTAGGAATAAAAGATACAGCGTCATGCCAATCACAAATCCAGGTGTATGGAAGAATGCTACAAGGATCAACAAAATCAGTCGAACAATTTTGTTGGCAATCCCCAATTCATAACTTGGGGTAGCAAAGTTACCGATGGCAGCAACTGACACATAAAGGATTACTTCTGGAACAAATAAACCAACATCTATTGCAATTTGTCCAATGAGTACAGCTGCTATTAATCCCATTGCAGTTGATAATGGTGTCGGAGTATGAATCGCCGCAATCCGTAAAAATTCAAGTCCTAAGTCTGCAATAAAGATTTGGACCACAATTGGAATATTGGTCGTTTCATTTGGGCCGATAAACGCAATCCTCTCAGGCAATAGAGATGGTTCTAATACCACTAAAAACCACAATGGCAGGAAAAGTATCGAAGCGATAACACCTAAAAATCTTACCCATCTTATAAAAGTTCCGACCATTGGAGCTTGTCTATATTCTTCTGCATGCTGCAGATGATGAAAAAAGGTTGCTGGTGTAATAATTACACTCGGGGATGTATCTACATATATAATAACATGACCTTCTAATAAATGAGTCGCAGCTACATCTGCTCGTTCTGTATATCTTACGAGTGGGTATGGATTATAGCCTTGCTTTAATAAATACTCTTCTATTGTTTTGTCTGCCATTGTCATTCCATCTGTTTTTATGTTTTTTATTTCCTTTTTGACTATATTAATTAAATCTGGATCTGCTACTCCATCAATATATCCAACGGCAATATCTGTTTTCGAACGCTCTCCTATTCTCATAATTTCAAAGCGCAAGCGTTCATCTCTAATTCTTCTTCTAGTAATTGCCGTGTTTACAATTATATTTTCCACAAAGCCATCCCGTGAACCCCGGACTACCTTTTCTGTATCTGGCTCTTCTGGCATTCTTCCTGGATAGCTTCTTACATCAACAATAAGACCATGGTCATACCCTTCAATTACAACGGCAATCAACCCTGAAAGAACTTGGTCAACCAATTCGTCCATTTTTTCAATCTTTTGGACACTTTGATGCACTAATTGATTTTGAACGATATCAAATATATTGTTTGCTTGTGATTTTCGATCAATGTCATTTAAAAATAAGAGCTGCTCCAATAATTCAGCAATCAATACACTATCACATAGCCCATTCACATAATATAAATTGACTTCTTTTCGCATTACTTTTATTTTACGAACACCTAGATCAAAGCTAGTTCCGAGTCCAACCCGATCCTTCATATACTTTTCTATTTTATCTAAATCCTCGTATATTTGGATCTTCTTTTCAGTCTTGCTGCTCATAAAAACCACTTCTTTCTAAAATATATTCTACGGCTTTCCGAGTAATCGGGGCACCTTTTTCATAAGAGTCCTTTTTTCCCATCTTTCCAATGTCTCCGATGCCAACAACAAGAGGGAGATTTAGCTCGTCTAAGATGTACACTGTATCTCCATTTACTCTTCCTAACTCCATTTCTGGAATTCCGTATTTATCAACACCATAAGGCGTTAATTCTCCATCTTGATCTATTGCAACATCAATTTTCGTCCATTCCTCCCTTCTCGTTCTGCTTGCCACAGCAATAACCCCTAAAACTTCTAAATCAGGATGTGTAGCTATGTATTTAAGCGCTTTTTCACCAATACCTTCTCCGACAAAACCACTGTCGTCAAACATAACTAATACTGGGTCATTTTTTGCTCGTTTTATAAGGGAAAGAATTTCTTCTCCACTATGGTGGCTAGGGTTGCCAAAGGAAGTAGAAATACATCTCCCTCCTATTTCTTTTGCTACTATCTCAACGGCTCTTTTGGCATACTCATCTCCATCTGTTATAAGAATTACCCTTCTCCTATTTTCCATTTTCCATACTTCCTTTCTTCTTCCATTACATTGTCATCACGGAATAAAATATATCCAATGAAACAAGGAGCCAAAGATCTTACCAAAAACAAGAGCCATCATTAATATTAATAGTCGGTCATCAATTCCAATTCTCTTTGCTAAAAGAGGGAAGACATCTAGCACCTCCGTTAATGCTGCTGCAATCATTCCAACATAAATACCATCTGCTAATCCCATTAGGATAAGCAGAAAAGCAGGTAAGGAAAAACTCGGTTCTCTCAAAAAAGCAAGTGTTCCTAATACAGCTCCTAACACAGCAGCCCATTCATATGCATAAATTTTACTAAAAGTTTTTGTTAGTTGTGTTAGCCTTGGAATAATACCAAACACTGTTAGAAAAGCAACATAACCAGCACCAACGGTAATCCCCCATGCTAACCCTACAAAGATGACAAATAATATATTAATGATCATCTAATTTTTTTATACTTTCTTTATTTTCATGCATAATCATATATTGATCCAAGGACTGCTGATAATTAAATACTTCCACTTCCAATGGACTTGGCTCTTCATTAAGCCGTTTTTTAAACACATGGTTAAAAAATATGACCATACCAAGACCTAATCCAATGGAATATGGAATCTGAAAGATTAACGGTTTTTCTACTTCTTTCCCTGTTATCATTTTATAAACTCGTTGATGAACTGTTTGCATGCTTACATCTTCATGAAAGTTCATTATTGTTAATCCTGAACCAATAAACAGCAGGAGCCAAACTAATATAAAAAATGGGAGTGTCACTTTTCTCTTCTCAAAAACAACCTCAATAATTGTTTGGGGTGGTCCAATTAATTGGATATCTACTTCCTTATCTAATCTTTTTATCTCACGAATAACTTGTGTACTATCAATTATGATAATGTTTTTATCTTGTGCTGAAATATGGTATAGACATACATTTTTTAGTGTTGACAGCAATTCATCTGTTGCAATAATTTGTGCAAGATCTTTTAGGAAAATCCGATCATTTGACTTTTTTTGAATGCGATGTCTCATGCGAAGATATATAGTCTCTGCCAAAAGTTTCACGTCCTAACACACGTTGTTTTCCTCATGACTGTAGTATTCGATTATCTTTATAAAAATATGAAAGTCTGCTAAATGGTAATTTTTTCTCCAAAAAATAAATGAATAATTAGCTATCAAAAAAAGAGCTGCTAATCCTTTTAAAAAGGATTAGCAGCTCTTTTCATTTAAAGATCCATCTGTTCTTTCATCTGTAATAATATTTTTTTCTCAAGCCTCGAAACTTGAACCTGAGATATACCAAGCCTTGTTGCCACTTCTGATTGAGTCTGATCTTTATAGTATCGTAAATATACAATCAGACGTTCTCTTTCATCCAATTCGCGAATGGCTTCTTGCAAGGCAATTTTATCAAACCATTTGCCTTCATTACCATCATCAATTTGATCCA
This sequence comes from Niallia alba, assembly GCF_012933555.1. Classification (GTDB taxonomy): domain Bacteria; phylum Bacillota; class Bacilli; order Bacillales; family Cytobacillaceae; genus Niallia; species Niallia alba. The sequence goes on from NZ_JABBPK010000001.1 coordinate 3,139,355, forward strand.
ATAAAGTAATCGGATCACCGTCATTTTCATAAACAGTCTCATGAATTGAGGATGGTGTTCTTGCAGCTTCTTGTGCGAGAACGATATCTTCTGGAGGTATCTCTAAAAACTCGGAAAGTTCCCCGACTGTTGGTGTTCTGCCAAATTGCTTAGATAACTCGTCCTTCGCCTTACGAATTTTGTTACTTAATTCTTTTAACGATCTACTAACCTTTACTGTTCCGTCATCACGAATAAATCGTTGGATCTCTCCAATGATCATAGGAACAGCATAGGTAGAAAATTTCACATCATAGCTTAAATCAAATTTATCAACTGATTTTAATAGACCGATACATCCAATTTGAAATAAATCATCTGGATCATATCCTCTATTTAGAAATCTTTGCACTACTGACCAAACAAGACGCATATTTTTCTGAACGATAGTATCTCTTGCTGATTGATCTCCATCTTGGCTTCGTTTTATTAAGTCCTTGACTTCATGGTCTTTTAGATACGTTTCCTTCTTGTCTTTCTTTACCTCCACATCCATAGACGATTCTCCTTAATTGCTTAGCATTTTGCTATTCATTAAATGCTTACGCAGACGAATCTCTGTTCCGCTATCTGGACTTGACTGAATTTCGATTTCATCCATAAAGTTTTCCATGATGGTAAATCCCATACCAGATCGTTCAAGTTCTGGCTTTGTCGTAAATAATGGCTGTCTTGCTTCTTCTACATCGAAAATTCCTTTCCCTTCATCCCTGATGGTTAAATCAATAAATGAATCTTCTAATATAACAGAAATATAAACAATTCCACTCGGATCATTTTCATAACCGTGTATGATACAATTTGTTACTGCTTCTGATACTACTGTTTTAATTTCTGTTAATTCATCCATTGTTGGATCAAGCTGTGCAATAAAAGCTGCTACCGTTACACGTGCAAATGATTCATTCTGGCTAAGTGCGCTAAATTGAATATGCATTTCGTTTCTCATCTTAAGCTACCCCCAATCGTTGTAGGGCAAATTCTTCATTTGTTTCCAGCTTCATAATTTTAAACATGCCAGACATATCAAATAAACGCTGTACACTAGGGGAAATAGCACAAATAACCATTTCTCCTCCAAGCTGTTTTATTTGTTTATATCTTCCCAAAATAACTCCTAAGCCAGAACTATCCATAAAGGATAAATGTTCAAGATTTAACACGATATGACGAATATTATAGCTCTCTATGGCAGTGGTTGCTTTTGTACGCAACTCTTCTGCATAGTGATGATCCAGTTCCCCAGATAAGCGTATACAAAGTACATTGTTTTTTACTTCCAACTCAATATTAAGACTCACTAGAATAGCCTCCTTATTTGGTTTAAAGAAACTATTCTAGATTTTGATGACATTTCCTTCTCCACAGACAAAACTAGTGTTCATTCGCTAAAAACAGAAGGAATATTAACGGATTCGACAAAATGAAAAAATACTATTCGGTTTTTGTGAACATACCTGCAGAACGTTTAAATAATGTCCACCATTTAGCTGATTTCACTTCTTTTTGTGCAACTAATGGACTTGTAACAAGCGTTTTTCCATCTTGCTTATACGTAATTTCTCCAATTTCCTGACCTTTTTCAATTGGAGCTTTTAAATTTTTATTCATGGTGATTTCTTTTTCTAATTTATCAATTTGCTCCCCTTTTTTTGTGAGGATAGAAATTGGTTCGCTTGTGACTGCAGTCACTTCTTTTTCTGAACCTTTACTTACCTTTACTTTGCCAATTGCTTCTTCTCGCTTATGCAATGGATGTGTTTCATATTGACTAAATGCATAATCAAGTAATTTCGTTACCTGAGCATTTCTTTCTTTCGATGTTGGCGCACCGAAAACAACTGCAATCACCCTCATTCCATTTTTCATAGCAGTTGCTGTCAAACAGTATTTCGCTTCTGCTGTAAATCCAGTTTTTAATCCATCTACTCCTGGATAAAACTTAACTAGACGGTTTGTATTTACAAGCCAAAACTTTTTATCCGTATCTTCTCTTAAATAATCTTCATACGTACCAGTAAATTTCGTTATATCTTCATACTTCAATAGTTCCTTTGCCATTAAAGCCATATCTTTTGCTGAACTGTAATGATCGACTACTGGTAATCCTGTTACATTTTGAAATTTAGTACTTTTCAAACCTAATTCTTGTGCTTTTTTATTCATTAAATTCACAAATTCTTCTTCAGAACCTGCTAATCTTTCTGCAACCGCGACAGCTGCATCATTTCCTGAACCGATAGCAATTCCTTTTAACATTTCCTCTGTCGTCATTTCCTCTCCAGGTTCTAGGAAAATTTGTGAGCCTCCCATAGAAGCTGCATGCTCACTTGTACGTATTTTTTCATCTAACTTTAATTTGCCTTGATCAATAGCTTCCATAATAAGAAGCATAGTCATAATTTTTGTCATACTTGCTGGTGGAAGCTGTTCCTCACTATTTTTTTCATACATAATAGTTCCTGTATCTCGATCAATTAAAATGGCTGATTTTACATTATCAACTAATTCTTGTTTTTTCTCAGCAGCTAATGTGCTTGGCGCCAAAATTGATGTTATAAAACAGGTAATGATTAACATTGATATGATGCGTTTCATCTATTGACCCTCCATTCTATATAGCCTCCATTTTTTCCAAAAAAGACAAGTTTATACAGCCAATGTGGAATATTCATAAAATAATTTGAATAGCTCTATACGAGTAAGAAAAGAAACATATCCTGTATGAATAGTTAGGCTTGTATTTACGGGTAGGTTATAATGAATAAAGTGAAACTTCCATCAGTGGGGGTTTTCCTTCATCCCCCACTGATGGTTAGTTGAACCAATCGGACCTTTACGGACAGTAAGGGTGGGATAAAGGTAAAAGGAGGTTATATTTTGATTCATTTAAAAACACCAGAGCAAATTGAAAAAATGAAAAAAGCAGGAGAAATCCTTGCAGATTGTCATAAGGAAATTAGAAAATTAATTAAACCTGGCATTACTACTGAAGAAATCGATATATTTGTGGAAAACTTCATGTTACAGAGAGGGGCTACACCTGAACAGAAAGGTTATCATGGATACCCTTTTGCTACTTGCGCATCTGTTAATGATGTCATCTGTCACGGTTTCCCTTCCAAAACGCCTTTAAAAGATGGCGATATTGTTACAATAGATATGGTAGTTAACTTAGATGGATGGCTCGCTGATTCTGCTTGGTCATACTCAGTAGGCAATGTCTCAGAAGATGCGAAAAACCTATTAAAAACGACAGAAGAAGCATTATACATAGGCATAGAACAAGCAGTAATCGGAAACCGAGTTGGGGATATCTCGCATGCTATTCAAACATATGCGGAAGCAAAAGGCTATGGGGTCGTCCGTGATTTTGTAGGTCATGCAATTGGGAGAGAAATGCACGAGTTGCCGCAGATTCCTCACTACGGCCCTCCTCACGTAGGTACTCAACTTAAAGAAGGCATGGTTATCACCATTGAACCGATGTTGAATATCGGTATGTATCATGCAAAAGTAGACTTAGATGGATGGACAGCACGTACTGTTGATGGAAGTCTGTCTGCACAATACGAGCATACTTTGGCCATTACTAAAAATGGACCAATTATTTTAACAAAACAATAAACTAAACACACACCCAATGGCTTCCATTTTGCCATTGGGTCTCTTTTTAGACAAACGTGCCCCTCCCTTTTAATTTTTCTAGAAAAAAATGAACTTTTTAAACGCTATAATACTCTTATAAACAAGCTCTGTTGGAACAGTAAAATCAAGAATTCACAATGGATTAAACCTAATAAAGAGGGTGTATGGGAGGAAAGAAGAATGAATCCTATTGAACAAAAACTATTTGAAGAAAAAAAGAAGTTAGCAGAAATAACCGCGCCTTCCGAGATAGAACAAAGACTAACGAAAGCACTTTATACTATACGCACTAAACCTTTTCCTTTTAAGCGATGGTTCCCATTATCCGCTGCTATTATTTTATTGATTTTTATTACTTATCAATCAAGTACATTTGCTTATTATGGTAAAAAACTATTAGGATTTGATACGATTATGACCCAATCCTTAAAAGATTTAAACGAAAAAGGATTCGGACAAAATATAGAGCAATCTTATTTATTAGAAAATGGGACTGAATTAACCATCAATGGACTTATGTCCGATGAAAATAGATTGGTTGTTTATTTTACATTAGCAAATGACAAAGGCTTGCCAGATGATTTAGATCGTATTTTTACTCCTCGGAGCATTACTGGTTTTTTTACGAATGCCAGAATAAATAGCTCTGTTTTTGAAATAAGCGACGATGAAACAAAAATGACGGGAATTTTAAATTTTGATCCCATTAATGCTTTTTCCAAAAAACTTCAGCTACACTATGTTTACTGGAAAAATGATTATGAAGTAATCGAGGGTTCAACTGATATCATCTTTCCCTATAATCATAAGGAAGCATTACAAACAAAAATGAAGCAATCCATTAATAAAAAAATAAAAGTAGATAAAGGTACAATTTCTTTCAAAAGTATTACGGCTACCCCTACCCAAACGGTAATAGAAGGCGTGTTTAATGTGGAGAATTATGACCGTCTCAGTCACGGATTTGACGGAGTGAAGCTAATCGCAAATGGCCAGCCCCTCCCATTAGAAGGATATGGTAGTTCTTCAACCTTTAGAAAAAATAATACTTTTTCCATCGAATATGGTGGCCTACCAGAAGATGTGGATTCACTCGAAATCCAAATAAAAGACTTTATAGGATATAAGGAAGTAAATAAATCCATTTCTCTTACAGGAATAGAGAAAAATAAAGTGATAACATTAGAGGATGCAAATTTAATGATAAATAACATACAATTAAATAATGCAGTAAATATAAGCATCTCAACAAATGATTCCATTTTATTGGATAAAGTAAGTATTATAAATGAGGAGAAAAAAAAGATTCCTTTAAAAACGACAACGAATCACCACTTAACAACAAGCAATGATGAAACAATAATAAATGAACGAACATTGGTATTTGATTCCAAAACCAAACCGCTAGAACTTCATATTGGTGGATTGCATTATGTAAAAGAGTATCATAAAAAAATAGATATCCCCATTAAATAAAGAAAACAAAAAGACCCACAAAGTATCAGCTATTAAACTAAAAATAGCTATCTTCCCTACCTTGTGGGTCTTTTTTATTATTCTGTAATTACTTCATAAATTAAAGTAGGAGCTTTTACTTCATTTGGGGAAAGTTTAATATTTTCATACAATTTTTTTGTCACATCGTCAATATCTTCTGTATTGCTGTAGATCGTAACAAGTGATTCTCCCGCTTCCACTTTGTCGCCAATTTTCTTGCGTAAAACTAAGCCTACTGCTAGATCAATTTCTGACTCTTTCGTTGCTCGACCAGCACCTAACAGCATGGCAGCAGTACCAATGCTGTCAGCAATTATTTCTGCGACATAGCCAGATTCTTTTGCTGGCAATTCGATTACAAATTTAGCAGTTGGCAATAAATCCGGATTGTCAACAACCGTTACATCGCCGCCTTGGGAACTTAAGAAAAGTTTAAATGTTTCAAGCGCTTTACCATTATCTATTACCTCTTGCAGCATTTCTCTCGCTACATTTGTAGATTCCGCTTTACCAGCTAAGTAAACCATATGGCTGCCTAATGTTAAACATAATTCTGTTAAATCCTCTGGTCCATTACCATTTAAAGTATCAATTGCCTCTTTTACTTCTAATGCATTACCAATTGCGTAGCCTAAAGGCTGACTCATATCAGAAATAACAGCCATCGTTTTCCTGCCAACATTATTTCCTATTTGTACCATTGCTTCTGCAAGCTCTCTTGAGGCATCTAATGTCTTCATAAATGCTCCAGCACCAGTTTTAACGTCTAAACAAATAGCATCTGCACCTGCTGCAATTTTTTTACTCATGATACTGCTAGCAATTAAAGGAATACTGTTAACGGTAGCTGTTACATCTCTTAAACCATATAATTTCTTATCCGCAGGGGTTAGATTACCACTTTGACCAATTACCGCTACTTTATTTTTATTTACTAAGTTAATAAACTCCTCTTTTTCTATCTCTACATGAAATCCTTTTACAGATTCCAATTTATCAATCGTTCCACCAGTATGTCCAAGCCCTCTTCCACTCATTTTGGCCACTGGAACACCTACTGCAGCAACAAGGGGTCCTAACACTAACGTAGTTGTATCGCCAACTCCTCCAGTAGAATGTTTATCAACTTTAATTCCTTCAATTGCAGATAAATCAATGACATCACCTGAATGAACCATTGCCATTGTAAGCTCGGCACGCTCTGATTCTGTCATATCTCGAAAAAATACAGCCATAGCAAAAGCACTCATTTGATAATCAGGAATACTGCCATCTGTATAACCTTGAATGATAAAAGAAATTTCTTCTTTCGTTAATTCTAATCCGTCCCTTTTTTTCTCAATTAAATCAACCATTCTTAATGCCATAATAGAATCTCCTTCGTTTTGTATTGGAAATCTTTTTCTTTAAATTGCAAAAATAGAAGTCACATTACTGCTTTTTCAAGGGCTTTGATTTATGTAAGCGATGTATAAAATATATATTCTAAAGAGTTACCAAATAAAAACGGTAAGGTTCAAATGGTAACTCTCTATTATAGTCAAGCTAATTATGCGCCTATTTCTTTAATTAATTCTTTAACGTATTGAAGAAAGTTTACTTTTACTTTTTCTGTTGTTTCCATTACTTCTTCATGATTAAGTGGTTGATCTAGGATACCTGCGGCCATATTGGAAATACAAGAAATTCCTAATACTTTAAGTCCTGCATGACGAGCAACGATTACTTCTGGTACAGTTGACATCCCTACAGCATCGCCTCCTAATACACGAAGCATTCTTACTTCTGCAGGCGTTTCATAAGATGGACCTGTGTTGCCAACATAGACACCCTCTTGAACTTTTAGCCCAATTTTGCTTGCTACTGTACGTGCTTTTTCACGAAGGTTTTTGCAGTATGCTTCTGACATATCAGGGAATCTTACGCCTAAGTTGCTGTCATTTGGTCCGATTAACGGATTTGTTCCCATATTATTAATATGATCAGAAATTAGCATTAAATCACCAGGTGCAAAGGTTTCGTTCACCCCGCCTGCTGCATTTGTTACGATTAATTTTTCTACTCCTAGCTCCTTCATTACGCGCACTGGGAAAGTTACTTTATCAAAAGCATAACCTTCATAGAAATGAAAACGACCTTGCATTGCTACTACTTCCATTCCATTAATTGTACCGAACACTAATTGACCTGCATGTCCTTCCACTGTTGATACAGGGAATTCTGGTATATCTTCATATGGTATTTTTACTGGATTTTCAATTTCTTCTGCAAGAACCCCTAATCCAGATCCAAGAATTAGACCTATTTTCGGTGTATTTTCATATTTTTGCTTTAAAAAATCTGCTGATTGCTTTATCATCGTATAATTCATTTTTATTCCCCTTATTTTAAGTCATTTAAGAAGCTTGTTCCATGCTTCGGTAGCTTTACGGCAAAATTTTCTGCAACCGTTGCACCAATATCAGCAAAGGTTTTGCGAAGTGGCAATTCCTTCGGTTCTTTTAGTGCTTTGCTATACACTAACAATGGTACATACTCTCTCGTATGATCTGTTCCATGATGGATTGGATCATTTCCGTGGTCTGCAGTAATGATTAATAAATCATCTTCCTTAAGTAATTCAAACACTTCTGGCAGTCTTGCATCATACTCTTCTAAAGCTTTTCCGTATCCAATTGGATCTCTTCTATGTCCATATAAAGCATCAAAATCTACTAAATTCAAAAAGCTTAAACCAGTAAAATCCATTTTCAATGTATCTACTAGCTTGTCCATGCCATCCATATTGGAGACCGTTCTTAATGATTTTGTAACTCCTTCACCATCATAAATGTCAGAGATTTTTCCAATAGCGATACTTTCTATTTGATTATCTTTCAACTCATTCATTACCGTACGATCAAATGGTTTTAGTGCATAGTCATGGCGGTTTGCTGTACGTTTAAAGTTTCCTGGCTCGCCAACAAACGGTCTTGCAATAATACGTCCAACCATGTATTTCTCGTCCAATGTTAATTCTCTCGCTAATTCACAAATGCGATACAGTTCATCTAATGGAACAATTTCTTCATGTGCAGCAATTTGCAGCACAGAATCTGCAGATGTATAAACAATTAGTGCACCAGTTTTCATATGCTCTTCGCCTAGTTCATCAAGAATTTCTGTCCCACTCGCTGGTTTATTTCCGATAATTTTACGGCCTGATTTTTCTTCGATTTCATTTAATAGTTCATCTGGAAATCCTTTAGGGAAAACACGAAATGGTGTTTCTATGTTCAACCCCATTATCTCCCAATGACCAGTCATTGTATCTTTTCCATTTGATGCTTCCTGCATTTTTGTATAATAGGCAAGTGGCTGTGTGCTAGGCTCTACACCTTTAATTTTATCAATATTACTTAGTCCTAGTTTCGCCATATTCGGCATATGCAAGCCGTTCATTTGTTCTGCAATATGCCCTAATGTATGCGCTCCTTCATCATCGAATTTTTTTGCATCTGGCGCTTCGCCAATTCCAACTGAATCCATTACAATTAAGAAAACACGATTGTATTTATATGTAGACATTTATATCCTCCTTTTACCGTTTCAATCACCCTATTTTACCCTACAGTATATATTCTTATTAGCCTTAAAAAATTATAGCATAATCGTCAGAAGTCTGACATCATTTTCAATAAGGATTTTCATTAATTTAAGAAATATTTAAATCGTTTTCTATTTCACTTCTTTATTATACCTTTTTTAAATTCAAAAATAAAAGGCTGGGACATAAGTATTCCAGCCATAGATAAACCCGAACAACTATCAAAGAATCCTAAATGGTTGTTCGGGTTTTATTAGTTTTATAAAAGGTTGTTTCAGTACAGTTAGTGTTAATATCCGCAGCCTGAATACACTTCGCTTTCCATGGGGCGAGCGCCGAGCCGCTTCGGCCTCTGGCCTGCAGGGTCTCGGACTTTCTCGCAGCTCCCATAGGAGTCTACGTGTATTCAGGCTGCTCCATATTTCCTACTAATTCATTTTTTCTAAAAAAACAATATTTTTTAGGGTATTGCCTTTAAAAACGGAGTGGAATGGAGCGGAAGACACTCGACTCCTGCGGGAAGTAGAGCAAAACCTAAGACCCCACAGGCTTTAGCCGAGGAGGCTTAGGTTGCTCCCCGCGGAAAGCGAGTTTCTGTAGCGCAATGGAACGAATTAGTTTTTACACTTGACTATATTTAAAAACATAAATAACCATTGTATAAAAGAAACCTTTATTTAAGAGATAAATTAGAGATTGTTCGTCTTTACAGATTGGCTATTTAGTTTTGTCCCAGCCTCTATCAAGTTCTATCTCATCCAACTACAAGATTGCCTATTACTTCCTATGCGCGAGGATGAAATTGACTATATACATCCTTCAATCTAGTTTTTGTTACATGAGTATATATTTGGGTTGTCGATATATCTGCATGTCCGAGCATTTCCTGAACTGCCCTTAAATCTGCACCATTCTCCAATAAGTGGGTTGCAAAAGAATGTCTTAATGTATGTGGCGTTATTTCTTTTTCAATATGTGCTTCCTTACCTAATCGTTTTAGGATTTTCCAAAATCCTTGTCTTGTTAATCGATTGCCATGATGATTTAAGAACAAGGAATTTTCCGTTGACTTTTTCTGTTGCAAGAACGCCGGTCTCGCCCCAGTTAAATATGCATCTAATGCTCTTGTCGCTGCTCCTCCAATTGGGATAATTCTTTCTTTATTCCCTTTGCCGATACAGCGGATAAATCCCATTGTGAGATGGACATCATCCATATTCAAATTTATTAACTCACTTACGCGGATTCCGGTTGCATAGAGAAGCTCAAGCATTGCTTTATCTCTTAGTCCATAGTGGTCATTTTTATGTGGAAAATCAAGAAGTGCTTCCACTTCCTCCATGGATAAAATTTTGGGCAATGTCCTTTCTGCCTGCGGTGTCTCAATATGTACAGTTGGATCCTCATCAAGCACACGATCGCGAAAAAGAAATTGATGGAACGCACGAATAGAGGCAATATGACGTGCAATCGTTTTTGATGATTTCCCTTGGTCTTTTAAAAATCCCAAAAAACGAATGATGTGAGAGCGTTGTATTTCTTGTATACCACATCGTTCCACATTTTTCATATACTTCATATAACTTTTTAGGTCTCTTTCATATGATACAAGTGTATTGCTCGCCAAACCCTTTTCAACTAATAAATAATGCATAAAATCTTTTAATTGATCTTCCATAGGATTACTCCCCATTTAAGTAAAACAGGAATATTCGATCCCTCCATGAATATTTTTCTGTTTCTAGACTATTATCAGCATTCACCTTGACAGCCGAACCAGATGGCTCATCATAGCGATGCAGCTGTTGATATTCTTGATTAAACCAAACAATCGCATAATAAAAAAGAATCGTACATCCTGTAAACAGGAGAAACACTTTTAATGTATTTAGCATTGCTCTTGTCCATCGTCTCATCCAAAATCCCTCCATAGCTTCTCTAATACAAGCTATGCCAGGTTGGACAATTAATATACCTAATGGACCTATTATTCTTATTATAATGGAATTAAATATAATTTAAAGCGTTATGTCCTGAATCTCCAGCTAATCTTTCACTATCCTCGTAAAACGGTAGCTATCCTGAATCAGATGTAATTTAACTTAAGGATTATGACCAATAGAAATATTTTAAGAACAAAAAAAGCAAAATGGTCTAAACGTCCTTTTCCTATACAATATAGGGAAAATCGCTTAGACCATATCTTATTTCACAGTCTCCATGACCGGAGCAGTTCGGTTTTTTTAGTGGCTCTTTTTACAGAGTTAATTCTAATTCTACTCCTAACTCTAGTACAAATCTTTCTTTCCGTTCATTATTTATTTTAACTCTTCTTTTTTTATGAATTGGTCTTTAATAACGGTTTCTTCTATTTTTATTGATAGACTTTGATAACAACCCAATTTCAGCTTGAGAATTTCTTCCAAGGACTCCTCAGTCAATCTACCTTTTGCAACAGAATTGCTCACTTTGATTACTTTTCTTAAATTTGAGATACTCGTCTATTGATAAAAATTAATACTAGAATAGTAATTACTACTGTAAATACACTTAGAACTGTTACAAGAGACATCGTTCTTTGAACCAATGATTTAGAATCATAAATAGATAAATCATTAATTAGAATATACGAGCAAAATAAAAAACCTTCTCATTTGAAAAGGTTTATTCTGCGGATGAAACATCCTCACTTTTTTCCGTACAACGATGGCAAATACCATGAAATGTTAAACGATGATCTTTAATTTTAAAATTCCAGTCACGCTCTACTAATTTTTCTACATCTCCTAGTAAATCTTCTTGAATTTCATCCACTGCTCCACATTCAATACATACTAAATGGTGATGAAAGTGAGCAGCACCTTCTTGTCTCAAGTCATATCTAGAAACGCCGTCACCAAAATTTATTTTATCAACAATTTTCAATTCCGTTAGTAGTTCTAGTGTGCGATATACGGTTGCCAATCCAATCTCAGGAGATTTCTCTTTAACGAGTAAGTAAACATCTTCTGCACTAAGATGGTCTTCTTCATTTTCTAATAACACTCTAACTGTTGCTTCCCTTTGGGGAGTTAATTTATAGCTCGAAGAATGCAACAGCTTTTTTATTCTATCTAATCTACTTTCCATTCCGAAAGTCCCTCCCTAGCCACTGTCCATCTCATTATAACAGAAGTAGGAAAAGAATCCTAATAAAAATTATTATAAATAACAATTAATAATAATTATTAACTTACAATAACTCTCGTCGGTTTTTTTAACCATTCTAAATGAACGAGTGAACAAGCTTCTCTATAAAAAAGGCACCACGATAATACTCGATTGTACCATATTAATGACTGCTTTCATTAAAAGTGGTGAAATATACGCCTCGACTGCGGCTGCTATTCCAATTACCACAAATGCAATCATAAGGAGAAATGTATATCTAGCAAACAGTGGCAACATTGGTTCTCCCTTTTTCTTCATGAATTGTTGGCGAATCATTTTAAAAGAGAACGCTACTGATAGTGTAGCAGAAATTATAAAAATTGGAATAACAATTAGATTTTGTGGCAAAACAGACACAAATGACAGTAAAAAGCCATGCCATCCCATCTGATTGACCAAAAAGCCAACGGTGAAACCAACTACCATCCCTTTAATAAATAGGAGGATTAAAATAATGGGCAGCCCGATGATAGATATCCCTAAAAGCCAAATAAAGCCAATATATTTACTATTATGCGAAAAGCTTTGAAAAAATAAATTTTTGCTGTCCGCTACTTGTCCATTTGATACCTGTCCAAAAAACTGTGTCAAATAATAGTAGAGGTCTTCCTTTTGGGAGAGAGACAAACTATTCACTACAATTGCTCCAAAAATAACCCCCATTAAAAACAATACAATGATAAATAAATAAATTGAGGAATGATCACGGATATGAGTCACTAGGATATTCTGATATTTTTTCTTTTTCATTGCCTTTCCTCCCGCCAAGTCTGTTAGTTTATGTTTATGCACGAAAGGTAGGCATATGACTACAAATCTATTATTAATAGAAATGAAAAAATTATCCGATTATTATGTTTTTTATAACGAAGATATGATAGATTAACATTTGAGGTGAGAGTAATGAAACCGATTTTAATAGATTTACCAGAAACAATCGAAACAGAAAGATTAGTGTTACGGCCATGTATGCCCGGAGATGGCAAGGACGTCTATGAAAGTATTCAGCGGTCAAAGGATGCCTTTAAACCTTGGATGGTTTTTGCTAACAAGGAGCAATCATTAGAGGAAGTCGAAGCAGGTGTACGAGAATCGTATGCTAAATATATTTTAAGAGAGGATTTACGATTACATATTTATTTAAAGGAAACCAATGAGTTTATCGGTTCAACTGGGCTGCATTCTATTGATTGGAAAGTCCGCGTTTTTGAAATTGGCTATTGGTGCGATTCAGCCCATACAGGAAATGGTTATATTACAGAAAGTACTAAAGCGTTAATTAAGCTTGCAAAAGAAACACTTCAGGCTAATCGAATAGAGATTCGCGTTGATTCTACAAACATAAAAAGCCGAGCTATTCCGGAAAAACTCGGCTTTTCATTGGATGGTCTATTGAAAAATGAAACACTTAGTGCCGATACGCAGGAATTAAGAGATATTTGTCTATATTCTTTGACATAATGCCAAAAATCCCACGAATATTTGATTGTGGGATTTTTAATTTAGAGCTGTTTTCAAAAAGAACATTATATTTTCAATAGGCAAACTTAATATATAGAAATACGGAGCAGCCTAAATTCACGAAAACGACTTAATTGAAAAATAAATCTGCCCTATTTATCTACCCTTATTTTGCCGTATTTTCCGCCACCGCCCACTTGCAAGTTTAACCTTCCCGTTCTTGCTGCAACAACATAATCTGCTACTTTCTTTGGGATGATTTCCACTAACTTATCATATGGGGCTTCATGGATTATTTGCATTTCTGTAGAAAAGTAATCCAGTAATTTTTGTAGCGTTTTTTTTCCTAAGCCAGGTATATATTCTAACGGTATTTGATGAATATAGGGTGGTCTATTAGGTGTAGAAGTAGCGTCTTTTAAATCAGTAATCCTTGCAGCTACCCCCTTCACCCATTTATGACTCCCACATTCACTACATATGCCTTTCGTTTCTGAAAAAGGAGCGTAACATTTCATACAAACTGTTTCATGATACTTACCCAATTTCGGATCTAGCCCAAAATTCGCAACGATTCGTCTTCCTTCTACTTGATGAAGGACTTTTGCGAATTCCGAAAAAGAAGCTTCCTCCATCTCCATTACTTGATATTCTCGTGCAATTTTTTCTAAGGAATGGGCATCTGAATTTGTTATAAAAGAAAAAGCGTGTAATTCTGTAATTTGATCAGCCATCTCCGTATCGGAGCTCAAACCAAGCTCGATCCCATCAATCATTTGCTCATCCAACACTTCCTTTAAGGATCGATAAACACCGCTTCCATATAAACTTTTAAATGGCGTAAATACATGCGCTGGGATGAAAAGCCCATTTAGTTCTTTTACTTTAGACTGTAGTTCTTTTCCGCTGATATAAAGGCGTTGAGAACTTAATGTTACATTTTTCATATGGCGCGCGATCCAATTCGAGAATTCCTTCATTTTAGCTAAAGTCGGGAGATAGCATAATACATGGATTGGCCCCTTGCAAGAAGAATCGTATATTTCGAGCTCTGACCCAAGAATAATCGTAATTTCTTCCATCCTAACCCCACCGTTAGGCAATTCCATCATCTTCCCATGCTCTATTAACTCTTCCATTTCCAAAATAACTTCAGGGGAATGACAGTCAATAATGCCAATCATATCAAGCCCCTTTTGTTTGCTTGCATACTCAATGATAGAGGTTAAGGTAAGATTACGTGATGCTGTAATTTTTACCGGCTTACCACTCTTTGTTCTACCAATATGGATATGTAAATCAGTGTAAAAAGACTTCATTCTTACTCCTTTAATTGGGCAATTTGTAAATATTGTACCCCAAAAATCGTTTTTGCATCAAAAATTCGTTGCTCCTTGATTAGTTCCAATGCTTCATCCAATGTGATTTCCAATACATTCACAAACTCATCTTCATCCAGTCCAGCTGCATCTTCTTTTTTCGTTAAACCTTTTGCTACATATACATGAATGATTTCATCAGCAAAACCTGGTGAAGTATAGAAGGAACTTACCAATTCTAAAGATTTGCAATCATATCCCGTTTCTTCTTCTAATTCTCTTCTTGCACAAAGAGCTGGTTCTTCTCCTTTTTCTAATTTTCCAGCCGGGATTTCGACAATTACTTTTTCTAGGGGCTTGCGATATTGTTCTACCATTACAAGTTTGTTATCTTCTGTTATGGCTATTACCGCAACTGCTCCAGGATGCTTCACTAATTCTCGTGTGGATGTTTTTCCATTTGGCAATTCTACCTCATCCACTTGCACTTGAATAATTCTCCCACTAAAAATATGCTCTGTTTTTAACGTTTTTTCTTCTAATGTACTCATTTAACCCACTCCTGTTCTATTAAGCAAAAGCTCTCACATATAGATTATTATACTTCATTTCTGTTCAATGGAAAGGATTGGGGAAGCTTGAAAGTATATATTCGCGAAAAGGGAATTGTTTTAACAGGGAAGCCTTGGGAAATCCGCTATATTCTTAAAAAATACCAAACTGAATTTACCTATGTAAAAGATTGGATAAACGCAAATTCGAACAGTTCGAAAAAATAAGCCATTTTCTTTGTGAATAAACTTCATCTTTCGTACAATAAGAGATATCTTAAGTGGAGAGGTGTTCCATTTTGCAAAAGTCACAATTAGGCAGTTCTAACTTATTTGTTTCTAAACTAGGTCTGGGATGTATGAGTCTTGGTACCGATGAAAAAACCGCTTTTCCGATTTTAGAAGCAGCACTTGAAGAAGGAATTAATTATTTTGACACAGCCGATTTATATGATCAAGGAAAAAATGAGCAATTACTAGGTCGTTTTTTCAAGAACAACCGAGAAGATATTATAATTGCAACAAAGGTAGGAAATAAGCGGGAAGAAGGAAAAGATGGCTGGTCATGGGATGCAAGCAAAGCCTATATTAAAGAACAAGTTAAAACAAGCCTAAAACGACTAGGCACAGATTACATTGATTTATATCAGTTACACGGCGGTATGATGGAAGATCCAATTGAGGAAACAATTGAAGCATTTGAGGAATTAAAAGACGAAGGAGTTATTCTTTATTACGGAATTTCTTCGATTCGTCCCAATGTCATTCGCGAATATGTCAAACGTTCTTCTATTGTTTCTGTTATGATGCAATCTAGCATTTTAGACAGGCGCCCAGAAGAAGAAGTACTCCCATTACTCGCTGAAAACAATATTAGTGTCGTTACGCGCGGACCTGTTGCAAAAGGTCTTTTAAGCCCTAAGTACCGTGATAAGCTAACAGAAAAAGGCTATCTAAATTATTCTGGTGAAGAACTGAAAGAAGTTTTGCAAACACTAGAACAAAAATTCTTAGATAAGCGGACACTTACAGAAGCAGCAATTCAATACAACTTAGCTCAGCCCGCTGTTGCTAGTATCATTGCAGGTGCAAGCTCTGTAGAACAGCTTCACGCCAATGCAAATGCCGTGAATAGTGCCCCATTAACAGCGGAAGAATTAGCGTTTATTCAAAAGGTTTCGAAAGCATCGGTTTATGAGGCACATCGTTAATAAAATATATGTTTATTTCTAAACAAGTTGCTTGAAGAGACTGGGACAAAAGTATTCCAGCCAAAGATAAAACCAAACAATTATACGAACATACTAATGAAAGTTCCGTATAATTGTTTGGTTTTTTTAATTATTTTTAAAAGGTTGTTTCCATGAAGTTTGGTGCAATTCCCCACAGCCGGAATACACTTCGCTTTCCGCGGGGTTCGCGCTGAGCCTCCGAGGTCTCAGACTGTCTCGCTAATCCCACAGGAGTCTTCGTATATTCCGGCTGCTCCGTTTTCCGAACTAATTATATTTCCTATTGTAAAAAGTATGCGCAAGCAGCCGCTATTTACTAGCTAAATGAGAGATTGTTTGTCTTTACAAAGTATCTATTTAGTTATGTCTCTTATAATTGGTATAATTAGTATAAAGATCGAGATGAGTAAATTATATTGTTTTTTATTTGTTTATGAACGCTACTTTTGCTCTCTTCTCTTGAAAAAGTGGCGTTCATCTTGTTTATGAACGCTACTTTTGCTCTCTTCTCTTGAAAAAGTGGTGTTCATCTTGTTTATGAACGCTAGTTTTACTCTCTTCTCTTGAAAAAGTGGTGTTCATCTTGTTTATGAACGCTAGTTTTACTCTCTTCTCTTGAAAAAGTGGTGTTCATCTTGTTTATGAACGCCAGTTTTGCCCTCTTCTTTTGGAAAAGTGGCGTTCATCTTGTTTATGAACGCTAGTTTTGCCCTCTTCTTTTGGAAAAGTGGCGTTCATCTTGTTTATGAACGATGGTTTTGCCCTCTTCTTTTGAAAAAGTGGCGTTCATCTTGATCATGAACGATGGTTTTGCCCTCTTCTATCGGAAAAGTGGCGTTCATCTTGTTTATGAACACTGGTTTTGCCCTCTTCTTTCGAAAAAGTGGCATTCTATTCTGCTTATGAACAACGATTTCCACCTAGCCTTTTAGAAAAATAGTAATCATGTCTATACAAGCTCCTTTATTTTACGAGAATAATAGAAACGAGGAATTTCTTTGAAATACATCGAATTTGGTATTGGCAACAAATGGCTTATTCGCACTGAAACTGAATTAAAGAATGGATTAGAGTTTGAAGAAAAAGGAATTAAGAGACCTATTAAACTTCACTCTCTCTATACTAGAATTTGGATTGGAAAAACAGTGATTATTATCGATTCAAAAGAAGGGTTTAAAAAAGGGAAAAAAGAACGAAATGCGATTAAATTAATATTAGGAATAAAGAGCTTGTAACCTTTAAGAAGTTATAAAACCATTTCGCCATTCACTCTTCTATCTCTACTATTCCAAAAAAGGAAAATCCCTCATCAATAACGAATCTCATAAGCCCCAAAATGAACTTGGACAATAAGAGTAATATTTATTATACTGCTTAATGTACCAAGGAGGCTGACATCATGAAACGAATAAAACATTCTAAAGAATTTAAATTACAAGTCATCAAGGAAGCCCAAGACACAGGGAAGAATACCCTTGTAGCTCGCCGGTATGATCTGAATCCCAATATGGTTAGTCGCTGGGTTCGTGAATACAAAGATGGTAAATTTGGTGAAGTAGATGTGGCTGTGCTGCCAGATATAGACTCCAAAGAATTATCCAAAGAAAATGAAAAACTTAAAATGTTATTAGGTGAAAAAGACCTTGAAATAGCGATCCTGAGGGATCTTATAAAAAAGAAAAACCCTCACTTGCTGAAAAGCATGAAGTAGCTAACAAATGGATTCAAAAAGGCTACTCGATTTCAAAGGTGCTTAAAATCATAGGTATTCCTCGATCCACATACTATTATCAAAAGAATTATCGTGTTGAGGAGAAAAAAGTAAGTGAGGGACGTCCAGCACCAGGTTATTCGATCCAAGAGGACGGTCAAAAGATATCAGACGAACAGATTAAAGAATTTCTACTAGAAGAGATTGCCGGTGATTGCTATAACTATGGTTATCGCAAACTCACTAAGGTCTTAAGGCGAAAATACAAACTTAAAATTAACAAGAAAAAAGTATACCGGATTTGTAAAGAATTGGGCATCTTACGCCCACAGCGCCAAAAGAAAGTCTCATACCCTAGGAAACTAGCAAGAAATCGCATTATTACAAGATCTAATCAGCTATGGGAAGCTGACATTAAATATGGCTTTATCGAAGGTGAGGATCGCTTTTTCTTTGTCATGTCCATCATCGATGTTTATGACAGGGGCATCATTACCTATCATATGGGATTAAGCTGCACTGGAGATGATGTCAAACAGACACTGAAAAGGGCATTATTAAAACGCCAACAATATGATGAATTGGAAAAACCTGTAATCCGAACAGACAATGGACCGCAGTTTATTTCCCATACTTTTGAAAAGTTTTGTGAAGATTCCAAAATTGAGCACGAAAGAATTCCACCAAGAACACCAAATATGAATGCTCATATTGAGTCTTTCCATCGCATTTTTGAGGACGATTGCCTATCCAGATGGCAGTTTGAAACCTACACAGAAGCATATCAAGAAGTCATGAATTTTATGGAGTTCTACAACGAGAGACGTATGCATTCTAGTATACTAGATTTGTCACCAAAGGAATTCTATCAAAAACAAGATTCATTGGTGATCAAGGAGGTTCGGGTGTAATGGATGTATTCATTCAAAGCATCAGCTTGATTTGGAGTGGCGGGCATGATAGCCTCGTTCGGCGATGCCAATGTTGTAAAACAGCTGGCTTCTTGGCAGGAGAATCATGCCCGCAGAGGCTCCATGTCAAGCAACATGGCCTTTTTGAAGAATAATGAAAGAAATCTATAAAATAAAAAACTGAGGAAATGAAAGAATAAGAGAGTTATTGTCCAAAATTCGGGGGTTAATCCGGAATACTACATCTAAGAATGAAACTGCGGTTCAAATTATCTACCATTATTTTATATAAAAAGGGGTTTTTCGATTGAATCAAGTATTATTAATTATTGATGTGCAACAAGAGCTTGTTGATGGCAATGAGCAAACAAATGAGATTTATAATAAAACTGGATTATTAGAGACAATTAATCTAGTTATTGAAAAGGCAAATAAAACAAAAGTAGAAGTTATTTTCGTAAGAGATAAAGATGTTGCTGGAGGGGAAGGTCCTGGATTTCAAATTCATTCCGATTTGAATGTCCCTGTTGAAGCAAAAATCTTTGATAAATATGCTACTAATGCCTTTTATGGGACAGGATTATTAGAGTATTTGCAATCAAAAAGTATAAATCATCTTGTTATTATGGGCTGTGAAACACCTTATTGTATTGATACTGCTGTCCGGACAGCAACAGTAAACAAGATGGATGTAACATTAGTTGGTAACGGACATTCCACAACTGACTCTACCATTCTTCCTGCAGAAAAAATCATTAAACATCATAATAAGATATTACACGGTCATTATAATGTCGATCATTTTTCCATCGTTCGTGAAGCTGCTGAGGATTTGTTTGCGCCTATTCATGATAGTTATCGATAGAAAGAGTTAACTCATACTCCTTTATAACATACAATCGGAATGGGATGATGAGAATAATCTAGAAGGAAAATCTTTGATAAAAACAACATAAATGAAACTTCCATCAGTGGAGGTTTTCTTTCATACCCAAGACCTTTACGGACAGTTGATTTCCACCTATCTTCCTCGTATTCTCATAAGCTTGAGGGGGGAGTCTTACTGTCCATTAAGTGTGGGATAAAGTAAAACTCCTCTCAAAAACGGATGTCAAAATAAGAATATACGTTCGCAAATAAATAGAGGAGGAATTAGCATGTTACAGAGTGAAGAATCGATCCTTCATATCATTAAAAAGGATAAAATAATGATGGAGATTATAAAAGCTACTAGTACTTTAAATTTACCTGACTGGTGGATATGTGCTGGTTTTGTCCGATCAAAAATATGGGATTTCTTACATGGTTTTAATGAACGGACTAGTATACCTGATGTAGATGTGATTTATTTTGATCCTACTAGAATAGATGAGAAGTACGAAAAGGAATTAGAGAAGAAGCTATTTTATTTAATGCCTGCAATCCCTTGGTCTGTCAAAAATCAAGCTAGAATGCATATCGTTAATAATTTACCACCTTATCGATCCTCTGAAGATGCCATTTCCAAATTCCCAGAAACGGCAACCGCTCTTGGAGTAATGCTAGATAATGATAACAATTTAGTACTTACTGCTCCTTGTGGAATTGATGATGTAATTAACTTAGTGTTAAAACCTACTCCTTATTTTACAGAAACGAACGAACGGGTTGCTATTTATGAGGCACGAATAGGAAATAAGAATTGGCAATCTATTTGGAATAAGCTTAAAGTTCATCCTATTAAAAATAGTAATTAAGGCTGGGACAAAACTAAATAGCCACTCTATAAAGACGAACAATCTCTAATGTAGCTCTTAAATAAAGGCTAAGTTTTGATACTAGTTATTTATGATTTTAAATATAATCAAGTTTTAAAAAATAATTCGTTCCATTGCGCTGCAGTCACTCGCTTTCCGCGGGAGTCGAGTGTCTTCCGCTCCATTTCACTCCGTTTTTAAAGCCTATTTCCTAAAAAAATATTGTTTTTTCAAGAAAAAAATGAATTAGTAGGAAATATGGAGCAGCCTGAATACACGGAGACTCCTGTAGGAATAGCGAGAAAGCCTGAGACCCTGCAGGCCAAAGGCCGAAGCGGCTCAGCGCGAGCCCCACGGAAAGCGGAGTGTATTCAGGCTGCGGGTGATAACAACTGAAACAGCTTTTACAAGTTAATTAAAAAACCAAACAATCGTACGAAATTTCGTGTAATTGTTTGGTTTTAACTTGGGCTGAAATACTTATGTCCCAGCCTTCTTTGATTAGGGGAGACACAGATTGCTCCTTATTCTAGACTAACTCCCAAGCCTTCATTAACAATTCTACCCCTGCTTCTATTTCCAATTCTGTCAATCCGCCATATCCTATAATTACTTTAGGATTGCCGGGATAGTTATTTTGAAAATAATACGGAGACATAGGATATACTTTCACTCCAAAATCCAATGCTTTTTCAATTAATCTAGCTTCACTCCAATCAGTCTTCACTTCTAAAACAATATGAAGTCCAGCATTTTCTCCAATCACTTCTACATTTCTATCTAAATATCGATGAATAGCCTGGAGTAATACTTGCCGCTTTTTTCGATATAATGTTCTCATTTTGTTTAAATGGCTATTCCAATAGCCTTCTTTAATAAACCGGTACAATGTATCTTGGTGCATACGAGAAACAGTTTGCTTATAAACCGTGAAATGATTCTGATATACACTAGATAAGGGCTCTGGCAAAACAGCATAGCTGATTCTCAAGGAAGGGATTAATGATTTTGAGAAGGTCCCTAAATAAATAATCCGATTGTTTGTATCCAGTCCTTGAAGCGCAGGAATTGGCTTTCCTTTATAGCGATATTCTCCGTCATAATCATCTTCTATAATAAAGCCATTATTTCTTTCTGCCCAATTTAATAATTCAAATCTGCGTGTAATTGGCATAATCATTCCATATGGGAATTGATGAGACGGAGTTACGTAGGCGACATTTGCTTTACTTTTATTGAGATGAGAAACCTCCATACCATTTTCATCAATAGGAATAGGGATTGTTGATATCCCCATATCCTGTAAAACCACTCTAACTCGGTGATAGCCAGGGTTTTCAAGTGCAAATATTTTATCCCTTCCTAACAATAAAACAAGTAATCCAATTAATACTTGCGTACCTGCCCCTATTACAATTTGATTCGGATAACAATGCACCCCTCTTGCCTCATACAAATGCTTGGCAATTTGTTCTCTTAAGTTTAGCTCTCCTTGTGGATCTCCATTTGTAAACCATGAATTTTGATCTTCATATATGGATTGCATGGATAGTTTTCTCCAGTTATTGTAAGGAAAACATTTAGTATCCACCTTACCTGAGTTGAAATCCATTTTAACTTGTTTCATTTGTTCTTTCTTCTTTTCCACATATGGGATTTCTTTACCTAGTTGATAGCTATATTCTTCATCAATGTTCAAAACAAATAATCCTTTTCTCGGAATACTTTCTACATATCCTTCTGCGCATAATTGATCATAGGCTGCTTGAACCGTATTTAAACTTAGCTGCAAATGAGTTGATAACTTTCTTTTTGAAGGTAATTTTTCATTAGGTAAAATATGTTTATTCATAATTTCTTGTTTAATAAATTCAGCTAATTGAATATAAAGCGGCTCCCTACTATCTTTCTGTAAAATGGGTGTTAATTCTAACACTAACTAATCCCCCCTATTCAACTGATACCATTAAAAAGATAAAATCTGATACTTTAGATTATACCAAATTCCAATTACATTAAAGATTAGAAATGGAGGAATAGATATGATAAATGAACAATTACTCATGAAAGAATTGACTACAGAGGAAGAATGGAAATCAGCATTTCCAGTTATGAAGCAATTAAGAACACAATTAGATTTGGACACATATCTTGCATTAGTGTCTGAATCGGTTCAAAAAGAAGGATACCGTATGATTGCCCTTTGCAATCAAAAGGAAATCGTTGCCCTTTGTGGATATATGCCCATGATCACCTTATACAATGGCAAATTTATATGGGTTTGTGAATTAATTACAGATAGCAGACATCGTTCAAAAGGTCATGGAAAAATATTATTAGACTATGTTCAACAGTGGGCCATCGACAATGACTATCCTATCGTGTCTTTATCTTCTGGTTTACAACGTATCGATGCCCATCGTTTTTATGAAGAGAAGATGGAATATGAAAAAGTAAGCTATGTTTATTTGAAGAAAATATAACTAAAAGTATTTTCAAAAAAATATATGTCTAATTTTTTGGGGTCACTACATTTCTGCAGGGTCTCAGACTGTCTCGCTAATCCAACAGGAGCATTCGTGTATTCCGGCTGCTCCATTTTTCCAACTAATTGTTTTTCCTATTAAAAAACAACATTCCTTTAGAAAACAGCCTAAACTAAAATATATATATTCAAACTCGCCTTCTCATATGAAAATCCTTTAATTAGGAAGGATTTTCTTTCTTTTTCAAAGAAAATATAACTATCTAGGATGAAAGGTGGGTTATGAAAACAGTGATTAAAGCCGCTTTCTTTGATTTGGATGGAACGATGCTTGATAGAGATGCATCGGTAAAACAGTTTATAGTAAAACAATATGACAGATTGGAGAAGTTTCTTTCTCCTATTTCCAAACGAACTTATTGTGAACGATTTATTGAATTAGATAACCATGGCTATGTCTGGAAAGATAAAGTTTATACGCAACTAGTTGAAGACTATCAGATAAAAGGATTAACTTCAGAAGACCTTCTTGAAGATTATCTCACTTATTTTAAAGAAGATTGCCTCCCTTTTCCTAGGCTAGTCGAAATGCTAGAGCAACTAAAACAAAATCATCTTAAGCTAGCAATTATTTCGAATGGAAATGGTAGATTTCAAATGGATAATATTCTCTCCCTTGGAATCAAATCCTATTTTGAGGTGATTCTTATTTCAGAATGGGAAGGGATGAAAAAGCCAGATCAACAAATATTTCAACGTGCTATGATGAAATTAAATATGACACCGAAAGAATGTATCTTTATCGGTGACCATCCTAAAAATGATATTATTGCCGCAAAACAAGCAGGAATGGAGACAGTCTGGAAAAGAAATGACCAGTGGAATGGTGCGAAAACTAATTTTATTATTGATGAACTAATTGAAATCCCTCAATTAATAACAAACTTAAACAAGAAAAAGGAATTTAGTTCGTTTTAAATAATTTGTACACTTGTATTCATTCTATAAATATTATCGTCCATATATTTGAAACAGAGGTGTTTATTATGACAGATAATTCTTTTCAAGATTTGCTGGCAGAATTAGATCAGTTAATTTCCGTTTGTGAAGAACATGCAAAAAGCAGTGATTCTGCAGAGAAGCAACGCTTTTATGAAGGCATGGCTATCGCCTATACAACTCAGCGGATGCGAATAACTGGGGAAGTTGATGCTATTGAACTGAAAGTCATCAATGAGTTATATCGTTCTCTTTCTACAACATCTTCAACCCATAGATCAAGCAAGTAAATACTGAAACCTGTTCCTTTTGGATTAAACCCAAAAAGAAAGTTGGTCATTTATTTAGCAGGAGAAAAAGCTAGAGTCATTTAAACATTCCTAGCTAGTAATGGTAAATTTTTTCAACCTAATGGTTTCTTTAATTCTTTATCATCTACAATCAAGTTTCTATACTCTTTACCATTTATACTTACGGAGTTTGCTTCGATAAAGAAGTAGTCCTTATTATTAACTTGAAAATAGAAATTTGTTGTAGATGAAAGTGTTTCTATTTCTTTTAATTCACTATTAAGACTCTCAATCTTAATTTTACCAAATCCTTGTGGAAAATAGCTTGATTCAGTTAGTAGCAAATTGGAATTTTCATCAAAATCATTTAATCTATACGTATCATACTCTGGTTCTTGATAAATATAATAAGACATGACTTGATTAAATATAATATTAATTTTGATTAATTCAGCATTATTAACACTTATTAATTTAAGGGAAATAGTTTCTTTAAGATAATTAACTTTCAAGTCAACAATAGTTTGATACTCTATTTCAGAAAAAAACTGTTGCAGTTTTTTTTCTGTATCCAAATTAACTGACACCTTAACTCATCCTCCCTATTTCTTGATTAGCTTGAGAACGCTTGTAATGTTATACGGGTTTCATTAGCATACCTTGAGGAATTACCGCATTCTCCAATATGCTTCTTTTCTTCCTACCAAGAATCTGAGCCGCTTGGCCTGCTGGATCTCAGACTGTCTCACTAATCCCACAGGAGTCTTCGTGTATTCCGGCTGCTCCATTTTTCCAAATAATTCATTTTTCCTATTGAAAAAACAACAATCCTTTAGAAAACAGCCTTTATTAAACATCGTAGTGATGGCGTGATTTTTATGGAGAGGATACTGGTGTAGCCACATATAGCCATTTCCGAGAATACAAACCTCTTTTTGGTTATATCTTTTCCGTAATGGTTTTATTATTTTAATTGTGTGAAATAAAGATACATAACCTGTAAACTCCTCTGTTTTTATAAATTCTTGAGCATATTGTTTTTCTAGTATCCGATCCCCGCCTTTATAGTTCCCGAATTTTCTTTTTATCGACATTTCACATACATCCCATTTTAACAATTTATCCGAAACCAGCCGGCCTCTTTAGGAAAATCGTCTCTGCTTAATTCTCTGCCTAATAGTAACTGGCGATAGGATGTTATTGTGCCATCATGAGATACAATATAGATTTTCTCTTTTTGTAACTGGCTGCAATTTGATAAAAATTCTTCTGCATATTTTCTAAATTTTTCTTCTACTACAGTATTAAATCCCTCATGCCATAATGAAAAGGGAGCATTGACATCTAGTTCATAGGAAGGAAATAAATCTATTATTCTCTCCTTTCCCATCATTTCATCACATGGTAATGTCTGCTTATTAGGTAAGATAGGGAACATTCTTGGTGAAATATAAGGAGTTACTATTTTTCTACAATGAATCCCCTCACTCCAAAGCAATGCTGTTTGCATAGTTCGTACCAAAGGACTAATGAAAACAATATCCTCATGTGTTAAAGGAAAGTTCTCCTTTAACACATTCGCTTGGTCCATTCCTTTCTTGGTGAGAGAAGGATTTCTCATTTTTAGACTAGTTGGTAGATCAAGCGTATGTTCTGCCTCCCCGTGACGTATAAAGATTAATTCCATCGGATCCCTCTTCCTTTAAAAACTATATTGATTTTAACCAACCTATTAATTTCTCCATCATGGCTGGAGTAAATTCATGATTTACCTTCTTAAAAATTTCCCATTCTATATTAGTGCGTTTTTCTTCTTGAGTAAGATACTTATAGTAGTTTTCTTGTCCCTCGATCGGTATAATGGTGTCACTATCCCCATGCATAAGAAGAACAGGCGATAAACTGCTCGGTTTGTCCATTGGATCATATTTCTTTAATTGATTCTCTTCTTCTTGAGTCATCCCTTCTCTTTTATCCCGCAGGCGAAATGTTTTTTCGGTAAGTACAAATGAACCAGATCCATTTATACTTACTAAGCCACTTATGTTTGGATTCATTGCAAAGATACCATTTGCAATGAACCCACCCATAGAATTACCTACTAAAATAATATTTTTCTTCTTTAACCCTACTACTCTCACAAACTCATCAAATTCATCAATAGTCTGGAGAACTGTATTCCAAAAGTACTTTCGTGTAACGATGGAATCAAAGTGATTTTCCAATGGTTTTCTTTCATCATGATAGATGATATCAGGTATTAAAACGATAAATCCTTCTTTGGCCATTTCTTCTGCCAACTCCATGTAACCTTTTGAAGATCCACCCCACCCATGATAAAGAATTACAATTTTCTCTTTATCTTGTAGTTCATTACTAGATGCATAAAACTTATATTCACCGATCATTTGTCTTTCCACTGTATGTCCCCTTCCCTTTTTCGCCCATATTTAAATGAACCTCTTCACTTTCCCATACTGGATCAGTGAAAGATAAGGATCTCCTTTTAACCCTAGTACCTTACAAAAAGCCGGTTCTGTTTTGTATCCCTGTTTCTTTAGTGAAAGGATTTCCTTTTTTACTGACGGATCCAGTTTTAAAATCGCATGTTCAATTATCATATGTAGATAGGCATATTGCTGTTTAACAGGAATTGGTTGACCAAATAATTCAAATTCGAATCCTTCAAAAAAGAAATTTGCTTTTGTTACTTCCACTTCTCTAATCATTAAACTTTTTAAGCTGAAATTTCTCATTTTACCAAAATGCTCGGTTACAATTTGTTTAAAAGTTTCAACTTCATGGACTTCCATGATTATATCTAAGTCGGAACTATCTATATCCACGCCAATTGGAATCGTTCCACATAGGATAGGCGTATAAGGATGTAAAATTTCGTATATATTTAGTTTCTTTAATGCTAAATAGGCATGTTGTTGCTTTTCGTTCCCTAACCGTAAATAATCTAGTGTATCAAATATTGGACAGTCCATGTTTAATATATCTCCTAATATAGATTAATAACTTATGCTTTATTTCTTCCGTCCTGCTCTCTGTAAAAAAAAAATTTCGATTATTCCGATAATGAATAAGTACAATAAAATTATACCTTTTCATCGCTTAACTTTATGCAATACAAACTGTGACTTGCTTTTCTTAAACTCATTTTTGCTGTAAAAGGTAATTAAATCTTCCTCACAAAATAAACTAATTACATCTATATCAGACAATTCCTTTGATAATTTATCAATAAGTTGAGTACCGATTCCTTTTCTATTATAAGAGCTATGAATAACTACATCTTCAATATAAGCTCTAAAAATCCCATCTGATATAGCTCTTGCAAAGCCTATAAGCGTATTATTTTTCCATGCGCCTACCGCTAATGCTTGGGATAACATTTTTTCCATATCTTGCTCCGTTCTTTCATTCCACCACCCAGCATCTTTATAAAGCTCCATCACTTCACTGGCTTTTATTTGTTTCTCTTTAAATGTACGCAGTTCTATTTTCATGTTATTCCCCTACTGATTTCTTTATTTTAAATAGATAATTTTATAAAATCTTCTTTTGTTAATTTAACCAAAACTATATCTGGCTCACTAACATCTTCATAAGTAAATCCATAATCTACTAGAAGTTTTTGCCCTGGTATATTATTTTTAGCGACTCGGTCAACCATTACCTCACCGTTAAATTCGTAAAAATAATAGTTTAATAGTAGACTAATAGCTTCTTTTGCATAACCTTTCCTACGATACTTATATGCAATTTTTACATTCAATTCTGCTAAACCCTTTTCTTTGTCAAATCGATGGAAACTTACTTCCCCAACTGGAATATCTTCATATGTATAAATAAGGTAATAAAGGTTTCTTTTATCAGTCGGTTGAACCATACGACGATACCATTCGACTTTACGACTTTCCTTAAAATCAACCGTACCACCAACGTCTATCATAGTATCTTTGTCTGCCCAAAGCCATTCAACAAACGCAAGTTCCCTCCATTCAGGCTGTTTAATATATATGTTTTTTCCTAAACTTTTCAATAACATGTCTGGATTCTACCTCCTAATTACCTTCAAAAACAATACCATTACCTCTATAAAATAATTGAATAATTAAGATACTAATAGTAAAAATGACCTTCTAAAATAAAGGTCATTTTTACAAGAAAATTCTTTTTCTAGCAAATAAATCCTCCACTTTGTTTGCTATCACTCTTGGTTTTACATCAATAGCCGTTAAATCCTCTATTTTTACCCACATCGGCAAATAAGTACCACGATCTTGATTACGATCAGTAAATTCTTCCCCTTTTCCCGATCCAATCGTTCCACTAACTACATTCGCTAAGAAAAAATATTGAGTTCCTTGATACTCTAGTTCCGCTAGACATTCTCTTATTCCAACCGTTACACCTAACTCTTCGAATGCTTCCCGTATAGCTGCTTCCTCTGGTTTCTATTCTTTTTCGATTCCTCCACCTGGAAAAACATAATAAGTCGAACTTTCTCTTACTCTTTTTATTAAACAAACTTTATTCTCTTCTATAATGACAACAGAACCTCTATTTCGCACTAATATTCACCTTTTCCTTATTTTTTAAGGAAGAGACTCCTTTTTTAACACCAACTATTCCATTCAATTTATACACTAGATTAACAAAGAAGGGGTCTTTTTAGAAAGGCCCTTTTCCTATAGATTTATTGAGATTTTTCTATTTATTTTAGTGGGTTACCATGAACAATATGCCAATGTAAATGTTTTGAATCTTGATACTTCCCGATATTGGTAATAACTCTGCATGCACCATGCTCTTGAGTTACTGTAGCAGCCACTTGTTTTATAACACCAAAAAGCTCCAATAGTAAATTATTATCCGCTTCTTCTAAAGTAATTAGAGAAGCGATATGTTTTTTCGGAATAGTAACGATATGGATTGGATAGAAGGGTTTTGTATGATAATAAGCTAAGACATTTTCTGTTTCCATAACTTTTCTAACCGTTGTTTTTCCGCTAAGAACCTCGTCACAATAGAAATCTTCTGTCATATTGGTTCCTCCTGTTTATTATTTAATAACGGAACTTCCATCAGTTGGATTTTCCTCTTCCTCCACTGATGATTAGTGCATTTATCGGACGATTCATTACGAGAGAGTGATTTTCTCCAGATTGCCGTTTGGTCTTACTGAGCTTTTTGAGTGGGATAAATTTTATGGTCTTTTATCCCATGGGTCGATTACGCCTATTATTTTTCTCTCCCTTTTATTTTTTATGGCTTCGATTACCCCATCTGAAATCTCTTCATGTGTTAGCCATCTTGAATGGTCTTTTTCCAAAATGAAACCTAGTTGAATCTGATAATAGCTGCAATTTTCTGGAATGGCTATTTCCTTCTTTACTTCCGATAAATCTGAACTACTACCAATAATGTGGAATAAACACCATTTATGTCCATCCTTAGAAACTTCGTCCTTTACTATATTCAATGTATTTTCCCCTATAGAATGAACCCATGCAACAACCAAATCAATTGGCCCATTCTGTTGAATGGTCCAACTTAACATCTCTCTAAATACAGTAGAATTTGTATAATCAACCAATAATGGAGTTATTTTCGTTTTAGCATTCAAGTTATCTACTAATCTATTCATAGGAACAGGGTTTCTCCCAACAATAGATATTTTGTAGCCTTCTTGTTCAGCTAGCCATCTAGATACCTCAACAAGCATTCCTGTGCCGCCAATAATTAATACATGCGTCATTTCACTGCTACCCCCTTTTAAATCGTTTATCGGTACTCCCTTTCAGTATCTAACCAATCATTCATAATTTCTTCGTTACTAAGCTCATATTCTTCTATAGTTCCACCAATTAAAGTATGATCTACTTCTATTTCTGTACTATTTACTGTTTTTTCACTTTTATTTTCTAAAGAATCTACTAGATAATATAATTTCTGTCCATCCTGCCCCCACTTCACTCCATATATATTTTCGTATATAAGTGAAGCAGTATAATACTGTTTCCATTCAACCATTTCCAGATGATACATATACACTCTGGCACTTTCTGGGTAGCCACCTATCATAGTAATTATATTTTCATTAGGAGACCATGCAATCCCAAATGGAGGCTCATACCCCATATAGTTATCCTCATCTCCAATTTTTTCGATAAGATTAAGTGTTTCTCCCGACTGAAGATTAACTACATATACACTTAGTCCTTTTTTATCCCAGATATCCATTGCTGCATATTTTTGATCGTAGGATAATTGTACGCTCTTAATTTCAGACTCCTTAGAGGGTAATTCTATTTGTACATTATTATTTGCACTCTTAAGTGTAAGCTTGGATTCTTCTCGTTTTAATAAGAAGGTTGAAGTTTCAGCGGCCATTTTTGATTGATTTTTAATGGTTATCACATTAGCATTTCTAGCATATTCAATCTTCTTCGTCTCACATCCACTTAACACACTAAAGATTAATGCTATTATTATAAATTGCCGGACAACTCGCATAATTACTCCTTTTCCTAGATGCATATAAAGTAAAGAACTATACATTACTTCCTAAAAATTCCTCTTCACTTCTAACTTTAACAAATTTCTCCCATTTATATAAAGTAAAATCAATGATATTCTATAGAAAAGTTAAACTACAGAGGTGAATGGCTTGAAAATTTTAAACTTTGGATCTTTAAATATTGATAAGGTATATTCCGTTCCTCATTTCGTTTCTGCTGGAGAGACATTGTCTTCGACGAATTATGAAGAATTTCCTGGAGGTAAGGGGTTAAATCAATCGATTGCGCTTGCTAAAGCTGGAGCAGAAGTCTACCACACGGGAAAGATTGGAAAAGACGGTCTATTCTTGAA
This sequence comes from Niallia alba, assembly GCF_012933555.1. Taxonomy (GTDB): domain Bacteria; phylum Bacillota; class Bacilli; order Bacillales; family Cytobacillaceae; genus Niallia; species Niallia alba. The sequence continues at coordinate 3,170,915 of NZ_JABBPK010000001.1, forward strand.
AGACATTTTATCTGAATCGAATGTGAATATTGATTGGATTGAAGAAACTGGGACCACAACAGGTCATGCGATTATTCAAGTTTCTTCCAGTGGGGAAAATTGTATTCTTTTATTTGGCGGAGCAAATAAAGAAATAACAATTGATCAAATTAACGATGTTCTAGTGAATTTTTCGCAGGACGATTTACTGCTATTGCAAAACGAAATCAACGATTTAGAATACATAGTGGAAAAAGCACACAAAAAAGGATTAAAAATTGCCCTTAATCCATCTCCAATTAATGAAACAATTACCAAACTAGGCTTTTCTAAAATTGATTACTTAATTTTAAATGAAATAGAAGCAAAGGCAATTACAGGTGAAAACATGAATGACAAGATTTTTCAAAGACTATTGTCATTAAACAAACAGCTAAAAATAGTGTTAACTTTAGGCACAGAAGGCGTGATTTATAAAGATAGTGTTCAAGAACATAGACAACCATCCTATAAAGTAGATGCAGTCGACACTACTGCTGCTGGTGACACCTTCTTAGGTTATTTTTTAAGTCAAATTTCGCAGCATACTGATATAAAAAAATCTTTGCAAATTGCAGCAAAGGCAGCTTCCATTGCAGTAACTCGAAAAGGAGCCGCTTCTTCCATTCCAACATGGCAAGAAGTAATCGAGACAATCTAAATATAGATCTGCTTAAAAAGGGAGGGTCTTTTAGCGATTCTCCCTTTTCAAGTAAAACTTTGTCTTGATCTTAGTTATGTCCTTAACTGAACATTGGATGAATTTTTCTGGGTAGAAAAGGATGAATAATAATGAAAAAGATAAAAACAATCTATCAGAAGGTGCAATATGAATAAATTTTCAAGTAAGTTAACAGTCTTTTTATATTTCTTATTTTTCGCAAGCACGGGAATCCTTTTGTTCATTTTCTATAAAGATTTTACTAGTACTTTTACCTATTACTTTATTATTGGATACTCTATTTTCATTATATGTTTTATCTTTTACTTACTATGGATTGCGACGATCAAGTGGAAGAATAAATTTAGCTGGTCATTACTGAGGGGAAAAATATTGCAATTCGTTTGTCTATTTATCTTATTCAGCTTAACTAGTTATCTATTTAATTATTTTTTTCTTCCCTCGCATAAAGATTTTACGTTCTCTTTTACAGCTCTTGGCTTTGCATTCGGCCTTTCTTTTCTTGACGTCCCAACATTATCCCAAACAAAAAAAGATTAAAATAGAAATACGGCGAAAATACATGATGCATTATAGTTTAAATTCCATAGTGTATCATGTATTTTTTTGTTTCTTGTGCTTCTAGTATTTTTATAGCTAAATCTGTATGTTCCTTAGATTTTCTTCTGTTTTTATTGGACAAAACAATTTCTAAAAAAAGTGGTAACGATTCAGGGGGAATGAGTGTTATCCCCCAGTATGCTAAACCATTTGCAGGTCTATTATATGTATGGAAGTATGTTTTCATCATCGCTAATTGCTCTTTTAGCTCTTCTATCATATCATCATTTACTGCAATACACTTATAATGATCAGGGGCATAATGAATGTATGCTTCTTGTTTATCGAAATTGGCAATAATGCCAAATTGATGGAAAATAGCCAAGCATTTCCTCCTTTCCGATATGGATAATACTTCTTTCTATTAAACTCATCTTTTGCTTTTGCATTCATAAATTAAATCGTTCTTGTATCCGCTTTGCCGCCTCTTCAGCACTTATGTTTGTATTATTGATTCGTAAGTAATTACTTTGATTTATTTCTCCTGGCCAAGAATTTAAACGGTATCTTTCCATCGAAGTTTTCAAGTTATTTTCAGACCAAACGATATCTCTTTTAGTTGGTTTATGCTCTAATCGTTGGGGACTTTTATTTCTTATGATTCTTTCTTCTATCTGTGCTTCAAGCTCCACGAAATAGATGGTTCCTCCTCTTGATTCAAACAGCTCGCATACATGATTAACATAATTCCAATCTTCTTTCATATCAAATGCCCATACGTAAGTGAAGATGATGCCATCTAAATCACTTTTTGATACCGCTTCAAATATTTCATTACGAAACAGCTCAACTAATCTCTTTCCCTCTGTAGTTCCATAATCGAAAAATGTGCTAACCAAATCGATTGTCATATGATTATGGAATAGCTTTAAGTCAGTTATTTTTGCTAATTCTAGGCCAACTGTCATTTTCCCAACTGCTTGTGGCCCGAATATTAGAACAAATTTCACTTCTTATTCCCCTTTACTAAAAAATTCTTAAGTTATCTTTTCTTGTATGCCTATATTTGTTTATTTTAGCAAAGGAAATTGTAATCACAATAAAATTTGGTTATACAACTTAAAATTTCCAATTATTCATTTACATTATTAGCCATTTATACTAAAATATTATTTAGTAAATAATATTTTAGTACTTTAGGGGGTTAATAATGAGTTTACTTGATGTCTATTTACAAAAAAATGAAAAAAAGCGTTATGATGTTTATAAACAAACTGGGTTAAGCCAACAAGTACTTTCTGCAGTCAATAAAAAGAAAGTTAGCAGCTATTCTGTAAAAACCATTCAAGCCATCGCCCAAACAGTTGCAAAAACAGAAGGAAAAGTGTTGGACGAACTTTTACAATTAGAAAAAGAAAATGCCTATTTTGAAGTATTTAATACAGAAGATTTACTACTGGCCTTTGCAAATAAAGAATCTCATATTTTAATTAAAGAGGAATATAAAAAAGAAATAGAGGAACTAGCAAAAACACAGCTTTCAGAAACGGAAACACTCGGGCTGGAATTAGGTTCTGCTGGAACTATATACATTTTAAGTGAAATTTTTTATCAGCTTGTCTTAAAACTTAGTAATAAAAACAAAGATCAAAAAAAACTTGAAAACGACCTACGCAAGTATAAGATTAAAAAACATAACGAAAAAGAATATTTATTGTATTTTAAGCATTTAGACTATTAGATAAGACAAAGGAAAAGGAGAACAGTTCAATACCTTCTTCTCCTTTGTTGTTCTATTTAAACATGGCTTCGAGCTATTCTATTTCTTTTACACAATTTTTATCATGGTTTAAAGTCCTATTGAAATTTCTTTAAAACTAATTGTTTATTTTCGATTTCATAAATATAATCTGCAACACGCTCTATAAATGCTTGATCATGTGAAACAAGAATGACTGTTCCTTCATAGGCTTTTAAAAATCGCTCTAAAGCTTCGATACAATCAATATCTAAATATATTCAATCACCATTCCATCCACAACTTCCCATATTTTCGTCACTAGTTTATCAAGAAAACTTCGGTCATGACTGACAAGAATAAGCGCACCATAATAGTACTCTAATTCTTCCAATAAGAATTGTTTGCCTAACTTATCTAAATGGGTTGTTGGTTCATCTAACAATAAGCCTTCTCGATAATTGGAGAAACCCTCTGCTATTTTGAGTCTCGTTAACTTTCCCCACTAAAATTTTCTATTTTCGTTTTAGGGATAGAAAGTTTTCCGATTAAGTCATACTTAACTTCCTTTGTTTCAGGTGAATTTAATTGATCAAAATAAGCGAAATCTACAAAACGATTTATTTGTCCTTTCTCTGTCGGAATCCTACCTGCCATTAATTTTAGCAAGGTACTCTTACCGGTCCCATTCTTTCCTACAATACCAATTTGATCAAACTGATGTACAGATAATCTTGGTATTGTTAACACAATCCGATCTAAATACGTAACTTCTATATTCACTAATTCAAGAAATACTTTTTCCATTATTTTACCCTCCATTGGTTATTTTCCAATAAAAAAATCACAGGCAAATTTCCTGTGATCTAGAGTAAAGGGGAAAAACTACCTTTTTAAGATAGCGTTATAGTAAATTGCCCTTTTATAAAAAAGGCAATTTAAAAAGGTAGAAATATCTACCTTTTAAACAGCATTCCATATCCATACAACACAGTCGTTACTGATATTGTACAAGAAAGAATACATCAATAGAAATAATGGTCACTAATGATTGTTTCCAATATGCAATGAAGATTATTAAAAAAGGACAGACTAATCCCGTTTACTCTGTATACACAAAACAGAGCCTTTGAACATATTTAATTACTTGTTCAAAGCTAGGAATCGAAGTCTCATCGAATGTGTCATTTTTTAATAATCCTCCTTCATTAATTACAAGTAACGTTATAGAGAGAGGAACAATGAATGGCAAAGAAAAATTCAAGTACATATTTTAACTTACAATGGATAAAAATTTGCTGTTTCAGCACTGACCTCATCTATAATACAATCTTTCCTCTTTAACAATGCATGTAATGCAGTTTGAACATATCCATTTTCAAATGTTTCTAATGGCTGAGGCAATTCTTCTTGATCCAAAATATAATATATATGATTAGGTTTAACTACTACATCAATAATTAAATCTTCAAACATGACAATATTATTTTGAATGCTATTTTTTCTCACAATGTTAAAATACGCTCCCAAATACTTTCCATTTTCCTCTCTCCAAAAATATAAATTATATGGCTGATCCAACCAGTAATAGGCAAACGTGTATGTCCCTTTTGGAATAACTAGTTTTTCCTTCCCCTTCCCCATTTCAAATGGTTTTTCCACTTGATGTAAGAGGGTAATTTTTTTATTATCAGAGTGAATAAGTTTGCATTGATATTCTTCTATTGTGGAATTATAACGAATTTTCCTTTCAATTATCGTTTTGCCATACTTTAATTTCCATTCTAACATTCTATCATCTCCAATAAATTGAACCATATTTACTAATAGTTTCCCAATCATAATAGATAGGCAAACATTTATACAAACAAGTTATAAAAGAATTCAATGATAAATCGTGATAATATTTGATTTTGTAGATAGCACTAAATGTTTTTGTAAACATGCTAAAATAAGATAACAAACTAAAGAATGATATATTTTTTAAAGGCGGGGAGAAAATGTATGTAAAAGTATATGAATACCATATTATGCCGGATAAGTTAGAGGAATATTTTCGCATACAAGAAAAAGTAAGCCACATCTATCGTAAATACATCGATTTAAAAACAACCTATCTACAAAGTAATGATGATCCAACAAAATGGCTGGAGATAACGACATATAAAAGCGAACAAGATTATCAAATCAATATTGATTTGATCAATGAACAAGCAGAAATTCAAATATTATTTAATGAATTCCAAGCTTTACTTATCCCAGAAAATAGTCATATAAAAGAAGAAGCATTCACCAAAGTGGCAGTAATAAAATAAACCATTAGAAAAGAGGCTGGGCCAAAAATATTCCAACCAAATATAAATCCGAATAATCATATGCAGATATTGATAAAACTTCCGTATAATTGTTTGGTTTTTTTATTAATTTTAAGAAAGAAGATTTGTGCTTATTACCCGCAGACTGAATACACTTCGCTTTCCATGGGGCGAGCGCCATGCCTCCTCGCTTCTTAAGTTCCTGCGACTTTCTCGCAGCTCCCATAGGAGTCTACGTGTATCCGGTCTGCTCCGTTTTTCCTACTAATTATATTTACTTTTGAAAAGAATTAGGCAACTTATTGGTTTCGCTACTAAATGAGAGATTGTTCGTCTTTACCCATTAGATATTTTGTTTTGTCTCAGCCTTTTCTTCTTATTTAAAGTCCTTCCAGTTCATCGAATTTTCGTTTAATAGTTCTTCAAAGCTTTTATTTTTCTCTTTTTGTCTTCGCTCTTCTCTTTTTCTTTCTTCATCCGCTTTAAGCTTGGCTTCTTCTTGTTCTTTAAGCTCGTGCTTTTTATCTTTGAGCTGTTTCGCTAATTGCTCGTTCAAAAGATCCCCTAATGTAACGGGCTTATCATCTTGTTTCGATTTTTGTACATTTTTCCGTTGTTTTGCCATCTGGTTATCCTCCTTACAATGCAACCTCAATTGTTTCCTCTAGCTTGACTTCGACATTCCCTTTAATAGCTCTTGTAATCATACAGCTTTCTTCTGCTTTTTGAGCTAGTTTTACTGCAAGCTTTATATCTTTTTCAGTCGCCTCTTTTTTTAATACAATTTTTGGGCGGTGGATAATCTTTTGATAGGTAAATATACCGTTTGTCACATCTACCACTGCTTCTGATTCCAATGTTAAACTTTCCTTCTCCAACCGACTTCTTTCCATCATTGCTGCTAGAGTAATAATAAAGCATGTGGCCGCAGCACCTAGTAACATTTCATCTGGATTTGTTCCTACACCAGGTCCATCCATTTCTTGTGGAATAGATATTTTTGTTTTTAGATTTCCGCTCTCTATTGTGCCGACATCATTACGATAGCCCGGCCAATCTGCTTTTAAATAAAAATGATGTTCTGCCATAATTCAACCCTTCTTTTTCCTATGCTGTATGTATAATAACATATTTTTTAACTCAAGTTATACTAGAGAATTCGATACAGCACAATTGTTTTCTAGTGTCATCATTTCTATTTTAGGAGGGAATCTTAATGAGTCAAAAGCGTGATAAAGGATACAGTCAAGCTGGGAAGCCAAATGCTGATACTGTTAAACAAGCAATTGCCGCAGAAGATTTAGAAAAGGCCGTTCATCCGACAAACAGACAAAACTCCAAACAGTAGTTCTGCTTAACTGCACTTTCTAATAATAGATGGTGCAGTTTTTATATTAATATTTACTTATTCTTCCATGCAAAACAGCTTCAATTTGTAACCATTTTTTTATTCCTGCATAAAATTTTTTATCATAAAGTGAAACTTCCATCAGTGGGGGTTTTCCTTCCTCCCCCGCTGATGGTTAGTTGAACCAATCGGACCTTTACGGACAGTTGATCTCTCACCTATCTTCCTCGTATTCTCATAAGCTTGAGGCGGAAGTCTTACTGTCTGTTAAGAGAGGGATAAACATTATAGCCTTCAATGTCTATTTTTGCATAAATAAACAAGCTGTCTATTTTGTTTCTCTAAGGAGAAGTGATACACTCAAATTAGTTTCTGCTAAATTTATGAACTTACTGGAGGAATCGGTTTGAGAAAGCTGTTTCGTTATCTATTTTCTGTATTGTTGTTTATTACATCTATTGGAGTCTATTGTTCCAATCGATTAATGTATATGAAGAAAAAAGACAATGACTTTATTTTAAAAAGAGAGCAAGAAGCTGGCAGATTGGACCCGGTTTCATTTGAAAATTTAACTAAACAAGAAATTACCCTCCCCTCCCCCTATGGCTATGATTTAAAAGCAATTCTAGTGGAGCCTTTTGAAACAAAGAAATATATCATCATATCACATGGAGTCACGGAAAATAAAACGAGTTCTATTAAATACATGAACTTATTTTTAGAAAGAGGCTTTAATGGAATTATTTACGATCATCGGAGACACGGTGAATCCGGCGGAAAAAATACAAGCTTTGGTTATTATGAGAAATTTGACTTAAAGCAAATTGTAGATTGGGTTAGAAGAGAGAAAGGAAAGGATATAATCCTAGGTATCCACGGAGAATCGATGGGTGCTGCTACCATGATTCTTTATGCTGGCGGGATTGAAGATGGGGCTGATTTCTATATTGCCGATTGTCCTTTTTCAGATTTCACCGACCAATTAAATTATCTTATTAAACAAGAAATAAAGTTACCAGGGAAAATCTTCATCCCCATTGCCAATATATTCCTTCGAGCAAGAGCCCGATATTCGATTAAGGATATCTCTCCCATTTCGGTCATTGATAACATTAAAAGCCCAATGCTGTTTATCCATAGTCAAAAAGATGATTTTATCTTGCCAGAAATGACACAAAAATTATTTGATAAAAAACAAGGTCCTAAAAAATTATTTTTCGCTGTTAATGGCTTTCATGCTCAAAGCTATAATGAGAACAAAGAAGCGTATGAAAAGGCGATTGATGACTTTTTAAAAGAATATGTGGATATAAATTAATTAAAGGCTGTTTTCGTAAAGTTTGTTGCGATTACCCGCAGCCGGAATACACTTCGCTGTGGGGCTCGCGCTGATCCTCCTCAGCTTCGCCTCCGGGGTCTCAGACTGTCTCGCTAATCCCCATGACGTCTTCGTGTATTCCGGCTGCTCCATTTTTCCAACTAATTCTTTTTTTCGATTGAAAAAACAACAATCCTTTAGAAAACAGCCTAATTAAAAAAGGAGTCATGTCTTTTGCATGCCTCCTTTTTCTAATTAAATTTTAAATTGTTTTATCTTCTCTTGCAAATCTGATGCTAGTTGTGCTAGAGATGTAGAAGAAGCCGCTATTTCCTGCATGGATGCTACTTGCTCCTCGGTAGCTGCAGAGACGTTTTCCGTACTTGCTGCAGCTTCACTTGCCATGGAATTTACTTCTAAGATAGAAGCATTGATGGTATTTGTATGCTCTTTTAATTGATTAAGTGATCCACTTACTTCCTCTACTAATATAACTAGTTCATTAACTGACCCTTCAATTTTCTTGAACGCTTCCCCTGCGTCTTGAACAATATTTATACCTGCATCTACGTCATTTGCAGCGGTTGTCATGGAGAGAGAAGTATTCTTTGAATCAGTTTGAATTTGACTAATTAGATTGGTAATCTGTTCAGCAGATCCTGCCGTTTGTTCCGCTAATTTTCTTACTTCATCAGCTACAACGGCAAAACCTTTTCCTTGCTCCCCAGCTCTTGCTGCTTCAATTGCTGCATTTAATGCTAATAGGTTGGTTTGTGAAGAAATATCTGTTATTACCTTTGTAATATCCCCAATTTCATTAATTCGAGATTCCAATGTAGCAATAGATTGAGCTAGAGATGCTACATTATTATTAATAGATTTCATTTGTGTGGTTACTTCTGAAATTCTTTTTGCACCTTCTGCAGATACATCTGACGTTTGCTCGGCTGTTTCTGCGACTTTTTTTGCACGTTCTGTTATGCTTCCAGTCGTTTCATTTACATTACGTATTCCTTCCGAACTTGACTCCATTAACCTCATTTGTGTTTCCGAACCTACTGCAAGTTCCTGTATCGTTTCCGAAATATGTTCACTTGCTTTACTGCTTTCTTCGGAACTAGAACTTAATTGTTCGGATGAAGAAGCAAGATGATGGGACGTTTCAGACAGCATTTCTATAAGCCCCTTCATCCCATCTGCCATCGTATTATAGCTATCAGATAGGGAACCCACTTCATCCTTTCCGATATATGCAGATCTCTCCGAAAAATCTCCTTGTCCCCCTTTTTCCATTAGAGCTTTCAAGCGTTTGATCGGAGCGACAATCATTAATGATATATATAAACCAAATAAGACCGCAAGTGCTACGGAAACGATGATAATTCCTGCTGTTACCAGAATCATCGTTGAATAATAGCTTTCATTTTCTTTAGAAATTCGTTCCGCTTCTGCCTGATTGGTTTCTTGTAATTCATCCAATTGACTATTGATAACATTTGTTTTAGAACGTAGATTTTTTGTATATAGGTTATAGGCAGAGTCATTAAAATTATTGAGCGCTAGAGAGATAACTTGATCCTGCAGTTGTTCAAAGCCATCATAAACATCTTTAAAGATCTTATAAGCATTTGTCTCTTCCTGTGAAAGCTTTATGGCATCAAGTTTTTTAATATATTTATCTGACTCCTCCATATTCTTATTTATCGCTTCTAACAGTTCCTGATTTCTCTTTTCATCCTCTGTTATCATTAATTCGATAATATAGCTATCGTTTGTACGGCGATAATTTTCTATTTTCGCAATATATGTATTAGGTAATAGTTTCTCTTCATACATCTTTTGAGAATTACTAGCCATTTCTTTCATCCCATACATTCCAAATAATCCTATTAGTATTAATGCAATTGCACTAAACATAATGATGATCAATATTTTTTTAGAAATATTGATATTTTGTAAAAATCTCATAGAAGCTACCCCTTTTCTTCATCTAATCCTTTTTTCATATCGACATAGATCGACAATACTTTAGGACATTAGGTTGAAAAATTCTATTTTTTTAGAAATAGGAGATTAATGACAAATTTTCGCAATTATAATAGTTATGATTAAAGTAACACCTACACAAAAAAAGAGGATTTGCTATCATTAATGCTTGATAGCAAATCCTCTTTTTATCCTTTTACCAATACTCATTAATGAATTCATCTCGTCCAGACTTTTCTCTATCCTCTTTATAATGCTGCTTATTTTTCTTATGATAGTCTTGATGATAGTCTTCAGCAGGATAAAATGGTGCTGCTGGTTCAATTAATGTAACAATCGGCTTTTTAAATTTTCCACTTTCAGCCATTGCTTGCTTTGATTTTTCAGCAAGCTCTTTTTGCTTTTCATTATGATAAAAAATAGCTGTTCGATATTGTGGTCCACGATCCTGAAATTGTCCATCTGGATCAGTTGGGTCAATTTGCTGCCAAAATAATTCTAATAATCGTTCATATGGAAATAATTCTGGATCATATGTGATTTCTACCACTTCAAAATGTCCAGTTGTTCCTGTTTTCACTTGTTCATAAGTTGGATTCTCCACATGTCCCCCGCTATAGCCAGAAACAATACCTCCAATTCCTGGAAGTTCTTCGAATGGGGATACCATACACCAGAAACATCCACCAGCAAATGTAGCTTTTTCCATTATCTCTCATCTCCTTAATTGTTCCACTTTTTAGCATACTATTTTCAAGAAAATTAGCGATAACTCTCTTATTAGATAGAAATTAGTATATAATACTTTGGAGAAAGTTACTATTTTTTTTCTTTATACTTCCATAGTTAATAAGTTATATGACATAAATACTATTTAATAATAAGGAAAAATTAAATAATAAATTACTTTTACAAAAAATGATACAAAAATCCCTTAAGCAATATCACATTGAATCCAATACGCCTCCCCTCAATGAATATGAGGAATTAGCAAATAAAATCATTCATTAAAAAAAACAACATCCTTCCCATGATCTCAATGATCTTGTTCAAGATGTAGTTTATGGGTATATTACAGATTCTCCCTATTTTTAACTGTGTTTATTTTTTATTCAAAATGCTGCCAACCAGCTTATCTGCGATTCCTGGAAATAGATTATAAAGAACACTTCCCCAATTCATCCACACTGGCAGATTGAGCTCACGTTTTGGATGCAGCATCAATCCCATTACTTTTTCAGCTACTGTTTCGGAAGACAGCATATATTTTTGAACATTTTTAACATAGTTTCCAGATTTGTCAGCCGTATTGAAAAAAGCGGTCTCAATTGGACCTGGGTTTACTGCAGAAATTTTGATATTGGAAGTTGCTACTTCCATTCGCAAACTGTTTGTAAAACCTAAAACAGCATGTTTGGTTGCAGCATAAGCACTTGATTTTGCTGTAGCTAATTTTCCTGCCTGGGAAGCAACATTAATAATATGGCCTCTGTTTTTTTCTAACATAGAAGGCAATACTTCTTTCGTACAAGCAATTACTCCGATTACATTTACTTGAAACATTTGATCAATATCTGCCATATTCGCTTCGTGGACCATATCAAAAACACCAAACCCTGCATTATTAAGTAGAATATCGATAAAGTCGACTTCTTGATAAATCTTTGCAAAAACTTCCTTCACTTGGTTCGTATTACTTACATCCAAAGGATAATAGCAAGCATGGACAGGAAATTGTTTATTTATATTGGCACAAATAGCAGCTAACTTTTCTTCAGATCGAGCAAGAAGAATCGGTCGTCCGCCCTTTTGTGCTACTTTTAATGCAATTTTCTCTCCGATGCCAGATGAAGCTCCTGTTATTACAATGTTCTTTCCATGTATATTTGTCATATCTTTTCACCTCGTTAATACGCACTCTTCTTAAAAAAAGGCTGTTTTTGTAAAATTTGTGGCTATGCTCCGCAGCCGGAATACACTTCGCTTTCCGTGGGGCTAAGCTTGAGTCTCCCCAGCTTCGCCTCTGGGGTTTCAGACTGTCTCGCTAATCCACAGGAGCCTACGTGTATTCCGGCTGCTCCATTTTTCCAACTAATCCTTTTTTTCTATAAAAAAACAACATTCCTTTAGGAAATAGCCTAAACAAAATATATCTAGTGTGATTATTTTCCTACTAAAATATCACATACTATATTCAAATAACATTAATAATAAAATACTATTTATATTTTTACATAGTAGATTTAAAATAACAACTAGGCTATTTACTCCGCTATTTCAGGCGCACAAAATAGCGTCTCCTATTTTTGGGGATTCCTTTCATTTCAAATACTCCAGAATAGACAAGATGACGAATTCGATATTCGAGAAAATTATGGTCTATTAAAAGATTCTCTTCCTCCATTGTTTCCCAAATAAGCTGACTAGTCATTATATAATCTATTTGTTCTTCCGCATGCATTCTTTTCCAAGCTTCCACAATTTTGTGATCATAATAATCGATTGCTACCGGTAATATTCGAATGGCTAATTTTCCCACCATCCTATTTTTCTATTGACAGAAAAGCCTTCTAACTTGCATAATCAATTGAACTACTTACCCCTTATCAACCTTACAGTCTGATTGAAGGGGGAAATTCCTACGAACACCAAAGTATCCTTCGGTTATCTTAGTAGGCTACCCCCGCAGTTCCTGCGGTTAGAAGTCTTAACGCTTCATTTTTGAGATTGATTGCTGCATTAATATCTCGATTTTCATGATGGATATGGCATGTTGGACATTCCCATTCACGTAAGCCAAGATTTTTAACCTCTTTGTTTTGGTAGCCACAACAGGAGCAAAGCTGACTGGACGGAAAGTGCTTTGCAACGGTCACCACCCGTTTTCCATACCAATTTGCCTTGTATTCCATCATGGTTTTGAATTCTGACCATGATACTTCACTAATGGCTTTGGCAAGGTTGTGATTTTTTAACATATTGGATACAGACAAATCTTCCATCCCGATTATGTCGTGGTTTTTGACAAGATCAGTGGAGATTTTGTGCAAGTAATCCCTTCTTGCATTTGCCATTTTCTCGTGAATACAGGCAACTTTTCGTTTGACTTTATACCAGTTTGAGCCACCAACGGCTCGTCTGCTCATGATTCGTTGAAATTTAGCTAACTTTTCTTCCAATGTGCGAAAGAATTTAGGGTTAGAGAAAGTTGTACCATCTGAAAGAATAGCAAAATTTTTTAGCCCAACATCTACTCCAATAGCGGAATTTGTTTTTGGTAACTCTTTCACTTCCACTTCTGCACCGATGGAAAGGAAGTATTTTCCTGACGGATTGCGTCTAATGGTAGCACTCCGTATCTTGCCTTCAACTTCACGACTTTTGGCAAAGCGAACAAGACCAAGTTTAGGAAGCTTAATATACTTACCTTCAACCGCAATATTTCCGTTTGTATGCTTTGTCGTGTAGGATTGCACAGGATTCTTCTTCGATTTAAAGCGTGGATACTTATTTTGTTTTTTATAGTATCGTTCAAAAGAATCAGCCAAGTTTTCAACCGATTTCTGCAAAGCAATACTATCCACTTCTTCCAGAAAAGAATAGTGTTTCTTTAATTCTGGAATTGCCTTTACTGTTTCATATTTGTTCAACCATTTTCCTTTCCAATTATTTGTTGGAAGCTGACTATTTTGAACCATTTCTTCAACAATATACCAATAAGCGTCGTTCTCTTTCTGCTTACCTAAAAAGAAATTGAATGTGAACCTCACACAACCAATCGTTTTATGGATGAGTTCCATTTGTTTTTTATTGGGATAGATACGAAACTTATATGCTTTATTAACGATCATTGCGCTCACTCCCCCAACACGAATATATGTTCTTATTTTACTATAAGAGGATGTGTTTTGGCTATCGCCAACCGACATTCATCTCCCCCTTATCGTTGGGCTACAGCCCTGCATATAATGGAAGAGGGAGTCTTCTGTCGGAAAATGATAAATTTACAGGATGAAATAAGAATAGTAAATGGAAACGGCTTGCTAGAGAGGAAGTTCCTTAGGCTGAAAGACTTCATCATTGTCCATCTGATTGAATCTACTTAAGAGTAGGTAGGAAAACCTAAACATAATTCGTCGTTACCGGTGAAGAGTTGTATAATTATATGCGAATGCTGATTATATATAAGCTAAGGTGGTACCACGGAAAACCTTTTGTCCTTTCTTTTTAACGTAAGGTTTTTTTCTTATTTTAGACACATTATTATAGGGGGAGAGAAAATGAACAAACTTGCTATTATCGGTGCTGGTTCTATGAGCGAGGCCTTAATTTCTGGAATTGTTTCCAGTAAGATGTGTGAGACAACCGATATTACCGTTACAAATCGTGGCAATGAGAACAGACTTATCGAATTACAGGAGCGCTATGGAATTAATTACTCTTTCGATTTAGAAAAAGTGATTGGAAATGCAGATGTTATCATTCTCGCAATGAAACCGAAAGATGTAAGAGAGGCTACTCTTCAATGGAAAGATTATTTATCTGAACGTACCCTCCTAATCTCTGTTCTTGCTGGCGTTAGTATGGACAGCCTGCAACGCTTAATTGACCAAAAGGTTCCAATTGCACGTGCCATGCCAAACACCTCTGCAATGGTTGGAAAATCAGCAACTGGGATTGCCTTCAACTCCTTTGTAGTAAATGAACAAAAACAATTCGTTTTAGATTTGTTTAAAACCGTTGGCTTAGTTACTGTTGTGGAAGAAGAGCAATTAGATGCGATTACTGGACTATCAGGAAGTGGGCCAGCTTATATTTATTATTTAGTAGAAGCAATGGAGAAAGGCGGACTGAAAATCGGACTGGATCGTGAAGTAGCTAACGAGTTGATTGTGCAAACATTAATTGGTGCAGCAGAAATGATTGCGGTATCTTCCAAAAGTCCACAGGAGCTTCGCAAGAATGTAACTAGTCCTGGTGGTACCACAGAAGCAGGACTCAGAATTTTAGAGCAATTTGATGTACAAAATGCCTTTATCTCTTGTATTGAAGAAGCGACTGCCCAATCAAAAAAGATGGGAAAAGCACTTACAGATGAACTTAAGCTGTCAAAATAAAGAAGACTAACCATCAGTGGGGCTTTTCCTCAACCCAATGATGGTTAGTCACACTTAACAGACCTTTACGACCAGTTAAGAATAGATAAAAGGGATGCTGTCTCTTATTTTGACGACATCCTTTTTTACTTGCTTAAATCTCAAACTCCGCCAAATCTTCTGCAATGTATGTATTAGGAAAAATAGCTCTTGCTTCCTGTAACAGTTGTTCTGTTAATGATTGATCATATCTTGCGCTTATATGTGTTAGCAGGAGACAATCTACCTTTGCTTTTTTAGCTGTATCGGCAGCTTGTACTGTCGTAGAATGATAATATTCAGTGGCAATCGAACTTTCTTCTTTTGAAAACGTTGCTTCATGAACCAGTACTTTCGCTTCTTTTGCCAAAACCTCTGTGGCAGAACAGGTTCTTGTATCCCCTAAAATAGTTATTATTCTTCCTTTGATAGCAGTACCAAGAAACTCTTGGCTATTTATTATCGTACCATCATCAAGCGTGAGATTCTCCCCATCCTTTATTCTTTTATATATAGGACCGGGCTTGATTCCATATTGCAATAATTTATCTGTATTTAACTTTCCAGGACGGTCCTTTTCGATTATTCGATAGCCATAGCTTGTTACGCCATGTTCAAGTATTTTTGCTTCCACGATAAAATCATCGTCTTCAAAAATAGTGCCTTCTTCAATCTCTACGATGTTTAAATCATATTTTAAATATGTTTGACTAACAGCAAGACTAACTCGAATATACTCGTGAATTCCTTTAGGTCCATAAACTGTTAGCGTGGTTTCTCCACCTTGGAAAGATCGGCTAGAAAGAAAACCTGGTAATCCATAGATATGATCTCCATGTAGATGGGTAATAAATATTTTATCAATTCTTCTTGGCTTAATATTTGTATATAGTATTTGATGCTGTGTTGCTTCCCCACAATCAAACAGCCAAATACTCCCCTTCTCTTCTAAAAGTTTTAAAGCAATCGCTGTAACATTTCTCGATTTTGCTGGAATACCTGCACCAGTTCCTAAAAATTGCAATTTCATAAATGCATACTACTCCCTTTCTTTTTTCTACGTTGTTCCTCATCCCACTGTATAAATAAAACTCGTTCATTAAATACTAATTCAGAATAGATGTCTTAAGTATACTTTAATGCTGCGCGTTTATCCAAATTACTAAATCATTTAACTAGTAACTTTTGCTAATATATTGTAATATCATGTTGGATGAATGAAAAAATTCTGCTGTAAATACAAATAGTAAAAATATTTGCAAAAATTACAAACAAATGTGTTGCCATATCCTTAAGAAAAAGATAAAATTTTATAACTGTATAGGTACATGTATTATTTAGGCTGTCTTCTAAAAAATTTATTGGAAAAAACCTAGCGACAATCTATACAAAAACAGTCATTATTTAAGATAAATGCACCTTTGTAAAACAGCAATTTAATAATTTTCATACATATATAAATGAAATGAGGTACAAGAAAGTGAATGAAAAACAAACATCAAATGCACTTATTATGATCTTCGGAGCTACAGGAGATTTAGCCAATAGAAAGCTTTTCCCATCTCTTTATCGATTGTATAAAAAAGGTAAATTAGCAAATTTCGCCGTAGTAGGTGTAGGAAGAAGAACATTAACGCAAGAACAGTTTAAACAAAATGTTGTTAATTCTGTTTCTGAAGCAATTGCAAGTTCTAAAAATGATGACCTAGAGACATTCGCTTCTTATTTTTGCTATCATTCTCATGATGTTACAGATTCAAGCTCTTATGCAGAGCTGAAAAACATCGCAGATGATTTGGATGTAAAATATAGCTTAAATGGCAACCGCGTATTTTACTTAGCAATGGCACCAGAATTCTTTGGCCCAATTGCGATTCATCTAAATCAAGATGGATTAACAGATGTGAAAGGCTATAAACGCCTTATCATCGAAAAACCATTTGGTCATGATTTAGAATCAGCCAAAGAACTTAACGAGCAAATTCGAACTGCATTTTCTGAGGATGAAGTATACCGTATTGATCATTACTTAGGAAAAGCGATGGTGCAAAATATTGAAACTATCCGTTTTTCTAATGCAATTTTTGAAAACCTGTGGAACAACCGTTACATCAGCAATATTCAAGTAACTTCAAGTGAAGTACTTGGAGTAGAAGAACGTGGAAGATATTATGAAACAAGTGGCGCTCTTCGTGATATGGTTCAAAACCATATGTTACAAATGGTTGCACTGCTTGCAATGGAACCACCAATTAAACTTACTCCAGATGAAATTCGCTCAGAAAAGGTTAAAGTTTTCCGCGCGATGCGTCCTGTCGAAGTAGATGAAGTAGATAAATACTTTGTAAGGGGACAATATGGTAAAGGTTTCGTTGAGGATTTAGATGTACCGAGCTACCGTGAAGAACAAATGGTTAATCCTAACTCCAACACAGAAACTTTTGTCGCTGGTAAAGTAATGATTGATAACTTCCGTTGGGCTGGTGTTCCATTCTATATCCGAACAGGAAAAAGATTAGAAAGCAAGTCGACAAAAATCGTTGTACAATTTAAAGACATTCCAATGAATTTATACAATCGTCCTGATCAAGAAATTACGCCAAACCTTCTTGTCATCCATATTCAACCAGAGGAAGGTATTACATTGCATTTAAATGCTAAAAAAGCAGGACAAAACATGGAAGCAACACCAATTAAGCTTAGCTATGCAAATACAGGAATTGCAGGAATAAATACTCCAGAAGCTTATGAAAAACTAATTGATGATAGCCTTCATGGCGATGCAACTAACTTTACGCATTGGGATGAAGTAGCCTTATCTTGGAGCTATGTCGATAAAATTTCACAGGCTTGGGAACAAAATCCTGCTACTCAATTTCCTAATTATGCTTCAGGTACAATGGGACCACAAGAAGCAGATGAATTATTAGAAAAAGACGGTTTCTTCTGGTGGCCAGTAAATCAATTTGAAGTAGATGTTTGCTAATCCTATACTTCAAGTAAACCTAAAAAACGTGAATCCATTTGTATTCACGTTTTTTCTTTCGTGATTATAATTCTATTCTAAGGAGTTCCAAATGAATAAAATCAAATTAATTTTTTCTATCATTCTCGTATTCATTTTATATAATCTACTAGTTTTTTACTTAGGATGGAATGGTTATGTTTGGCTTAAATCATTAAACTTATTAACATATCCATCTATTTATATCGGAGTTGTTATCCTTTTTTCCTACGCATATATTATCAGCCATTTCCTTAAGTCAATCTCCATATTTAAAATACTTGGCGCTTATTGGCTTGCTATTTTTGAATATGGTATCTTACTATTTCCAATTGCTAATTTAGGATGGCTTCTATTAAACATATCTATTCCGTCTGAAGATACAACAAAAATTGTAGGAAGCATCGCAGCAGGAATTCTTCTCCTTTTACTTATTTACGGCACATACAATGCTTATTCCCCTGTTATTAGAACTTATAAACTTACAGTAGATAAAAAACAGGCTCATAGAGACACTCTGAGGATCGCTATGGCTTCTGATATGCACTTTGGCACTTTATCAGGGAAAAGTCATCTAAAACGTCTAGTAACGAAAATAAACGGCTTACAGCCTGATTTGATTCTTTTACCAGGGGATATCATAGATGATGACCCTCTTCCTTTTCTGAAAAAGAACATGGGTGAACAATTAAAGCAATTACAAGCTCCTCTAGGTATTTATGGTGTGTTAGGTAATCATGAATATTACGGCAAAATGATTCCTACTTTTTTAAAGGAAATGAACCGTATCGGTATTCAAATCCTAATGGATGAAAAAGTAACCATTGACGAAACCATTCGATTAATTGGTCGTAAAGATAAAACCGACAAGGAAAGACTTTCCATTCCGATGCTCCTTGAGAATGAAAATAACCACTTACCAATTATCATGATGGATCACCAGCCAGATGAACTAGAAGCTGCAATGAACGATGGTATCGATGTCATTCTATCAGGACATACACATCGTGGCCAAATGGCACCGAACCATCTGATTACAAAACGAGTCTTTGAATTAGACTGGGGCTACAAGAAAAAGAAGCAACTTCATGCGATTGTGTCCTCTGGATTTGGATTTTGGGGACCACCGATTAGAATTGGTAGTAGATCCGAAGTTGTTTATATTGAAATAATTTTTAAGGGATAAATTTTTTCACCATTCACTAGTTTATTTTTGTGAAAAAATAATTTGTTTGATTGATGTGCTGCTGAGTATAGTAGCACATTTTTTATTGATTGCTAATTATTTTCTAAGTATTTTATTGGTAGATTTTTGGGGTGATGTAAAATCTTTGGGTACGTAAAATTTGTGTAAATTCTTTTTTTGTTTTATTTGATTAATGAACGCCTTTTTCACTGCTTTTCTCTTTCTTTTTGGTGTTCATCCAACTGATGAACGCCTTTTTTCCTACTTGCCTCTCTCTTTTTGGTTTTCATTCGACTGATAAACGCTTTTTTTACTGCATTCCTTTCTGCATCTCCGTATACAATCTAAAAAAGCACACCACAATCAAAATCGTGGTGTGCTTTATAGCAATTCTTATTTTTCCATCCAGTTAGTATGGAAAATTCCCTCTTTATCAAGACGCTCATATGTGTGTGCACCGAAGTAGTCACGTTGCGCTTGTAGTAGGTTTGCTGGTAATGTTGCTGTACGGTAGCTGTCGAAGTAAGCTAAAGCAGCTGCAAAGCTTGGTACAGGAATACCATTTAATACAGCACCAGAGATTACTTCACGTAATGCTGTTTGATAGTTTTCAGCAATCTCACTGAAATATGGATCCAATAGAAGGTTTTTCAATTCTGGATCACGGTCATATGCATCTTTGATTTTTTGTAGGAATTGTGCACGAATAATGCAACCACCACGGAAAATCATTGCGATTTCGCCATAGTTTAAATTCCAATCATATTCTTCAGATGCTTCTCTCATTTGCGCGAAACCTTGTGCATAAGAAACAATTTTGCTTAAGTATAGTGCTTTACGTACAGATTCGATAAATGCTGCTTTATCACCTGTAAATGGTTTAATTTCTGGACCTGAAAGTACTTTACTTGCTTTTACACGTTCGTCTTTCATTGCAGAAATGAAGCGAGCAAATACAGATTCCGTAATCATTGGAAGTGGAACACCTAAGTCTAAAGCACTTTGGCTTGTCCATTTACCAGTTCCTTTTTGTCCAGCAGTATCTAAGATTAGATCTACTAAAGGTTTACCAGTTTCATCATCTACTTTTGTGAAAATATCTGCAGTGATTTCAATTAGGTAGCTATCTAGCTCGCCTTTATTCCATTCTGCGAATACTTCATGAAGTTCTTGTGCTTCTAATCCTAATACATGCTTCATAATAAAGTATGCTTCACAGATTAATTGCATATCTCCATATTCTATTCCATTGTGAACCATTTTTACATAATGGCCAGCACCATCTGGACCGATATACGTAGTACAAGGCTCATCATTAACTTTTGCTGAGATATCACGGAAAATAGGTGCAACTAATTCATATGCTTCTTTTTGCCCACCAGGCATGATAGAAGGACCTTTTAAAGCGCCTTCTTCCCCACCAGAAACGCCTGTACCAATAAAGTGAATACCAAGTTCACTTAATTCTTTGTTACGTCTTTGCGTATCTTTAAAGAATGTGTTACCGCCATCAATAACAATATCCCCTTTATCTAATAAAGGCTTTAATTGTTCGATTGTAGCATCAGTAGCAGGACCAGCTTTAACCATTAACATAATTTTACGTGGAACTTCTAAAGATTGTACAAATTCTTCTAATGTATATGTTCCAACGACATTCTTACCTTCTGTTTCTTTAAGCATTTCTTCTGTTTTTTCTTTTGAACGGTTGAAAACGGAAACAGTATAACCTCTGCTTTCGATGTTCATCGCAAGGTTTTTACCCATAACCGCTAAACCGATTACACCAAATTGCTGTTTTGTCATTTTTTCCTAACGTCCCTTCTAAACTATGTATCCTTATAGTAGAATTCACTTAACTTTAGCAAGATTTTTTAAGTTATGCAACTAAAATGCAACTACTTTTCTCGTTTATTTCAAAAAAAATTTTTCAACATACTTAACTAGACTAAAATTTCTTTCCTTGCAAAAAATCTTTATTAAAACTAGTCATGGTACCAATGTCTTCTTCCTTTTTTGAAATATTATTTCTTTCAGACGCCGGCTCAATAATAGATGAACCATATTTCTCTTTCAGCTTATCAATAGCTGTCCATAACGATTCCTTCTCTGCATCTTTTTCAAAGGAAAAGAGATCAAGTTGTTTTACTACAATATTATTATCAATTAAATCTCCTGCTGTTACGCCGAGTAAGCGAACAGGATTTCCATCCCAAGCGGACTGAAAAATCTCTTTACTAAATTGGAGTATCTCTTCCTCTGTCTTAATCGGATTTGCTAATTTTTTACTTTTGGAATAATTTTTGCGATTTCCATAACGTATCGTTACCGCTAGATGATTAGCATGCACATGCTTTCTTTTCATACGCGTAGCAACTTTATTTGCTAGAGTTGCCAAGACTTGAAATAATTCTTGTTGATTCTTTACATCCCGAGGCAAAGTAGTGGAATTCCCAATGCTTTTAAATTCATTAGCTGCTTCTGGATCAACAGGCCGATTATCTTCTCCATTGGCTCTTTCCTTTAAACGGATTCCATTAATACCTAAGGCTCCTTTAAGTCCAATAGATGAAGCCATTGCCAAATCTTTAATTGTTTCGATGCCAATCGCTCTTAGTTTTTCCCCTGTTTTTTTTCCTATACCATGCATTTCTTCTACTTGCATCGGCCAAAGTATATTGGGAATATCTCGCTTTCTTAAAATCGTGATTCCCATCGGCTTTTTCAAATCAGATGCCGTTTTAGCAAGAAATTTATTAGGCGCAATCCCAATACTGCATGGTAAATCTAAACGCTCATAAATTCGCTTCTGAATTGTTTTTGCGATGTATATTGGAGTTCCTAAGTCATGACTATTCGTAATATCTACATACCCTTCATCAATCGAAACAGGTTCGACAGTATCGGAAAATTCATGGAGAATTTGAAACATCGCAAGGGATGCCGTCCGATAACGATCAAAATTTGGAGGCAAAACAATTAAATCCGGGCATTTCTTTTTCGCTTCCCATAAAGGCATTGTTGTTTTTACACCAAATTTTCTTGCTTCATAGCTGCAAGTGACGATAATACCTCTGCGTTCTTTTTCATTTCCCGCAATTGCCAGTGGCTTTCCCTTTAACTGTGGATCATAGGCCATTTCAACAGATGCATAAAAACTGTTCATATCTACGTGTAAGATAACTCGTCCTTTTTTTGGATAAAATTCCTTCATTTTGCCTTCACCAATTCTTTATGATCATTTGTAGACGCTTCTATTATATATTCCATATTTCCTACTTGTTGCTTATGCAGGCTGATTTTTCATATAGTCTTTAATTTCTTTTACTCCTTCAAGTGTTTCTAATAAGACATTTGGGTCTAGCATTAAAACCAAACGATTTTCTAAATTAAGAACTCCTGTAATATATTCTGTTTTCTGATATGCAGAAATGCCAACCTCTTTAATTACTTCTTCTTTTATATCGAGAATCTCTTTTGCATCGCTAACAATCATAGCAAATGAAATATCTTCTGTTCGCGCAACAATTAATTTATTATTTTCATTTTCTTCTGTTTTTTGATTGTATAAAACCATTTGTAAATCAATGACAGGAATAAGCTCCTCTCTTACTTTTCTTATTCCTCTCACAAAGGATGGTAATTGAGGAACAGGAGTAATCTGTTCTTCTTTCTCTATTGATATGACATAAGAAACATCTACGGAATATTCTCCGTTTGCCACTTTAAATATAACAACCTTCTTTTCTTCCATTTATATTCCCCCAAAATTATATTTTACAGTAGTATTTTCCTATAAAATATTTTCCTCTGTTTTCTAGATAAATGCAAGCAAAAATAGAAACATTTGTTTGATATATACACAAAAAGGGTGCTTCCCTAAAAAGGAAACACTCCGAGTCGAAAATATGATTATTTACCTGTTACTTCTTCAATAATTGCAAGTACCATTTCAGCCAATTTATTTAATTCTTCTATTGGCATTTTTTCATTTGTTGTATGAATATCTTCATAACCTACTGCTAAGTTGACAGTTGGGATACCAAAACCGCAGATAACGTTGGCATCACTTCCGCCACCGCTTTGTTGTAATTCACAGCTTCTGCCGATTTTTGCAGCTGCTTTTCTAGCTACTTCCACCACATGGTCACCTTCACCAAATTTAAAGCCTGGATACATTACGTCTACTTCGACAACTGCTTGTCCGCCCATCTCGGTTGCTGTAGATTCAAATGCTTCTTTCATCTTAGCTACTTGTGCAAGCATTTTATCTTCTACCAAAGAGCGTGCTTCTGCAAGAATATCTACATGGTCACAAACGATATTTGTTTGTTTCCCTCCAGCGAAACTGCCAATATTAGCTGTTGTTTCTTTGTCTATACGACCTAAAGGCATTTTTGCTATTGCTTTAGAGGCAATTGTAATAGCAGAAACTCCTTTTTCAGGTGCCACGCCTGCATGTGCCGTTTTTCCTAGAATCGTTGCTTTGACTTTTGCTTGTGTTGGTGCTGCTACAACGATATTTCCTACTTTACCATCACTATCTAATGCATAACCGTATTTTGCTTGAATTAGCTTAGGATCAAGCGCCTTTGCGCCTAATAAGCCTGATTCTTCCCCTACTGTTATAATAAACTGAATGGTTCCATGAGGAATATTATTTTCTTTGATTACAGTAAGTATTTCAAGCATAACAGATAAACCAGTTTTATCATCTGCACCAAGTATTGTCGTACCATCTGTTACTATGTATCCATCTTTAATTGACGGTTTTACTCCAACCCCAGGAACTACTGTATCCATATGAGATGTGAAGTAAATAGGATCAACGTTTTCCTTCGTTGCCGCAAGCGTACAGATTAAATTACCTGCGCCATGACCAGTAATAGCTGTTGTATCATCCTCTATTACTTCTAAGCCTAATTCTTCAAATTTCTTTTTTAATACAATACTGATTTCTTTTTCAAACTTTGTTTCCGAATCAATTTGTACTAGTTCTAAAAATTGATTTAATAAACGCTCTTGATTAATCATTTTTTGTTCCTCCAAAAATTAGTGACATTATTAGTATACGCCTATAAAAATAGAACATCAAATAAAAATCATAGGCGTGAAATTCATTTTTCTACCTGCTAATAAAGAAAAGCTCGCTCAGCGAATATTCCATATGTTTATAGTTGTACCATTCTGCTATTCTTAGTAAAATAGACAGTAAGAATGGTTAAGACATTGGAGGATACTATGAAGAAAAAGAAAAATAGATTACAAAAGATTGTTGTATATTTAATGATCTTTATTATGCTTGCATCTACTCTGTTAATTGGAATTGGGATGTTATTTTAATGGAAGATTATTTTCCATAAGAAATAGGCTGGAACAAAACAAAATATATAATGCGTAAAGACGAACAATCTCTAATTTAGTAGCGAAACCAACTCCTTTCCATTACGCTACAGACACTCTATGCGCCGATGAGCAACCTAAGCTCCTCGGCTAAAGCCTGTGGGGTCTCTTAGGTTTTGCTCTACTTCCCGCAGGAGTTGAGTGTCCTCGCTTCATTTCACTCCGTTTTAAAAGGTTGTTTAGTTCTATCCTTTTTTTAAGAAAATATAATTAGTAGGAAAAACGGAGCAGACTGAATACACGTAGACTCCTATGGGAGCTGCGAGAAAGTCCGAGACCCTGCAGCGAAGGCGAAGCGGCTCGGCGCTCGCCCCATGGAAAGCGAAGTGTATTCAGTCTGCGGGTGACTACCACAAACCCTATTTAAAATGAATAAAAAACCCAACAATGATACGAAAATTTGATTAGCAATCTCCATATAATTGTTCGAGTTTATATTTAGTTGGAATACTTTTGTCCCAACCTTTTATTCGATAGCTCCATACTCCTCAGCTAACTCCTGAAAGCTTTTCTCTGAGTTTGTAATCAGCACTTTCGTTCCTAATGGAATGAAATCATAAATTGATTCTACTGCCTCATTTTGCATGCGAACACAGCCTTGTGACACGTATTTCCCGATACTGCCTGGATTATTGGTTCCATGAACTCCATATATTCTTCCATCTGTATTATTTGCATCAAAACCAATCCATCGTGTTCCTAACGGATTTTCCTCATGTCCCCCCACTATATTCTTTTTTCGGTAATAGGGATTAGCCGCTTTGACTGTTATTGTAAATAAACCTTCTGGTGTTAGGTCTTCTTTTTTTCCGGTCGAAACACTTATTGTCGTTTGTACGCGATTTTCATCTATTAAAGATAATTGATTCGTTTTTTTATTAATAATGAGAAAAGGATCACCTGGCAATGGATTTATCCCTAATGGCCATACAGGGGAAATTGTTAAGAGAATAGACAAAGCTAGTTTTAACATCCAATCACACTCTCTTTTTTTCTTAGTTTGTGTGATTGTTGCTTCTTTATGCGAAAAGAATACTGCTCTTCGGAAAAAGTGTTTTTTAATCCCTCTCCTATTCTCTACTACTTCTGAAGTCAGTGGAAACAAAAAAAAAGATTTCTTCATCTAAAAGACAAAGAAATCTTCTTCTATCCATTATTAAAGCATTTTCTCTAAAAACTCTTTTGCACGGTCTGTTTTAGGATTGGTAAAAAACTCAGCTGGCGGGGCATCCTCAACCACTACTCCACCATCTAGGAATAATACTCTATTGGCAGCTTCTCTTGCAAAGCCCATTTCATGTGTCACAATAAGCATCGTTATTCCAGTGTGCGCCAGAGATTTCATTACCTCCAGTACCTCTTTTACCATTTCAGGATCCAATGCTGACGTTGGTTCATCAAATAAAATCACTTCTGGATTCATTGCAAGAGCACGAGCAATTGCGACCCTTTGCTTTTGCCCGCCTGATAGACGGCTAGGATATACATTTGCTTTATCGGCAAGACCAACTCTAGCAAGAAGCTCTTTCCCCATCTTTTCCGCTTCGCTCTTACTTATTCCTTTCACCTTAATCGGTGCATAAGTCACGTTTTGTAAAACCGTTTTGTGTGGGAAGAGATGAAAATGTTGAAAAACCATTCCAACGTTTTCTCTTATTTTTTTTATATTTGTGTTTTTTTCTGTAATATCTGTGCCATCAATGATTACTTTTCCTTTTGTTGGTACTTCAAGTAAGTTAATACAACGCAGAAAAGTAGATTTTCCCGAACCAGAAGGACCGATAATCGTCACTACTTCGCCTTTTTCTACCTGTGTATTTATCCCTTTTAAAACTTGAAGAGAGCCATAAGATTTATGCAAATTTTCAACATTAATCACTTCTTCTCATTCTCCTTTCAACAGCTTTAGCCAATGTTGTCAGTATCATTACTAGAACGTAATAAATAAGACCTGCAAGAATCATCGGCTCCAAATATGCATATTTTTCTCCACCCATTATATAGGCTCTACGCATAATATCGGTAACACCAATAACCGTGACAACCGCCGACTCTTTTGTTAAGGAAACAGCTTCATTAATTAATGCTGGAAAAATATTCTTTAAAGCCTGTGGCAAAATTAAATCGAACATTGCTTGTCTAGATGAAACACCTAGTGCCATAGCTGCTTCTTTCTGCCCACGATCTACCGCTAAAATTCCAGCACGAATAATTTCCGAAATATAAGCAGCTGAATTCAAGCCAAAAGAAAGAATTGCTGCAACAGCTGGTTCTATTTGTATTCCTGTTAATTGCGGAACACCAAAATAGATGATCATTAATTGCAATACAAGAGGTGTCCCTCTGAATACGGATGTATAAATAGCAGCAATCCAGCTTAATACTGGAATCTTACTAAGTTTAAAAATCGAAAGTACTATCCCTAAAACAAAACCAATAATTCCAGCCACTACGACAATTTGCAATGTCACTGTGATTCCCTTTAATAAATATGGCAGGGACGGAATAAATTGTTGGAAATCTAAGCCCATTAATATCTCAATCCTTTCATTAAACACGGGGTGTGTTTTTACCTATTGATATAGCTTAAAAACAAGAAAACGTTTAGGGCAATGTTTGCCCTAAACTGTCCCCCACTTAAACCTATCTTATTTACCAAACCATTTTACAACTAACTCGTCAATCTCTCCGTTATCTTTCATTTTCTTTAATTCAGCATTGAATTTTTCTGTTAAGTCACTATTCTTTGGAAAAGCAATAGCAGAACCAGCGTCTTCATTTGCTTCTATTGCTGGGAAAGATGTTAGCGTATCTTCTTTATTTAAATAACCAGTCGCAACTACATCTTCAATAATTGCTGCATCAAATCGACCTGCTTTAATTTCTTGAATTAATTGTGGAATACGGTCACGGTTTTCTACAGTAACTTTTACCGTTTTAGCAATTTCTTTTGCTGCATCTTCTTGAATAGACCCTAGTTGTACCCCAACCTTTTTCCCTTCAAGATCCTGAACACTTTTAATATTACTATCTTTTGTTGTAACAACTAAGTCTTTTGCAGTAAAATATATATCGCTGAAATCAACATTTTCTGCTCTTTCCGGTGTTGGAGACATACCGGATAAAACTAAATCTACTTTTCCAGATTGTAATGCAGAAATTAATCCGCTAAAATCCATATCTTTTACTTGGATTTTGTAACCAAGCTTTTCGCCTAATGCATTAGCTAAATCAATATCAAAACCGATAATATCATCACTTTTTGCGGTATCGATATATTCAAATGGAGCATAATCTGCAGAAGTTCCCATTACAAGTACTTTTTTATCAGAAGATCCACTATCACTATTTGAACTATTTTCATCAGTAGAAGTACCACATGCGCCTAAAATAAATACTATAGACAACAGCATTAATGCTAGTAATTTTTTCATATTATTATTATCCCCCTATACTTACTTAAGCTTTCATTCTTTATTAATATTGCTTGTTTGTTGCAAATTATTAAATGATCTTTTCATTTATATTCATGCAACAATATGAATTTTAACACATACTTATAATTATGCAATATGATTTATACAAATCCATTAAATAAAATACTATTCTGAAAAAACTTAATTTTCTATCAATTAAACCGATACATCATTTTTAATTTTATTTGAATTTACAAGCAAAAACTTTTAAGGAAGATATGAATAACAAAAGAAGCCGTGAAATGAATTCACTTCGTAGATAACATGAAAAAAGACTCAGAATCCTGAGCCTTCAGACTGTAGACAAACCCCTGAATTTTAGATATAGAGGTTTGTCTATAGTATATTTATTAGTCTCTTTGAAGAGGGATGTTGCTTTCCGCTCCAGGGGTTCGCTTTCCGTGGGGCTCGCGCTTAGCCGCGGTCTGCCTTTGGCCTGCAGGGTCTAAGCTGTCTCGCTAATCCCACAGGAGTCTCACCCCTTCCACTCCAAGCAACGCATGAAAATTCAATGTAAGTTTCTAAAAATCTTTTTGTCGACAAACTGAAGGCTCAGAATCCTGAGCCTTCTTTACACAATATACAGTGTTTATTTTACTTCTTCGCAATATTCTTCAAATGCGTTTTGTAGTTTTTCCACAACTTGCATTGGATCGTGGCCTTCAATTTCATGGCGCTCGACCATTTTCACTAGTTCGCCATCTTTCATTAATGCAAAAGAAGGAGAAGAAGGAGGAAAACCTGTAAAATAGGAACGAGCTTGTTCTGTTGCCTCTTTATCCTGGCCTGCAAATACGGTTACTAATTGATCAGGTCTTTTTTTATAATGTAAGGAGTAACTAGCAGCTGGTCTTGCAATTCCACCTGCACATCCACATACAGAATTCACCATTACTAGAGTGGTACCTTTTTTTGATAATGCTTCATCTACTGCTTCTTTTGTTGTTAGTTCAGCATATCCAGCCTCTACTATTTCTTGGCGTGCTTGACGGACAACATCATTCATGAATAAATTAAAATCAATATTCATTATTTCGCTCCTTTTATGAAATATATTCTTACTACATTATTATAAAAAAAGTATGCATTTTCAATTAATCTGTTTGCATTAATAGATTGGTGTTGTTTCCTCTGAAGTATTTTCAAGAATTTCCTTTACCCTTTGTAAAAATCTTCCGCAAACTAATCCGTCTAATACACGGTGATCTAATGACATGCAGAGATTTACCATATCTGAAATAGCAATCATATTATCCTTTATAACAGGTCTTTTTACAATTGACTCCACTTGAAGGATAGCCGCTTGGGGATGATTGATAATTCCCATTGACTGAATGGAACCAAACGATCCAGTGTTATTCACTGTGAATGTGCCCCCCTGCATTTCATCAACAGTAAGCTTTCCTGTTCTTGCTTTATTTGCAAGTTCTGTAATCTCTCTTGCAATCCCTTTAATCGATTTTTCATCTGCATTTTTGATAACTGGTACAAATAGTGCCCCCTCTGTTGCTACTGCGATGGAGATATTAATTTCCTTTTTCTGAATAATTTTGTCTCCTGCCCACGTTGAATTAATTTGCGGGAATTCTTTTAATGCACGTGCAACTGCCTTCACAAAAAAGGCAAAGAATGTTAAGTTATAGCCTTCTTCCTTCTTAAAGGAATCTTTCACTTTATTTCTGTATTGTACAAGTTTTGTTACATCCACTTCGATCATTGTCCAAGCATGGGGAATCTCATGCTTACTCTTAACCATATTGCTAGCAATCGCTTTTCTTAGTCCTGTTATCGGGAACTCTTTATCTCCTGCTTGTGTTTGCACATTATGTACAGATGTTTCTTTTTTAGGTATAGGATCAGCAGGTACATTTGATCCATTTGCTGGCACTTTCTCATCCACTTTTCCTTGTGGAACCCCTTCTTGTATAGCCTTTTGTACATCTTTTCTCGTAATTCTTCCTCCTGCGCCAGTTCCAGTTAACAGCGTCAAATCAATCCCAGCTTCTTGAGATAGACGCAATACTGCTGGTGAGTACCTTGCTTTTTGACTTGTATCTGTATTTATAGGCGCAGCTGCTTTTTCTTCCGTCTCTTCGTTGGCAGGTTGTTCTTCCTGAGAATTGTCCCCTTCTACTTCAATGGTGCAAATTACTTCGCCAACTTCGAGCGTCTGTCCCTCTTTTGCTATTAATTCTTTGACCTTACCTGAAAAAGAAGAAGGAATTTCGGCATTTACTTTATCGGTCATTACTTCCGCAAGTGGGTCATATTTGTTTACAACATCTCCAACCGAAACAATCCAGTTGCTTATGGTTCCTTCTGTTACACTTTCAC
Organism: Niallia alba; assembly: GCF_012933555.1. Classification (GTDB taxonomy): domain Bacteria; phylum Bacillota; class Bacilli; order Bacillales; family Cytobacillaceae; genus Niallia; species Niallia alba. The sequence continues at coordinate 3,201,398 of NZ_JABBPK010000001.1, forward strand.
CTAATTTAGGCATTGTTATTTTTTCAATTGGCATCGCTTTTCACTCCTTCTTATGCGATTTAGAATTCTGCAAGCTTTCGCATTTCTGTTTCTACTTTTTCTGGCGTAACTAAGAAGAATTTTTCCATTGTTGGCGCATATGGCATTGCAGGAACATCTTCCCCTGCTAATCGCATAATTGGTGCATCTAAATCAAACAAACAATTTTCTGCAATAATTGCTGCAACTTCACTGATTACACTGCCCTCTTTATTATCTTCTGTTATTAAAAGAACCTTACCTGTTTTGGAAGCAGCTTCCATAATTGCTTCTTTATCAAGTGGATAAACCGTTCGCAAATCTAAAATATGTGCAGAAATACCATCTTCCGCTAATTTTTCAGCAGCTTGCAAGGCAAAATGGACACATAATCCGTACGTTATAACTGTAATATCTTCGCCTTCTCGCTTGACATCTGCTTTGCCTATTGGCAATACATAATCCTCTTCTGGAACAAACCCTTTAATTAATCGATAAGCACGTTTATGCTCAAAGAATAAAACCGGATCAGGATCTTGGATAGCTGCCTTTAACAATCCTTTTACATCATATGGTGTTGAGGGCATAACAATTTTTAATCCTGGCGTATTAGCGAACATTGCTTCTACCGATTGAGAATGGTAAAGTGCACCGTGAATACCGCCTCCGTAAGGTGCACGGATAACAATCGGACACGTCCAATCATTATTTGATCGATATCTAATTTTTGCTGCTTCGGAAACGATTTGATTTACAGCTGGCATAATAAAATCAGCAAACTGCATTTCTGCAATCGGTTTTAAACCATACATCGCTGCTCCAATTCCCACGCCTGCAATTGCAGATTCTGCGAGTGGGGCATCAATTACTCTTTCTGCCCCAAATTGTTCGTAAAGGCCTGTTGTTGCTTTGAAAACTCCACCTTTTACCCCAACATCTTCTCCAAGGATAAATACTTTATCATCTTTCTCCATTTCTTCCCGAATGGCTTGAGTCACTGCGTCTATATAGGATATTACTGGCATCTTTTCATTTCCCCCTTAATTGCCGTATACATATTTCAAAGTATCTTCTGGTTGTGCATATGGCGCTTTTTCTGCATAATCTGTTGCTTCATTTATTTCTTCCGCAATTTTCTTATTTAATTGCTGATCTATTTCTTCTGTCAATATACCAGTAGAAACTAAATAAGCTCTAAATGTTAGTAACGGATCCTTTGCTTTTGCCTCTTTCACTTCTTCTCTTGCACGATAGCTGCTATCATCGTCATCAGAAGAATGAGGAGTTAAACGATAAGAAATTGTTTCAATTAATGTTGGTCCTTCTCCTCTTCTCGCTCTATCTACTGCTTCTTTCGTAACACGATATACCTCAATTGGATCATTTCCGTCAACTGTATATCCTGGCATACCGTAGCCGATTGCTCGGTCGGAGACATTCGCACAACCTAATTGCTTTTCGATTGGAACGGAAATAGCATATTTATTATTTTCGCATAGAAAAATAACAGGTAGCTTGTGAACACCAGCGAAGTTTGCTCCTTCATGAAAATCTCCTTGGTTAGATGAGCCTTCCCCAAAGCTAACAAATGTAACAATATCTTTCTTTTCTATTTTCCCTGCTAATGCAACACCAACAGCGTGAGGTACTTGGGTAGTTACCGGAGAAGAACCTGTAACAATACGATTTTTCTTTTGACCGAAATGTCCTGGCATTTGTCTTCCCCCTGAGTTAGGGTCTTCCGCTTTCGCAAAGCCTGACAGCATAATTTCCTTTGTTGTCATGCCAAAAGTTAACACAACTCCCAGATCCCGATAATAGGGAAGCATATAATCTTTTTGCCGATCAAATGCAAAGGCTGCGCCCACTTGTGCCGCTTCTTGTCCCTGACATGATATAACAAACGGAATTTTTCCTGCTCGATTTAATAACCACATTCTTTCATCAATTCTTCTTGCAAGGAGCATTTGCTCATACATTTCTAATACTTGATCATCTGTTAAACCAGCTTCTAAATGGCGATTATGAACCATTGTCATATTATTACCTCCTAATTGATTCATCTTTGTTCCCCCTATATTAAAATGAACATTTTTCAACTTTTTTACTAGCTATGAATGGCTTTGCCCTCAACTGCAAGGGCTGCTTCCCCAATTGCTTCCGTTAAACTTGGATGAGGATGAATTGTATTACTAATTTCCCACGCAGTTGCATCTAGTACTTTTGCAAGAGCTGCTTCTGCAATAAGGTCTGTTGCATGTGCTCCAATAATGTGAACACCTAATAGATCATCTGTCTCTTGATCTGTAATTATTTTTACAAAGCCATCTTGCTCCCCGTAAATAAGTGCTTTGCCAATGGCTTTGAAAGAAAACTTTCCTTTTTTAATCGTAAATCCAAGCGCAATAGCTTCCTCTTCTGTATAACCAACACTAGAAATCTCTGGACTTGTATAGATGCATTTGGAAACTGTTTTATAATCGAGCGGCTGTGGATTTTCGCCTGCAATATGTTCTACGGCAATAATCCCTTCATGTGAGGCAACATGTGCTAGTTGCAATCCTCCAATACAATCTCCAATTGCGTAAATATGCGATTCTTTTGTTTGATAGTATTTATTTGTTTCAATTACATTATTAGCAACTGCAATTTCAGTATTTTCAAGACCAATTCCTTCCACATTTCCGATGCGTCCTACAGATACAAGCAGTTTATCACCTTCAAACGTCTGTATATCACCATTTTTTTCTGCTTGAATAGTTACACTAGATGAATTTTTCTGGACGGTGTCTGCTAATACCTTCGCACCTGTAACAATCTTGATCCCTTTTTTCTTTAGGATTCGTTGTAATTCTTTACTTATTTCCTTATCTTCTGTTGGCACCAATCGATCGCTATATTCTAAAATAGTTACTTTCACATCAAAATCAGCAAGCATAGAAGCCCATTCAACCCCTATTACTCCCCCACCAACGATAATAATGGATTTAGGAAGTTCTTCCATTTGTAATGCTTCCTCAGAACTAATGACAGTCGAACCATCAATCTCTAATCCTGGTAAGGTTTTCGGTCTAGAGCCTGTTGCGATGATTACATTTTTCGGGATCAACATTTCGTTTTCTTCTCCATTATTCATTTCAACGGAGATCGTTCCTGGCATTGGAGAAAAAATAGATGGTCCCATTATTCTTCCATTTCCTTCATAAACATCAATTTTCCCTTTTTTCATTAAATATTGCACACCGCTATGAAGCTGGCTTATGATGCTTGATTTTCTTTCTTGCACTCGATTAAAGTCCAATCGTATATCTGATGTAATAATCCCAAATTCTTCACTTTTTTTTGCTGTTGCATAAACTTCTGCACTTCTTAATAGTGCTTTGCTCGGAATGCAACCATTATGTAAACATGTACCACCTAATTTTCCTTTTTCAACAACTGCTGTTTTTAAACCTAATTGGGAAGCGCGAATCGCTGCTACATAACCACCAGTTCCTCCGCCTAGAATGACAAGATCATATTCCTTTGCCATTATCTTCACACTCCTCTCTATCTCCATACTCTTTTGGTATTTCTTCCTTACGTAATACTCGTAAAACTCCTTCTGCCAATGATTGTCGCTCATTTTCACCTGGATATACCATTATATCTGCAATCCAACTAACACGTTCCATAATTAATTTTACAAAAAGGTTACTAAACGCAAGTTCACCTGTTAAAATAATTGCATCTACTTTCCCAAATAACACTGCACTGGCACTACCAATTTCCTTAGCAACCTGATAGGCCAATGCTTCAAAAATTAGATAGTTAGGATTGTCTGGATTTTGAAGCTCTTCTTCTATTTGAAGGGAACGTGGTTTGTCAAGATAAGCCATTACCCCTGAATGATACAACAATTGTTGCTTCATCTCTTTATACGTAAATTCTCCAGAGTAGCATAAATCTACTAAATCACCATGAGGCAGTGTCCCAGAGCGTTCCATACTAAATGGTCCTTCTCCATTTAATCCATTATTCACATCAATTACTTTTCCATTTGAATGTGCACCAATCGTAATCCCGTCCCCAAGATGAGCGATGATTAGCTTCACTTTCTCATACTTTTTGCCAAGCTCCATCGCTGCGCGTCTGCCAGTTGCTTTATGATTAAGTGCATGAAAAACACTTTTTCTTGTAATTTTTGGATAGCCAGAAATTTTAGCAATGTTGTCCATTTCATCGACGACGACTGGATCAACTATATAGGAAGGAATTTCTAAATGCTCTGCAATTTCATAAGCAATAAGAGCTCCCAAGTTTGATGGATGTTCACCTCTTGTTTGTCCAAGTAAATCATTACGCATAGCAGCATTGATTATATAGGTACCTCCATCGATTGGTTTAAGTAACCCCCCTCTACCACACACAGCAGCTAGCTTGGAAAGATTAATTCCTTTATCCACTAGATATAAGAGAATTTCATTTGTTCGGAACTTATATTGAGAAACAATTGATGAGAATTCTCGTATTTTTTCGGAATCATGATGCAAATCTTCTATAATAATTGGAACCTGGTTTTCATATAGAGCGATTTCTGTTACTAATGACCTTGGGTTTATTACCAATATACGATATCTACTCATCTTAAAAACCCCTAGAAAAATTAATTTAAGTGATACTTATCTAATTTATAATATAAATTTCGGACAGAAAGCCCTAATGTTTTAGCCGTTAATGTTTTGTTTCCCTCTAACTTTCTTAACGTTTTTTCTATAATTACTTTCTCGTATTTTTCAACTAACTCAGATAGTGGTTGATCCACATCATCTGTGGTATCTTCCAGTTCGATTGGTTGTTCCTTTTTTTCTCCTGAATGAAAAAGATGCTCCAATTTTAGCACTGTCTCTTCTTCCTGAACCCTTACGACTGCAAGCTGTAAAATTGCTTTTAATTCTAGTGCATTGCTCGTATAAGAATAAGATTCTAATGCTTTTTGCGCTTCTAAATCGATTTCTTGTATCCATCTGTCACTTTCTTGATTTAGCTCCATGAGAAAATACTTAGATAATGGATAAATATCTTCTTTACGCTCGCTTAAAGGTGGTAAATAAATATTCGTTTTCATTAACTCATCATACAGCTCTTCTAAAAATACCCCAGCGATTAAGGCTTTTTCTAACTTGATAGGAGATGAAATGATCAGGCGAAAAGACGCCTGCTTCTCGCCCTTTCCAAATTCCCTTAGTTTTTCTAAAAGCAATGTTTGTTCATCGATCGATAAATAAGTGACATTTTCTAAGTAAATTGTTCCTTTATATTTTGTACAATTAGTGCTTAGAAACTTATTCAGTTGTGCTTGATTTCTTTTTGGGTGGATACGTTTAAAAAGTTTAAACTTATTTTCACTCCAATTGTGAATAGCATTGGCAAGCATAAACTTGCCAGTACCTTCCTCACCTCTAATAAATATGACACGTTTAGTTGCAGCTGCTAGCTTTGCCTGCTCGATGGCAAACTTCATAAACGGTGATTGATATATAAAATCGTCAAATTGATAGTTATGTTCCAACCCTCGGATAATTGCTTTTGTTTGTTGAAGCTCTTTTTTTAAATAGACAGTTTCTGTTTTATTTTTAATAATTTGCAGACAGCCTTTTAATTTGCCATCGACTATTATAGGTGTACTTTTTATCGAAAGACACAAGGTGTCTGTATTAAGTGTTATCTCCGCATCCCGTCTTGTTTGAAAAACTTCTTCTCTATTCTTTATTACTGATTCATGTTGTTCTTGGTCAACTACAGAAATCAAACCATCGTATGATGGATTTTGCATAATAACAAGACCTTGCTCATCGACTATTACATAAGCCTCTGCACTTTTTTGCAAAATTAGCATTAACAACATTTGAATATTGTCATCATCTAACCATTCTCTTTTTTGACTAGCTTCTTGCAATACTGCAACAGCACCAATTATTTGATTTTCTTTATCTTTAAGTGGATAACGAGAAATCAAAAGATAATCTGTGTCAGAAATTGCAAACATTTTCTGTTCTTCTTTTCTTTTTGTATGTAAAACTCTCATCATTCCACTGTTAGGAATAATGGATAAAATATGCTGATCTATTTGAAGATGATATTGCTTTTGCACCATTCTTTCAGCACTTTGGTTGAAATAGCAGATGACTCCATGATTATCCACAAGGATAATCCCTTCCTTCAATTCATCAAAAAGGGTATAAGAGGTTGACTGTATTGTTCGATCGATCATTAGCACACTTCCTATCATCCGTGCAATTTATTTCATATCTATACTATACCTATCTCTTCGTTATTATGCAATTTTTTTCCCGTTTTCATTTTTTTCTGAAAAAAGGGACGAGCTTATGACTTCTCTGGATGAGAGCGATCATCTTAAAAGATAAAAAAACTATTCCAGTCAAACATAGACCCAAACGATTATAAGAACATGCTAATGAAGGGCTCGTATAGTCGTTTGGGCTTTTTTATTCGTTTTCAAAAAGGATGTTTCATGAGGTTTGTTGCTATTTACCCGCAACCTAAATACACTTCGCTTTCCTTGGGGCTCCCGCTGAGCCGCTTCGGCCCTTGGCCTGCAGGGTCTCAGCTGTCTCGCTAATCCCACCGGAGTCTACGTGTATTTAGGCTGCTCCATTTTCCAATCTATTTCATTTTTTTCTTGGTAAAATAATTAGGTTTTAGAAAATAGCCTTTAAAAACGAAGTGAAATGAAGTGTCTATAGCGTAATGGAACGAACTAGTTCTTACACTTTATTTTATTTAAAAACAAATAAAATAAAGTATGCGAAAGCAACCTATATTTACTAGCTAAATGAGAGAATATTTGTCTTAACAGCGTATCTATTTTGTTAAATCCCAACCTCATAAATTCAAAAACAAAGGTCTCCCCTATCTTTCTAATGGCTTTAGAAGGAGTATGAGTAAAATGTTTGTGGGAGAATAAATATCCTTTTTGTCTAGTTGGGGGACTCGTCCCCCAACTAGACAAAAAGGCCACCAAGCGAAAGCGCGGTAGCTGGAAAAAATTAAGTATTAAAAAAGAGAGCTTCCTTTTGTAAAGTAGAGTTTGACTAGAATACTACGAAAAGGAGAGGCTCTCATGAATCAATGTAACACAAAAATGCCATCATTAAAAGAATTGGAAAAAACTTTATTTCGAACACTACAAATGACCTTTCAAGAAATCCTTGTTCAAACATTAGAAAATTGGGATCTAGAGATTGCTCAGCAACGAGACAAAAGAAGATTTGCTTTACGAGATAAACGAGAAATACGAGTAGATACAGCGTTTGGAGCAGTGGAGCTGAAGCGTAATTATTATTTCGATCGTGTAACCAAAAAATATATTTGTCTGTTAGATCATTATTTACAGTTTCAAGGGAATAAAGGGTTTAGTCCACTATTAGAAGAATGGGGGCTAGAATTAGCGACAAATGGTTCCTCCTATCGAAAGGCGGTGGAAACGTTCGAACAATTTTTAGGCTATTCGGCGATGAGCCACGAAGCATTACGGCAACATCTTCTTCATACAAGCGTACTTCCCGCTAAGGAAAAACGTCCTTTTCAAAAGGTGTTGTTTGTCGAAGTAGATGGATTATATGTGAAGAGTCAAGAAAAGAAAAAGCGTGGATGGGAGTTGAAATTCGCCGCTGTACATGAGGGATGGAAAGAAAACGGAAAGCGAGTCAGGCTCCGAAATAAAAGGCATTTTCTCTATGAAGAAAAAGAACCCTTTTGGGAAGCTTTTGAAACATTCTTACAGAATCATTATGCGTATGATCCAACCCAAACCTTGCTTATTATTAATGGCGATGGAGCAGGCTGGATAACGGCATGTCGGGAGTATTTTCGGGAACGCGCCTTTTTCACCATGGACCGTTTTCATGTCGCTCGTTCGATGAAGCAACTAATGAAGAGCCATCCTCGATACCGCTACATGAAAAGAGCGTTAAAAAACTACCAGGTAGAAACATTACTTCTAGAGTTGAATAGCGCAGTAGGAACAATGGATACACCAGAAGAAGAAGAAAAACTAGCGCATTTCCTCGGCTTTTTAACGCATCATCAGGAAACCATAAAAGATTACCGTAGTTGGTTACAGGAGAAAGGCGTGGACACGACAGCGTATCGTCCAATGGGAAGTGCAGAAGCAATGATGAATCAATTAGCCAAACGATTAAAAAATGGAAGAGCATGGAGCAAAAAAGGCGTCATGAGCATGGCACGTTTGTGGATTGGGTTGAAGGATGATCTATCTATCCAAACGATATATGGAAAATGGGAAAAAGCCACGGAAAAATCAAAGAAAGAGCATCGACCGAAAAGAAAAATACCCACAAAATTAGTAACAGAAACCGTGCGTCAGAACATGCCATACTTAAATCAAGCGATTGGAAAACCCGTTCACTTTGCCTTACAGGGATTAAAAGGTTTTTAAAAAATGAGAGAATCAACAGTTGGAAGAACAAAACCAATTGGAAAGCGGATACAAACTTAGAGGTTTTACTTTATAAAAAAGGGAGCTAAAAAAACTCCCACAAAAACTTGACTCAATCTTAGAAGGATAGGGGAGACCTTTGTTCTTTATAACTGTGTTAAAATTTCTCGTGCGATTATTGGCTCATCTGTAATAATTGCTGATATTCCTTCCTTCATAAGTGCTCTCATCGTTTTCGAATTATTTACAGTGTAGGCTCTTACTTTTATATTATTCGATTCAGAAGCTCTGATTATTTCTCCGTTTAATCGTTTATAATTTGGATGAAAACCTTTGGCATTTATAGCATTGGCATAAATCCATGGCTGATAGATACCATCTGACAATAGCGGAGCCGTTTCTATTTCTGGAGCAATGCGATAACTATGAACGAGACTATAATGATTAAAGGAAGAAAAAATGATCCGTTTTTCAAATCCATATTGTCTGATGAGATTAATTGTTTTTTCTTCCATTCCCTCATAGGAAATCTTATTATTCTTCATTTCAATATTACAGATTATTGAATTCCCCTGCATCCATTCAAACAACTCACTTAACGTTGGAATAGATTCTTTATTACTATACTTAAATCGATGTCCTGCATTTAACGCTCTTAATTCTTTATAACTCAATTGTTGCACAAAACCTGAGCCGTTAGTCGTTCGATCAACTTTTTCGTCATGGATGATAACAATTTCCCCATCCTTAGTCATTTGAATATCTATCTCTATTCCATCAGCCTTTGCCTTTTCTGCTTCTACAAAAGCTATCATTGTATTCTCAGGATAATTTGCCGAAAAACCTCTATGTGCAAATATTTTCGTCATATGAATTCACATCCTTATGTAAAACTTCCTTTTATTAGCAATAGAATATTCATTTGTATTGCTAATAAAGCGAAACTTCCATCAGTGGGGGTTTTCCCTCCTCCCCCCACTGATGGTTAGTTGAACCAATCAGACCTTTATGGACAGTTGATCTCTCACCTAGCTTCCTTGTATTCTCATAAGCTTGAGGGGTGGAGTCTTACTCTCCGTTAAGAGTGGAATAAATGATAAAAAAACAGGCTCCAACATATGTCAGAGCCTGTATCGTTTTTGTTAAATTAGTTTTTTACTACGTTAGCAGCTTGAGGTCCGCGTTGACCTTCTTCAATGTCAAAGCTTACTTCTTGACCTTCATCTAAAGTTTTGAAACCTTCAGTTTGAATAGCGCTGAAATGTACGAATACATCTTGTCCTTCTGCTGTTTCGATGAATCCAAAACCTTTTTCTGCGTTAAACCATTTTACTTTACCTGTAGCCATTTCTTGTTTCCTCCTATGTGCTTAATGCACAAATGTATTACTATCCTTGCTCGTAGTAAAAAATAAAGAAATATGTAAATCTCAACTATTTTCTAAAGAACAAAAATAAGTCTCCTTAATATTAACAGGTTCATCTACAGAAAGCAAACCTTTAAGAATAAATTTTTCAATTTTTTAAAATAAATTCCTTATTTTGGATTTATCACAATTAATTACGCTTCAAAGATTTGCCTCTTAAGATTAAATAAAGGCTTTCTTGGTATCATTTCAATCATACCAAAAACAGCAAACGTCATTTTGGTATGTTTGAAAACTTTCCTAACCCTCTCAAGAAGCCTTATGTTCCAACCTTAATTTATCTGCTACAATCGCGATAAACTCAGAGTTTGTTGGTTTTGCTTTAGACATGCTTACCGTGTAGCCGAATAAGGAAGAAATGGAATCGATATTTCCTCTGCTCCACGCTACTTCAATTGCATGACGAATTGCACGTTCCACACGGCTTGCCGTTGTATTAAATTTTTTGGCGATATCAGGATACAATACTTTTGTGATCGATCCTAATAATTCAATATCATTATAAACCATAGAAATAGCTTCGCGTAAATAAAGGTAGCCTTTAATATGAGCAGGTACACCAATCTCATGAATTATACTCGTAATGCTTGCATCCAAATTCTTCGTTTTTGGTTCTTGGTGTGTTTTGAAAGAAGTAGAAGACTTTCTCACAAATCCAGTTGTTTTACCGCTTACTTGGCGAATATGGCTTGCTAAATAATCCATATCAAACGGTTTTAAAATGAAATAAGAGGCCCCTAATTCAACGGCTTTTTTCGTAACATCCTCTTGGCCAAAAGCTGTTAACATTATCACGTTAGGCATAGGTTTATTCATCTGGCGCATTCTTTCTAGTACAGCTAGACCGTCTAAATGAGGCATAATAATATCGAGAACCATAACATCTGGTTCTAACTGTTCCATTAATTCCAGACACTCTTGCCCATTATGTGCAACTCCAATTACTTCCATGTCAGCTTGAGCATCTATATACTCTTCCAATAATCCAACTAGTTCTCGATTGTCATCCACAATACAAACTTTTATCTTTTTCAACGATTGTTTCCTCCCTCAATCCAAATGTCTCTATTTTATCTATATTTTTATTCTAAAGGACATTTTCGACAAAGCAACCAAAAATCCTTTGATTTTATAAAAAAAACTTAAAAAATAGGAAAAACCCTATTATTTCTCTCATTTTCTCATGTTTTCGACCGATTTCGATATATTTCACTCATTTGTCGAAAAATCTTTATATTATTATTATACATTACCGAGTAGAGAAGAAAAAGAACATAGGAAAATTAACTTCCATTTACCTAAACACTTCTTTTTCTGGAAGAAAAAATTATGACTTTTTTATGAATATTTTCTTGTTGGAAGATTACTTTATACGTTATTATTAAAGTTGGGCAAAAGATGCACTTATTTTTGATTCCAATAAATCTGTCTAGAACAGATTAAACATTAAGCACATTTTTTACTTAAGCTATAAAGTAGTCGTGCTTTTATCATTTTCCCAGAGATAGAAAGGATATTTTTATGGAGAACGTCACAAACGAAGAAAAACCAACTTATAAAATACTGTGGAAGCTAACAAGGCCTCATACGCTAACAGCTTCTTTTGTACCCGTTTCAATTGGTACAGTATTATCTTTCCCTCATGCCTCAACAAAATGGGGTTTATTTTTTGCCATGATGTTTGCTTGTTTGATTATTCAAATAGCAACTAACTTATTTAATGAGTACTATGATTATATAAGGGGTATAGATACGGCAGATTCTGTAGGAATAGGCGGAGCTATTGTTCATCATGGAATGAAACCGAAATTAGTATTAAATATGGCCATTTCCTTATACGTTATTGCACTGCTTTTAGGTATATATATTTGTTCTAATACTTCTTGGTGGATTGCATTAGTCGGCTTGTTGGGCATGGCTATTGGATATTTATATACGGGTGGACCGCTACCGATAGCCTATACACCATTTGGAGAAGTATTTTCTGGCATCTGCATGGGATGTATTTTTATCCTTATTTCTTTCTACATTCAAACTAGTGTCATCAGTCAAGAAAGTATCCTTATTTCTGTACCAATCGCAATTCTTATTGGCGCCATTAATTTATCAAATAATATTAGAGACATTGAAGAGGATACATTAGGTGGCAGAAAAACGATTGCTATTCTAATCGGCTTTAACAAAGCAGTCAACCTCCTTGCGGCATTATTTATATTATCTTATCTTTGGATCGTTATCTTCGTGGCTTTTGGCATTTTCAGTCCATGGCTCTTAATTGTATTGCTAAGTTTCAAGAAGCCCCTTGAAGCAATCAAAGGCTTTAGAGGGGATCGAAGCCAAACACCGATTGCCATGAAAAATACCGGATTGACAAATACTATGTTCGGATTATTTATTACAGTTGGCTACTTGTTAGATTTCATCATGCAAAACATGTAAAAAGTAGGTACATTTAAAATGTAGCATGTAAAAGGATTGTCGATTAATCCTTTTACATGCTACGTTTTTATTTATGACGCTTTTTGTCCTTTTTCGTAAATATCAATTCCTGCCTCATTTAACATCCATTCAATATGCACTCCGTATCCGCTTGTCGGATCATTTACAAATACATGTGTCACTGCACCTATAACCTTTCCATCTTGAATGATTGGACTACCACTCATTCCTTGTACAATCCCGCCTGTTTTGCTTAATAATTCTTTATCTGTCACTTTAATGACTAATCCTTTTGTAGCAGGATACTTTTGCGGAACAGAGCTTACCACTTCTATATCAAATAGCTTCACCTGATCATTATCTACAACCGTCAATATTTGTGCTGGTCCTTCTTTTACTTGGTCTGATAATGTAATTGGCATCGGCTTATCCATTATTCCATTTTTAATTTCTTTATTTAATTCACCAAATATTCCAAAAGGACTATTTGTTTTAATATCCCCGATTACTTCTTTATCTTCTGAGAATCTTGCTAATTTTTCACCAGGATTCCCATTGCTTCCTTTTTCGATACTTGTGACCGTTGATCGTAATACTTCTCCATCATCCACAACAATTGGTTTTTTTGTATCCATATCTGATATTACGTGTCCTAATGCACCATATTTCATCGAATCTGGGTGATAAAAAGTCATCGTTCCAATCCCTGCTGCTGAATCCCTTATATATAATCCTAATTTAAACGCGTTATCCCCTTTTTCTTTTAGCGGCATTAACTTTGTTTTAAACTCTTCTTTCTCTCTTTTTATTTTTAAATCTAATGGTTTATTTTCTTCGCCTGCTTTTTGAACAAATGGTGCTACATCTGCCATTTTCTCGATTTTCTTTCCATTTATTTCTACAATCATATCGCCAACTTTAATCCCTGCTTTTTCACCAGGTGATTGCTTGCCTTCTTCGGTGTTAACCTGATGGTGCCCTACCACCAATACGCCAACTGTATTTAGTTTTACCCCGATGGATTGGCCACCAGGAATTACTTTAAAATCCTTTAAAACATTCACATCCACTTTTTTTATCGGAAAACCTGCAAGCTCAAGCATCATCTCGTCTTTCCCACTAACTTTTCCTTGCAAAGAAAGTTTTCCTTTTTCTTGACTTAATGCAACAACCGAATCTTCGTCTGCTACATTTGCTGTCACAGAAATCGCCTCACTATTGTTGATTGCCACTGATTGTCCTTCAAACAATGTAATGCTCTTTGGGATATGAAGATATTCTTGAAATGATTGATTACATACTAACGATATTAATGAAACAAGGAGAATCCCACCAATTATTTTTCTAAGGATATCACTTTTCAATTCACTTCACTCTCCTCGCTTCTTTTCACCACTACTTCTCCGGCTACATTTATAAGTTTGCCTGTTACGGCCTCATTTATAACTGTTAAAAATTTTAAATACCTACCCATATTGGATAAATTTTGAAATTTATCTCTATCGTGTTAGGTATATCTAGACAATTATTCAAAAGAATAAAATAAACCTCTGCACATATACAGAGGTTTTACGTGTCTATATTTTATTCTTGGCTTTTTGCGCTAATTTTAACAGCTCTTTTGCATGTTTTTTTGTTAATTCCGTTATTTCTGTTCCAGAAATCATTCGTCCAATCTCTTTTATCTTTTCTTGTTGTGCTAATGGCGTTACCGAGGTAGAGGTTCTTCCATCCTCAATTTTTTTCGCAATGAATAAATGCGTATCAGCCATTGCAGCAACTTGCGGTAAGTGAGATATGCAAAGCACTTGAGAATCAACGGAAACATGATGAATTTTTTCAGCAATAGCTTGAGCGACTCTTCCACTTACCCCAGTATCTACCTCATCAAATATAATGGATGTAACGCCTTGATGTTTAGAAAAAATACTTTTTAATGCAAGCATCATTCTCGATAATTCACCGCCAGAAACGATTTTCGATAGTGGTTTTAACGGTTCTCCTGGGTTAGTGGATATATAAAATTCGACTACATCAATTCCTTTTTTAGTGACATTGTTCTCATCCGCATGGATTCTAACCTCAAAAATGGTCTTTTCCATGTAAAGTTCTTTTAATTCTTGATGAATACTATCTGTTAAACGGACAGCAGCTTTTCTTCTTAAGGTATTCAATTCCTTCGCTTCCACTAAAAGATCTTTTTTCAGAGAAGCTAGCTCACGCTCCAATAAATCAATATGAGTTTCTTTATTTTGTAATGTTTCTAATTCTTCTTCTATTTTAGCAGCATACTCTAAAATATCTGTTACGGTTGTTCCATATTTCCGCTTTAATGTATTGATTTCATTGAGCCTTGTTTCAATCTCATTCAATCTTTTAGGATCGTATTCCAAGTAATCTAAAGCACTTCGCAGCTGTCTTGCAATATCCTCTAAAATATAATAACTATTTGAAACAGATTCAGCCATATCTTTGTACTCGGTATCAAGGCTTGCAGCTTCTTCCATATTACCCATTACCTCACCAAGCCAATCCAAGCCCTTTTGCTCTCCTCTAAGAGCGTTATAACCTGTCTGGATGCTATCATAAATTTTCTCAAAATTACTTAATTTTTTTCTTTCTTCCATTAGCTCTTCATCTTCGTTTATTTTTAAATGAGCGCTTTCGATTTCATTAAACTGAAATTGCAATAAATCTAGTCTTTGAGCCATTTGTTGCTCATTTTCCGTTAAATTCATTAATTTTTTTTGCGTTTGGTTATAGGAACGGTAGACTTCTCCGTATTCTTCCAGAACAGGGGCTAATTCTCCCATTGCAAAAGTATCCAGCAAATGTAAGTGTTTCGTTTCATCCATTAATTCCTGATGTTCATGCTGTCCATGAATATCTATTAAGGTTGAACCTATTTCACGTAGGACAGCAATTGTGATAAGCTTCCCATTAATCCGACAAACACTTTTGCCAGACAAAGCAATATCTCTTCTTAACACAATAGTGCCTTCGTCTATATCTATGCCAAATTCATCCATTTTCCGAAAGCATGGATGACCATCTTCAATATAAAATAGCCCCTCAATTTCCGCCTTTTCTTCCCCATGACGAACAAATTCAGCTGAACCACGACCACCAACTAATAAATTTATAGCATCAATAATAATTGACTTTCCCGCACCAGTTTCACCTGTAAGCACAGAAAGTCCCTTTTTAAAAGAAATGGATAGACTATCTATGATTGCGAAATTTTTAATCGATAATTCACTTAGCAATTATTGTCCCCCCATATTACAGCATATCAAGAAAGCGATCACTAATTTTCTTGCCGTCATCTGCGGAGCGACAAATAATTAAACATGTATCATCTCCACAAATAGTTCCTAATATTTCATCCCAGTCTAGATTATCTATTAATGCCCCAATTGCTTGAGCATTTCCTGGCAAAGATTTTAGGACAAGTAAATTTTCAGCTGAATCGATTTTTACAAATGAGTCCATTAACATTCTTTTTAATTTTTGTAACGGATTAAAGCGTTGATCAGCTGGTAAGCTATATTTGTATCTACCATCTTGAAGCGGCACTTTAACTAAATGCAATTCTTTAATATCTCTTGATACAGTAGCTTGTGTTACATTGTATCCGGCACTTTTCAACTCATCGACTAATTCGTCTTGTGTTTCTATATCATTATTGGTAATGATTTCTCTTATTTTTATATGCCTTTGACCCTTATTCATATATTCCATCCTTTATAGTGGTTATCATTTTTATTCAATATGTACAACTTTTTATCCAAAGTATTTGTTTCCTTTTAATCGTTCATTCGATTTTTTTAGACATTTTCCTTCTATTTTATTTTACCGTGTTTGTTCGCCTTTTTACAAGAACAAAGAAAACAAATTACTTCTGCAACTATTTTCGCTCTATTTTGGACATACCAAAAAGGGTCAGCCAGCATAGAAGTACTACTAGCACATTGACTAATAGATCCCTTGATGCAGTCAAACCCTTTTACCATTAGCTTATTCTTCCGTTTCCTTTTTTGCTTTCAATTCGGAATGTGCAGCTTCTACAGTCTCTTTTATTTGATAAAAATGTGTTGATTGCTCTCCACGTTCATCCCAATGAAGATGTAGTAAAAACTCAATATTTCCATCCCCACCTGTTATGGGAGAAAAAGACAGATTTTTAACGATATATCCCTCTTTAATAGAAAAATCGATAATCATTTCTAATACAGATTCATGGACTTTTCGGTCTCTGACAATTCCTTTTTTCCCAACCTGTTCTCTGCCTGCTTCAAATTGAGGTTTTACTAGTGCAATGATATCACTGCCTGATACTAACAGTGTTTTTAATACTGGTAGTATCAGTTTTAATGATATAAAAGAAACATCTATAGACGCTATGGTAGGCATTTCCCCTTTTAAATCCGCGGGAGTTACGTAACGAAAATTGGTTCTTTCCATTACAATGACGCGCTCATCTTGTCTAAGTTTCCAAGCCAACTGATTATAACCCACATCTAGCGCATAGGATTGTTTTGCTCCATTTTGGAGCGCACAATCAGTAAATCCACCAGTAGAGGATCCAATATCTAGTAATACTTTTTCTTTCATATCGACATCAAATGCTTTCAGCGCCTTTTCAAGCTTCAGTCCGCCTCTGGATACATACTGTAGCGTTTTTCCTTTTACAGACAGCTTTGAATCTGCGCTAATTTTTTCACCTGGTTTATCTAGTCTATTCTCCTCACAGTAGACAATTCCAGCCATAACAGCTCGTTTTGCCTTCTCCCTTGTGTCGAATAAGCCTTGTTCCACTAATAATACATCAATTCTTTCTTTCTTCATGAATAATCTAAGCCCTCTTTTGTTTTTTTCTGGCAATGGCTAAAATTCTATTTACAACTTCCTCTTTAGTTAATTTAATTTCACTTAATAAAGAGTTCACATCTCCATGCTCAATAAATTCATCTGGGATTCCCATGCGATCAATCACATTTGCACCAAACCCATGATCATGTGCATATTCTAAACAATAACTTCCAAAACCACCTTGCAGAACAGCTTCTTCAATTGTCAAAATTGGTATTTGTTTTTGCAATAAGTCTGTAAGCATTTTTTCATCTAGCGGTTTAATAAATCTGGCATTAACTACTTTTACATGGATTCCCTGTGATTCGAGTTGATTTGCTGCTTCCATCGCCATTTCAATTGTCGTTCCAAACGTAAGGATTGCTGCATCTGTTCCCTCTCTCAGTACTTCCCATGTACCAATTGGAATCGTTTTTAAAGTAGGATCAAGCTTAACTCCTATCCCATTGCCACGAGGAAAACGCATAGCAATCGGTCCATCATTATACTCTATTGCTGTATTTACCATATGCTGTCCTTCGTTTTCGTCCTTTGGCATCATCAATACTAGGTTTGGCATATGTCGTAAAAACGCAATATCATAAATTCCTTGATGCGTTTCCCCGTCTGCTCCTACTAAGCCTGCTCGATCAATCCCAATAAACACATTTAATCTTTGACGGCATACATCATGAAGTACCTGATCATACGCTCTTTGCAAAAAAGTAGAATAGATTGCTAAAAATGGCTTCATCTTTTGTGTAGCGAGTCCTGCTGCTAATGTAACTGCATGCTGTTCAGCTATACCAACATCTAACATTCGATCTGGTAATTCTTTTGCAAATGCTTCTAATTTTGAACCAACTGGCATTGCAGGAGTAACAGCCACAATTCGTTTATCTGATCTAGCCAATTTTAAAACGGTATCACTTACGAGTTTACTCCACGCAGGTGCAGTAATCGTTGGTTTGACAAAATCACCTGTTTCAATCTTATATGGACCAGTTCCGTGCCATGTTCCAATTTTATCTTTTTCTGCAGGAGAAAATCCTTTTCCTTTTTTCGTAATGACGTGCAATAAAACTGGGCCGGAAGTTTTCTTTGCATAGTTTATTTGTTCGAATAAGTCATCAAAATCATGTCCATCTACTGGACCTAGATAAGTAAAACCTAACTCTTCAAAAAACACACCGGATACCAATAAATATTTTAGGCTATCTTTAATTCTTTCCGCAGTAGAAGCCATCTTTCCACCGACTGCTGGAATTTTCTTCAAAAGCATTTCCAATTCATCTTTTACCCATTGGTATTTTCCAGCCGTTCTTAATCTGCCTAATACTTGATGAAGAGCTCCCACATTCGGTGCAATCGACATTTCATTATCATTGAGGATAACAATCATATTTTTCTTTTCATCACCGATATGGTTTAATGCTTCAAGAGCCATTCCACCTGTTAATGCGCCATCTCCGATTATTGGAACAATATAGGAATCTTCTTTTTTGATATCCCGAGCTACGGCCATCCCCATTGCAGCAGATAAGGAAGTAGAGCTATGACCGGTTTCCCAGACATCATGCTCACTTTCATTCATTTTTGGAAACCCACTTAATCCTTTGTATTGTCTAAGGGTATCAAAATCTTTTGCACGACCTGTTAAAATTTTGTGTACATAGGATTGATGGCCTACATCCCAAATAAATTTATCCTTTGGGCTATCAAAGCTTTTATGAAGGGCAATCGTTAATTCCACTACCCCTAAGTTAGGACCAATATGACCGCCAGTTAGAGAAAGCTTATTAATTAAAAAGTGACGGATTTCTTCACTGAGGCTCTTTAGTTCCTCATCAGACAACCCCTTTAAAAATGCTGGATTTTCAATTGACATTAAATCCATAAGGTAACAACTCACTTTCATTCAGTATATAACCAAAAATAGCGATGAATGTGCGACTAGATTGGTATATCTTCCTTCCGTTTAACTATTTCTTTTCATCTAAGATTGTATTTTATATTAGAATACCTTATTTTTATTAAAAAACCTAATTTATACTTGTATTTAAATATGTATTATACCATTCCTTCACAGATAATAGTAGTAATTCTACATAGTAAGAACAGTAGGGCTTTTAGCGCTCAAAAAAAGGATGCCTCAAAGTGGAACAGCACTCATACACTTTTATAAATGCTTTGTTTTATAAAATGCACGAGTGCTGTCAAATATGATTGAGACACCCTGATATGTTCTTCTATATTTTTATCCCACTCTTAACGGACAGTAAGACTCCCCCCTCTTTTTTTATGAGAATACGAGGAAGATAGGTGGGAGATCAACTGTCCGTAAAGGTCCGATTGGTTCAACTAACCATCAATGAAGGAAAACCCCCACTGATGGAATTTTCACTTTATTGCTTCCTAAAGAAACTTAATACTATTATATACCATCATTAAAAAGCTTTTAAACGGTTAAATAAAGTTATTATTAATTATTTCTATATGCAATTAGATTTGTAATCTCTTCTAAGATTGCGCTATCTAAGTTTAAGCTCCTAAGTAGATCTTTTGCTCCTTTAATATGTAGATCTAATTCTTTTTTTGCTCCACCCATTGTCAGGATTTTCGGATAAGTACTTTTGTGATTATCCATATCACTGCCAATCGGTTTTCCAATGACAGCTTCATCACCCTCTAAATCTAGAATATCATCTCTAATTTGGAAGGCTAACCCTAAATGATAAGCAAATTGCTTTAATGTCTCTATTTCCTTGCTTGTAGCACCTGCTAATATTGCACCAATTATGATACTTACCTCTAATAGCTTTCCTGTCTTATGTAGATGAATCTGTTCAAGTTCTCGCTGATTTAGCGCTTTATTTTCTCCTTCTATATCAGCAACCTGTCCACCTACCATTCCTTCAGCTCCTGCTGCTTCTGCTAACAGGTTAATAGTAGTAAGAATAAGATCAGAAGGAATATTTTCCTGCGTCATCCGTGTCATAATTTGAAAACTATAGGTAAGAAGTGCATCTCCTGCTAGGATTGCTGTTGCCTCTCCATATACTTTATGATTTGTCGGTAATCCTCTCCGTAAATCATCATCATCCATGCTTGGTAAATCATCATGAATTAAGGAGTATGTATGGATCATTTCAATTGCAGTTGCAGGTAATAACCCTTTAAATGGATCTTTTCCATACGATTGAATAGTTGCAAATAAAAGCAATGGGCGAATTCTTTTTCCACCTGCATTCAGTGAGTACAGCATGGAATCTTTTAGGTTAGAAGGAGCAACAAGTTTTTCTACATTTTGCTTTAATTCTTTTTCTAAAAGATCTTTATACTTTTTTGTAAAAGCTGACAAAGAGATATTATTCAAGCGTTAGTCCTCCTCAGCAATAGAAAAAGGTTGTTTTTTTCCATTTTCTAGAACAACTTCAGCTAATTGTTCTTCGACATTTTTCAATTTTTCATGGCAGTATTTAGAAAGTTCCATTCCTTTTTTATACGTATTAATCGCTTCTTCTAATGGAACATCTCCTTCTTCTAATTTTTCAACGATTCTTTCTAATTCTTCCATCGCTTCTTCAAAAGATGGCTTTTTTTCCGAATTGGTTGCCAAATTCTACCTCTCCTTTACCGCAATAATTTCCGCCTCTATAATACCATCAGCTAAATTCAATTCAATCTGATCTTTTGCTTGCACTTGTTTAATGGTGGCTATTAACTTTCCATTACTATCATATGCTACATTATAACCTCTTTCCATTATCTTTAACGGACTTAATGCATCCATCTTACCTATTATCGAAAGAAAAGACTGCCTTTTTGCCTGAAGTATGAGCTCTGTATTGCGGATCATATTTTTTTGTAAGTTAGCTAAATCGTGGTGCGCTTTCTTTATATATTGATCAGGATGATTTCTTAGTAATTGCTTTTGGATTGATTGATGTTGATTGTTCTTCTGATCAAAAACTCTTTGTACATTACGGATTAGCAACTCTGTCTGTTTATCTAACTGCTCCAATTTCTGATCATATAAAACCTTAGGATAACGAAAAGCATAGGAACGTTGAATTCTGTTTAAGCGTAGTTTCTGTAATTCCACCTTTTCTTTTATGCCCCTAATTAACCGACTTTGTCTTGTCAAAATCCGTTCCACGAGTTCATCAATATGAGGTACGGCTAATTCAGCTGCACCAGTTGGAGTCGGCGCCCGCATGTCTGCAACAAAATCAGCAATAGTAAAATCTGTTTCATGACCGACAGCAGATATAACAGGAATAGTTGAAGTGTGAATGGCTCTGGCAACGATTTCTTCGTTAAAAGCCCATAATTCCTCAATGGAACCGCCGCCTCTCCCTACAATGAGAACATCAATTATCGGTGACTCCTGCTCATTTGCTTGTTGAATAGCCTTTACAATGGAAGGAGCCGCCGTTTCTCCTTGAACTAACGCCGGATAAATCATAATTTTAGCGATTGGGTATCGTCTTTTAATTGTCGTAATAATATCTCTAATAGCCGCACCAGTAGGCGAGGTAATTACACCAATTGTTTTTGGATATCGCGGAATTATTTTCTTATGTTCTGGCAGAAACAAGCCTTCTTGCTCTAGTTTCGCTCTCAACTGCTCATAGGCAAGATACAATTGTCCAATACCGTCTGGCTGCATTTCATTCACATACATTTGATACTGTCCGCTTGATTCATAAACAGTAATACTTGCTTTAACAAGTACTTTCATCCCATTTTCTGGCGTGAATTTCATTTGCTGGTTATGACGCGCAAACATAACGGCTAAAATCCTGGCTTTCTCATCTTTTAAGGTAAAATACATGTGACCACTTGAATGCTGCTTAAAGTTGGATATTTCCCCTTTCACCATGACTTCGTGCAGATGAGGATCGGCATCAAATTTTCTTTTTATGTATTTCGTCAAAGCATGTACCGTTAAATAACGTGATTCCATTTATAAAAACTCCTTATACAGGATGGAAAAAGGGGTGTAGCATCCATCCACCACATCCCTTTTTCATTCATGTTTATAGGTTATAGAAGGAAACAATTTAGGATGATAACAAGTCTTATCTGCTTGTGATGCAAACAAGAAATCATTCAAATATTAGCACTTTTGATCAAACCATCGTTTCTCTTATTATTGCTGATTTTCTTTGATTTTAGATAATACTCCGTTGACGAATCTACCAGATTGATCATCTCCATAAAGTTTAGCAATTTCTACAGCCTCATCTATTGCTACATTTACAGGTACATCATCTGCTTGACCATACATCATTTCATACGCTGCAAGACGTAAAATGTTCCGGTCTACATTAGCTATTCTTTCCAGTGACCAATTTTCTAGATATTGTTTGATTGTTTCATCAATAGAAACTTGGTGGCTAAGAACCCCATCCACTAATTTAGTAAGATAGGAATCGGATTTCTCTCCTTCTAAAACATGTTCTATTGCTATTTCCTTGTCTATATCACTAATATCAATTTGAAATAGTGCCTGTAAGGCCTTTTCTCTGGCAGTTCTTCTTTTCATTATTTAAGCTCCTTTAAAATCCTTCCATAGGTTTAAACCAACCTATTTATCTATGCTACATGAATAATAGCATAAATAAAAACAAAACTCTATCTTACGTGAAAAAAACCTAGAATTATGTTTGTACTGCTTCGTAAATTCTCACAAAAACAAAGGCTGTCCAAGATAAGAACTCGATATCTAATAAAAGGGGTCCCCTTTTATTAGATATTTGTTCTCTCCTGTTCAGCCTTTGCTATTAAAAATTATTATATTCTAGCTACTAGTAGATAGTATTCTACATTTCTTGCTGTAATTCAGATTCTTGTTTTGTCGATTCGAACTGAACACCAACAATGTGAATATTAACTTCCTCTGTTACTAGTCCAGTCATATTGATTAAAGTCTGACGAATATTGTCTTGAATTTGTTGTGCAACTTGTGGGATAGAAACACCAAAATTCATCACGCAATATACTTCAACTTTAATACCTTCTTCACTAAGGTCAACTTTTATCCCTTTGTTGTGCATCTTTTTTCCAAATTTCTCCACAACTCCAGTTGCAAAATTGCTTCTCATTTGAGCTACACCTTCTACTTCAGAAGCAGCAATACTAGCAATAACCTCAATTACTTCAGGAGCAATTTCTACTTTGCCTAGTCCATTATACTCTTGGTTCATTTCTAAACTTGTTGTTTCGCTCATTACTTTTTCCTCCTTTTAATCTTCTGATTTCATTAAATCATACATCTCTAAAAACTTTGTGTTGAAGTTGCCTTCCACAAACTTTTCATGATTAAGGAGATTTAAGTGAAACGGAATCGTAGTGTGTACACCCTCGATTACAAATTCACTCAGCGCCCGTTTCATGCGGGAAATAGCTTCTTGTCTAGTTGATCCATAGGTAATTACCTTAGCAATCATACTATCATAGTATGGTGGGATCTTATAACCTGGATAAGCAGCTGAATCAACACGTACTCCTAATCCGCCTGGCGGTAAATACATATCGATTTTCCCTGGTGAAGGCATGAAATTTTTCGCAGGATTTTCTGCGTTGATACGGCATTCTATTGACCAACCAGTAAATGTAACATCCTTTTGTTTATATTCCAAAGGTTTGCCTGATGCAACTAGTATTTGTTCTTTAATTAAATCAATACCAGTTACCATTTCCGTTACTGGATGCTCAACTTGGATGCGCGTATTCATTTCCATAAAATAGAATGCTTGATTTTGATAATCAAAAATGAATTCAATCGTTCCTGCACCTGTATAATTTACTGCAGCGGCAGCTTTAACAGCAGCATCCCCCATTTTTTCTCGCATTTCTTCTGATAATACAGGAGACGGAGATTCTTCGAGCAACTTTTGCAATCGACGCTGTACGGAGCAATCTCTTTCTCCTAGATGAATGACATTCCCATAATTATCAGCAAGTACTTGCAATTCTACATGGCGGAAATCCTCGATATATTTTTCTAAATACACTCCTGCATTCCCAAAAGCTGTTAATGCTTCTTGCTGCGTAATGTTTATTCCTTTAATTAATTCTTCTTCTGTTCTTGCTACACGGATTCCCTTACCACCGCCACCTGCAGTAGCTTTAATAATAACAGGATATCCTATTTCTTTTGCTAATTGAATGCCATCTTCTAGATCTTTAATAATTCCTTGGGAACCAGGCACGATTGGCACGCCAGCCTGACGCATTGTTTCTCTCGCAACATCTTTTGTTCCCATTTTATTAATAGCCTCTGGACTAGGTCCTACAAACGTGATTTTGCAATCTCTGCACAATTCAGCAAAATCAGCATTTTCCGCCAAAAATCCGTATCCAGGATGAATGGCATCGCACCCTGTTAACGTTGCTACACTTATTATGTTTGTAAAGTTTAAATAACTATCCTTTGAAGCTTTTGGTCCTATACAATACGCTTCATCAGCGATTTGTACATGCAAAGCCTCACGATCTGCTTCTGAATAAATAGCCACCGTTTGGATATCTAATTCACGACAAGCTCTTATAATACGAACAGCTATTTCTCCTCTATTTGCGATTAATAGTTTTTTTATCATCGATTAAACCCCTCTTAGTTACGCCTTTACTAGAAATAATGGTTCCCCGTACTCTACAAGTTCTCCATCTTTAACGAGAATTTCTACAATTTCGCCATCTACTTCTGCTGTAATTTCGTTAAATAACTTCATCGCTTCTACGATACAAACAACAGAATCTTTTGTAACCTTATCTCCTACTTTTATAAATGCAGGAGCATCTGGAGAAGCTGATTGATAGAATGTTCCTACCATCGGAGAGGTAATCTTATGTAAGTTTTCATCGATTGATTTTTCAGGTGCTTCTGTAACTACACTTTCAACCGCAACCTCTTTTGTTGTTTTCGCTTCTTCTTGTTGGATTGTTTTTGTAACAACTGGTGCTGCTACTACTGCCTCTCCAACATTCTTTTTGATTTCAACTTTCACGCCATCTTGTTCATATAAAAAATTGCTAATAGTCGAATCATCTATTAATTTAATTAGTTCTTTCACTTCTGAAATTTTCAACATATAATTGCACCCCTTAAGTCATTCTTTTAGTACTAGATACTAATATCATACGATAAGACCTTATTATAATTCAACAATCATCTTTAAAACATTACTTTTTTGCTACTAATTTTTTTATTATATTTTCACACTAGTGTTGCATAAATAGTGTCATAATTTTCAGTTTACTCACCTTCCCTGTTTAGAGGCAAAAAAGTAAATACCCAATCAAAGGTGGCCCCATCCATTTGGAAATTTATTTACAATTAGACTTTTGCAACGACGACAATTTGCATATTTAAGGGATGGCTTTTCCTTCAATCTTTCGAAGCCAAACATTCGCTGGTTTCCACAATGCAGCCCTTAGATAACGGCTAATCTGTAAGGTTTTTCGCTTGCTTCTGGTCTCGATTTGCACGAGAACATGTAGGCAAAAAACAATTAGTGCGATAAATACTTGATTTTGAATCGCCCATTCGCTTTGACCGTAGAACT
This sequence comes from Niallia alba, assembly GCF_012933555.1. Classification (GTDB taxonomy): domain Bacteria; phylum Bacillota; class Bacilli; order Bacillales; family Cytobacillaceae; genus Niallia; species Niallia alba. The sequence continues at coordinate 3,227,169 of NZ_JABBPK010000001.1, forward strand.
TTTTGATGCTGAGATGTTGTTTGATCCATTTAAAAAACAGCTCAATTGCCCACCGTGATTTATACATTTCTGAAATTTCTTCGGCGCTTAAATCAAAACGATTTGTAATTAAATGAAGTTCATTTCCTTTTGAGTCCATCACTTTTAGAAGCCGAAAGTAATTTTCAGCACGGTTTTGAGTCGTACCTATCAACACCATTTGGTCTGATAAAACAGCTGTATCCTTGGGTAGCTTAAAATCGTAAACGTTCCGTATGACTGCATTTTTGCGTAGCCGTGAAAGAAAGAAGTAGCCATCATCAGTCATGCGATCAAAGCGCTCGTAGTCTAGATAACCACGGTCAAACACATACATGCATTCCTTGTCATCCACCATGATTTCAAGCTGACCACGGTCATGTTCTTTTGCCGTTGTCATAACGGCCTTTTCAGGATAGGATATACCCTTTTCCATAAACACAAGGCGCAAATGTAACTTTACACCTGCTTTTGTTTTGCGGAATTTAGCCCATTTATGATTGGTCAAATTAAGTGGCAATGTGCTTGAATCAATGATTTTTAACGGCATCACGAGTTTCGTGTAATGCGTTTTGGCATGAATTTGTGACACTAAATCAAGGAAAAGCCTTTGAAATAGATCAGGGTTTATGCCGTTTAACCGCCGTGACAACTGAGAAATACTAATAGAATCAAGGTCTATCCCTTTTTGAAGCTGGTCATCGAAAAGACAATCACCCAGCGCATGCAGACTTTCAATTTCTTGTAGCTGCGCAAAAAGTAGTAATTTTAGAAATGACTCTGTCGTTAATTTTTTCGTATAGTAATCTAATTTCATCGTTTTCACGTTTTCTTCAAATAATTGAAGATTTATAGGTGAAAACCATTGTCCAAATGAAGTTTTTCGTGTAATCTTGTCCATGTGATGGTCCTTTTTTAGTGGATTTGGACGGGTTACCACCTGACTAATCCATTATAAAGGACTTTTTCTTTGCGCAAAATAATAATATTGAACATTTTGAGTATTTTTAATAGTGAATTTAAATTAATGCAACACTAGTGATATTTTCATAATAATTTTTAAATCCGCGGGAAATCATCTCTCTTTCTACCTACTTATCATACCACTATCTTTTTAAAATAACTAATCAAAGCTGACGATTTACAGAAAACGCTTACTTTTATAATTGATGTTAAAAAGAGCAAAAATTGATTATTATTAATAACACAATTTCACTAATAGATTGATTCATTCTACCTAAAAAAACTGTAGACACTCAATAACAGTGATCTACAGTTTTGGACTAGCTATTCGTTTTTTCCCCATATTATTACTTGTTACTTCCCTGTTGTCTCTATTATTTCGGATCGATTTTTACAGCAACGTTAGCATTTGGTGAATCCATGTTCTTGCGGATAAGCTGAACGATTTCATTTGCCGCTTCTGCAGATAATTCTTCTGCTTTCACTGTTACTTTTACCGTCCCATCATCAGAGGTTTGTACAAGGACGTCTTCATAGTTTTCTGCTTTAATTAGACTTTCCATTATCTTTTCATTATCTGTAATAGCTTGAAGCTCTTTAATTTTTTCAGTAGCTTCATTTTTCTCTTCGGCTGTTTTATCTTTAGATCCCTGTACTGTTACTAGCTCTTCTTTCATTTTGTCTCGTTGTTCCATTAAGTCAAGGCGCATTTGCTCAAATACCGCTTCAGAATCAGTAGTTGTAACAGTGCTTTCTCCTTTACTGTCTGTAGCTGTTTCTTTGGCATCATTTGTCTTTGCATTATCTTCTTCTGTTGTTGCAAATTCATTTAACCGAGACTCTGGTGAAGTAATATAGTAAACAGACAACACCACAACCAAACTTAACATTGTTAACAACCACACTGTTTGCTTTTTTAATAACATCTATTATTCCCCCTTAGTTTTGTTTAGGTTGTACAGAAACTCTATGGCTTGGAACATCCAGTGCCCGAGTAACTGCCTCTACTATCATTGTTTTTACTTTTATATCTTCAGCTCCTTTTGCAACAACTAGAACCCCAACAATTTTAGGTTTCATCGTTTCGACTACAATCGGAACTTGTTTATCGCCATTTGGCACTAATACTACGGTTTCCTCATTTGATGTTTCTTCTACATTCCTATTTCCTCCCTGTGTATCCTTTTCTTCTGTTTTCTGGATTGTTTGGGATTGGTTTTTTTCATATACTTTCTTTTCTGAACCTTCTATATTTACATAAACAATTGCATCCTTAACTCCCGCTATTGCCGTTATTGCTTCCTTAATTTCTTTTTTGTATTGTTCTTCATAATCAGCAATAGTTAAGTTGTTACTAGAGGCTTTTTGTCCAAATGTTTCTTCGGCATCTTGAGAGGAAGCATCATTACTATAAACTGCAACTTCTTGGGCATTTTTATCATCCTTAAAAAACATATTGCTCAACAGCATGATGGCGACTCCAAACAATACAACGATGACAATGTAGGTGGTTTTCCCCTGTTTTTTTTCATTCCCATCGTTTGACAGAAAATTTTTCAACCAGCTTAATGGCCCTTTGTCCTTGTTATCCATTTTTCTCATCCTCCCCTCCTTCGTACATAATTACAATTGCATCATCTCGTACTTCCCACTTTTCGGAAAGAAAGGAAATAATACTTTCTGTATCCATTTGTTTCGATTCATCTTTGTCAAGAAGAGGTTGCTGTGTATCAATTCGAACAGGGCTTACAGCTTCCACAACATTATTTTGATCCTTGCTATCTTTCATATGGATAACCAGTTCTGTTAAGTTTGCGGGAAACCCAACATCCTTTTCTTTGTCTATCGATAATTGAATCGAATTGATCTCCATTCCGTAATTTGCTATCAACTCCTCATTTGCATCCTCTTTTAATTGGACAGCCATTTTATTTAATGTATATTCATCAAGTGAGGCTTGTATTTCTCTTTTTTTCAATTCGATCGAATTATTCATATTTTTTTGTTCTGGCTGCCCCATTGCACTAGCAGTAAAAACGTCTTCAAAATCACTAGATATCAGCTTAAACACAGGTGTCAATATGACTGTTATCAACAATAATCCTGCAACCATTTTGGCGTATTTCTGAAAGGTAGAATTCGGCAAAAGCATATCCACAACGGTTGCTAGCAAAATAAACAGAATAATATTAGTGACCCATTCTGTAATAAAATTCATTCTTTCTCCCCCCTTCTACCTGACCATCATCGTTAAGTTACTAGCAACAATGATCACTGTAATGCTTAAGAAAAACATCAGGGACACGATCGCTAATGCTGCAAAGACATAAATGACGCTTTTACTAATAACATCTAAACATTTGATGACTGGACCGCCGCCGATTGGCTGCAAGATTGCTGCTGCAAATTTATATATAAAGGAAATCATTAAAATCTTGATTGCCGGAAAGGCTACAAGAAGAAGAAGGATTACTACGCCTGCTATCCCTACCGTGTTTTTTAATAATAAGGAGGCATTTATAACAGTATCTGTTGCATCTGTAAACATTCGTCCGATAACAGGAATGAAATTCCCTGTTACAAACTTAGCTGTTTTTATCGTAATCCCGTCAGTTATAGCAGAAGATGCCCCTTGTACAGAAATAACACCTAGAAATATCGTTAAAAAAATCCCAAGAATCCCTATGCTAATATTTCTTAACAAATTTGCTAATTGGGTAACTTTGTATTGTTCTGATAAACTACTTACGACATGGAGTAATGTGGATAAAAATAACAGAGGGAGCACAATATACTCGATTAACATGCCGCTTGTATTCATTAAAAATAAAATGACGGGATGAAAGAATGCAGCAGATATAGCACCACCTGATGCTGCCATAAGGGCCAGCAATAACGGCACCAGCGCTAATATAAAATTTGTCATGTTCGAAATAGCATCACTCGCATATGTAATAGCTACATGAAAACTATTTAATGCAAGTATAATTAACACCATAAAAACAATCGCATATGCTACTTTACTGATTGAGCTTTTCTCAAATGAATTTTGAAGCATCTGCAACATGACACTAAATATAGTAAGTAGGATTAAGGAACCTAATAATTTTCCATTTACGATAATTTCATGGAACGCAAATTGAAGCATTCCGTGGAAAAAGCCCTGTAAATCAAAGCTTTTATTCCCAACCATAAAGTCATAGAGACTGCCCTTTTGACTTTCTGGTAAAAAACCTCCATACTCTGTTTTGATAGAATCCCAAAATTCCGTTAATTCATTGAGATCTAAAGACTCCAATTGCGATTCAACAATTTTTGTTGGATCCATTCCTTCTTCCTTTATTTCCTCTGCTGTTTCCGTATCTTCTGTTTTTGGTGATTCGTGAGGTGAGGCTTGTACAATAGGTTGATAGAGAAAAAAGATAGCTGCCATTATTAGTAGTACGATTTTCAGCTTTGTTTTCAATTTTTTCACCTCGGAAAACGGTTTCCTAGTTAATTGGGAATCATATTTAAAATGGTTTCAACTAAAACGGTTAATATTGGGACTGCCATGGCTAAAATCAATATCTTTCCCGCAAGTTCAATTTTGGAGGCAATCGATCCTTGCCCTGCGTCTTTTGTAATTTGCACAGCAAATTCAGCGATATAGGCGATTCCAATAATCTTTAGAATCGTCTCGACATAAACGGTATTTACCCTTGCATTTAAGGCTATTCTTTCAACCATTTGTATAATAGCGGCAATTTGATCAACAAGAAAAAGAAAAATGGCACAACCAACAAAAACTACTAGTAAAAAAGCGATATTAGGCTTCTGTTCTTTTACCACGAGTGCTAAAAATGTGGAAATGAGTGCAATTCCAACTATTTGAAGAATTTCAATGATGATATCCTCCTTTACCCTTGGAATAGAAATACTGCTTTAATTTTCTGGAACAAATCATTCACGATGTTTGCTACCATAAACAAAATGTAAATAAATCCAAACAACGTAACCCATTGCGCGTATTCTTTTTTGCCGACTTGGTCGAGGATTGTATGTAAAAAAGCTACAACGATTCCAACCCCAGCGATTTTGAATATAATATCGACCTCTAAGCCCATAAAAGTCTCCTCCTAAAACTACATCAATAAAATGACAATCAGCAGGCCGGACAAAAACCCGAGACTTCTTATCATTTTCTCGTATTTCCCTTGCGTTTCCCTTGCTTCTGCTTCTTCTCTTTCCAGATGAGTAAGTGTTAGCATAATTTGCTTTTGTTGCGATAGACGGTCATGCCGCCCCAATGTCTCTCCAAACTGCTTCATAATTTCTAATTCGGTACCCTTCATCGCCGTTTTTTTCCAAATGTCATTTAAAGAAACTGCCCATGCTTCTTTCACGGTTGTGTCCTCTTTAATTAAGCGATCTGCAAAACTCGCAAAAAAGGAACTTAATGGCTCATTTAATTGTTCTGCTAATCTTCTACTTGCTTCGTGCAAGGGGGTATGTCCATACATAATCTCTGCCTCTAAAGATTGTAGTGCAGATTTTAATGCGCGAATTTGCTTTGGTCTTTGGCTTAATAGCTTTGAAAATTCCATTCCACCCCAGCTTGTGGAAGCAAGAATTAAGATTGCACCAATTATTTTCATCATTTACTTCACCTTCATTTCATCCATCAATAATTGGCCTTGTCCATTTCTTATTGCTGTCACTGTACCAGGACCTTTCTTTCTATTTAATTCAATATATCGTTCAAATATGCCCATTTTTATCATTCTAGAGAGCATAGGCCGTTTTTTCACTTCATCTAAATTTGATCCATGTGTAGTCATTATTAATTGGATGCCCGCATTTACTGCTTCTAGAATGGCTTCTTCATCTTCTTTCCGACCGACTTCATCCACAATTAGAACATCTGGACTCATGGAGCGAATCATCATCATCATTCCTTCGGCTTTTGGACATGCATCCAGTACATCAATTCGTGGTCCAAATGTCATTTGAGGGATCCCATCTAAACATCCAGCAATTTCAGATCGCTCATCTACAATTCCAACTTTTGCTGGTTTTAATAAAGAATTCTCCTCCTCCGAAGAAATTAGTCTAGCAATATCTCTTAACAAGGTTGTTTTCCCTGTCTGAGGAGGTCCAATAATCATCGTATGATGCCATTTCCCCTTATCATATAAGTAAGGAATAAATGAATTAGCTATTCCAATTTGCTCTTTTGCTATCCGAATATTGAAAGAAGCTACATCTCGTATAGCCTTGACTTTGCTATCTTGTAAAATCACTCTGCCAGCTAGTCCAATTCGATGTCCCCCCTGAACAGTGATATATCCTCTTTTCAATTCTTCTTCCATTGTATAAACCGAATATTGACTTATTTTATTTAACAATTGATTCCCATCCTCTTTTGAAACGATAAATGGGAAAAAGATAGAACGCCCATTAATAAAAACTTCTAATGGCCTGCCTATTCGAACTCGAATCTCTTCCATTCCTAATCTTTCTGCTGGAGGGATTGTGAGAATATGATTTTCAATAGATTTTGGCAAAAAAGAATAGATGGTATTCACAATGAAATTCCTCCTTTGTTAAAAAGGCTTTTACAATATTTAAACTGATTTGTTATGACATATATAGGATGACTTATTAAAATGTATGCTTGTCTTCTTCTTTTATGTCACTTCGGATTTAATTCTTCTATTTTTATCAATTATTGTTTTTTCATAGGAAAGATTATTATTTAACTAAGCTGAGCAGCTTGAAAACACTTAGATACCATAGAGGATAATGAAAAGGTATCTGCTATATTTAGGCTTCGCCAAGTATATGAAATCAGCCTTTATATAGAAGGATGGCACCAAGTGTAAAAAATGGTTAAAAATTAGCTTTTTTTCAAAAGCTATATAAGATTAAAAGCTAAAAAATATAGGAGGAAAAGGACATGAAAAAATTACTTCTCGTCTTTCTTTCCATCAGTTTAGGGCTCTTTCTTTCTGTTCAAACAGCGGGACATAAACCTGCTTTAAGCAAGGAACAAAAAAGAATACCTAAAAACGTTATCTTATTAATTGGCGATGGCATGGGCATTGGGCAAATGGAGATTGCTCGATTATTTGAGCATGGAACAAAAGGAAGACTTTTTATCGAAACACTTCCTCATACCGCTATCGTTCATACATCATCCAACAATAATCGTGTAACAGACTCTGCTGCTGGAGGGACAGCACTCGCACTTGGTAGGAAAACAGATAATGGAATGATCGGCATGACACCTGAGGGGAAAAACGAAGACAGTATTTTAGATAGCTTTAAAAAAGCTGGCAAGAAAACGGCGATTATTACGACGAATTCTGTAACAGATGCAACGCCTGCAAGCTTTACAGCAAGCGTTAATAATAGATGGGCAGACCAAGAGGAAATTGCAAAGCAACAATTAAGCAATAAAGTCGATATTATTATGGGTGGCGGTAAAAAATACTTCACTCGCAATGATAAAAGAGGAATTGATCTTATCGATGCCTATAAAAAGGCTGGATATGATTTTTTAACAACGGCTGATCAATTAGAAAAAACAGATGCGAAAAAAATTCTCGGTTTATTTGGGGATGCTCATTTAAATTTCCAACTAGACAGAAATCATCTCAAAACAACGGAACCATCTTTACAGAAAATGACTGAAAAAGCTTTAAATGTTTTAGCAGATGAAGAAAAAGGTTTTTTTGCAATGATAGAAGGAGGCCGAATCGACCATGCCTCCCATTCATCAGATATTACAGGAATATGGAAAGAAACCATTGCTTTCGATGATGTTGTGAAATATTGTGTAGAATGGGCTAATAAACGAAAGGATACTTTAGTTGTTGTTGCTGCCGACCATGAGACAATGGGGGTTTCTGCCACAGAAGCAATGGATATAAACGGGCTTAAAGACATTTCTGCCTCTCCACATTACATGGCACAACAATTAAGCAAGAAAAAAACAGGCAATGGTTATACGACAAACAGCATCCGGAAGGTTTTTAAAGACTATGCAGCTATTGATTTAAGTAAAGAAGAGCTTAAGCAATTCCAAACAAATACAATGCGAAACAAAGGACAGGTTTATCTTGAGCAACAAATTGACTGGAAAATCGGCAATATAATCGCCAACCATTATCACGCCGGCATCATACAACCGCAAATACAGCAGCTTAGTGATACAGGAGGACATACAAGTAATATGATTGTTGTTTTCGCAGTTGGAACAGGTGCGGAAGAATTTCATGGTGTGCTAGATAACACTGATATTCCGAAAAAAATCGCCGCAATTATGGGGTATGATTTCCCAAAATAAAAAGGTAGTCCAACCAAAAATAATCACTTCATCATATGCTATCATGAGGTGATATTACCATGTTTTCAAAACCAACTTCGGTAACATATATATCAAATGGATTCCACTCAACAGGTAAGGACAAACATTTCGGTGTGGACTTTGCAGAAAATGGAATCAATGCAATTAGGGCAAGTGCTGATGGAACTGTTACTAGATCCTATTATTCAGCAAGTTACGGAGAATGCATTATGATTCTTCATCAAATTTCTGGACAAGAATATGAAACAGTATACGCCCATTTAAAAAGTGGTTCTCGAAAAGTAAAGGTTGGAGATTCTGTCAAAAAAGGACAAGTTATCGGCATTATGGGCAGTACAGGAGATTCAACAGGTCAGCATTTGCATTTTGAATTACATGTTGGCCGCTGGAATGTCCTTAAGTCTAATGCAGTTAACCCACTTCCATATTTTGAAACAGATACTAAAGCAACTACCTCTAATAATAAAGAATATATTGTTAAAGCAGGCGATACACTGTATCAAATTAGCAGGAAATATAATACAACCATCAAAGTACTCTCAGCTTAAAACCAAATAGAAAATCCAAATCTGCTAAAAGTCGGGCAGAAAATCAAAATACCATCCACACAAGCTGTCTATTATGTCGTAAAAAAAGGAGATACAGTCAGCCAAATTGCGAAGATGTTTCATACAAGTGTTGGTAAAGTGAAGGAATGGAATCAATTGAGGGATGTCAATAAAATATACCTAGGACAAAAATTAAGAGTAGGATAAATTCGTAATCCTACTCCTTTGGAAAATTTTCATTCGTTTTTCTTAAGTCTATAACTAAAGCCCTTTTCATTTCATTAAGTATTTTTATTTCCTGCTTATAAGAAACGATAACGCCATTATTACAGCGTTTATATTTTCAACACAAGTATTTTCCAGAGAAAATCCAGAAAATAGGAGCCACTATATTTCCATGGAAAAAGGAGGCAATCAAATGATTACCTCCTTTTCCAGCCGCATTTGCCGCTTAGGTGTATGGAGTTTCAAAACCTGCTCCACCAGGTGGGTGTTCGCAAAAGCTCTCATCATATGTCCTAATGACGAATGGCATTAGGCCTGCTGATCCTTCTTTAATATAGAACTCCCTAAATATCGATAAAGGTTGAAACTTCATACGATAACGTACAACGCAGCTTCTATGTTTTTATCATACATGAATTTTTACCGGAATGCAAATGGTAAAATTAGTATATTACCTACATTTTAGAACATTATGCACGAGAAACATAGCTAGCTTCTGTTGTGTTAATAATTAAACGGTCCCCTTGATTAACGAAGAAAGGAACTTGAACAGTTAGACCTGTTTCCATTACTGCAGGTTTTGTACCACCTGAAGCAGTATCTCCTTTAATACCAGGCTCAGTTTCAGCCACTTCTAATACAACTGTGTTTGGAAGTTCTACACCTAGTGTTTCTGATTGATACATCATTATATGGACTTCCATATTCTCTTTTAGGAATTTTAATTCGTATTCAATTACAGAATCTGAAAGCTCAATTTGATCATAAGATTCTACATCCATGAATACGTGCTGGTCGCCGTTTGCATATAAATATTGCATTTTACGATTATCAATTTGTGCTTTCGCAACTTTTTCCCCAGCTCTAAAAGTTTTTTCTTGAACAGCACCTGTACGTAAATTTTTTAATTTTGAACGAACAAACGCTGCACCTTTACCAGGTTTAACGTGTTGGAAATCAAGCACGCGCCAGATTCCGCCGTCTACCTCAATTGTTAAACCTGTCTTAAAATCGTTTACTGAAATCATGCAGTAATCCTCCTATAAAATAATCAGTTCTTTCGTTGAATGGGTTAAAGCTTCATTATGATCTTTTGTTATTATTGTATCATCTTCAATACGCACTCCACCAAGACCTGGAATATAAATACCTGGTTCTACTGTTACTACCATACCTGGTTCTAGCGGAGCATTATTACGGAAGGATAAATTTGGTCCTTCATGGACTTCTAATCCTATTCCGTGGCCTGTTGTATGTCCAAAATACTCTCCATACCCTTTTTCAGTTATGTAATCACGAGTAAGTGCATCTGCTTCGACACCGGTAATTCCTGGTTTAATGCCTTCCATACCCTTCAGTTGAGCAGTTAAGACGATATCATAGATTTCTTTTAATTTCTCATCTGGGTTACCGATCGCAATTGTTCTCGTAATATCAGATACATATCCATTATAATACGCACCATAATCCAATGTAATGAAATCACCAGCTTCAATCACTTTATCGGATGCAACACCATGTGGCAAGGCAGATCTTTTTCCTGATGCAACAATAGTATCAAAAGAAGATGAAGTGGCGCCTAATTTTCTCATAAAAAACTCTAATTCATTCGAAACTTCCAATTCTGTTTTCCCAATCTTGATAAAATCAAGGATATGAGTAAAAGCAGCATCAGCAATCTTAGCAGCTTCCTTTAATATCTTAATCTCTTCATTTGTCTTAATCAAGCGTAACTTTTCAATTATCCCCGAAACTGGCACTAATTCTCCTTTTACTACCGTTTCTAGCTCCTTATACTGCGTAAATGTAGTGTAATCTTGTTCGAATGCTAAGTTCTTTATCCCTAGTTTCTCTGCTTGATTAGCTACTTCTTGAAGAATTGCCCCTTTATGCTGAACGATATCAAATCCAATACATTGATTTCCCGCCTGCTCTACATAGCGAAAATCTGTTATAAATAAAGCCTTTTCCCCACTAATTAAGACAGCTCCTGAAGAACCTGTAAAGTTGCTAACATAGCGTCTGTTATAAGTGCTAGTTATTAAAATACCATCTGCCCCAACTTCTGTTAGTGCTTCTCTTACTCTTTTAAGTTTCTCCATTTAAATCCTCTCCCTCACTTTATACGCATTCCTAGAGGCACAGTTCTTCTTAAAGCCTTAACAACTTCTAGATAAGGTAATAATCTGAATGATGAAAAAGTACACTCATGTAAATCATTTTATCATAAATACGCTTGAAATACAGACAAAATAGCATGTAAACAAAGATATTAGACTCCCTAATTAGCTATGAGTAATTAACAGGAAGAAAACTTTTTATTCTCCTTCATTACCTGTTAAAGTCGTAGCTGGCTTAGTTTCTTTCCATTTTTTTATTTGAATTTCATTTTCTTCATAGGAAATTGTATATCCAACAAAAACTCCATATAAAATGTATAAACATACAGATGTGATAATCGTATCTCTTTTCAACTCTAAGAAAGGCGCCATACTTGGAAAAATTGGATTTAAAACAATAAATACACAAGCAAATAATGCAATTCCAAACCCCATCCCAATATAAACGGTCTTAAATTTTCTAAGCATTAAATAATAAGCAAAAGCCGCACCAGTGGAGAAAAAACCAATTGCGATAATACTGATCACTGTTCCAAGCCAACCATATTTCCAACTTCCTATAGCCCAAGGTTCTAAAATAATATTAGGACGTATTTCCGTAAAATTAAAAACATACCCAACGTAACCAATTAAAGACCAAAAAATACCGCCAAACATCCCTGTCCAAATAACTAAGGCAATAAAAGACATCGGTCTATCTTTTTCATCGTGTGATTGTTGTTTGTTCTCCATAATATCCACCTCCGACTAGTAGTATGTCCCATTCCTTTTCTTTCCTTGCATTATTCTTATTTATGATTAATTAAAAAGAAGGATTAAGATAGGATGTGATGTCACGCTAGTGGTTTTTTGAATTTTTTAGTAAGATAGTATTAGGGGAAATTACAACCATAAATATTCTTCATTATATAGAAGCCCGTTGTGTTCACCTAATTTATCCTGAGGTTGGTGTAATTGTACATGTCAAGTGAACAAAAACCATTATACGGAGGTCAGGCTGTTGTAGAAGGTGTTATGTTTGGAGGTAAACATCATTATGTAACAGCTATAAGACGAAAAGATCAGTCGATTGATTATTTTCATCTTCCAAGAAAGTATAATACAAAGCTAGCAAAATTTAAGAAAATCCCATTCTTAAGAGGTCTTATTGCCATAATCGAATCAAGTGGGAACGGAACAAAACATTTAAATTTTTCAACAGATCGATTTGATCTTGACCCTTCAGAAGATTATAAATTGGAAGAACAAGAACCATCTAAACTATCCATGATTTTAGGAGTAGCAGTTCTAGGAGTGCTTTCCTTTCTATTTGGAAAATTCATCTTTACGCTTATTCCGACCTTTCTAGCGGCTATGTTTATGCCGATTATTTCTGGTCATGTTGCTCAAATCCTACTAGAAAGCTTTTTTAAGCTTATCCTTTTACTTGGATACATTTACTTTGTTTCACTAACACCTATTATAAAGAGAGTATTTCAATATCATGGCGCCGAACATAAGGTAATCAATGCATATGAAAATGGAAAAGAATTAACGATTGAAAATGTCCAAGCAGCATCAAGATTACATTATCGCTGCGGATCAAGTTTTATTCTTTTTACGGTAATTGTCGGACTATTCCTTTATTTATTCTTCTATCCAGAGAATCTGTTTGAAAGAGTATTAATCCGAATTGCCTTAATTCCTTTCGTTATTGGCATTTCTTTTGAAGTACTTCAGATCACCAATAAATTAAGAGAGGTTCCTGTATTAAAATACCTTGGATTACCAGGACTTTGGCTGCAATTATTAACAACAAAAGAACCGAGTAATGAGCAAGTAGAAGTAGCAATCCTTTCCTTTAATGAATTAAAAAGGCGTGAAGAAGAAACAGAAGCACAATTATCAAAAGCAATGGTTGAATGAGCAAATAAAAAGGGTATGATGGATAATAAAGGGAAATAGATTCAATATAAATACAAGATTGATCTACACATACTATTTTTTTGTTAAAAATCTTTTTCTGAAAACTTTTTCATGTGAACAATTTAGCCTTTTTTGAATAAACTTTTCTTAATAATAGTTTAAAAGTTAGAAAAAATGCTCATCATGCTTTTAGGGAGGTGGCTTTTTTGAAGAACCGATTTTCAATTATTATATTTGGAAGTATCATTTTCTTTGCTTTCATTGGCCTAGCTGTAAATTTAATTAAAAATCCAACAGGATTTTTTCTAAACATTGCTGTCATGTTTGCTGTCGGTGCCATTATCTGGTTCATTTATCGCCATTTCAGTACATCTAGTCCGCAAAAAAGAGAACAAAGAGCTTTTCTAAAAGCTGCAAAGCAATCAAAAAAGCGACTACAAACTAGAGAAAAATCACCAATAGCACAACAGCACTCAACCAAATCCTCTTCCTTAAAAGCCAATAAGCATAAACGAAGCAAAAGTACAGCTCATTTGACTGTTATTGAGGGGAAGAAGAGCAAAAGAAAGAATCGAGCCTCTTTATAAAGAGCTCGATTCTTTTTTTATAAATGGCTGTTTTCTAAAGGATTGTTGTTTTTCAATCGAAAAAAAGAATTAGTTGGAAAAATGGAGCAACAAACTTTACGAAAACAGCCTTATAAATTAATTCTCTCTTGGAATGCATTACTTCTATACTCCTCTAAAAGTGCATTTATCCCACCTTAACTAACAGTAAAACTCAGTCTCAAACTTTTGAGAATTCGAGGAAGATCACTTGAGATCAACTATTCGTAAAAAGTCCAATTGGTTCAACTAACCTTCAGGGGGGTTGAAGGGGAAAAGTGGTGTTCATCAAGCGAATGAACGCCAAAATGCAGAGGAACAAACGAAAAAGTGGCGTTCATCAAGCGAATGAACGCCAAAATGCAGAGGAACAAACGAAAAAGTGGCGTTCATCAAGCGAATGAAAACCAAAATGTAGAGGAACAAACGAAAAAGTGGCGTTCATCAAGCGAATGAAAACCAAAATGTAGAGGAACAAACGAAAAAGCGGCGTTCATCAAGTGAATGAAAACCAAAATGCAGAGAAACAAACGAAAAAGTGGCGTTCACCAAGTGAATGAAAACCAAAATGCAGAGGAGAAAGGAAAAAAGAAGGACTCCCCCCACTAGATGGTTAGTTTCACTTTATCAATAAGTCCATGTTTTAAAAAACTTTATCGCACAATCTCTTCCTAATTGAATAAGCTTTTCTTGATTTTCTTTCGTTAAGGAAAATTCTGTCGCCACTACTCCTTCTGTTGGTACAAAGATAATATTTTTTTCATGTTTTCGGGAAATATATCTAGAATCATGAGCATCTTTCATCGTTTCAAACATCGCTGCAAATAAATCGATTGCATTATGAATTTTATGTTTTGGATGCTCTTTGATATTATGGCTTAATTTAATTCCTAAAACGGGCCTTGTTTTCAGAACGTTCTCTTGATCGAATAGCCACATCGGGAAATTACTGAGCACACCTCCATCCACAATCACATTTTTATTTGACTTACTCCCAATTACTACAGGTTCAAAAAAATAAGGAAGACTACAGCTCATTCTAACCGCCTTTGCAATGGAAAAGGTTTGAGGGTTGATTCCGTATTTAAGCAAGTCATCTGGCAGAATCATTAATACTCCATTTGTAATATCTGACGCAATGAAACGTAATGATTGCGGAGGTATATCTGCAAATGTTCTTAATCCTTTTGCGGCTAATTTATCTGCTATCCACTTTTCTAATTCCTCTCCTTTATATAATCCCAACTTCCAATATAGAAAAAACCATTTCGCGAGTGGAAAGGGAATGAGCAATTTTCTTTCATCTAAAAAAGTGCTTAAATCCAGTTCCTCCAATAAATTAGCTATTTCTTTACTCTTATATCCTGCGGCAATTAAAGCTGCAACAATGGATCCAGCGCTCGTTCCTGCCAGTCTAGCAAAATGAAAACCTCGCTGCTCTACGACTTCATATGCCCCTACTAATGCTAACCCCTTAATTCCTCCACCGGAAAAGACTCCATCAATATACATACTTTTCCCTCCTTTTAACAACCAACTAAGACAATTGAAGACAAATGTAAGGAATTCTCCATCTCTATACTCAAATTTAGTATTTCGAAGGGGAAAATAGTACAACAGACAAGTTAAATGTTCACACATTTCCGTTCATTCAGTAGAAAACACAATAGAAAGATTGTTGTAAGTAGAGATAGGCGTTTATATCAAGCAAAAAAGGAAATAGACACATACACTATCCCGAAAGATGAAAGTGCACGCACTTTGTTTGTTCACAAACTAAAGATAATGTTTGAAATGGTGATAGTGCTAGAAGTTAGTTAGAAAAAGAGGAGGAGATTTTATGCAGAATCATTTCATTTATGCAAATGATGTGAGAAGAATACGTCCGGGCTTTGGAATCGGCAGACCGGGGTTTGGTTTTGGAAGACCAGGTTTTGGATTTGGCGGTGCTGGCTTAGGACTTGGTTTAGGTCTACTTGGTGGATTTGCTACTGGTGCTTTACTTGGTCCAGCATTATATGGAGGATATGGTTATCCACCATACGGATATGGGTATGGCATCCCGCCTTACGGTTATTATTGAGACCAACTTTCAGAAAATAGATACTAACATTTTCAATATATAGAAGGCTGTGCAGATTAGTTTGCACAGCCTTCTTCCGTACCTTTTTTATTCGATTTGATCAAATTGGATCTTTCTTTGTAAAGTATTGTTTAGTAGTCATTTAAAAATCGATAATTTTTCCAGGCGAAAACTTCATCAATAATGCCACTTTGGGAATTACTTTGGAGCTTCTGTTAGCTGATTTAACACTATTACCTAATTCACCGCATCCCCTTCCCATTTTGCTAAATAACGGTACAGTTCTTCTTTCTCGATATTCTAAATCTTCTGTTTTTCAACCATATCTCCATCTTGTTCAACGCCTGATGTATTAACTGTAAATTTACGATAAAGCTTGATCGCACCAAAGCCAATTAATCCCCCAGAGGTATTTAATAGTAGATCATCTACATCAAAAATTCCGAGTGAAAAAACGACCTGTAGACATTCCAAGGATAAACTTAAAATAAAGGATTGGCCTAATACACCTCTGAATGATATCCCCCTTTTTTTAGACAATAATACAAGAAATATTCCAAAAGGGATGAACGCTGCAATATTTCCAACAAAATTACTTAAATCATGCCAGCCCGATAGACTCTGAATATTAATAGATACTGTTTTTAATGGGATGAAATTGCCTCTTTGCAATTGGTACACGAGATTATCAGGGTTCCCAAGATTCCTCTGAAGTTGAGACATGAGGAAGGTCGTATCTCTCCAACGGAACTTAAATAGAATGATTTTAAATAATTCGCATATATAAAAGATAAAAAGTGCTAGTACGATAATTCTATGCATTATTTTCGATTTACTCATTTTGCCATCCTTTCCCTTTTTAAGTTAGTATTTGTTGATTCAGGAAGTACTGTGACAATTACACCATCCACGTTGTTGCCTGATATCTCATAACGAAGATTGTCCGGCACAAGAACATCAGTATTTTTTTTAACAGGATAATAAAAGATCTCATATTTTTCTCCGTTTACACTCGTAGAAAGTTTTTTTTCTTCTTTTAAGTAATCCAAATATTCTTCCAAAGCAAAATTCTTTTCCTCCATAATCGCACTATGCGGCAATCCAACATAGCGAATATGCCAAGGTTCATATTGAATTCCAGTAACTTCTGTTTTATCCTTTGGATAGCGTAAAATAAAGCCATATTTCCAAGCATTATCTTCTAACCACTGACCTTCAGGTGCTACCTCCATCTTCGTTAGAGTTGATCCCACATCAAGTGATAAACCTAAATTGTGTTCGCTATAGCCTGCAGGCAAAGCATAGTCAGAGCCCATTTCTTGATAAAGCACATTTTGCTCATCGAAGTCTCGAAAGCCACTATTAATTAAGAAATGGCGAACCCCCTCTTTTTCAGCAGCAGCTATCATTACCGAAAATTTACGGGCAACATCCTTTGACAATTTAATTTCGTTATCAAGCAACCCGTAACCAGTTGTCAATTCTCTATGCATAAATAAATTTACAACATCTGATTTTATACTCTCTTGGTGAACCGGATTTTCACTATTAACCAAAAGTAAATTTCCTTGAAAGATTTGTTCTTTCGTAATCGCTATCGTTTGGAAACCTTCAGAAGTCTCGCTATTATCTATAGGATCAATGTTATTTTTTTCATTTCCTTCAACTTCAACTTTATTTTGAATAGACCATTCTTTATTGACAAATACAAAACTCAGACATATTACTAACAACAATAAAAAACCCCACTTCTTCATTTCACGTTCCTCCTATTCTCTTCTAGAATAGGAAAAACTTTTTAAATAAAGAGTAGGGTAAAATTTAAATTTTTCTTAAATCCTTTATGAAAGATTTAAACTTGGTCAATTGGAACACTTTCTTGCGGTAAACGAACTTCAAATACAGTCCGTATTAAACTACTTTCAGCTGTAATCGTTCCATTATGTTGCTCCACAATATTCTTTGCAATGAATAAACCAAGACCTGTGCTATCTTCCTGGTGAGTACGTGCTTTATCACCGGTATAAAACATATCAAAAAGATATGGAAGTTCATCCGCTGGAATACTATCTCCATAATTTACAACTTGAACAACCACTTCTTCTCCATCAACAAAGCCGTTTATATCTACAAACTGACCATCGTATCCATAACGATTGGCATTGGTTAAAAGATTTTCAAACACACGAGCTAACATCTCCCCGTCACCCAAAATAGGTAAATGGGGTAAAATATTCATTCGAGCGATCAAATCATTTTTCTCAAAAACAGGATACAATTCTTCTTTTAATTGGAGAAGTAGGTCACTTAAATTAATTTGCCTTTTTTCAACTGGTAACATGCCATAGTTCATTCTAGTTATTTCAAATAATTCATCAATCAGTCTTTCTAACCGCTGCGATTTAGTAAAGGCAATCGTTAAAAAATGCCTGACTTGTTCTTTAGTCAACTTCTCATCTTTAAGGATTAAATCTAAATAACCTAAAACAGAAGTTAGTGGAGTCCGCAAATCATGGGCTAAATTTACAACTAATTGCTCCTTACTGTTTTCTGAAAAATCGCCTCTTTGTATGGCTTCTTCTAATTTTTCACTTGCCAGATTAATTGCTTGGGCAATATCTCCAAATTCATCATTTGAATGGATATAAACTCGATGTTTAAAGTTGCCACGAGCAAGATAAGTAATTCCATTTGATAATTCATTAAAATAGGTAGAATAGGGCTTAGTAAGTAAAAAGAAAAACACGAACGAAAGGGAGATAAATAGTATAAAAAAGAAGTTAAAGTCTCCGATACTGCCTATGAATTGACGAAGTTCAGCTAACGGGTCACCTCGACGAACAGTTGCATGATAATAAAGCTGTAGTCCTTTAAAGAATAAGTAAGTTATTATACCACCGAGAAGCATACTTAGACCAAATAATACGATTATTTTAGCGCGAAAACTGCGTATAAATTTAGCCATTGAATGTATACCCCACTCCCCAAACGGTTTTGATTAGCTTGTTTTTCCGCTTATCTTCTCCAAGTTTTTTCCTTAGGGTGCGAATATGTACCATTACCGTATTAGCCCCTTCAAAGTATGCATCCCCCCACACTATCTGAAAAATATTTTCTACACTATAAACTTTCTTTGGATGACTAGCTAATAAATACAGAATGTCAAACTCTTTTGGCGTTAGCTCGACTGTTTCACCATATAGCAAAACTGTACGTTGATCAGGAGAGATCACTATTTCACCAAATTCCAAAATAGTTTTCTTATCCGCTACTTTGGGTTGATTCAACTTCATAAAGCGCCGCAATTGCGCATTCACACGTGCAACCAATTCGATTGGCGTAAATGGTTTAGTCATATAATCATCTGCCCCAATCACTAGTCCATGTACCTTATCGAAATCAGAGGTTCTTGCACTCAAAAAAATAATAGGCATATTATATTGTTCTCGAATCTGACGGGTTACTTCATATCCATCCATTTTCGGCATCATAATATCCAAAATCAGCAAATCAATTGATTGAGCCTGGGTAACATGTATAACTTCTTGGCCATCATGTACTTTAATGACATTATATCCTTCCTTTTCTAGATGAATTGCGACTAGATCAGCTATCTCCTCCTCATCATCAGCAATTAAAATTGAAATTTGTTTCATTTATTCCACTCCATTATCAAGTTATGTGCGGGTATTTTCATTAAACCTAATAGCTAAGCACTTCAAAAAATCCGTTGTTTTGGTAGTATGCCTTATCAACAGTATCTTAACTAACATGGATATTTTAGAGCCTGTAATTTATTTTCTATTATTTTCTTTTTATTTTCAAGAATAGAGCCCGTTTGCAATAATCAAATCCAAAAGGTGTTTCTCCTCATCTTTTTTATAAATATCGTAGCTATATAATAAGGTTAAAATCACCTCGTTAACCCATATTTCACCAAAAAAATAAAGTGAAACTTCCATCAGTGGGGATTTTCCTTCATCCCCCACTGATGTTTAGTTGCACGGACTCGACTTTTACGGGAGCTTTATCGATTTTCCGCAACTTTCGGTCGGGTCTGTCCGTTAAGAGCGGAATAAAAAACCGCCGAATTCTAACGGCTAATTTTCCCACTCATTTTTGTATCAATTTTTTCTTATGAATATTCAATTGCAAGTCTGCTACATTTTTTATAAATTGTTGATCATGTGAAACAAAAAGTATGGTGCCTTCATATCCCGTAATAAAGGTTTCTAATGCTTCAATGGCATAGATATCTAAGAAATTAGTTGGTTCATCTAACAATAAAATATTATATTCTCCTAAGAATAGCAGACAAAGTTGAAGGCGAATAGCTTCGCCACCACTTAGTGACTTTACACTTTTTTGTAAATCTGTACCAACAAACTGCATTAAGTGCAAAACACTTCGTAAAAATGTTTCATCATATCCTGAACGATTTTTTACGAAATGCAGAACTGTTTCATTATTAGTGAATTGATAACTCATTTGCTTGAAATATCCTATTTTTGCTTTTGGAGAAATTATCAGGTCATTACCTTTATTCGCAATATGATCTAGCAATGTACTTTTTCCACTGCCATTTTTGCCTGTAATCGCAATTTTTTTCCCAAGCGGTAGCTGAAAGCTAACATCTTTTACTAATACTTTATTCTCAACTTGAAGTGTAAAGCCGTCAGCCATAATCGGGAACTTGTTATGCAATTCTGTAGCTTTCGTTTGACGGAAAACAATTGGTCTATTTTCACTTACAGCTTCGACTTCTTGAAGTTTTTCCATTCGATTCTCAATAGCTTTAGCTGCACGCTGCATCGCTTTTGCACTCGTACCTTTGGACTTTGTCATAAACGACTTGTTCGGTAAGGCACTCGCTTCCCTTTTAGACATCCGCCCTGCTTGAGCAACCTTTTGTGCTTTTTTCATTTTTTCTTGTGCTGCTTTTTCAAGCCTGCTCTTTTCTTTTATGAATTGTTCATGAGCTTGCTGTTGTTGCTCACGTTCTAACTGCTTTTGGACCACGTATTCACTATAATTTCCTGAATAAACCTGGACCTTGCCTTCATGAATTTCCCAGATTGTCGTTACTAATTCGTCTAGCACTCTACGATCATGACTAATTAATACTAGCGCTCCATAATAATAACGAAGTTCCTCTAAAAAAAAGGAAATACCCTCTTGATCCAAATGTGTGGTCGGCTCATCAATTAGCAATCCTTCGTAATAATTGGTAAACAACTGAGCAAGCTTCATCCTTGTCTGCTCTCCACCACTTAATTGAACCGAATCTTTTGGGATATCTAATTTTCCAAGTAATACCGGATCGGCTCCAAGAGATGTCGGTGCTTCAAGCTGCTCAAAATATCCATATTCAACATGACGAGACACTCTCCCTTTTGTGGGTTGTATCTTACCTGCCAATAATTTCAATAGTGTACTTTTTCCTACACCGTTCTTACCAACAATCCCGATTCGGTCAAATTGGTGAATAGCTAAACGGTTGATCTTTAAGATTTCCTTATCTAAATAGGCTAATTCAACATTTTCTAATTCAAAACAGATTTTTTCCATATTTGCTACCTCCCGAAATTTTATCATTTCGTATCGATAGCAAGGATCGATACGAGCTTCTGAACTAAGCTCGTATCAATAAAAAAGTAACATACACATTTGAAACCCCTCCATCTACATTTAGATAAAACAAAAAATCACAGACACCATGTCTGTGATTTAGAGTAAAGGGAATTGCCCATCTTAATTAAAGTAGAAGCACGAAGGTAAATGTCACCATATAAGCTTCTCTCTTAGCGAAGAAAATTACACAAAAATGAAGAAAAGCAGAATAATCCCTTTCTTCAAAGAAGATAAATATAATTAAAAGAAGATTATTAAAAAGGACAGACTTATCCCGTTTACTCTGTGTATACAAACAGAGTCTTTGACCGTATTCAATTACTGGTTCAAAGTTAGGGTCCATAGTCTAGGTATCATTTTTAATAATCCTCCTTATATTTTAAAAGTACAACATTTATTCTAAAGAGACTTGTAGAAAAAGTCAATCGGTAAATACAGTCCAATACCTTTCTCCAGCTTTTTTTCTATTGATGATGAACGTTTGCATTTAAACATTCTTGCAAACACCTTTCCATTTTCCAGAAATACAAAAAATCCTCTTTAGTAAAGGAACCAAAGAGGATTTTTTCCATAAAACTTGATTTTAAAGCAACACTTCTGTCTCTATTAACGAATCACAAACCACACTTTAATTGCGTGTTACAATTCGTACAAGTGTTACAGCCACCGATTTCTTCGACAACACCTTTGCGACATACAGGACATGTATCACCAATTTCTGATCCAATCGTTACATTCGTTGATTTCAATTCATTGATAGTATCTACAAGAACTACATGTGGTTCTTCACGTTTTTGTGGTTGAGCTTCTTCAAATGTGTTTTCTTCCGCTTTTAAGGTTAATACTTGACTATCGCGTGAGCCATCTACATAAACGGTACCGCCTTTAGCTCCACCACGATATAATCTTTCATATACTTTTTGAACTTGTTCTACACTGTATCCTTTTGGTGCATTTACCGTTTTACTAATCGAACTATCAATCCATCTTTGAATGATACATTGAACATCAGCATGTGCTTCTGGAGCTAAATCCATTGCAGCAACGAACCACTTTGGAAGATTATTTGGATCTGCTTCTGGGTGTGCATCTAAATATTCTTGCACAATATCTGCTTTCACTTCGATGAATTTTCCTAGTCTTCCACTTCTGAAATAAGAGAAGGAAAAATATGGTTCAAGACCAGTTGATACACCAACCATCGTTCCTGTACTTCCTGTTGGAGCGACTGTTAATAAATGAGAATTGCGGATACCATATTGAAGAATATCCTCTCTAATGTCTTCAGGCATTTTTCTCATGTAGCCCGTATGGATAAAGGCGTTACGTAGTTTCGCTTCATCTTCTCTTGTCTCAGCCTTCAAGAATGGGAAGCTACCTTTCTCTTTTGCTAACTCAATCGATGCTCTATAAGCAGTAGTAGCAATCGTTTCAAACACTTTGTCTACTAAAACATTGCCTTCTTCACTGCCGTATTCTGTTTCACAGTAAATTAGTAAATCATGAAGTCCCATTACCCCAAGACCTACACGACGTTCCCCAAGAGCTTGTTTCTTATTTTCTTCCAGGAAATAAGGTGTCGCATCGATTACGTTATCTTGCATTCTTATGCCAACTTCTACTGTTTTCTTTAGTTTTTCAAAGTTAACTGTTTTCTTTTCCTTATCTGCCATTTCTGCAAGATTAACAGCAGCTAAATTACATACGCTAAATGGTGCTAATGGCTGCTCTCCACATGGGTTTGTCGCCACAACTTTTTGACCATAGCTAGTTGCATTTGTCATTTCATTCGATAGTGATAGGTAAGGCTTTGAAGCTATTCTCCACCTTTTCCCCCACTTCACACCGTACGTGAGAGTTTCCCCTCATACGGCGTTCCATCTAATCCTACTAAACCAAATTTTAACAAGTTACAAGCTTAAAAATTATTTATCGAGTATTGTGCAAGTTTTTTTCATTGCTATTAAATCACGATTGGCTCGTTCTTACATTTCTTACGTAATGCATTTATCTTCTCAATCAGTTTCGAATTCTGATTGAGTTTCCATTTAACAAGGTACTTATCAATCGTTTCCTTCTCGGTCGCATGAATTAGTCTATGCATGTCTTCATGGATAATTTTGAGGTTATCATACTTATCGGTTCCACCTAAACTTCTAGGCTTTACATGATGACAGTGAACTTCATGTGCTTCAAGAAAGATACCAAGTATTTCACAACATCCATTCTTCATTGAGTAACGGGAAAGTCTATTGTCTTGATATTCAATTGATTGGTCTTGTATTTTGGATTGCATTAGTAATCTTATGTTATATTCAACAACTGGTTGAAGTTTTTTGTGAATTAATTTTCTACCTTCTTCAGTATAGACCGAAAGCTTAGGATTAAATTGTCTAGATTCAGTAAAACTTGTTATCCCATTTATAGGAAAGAGATAAACATCTAATACTTTCCATGTTTTGAGACTGTTAGAGTAATACTGATTATAAACTTTACTAGCATCTGTTGGATGTGCATATTTCCCTCCAACTTGATGTAGTTTACTCCTAGCATAAGGATGAACCTTGTGTGCTATGTCTTTGAAATCTGTTGGAACCATACTCCCGTATTTAAAGTAATTTTGTATCCCCATTACATAAGCATTAAAGAGCCTTATGTTATTAATGGTCGTTTCCTTCCTTATTCTAAGAATTAGTTCCTTCATTTTCCTAATGACATCAGCTTTCTTCTTATCAATCATATTTACCCTAACAAGATGTTTTTGTTTCTTCCTAACAGCCTTAATTTTAAATCCCAAGAAATCCGAGGACTTCTTTTTGAGATTTGTAATTTTAGATTTCTCAGGTGAGATATCTAATTTCAATCTATCCTTCAAGTATCCTGTCACTGCATGAAACCATTTGACTGCATTCTCATGATTATTCGTCATAATTTTGAAATCATCTGCGTATCGAACTATAAAGCCAATCTTCATATTCGAGTTTCGTTTCAACATTAAGTACTTCTTTACATTCTGAGAATACTCATGCTTCGTTTCAAAAGTTTCCCATTGATTACTTACCCACATATCTAGGTCATGAAGAACAATGTTAGAGAGTAAAGGTGAGAGTATTCCTCCTTGTGGAGTACCTTTGTTTGGAATTCCAATACCTTTTATCGGGGCTTTAAGCATTTTGCTTATGATTGCTAAAACCCCTCGATCATGAATACCCAAATTCCACATTTGCTTCATGAGAACCCTATGATTTACATTGTCAAAGAATCCCTTTATGTCGATATCTACTACATAATGTAATTGTGAGATATTAACTAAGAAATTCACCCTAGATAAAGCATGTTTTGTGCTTCGTAATGGTCTGAAACCATAACTGTGATTATAAAATTTAGCTTCACAGATAGGTTCAAGAATTTGTTTAAACATCTGTTGAATTA
This sequence comes from Niallia alba, assembly GCF_012933555.1. Taxonomy (GTDB): domain Bacteria; phylum Bacillota; class Bacilli; order Bacillales; family Cytobacillaceae; genus Niallia; species Niallia alba. Next base: position 3,252,050 of record NZ_JABBPK010000001.1, read on the forward strand.
GCCTATCCAACATTGTTGGTATTCCTAAAGGTCTAAATTGGGTATTATCCATTCCCTTTGGAATCATTACTCTGCGGACTGCTTTAGGTTTGTAATCTTTGAGCGAAGTTCGAATGAGAGTGATGAATTCTTGTTTATTCATCACTTTATAGTTGTCAATCACATACTTATCTGATCCGGCAGTTTTAGAACCTTTATTGGCTTTTATGTTTCTGTAAGCTAGTAGGATGTTTCTTTCATCTATGATTAGGTTAAATAGATTTTTGAAAAGATGTCCTTCCTCACTCTTGGTAAATAATTCATCAAAAACCTCTTGCATACCATAATACTCGTTGTGTCTTAGGCTCGTATTCGTTGCAGATCACCTGACTTTCTTAGTGATTCCCTGCATTCTTACCCGACCATCGAATTCACTTGTTTTGTTTGGTTTAATTTATTGGATTAGACTTGGGTCTATCCCTCCACTTATTTTCATAAGCTTCTTCGGTACTGTGACCCTACTTTCACAAGGATAAATGAATTTCAGATTAAAAATCCTTATATCAACTACTCGGATGATAGTCCTTGAATGAGTGTTCCTTGCTTACCACGTTCCAATAATTCCCAGCCATATGATTGAACTTAGGTGCTTGCTCTGAGCCTGAGATTACATAGTGTCTCTGTTCACTATATCGTGTTTCATGACAACGGGCTTACTCCACGACAATCTCGGTTAAACTGGTTAACCTTCCACCTTTTCAAGCGGATTTCATTCTAGACCCTTTCATTCGCAAGTTCGTCAGTCAGGTTGCTAATCTGACATTCTCACCATATTCATCTTTTTCGGCTGACCGCCCTATCTTCGACCATGACTCTAAGTGCGTTTTAGGTCAAATTCAGACGACTTTACCTAGCTTCATACACTTCATCACTATCATGATTCCATGCATGTAGGAGTCTCATCATAGTGGTTTCAGCTCAACGTGACGGCTTTCATTCCCACTATCGGAATTATCAGTTGTATTTAACATAACTTTCGTTTGTTAAACCCTCTATTTCATGCGTTTAAGCCGCACTTATAAGAGAACGTGTCGCACCATTATCAATAAAGAAAATTCCTGGTTCCGCAGAATATGTTGCACAAATATTAATTAAGTTCCATAATTCTTTTGCTTTAATTTTGCGATAAACACGGACTTTATTTCCTGCTGCCAGCCATTCTCTTACATCGCCAACTTTATGCCATTCTTCGTTGTAATGCTGCATTTGTTCTTTATCATAACTTTCTACATCAGGGAAACGTAATTCATAATCTTCGTCTTTTTCCACTGCTTCCATAAATTCATTTGTTAAGCAGACAGAAATGTTTGCCCCTGTTAAAAATTCAGATTGATGAACAGTATAAGTACCGCCACTTGATAGCTTTTCTTCTGCATCACGGAAAATCCCCTCGTTAAAACCACCTTGACCGGGAATATTTTTATAATTTAGAATCCCTTGATACATAGAACGCTCTTGTTCTGTAAACGGAGTAAATTTCAATTTATCTTGTGCATGCTTTTTAATCGTTTCATCTTGTGTATTTTCAATCAAGAAACGTAAAATTCGGGGGTTTTGCATTTTCGAAATAATGAACTCAATAATGTCCGGATGCCAGTCAGTTAGCATAATCATTTGAGCACCACGACGGCTTCCGCCTTGTTCTACTAAATGCGTTAGCTTCGCAATATCATCCAACCAAGAAACAGAACCAGATGATTTACCATTAACGCCTTTTGCTAATGTGTTGCGAGGTCTTAAAGTCGATCCATTTGTTCCAACTCCGCCACCACGACTCATGATTTCCATAACCTGTTTACGGTGCTCGGAAATACCTTCTCTTGAATCCTGGACAAACGGCATTACATAGCAGTTAAAGTAAGTAACGTCTGTACCTGCTCCTGCACCATATAATACACGTCCTGCTGGAATGAAGTTTAAGTTAACAAGTTCACTGTAAAACTTTTGGAACCATTCTTGTCTTTTTTCTTCCGTTTTTTCTACTGATGCAAGTCCAGTAGCATTTCGCTTTGCAATTTGCTCGTAATATATTTCTAACGGTTTTTCAATAATATCTAATGAACGAACGATTACCCCAGTTTGTGCCTCTTCTCCTTCTAGAACTCCACGATAATCCTCTTCCACTAATACTTTTGCTGTATTTAAAATATGATCAATTTCTTGAATAAATCCTAATCCCCTTGCTGGAAACTTAGGATCTTCTTTAATTGTTAAAACAACGAAATCGCCAGCAGATAACGTAATTTTCTCTGTATCTTTATACGTATAACGGTCAAGCATGACAAGTCGAGAAACGCCTTTATGAGTTAGTTTCATATCTGGAGTAATCGAATGAACCTCCGGAAATAACGCGATATCCTTATTCAGCTTTTCAATATCTACCTGCAAACTTTGACTTAACATTACTGACATACACACAACCCCTTCATTTATATAAAAGTAGAGCTGATACTAATAGTTGATGAAAATAAACTTCGTATATAAATCTATCATTAGATATCTAGCATTTTTAGTAATACCCTTAAACTATCACAACAAACACATAAAATCAATATATAGTATCCAATACAAAACACATACCCATATATTGTATCTCCTTTGTATATCTGCCAATTTGTCAAATGACGAAATAAAGTAAATTTTAAAGAAAAAGAAAGAGAAACATCGATTATTTAATATAAAAAAAGAAATTTCGTCCTTTTTCGTCCTTGCTAAATAAAAGAAGGGATAATCCATTGATATAAGCCTGTTTATCTAAAAATTTGCTCTCTCAAAAAAGTTTTCGACAATCAAAAATGAGACTGCATCTTTGCTTTTTTTTCTTTTAAACAGTACTGTTCACACAAATAAAACACGAAATTCAAAAAAAGTATTTCGTGTTTAAATGCGATATTTTTATCGTCTAAAATTCCACTCATTACTATCATATTTTTCTTTCGCTATTTTTTCTACATATTCTAGTTCTTCATTTGTTAATTGATAATTCTCTAATTGAATATGCAAACCTTCCTCAAAGCCTTTTTTAAACGCTTCTTTTGCCATATCAATCGTAATATTTCTTGAAGTTAAATCATTAATCGCCACAGCTTTGCTCTTAAATGCTTTTTGCATTCTTTCTTTAACCCGGTCATTTGGATACTTAAATAGTCGAAATAACTTGTCCTCATCTAAATCTAGTAAAATCGAACCGTGCTGCAAGATGACACCTTGCTGTCTTGTCTGTGCGCTTCCCGCAACTTTTCTTCCTTCTACTACTAATTCATACCAGCTAGGAGCATCAAAGCATACAGCAGACCTTGGACTTTTCAAATTATTTTTCTGTTCTTCCGTTTTTGGAACAGAAAAATAGGCATCTAAATCTAGAAAATGAAATCCTTTTAAAATGCCTTCTGAAATTACTCGATATGCCTCGGTTACTGTTTTTGGCATATGAGGATGTTCTTCTGAAACAATCACACTGTAAGTCAATTCATGTTCATGCAGAACACCTCTACCGCCTGTTGGTCTTCTCACAAATCCAAGCCCTAGTTCTTTGACCGCTTCTAAATCAATTTCTTTCTCTACCTTCTGAAAATATCCAATAGATAAAGTAGCAGGATTCCAGCCATAAAAACGGATCACCGGCGGAAAAACTCCTTTAGAATGCCATTCTAATAACGCTTCGTCTAATGCCATATTAAAAGAAGGAGAGTGATTGCCTGAATCAATAAATCTCCATGTTTCTTTTACCATAATGAACCCTCTTTTTCTATGTATGATGTACATTAAATCCTTACTAAGGATATCAAAAAGAAAGGATATTTAAAAGTAACTTGCACAAATGAAGAATTATTCTTTCTATTAATCCCAAATAGCATAGGAATGTTAATGATATTGTAAGTCACTAGTGTTGCATTAATTTAATTTCACTATTAAAAATACTCGAAATGTTCACTTTTATTATTTTATGCATAGAAAAAGTCCTTTATAATGGATAAGTCAGGTGGTAACCCGTCCAAATCCACTAAAAAAGGACCAATCTCATGGACAAGATTACACGAAAAACTTCATTTGGACAATGGTTTTCACCAATAAATCTTCAATTATTTGAAGAAAACGTGAAAACGTTGAAATTAGATTTCTATACGAAAAAACTAACGACAGAGTCATTTCTAAAATTATTACTTTTTGCGCAGCTAGAAGAAGTCGAAAGTCTGCATGCGCTGAGCGATTGTCTTTTCGATGATCAACTGCAAAAGGGCATTGATCTTGATTCTATCAGTATTTCCCAACTCTCACGCCGTTTAAATGGCATGAATCCAGACTTATTCCAAAAGCTTTTCCTTGATTTAGTTTCACAAATTCATGCCAAAACGCACAACACGAAACTTGTGATGCCATTAAAAATCATTGATTCAAGCACATTGCCTCTCAATTTGACTAATCATAAATGGGCAAAATTCCGCAAAACAAAAGCGGGTGTTAAATTGCACTTACGCCTTGTGTTTATGGAAAAAGGTATATCCTATCCCGAAAAGGCCATTATGACAACGGCCAAAGAACATGACCGCGGTCAGCTTGAAGTAATGGTTGATGACAAGGAATGTATGTATGTGTTTGACCGTGGTTACTTAGACTACGAACGCTTTGATCGGATGACAGATGACGGCTACTTTTTCCTTTCTAGGCTGCGAAAAAACGCAGTCATACGGGAGGTTTACGATTTTAAACTACCCGAGAATACATCTGTTTTGTCGGATCAAATGGTGTTGATTGGTACGACGCAAAACCGTGCCGAAAATTACTTTCGTCTTCTAAAAGTGATTGATTCAAAAGGAAATGAGCTTCATTTAATCACAAATCGTTTTGATTTAAGTGCTGAAGAAATCTCAAAGATGTATAAATCACGCTGGGCGATTGAGTTATTTTTCAAATGGATTAAACAACATCTCCATATCAAAAAGTTTTACGGCCAAAGCGAATGGGCAATTCAGAATCAAGTGTTTATCGCACTTATTGTTTTTTGCCTGCATGTTCTCGCACAAATCGAGACAAAAAGTAAACGAAAAACCCTACAAATTAGCCGATATTTACGGGCAGCTTTGTGGAAACCAGCACATATTTGGCTTCGAAAGATTGAAGGAAAAACCATTCCTTAATAAACAAATTGTCGTCGTCTCTTAAGTCTAATTGTAAAAAAATTTCCAAATGGATGGATCCACCTTTAGTTGGGTATTTACTTTTTTGGCTCTTAACAGGGGACATATTTAAACTGAATATTCTAACAACATTTATGCAACACTAGTGATTGTAAGTATTTACTTTACTACTATAAGGGTTGATAGATATAATAGAGATAGTGTAAGTAATTGAAAGGAGAAATGAGAATTGACAACGATTTATACTCTTCTCATCATTTTAGTCGCATTCCTTGTGTATTCCTTAGTGATGTGGCTGTATCAGCGCCGAATTGTAAAAACTGTTAACCAAGATGAATTCCGTCAAGGTTACAGAAAGGCACAGTTAATTGATGTACGTGAACCAAACGAATATGAGGCTGGACATGTGCTTGGCGCAAGAAACATTCCACTATCACAACTAAAAATGAGAAAAAGTGAAATCCGTCCTGATAAACCAGTATATCTATACTGTCAAAATGGGATGAGAAGCGGAAGAGCTGCTCAATTTCTAAATCGAAAAGGTTATAAAGATTTAACCCAATTAGAAGGCGGATTTAAAAAGTGGACAGGAAAAATTAAAGCAAAAAAATAATAATATTCTTTTAGGAATTATTATATAGAAGAAGCTGATGCCCATTAAATTGGAGACATCAGCTTTTTTATTGGTTAAACTTTTTTTAAAAAGGCAACTTAGCTTCAAACAGATGCATTATTTTGTATAACGAAGAATTGGCTTTCTCGCTGCCAATGTCTCATCTAAGCGACCGATTACCGTCGTATGAGGAGCTTCCTGAACTATTTCAGGTGTTTCTTCTGCCTCTTTTGCAATTTGAATCATCGCTTCAATAAAGCTATCTAATGTTTCTTTCGATTCTGTCTCTGTCGGTTCTATCATAATACATTCCTCCACATTAAGAGGGAAATAGATAGTTGGTGGATGATACCCAAAATCAAGCAGTCTTTTGGCAATATCAAGAGTTCGTACTCCTAATTTTTTTTGTCTTCTTCCACTTAAAACAAATTCATGTTTACAATGACGATCAAATGGTAAGTCATAATACGCAGAGAGACGACGCATCATGTAGTTAGCATTTAACACCGCGTTTTCTGTAACAGCCTTTAAGCCATCAGGACCCATTGAACGTATATAAGTGTATGCACGTACATTAATCCCAAAGTTGCCATAAAACGGCTTAACTCTACCAATTGATTGCGGTCTGTTGTAATCTAGTACGAATTCTCCTCCTACTTTTGACAAAACTGGCTTTGGTAGGAAAGGAATTAAATCTGCTTTCACACCTACTGGCCCTGAACCAGGTCCCCCGCCACCATGCGGGCCCGTGAATGTCTTATGCAAGTTCAAATGAACAACGTCAAAGCCCATATCACCAGGTCTAGCTTTAGAAAGAACGGCATTTAAATTGGCACCATCATAATATAATTTTCCACCGGCATTATGAACAATTTCAGCCATTTCTAAAATATTTTCTTCAAAAAGTCCTAACGTATTAGGATTTGTTAACATTAACGCCGCTGTATCTTCTCCTACTACTCGCTTTAAATCATCTAGATCGACGAGTCCATGTTCATTGGATTTTACTGTAATTGTTTCTAAACCAGCAACTGTCGCTGATGCAGGATTAGTTCCATGTGCAGAATCGGGAACAATTACTTTCGTGCGATGAGTGTCTCCATTTGCTTCATGGTAGGCTCTAATCAGCATTAATCCAGTCCACTCACCATGCGCACCCGCAGCTGGCTGCAATGTCACTTCATCCATACCTGTGATTTCCACAAGATGCTGTTGTAAATCATACATTAGCTCTAATGCACCTTGTACAGATGACTCTTCTTGCAAAGGATGAATATGGGCAAATCCATTAAATCTTGCCACATTTTCATTTATTTTCGGATTATATTTCATCGTACAAGAACCTAATGGGTAAAAGCCAGAATCCAATCCATGATTTCGTTTAGATAGAGCAGTATAGTGGCGCATAATATCTAATTCAGATACTTCTGGTAGTTCTGGATTTTCTTCTCTTATATAATCATTCGGCAACAGCTGATTAAGATCTACTGCTGGAATATCCATCTCTGGTAAACTATAACCTATTCTGCCTGGTGTACTGCTTTCAAAGATAAGAGGCTGATTTTGATTAGACATGATAATCCTCCATTTCTGCAACGAATTCATCAATTTCTTCTTTTGTACGTAATTCCGTAACGGCAATTAGCATATGATTTTCTAGTTGTTCAAAGTCTCTTCCTAAATCATAGCCACCGATCATACCTATTTCTAATAATGCACGGTTAATAGCTGAAATAGAGGAATTACATTTAATAATAAATTCATTAAAAGATGGACCTTCAAAAATTATTTCAAATCCAGCTTCCCTTAATTTCGTTTTTGCATAATGAGCTTTCTGTATATTCGCAATCGCCATTTCCTTCACCCCGTGCTTACCGAGTGCAGTCATAGCTACAGAAGCAGCTAAAGCATTAAGTGCTTGGTTGGAGCAAATATTAGAAGTGGCCTTATCACGGCGAATATGCTGCTCTCTCGCCTGAAGTGTGAGCACAAATCCTCTTTGACCATTCTCATCTAGCGTTTGTCCTACTAAACGACCAGGAACCTTACGCATTAATTTAGACGTTACTGCGAAATAACCACAGTGCGGTCCACCAAAGCCCATTGGAATGCCAAAAGGTTGTGCATCACCAACTACGATATCTGCCTGAAACTTTCCTGGTGGCGTCAGTGCTCCTAAAGCTAAAGGATTGCTTGAGACAACAAATAATGATTTATGAGCATGAATAATTGCTTCTAAATCCTTCAGCAGTTCCACTCTTCCAAAAAAGTTTGGATACTGGATCATAACTGCTGCAACTGTATCATCCACCATTGCCTCTAGCGCATCTAAATCTGTTATGCCTTCCTTATGAGGAACCTCTACTACTTCGATATACTGACCTTTTGCATAAGTTTTCACTACTTCTTTTGCTTCTGGATGAATTGTACTTGATACAAGGATCTTTTTTCGTTTCGTCGTACCCGCACTTAACATACCTGCCTCTGCTAATGCAGTTGCTCCGTCGTACATAGAAGAGTTAGCTACGTCCATTCCTGTCAGTTCACCTATCATTGTCTGAAATTCAAAAATTGCTTGTAATTCCCCTTGTGAAATTTCTGGTTGATATGGGGTATAAGCTGTATAAAATTCAGAGCGTGATAAAACATGATCTACAATAACAGGTGAATAATGATCATAAACACCAGCTCCAAGAAAAGAAACATTTGCTTTTGCATCCGCATTTTTTTTGGCAAGCTTTGTTAATTCTTTCAATAAAGCAGATTCACTTTTTGCAGGCTTAATTTGATAGTCTCCTTGAAAGCGTACTTTTTCTGGTATATCTGAAAATAATTCTTCTACTGAACTTACACCAATTACTTCAAGCATTTCCTTTTGATCTTGAACCGTCATCGGTAAATAGCGATGCTTCATTCGTTTTTCCCCCAGTCATTAGCCCATTTGTTTTTCATGTAGAAAAAAGCTTAAAAAGTTATTTGCTTTTATAAAAAGGCGTTTTTATAACTTTCGCCTTCAAATATTTCCCTCTTATTTCTACTTCCACTTCTGTATCTATTGCAGCATAATCAACTTGGATTAATGCAAGCCCGATGTTTTTCTTTAATGTTGGCGACTGTGTACCAGTAGTAACTCCCCCGATACAAGACCCATTTGCATATACTTTATAACCATGGCGTGGAATTCCTCTGTCCAGCATTTCAAGTCCAACTAGTTTTCTAGTTAAGCCTTCCTCTTTTTGCTTCACTAAAGCTTCCTTCCCAATAAAGTCAGCTGCTTTGTTTAATTTGACTGCAAAACCAATCCCTGCTTCCAAGGGTGTAATGTCCGCTGATAACTCTTGACCATATAAAGCAAGTGTTGCTTCAAATCGCAAAGTGTCCCTTGCACCTAAACCGCAAGGAAGAACGCCTAACGGTTCTCCTACTGTCAATATTTCCTTCCATAAACCTTGTGCATCTTCGCTTTGACAATAGATTTCGAATCCATCTTCACCAGTATAGCCAGTACGTGACAGGAGAACTTCTTTACCTGCTAAAGTCACCTTATTTTGAAAATGAAAATATTTAATTGAAGCATAATCAACAGCAGGATTTATTTTTTTTAGCACTTCTTCAACTAGTGGCCCTTGCAGCGCTAATTGAGCAAAATCTTCTGACAAATTAGTTAAGGTAACTTCGCCACTCACTTGATTTTGGAGCCATTCAAAATCCTTTTCGATATTTGATGCATTCACCACTAATAAGTAGTGATTATCTGCTAGCTTATATGTTAATAAATCATCTACTGTCCCACCATTTTCATAACACATCGCAGAATATTGGGCAGCACCTGTTTGTATTTTTTCTATGTCATTTGTAAGTACTTTTTGGAGAAAGTCTAGACTATCTATCCCCGTTACTTCAATCTCGCCCATATGGGATACATCAAATAAGCCCGCTTTTGTACGAACAGCCTCATGCTCCTGTTTAATGCCGGAAAATTGAACAGGTAAGTTCCAGCCTCCAAAATCGATTGTCTTTCCACCATACTCTTTATATACCTCATATAACGGTGTTTGTTTTAATAAAGTCAATTAACAGCACTCCAATCCCTTATGTATTAGACATTCTCATTTATTGCAGTCAAAAAATTGCAACAAAAAAAGACAGAAACCCCCCTTTATAAAAGTAAGGTCTCTGTCCTTGCACCTGAAAGTTTACCGATTATCACCATAACCGGCTGTCCCCTTTGGTGGCTTACGCGGTTCTTTGTAAGCACTCTCCAGAGCTGCGTCCAAATAGAGTTCTTTTGCCTGAGAGATTCACAAAATTGTTTGCTCCTTCGGCGCTACGAATGTAGTCTCTCCCCTATTTCTCATCCGCGATTCATAAAATTTTCTCAATTGGTCATACTAAATACTACCGGAAATAATGGTTGTTTAGTGAGATTAGTAAAACACGATCATTTTTTATTTTTTCCCTTTTAATGTTCATGTTTTTTTCAAATATAAATAAATTGTGACAAAATTAAAAACTTTTTTACCCTTTTATCCTAACATCCGAATGAAAAGGTGGCAATATATTTTTGTGTTTTACTAGCTTTCTTTTTTCATTCCTTTTTATACATACATAATATGTCTACAACCAAATGAAATCAGAAAGGAAGAATACGATATGACCCTGCAAATTAATTTTGATGATTCATGGAATAATCAGTTATTAAAACGAATTTCAGATGATGGTCCATGGGCAAATTGGGAATTATATAAGCTTGCTGTAGAAGTAGAACAACATAATATCATACCAAACTTCGAAGGTCTCCAAGCCCCCAAATACCTATCAGACCTTTCTCCTTTGCCTCACCAATTAGAAGTTGCCAAAAAGGTAATAGAAGATATGAATGGAAAAGCCATCTTGGCAGATGAGGTTGGGCTTGGTAAAACAATTGAAGCAGGATTAATTCTCAAAGAATATATGATTCGTGGATTAGTAAAAAAAGTGTTAATTTTAGTTCCGGCTTCTCTTGTAACACAATGGGCTTTTGAGCTAAACAGCAAGTTCTACATTCCTGCTATGGTTCAGCGCAAAAGCTATGTATGGGAGCAATGCGATATTGTCGTATCGTCTATTGATACAGCCAAAAGACAGCCTCATCGAGATATCATATACAACCTGGATTATGATTTGGTGATTATTGATGAAGCCCATAAACTGAAAAATAATAAAACGAAAAACTATGAGTTTGTCCAAAATTTAAAAAAGAAATTCTGTTTGCTATTAACAGCTACTCCTATCCAAAACAGAATTAGCGAAATCTTTAATTTAGTCTCTTTACTAAAGCCTGGTCATCTTGGCAGCGAATCAGCATTCTATGAAAAATATAAAAAAGATGCACGCTCCATTGATGATGACGAGAATTTAAAAGCATTAGTCAATAAAGTAATGATAAGAAACAGACGCCATGATACAGGGATCGAATGGACAAAACGAATTGTCGAAGCAGTTCCTATTCAATTTACGGAAGAAGAAAGAGCATTATATGAAGGCTTAGTTAATTTAAAAACAGAAAACTATCTTTCTAATAATACCGAAAATAATCGAAGTCCTTTTTCGATGATTACTTTACAAAGAGAGGCATGTTCAAGCAGGGAAGCTGTCTATTATACCCTTCAAAATATGATGAAGAAAGTGGAAAATCCTACACCACAATTTCAACAAAGAATACAGGAACTTGTGAAAAAAGTAGAAGCGGTTCAACAAAATTCGAAAGCAAACAAGGCATTAGAGCTTATTAAGAAAATTAACGATAAAGTAATCATCTTTACCGAATATCGGGCCACTCAATTATATTTACAATGGTTTTTAAAGCAGCATGGCATCACTTCTGTTCCCTTCCGCGGCGGCTTTAAACGCGGCAAAAAGGATTGGATGAGAGATCTGTTCCAAAATCATGCGCAAGTATTAATAGCAACAGAGGCTGGTGGAGAAGGTATTAACCTTCAATTTTGCCACCATATAATTAACTTTGATTTGCCATGGAACCCGATGAGACTAGAGCAAAGGATAGGACGTATCCATCGACTTGGTCAAAAAGAAGATGTAAAGATTTATAATTTCGCTATTAAAGATACAGTTGAAGATCATATTTTAAAATTACTTTACGAAAAAATCCATCTTTTCGAAAAAGTAATTGGGGAACTAGACGATATTCTTACAAAGCTAGATTTTGGCAATATGGATGACTATATGATTGATATCTTCTCCCATTCTAAATCAGAGGGAGAAATGAAAATCAAAATGGATAATTTAACGAGCATGATTGAATTTGCACAGAATATGAAGGAAGGTGAAGCATATGAAGCAGCAGGAAATTCATCAATTTCTTGAACGATTTTTCAGCGCGAATGATTGTGAAATAGTAGAGAATAAACTTGGTTATCTAACCGTACAACTTACCATTGAGATGGATAAAGAGTTAATGAATCGCCCTTTTTATTGGCATTATCTTGAAAAGACTGGCGGCACACCAAACCCTGCCAGTCTTACCCTCATCACAAATCCAAAGCTTGCACCAGACGATATAAAGGGCGAATTAATTCATTTTGGCTCTCCTCGTCTTCATCAGCTTTTTGCTTCTGCTAAAAATTTATCGAAGTATATACGTTTATACGAAAAAAAAACAGGACAAGGTCAGCAACAAACATCATTAAAACCTTGGCTAGCCCTTAATGTGAAAATATCGTATCAATGTGACAGAAAACGGGATGTATTTCAATCAATTGGGCTACAGCTAATCAATGGTCAAATAGCAACAGATTTTCAAGCAAAGATTGAGAAGATGAATCTTTCTGCCAAAATTCCCGATTATGCGTTTACCCTTTCTCCGTTAATTATGCCAAAAAGCGGGATAACAAGAATTGAGAATATGATAAAACAATCATTATTAGCAGAAGATCATACATGGGCAGAAGAAGCGCAAGAAAGATGGAAAAAGGATTTAGAATTGCTAGAGCATTTTTATGAAGATATGGAAGACATGGAGGAAGAACAAGAAACATTGGAGACGGAAAGATTAGCTCTACAGGAGCAGTATGAACCAAAGATTAATATTTCGATTATTAATGGCGGGCTATTCTATTTAGCTTCAGAAGCTGTTTCCTAAACCATAATCATGAAAAAAGGAGCAGATTTATGCTTTAATAAGCTAAATCCACTCCTTTTCATAACCTATCTTCTTACCTTTCTACGCTTAAAGCTAAATATAATTAAATAAGGTAAAACTCCAAACCATCTCAGCATAAATGGCTCTTTCAGCCCTTTTCTTTCCGCTCTTAACTTTTGCCTTTCTTCTTTAGGCTGATCCATATACTGGACAAATGTTTGGGTCAAATACTTCACATAATCATTGGTATTCATCTAATCACCTACTCTAGCATTTGTACTAGGATAGCCCTATCGTTTGGTTTTTATTCATTCTATCCATTTCGTCATTTTATTCTGCTCCATATCAAAGTAGCTTATTGCATAGATCGGCTTTATCCCAGCTTTCATATTTAATTGATAATCGATTTTAAAAGTAGTACGCGAATTTTTTTCTATTGTATAAAAAACATTACCATGTAAAAAAGTCTTTGTACCAGAAAGTTCAGGATGTTCTTCTGTAGAAAGTTCATATTCAATTTCTTTTAAGGAAGACAGAAAATAATATTCTTGCATATTGCTATTTTTCACACTAACTTCTATCCCTTTCTTATTTACATAGATCCCATACAAAATAAATAAAAAATAGATGAAAAGGATATACACACATAAAGATAACGGGTAAATAAATCCTTTATTATTCCTGATCAATTCCCATCACTCCAAAAACATAAGATAAGATCTTATGCTAGTCTCTTTTTCCATCGCAAATCGGTCCGTTACCTTCACTTGAAAACCGTTCTTCTGCATAGTAAACTCGACGCTGTTAATACCTTGCAACGCTACCTCATGTCCTGTTGAATCTACTCGCCTTCTAATATTGCTGCCATATTTTTCATAAGTTACGACCCTTCCATCCACATAAAGGACTAACTTATTGTTAGCAACCGCAATTCCTTGGGACATTTTTGTTTCTTTTTTTAATTCAAGAATAAATAGTTCCCACTCCATGTCCTGCAGTTCTTTTTCCGAAAATTGACGATCAAGCATTAATTGAAGAGGAGTAAATAAGAGAGAAAGAATAATAGTAAAAATAAAAAAAGAAAGCAGCATTTCCAATAAAACATAGCCTTTATTATTGAGAAGGAATAAATTCTTCATTCTGTCCACACATCACAGATTTTTTTTGATTGCTGGAATACATTTTCATACTGTATACAGACTTTATTATCTTCCTCCCAAAAGATGGGATAAGTCTGTTCCTTCTTTTCAATAGAAGATATTCCTTTTTCTGCTTCTCCTAATTTCACTTCCATTAAATATTGATAAAACAGTTCATGAACAAACTTACTTTGTGCTGAATCCTCTAACTGTTTTAGAACATGGATATATACCGGCATCCACGTAAGTGCAATTAAAAGCCATATCGTAAATGCCAATAAATAATCCGGTAACATAAATCCTTTACAATTTAGTCGCATAGAATCGCCCTTTACCAATTTGAATCGTTAACTTATAGTCTTGTTTACCTATTCGAAACTCTAATGTGCCAAATTTAGAAAAATTCCCATTTGAATTGATGTTAAAAGAAAGCATTGTATTATTAGAAAAACTGATGTCATTATCATAATAGCGCTCCACTATATTTCCGGTATTAACATCAGCACGGATGTAGTAATGATGCAAACTAGGGAAGATTCTTACCTGCACTGGTAGTTGATTTTCAATCGCAAAGGCTTGTGCATAATAGAGATCTCCCTCCAATTGAGTAATGAAATGATTTTCATTAAGCGAGGTTTGCTGTGAGGTGACTAAGAATATCGATAAAGAAGAAATAATCACTAATAATGATATTGCAACAAGCATTTCTATTAATGTAAAGCCTCTTTGATTTGCTATCATGGATTATCCGTACCAGAAGTAGAAACTACTCCGTTTGTAATAATTAATTCCTTGCCATTCGTACATTTTTTTTGATCATTTGTTATATAATTTTCTTCTTCCAATTTAGCAATATTCTCTGGATATGATTTATGCTCCATATAATAGGATTGGACCTCTGCTTGTACCATCTTTGTTAAAGCTTCACAACCAGTATTATTTATTTTTGAATTATGCTTGGTGATATTTGGAATGGTAACAATCAATAATATCGAAATAACGACCAAGACGATCATCATTTCAATTAGTGTAAAGGCATTTTGCTCGTTAATTTTTTTGACAGCTAAACGAGCATATTTGCCCCCTTTCATTTCAATTAATGTAAATCCCTTTTCGTTCTTCATTTTCTTCTCCTTTCACAATTAAAATCCATCTAATAATTGAAACATTGGCATTAATACGGACAAATAAATAGAAATGATTAATATACCGACACTTGCGTATAGAGTTGGTTGAAGGACTTTTATTGTTTGTTGTAAATTTTCTTCTATTTGCGTTAAGCAATAGTTTCCAAAATAATAGAATTCTTGATCAAGCTTTCCATTTTCCTGGCCATGGCGAATAATTTGTAATAGTTCTCTATCCAAAAAAACAAACGGTGCAAAAGCATGTTGAAGATGAACACCTTTTTTTAATCGATAAATAGTAATTTTACCTATTTCCGAGTAGAGTCTTTGCTCCTTATTTTCTTGGAAGAATTGCAAACATTCATAAATAGAAAATCCGCTGGATAATAAATAACTTAACTGGATAGAAAGAAGATAAGAGAAATAGTGTTTCACAAATTTACCTACAAATGGGATACGCGCTAATAAATTCATTTGAACAATGATATTTGACTTACGGAAATACAAATAATAATAGAGAATGCTTGAGAAAAGTAAGAGAAGTAAGACTACACAGAAATACGGAATAATATGATCAATAAACTGGAGAAAAAGGAGAAAGAAATTTTTATTTATATTCATCGTTACAAAAATGGAATTAAATTTCGGTATGAGTATGCTTTGAACGAAGAAAAATAAAACGAAGGTAAATAATAATAAAAAGACAGGATAGGAAAGAATTTTCCTTAATTTTTTGATGGTATCTTGCTTATTTTGAATCATTTTACTGGCATCTTGAAAGGCATTAGCAAATCCTCCATGTTTTTCAGCAAAATAAACAAAGCTAATAACCTGACGATCAAAATTTAATCTCACAAGGTTTTCAAAAAATGTATCCCCTCCTTTTAATGAACCGTAACAAGCATTTATATCTTCCATTCGACGATCAGGCATGTAAGAACAGGAAGATTGAACTGCCTCTGCCATGGAATATCCCCTATCCAGCAATTCTCCTATACACTTTAAAAATCTAGCTTGTTCTAAATTAGACCATGCATTATTTTTTTTCATCATAAATCCACCGTTCATATTCCCCTTTCTTTATATAACCTAATGCTATACCTTTACAAATAATCTCGCCTAATGATTTATAGTTATTTGTCAAACTATCGGTTTGATTATAAAGAATTGCAGGAATCTTACGTCCTGTTATCATTTCAAACACGGTTGACCGCTTTAAACGATCATTTAAACGGTAACAGCTAGGCGAACATCCATCATCACAAAATGGACATACTATCTCGACCAATCTTTGGGCAGTAACAGCAATTAAGGTTTGTTCAATTTCTGTCTCCTTAATACCAAACTCCAATAAGCGATGAATCGCACCTTTCGCATCCCTTGTATGCATGGTAGTCAACACCAAATGTCCTGTTAAACTCGCTCTTATTGCAATATGTGCTGTTTCTTTATCACGGATTTCTCCAACCATAATAATATCAGGATCATGACGTAGGATTGCTTTTAAGCCAGTAGAATACGTAATTCCTGCTTTCTCATTAACTTGGATTTGCAGAACATTTTCCTGTGTTTTTTCAATTGGATCTTCTAAACTAATAACATTTCGTTGATAAAGATGTGCATTTTCATTTAAGAGGGAATAGAGTGTTGTCGTTTTCCCTGATCCAGTCGGACCGGTGAGAATTATTAATCCATGAGCGTGCTTTAACAAGGAAATTAATTTACGCGAAATATTCGGAAATAAGGAGATGTGATAGATTGGGAGCATATTTTGATCGGTAAGTACACGAATTACTAAGCTTTCATGGGGATGGGATGGTAAGGTCGATAAACGTAAACCAATATACTGACCATTGACTGTTGTGGAAATAGAACCATTTTGCGGTTTTCTTCTTTCGCCAATATCCATAGAGGCCGTAAATTTGAAGTGGGAAATTAATTTGTCACATTCCACAGATGATATTACTAATCTAGTAAGCAAACGATTAGCAATCCGTAATTGAAGGATGGATTCCTTTTGCCTTGGGGTTATGTGAATATCAGTAGCGTTCTGCTCTACTGCATCACGTATAATCCGATTTGCTAGTGCTTCAATAGATAACACTTTTCATTTAACACCACCTTTTTATTTATTCGATTACTTATTTCGACAAAAAAGGTGAAATTCCTTCTTCACTTATAAATTTTTTTCTTTTTATTATCGCACCCTACAAAAGGTACTGTTGATTAACCTTTCAGAGAATTTCCGAAAAAATTCAGTTTGTTTTCCGTATAAAAAATTCATCTTTCATCCATATTATATATATCAAATATTTTTGGGCTATAGCCAAGTGGTAAGGCAACGGACTTTGACTCCGTCACTCGTTGGTTCGAATCCAGCTAGCCCAGTTAGGACCCGTCTTTTCGGGTCCTTTTTTTATATAGAAAAATGGGGCTGTGATATATTTATTCCAGCCAAGGATAAAACCGAACAATTATACGAATCTGCTAATGAAAGTCCCGTATAATTGTTTGATTTTTTCATTTGTTTTTAAAAGGATGTTTCCATGAAGTTTAGTGCGGTTCCCCGCAGCCGGAATACACTTCGCTTTCCGTGGGGCTAAGCTTAAGCCTCCTCAGCTTCGCCTCCGGGGTCTCAGACTGTCTCGCTAATCCCACTGGAGTCTACGTGTATTCCGGCTGCTCTATTTTCCCAACTAATTATATCTCCTCTTGTAAAAAGTATGCGAAAGCAGCCGCTATTTACTAGCTAAATTAGAGATTGTTCGTCTTTACAGAGTATCTATTTAGTTATGTCCCAACCTTGTGGCTTATCTGTTATACATTCATATCATCATGTTGAATCTGCGACTTTTCAATTTGAATGGTTGTATGGTCAATGTTAAATTTTTCTTTTAAACATCGATTGCAAGCTGGAGAATTTCTTGACTATCGCTCTTATCATCAATTAATAGATGGCAGCTTAACGTATCCAGTCCAGATGTGATAGTCCATATATGCAAGTCATGGACATCGATTACTCCTGCCATTCCTTCTAATTCTCTTTTTACATCTGCCTGGCTGATAGTACTTGGTGTTCCTTCCATTAATATATGAATCGAATTTTTTATTACTCCCCAACCGCTTTTTAAAATTAATAACGCGACTACGACAGATATAATTGGATCTGCGACATACCAATCAAAGAAGAGCATGAAGAAACCTGCTATAATTGCGCCAACAGAACCTAATGCATCCCCTAAAATGTGTAAATAGGCACTTCGTAAATTAACATTGTTCTCTACATCCCCTTTTCTCAATAATGCGATGGCACTGATCATATTTGCTAGTAGACCAATTACAGCTATAACCATCATCGTTCCACTGGCTACAGTAGGTGGTTGAGAAAATCGCTGTATTGCTTCCATGATGATAAAAAAGGCGATTATAAACAGAGTAACACCATTAAATAGAGCAGCTAAAATTTCAAAGCGATAATATCCATACGTTTTATTAGCAGATGGCGGTCTAGACGCAAACCAGATTGCTAGGAAACTTAGAAAAAGGGAACTCGCATCACTTAACATATGGCCTGCATCTGATAATAAAGCGAGGCTATTCGTAAGCAAGCCACCAAAAAACTCCAACAACATAATACCTGTCGTGATTAATAATGCTATAAGTAAACCCTTTTTATTTCCTTCTCTTATTTCTTCAAAACCATGATGATGTCCATGATGACTATGGTCGTGTCCATGAGAATGCCCCATATTATCTTCCTCCTACCACTAATTAAAATCGATATATTATTAACTTTTTCAATCGCGTTTCTCTAAATATTGCTGTAGCTTTGCTGCATTAATCCTTTAGAAGTTACTGGAATTTCTATGTATATCCCAGTTTAAGAACCTCTAGAAAATAATTTTATTCCCTATATTTTGTGGCAAAAACCAAATTTTATGACTTCCTGATCGATAAAGAAAACCTCCAGCAGTGATCCCGCACTGATGGTTAATTGCACTTATCGAAAATTTACCGGAGAGTTTCTTAGCGATTCAGCTTGTTATAAAAAGGGAATGCAGATCAAACACGATATTTATTTTCTTATATGAACATATATTCATATATAAATTATATAATCAGTACAAAAAGATGTCAATGAATGCTTTAAATATTAATCATTAAACAATTTATTACGATGTTCATGCTTCAAACAGTGAATATGTACATTTTATGAACAAAATATTTGTGAAGTTGTGAACATTTTATAAACTTATCGTTTTAACCATGTTTATGGTAGATTGCTATATTATAATAAAGAAAATTAGTCCTCAGGAGGAACATTTGATATGGAAAATACACTAAAAGTTACGAATGTATTATCTGATCCAACTCGTTTCTATATTTATCAGTACATTACTAAAAGGCATCAAGATGTTACTGTTCAGGAAATTGCGGATGAATTCTCCATTCATCCAAACGTAGCTCGCTTGCATTTATCTAAATTAGAAGATGTAAGAATGCTGCACTCGGAAACAAAGAAAACGGGTAAAGGTGGTCGTCCAAGCAGATTATATCGCTTATCAGATGAAGTCATTCAATTTAGCTTTCCGTTTCGAGACTACCAATTATTAAGCAATATTTTGTTGAAAACGCTCGAAAGCCTTGGAGCAGAGGGAAGCAAAGCGCTTTATGAAACAGGAAAAACATTTGGTAAGGAAATGATGGAGCATGAGATTGCCCGTTTTACAAACAATACAGCAATATTATCTAATGAAGATAAACTGCGTTTATTACAAAATGCGAGTTTAATGACAGGACAATTACCTGCACTAGAATGGAACGACGATCAAACCTCTTTATATTTCGAAATATATAACTGCCCATTTAAAGAAGTAGCCCTAGAGCATAAGGATAAAGTTTGTACGATGCATCAATCCTTCTTTACTGGAATGTTTGAAGCATTGTTTACAGATGTTCAGTTAATTGAAAAACAAAACATTATTAGTGGCTGTGATCAATGCGCCTACAAAACCATCGTTCAATAAGAAAAAAGGAGAGAAGGGATATTGCTCCCCATTCTCTCCTTTTTCTTATTGCAGCAATTTTTAAAACCCATTTATATATGGATTATGATCCATTTCATGCTCAATTGTCGTTTTTCTACCATGACCTGACAGAACCAATGTTTCTTCTGGCAAATTCAATAACTTCTCATGAATACTATTTAGTAAAGTTCTTTGGTTTCCGCCAACTAAATCTGTCCTGCCAATACTTTCATAAAAAAGCGCATCTCCAACAAATGCCCAATTCTCTTTTTTAAAATAAAACGTAACACTACCTGGAGAATGCCCTGGTGTCTCCATCACTTGAAATGTAAAATCACCGATTGTCATGCTTGGGTTTTCATCTAAGAAATGCTCAGCAGGTCTCGCTACAATAGGATTCGGAAGTCTAAATGCTTCACTTCCATTTAATTTCGGGTTAATTAACCATTCTTCTTCTTTGCTATGTACATAAACAGGAATGCTATACTCTGTTCTAACATCTTCAACTGCGCCAATATGATCAAAATGTGCATGTGTTAAAAGAATCGCTATAGGAGATACCTCTAACTCCTGAATTATCTTAATTAACTTTTCCCCATTTGCACCAGGGTCTATCACTAAACAATCCTTATTTTCGTTCCATACTAAATAACAATTCGTTTGGATTGGCCCTAAAGGAACTTGTTTATATTCCATGAACTTTTCCTCCTATTTGCTTTCCAAATGACTTAGAACACGTTCTACTTTATCTTCCATTTTTCTAGTAATGTCTCGTCTATCATCAATACGGATATTCGTACAAACACGGACAAGGCCTTTTTCAAATGGTACTTCATGCATTGCTTGAATAACTTCAAACAATATCGGTAGCTCGCCTTCAATAATTGTATTCATTGGTGTTAATTGAAAACGAATCTGGCCTTTTTCCTCATAATCCATTAGTACTTTTTGAATATCTGCTACATATGCACTTACACTTGGCGTTTGCGTTCCTACTGGTATTACTGTTACATCTACAATTGCCATATTAACTTCCCCTTCCGCTGCAAAAATTAGTCGTCGTCTTTCATACAATCAACCATTGATCTTAGTTCATGATTATGATGGCATATTTTTATTTCAACATCAACTATTGTGAATATTAGAGGAAAACAAAGGAGTGATTTCTCCCGTTTCTATCTCCAACATATTTTCTAAATAATAGCCAAAAAGACAGTACTTTCCGTCGCTTGAAATTTGGATTGGCTGGTCCTCTAATTCCGTATCGGTAAATATTTTTTTACTTTCACCTGTGTTCATATCTATTTCTATAAGTTCAAAACCATCTTGATAGGTTTCAGCATTCCCATTTTCTTTCGGAACAAAAGTTATCAATTTATCCTGATAAATCGCATAGTTCGGAACTAGCCAATTAGCAAATTTGGATAGTCGTGGAACTTGAATAGTCCCATGTTTATTTAAATCTATGTCATAAAAGGAATAAACAGCTTCCTCCTCGTTCCCTGTACTTGATAGAGTAAAGAGAAATTCATTTTTCTGATCGATAAAATAAATATTAGGAAGTTCTAATTCCTTTTCTTCTGCTGTTTCTAAATCAAATATTTTCAGTGGTGCATATAAGGAAGGATTATTTTGATCCCAATCAAGATACATTACATTCTCTGTTGTTAACCATTGTGGAAACGGTGTAGAGACAGGGAAATCATTTAATACGTCTTCTTGAATATCTAATGTAAACACTTTGCTCTCCCAATCCTTAGTGAAGGTAGTAACTAATAATTCATTTTCATTATGTGGATTCCATGCAAAATCTGTTTCATAACTTTGAAACTTTCTAGAAAGGATCTCGCTACCTTTTGCATCAATTATATGCATTTCTCCTTCCTCATCAGAAAGAGCACTATATAGTAAAAGTTTATTATTGTTTATCATCACATTCGATAATTCTGTGTCCGACTCATACAAAGGGATATGTTTCCCTGTATAGATATTATATGTATAAATTTTATATACACCTTCTACTTTTGCCGAATAACAAATCGTATCTTTCTGTATCCAGCCATATACTTGCTCAAATTCTCCTTCAATCGGGCTTATAGGAGGAAGCATCGTGTTGTTGTTAACATTTTTGTCCTTCGCTTCATTTTCACTGGCTGAATCATTCTGTCTAGGGCTACAGCTAGACAGAATTAGTGTGAAAAAAGTGAAGAGAAGAACTATTCCTAGTGTATTTCTCTTACCTATTAGAAACATTTTTCACACCCCTATAAATACTTTTCCTGTTTTTTTTTACTCTATAGAATAGTAACACAAAAAAGCCGATTTTTTTCGGCTTTTTTTAAATAGTCTTTGATATTTTGCTAAAATAAGAAATATGACTCAATTTAATGTACTTTTGCTCCAGTTTGCCTATAAAATCATATCCAAGTGCTTAAATGATACTACATATATAAGGAAGCTAAGAAAATTCCCGTTGTATCATGGTAGATTTCGGCAAATTGAGAAAGAGGAAGTGGGTTTATCCCTTTTCCTAACTCGATTGTAAAACCCGGTTTTCTGAATTCTTGTATAAACCAATCTTTATACCCTGCATGACTATCAACATTTTGAATAGCCTTATATCCACTCACTCTTGAAAATTCATTAGCTAATGTCCTTGATTCTGCTGGTTCCAGTCCTTCGTAGCCCCAATAAAATTCTTTCCCTTGTGTATGTAAAGCTAATAATCGGTCAAATTGCTCCTTTTTTGCAAGTTCTGCCATCACTTGAGCCTCTGGTTCGGACAATGGAGTATCTCCTGGATAATCTCTCGGTGCTGGCCCTTTTGGTTCTTTCCTTTCCTTTTCAATTTCCCAATTTGCAGGAAACTGATTATTCAAATCGACGCCACGGATATTTGCTTTCCAGCCAGTAAAATCGATACTCCCTTCATTTATCGAGATAATTTTTTCCTTTTGTCCCTCGGGAGGTCCATTTAAAACCAAATTTACTCCATCTGGGTTAACCATTGGTACAATCGATAGATCCACAGACTGATACAAGGGCATTGTTCGAACATTGCGGAAAGTTGTTGCATTAGTTAAAGATAATAAGAAATCATTTAAAAACGTCATTATAATCGGTGTAGTGATCCATTCATTCGCATGGAAGGATGCATTTATATGAACGTTTTTCGTTCCTTTTCCAATTTTAATTTCCTCTATGTTTTGTCCTAATACACTATTACCAATTGTATGCACTGTAATGAAAGGGAAAACTTTTTTTAAACGATTGATATCTTCCTGCAAAGAAGAATAATCATATTTTTTCTTCCCATCTACAAACCTTTTAATGATGCGATTAGGAATTAAAACTTCGTCCCCTACTTTAAGATTATTGGGATTCAGTTGTTGATTTAATAATAAAAGACTATCAACCGAAATATTTCTTACACCCGCAATTTTCCACAAGGTTTCTCCATGCTTTATTTGATGAACTTGTGATTCAAATCCAGGAATTTGGATTGTTTCAGATACTGCTAATTTATTTGGATTTACGCTAGGATTACTGTCTAAAATAAGATTTAAGGGAACCATAAAAAGCTGACTATAGTACCAAAGTGTATCCCCTGGTCTCAATTTTATCTCCATATGTTCACTCCTCTCCCTATTTATATATATGAACATTCCATCAAAACATTCATAGCGAAAATAGGCGATTAAGAAAACTTCCGGGGTTTTCATCATCCCCACTGATGGTTAGTTACACTTGCCAGACCTCGGCTTCCTTCGTTCTCAGCAGCTTGCATTTAGGTATTACTACAATAAAAAAAGCTTCGTAACATACTAGTTATTACAAGTATGTCCCAAAGCTACAATCATCCTATTCTTTTTGATTCGTTTATTCTATCATATCAAGCATTCCTTTTTCTTTATCATAAAAACGCAATAGGTCTCCATAAATAATGCTATCGGAATACTGCAATTCTAAATTCGCCTGTTCGATATATGCCTCACATGCATTTCCATCAACCGCTTCTCCTGTTGCTCGATCATAGCATACCTCTTTTGTATATACATAATCTTCAGTGATAAAGCTACCGTCTCGCAATACAACAAATTGGTCATTGTCTTTTGAGAATAGATCAGATCCAAATTGAATATCATTTTTAGTCTCGATCCCTAACAAATGAAGTAGAGTAGGTTTAATATCCATTTGACCCGATACAGTGGAGATTGTTTTTCCTTCCATTCCTGGAATATGGATTGCAAATGGAACTCTTTGCAATTGAGTACTTACAAATGGAGTCACTTCTTCTCCTAATAACTCACTCATTGCTTTATTATGATTTTCAGAAATTCCATTATGGTCTCCATATAAAACAATAATACTATTTTCATAGAGACCTTCCTCTTTTAATCTTTCAATAAAGATTTTCAAGGCTTCATCCTGATAACGAACAGTCGGTATAAAATTATTAAGCGTTCTGCTTCCTGTTGTTAGCGGCTCAATTAATTTGTCTTCTTCATCTAGTTCAAAAGGAAAATGATTTGTCAGCGTAATAAATTTACTATAAAAAGGCTGAGGCATTTCTTTTAAATGCGCAATAGATTGTTCAAAGAAATCAATATCTTTCAGTCCCCAACCGACAGAGTTTTCCTCATTTACATCGTAATCATTAATTTCATAAAAACGTTCATATCCTAGACTTTGATACATTATATCACGATTCCAGAAACTTTTATTATTTGCATGAAGAGATGCGGTAAAATAGCCATTCTCGCTTAAAATTTCTGGTGCTGCTTGATATTCATTTCCAGAATGAGTAAAGAAAACTGCCCCTCTGCTTAAAGGATACAATGAATTTTCTACAATAAATTCGGAGTCAGATGTTTTACCCTGTCCAGTCTGATGGTAAAAGTTCTCAAAATAAAAACTATCTTTAATAAATTCGTTCAAGAAAGGTGAAATCTCTTCCCCATTTACTTCGCGATTTACAGTAAAGCTCTGAGTAGACTCCAAACTTACCATTATCACGTTTTTTCCTTTGGCGATTCCAAACATGTCCTTATTTGGTTCAGTATAATTCGCCTGATTATAGTTAAGCATATCTGTTAATTCACTGCCATCTGCAAATGCTCTTTGTGCAGAAGTCTTTGTTTGCAGAAAAATATCATATAGCTGGTAGTTGTAAGTACCAATATTCTTTACTAAAAGCTCTCGATCAAATGTTCTTGTTAACAACTGTGTTCTTTGTGTTTCTGCTAAACTCAAATTAAAAAATGCTAAGCTAATCGTAAATAAATAGAAAATACTTTGCTGAACTCTTGTGTATTTTGGAATCTTTAAAAAGGATGGTTTCTTTTTCATTATTACTGCAAGCAAAATAATATCAATAAAGAAAAGAATATCCGTAACATGAATTAACTCCCTGACACTACTCCCCAAATCGCTCATATTACTAGTTTGAAATAGAAGCGGGAGGGTTAAAAAGTCTGTATAGACGCGATAAAAAACTACATTCGCATATAATACAAAAGAGAGAATCAAACTAGAGGTGAATATATATCTTTTTTGATTTTTCGCTGAGAAAAACATGGATATTCCCAAAATAAACAATAACGAGCTTAAAGGGTTAATAATTAAGATAAATTGTTGAACCCAATTTTCAATTTTAATATCAAAGCTAGTAATATATGCAATATTTGTTTT
Organism: Niallia alba; assembly: GCF_012933555.1. GTDB lineage: Bacteria > Bacillota > Bacilli > Bacillales > Cytobacillaceae > Niallia > Niallia alba. Next base: position 3,277,965 of record NZ_JABBPK010000001.1, read on the forward strand.
AATCCATAGTAAAACTGTTGCAATCGTTATAAGTGATAGCTTAGACCATTCTATTTTTTTCTTAAACAATGATGAATCCTCCTAACTATTGATCAAACAAAATCTCTAAATGATCACTTTACACATTTTACAATTATTTTATTATATAAAGCCAATCTTTATGAAATTTTAATCTATTTTTCATCTTCATGTATTATTATAATAACTTACTCTTTTTTAGACGTCCAACCAGAAGAAAAGTTTCAAAAAAATAGTACTTTTTCAAAGAGGAATTTTTCTGAATGTTCAATCTATTTTTCTCACAAAAAATCTTCTCCCTAATAGAAGAAGATTTGCGAAAATATTAGATTTAAAAAGTTATATTATATATTCCTACATAACTAGATTAATGTTTTGCAAGCCACGCAGCACCAATTACCCCTGCTGTATTCCCAAGCGTTGCCACATCAATGACTGTTGACTCTGCTACGCTTTTAAAAGAGAATTTCATGAAATTCTCCTTTACAGGATTCAACAGAACGTCACCAGCTTTTGATACACCGCCTCCAATTACAATTTTCTCAGGATTTAATGTATTGGCGATGTTTGCTAATACCAACCCTAAATGAAATGCAACAAATTGCACGATTTCATTTGCTAATTCGTCGCCTCTTTTTGCTGCATCAAATACATCCTTTGCTGTAATAGCGCCTTCTTGGTCCAACACAGAATGAAGCTCACTTAATGTATGTCTTTGTGCTAATCGTTCTTTCGCTAAACGGACAATTCCAGTTGCAGAGGCAATCGTTTCTAAACAACCTGTTTTCCCGCAGTTACAAAGAGCACCATTTTCAACAATAGCAGTTAGATGTCCTATTTCACCAGCAGCACCCTTTACTCCCTGTACGATATCTCCATTAATAATAACACCGCCACCTACACCAGTGCCAAGTGTTACGCAAACCAAATCTTTAGATCCTTCTCCAGCTCCCTTCCACATTTCACCTAAAGCTGCACAATTCGCATCATTATCTATGGTTACTGGCAGTCCTAAATCTGCTTCTAGTCTAGCTTTTAATGGAAAATTATCTGGCCATCCTAAATTGACCGTATTAAAAATGATTCCTGTTTCATAATCAAATGGTCCTGGTGCACCCATTCCTGCACCTAAAACATCTTCCTTTGAATGACCTAATTCTTGCAATTTAGCATCAATCGATTTTGCTATATCTGAAGTAATGTTTTTTCCTTCTTCTGAATTATCGGTAGGGATTTCCCAATGATCAATTAAATCGCCATTTAATGATAAAAAGGCAATTTTCACTGTTGTTCCGCCTAAATCAATTCCAGCTACCCATTTTTCCTGCATCCTCAATTCCCCCTATTTTTCTCATCTGTTAAATGTTGTATTTCATGATTAAGCAAGCGCATCGCAGAGTCGAATTCTTGTTCCTTTATTAATTGAGAATGATATAATTCTTTTATTTCCGATTTCATTAATTGTAAATCGCCTACTCGATCGCCTACATAAATAATTGTTCCATAACTTTTTAGAAACTGTTGTACATCATAAATTGTTTGCATGGTACCCCTCGCTTTCATCCATTATTCTACCTGCTGCAAAGGTTTGCATAAAGTGATAAATTAATCGTTTTCAAATTAAGTATATAGGAAATGAACTGTTTCCTCAACAGCAGATTGTTTTTCACTATTAGAATAGTTATTCCTCGTCAAAAAGCAAAAAAGAGTGAATCAATTTCTCTTAAATACCAAGCCTTTATCCCAGGCAGCAGGAGCAACTAACCATCAGTGGAAGATAAAGAAAAACCTCCACTGATGGTTAGTTTTCTTTATCATATTTTTCTTTTTTATTCATATAATGAAAGAAGTGTATATAAGACAGGCTTATGCCACATTAGCATTCTTAAGATGGAGCGGTGAAAATAATGAAAAAAGATTTTATTCGTTTAACTCTATCTCTTCTCATTCTCGTTTCTATTTTCTATATTTTTCAACAAAAGCAGATTGCAAAGGAGAGTATAACTTATTTTCCAATAGATCCTACTGTGACCTTTCCAAAAGCAAATACAACGCTTACCTTTAGCAAAAAAAGATTTGATGAATACAGCATTCTTTGGGAAAGTAATTCTTCTATTAATAAGCTAGCCTATTTAAGACAAGACATGAGCTTACTGTATGCAAATGGGAAATTGATAAGCACGATGGGAGAATGGAAGCAAAATACATTAGAACTTTCCGAGAAAAAGACAGTCGTTGAAAGAGAAAGCAACTATTTACAAGCTATTACTTTTCATTATGCCGAAATACATGATGCCAGTGAAAGAATATTCAGCTCACAAAAAATTTCTGCCGATAATTTATATGTTATCAACTCAAAATTTGAAAACACACCTATTTTTTTTCATCATCCAAATAACTTAGTAGAAAAGGATTGGGCCAAAACATTAGATAAAGAGGCATTTGACTATGCGGAGTACGCTTATCGTCAAGGGTTAAAGAAATTCCATATTTCAGCTGATCAATACCATACTAAACTTTTACTTACAGAATTAACACCATACAACGATGCACCTCTCCCGCATTTTTCCAAGGAACAAAGCGCCAAAATTATCGGACAATTAACAGAGGGACTTTACAAAAACTATTTCCTTGGCATTATAAAAGAAGATGGAACCATTGCAGATCCCATCGGAAGTTCTATTCCAATAATTTTAATTAGTGACAACCATCTTCTTATCTTATTTACCACAGCAGATGATGAGCCAATTGTTTTAAGGCAGCAAATATCTACTCTTTAATTTTATCCCATAAACGAAGATATTTAAGATTATTTTCGTCTAATTCTATCGCTGTTTGTATATATTCTCTTGCCTTGGTTAAATCTTCATTATAAAGACTGACTACGGCTAAATTATAATAAGCCTCATGAAATTGCGGATTCAAAGCGATTGTTTTTTGAAGATTCTCTTCTGCTTTGGCAAATTCCTTATTCTTAAGCTGAATATAAGAAAGTAAGAAATAATAGTTTTCATTATTTTTAAATTCAACTTTATTCAACACTTCTTCAGCTTGCGCGTATTTTTCATCATTTATGTAATTATTAACCAAATTAAGTGCGGATTTATCCACTCTATGTAACACAGCTGTACTCGCCGTATAGCTAATCCCTATACCTATCAGTAATAAGGTCATAACCAAAGCGCTGAGCTGGATTTTCCAGCTTTTTTTCTTGGGAAAATGGACGATAGCAGTCGCCAAAAATCCACCTACTAAACCGCCAATATGGCCGGCATTATCGATTCCTTGAATAGTAAATCCAAAAATAAGATTAATAATGATAATAATGATAACATTCCATCCCATCACGCGAAAAAAAAGCTTTGGAAATTGCCAGGCAAAATAAAGAAGAGCCCCAAAACATCCAAAAATGGCACCACTTGCCCCAGCAGATAAAGAGGGACTTAATAAATAGCTCGCAAATACCCCACTAAACCCAGCAAATAGATAAATAAATAAGAATCGACTGTTTCCAAAAATCCGCTCAATTAATGGTCCCACATAATATAGTGCAATCGAATTCATTAGTAAATGTAATATCCCAATATGTAAGAAAATCGGCGTTATTAGTCGCCACCATTCCCCATCGGCGATTAAATAATTTACTTTTGCCCCCCAATTAATTAACGTTTCACTGTTGGTACTTCCCCCACTTCCTTCCATTAAGAAAAACATAATAATTTGAATAGCGATAAAAAGATAAGATATAAAAGGTTTGCCAAAATGAAACAGCTGTCTTTCTTCTTGTTCATTTTGTTTTATATGGGTAAAAACATCTTCTTTATATGTTTCAATTTGTGCGTTTCGTTCTTCCTCTGTATCAGGAACGACATTCAAGTCAGCTATAGTATGTCCAGCTAACTCCCATTCTTCGATAGACCGATCGAGAAGGACTGTTTTAATTTCTACTTTTTTATCCGCACTAATAAATGGCTTATCAATTAAATGTGCAAAGGAATCGACAGGAGGAAAAGCTGTTATATACATACTCTCCACTTTAAGAGAGCGATTGCGCAATGTACGTCTAATTCTTTCAGCATTTAATGAGGTTCTTTCCATATCTCTACTTAGCCAATTACTCCAATCCAAATCAATACGAAATAAACGAATAACGGGATACTTTATTGCACCGCTTTGCTCCTCTAGCCATATCTCTTGTTGGTCTTCTGATAGATAAATTATTTTATACTGACATTCAGTCACTAAAAAATCGACTAATCTCCAATATTTATATTGTTCTATCTCCATCTGTTCTCTCCCTACTCTCCGAACACTGTATAAACTTCTCTTTTTTCATTCTCCAGTTGCTTAAAAAAGAAACGTCGTCATTTTTAGGAAATCACCTTTTCCTTAACAATACTATAAAGGGTCTATCATTTCCTTTTTTATAATAAAATACCATTAAATTATACTCTATGCAGCTAATATATGTAGCTAGATCATGTTTTAATGTTTGCTAATAATAAAGGGAAACCGTATTTTACAGATTACCCTTTAAAGAAATTTAGAAACTATAATAGCAAAGGAAATACCCTGTGTGATCTCACAGGGTATTATGACTGAAATAAATTCGGTGTTTTAAACAGGATCTATCAACCATTCTATGCTTTTTGAAAGTTATTGATAAATAGTGTTTTGCGAACGGCCAAAAACAGAATTCATCATCATTCTTTTTATACTAGGAACACTCAATAATACTCTTACAGCATATTTACGGATCAATGGATTCCTTAATATGGTATTCATGACACGGTAACGTTTTTGAATTAAATAATATCCACCTAACACAATTAGTAAAATGGAGAATACTCTTGACATTTTTCCATCCCTCCTAATAGTTAGTTTGGTGATAAAAATTAATTTTATCCGTTTTGATTATGTGAAAATATTCCCGTATCTTAATTCCGCAAATAGGCTATGGTAAATCATTACTGAAAGAAGACAAAATACAACAAGGCTGCCAACAAACCAGAAAGTACATTCACCATATCATTATTAAATAGAGCAAACCCTTTTATCTTAACTAGGCTTTCATGACATTTCCACTTTGTTTCAAAAATTTTCCCACAAACTGGACACTTATACTCCACTTGTACAAATGCTCCTAAAATGGTATCAATAACATTCCCTAGAAATCCAAATAGAATGATGCTAACAAATCCTCCTAAATGAATGGGAAATAATACGATTGCTGTTAATGCAATAACAAACGCCCCTGCTAATGCAGCCCATGTCCCTAAAACACTGATTGCCCCTGAAGTGCCTGTTTCTGTTGGTTTCCATGTTCGAACAGAGATTGGATTTTTTTTACTTAATGAACCAATTTCAGAAGCCCATGTATCCGAATTGGCAGCTGCAAGCAAAATGGAGAAAACAGTAATCCAAATGGAGTCTTTAGTAAAATAATAAACGATACTAGCAATGGCAGCAAACCCTCCATTTGCCATAACTTGTAATGCATCGCGAGTAGATCCTTTTTGTGTTTTTTCTGCCATCGATTGTTTTGTTTTCCCTTTGTATTTTGAAAACATACTAGAAGACACAAAAAATACTCCTAGAACAATTAATCCTTTATAGCCAAACCCGATCGCAATTCCTGTACCGACGAAAAAAGCTGCAATTGCACCACTCTTAGTTAAAGATCGACGTTTGAAAGCATAATAAGAAACAAAAAAAATGAAAATAGGATATATAATACTACTCATCTGTACATAATACCCCTTCATTTGTAATTATTTTTTGGACTGCTAGGTCATGGTTCTCTTTTGGGATTTCTTTCTGTAGCTGCATAGAAAAAGCTAACGATATTGTCTTTCCTTTATAATTTTGCAGAAAGCGGTCATAATATCCTCCTCCGAAACCTAGTCTATATCCTTTTGGCGAATAGGCTAGCCCTGGAACAAGGAGTAAATCAATTTGTGCTGGATCTGTTTGTTCTGTTTCTTCTACAATAGGTTCGAACAAATTACTATAAACAGATTCAAGCTGATTAAAATGCTCTAATTGGCGAAAAGTCATTTGTCTAGTTGCGGGGTCGCACTTTGGAATACTTACCTTTTTTCCTAATTGCCAAGCTGTACGAATAATTTGATAAGTATCAACTTCAGGAAATTTGGAAATGGTAATCCCGATATGATTAGCAGAAGTAAAGGAAACGTCCTTATATAATTGGAGAGCTATCTGATAAGACATTTGCTCATATTGAGGCTTACTAATTTTATGTAGTTGTTTGATTATATTTGTTCGAAACTGTTTTTTTTCCTGCATCTTATGTACACACCATCCTTGCCTTCTGTTTTAAAATATGAAAAAAACAGAAGGGATATCCCCTTCTGCTTATTTTGTTTCACGGTGAACTGTAGTACGTTTTTCTCTTGAGCAATATTTTTTTAGCTCAAGACGATCTGGATTATTTCGTTTATTTTTTTTAGAAATGTAGTTACGATCACCACATTCAGTGCAAGCTAACGTAATGTTTACACGCATGTTTATTTCCCTCCAAACTATAGGTTGCTAGTTCGTGCATACGACTTTTATATGATAACATCTTTTGTTAGGAAATGCTAGTACTTGTTTTCATTAGAATATGATTCAAATCTAAAATATCTTTTTTTTCTGTGCCCGTTATCGACCAAGCACGGCTAATGCCAGTTGATTGGGGCTTAACTTCCATGTTTAAGGAAAAGATACTTACACTTGAACCTTTAGCCATTGGTTGATATTTAAGAATGCCTTTATGATTATTGTTCCAGATAAGCTCTGTGTGTACATTCCAAATAGGTTGTACCGTTCTCTGTTCGATACTCGTTGTTTCATGTTTCCCATTTACTAAATAGAGCTGGTCATCGATGGAATGATAGATGACGTTTTCCGTAGGTGAAACAAATGAAAGATGTTCTTGATAAGCTTTAGTAAAGTAATTTAAGACTAGAATTTTCATTTTCTTCGTTTCAGTAGAATGATTACGCACATAAATTTCATTATATTGTATTTTGGAATGTTTGTGTATTTGCTTTACATGCACAGAAATGGAATGCTCAGGTATTAATTTTTCATAACCGTTCTGAATCCAATATGTTTTGCCATCAATCCAAATTCCAGGTGTTGTCGTTAATTTTTTCATTAATAGCTTTCTTTGAACACTTTGAAAGTCTTTTTGTAAATTAGCCTCAATTTTCATTCTATCTTCACCTACTCTAATATTTTTAATTAGATATGGATTCTTTCACCTTAGCATGAACGATTAGTTCATCAAAAACTCTTCTTGTTTCTTCCCCAATTCGATTCCAACTAAAAAGGTGGCTCACTAATTTTTTGCCATTTTGACCAATCTCTTTACCTACTAATGGGTTTTCCAATAAATACTCTATATTCTCTACTAAGTTTTCTGCATTATTTGGTTCCATATATAGTCCTGTTTCTTTATCTTTAATAATTCCTTTTAAGCCACCCGTCTGGGAAACAATCGTTGGAATTGCAAATACTAATGATTCTAGGGCTACAATCCCAAATGGCTCATATGAACTCGGTATCACTACGATATTTGCATGGGCATAAAATGCATTCTTCTGTTCTTCCTGTAAATAGCCTATCAACCGGACATTTTCCGATAGTCGGTTTCTCTCAATAAATTTTTGGTACTCATCATACATTGGTCCGACTCCCGCTATAACAAAAGAAATATCCGATCTCTTCTTAAGCAATTTTCTTGCCGCTTCTAATAGCGTCCCAAAACCTTTTTCTTTAACCATTCTTCCCATAGCAAAAATAATTTTTTGGTTACTGTTCAGATAAGAGGATTCAATTGGCGCAAGCGAAATCTCTTCCATTTTTAAAGATTCTACTCCATTTGGGATAACAGAAATTTTTGCTTGTTCTACTTCAAAAACCGTCATTACTTCATTCTGCATATATTCACTGCAAACGATTAAAGAATCTGCTGCATGTATAAGCTGCCTTTCTTTTTCATGGATAAACTTCTGCATTTCCGTATAGATTCCGCCATTTCTGCCATGCTCTGTCGCATGTATTGTGGCGATTAAAGGAATTTGGAATTGATCCTTTAATGAAAGCGCGGCAGCACCTACTAGCCAATCATGTGCTTGAATCAAATCGAAAGTCATATGCTTAGCTATTTCTACTGCTTTATCCCACATTGCAAGATTTAATCCGCCAATCCAATGGATAAAATTATGTTCCATACTATGCATTGGTTTGACTCGATAAACAAATAAACCGTCCTTTTCTTCTACATCTTCTGCTCCTTTGTTCATATCTTGTGCTGTAATAAGATGAACTTCATATCCATTTTTCACTAGACTACTTGTTAATCCCACTACATGTGTTCCGAGACCACCGATTACATTTGGTGGATATTCCCATGATAAAATGAGTGCTTTTTTTCTATTTGCCGACTCCTTTTGGATTAACTTCTGATTAGTCATCTGGATTGTTGTATTTAAAATCGGGTACTCTTGTTCTCTGAAAGATAACCACTCTTTATCAATAGATCCTTTCAAATACCTACTTAACTTATTTGCTGCGTCCAGGTAGTCTGCAGCTACTTCTTTTTCCCCATTATCTTGGTAAAGTAAAGCGCTTAGCATTATCCATTCTTTTTCCAGCTGTTTCTGAATCCTTTGACTGTCCGTATTTAAAGTAGTTTGTCTCCATTGATGAATTTCTCTTTCCATAAAAACTAAAGAGACATATGAAGAGCTTTGTTTATGCATATTTCTTTTTCTGTCACGGTTTAAGAAAGAGGCACATAAATGTACATGATCCATCCCTTGACTAAATTGCGTTAAATACGTATTAGGCGTGATATGAACCATATAGCCTTCATCACTTAAGTAACGGATCGTTTTATTAAGATCTTCCCGCACCTTTACATAGTTATCTAAGTTAATTGGTAGGGACAAGACCGACTCATTTGTATAATGATTATACGACTCAAGCAACTCCATAATTGCTTTATCCCAGGCATGTTTAGTCACATTCTCTACTTGAAAAATCTGATACAAACTTTCTTCTATCGGAAAGAAAACCACATCATGTGGGGATTCCACTGCGATTCCAACATCACTTGGTAAAGGATCGCTATGATAGATTGTTGCACTATTTAGATAACTGTATGTTAACTTCTCTTTTTTCAAATATAAGTCCAAGCCAGGTGAAAAATATCCTTCTGGAAACCAAAATCCTTTTGGACGATAATCTAAATAATCATCGATAATCGATAAACCCATTTCCATTTGCAATTGAACACCTGTACTGGTTGAAACATTTGATAAAAGGGAGAAAGAAGCGGGACTTCCAAGCAGTTCGATTCGATTTTCTTGGATGAGTTTCTTAAGTACTTTTAATAAATTTTTCTCCTTTTGAAGCCAATAAGAAAGTAATTCAACATCCTGAGCTTCTTTTTCTAAAAATTCTGTTATTTCTTCTCGAAACGACGGTAAATCCAGCATCTCCAAATATATTGGTGGTATAACAAGTTGAATGGTATAAGACGGATTATCCTTTTCAGTATGGTAAAGAAAGTTTATAAAATTTATTGTCTGTTCATAAAACTCCTTTTTAGCGTGCTTATCTTTCGAAAAATAGTTCATAAAAGGGATCTTATTGATTACAATCAATTGAAAATAAGAACCATTCATTTCTTTTTCACATCCTCTTGCTCTTCTAATTCATAATAGCTATAGGTACTTACATGCTCAATCCAATTTGGAATGGAAACATCCCCATTTTCCCATTTCAGCAACTCTTTTTCCATTATTCCAGTATGATCTTGTGAAGTTCTAGGCGTATGTAATGAATTAGACTGTAATATAGGCAAAAAGGATTGATAAACATCGAGGACGCCAATTTCAAAACAAAAACTTCTGTTTGGCACTAAGTCTTTTAGTACAACCGATTCCTGTTTATTTTCAACCGGTAGCAAACGATAATTATGCGCATTGCTTCCATTATATATAATGCTCGTTATATCGTTAATCTTTATTGCCAAAGAACAGCTATTGGGGTCAATATCATAATAAGTTGAAATTAGCTGCCATTTCCCTTCAGGTATTCTCCAAAATACTAATGCCGTTTCTTCGCTTGTTAACCAAGCTTCCATGCCATTTTTCTTTGCTAATAAATCAATGCTTGTCCAAAAATTTTCGGTTACATAAGGATTCTTCATTTGTAATTCCTTATTAATCTTTTTCTCTTCTACTTGTCCAGTTACCTCTTGTTCTTTTACGTACTTTTTCCATTGGTATTGAACTTTACCTACAGTTGAATTTAGTTCGATGGCAATTTTCCGGAAAGAAAGTCCTTTACGTCTTAAATTTACAATTTGTTCAATCAATAGAACTAGCACCTCTTTCTAAATTTTGTTTTCTTTTCCTGTTTTATCTTTGTTGTATGTATCGCAACTTACTAGTATATGTCTACAAGATTCTTTTTAGTTCCCTATTTATACTATTATGTTACCACTGAATTGGTAATGCTACAATGAACAGATTTTGTCGGATTATGCTTTAACTTACGTACGTTTATCTAAAGGGCTCAAAAAATTTTTTCAACCTTTTAGCCATCTGCTTTAGTAACCCAAATTCGACATATGCTTTAAAAAAAAACAGTTTAATTACGACATATTTTTAAATGTTTCGCAAATGAATTCGAATATTGTCTCCCATTTTTTGAAGAAATTAATGAAATTTCCAACTGTCCTGTAAAAAGCACCTAGCTTTTCTTTTTGATTAAATAGGAATTATTTATGGAAAATGATAAAATATCTTTAGACTGGACAGCTTCTATAAAGCTTACTTTATTAAAATAATTTAAAATGAAGAAATTATCCTGAGGTGAATTATGTTAACTGTTATGCTAGTACTAATAGGAGTTTCCTTATTGCTCCTAATTCTATCTTTTTTCCTTCGTGACCCTATTAAAGATTTGCGCGAAGAAATAGACCAACTTTCCATTCAACAAGTACAGGAAATGTATAAAATAAAAAAGAAATTAAAAGTGCTTGAAGAAGAATTAATGATTGGTGAAGAGAATTTTGCTTTTAAACCATCATCTGCGATAAAAGAATCAAAATCAGACCAGGCTGAAAATATCCAACCAATTCATGCCATTATTAAAAATCAAGTTTGGACACTTGCGGCAAGTGGCGTTCCCGTTGATCAGATCGCAAATCAATCTTCCCTATCGATTACTCAAGTTCAGCAAATTATAAATGAAAGGGTCGGAAAGTAACGAGATGAAGAAACAAAATTTACGTTCGTTGGCAATCGGAATGCTCCTTTCAGCAAGTATAATTGCTAGTTTTTATCTATATCAAGATAACAACAAGCAAGAACAGAACACCCTAAACGTTTCAAATGCGACTACCTATTTACAGAGAGAGGGTTTTACTGTATTAACAGAGGCTGAATACACAGATTTACAAACAAAATTAGAGGAAAGCACCCAGAATCAAACAAAACCAAATGCGGGAGCTAATAAAGAGGAGCAAGAAGAACCTAAAGAGGAAAAAAAGGAGACCTATTCCTACACGCTTAAAATTACCAGTGGTATGAGTATTTCTACGATCGCCGAGTTATTATTTAACGAAAACATTGTAAAAGACCAAGAAGAATTTGAAACCTATTTAATTGATAATGACTACCATACAAAAATTCAAGTTGGCAGCTTCCGCTTAACTAGTGACATGAGCTACAAAAAAATTGCCGAGACACTTACGGAATAAATAATGCATCATAAGAGTGAAACTTCCATCAGTGGGGGTTTTCCTTCTGATGGTTTGTTAAACCAATCGGACCTTTACAGACAATTGATCTTCCACCTATCTTCCTCTTATTCTCATAAGCTTGAGGGGGAGTCTTACTGTCCGTTAAGAGTGAAATAAAAAGAGGCTGGGACATAAGTATTCCAGCCAAGGATAATTCCGAACAATTATACGAAGATGCTAATGAATGTTCCGTATAATTGTTCGGGCTTTTATTTGTTTTTCAAAGGATGTTTCCATGAAGTTTGGTGCGATTCCCCGCAGCCGGAATACACTTCGCTTTCCATGGGGCTCGCGCTGAGCCGCTTCGGCCTGTGGCCTGCAGGGTCTCAGACTGTCTCGCTAATCCCATAGGAGCATTCCTGTGGGGGTAGTTTTAGGGGCTTGCATAAAAAAAGATACTCCTATATGATGCATGTATCAACGCCAATCAATACGCAGCAAGGAGAATCTACTATGAATAATAAACGTAATCAAAAAATAAATCAAGTCACTAATTCTACTCTTATCATTGGCATTGATATAGCAAAAAGAACGCATTATGCTTGTGCAGTGGATGATAGAGGACGGGAATTAAGTAAATCCTTCGCCGTCCATCAGTCTAATCAAGGCTTTCAACAATTTTATATTCACTTACATCAATTGATGAAGAAACAGGGAAAGAAGGATCTTTTGATCGGTTTTGAACCTACAGGTCATTATTGGATGAATCTCGCTGCATTTCTTGCCTCCAAAGGCATTCGTTACGTCATTGTGAATCCCTTACATGTAAAACGATCGAAGGAAATGGATGACAATCTCCAAACAAAGAATGATAAGAAAGATGCGAGAGTTATTGCCAAATTAATCACAAACGGCTATTTTAGTTCTATTCGCAAGCTAGAAGGAATAGAAGCAGAACTTAGACAAGGATCTTCTATTCGGGGGAGTGTGAAGAAAGAAATAGCGAAAGTAAAAAACCAGATCATTCGATGGACAGACCGATATTTCCCTGAATTTTATACTGCTTTTAAGGAGTTAGGAAAGAATGCTTGTGCGGTGTTAAAACAGACGCCTTTACCAGTAGACTTAGTAGGACGAGAGGTAGAAGAGTTGATCACTTTCTATCGAGAGAAAGAACAGCTGGCCTATCCAGCAAGATCCAAAATAGCCAAATTAATAAAGGCGGCAGAACAATCCATCGGCTTAACAGAAGGCGTTGAAATGGCACGACTGGAAATTGTTATGTTGATACAAAAATATGAACTATATACAAATCAGTTAGAAACAGTGAATCAAGAATTAAAAGACATGGTGGAAGACCTAGCTGAATTTCACTATCTCTTATCGATTCCGGGTATTGGGGAAGAGACAGTGATTGATTTACTGTCAGAAGTAGGATCTCTAAAGAATTATCAACATCCACGCCAACTCATAAAATTAGCGGGATTAACATTACGAGAAAATTCTTCTGGAAAGTATATTGGTCGAAAAAGTCTTTCAAAGCGAGGGAGAAGAAAACTACGATCGCTTCTCTATCGGGCAGTACTCCCTTTAATACGAAACAATAAGGTCTTTCACGATTTATATCAATATTATATTACCAGGACAAATAATCCACTAAAGAAAAAAGAAGCACTTGTTATACTCTGTAGTAAACTATTGAAAGTATTTCATGGGTTAAGTCACCAAGAAGTTTTGTTTGATGGAGAACGGATGAGACAGGATATTTCCGTCTTCCCCGCCTAACATATCCAAGGTAGAGCTTAATGTAAAAAATAATTCACAAGATGACACAGTAGCTGGCTTATAAAAAGACATATGACTTAGAGTCTATATAGGAGCAGGATGCCAGCCTCTACCTTATGATGAAACCAAACGAAGGAATGTAAGCGCGCGACGCTAAGAGACATGGGAGGGTACGTTCTCGTAAGAATAGTAGAGACCAAAGTGCATCAAATAATGTACCTTTGTCAATTAATCCCTATTGACTCTAGCGAAGCGTCTTCTTCATTCCCAGTTATTTTATAAAATGGGGAAAACCACCTGTGATAAGTCTGAAATAAGTTAAAAAAAATTTTTTATTTCACCAATAATCTACTACAAACGTTGGTATATCAACTTTTCCGGAGGGAGTCTTCGTGTATTCCGGCTGCTCTGTTTTTCCAACTAATTATATTTCCTCTTGTAAAAAGTATGCGAAAGCAGCCGCTATTTACTAGCTATATTAGAAATTGTTCGTCTTTACAGAGTATCTATTTAGTTATGTCCCATCCTCTTTAGACTGGAAACAAACTTAAGTTAAAGGTTTGTCTCCAGTTTTTTATATTGGCGTTTTAATCATTTTTTAAATTTTGCCATTTACCAATCATATTGTCTACCTTTTACTAAATAAAAGATATTTTCAGCAATATTAGTAGTGTGGTCTGCTGCTCTTTCTAAGTAGCGACATACAAACGTCAGCTGTGAGATTTGATGCAAATATTCAGGTTTATTTTTACTGATTTCGAATAACTCAATAAACGCTTGTTTGTTCAAACCATCTACTTCATCATCCATCTCAGCAATTTTCCGTGCTAATTTTGTATCTTCCTTATTATATGCATCTAGCGATAAACGCAGCATTTCATTCGTAATTTCCAGCATCTTTTTTACGTGAACCATCGGTTTTACTAATTCTTGATTGCCTATTCTTATAGTAGCTTTTGCAATATTTACGGCAAAATCGGCGATTCTTTCAATATCTGTTGCAATCTTTATTCCAACAATAATCCGTCTCAGATCAATCGCTACAGGGGCCTGTTTCGCAATTAGAAGTATAGCAAAATCATTTATTTCTTCATACAATCTATCTGCCTCTGCATCATCATCAATAATTTCTAATGCCATTTCTATGTTTTGTGTTTCAAGTGCTTCTAAAGATCTTTGTAAAGCTTGAATAGAAAATTCTCCAAGCTCTGTTAATTTTCCTTGTAGTTCCTTAAGACCTGCTTCAAATTTCTCTCTAACTGGCATGGTATAAGTCTCCTTTTTGGGATTTCAGCTATAATAATTATCCAAATCTACCTGTAATATAATCTTCTGTTCTTTTATCTTTTGGGTTAGAGAATATTTTATCTGTTACATCAAACTCTACTACTTCTCCATTTAAGAAGAAAGCTGTTTTATCAGAGATACGTGCCGCTTGCTGCATATTATGTGTAACAATAATAATGCTGTAATTTTCCTTTAATTCTTGAACAAGTTCCTCTACTTTTAAAGTAGAAATCGGATCGAGAGCAGATGTTGGCTCATCCATTAGAATCACATCTGGTTCAATAGCTAGGCAGCGAGCAATACAAAGACGCTGCTGTTGTCCACCAGAAAGTCCATATGCATTTTGGTTTAACCTATCTTTTACTTCATCCCAAATTGCCGCACCTCTTAAACTTTTCTCTACTATTTCATTTAAAATTTTCTTATCGCGAATACCATGAATTTTCGGTCCATATGCAACATTTTCATAAATTGACTTTGGAAATGGGTTTGGTTTTTGAAAGACCATTCCTACTTTTGTTCTTAATTCTTCCACCCCGTAATCTTTGTCAAAAATATTACGACCGCGATAGTTAATTTCCCCTGATGTTTTCACTCCAGGCACTAATTCGATCATACGATTTAATGTTTTTATATAAGTTGATTTCCCGCAGCCTGACGGACCAATTATGGATGTTACCTCATTTTCCATAATATCTAAATCAATATTTTTCAATGCATGATTATCCCCATACCATAAATTAAGCTGATTTGTTTTATAAACAGAATTTTTTGTGTTAACATCTGTTGTGCTTTCTACTGCTTTTTTCACTTTGTCTACAAAAACTGTGCTCATTTGAAGTTCCCCCTGTACGTTTAATAACGTTTTTGAAATTTATTTCTGATAAATACTGCAATAGAATTCATTAAAATTAATAACACTAATAGAACGATAATCCCTGCGGCTGCAAGATTCTGGAATTCTTCCTGTGGTCTTCCTGTCCAGTTATATATTTGCATCGGCAATACAGTGAACATATCAAAGACTGTTCTAGGCAAGAATGCTAGGAATAAAGGTAGCCCTAATACTACTAAAGGGGCCGTTTCCCCGATTGCACGTGATAGTGCTAGTATTCCTCCCGTTAAAATACCAGGAATAGCTGCAGGCATTACTACTCTTACAATCGTCTGCCATTTTGTTGCTCCCATCCCCAATGATGCTTCTCTCAATTCATTTGGCACCGCACGAATTGCTTCTTGTGCTGCTACAATAATGATTGGTAGAACTAACAAACTCATTGTTAATCCAGCTGCTAGGACACTTGTTCCAAGTGATAATGCACGAACAAACAAAGTTAATCCAAGTAAACCAAAGACAATGGATGGTACTCCAGCAAGGTTTGATATATTAATTTGGATGAAATTTGTAAACTTATTTTTACTTGCATATTCTTCAAGATAAATAGCTGTACCAACTCCAACAAGTAGAGCAACTGGTGCAACTACCCCCATTAGCCATACTGTTCCTATTAATGCAGTATATACTCCAGCATTTTCTGGTTTTCGAGAAGGTAAGCTTGTTAAAAACTGAAAATCTAAATAGCCAATTCCTTGAGTCAATACTCGATAAAAAAGAACACCGAGAACAACTAAACCAAATAAAGTTGCACTAAAAAATAAAGCTCTCATTATGACATTTTTCAATAATCTCGGTTTCATTTTCTTTATGACATCAGAATGATTTATTAACTTCATCTTAATATTCCTCCCTAAAGCGACGAGAAATGTATTGGGCAAGCAAGTTCATTAAGAAGGTAAATAAGAACAACGTAAATCCAACTGCGTAAATACTGTAGTAAATAGTTGTACCATATCCTGCATCTCCTTGACTAACTTGAACAATATAAGCTGTCATCGTTTGAATAGATTCTGTTACGTTAAAGCTGAGCTTAGGTGTACTTCCCCCTGCGACTGCCACAATCATCGTTTCTCCAATTGCTCTTGATAAAGCTAAAACAATAGAAGAAACAATCCCGGAAACAGCTGCTGGTAAGACTACCTTGATTGCAACTTCAAACTTAGTAGAACCCATCGCTAGAGCCCCTTCGCGCATTGCCCTTGGAACGGCACTCATTGCATCTTCTGATAAAGAAGCAATCATTGGTGTAATCATAATTCCGATTACTATTCCTGGACTTAACGCGTTAAACATTTCTAAAGAAGGAATCATCGATCGAAGCAACGGTGTTACAAATGTTAAAGCAAAAAAACCGTAGACAATCGTTGGGATACCTGCAAGAACTTCTAAAATTGGTTTAATAATTCTTCTTGTTTTATCACTCGCGTATTCACTTAAAAAAATGGCAGATGCTAACCCTATTGGCACAGCAACAATTCCTGCAATAATCGTTACTTTTAATGTTCCAGACACAAGTGGCATAATTCCAAATGAACCTGGGTCAGAAAATGGATACCACGATTTACTCGTTATAAATTCTTTTATATTTACTCTTTCAAAAAAAGTAAATGTTTCAATGATTAATGTAAATAGAATACCTAGTGTTGTTAAAACAGATAAAATAGCTGTAATCAATAATACCTTGGGCATTATTTTTTCTAGCACCCTACTGATATTGTTTTTTTGCTTTCTTTCTGCGATTAACTCTTGCACAGATGGTGTGTTTGCTTTAACTTCCTGCTTAATCATGCTTTTAGCCCCCCTTAATCCAAACAGCAAGATGGAAAGCCAAGTACAAAGCTTTCCATCAAAACTTATTACTTAAGTCCTTTAATTAATTCTAAATCTTTTTCATATTCTTCTTCTGGCAATTTTACATAGCCTACTTCTTCTGATAGATCTGCAGCATTTTCAATCATAAATTCAGCGAAATCAGCTACTTCTGCTTTTTTCATCGATTCATTTTTTACATATGTGAACAATGGTCTTGATAATGGAGCATATTCTCCGCTTTCAACTGTTTCATTTGTTGGTTCAACTGGGCCGTTACCACCATCAATTGGCACGACTTTTAACTTATCTTTATTTTCTGCATAATAAGCATATCCAAAGTATCCAATAGCGTTTTTATCACCTGTTACACCTTGTACTAAAATATTATCGTCTTCTGATAAAGTCGCCGCTTTTGCAATTGGTTGATCTTCTAAAATCACTTCATCGAAATAATCGAATGTTCCAGAATCAGTTCCTGGAGAATAGTATTTAATTTCTTCTTCTGGCCATCCTTCACGAATGTCAGACCATTTTTTTGCTGTACCATCTTCAAGCCAAATTTTCTTTAACTCGTCTATTGTTAAATGGTCAACCCAAGTATTATCTTTATTCACAACAACGGAAAGTCCGTCATATGCTAATCTTAATTCAGTAAAGTCAATTCCTTTTGACTCTAGCTCTGTTTTTTCTTCATCCTTAATTGGACGGGATGCATTACTGAAATCTGTTTCACCTGCGATAAATGCTTTAAATCCTCCACCTGTACCAGATGATGCAACAGAAACTTTTACATTTGGTTGCTCTGCTTGATACTCTTCAACGATTGCTTCCATAATTGGATATACAGTTGATGATCCGTCTAATTTGATTTGGCCCGATAATTGTTCAGTTCCATTATCCTTTGATGAATCGGATGAATTTGACGGACTAGCATCGTTATTTCCACCACACGCTGCTAATGCTAACATTGTTCCAATCGTTGCTGTCAATCCTACTGTTTTAAAGCTCTTCATTTTTCTCTTTACCCCCTAAGGATGGTTGTTTTGTTTTACAAGTTAACTATAAGTCTTTAGTATTAACTTGGTTTTAACTGTTTGTAAATCAATGTTAACAGAATGTAAAAGTAGGGGTTTTTCGAACTATTTTTGTTAATGACTAGAATGTTTCTACCTTTAGGTAATAATAATAAAAAAAGGACGAAACTAGTTTTGGCTAGTTTCGTCCTTTTTTATTTACTCTTTTTCTTCTTTACTATCTTCTTTTTCTCTTTCTTTTTTCAAGTCGAAATACGCATCCAATACACGTTCTCCGATTTTCTTATTAGCCCCATTATCGACACTTCCTTGATATGCCCATGGAACCATTACAGCCATTGCTACTTCTGGGTTATCTGAAGGAGCATAGCTAATTAAGCTTAAGTTCATGACTTGAGGTGGTTCTTTTCCATAATCACTTCTAGATGGACCATCATAAAATGCTTCTGCTGTACCTGTTTTAGCCGCTGGAGAATAATCTTTTCCACCTAAATTAGAATAAGCAGTACCTTTTGGAGTTTGTGCTACCATTTTAAATCCTTGCTGTACTCTTTCAATCCATTCAGGTTTCACATCGACCTTATTTAATACTTTAGGTTTAATTGTCTCTATGATTGGACCGAGCGTACTATCATCTGCAACTGGTTCGCGAATTTCTTTGACAATATGTGGTTCCATTCGTTTTCCGCCATTAGCGATGGTTGACACATATTGTGCAAGCTGCATATTGGAATACGTATCATATTGTCCGATGGATAAATCCAGTAAGAAACCTGGCAGTGTATCTTGTCCTTTAAACCCAACTTGTTCATTAGGCAAATCAATTCCCGTGCGAATTCCTAATCCATACTGAGCAAATTCATTTCTCACTAAGGAAAAGTCATCAAGTGAGACAGATAATGGTTTACCATATACATAGTTAGCGCCAGCCATCTTCATCACCGTTCTGAACATATAAACATTGGATGAGCGTTGTAAAGCAGTAAGATCGCTAATTGGTCCCATTGTTGTCCAAGACTTTTTGATAGTATTTCCAATTTTTACAGGTGTATCATTCCAGACTGTTCCTGGTGAAATTGCTCCTGTTTTATACCCAGTTAATACAGTAGCACCTTTTACAACAGAACCTACGTTATAAGTGGTAGTAATATTACCGAGTGCATCATCTTGAACTTCCAATTTTCCCGTTTCGTCATCTCTTACTAGCCGCTTTCCAGCCATGGAGAGAACATCTCCTGTGTTTGGATTCATAAGAACGACATAAGCTCGATCAAGCAATTTCGTGCCAGCAAACGTTTTTGCTTTTTTCAATTCTTCCTCGATGATTTTTTCAACTTCTAATTGAAGCTCCATATCAATGGAGAGGATTAAATCATTGCCTCTTTTTCCTTCTGTGATGACCTCGGTACTAACAATATTGCCTTTTTTATCTGTTTTATTGCGGACTTTCTCTTTTTGACCTTTTAAAACATCCTCGTATTGTAACTCTAAGTAACTTGTTCCAACTCGATCATTTCGACTGTATCCTCTTGAAACATAATAATCTAATTTCTCTGCAGGAAGACCCTTTTCTGCGGAACTCACATTACCTAAGACAGATTTTAAGGTATCCCCAAATGCATAGGATCTTTCCCAGTCTGTTGTTGTATCTACACCGGGCAATGATTCTAAATTCTCACTTACTACTGCAAATTCTTCGTCACTTACCTCTTTATTTTTGACCATTTGTGGAGTTAGTTTATATCCACTAATGAACTCACGATAAATAGCTAATACTTCCAGATCATGATTAGTGAGTGTCTTAAGATCCTCTTCTGAAATACGATCAAGCTGTAATTGATATACTTGTTTATTGTATTCATCCTTATCCGGGTACTTCTCAGCTAAAGCCTCTTTTTCCTTTTCCGAAACTTTCTGATTAGCCTTTTCTTCATTTTTTATAATCCAATAATCCTTTTTCTCCCGCTCTGTTACCTTTTTCGTATCTTTTATAATATACTTTGAAAGCAATTCAGCAGTTTCGAGCATTTCTTCTTGCTTAACACCAGAATTGGTATAAGTAATTGCTTTTTGTGCAACATTATCTACTATTACTTTTCCAGTTGCATCATACATTTTCCCACGTGGCACAGAGGTATTTACTGTAACATCTTCTGTTTTCTCTAATTCTCTTTTATAATCCTCTCCATAAACAATCTGCACAAAACCTAGACGCAGAATCAATGCTGAGAACAGTAAAAAAACAAAAAAGAAAATAATATTAAGACGTACAGGTATCGTTTTTTTCTTTTTCTTTTTTCCCAACGTTTAATCACACTTTCCTTAAATATTCTTTTTCTATTGTAATAGAAAACAGTAGATTATTCTATTAATAACTAATTGGAATAATCTTCTAAGATTGTTTAGCACTTGAAATCAGCTTTTTCTTTCTATGTTATTCATTAATATGGGAGAAAAAATCCCTATATATCCACGTTTCTTTTATCCAAAATACACCAAAAACACTATCTATAAAGGCAGACATTATGAGCCCTATAGATAGTGTTTTATTGGAAGAGTCTATTAATCTATTCTTTTTCTTTATTATTCTTTAATTCAAAATATTTATCCATAACACGTTTTCCGATTGTTAAATTAGGAGAAGGGCCATTATTTGTTGTGTAAACCCACGGGACCAATACAGCCATGGCCACTTCTGGATTATCAGAAGGAGCATATGTGATTAAACTTAAGTTCATAACCTCAGGTGGCGGGACATTATAATTCGTTCTTAGTGGTCCATCGTAGAACGCCTGTGCTGTTCCAGTCTTACCAGCTGGGCTATATGGCGCTCCTATAAATACCCCACCTGTTCCTCCTGGCTGCATAACCATGCGAAATCCGGTTTGTACTTGTTCAATCCATCCTGGTTCTAAATCTAATTTATTTAAAACTTTCGGTTGAATTTCCTGCACGATTGGACCTAACTTCTCATCTCCTTGAGCTGATTCTCTTATTTCCTTCAACAGTCGCGGCTGTATTCGATAACCACCATTAGCGATTGTAGAGGCATATTGGACTAATTGCATATTAGTATATGTATCATATTGCCCGATTGATAGGAACATTAAATTACCGGGAACTGCTGTATCTTGCCCTTTAAAGCCCGCCATTTCATTTGGTAGATCGATTCCTGTTCTTACCCCTAGACCAAACTCGCTAAAGGAATTTCTAACTTTATCCCATGCAGCCGGATCGACGTTTAAAGTTTGTCCTGGTCTCGTATAGCTTTCCTTACCTATTGCCAATGCAATCTTAGCCATATATACGTTCGACGATCTTTTTAATGCAGTTAAATCATTCATATTACCCCACAATGAACTTGAATGAGATTTAAAATCTGGTGAATCCTTGATTTTAATTACTTCATCACGCAAAACAGAATAGGGACGAATAACCCCTTCTTTATAACCAGTTAATACCATAGCCCCTTTAACTGCTGACCCAACATTATAAGAAGTGGTAATATTACCTAACGCGAAATCTTGAACAACTTGCTTTCCTGTTTTATCATCTTTGCCTAACTGTTTTCCTGCCATTGTTAATACTTCCCCTGTATGAGGATCCATCAATACGACAAATGCTCTATCTAAATATTGGGTACCAGCATAACCATATTTCGTCTTTTTAAGCTCTTCTTCAATAATTTTCTCTACTTCTAATTGTAATTTCATATCAATCGTTAATACTAAATCATTTCCTGCAGCACCATTAGACAGCACTTCGGAATTGACAATCTCATCTTTTTTATCTTTAATATATTTAACTTTTTTCTTTTGTCCTTTTAAAACATCTTCATATTGCTTTTCCAGATAGCTTAACCCGACTCTATCGTTCATGCTATAGCCTTTAGCTAAATAGCTATCTTTTTCTTCTGCTGGAACTCCCCTTTGTGATGTACTTACATTCCCAAGCACGGTTTTTAATGTCCCACCAAACTCATATTCTCTATCCCAGTCACGAACTGTATCGACACCAGGTAGTTTCTCTAAATTTTCACTAATAATCGCAATTTCCTTATCGGTTACACCTTCATTTTTAACAATATGAGGGGTATAGTAATATCCACTTTGAAATTCCCGATAAATCGCTAATGTTTCCAGATCCAGGTCGGTAAGTGTGTTTAAATCCTTTTCTGTTACACGATCACGCAAAAGCTCATCATATGCTTTTTGATATTCTTTATTATCATCTTTATATTTTAGTTTAAGCTGGTCATTTTCTTCTTCTGGTATTTTCTTTTTGGCTTCATCTGGATTGATAAGAATCCAGTAATCCTTTTTATCTCTTTCTGTTATCTTTTTAAGATCTTTTTCACTATCCATTTTAATAATTTTTGCTAACTCTTCTGCTGTCTCACGCATTTTTTCTGGCTTATCCTTTTTCCAATTCGTATATGTAATGGCATTTTTACCAACATTACTTACGATGCTTTTACCTGTCCTATCATATATTTCGCCTCTCGGGACAGAAGTATTAATGATAACGTCCTCTTTCTTCTCTACTTCCTTTTTATATTCATCGCCATAAACAATTTGGACAAATCCTAATCTTAATATAAGTGCTGAAAATAATAAAAATACCGTAAAGAATATAATGTTAACCCTTAAAGGTATTGGATTTCTCTTTTTTTTCTTTTTTTCCCCCATGATAGATCCCACCATTTCCTCCAAAACTTTCCTATTTCTATTTTAAAGGAAATTTACAAAGATTACTATATGATATTGGATATTTAAGTGAATCCCACGTTTGTTCAGGCTGCTCAATAATCCTATATCTTCATTTCCCCTATTGAAAAACAACCATCTATAGAAAACAGTCTTTTAAAAGAGAAGAGGATCTGTAACTTTACAACAGATCCTCTCGGTTCAAGCAGCCTTCCATTTAATTTTTCGAGCGAAGAAATAAATCACAGAATGTCCACTTCCTAATATAAACAACAATACAGGAATTACTTTATTAGGGTTAAATATGCTGACACCAATAATGAAAACGAGCACTGATAATAGCCTTCCTAGATTCAGAAACAATTCTCTCACTACTATATATTCGATTCTCATTTCTCCTGCTTTCCAGCCTTTTCCGATTACATCAAAGGTCAGACTAGTATAGGGAACAAGAATTAATGGATAAGCAATGGCAATTGTTCCTGCATATATCAACAATTTCGTATAAGAAAAATCAAAAACGATAATAAACATTGAAAGGAATAACATAATTCCCCCAATTAAAATAGACTTATTCCGATTGTCATTTTTGATTGTCCTCGAAACAATATAATAGGCTATAAAGGAAATACCTGAATTAATTAACCCAAATTTACCTAAAGCTAATTCACTATCTGTAGCAATATAAACGAAGACAGTTATCATAAACGCGAAGACGCCTTCCCGTAAGCCTTGGAAAAAATGAGCATTCGTGATGAGTTTCCAATTATTATTATGTTTTCTCTCTTCAACAATTCTTTTAAAAAAATATTTGCCTTCTGCTGGCCTTCTTTTTAGAAAAAAACTAGAGACAACTGCTAGAAGAAAGAGACCTAGAGACATACCAAAAACAATCATATAACCTGTCGATTTTGTTAACTGGGAGATAATATATCCAGCAATCATTGGTCCAATCATTCCCGCAACCGAATTTAACAAGCCTAAAAAGCCATTAAAGAAATCTCTGGTTTCCGGTTCTGTCACTTCAAATGTTAAAACATTATAGGCTAGCCAATAAAATCCATTGCCAATTCCCAGAATTGCTCCAAGGACCAGAAGAAATGTTGATGCTTTATCTCCAATTAATAAAACGGTTAAATAAAAAATGGTAAGAAAGGCTACTCCAATTCGGAATACAATCACCCGATCAATCTTCTTTGCCCACCTGCCTGCAAGTGTAAAGGTAAGTAGCTGCAGCAAGATAATAGCCAGGTTATACAAGCCTAAATCTCTGAATTCACCTGACTGTTTCCATAAAAACACGTTAACGAAAGTATTAGAAAGTGCTACACTGAGTGAATATAAGCCCCCTGTGAGCAACAATATTTTCAAGTCTTTTGTTAGCTCTACATTACCTATTAATTTTCCTATTTTCATCATAGAAACTCCCCTTTGTTCTAGAGTAGTTTCTAACAAAATGAATTTCGTTATGCATTATATATAAAAACTAACAATTTTGAAAATAATATTAACAATGCTAAGACTTCTAAGGAAATGCTACACAAAAAAACCTGCAAGCGTAAGCTTCACAGGTTTTTTTTATTATTCATTATTGTGCAGCTGTAAAACGTTTTGCTACTTCATCCCAGTTAATAACATTGAAGAATGCACTAATGTATTCAGGACGACGGTTTTGATAATTTAAGTAGTATGCATGCTCCCAAACATCTAATCCTAATACAGGAGTTTTCCCTTCCATTAAAGGATTGTCTTGGTTTGGAGTGCTTGTTACTTCTAATTCTCCGTTATTTACAACTAGCCAAGCCCAACCTGAACCGAAGCGAGTTGTCGCAGCTTTTGAAAATTCTTCTTTAAAGTTTTCAAAGCTTCCAAACTTGCTGTCAATTGCAGCTGCTAAATCACCAGTTGGTTGATCGCCACCATTTGGAGAAATAACTTCCCAGAATAGAGAATGGTTAGCATGACCGCCACCGTTATTGCGAACTGCAGTGCGTGCTGCTTCTGGAACTGCATCAAGATTAGATACAAGCTCTTCTACTGTTTTAGAAAGTAATTCTTCATTTCCTTCTAATGCATTGTTTAAATTTGTAACATAAGTATTATGATGTTTCGTATGGTGAATGTTCATCGTTTCTTTATCGATGTGTGGTTCTAATGCGTCATAAGCGTAAGGTAATTGTGGTAATGAATAAGCCATGTCTAATTCCTCCTAATATTATATGTATTATTTTCTTCCCCTATAAGGTTTGTCCTATTCCGACAATTTATATATGGGAAGCCCTTTAACAATACATTATCAAATAAAGAACTTACTTTCAATCTATTTGCTTGAAAAGATTCCCTCTTTAAAATACCCATTTAATATAATTTTAAACACCGGCATACTAGGTTATTGGAGCTAAAAAAGGTGAAATCATTAATTGCTGTAATCTAAGAGTAGAATTTGCAATAATAAATGCGTATATATGCTTTTTTCCGCTTCATAAAAACCTTTTACTATAAACCAAAATAGTAAATAGAAAGCTAATAATATTTATTCTCATAGCATTTTACACTTTTCAAGTTACCTCTAGTGATTAACATCACTTCTAAAATCTCTCCTTCTATAGTATTACCGAGTCTATTAGAAGCTCTATTGAAATAAGTTCGATAAATTGTCATTTTTTCAATTTACCCTTTTGTATCAACGTTCCTAATACCAATAGAATCATTGCTATCTATACAAATTCCATTTTATCCCATTTGAAGATTGACAAATATTTCACAATGTTTTTTAATCAAGAAAAGAGGCTTATTAAGGAGTGCTTTCTTATGAATGAAGTGCAACTATCACTATATAGTTTATTAATACAACATTTTTTTGATATAGAAAAAATCGAACATATAAAAAAGGGAACTTTATTATTTCAGGAAAAAGATCCTGTGCAAAAAGTATATATTTTATTAAATGGAACCATTTCTCTTGGAAGAGTGCACGAGAAAGGCAAAGAATTTATCATGAAAATTCTCCATGATGAGGAATTATTAATAGAATACCAACTATTCAAACATTCTCCTAAATATTATTTCTTTGCTAAAAGCCTGACTGATTGTGATGTGCTCGCCATTGATCGAAAAGAATTTGAACAATTAGCATTAAAAGATCCTGTGCTCCTGACTTCCATTACAAGCTGGTTAAGTACCGGGTATTTAAAAGCACATATGAAATGCCAAGATCTTATTATGAACGGAAAAAAAGGTGGTCTTTATAGCATATTGATAAGATTATCTCATTCATTTGGAGTAAAAAATATGGAAGGAATTCTCATTGATATCCCCATCACCCATCAAGAGTTAGCAAACTTAACCTTTGGGACACGGGAAGTCATTCAACGAATATTAAAAGATTTAAGAGAAAGAGAAGTAATTGACTATAGCAATCAAAAAATTACGGTGAAAAACCTTGCCTATTTAAAAAGAGCAGTAGACTGCCAAAACTGTCCCGCCGAAATTTGTGGATTAAATTAAAAAGAATAAGGCTGGGACATAAGTATTTTTAACCAAATAACCCCGGACGATTATACGTACATGCAAAAAAAATGTTCGTATAATCGTCCGGGGTTTTATTCATTTTAAGAAAGAAGGTTTGTGGTGATCACCCGCAGACTGAATACACTTCGTATTTCCTACTAATTATATTTTCTTTTATAAATATGATGGATCGAAACAATCTTTTAAAATGGAGTGAAATGAAGCAAGGACACTCAACTCCTGCGGGAAGTAGAGCAATCTATAGACCCCACAGGCTTTAGATTGCTCCCCAGCGCATAGAGTGTCTGCAGCGTAATGGAACGAGTTGGTTTCGCTACTAAATGAGAAATCGTTCGTCTTTATCTATAATATAATTTATTTTGTCCCAGCCTCTGGTTCCTTTTATATTTTTAGGAAAAAATAAACAATCATGATTGCCTGGATTAGTCCCTTTGTCACTACACTACTGAGAAATCCAATTAATGAGCCTACTCCAATTTTAAGTGCATTCTTCCAATTAGTCTTACTAACAATAAGCTCAGCCAGAACAGCTCCTATAAATGGACCGAGAAGGATTCCAATTACCGGGATTACAAAAGGTCCTACGAGTAAACCTATCGTACTGCCCCAAATACCAGCCTTGGTACCGCCAAATTTCTTAACACCTATCCAATTGGATATAGAATCTGCAAAAAATAATAGAATGACAAACATTCCTTGGATGACCCAAAATAGTATAGTAAGTTCTTCAAATGAAAAAAATAGTCCATACAAAAGGTATCCTGCCAAAATGAACAGCACGCTTGGAATGATTGGATAAATCAGTCCTATAAACGCGATAATGAATAAAACGCTAATAATAATCCAATAAATAATATCCATAACGTTCCCCTTTTCTTCTGTCTAATATAACATATCCCTGCCTCATGTTTATCATACTTTTTTATGCAAATCAAATGCTCGGACTTGTATCTATTGGTTGTAAAAAGATACAATAAGGATGAAACTTTTGAAGGATGTGTCAGAATG
Source organism: Niallia alba (assembly GCF_012933555.1). Lineage (GTDB taxonomy): Bacteria > Bacillota > Bacilli > Bacillales > Cytobacillaceae > Niallia > Niallia alba. The sequence goes on from NZ_JABBPK010000001.1 coordinate 3,305,808, forward strand.
AATATTTTTAAGCAGTTTTATCGAAGCCTCTATTCTCCAAAAGATATAGCAAGCTTCCGTTTTCAAGGTATCGGAAAGACCATTATTTATTTGGTGCTATTAACCATTATTGCATCACTACCTAATTTATATTATTTAAATAAAGGTATTAATGAAGCAATACATACGTTTAGTGTAACGATGGAAGAAGAAGTTCCTTCTTTTACAATAAGTGATAATACACTCCATACAGATAATGATAAAGAACCAACTATTATTGAGAAACCTGATTTAACCATTATTGTGGATTCTTCTGGAACCTATGATCATGCGAAAATTAATTCTTATGGAAATACCGTAGCCCTTTTAAAAAATGAATTCGTAATTGTAACGTCTGGACAGGCTCAAACATTTGATTATTCTTCTTTTGGGAATATCTCCTTAACAAATGAGGAGCTTATTGAATTTATTCAAACGATGGATTCATTAGCCTATGTGTTTATTATTATTTTAGTGGTTATCTATATCTTGTTCATGCTTATTTACAAAGTCTTGCAAACACTCGTACTTGCTATGTTCGGCAGCTTTTTCTCCAAGATTTTTGGCAGAACATTAACGTTTGCACAGTGCTGGAAAATAACTGTATATAGCACAACTATTCCCGTTATTTTCTTTGCTATTATGGACTGTTTACAAACAATTGTTCCTAGTGGTTATTTATTAAATTGGTTTATTAGCTTATTCCTTGTTTGCTTAGCTATTAAAGAAGTTCAACCGGAAAAACCTCTCCAACCTTAAATGTCCTATACAACATTAAAAAGCAAAAACTATCTACATGTAGTTTTTGCTTTTTATATAAAAGGTTGTTTTCATAACGTAAACTAACCATTCAGACCTATACGGACAGTTGATCTCCTACCCTTCTTCTTCGAATTTTCATAAGCTTAGATTAGGGTCTTACTGTCCGTTAAGAGTGGGATAAATTAATTATCTTTTTGTTCATCCATCTTTATGTTTTCCTCAAGTTTCGCCACTAGCTTCGAAAGTCTGGAACTTATATCTGCATTTACCTGAATACTATCCTGTTGTATTTCGCCTATCTTCTTCATTTCATCTGAACTTGCAAGGGTTTGTTGACTTATCGATGTAACATGTAACGTACTATGCTCCATTTTTGGAAAAAATGCTTGTAGCTCATTTAGTAAATAATGATTATCTTTTAATCCTTCATTGACGAGAGAAATTCCCTGTAATAACTGATTAAAAGAAACGGTAGCCTTATTAGCTAATTCATCACTTTTCGCAAAATTAAGTTGGATATCTTCTAAATCGGTTGATGATTTTTGTATGATATGATCCATATCAAGTGTGAAAGCTTTAATATCTTCCGCTGATTTTGATGATAAAACAGCAAGTTTTTTCACTTCATTGGCAACCACCGCAAATCCTTTCCCCTGGATGCCAGCCCTTGCTGCTTCTAAAGTTGCATTTAAAGCTAAAAGTTTTGTTTGTTCAGCAAGTCCCTTTATATCTTCTACTACATTTTTTATTGATAAAGCGTGTTTATTCAATAAATCATTATTACTATATATAACCGTCACTTTGTCTTGCAGCAAATGTTGACTAGCAAATAAATTATTCATATTTTCTTCACCTAGTATTGCAGCACGATTCATTTTTTCTGTATGCTCATTTATTTTTTGGCTGCTCTCTTCAATTTGCTCACTTAATGCTTTCATCTCTTGAAAAACAGTTATATTATGTTCTGAACTAACAGCGGTTTGCTCCGCTCCATTTTTTACGGCACTAATCATCTCAGAAAGTGTTACACCACTTTCAATCATCTGCTGTGCTTCCATTTGTAAAATATTATTCGTTTTAGCTAAATGAGTACTAGTAGCATGCATATCTGATAAAAGAAGTTTTAATCTCTTTATTAATAAATTATAACTATTAATTAACGAGTTGATTTCTGGAATAGACGTTTTTATTGACGTAACTTCTGCTAATTGACCATCTCTTGCTACTCTCATAATTTCTCGCAATTTTAATAGTGGGCTAACCATTGTTTTAACAAAAAGAAGAATAACAATTGCTATAATGACAATACTCAATACCGAAAAGAGCAATAAACTATTTTTTAACTGATTAACATTATGTAAGTATTCTTCTTGTGGAATTACTAATAAATAAATCCCTTTTAACTCTTGAATGTGTTGAAAGGCTACTGTATATGTTTGACCATTCCACTTTGTCTCTAATACGCCTGCTTCTAATTTTTTTACTTTTTGAATAAAGGAATCCTCCCACTTGAACTGGGAAGTCTGACTTACTTTAAATGGCTTAACTTCAGCTTCTGAGAGCAAAAAGAAGGAAGCATTTAACCCTTCTTTAGCAAAACTAGCATCTTGGTCTCTAATTATTTGTTCCATTTTTGATTGAAATTTCTCTTCCTGTCCAACATACATTAGCATTGTATTTTGGGCCATTACATAAATAGTACTGGTTTCCTTCTCTAATCTTTCATGCATCATCTTAATTGTCATCTTTTCAGAACTGTTAATGGAGATAAAAGTTAAAATCAAAATGGTAATAATAAATAAAGGCAAAATAAAAAGAAATAACCGATTTTGTATAGAAAGCTTGTCCTTAATTTTTTTCATCCAGCTGTCCCCCCTAGTCAACATTGTCACAAATATTTATTAAGGACATGTAAAGATTAGGTAATTTAATATTAATTTTCATGACTATTTACCCACCCCTACTTTCCTATACTCTTAATTTGTTCTAAACCTTATTGGACAAGCATATATTTTGTTATAACTAGTTTAGGGGGATTTAGGATGAAAAGGTTTTTTATTACCTTTGCTATTTTAATTACAATTTATGTCATCTATATTGATCTAAACGAAGGGACACTTTCCTCCAACCAAGAACAAGAACCTACAATTGAAGTACAGGGCACCCCTCAGGATTCATCCTTATATTTTGAACAAACAGTTCAATCTGGCGATACCGTCCTTTCGATTATCGAACAATATTCCACTGGCGGTCTATCTGTTAGTCTTGAGACAGTTGTAACTGATTTTCAAAAATTAAATGATGGGCTCAAACCTGAGGACATACAAATTGGAAAAACATATTTATTCCCGATATATAAATAAACATAAAAACAATCTTCCGAAAATAATCTATTTTGAGGAAGTTTTTTTATATTCTCTTGTACATAAAAGCTTTTCCCTTTAGTAGTAGGTTTCCCAGTAAAAAGCCAATTCACTTTTTCAGCAAGTTTCTTGTCAATATCAATGATTCATTGTTACAATAGGTAAGGATATCAAGATTAAATAAAAAGCTAATTATTTTGGCTTGTCCAATATAAAAGGAGCGAATCACCCTTGAGTGAAATTATACATCGTACAAAAACCCGCCCAATTAAAGTTGGTAACTTAACAATTGGGGGAAGTAATGAACTATTTATTCAAAGTATGACAACTACAAAAACCCATGATGTTGAGGCAACAGTTGCCGAAATTAAACGTTTAGAAGAAGCTGGTTGTCAGGTCGTCCGAGTAGCATGTCCAGATGAACGTGCTGCAGAAGCCATTAGTGACATTAAAAAACAAATCAATATACCACTAGTAGTGGATATCCATTTCGATTATCGTTTAGCCTTAAAAGCAATTGAAGGCGGAGCAGATAAGATACGAATCAACCCAGGTAATATTGGGAAAAGAGAAAAAGTGGAAGCGGTTGTGAAAGCTGCGAAGGCAAAAGGAATTCCTATTCGAATTGGTGTTAATGCTGGTTCTTTAGAGAAGAAAATTTTGGAGAAATATGGTTATCCAACTGCTGATGGAATGGTCGAGAGTGCTCTTCACCACATAAAAATATTAGAAGACCTTGATTTTCATGATATTATCGTTTCCATGAAAGCTTCTGATGTTAACTTAGCGATTGAAGCATATGAAAAAGCAGCAAAAGCATTTGACTATCCTTTACATTTAGGTATAACGGAATCTGGAACATTATTTGCTGGTACTGTTAAGAGTGCTGCTGGCTTAGGCGCTATTTTAAGTAAAGGAATTGGTAATACATTACGTATTTCCTTAAGTGCTGATCCTGTTGAAGAAGTAAAAGTTGCCAGAGAACTGTTGAAATCATTCGGACTCTCTTCCAATGCAGCAACGTTAATTTCTTGTCCTACTTGCGGACGAATTGAAATCGACCTAATTAGTATTGCAAACGAAGTAGAAGAATACATCTCTACCATAAAAGCACCGATTAAAGTTGCTGTTCTTGGCTGTGCCGTAAATGGTCCAGGGGAAGCAAGAGAAGCTGATATAGGTATTGCTGGTGCCCGTGGAGAAGGTTTACTATTCCGTAAAGGTAAAATAGTCCGTAAAGTTCCAGAGGAAACAATGGTAGAAGAATTGAAAAAAGAAATTGATGCAATCGCTGAGGAATATTTTGCGAAAAAAGCAGCAGAGGAAAAGGAAGATGGCACTGTTGTGCAACCATAATTAGCTAACAGAGAAAGCTTTTCTTTTCTATCCTTCTTAGAAAATCTAACCTCTCACAATGAGAGGTTAGATTTTTTTTGATTTCCCACTTATCGTTAAAAGAATGGGGCGATAAAAATTCCTATAATAATGGAAATTGCACCTAGTGAAATAGCCCATGTCCCAAGCGCACTTGCTCCCCTGCTTCTAGCGACGAATCCTAATACTATCCCGACAATCCCTAATATAATAGGCATTACAAATAAAGACAAGATAGAAATCAGCAACGCCGTAATCCCAATTCCTTTTCCGCCTACTACTTCCCTATCTCTCTCAACATCAGAGGTCACTGGGCGAGTTGTAGCATTATATGTCATTGGAGGTGTTATTTCTGCTGATGTTTCTTCCAAGTAATCAACAGGTGTTCCAGTTCGCTCTCTATCTTGAAAATCGTGACTGTATCCTTCATTGCTATTTTGATCTGGCATGATGATCCCTCGCTTTCTTTAATAGGAGCATTTATTATCATCACCAAATTCACTGTTACTATGTCTGTTAATGTTTTACATGATATCCTCCTTTTTTAAATGCTTTGCTTTTCCAAATCATTATTATTTGATAAGCTAGATAAGAACAACAATGGAAAAAGGAGCAAAAAATGAAAAAATTGCGATTTGGAATCGATATTGATGGAACAGTAACAAGCCCGGCTACATTTGTTCCCTTTTTAAACGAAAGCTTTCAGTTAAATATCACATTAGAAGATATCGTACAATATGAATTTTATCCATTAGTGAATGTATCTAATGAAGAATTTGACAATTGGTTTGTAGAAAATGAAGCAAGAATTTATACAGCATCACCGCTTGCTGAAGGAGCAAATATTGTCCTTCAAAAATGGGCAAAACAACATGAGCTAATATTTATTAGCGCAAGAGGTGAAGGAATGCTAGAGCTAACAAAAGAATGGTTTATTAATCATGGAATTAGTTTTGATCATATTGAATTAATTGGTTCCCATCATAAAATAGCTGCCGCCAAAAAACAGAAGGTCGATATATTTTTTGAAGATAAACACGATAATGCTGTAATGCTTCATGAAGAATTAGGCATACCAGTTATTCTCTTTGACACACCTTATAATAGAAAGCCGATCCCTAATGGAGTTAAACGGGTAACTACATGGAATGAAGCGTATGAGTGGGTGGAAGAATGGGCAAAGTCTTCTGTAAAGTAAATATTTATGGGAAAATTACCATCAAAAAACGAAGCGATATCTTTAAGATATGCTTCGTTTTTTTAATTTCGACACTCTGGACATTTACCGTATATTTCAAATTTATGACCAGAAACATCGTAGCCTTTTAAATTTTCTGCTAGTTCTTCCATTGGGCAAGTAATAATTTCTTTTGTTTTTCCACAGTCTAAGCAAATGAAATGATGGTGGTGATGATGGTGAGAACAAGTAAAACGAAAATGTTTTTCTCCATTTAACTCTGTCATTTCAAATATATCTAATTCTTCAAATAAGGATAAATTACGGTATATCGTATCAAAGCTTAATCCTGGATAATCATCCTTTAATGCTTCTAATACATCTTTTGCTGTTAAATATTTATTTTCATTAGAAAATAAAGCTAATATATCTTCTCGTTTGTCTGTATGTTTATATCCTTTTTCCTTTAAGATATCGAGTGCACTTTGAACATTCATTTTCTCCACCTCATTTCTGCTTCATTTTTCATAATAGTAATTATACGTTAATCTTTTGGAGAAAAAATCCGGGTCTTTTTCCGCTCCAATATTAACAGCCATACAATATTAAGCAAATAAAAAATCTATAGTAATCATTACGATTTATTAGCTCTAATGGTTCAGAATCAGTATACAAGAACGATTGATTATTGTAAAGACATCTTCATTTTTATAAGATAAAATAAAGAAACAAAAAAATTAGCACATTTTTACCTCTCCCCTCATATGTTAGAATGGGGAGTGATGACATGAAAATTTTTGAAAACATAATCAATCACAAAATAAACAACATAACCTCTACTGAATTACTGAAATACAGCAAACAATTCAAAATTAAGATTACAAATGAGGAAGCTGTAAAGCTTGCTAATCATCTTAATGGTCGAAAAGTAAATATTTTCAAACCTAATGAACGCGCACAGTTAATCAGAGAGGTAGCTAAACTGACAAGTCCTGCTACAGCAAAGGAACTAAACGATTTATTTAATTTATTTGCAGAGCAGTAAACTAGGATACTTAACTTACTATTTGAAATAAAAAACGCTCGAATGAGCGTTTTTTAACTTTGTAAGATTTCCTGCAATAAGTTTTCATTAAATGCTTTATTTTTAATCATGGCGATTTCATGCTTATAAGGTGCTTTTTTATTCGTTTTATCAGTACCAACATATGGAGTTTCCAATATTTTAGGTACATCTTCTAGTTGTGGATGATGAACAATTTTCACTAATGATTCAAAACCGATTTGACCGTAACCAATATTCTCATGTCTATCTTTTCTGGCACCAAGGATATTTTTGCTATCGTTAATATGCAATACTTTTAATTTATCGATTCCTACGATTCGATCGAATTCTTGTAATACCCCATCAAAATCTTCTACAATATTGTATCCAGCATCATGGGTATGGCATGTATCAAAGCATACGGATAATTTATCATTATGTGTAACGCCATCCATAATCATTGCTAACTCTTCAAAAGTACAGCCACATTCAGATCCTTTTCCAGCCATTGTTTCAAGGGCGATTTGCAAGTTTTCATTTCCTGTCAGCACTTCATTTAAGCCTTCAATAATCCTTTTAATGCCTACTTCTGCTCCAGCTCCTACATGGGCACCTGGGTGAAGCACAATCTGTCTTGCTCCTAATGCTTCTGTTCTTTCTATCTCACTGCGTAGAAAGTTTACGCCCAATTCGAAAGTAGCTGGGTTCGTAGTATTAGCAATATTAATAATATATGGTGCATGAACGATGATATCTTCAATCCCGTTTTGCTCCATATGCAGTTGTCCTGCAGCAATATTTAAGTCTTCTATTTTCTTTCTTCTTGTATTTTGGGGTGCACCTGTATAGATCATGAAAGTATTTGCCCCATAGGAGACTGCTTCTTCACTTGCTCCTAACAACATTTTTTTTCCGCTCATTGATACATGTGAACCAATTTTCAACAACCTACTCACTCCTCTTTTCCTTATTTTTTTCTACTCTTAATTCTTTTTTCTCTCTTTTTAATCGTTTCTACTTGTTGCTGCATTTTCTTCTTATAACCAGGCTTTACCTTTTTCGGCTTTTTGACAAGCGATTTAGCCTTTAAGTCAATTTCATCTACTTGCCTTTTGCGATTTTTACGGCGGTTACGATCTTCTAACTCAACCCATTCACCTTTCTTAAGATCCATATGCTTAAATTCTACACCGAGTTTTTCTAATTGATTTAACTTGTCTTCATCAGACGTCTCATAAATAGTTAAAGCAATTCCGGAATAACCTGCTCTTGCTGTTCTTCCTACACGGTGTACATAAAAATCTAAGTCTGTCGGCAACTCATAATTGATAACATGACTGATTCCTTTTATATCAATTCCTCTTGCTGCTAAATCTGTTGCCACAATGTATTGGAATTCTAAATCAAGAATTTGCTTCATTACTTTTTTGCGTTCACGCGGTGTTAAGCCACCATGAAGTCTAGCCACTTTAAGTCCTTTGTTTGATAGACCATTAGCAACTTCATCACACATTTGCTTTGTATTGGTAAATACAATTGCAAGATAAGGATTAAAACTAATTAATGCTTCATATACAGTTGTAATTTTATCTCGATGTCTAGAAGGAATTAAAATATGTTCAATTTTTGCTGCTGTTAATTGCTTTGGCTCTATATGAACATACGTTGGGTTTTCTAAATATTTCTTTAAGAATGGTTTTAATTTCTTAGGAATAGTTGCTGAGAATACAAACATACTTAAATCCTTTGGCATTTTTGCTGCAATTTGATCAACATCTTCGATAAAGCCCATATCAAGCATTAGGTCTGCCTCATCGACAATTAGAATTTTTGCTGTATGCACAAATAACGCTTGTTCTTTGACAAGATCATTAATTCTTCCTGGTGTACCAACAACAATCTGTGGCTGCGTTTTTAACTTTTCTATCGAACGCTGTTTATCTGTTCCACCGATAAATAGGCGTGATGTAATTGGCTGTTCTGAATGCTTAATAATTTTCAAAATTTCTTGATTAATTTGATTAGCTAATTCTCTAGTAGGTGCCGTAATAACTGCTTGTACTGCTTGCTTCTCCACATTAATTTTTTGAATGATTGGCAAAATATATGAATGAGTTTTACCAGTTCCTGTTTGTGATTGACCAATCGCACTCTCGCCTTTTAAAACAAGGGGAATTATTTTCTGCTGAATTTCAGTAGGCTCATAAAAACCTAATTCATCAATTGCATCTATAATAAATGGTTTTAATTCGTATTGTTTAAATTGATTATTACTCATATATAAAACTCCTTAATAGCCAGATAAATGAGTGTGCACAGATTTGACATTTATCTATAGCTCTTTTGTCCATCATTTAATTATAATAAAAATTTGCTTAAAAGGCTATACGAGTGCCCTTTTTATTTTTTCCAATACCATTGAATCAATAAATTGCTTATTATCCCTAATTCTAGCTTTTATCTTAACCGACGCAGCTATCCATTATTTCTTTGTAAAACCTAAACATATTGATATCTAATGCATATTCTATAAAGTAGTATTAGTGAAAGGAGGCGTTTTTATATGATGCCACCAAGGCAACGGGGACCGTTCCAAGGACCACCAATGGGCGGTAGAATGCAAGGAATGAGAGGTCCAACTAACTTTCCTGGAGGCGCTATGGGCAGAAGTGGAGCGTCTAGCAGAGGGAGTGGGAGTGGCGGCGGATTATTATCCAAATTACTTGGAGGAGGCAATAATGCTGCAGGAGCTGCTACAAACGCAAGTACTAGAAGTGCAGCATCTGCAGGCGGAGGGTTGTTAAAGACTTTAACTAACCCTTCATCCATAAATGGATTTTTAGCAAATTCTCAAAAGTTTCTTAATACCGCAAGTCAACTTGGTCCAATGATTAATCAATATGGACCAATGGTAAAAAACATCCCTGCTATTTGGAAAATGTACAGAGGATTAACGAGCTCAAGTAAAGAAACAGACGAATTAGAAGTATCGGAACAAACAACAGATAAAGTAAAAAGTGAAAAACCAGCAAAAAAACCAAAGAAGCAAACAAATGCAATTGATGATCAACTAGATGATTTTGAAATTGATTTAGCACCGGAAAAGCCTACAGGTGCCCCTAAGCCAAAATTATATGTGTAAGTACTTCTGACCTTACAAGCAATAACCAATAAGAGGTTTTCATACTAAAGGTTTCTTACAATACCTTTTTTAATGAATCTACATTGGCTTTCACCTTGTTTGGTCAGTATTTTTTTAAAAATTTTTATGCGGTCTTCTTTCCAGACACATATACTTTGTAAACCTCTCGTATGTTATATATAATAGACATGTTATATTATTTAAGAAATATTAGTACATTTACTTAATATATTTGTTTATAGAAGTATCGTGCAGGAGGAATCGGAGAATGAAAGTCATAAAAATTGCACCAAGAGGGTATTGCTATGGAGTTGTCGATGCTATGGTAATTGCGCGAAATGCTGCTTTAGATAAAACATTGCCTCGTCCTATCTACATTCTTGGGATGATTGTTCACAATAAACATGTAACAGATGCATTTGAAGAAGAAGGTATTATCACTTTAGATGGTCAAAATAGAAAAGAAATATTAGAAAAAGTAGATTCTGGAACAGTCATCTTCACTGCGCATGGTGTATCTCCAGAGGTTCGTAAAATAGCAGCAGAAAAAGGGTTAGTAACGTTAGATGCTACTTGCCCAGATGTAACAAAAACACATGATTTAATTAAAGAAAAGGTCAAAGAGGGTTACTATATAATTTATATAGGGAAAAAAGGACATCCTGAACCAGAGGGGGCCGTTGGTGTTGCTCCACATGCAGTATCATTGGTAGAAACTCTTGAAGATGTTAGCAGCTTAAAAATTCATCAAGATAAAATTCTTGTGACAAACCAAACAACGATGAGTCAATGGGATGTTGCTGATTTAATGGAGAATATTAAGAAAAATTTCCCGCAGGCTGAATTCCATAAAGAAATCTGCTTAGCAACACAAGTAAGACAAGAAGCGGTTGCAAAACAGGCAGGGGAAGCTGACGTATTAATTGTTGTTGGCGATCCAAAGAGCAATAACTCCAATCGTTTAGCACAAGTTTCTGAAGAAATTGCCCATACGGCTGCATATCGTATTGCAGACATTTCAGAACTCAAACTAGAATGGTTAAAAGACGCAAGCAGTGTTGCAGTAACAGCTGGTGCATCGACTCCAACCCCTATTACAAAAGAGGTTATAAATTTTCTGGATCAATATGATCCAACAGACGAAAGTACATGGCAGTTCGAAAAGAAAGTTCCTTTAAATAAGATTTTACCAAAAGTTAAGGTAAAATAATCTTTGAAGAGGATGTTTCTATAAAGTTTGTTGCAATCACCCGTAGCCTGAATACACTTAACGCTCCATGGAGCGCAAGCTGTATTCAGGCTGCTCTGTTTTTCAAGATAAAAAAGCAGGCAAAGCCTTTAATCTACCCAAAAAAAGTTTGTCTGCTTTTCATTTACAATAATCCTCATTAAATAAAAGTAAACGGATCAGTATGAATTACAGAAGGGAAAATCTCCACTTCATAGCCATTGTCTTTACACATTTTTGTTAAAACCTTTGTTACCCCAATCTTCATCACTTTTTCAACATTGTGTCCAGGGTCAATAATATTTAACCCTTCAGCTTGTGCATCATGGGCAACATGATAATACATATCTCCTGTAATATAGACGTCCGCGCCTTTCATTAAAGCATGGGAATAATATTTATTACCGTCTCCACCTAAGACAGCAACTTTTTTGACCTTTGCCTCTAAATTTCCGACCACACGGACTCCATCTACTTCAAAGACTTTTTTGACATGATTAGCGAACTCTCTTAAGGTCGTCTCTTTTACTTTACCAATACGACCTAAACCTAATTGTTCCCCTCTTATTTGCAAATCATAGATATCATAAGCAACTTCTTCATATGGATGAGCTTTAAGCATTGCTCTTATTATTTTCTTTTCTTTAGAAGCTGCATAAATCGATTCGATTTTCACTTCCTCTACATGTTCTAATTTATTGACAGTTCCAATGTAAGGATCAGCTCCTTCTAGAGGTTGAAATTCACCGATTCCTTCTGTTGAAAAAACACAATGACTATAGTTGCCTATTGCCCCGGCTCCAGCATCACCGATCGCTTTCTTTACCTGTTCTGCCTGGTCTGTAGGTACATAGACAACTAATTTTTTTAATTTATCCTCATAAGTCGGCACTAATACTTGCGTTTCCTGTAATCCTAATGCAGCACTTAAAAGATCATTGACGCCGCCTTTTGCGACATCAAGATTTGTATGTGCAGCATAAACCGAAATATCGTGCTTAATTAATTTATGCATTATTTTTCCTGATGGATTATCCATTGTTATTTTGGAGAGTGAGCGAAAAATCGGTGGATGATGAGCGATAATTAAATCTACTTTTTGTGAAATTGCCTCTTCGACTACCTCGTCAAGTACGTCGAGTGCAATCATGACACGTTTTACAGGTTTACTTAAATCGCCAACCTGCAACCCTATTTTATCACCTTCCATTGCATATACTTTAGGGGAGAATTGCTCAAACAAAGATATTATTTCATAACCATTAATATTCTTCATGATTTATTCACCTCATCCACTAATGTTATCTTTTGTTGCAGTTCTTTGCGTTTCTGTATATTTTCTTCTGATTCAGGTGCAGCTTCTAACTGGGCAAGTATCCTTTGCCAATTCTTTTTCTCTAAGTTCCATTTTTTCACAAATGCATCATTTCTTTCTTTCATTAAAAATGGTCCAAATAAAATTGCGCTCTCTTCTCTTGTTTCGTATAAAGCAGAAGAATCCCCTTTTTCGGCCACTAGTATCTCATAAATTTTACCATCTTCTTCTAATATTTCTTCTGCTACTAGAGTCCAATTATTTCTTAACAGCCACTCACGAATAGAGACTGCACTAATATTTGGCTGCAAGACCAATCTTTGAACATTCTTTAATTTGTCTCTTCCATTTTCTAAAATAGATGCGATTAGTGCCCCACCCATTCCTGCTATCGTAATGCAATCTACTTCATTTGTTTCAACTACTTCAAGACCATTACCTTTTCGCACAGATATTTTTGACGTTAATCCTTCTTGTTTCACCTGTTTAATAGCTGATTGGTAGGGACCGTCAACCACCTCTCCAGCGATGGCGAAACGAACAGCGTTCCTTTTTACCATATAGCACGGCAAATATGCATGATCGGATCCTATATCAGCAAACGTTGAATCTCTAGGTATGTATTTGGCGACGGTTTCTAATCGTTTCGATAATTTATCTGTATTCATTATTTACACCACATTTCAAATTCTAGTTAAAGCAAATACTTTGATACGACAAGTATAATTAATAAAGTAGCACCAATTATAGCAGCAATCGTAAAATAGAGTAGCTTATATTTCTTTCCACATAAATACCAAAATAAACAGTTAAGGAATAAAATGATATATAAAAATATGATTGCATTGGAAAAAAACTTCAAAACAAACGCTACACTAAATAAAAGAAAAATAATTGCAGCAACAGCAGCTGGTATATCAACATTTAACTGTTTCTTATTATACAAAAAAATTCCTACAAAACAAAAAATCAGAAAAATTAGTGAAATAGCCATTTGCAAAATGAAAGACAATTCAGTAAAATATAATAAAAATATAGTTAATGGAATGAAAGAAAAAAATAATAATGGCAGAAAGAATACACTATTTCTTTTTTTCCTTATCTTATTTTCTTCTACACCATTTCCTTCTGTATATAATGTGAGTAAATAATCACAATAATGTTCTGGAAGCATTTTATTCTCTTTCCAATAAGTAATTTCCTTAACAATAATTAATTTTCTCTGATCATCCATTTTAAAGCATCACTTCCTTAAGTATTTATGATCAAATAAAAGTTAAAAAAGAAACACTGGTCTCACCTTAAAAAAAAGAAATAGCTACTTCACAGGAAGTAAACTATTTCTTTATAGAATCATATTGAAGACCACTTAAGCTAAATTAGCTTATTCTAAGAAATCCTTCAATCGTTTGCTTCTGCTTGGATGTCTTAACTTTCTTAATGCTTTCGCTTCAATTTGACGAATACGCTCACGGGTTACACCAAATACTTTCCCAACTTCTTCAAGTGTACGTGTACGACCATCGTCAAGTCCAAAACGTAATCTTAAAACATTTTCTTCTCGATCTGTTAATGTATCTAAAACATCTTCTAATTGCTCTTTTAACAACTCATAAGCAGCATGTTCTGAAGGAGAAGTAGCATCTTGATCCTCAATAAAATCGCCTAAATGAGAATCATCTTCTTCACCAATTGGCGTTTCTAAAGATACAGGCTCTTGCGCAATTTTTAATATTTCTCTTACTTTATCTGGAGATAAATCCATGTCTTCTCCAATTTCTTCAGGAGTTGGTTCGCGGCCAAGATCCTGTAGTAATTGACGTTGAACACGTATTAATTTATTAATGGTTTCAACCATATGAACAGGAATACGGATTGTTCTTGCCTGATCCGCAATCGCACGTGTGATTGCTTGACGAATCCACCATGTTGCATACGTACTAAATTTAAATCCTTTTTCGTAATCAAATTTTTCAACAGCTTTGATTAAGCCCATGTTACCTTCTTGAATTAAATCCAAGAATTGCATTCCACGTCCAACATAGCGTTTTGCAATACTTACAACTAAGCGCAAGTTAGCTTCTGCTAAACGACGTTTCGCTTCTTCGTCACCCTGCAATATACGCTTTGCTAAGTTAATTTCTTCTTCTGCTGAAAGCAAATCAACTCTTCCGATTTCTTTCAAATACATACGAACTGGATCATTTATTTTTACACCTGGGGGAACACTTAGGTCATTTAAATCGAATTCTTCTTCCCCTTTAGCGAGTTCTTGGACATTCGGAGCTTCTTCTTCTCCGTCACCAATTAATTCGACTCCCTGATCACCTAAAAATTCGTAAAACTCATCCATTTGGTGAGAATCTAATTCAAAACTAGATAATTTCTCAGCGATATCATCATATGCGAGCACACCAGTTTTTTTTCCTACTTCTGTTAATTGTTCCTTTACCTGATCAAGGGTTAGTTCCGTTTCAATCTCTTTTGAACGGGCAGACTTTTCAGCCATATGTCCCCCTCCTTCCAAAAAATCAAGACAATGATATACCTATTTTAACGTTTTTTCTAATAAAAGGACTTCCATACCTATTTGAGCAGCTTTTATATAGTCATTTTGACGTTCTGCCTCTTTAAGCAATTGTTTCTTTTCCTTTATTTCAAGCATTTTTTCATAATTAATGACTTGTTTCATATAATCACTAATTTCTAGCTCACTTACCTCTTCATTCACTTCCATCATTTCGATTTCAGCTACAATCCGTTGTAAATCTGGATCATCAATAAAATTCATAAAAGAACTTGTATCATTGCCAAGACCTTTTTCATAGTAAGCAAGAAGATAAGTGAAAATAGCTTGATGTTCATCAATATTAAATGCTCTTCCCTGTAATGAGTTTTGCACTTTGTAGGCAATATCCTCACTTTTAAACATATGTGCAAGCAGTCTTTTTTCGGCGGTATGATATGCAGGCAACAAACCAGTCGCTCTTTTTTTCACCGTATATTGCTTCACAGGAACGACACTTTGCTCAACAGCCTGTTCCTTTGGAATCGATCGTTCCATTTGCATCTCTTGCTGTTTTAACGCCTCTAGGGAAAGTGAAAACTCATCCGCTAGTTGCCTTAAGTAGAGATCTTTTTCTACTGCCTTATCCAGTTTAGCAATTTCTCCTATTACTTCTTCGATATAGGCAAGTTTATCTCCTTCATTTTGAAGGTTTTTCCCTCTTCGATAGTACAGCATTTTGAATCCCATAAAAGGGATGCTTCCATGAAGAATTTCTTGCTGTAATTTATCTTCCCCAAATTTGTTCACATAATCATCTGGGTCCATTCCATCTGGTAACATTACTACTTTTACAACACAATTAGCCTTTGTAAGAAGCTTTCCTGAACGAAAGGCTGCTTCTATCCCTGCTGAATCAGAATCATAACAAATTGTTATATTTCGTGCGTTTCTTTTTAGTATTGCGATATGTTCCTCTGTTAAAGAGGTTCCCATTGTCGCAACACTATTTTCAACACCTGCTCTATTTGCAGCAATAACATCTGCAAACCCTTCAAACAAAACAACATGTTGAAGCTTTCGTATTATAGGCCTTGCTTTATGAAAATTGTAAAGTGTATTGCTTTTATTAAAAATTGGTGTTTCTGGACTGTTAAGATATTTGGGATTATTATCCCCTAATGCACGTCCAGAAAACGCAATTGTGTTACCATTTCGATCATTAATTGGGAATATTATTCGATCGCGAAAACGATCAAAATATTTTTCATCCCTTTCACTTTTTACAATCAAACCAGCTTTTTCTAATAGTGAAACATCAAATTTACGTTTCCCTAAAAATTTCACAGCTAAATCCCAAGAATTAAGTGTATAGCCTATTTGGAACTTTTCAATCATAGGTAGAGTAAAGCCCCTATTAGTCAAATATTCTAATGCATGCTGACCATCCTTTGTATTTACGAGCAAATGATGGTAGAATTTAGATAATAGTTCATGTGCATCAATCATTTGCTGTAAATCATTAGGAATTGCTGGTTTCTTTTCCAGTTCAGCTACTTCTATTCCTAAGTCAATATTCGCTCTGTCCGCAAGACTTGTTGCCACTTCTACAAAAGAAGAACCTTCTAAGTCCATAAGAAAGGTAAATACATTACCACCTGCATGACAGCCAAAGCAATGAAATATTTGTTTATCTGGCGATACGGTAAAAGAAGGTGTTTTTTCGCCGTGAAAAGGACAAAGACCGATGAAATTACGCCCTTGTCTTGTAAGGGATAGATGTTCTCCAATGATTTCAACAATATCAGTAGCTTGTTTAATTTCATTGAGTTTTTCTTCAGGAATGCGTGCCACCATTATCTACACATCTCCCTACTTATAGCCTACTAATAAATTATTCGACGTGTCCAATCGATTCTCCTTCATTTTTCGACAAAATCCTTATAAAATTTCTTCTGAATTTTTGTCGGTCCTCTTCTGTAAATGGTTTTGGCCCCTTACCATATACCCCTTTTCGTCTAGCTTTAGCAGATAAATAGCGCATATCAAGTGCAGCATTTATTGTTTCTTCCTCATACATTACTCCTCTTGGTGAAAGAACAGTAACATATTTTAGCAATAACGTGGAGGCCAAACCAATATCCTGAGTTACGACAATATCCTTTTTCTTGGTAGCATTCATAATAAATAAATCTACAGCTTCTTTATCGCTATCCACATACTTCCAGTTCTGCTTATCATTCTCTCTCTTCATATGTGCATAAGATGCAACGAATAGCAGCCTGTAATGATAAGAAGAAGCTATTTCGACAATATCTTCTTTTACTGGACAGGAATCTGCATCAACATATATCATATGTTTTCCTAATGTACTATTAATTCTACATCACTCCACATATTCCTTCTTCCTAGATAATTTTTTCACGAAAGAAGTAATGTCGAAAATTTTTTTATCCCTTTCCTTGACTTCTCACAATAAATAGTTTATTCGTAAAAAGCCAAGTCTAAACCTAAAATATGATACTTTTTTATCACAATTTTTTATTATAGTACAAATCCGCTTGAAATTCCATCTTTTTTTATCTATAATTATTCCTTTTATGCGATACTAGAACCAAAAAAAGATATGTAATGAAAATAAATCCATGGAAGATAGTCTATTTGATTACGAGCGTATATCTGCTCATTTTTAACAATTAAAAACTTGATTCTACCCATGGAGAACCAAGTCTTTACCACTCTAAGCTTCTATAAAAATACTTAATTATTTGCATTATACTTGGAGCGATAGTACAAATTATGAATAATATTCGCTGTTTCCTCCACAGCTTTATTTGTTACATCAATAACTGGACAGCCGATACGATTAACAATATCCTCAAAATAGGTTAACTCTTCTTTTATTCTTTCAATTTGCGCATAGCTTGCTTGGTCACTTAACCCAAGGGAGATAAGACGTTCTTTTCTTATATTGTTTAATTTTGTCGGACTTATTTTTAATGCAAAACATTTACTTGCTGGAACTTCAAATAATTCTTTTGGTGGATCAACCTCGGGTACAATTGGAACATTTGCTACTTTGACTCTTTTATGTGCTAAAAATTGAGAAAGAGGTGTTTTGGAAGTTCGAGAAACACCAATTAATATAATATCTGCCTTTTCTAGCCCTCTTGGATCCCTGCCATCATCATATTTCACAGCAAATTCAATCGCTTCGACTTTTTTAAAATAGTCTTCATCCAATTTTCGAACTAGTCCTGGTTCATATAAAGGAGTCTTTCCCCATAACACTTGAAATTGATCAATAATCGGACCAATTATATCGCATGCATACACGCCCTCTTGACGAGCTAACTCACTCATGTAATTGCGAATTTCTGGTTTGACAAGTGTATAAGCAATCATTCCATGTTCTAATTTTGCTTGCATAACTACCTCATGAATATTTGATTTATCTTCCACAAATGGGAACCTTTTAATTAACACATTTACATTATGTCCTGAAAATTGGCTGATCGCCGCTTTTGTTACAAGTTCAGCTGTTTCTCCAACTGAATCAGATACAACATAAATAATTTGTCTTTCAGTCATTATGTTCCTCCACAGTTCCTTTATGATTGTTAGATAAGTCTACAAACGCTCTAGTAATATTTGTCTTCGAAACTCTTCCTATCACAAGAAGACCACTTTCTGTTTTTTCTACGACTGGCAGTGCATCAATTTCTCGATCCATTAACTTGCAGCCAACTTCCACTAATATATCTTCTTTAAAACAATACGTGACATTGGGCATTCTAGTCATAATAATCGCCACAGGTAAAGAATTTAACTCTTGTTTACCTATGCTTGCACGCAACAGATCTTTGCGGGAAACCACCCCAGTTAAGGTGGAGTTTTCATCAACGACAAAAATGGTTCCAACATCTTCTGTAAACATAATTACAATCGCATCATAGACAGAGGAATTTTCATGAACCACTACTGGGTGTGAAAAATAATCTTTCACTAATATATTTCGGATATTATCTATCACTAACTTTTCTGAGTTTTTGCCAGTATAGAAATATCCTACACGAGGTCTTGCATCTAAAAAGCCAGCCATTGTTAATATCGCTAAATCTGGTCGAAGGGTAGCTCTTGTTAAATTTAATTTATCTGCAATATGCTCACCTGTAATCGGACCATTTTCTTTTACTATTTCAATTATTTTTTCTTGACGTTTATTCAGTTCGATTTCCTATTCACCACCTTCATTTAGGTAACGATATCTACTAACTATTATATACGAAATAAGCAGAATCAAAAGAAAAAGAATCCAAGGTTATCTCTTTTGAATCAATAAATTTTAAAAGTTCCTGTATATCCTTTTCATTATGCCGAATGTTGTTACAAAAATGAAACTAGGTAGGGATTTTCCCTGCCTAGCTTTCATTAAACGACCTATTTTCTACTTTACAATTATTTCGTTTACGCCAGCAAATCCTTTAATAGAATTTGCTATCTCCACCATCAGATTTAATCGATTTTCTTTAATCTTCTCATCATCAGCCATAACCATAGTATGGTCAAAGTATGCGGAGATTGCGTCTTGTAACGAGAATAATAATTGGAAGTACTCTTCTTCGCTTACATCTGTCTTGATTTTTTCCTTAACAGCTGTAAAACGATTATATAGTTCACTTTCATATTCGTTTTCAAATAAACTTGGATCGACCGTTGAAATCGTTGTTGCTTTATTAGAGATATTGATAATTCGGCTTAGTGCTTCTATTCCTTCTTTAAAATTAGCATCTTCTTTATGAAGCTCCAAAACTTTTGCTTTTTTTAAGACCTGTGCAGCTCCACCGATTTTATCTGCTAATATTGCATCTATCATATCATATCGGATACCATGTTCTTGTAAAATATGCTTCACGCGTAATTTAAAGAATGAAAGAACTGATTCTACTAAGTCCTTACCAGTAACTTTTGAAGTATTAGGCATTGCTTTTATCGCAAGTTCAACTAATTGCTCAATAGAAATACTCCAATTTTTATCCATAAGAGTCTGCACAATCCCTGTTGCCTGTCTTCTTAGTGCATAAGGGTCTTGTGAACCTGTTGGTACTAATCCAATACTAAAGAATGAAACAATTGTATCTAATTTTTCTGCTAATGCAAGCACTGCCCCGACATTGCTTGGAGCTGTTTCATCATCAGCATGGCGTGGCATATAATGTTCGTTAATAGCCTTAGCTACTGACTCTTTTTCTCCCTTTTGCAGGGCATAACGCTCTCCCATCAATCCTTGTAATTCTGGGAATTCATAGACCATATTTGTTACGAGATCAAACTTAGCAATTTGTGCTGCTCTATCAACATCTTGTTTTTCTTCTGTAGTTAAATGTAGTTCTTCCGATAACTTGGAAGCAATCAATCGTACACGAGCTACTTTTTCTGCTAAAGTACCAATCTCTTCATGATAAACAATTGCTTCTAATTTTTTAAGAAGTTCGTCTATCATTAATTTTTGATCTTCTTTATAGAAGAATGCAGCATCCGCAAGTCTCGCTCTTAATACTTTTTCATTTCCTTTTGCAACTTTGTCTAGGTGTTGATGGTCTCCATTACGAACGGTTACAAAGTAAGGCAATAACTCTCCTTCCTTCGATTTAACAGGAAAATAGCGTTGATGTTCTTTCATACTAGTAATTAATACTTCTGTAGGCAAGTCTAAAAAGGACGCTTCAAAAGTACCGTATAACGCAGTTGGATACTCAACTAAATTGGTAACTTCCTCTAATAAGTCTTCGTCGATTGGAATAATCCAATTGTTTTCTTCTTCTAATTTTTTTATTTGCGAAACAATTGCCTCTTTCCGTTCTATTGCATTAACCATCACATACTGAGCCAACATTTTCTTCTCATAATCAGATGGATTAGTAAATACTATTTCTCCACCTAAGAAACGATGACCACGTGATTCGTTAGAGGTCTCCACATTAGTAATTGAGAATGGAATAATTTCTTCTCCAAATAATGCGATAATCCATTTAATTGGACGTATATAGCGTAAATCATTATTTGCCCAGCGCATATTTTTCGGGAATGTTAAACTTAGAATCAAATCTTTTAATTCTAGTAACAATTCACTTGTTTGTTTCCCTTTAATAAACTTTTTAACATGAGCGTATTCAACACCATTTATCTCTTTAAAATAAATATTTTCTACGGTTAACCCTTGCCCTCTTGTAAAACCTTCAGCTGCCTTAGACCATTCGCCAGCTTCGTTCTGAGCAATACGTTTAGCAGGACCTTTTGCTTCTTCTTCCATATCTTGTTGTGATTCATCTAAACCAGCAACAAGAAGTGCTAATCTACGAGGAGAAGAAAAAGCCTGAACAGAAGTATATCCTAATTGCTTCTCAGCAAGCCAAGCCTCCATCTTCTCCTTTAGGGACAGAATACTTGCAGAGATAAAGCGTGCTGGCATTTCTTCTAAACCAATCTCCAATAATAAGTCTCTCTTATTCATGACTTTCTCCCTCCTTGCTTTTTAAAATTGGGAATCCTAACTTTTCTCTTTCTTCGTAGAATGTTTTTGCAACTTTACGCGCTAAATTTCTACATCTTCCAATGTAACCAGTTCTTTCCGTAACAGAAATTGCTCCTTTAGCATCCAATAGGTTGAAAACATGAGAGCATTTTAAAACATAGTCATATGCAGGATGTACTAGCCCCTCGTCCATTTGTCTATGTGCTTCTTTTTCATAAATAGAAAATAAGTTAAAGAGCATTTCTGTATCAGATGTTTCAAATGTATATTTACTATGTTCGAATTCTGGTTGATAAAATATATCTTTAACCGTAAACCCATCTGTCCATTCTAAATCAAAAACATTTTCTTTATCTTGAATGTAGGACGCTAATCGCTCAATCCCATATGTTATTTCAACAGACACTGGCTTACATTCCATACCACCAACTTGTTGGAAATAAGTAAATTGAGTGATCTCCATGCCATCAAGCCATACTTCCCAGCCCAGCCCAGCACAGCCTAAAGAGGGATTCTCCCAGTTATCCTCTACAAAACGGATATCATGCTCAAGTGGATTAATTCCTAATGCTCTTAAAGAATCTAAGTATAATTCTTGAATATTATCTGGAGACGGCTTCATAATTACTTGAAATTGATGATGTTGATATAAACGGTTTGGATTTTCTCCATATCTTCCATCTGCTGGTCTTCTAGATGGCTCCACATATGCCACATTCCATGGCTCAGGACCAATCGCTCTTAAAAAAGTATATGGGCTCATTGTTCCTGCCCCTTTTTCTACATCGTAAGCCTGCATAAGAATACAGCCATAATCAGACCAATGTTTTTGCAATGTTAAAATCATGTTTTGAATATTCATTGCTTTTAATACACCTCCGAGTTAATAAAACGTATATTCAGCATAGATTTAGGTAGAGTTTGTTCTTTTAGGAACGCAAAAAACTCCCATCCCTATGCCAAATATTTGACATAGGGACGAGAGTAAACCCGCGGTTCCACCCTATTTGCTGTATAAATACAGCCACTTTCATACGCAGTTGCTCCAAGAACGCCTTCCTTAATGCTCATGTACCTGGCTTTCACTGTCCCAAGCTCGCTTTTCATGAGGAGAATTAAGTACTACTTTCTATTCACCACAACACTCTTATTTACATGAATAATATCGAAATTTTTTTAAATTGTCAACCTTGCTAAAGTCTATATCTTCTTAAACCACTTGTCATTTATATTTAAACCTTATGTAAAAGCATCCCCTAAATTTTTCATTGATTGAATAAATTTTTTGGATTTCAAATACAAACCAGAATACTCTTCATAATAAGCATCAATAATCATACTAAGCTCTTTCTTAGTTGACTCTTTCACTGAGATACTTCCTAGACGTGAAATATCCATATAATAAAAAACGCGGAGAAGCTTTACCGTAGCCTGGGAAACCTTATAATGATATGGATCTTTTTCCAAGCATTGATGACAAATCAGCCCACCTTCCCGAATCGAGAAAGAAAAATGGCCTTCGGTTGCCCCACAAAAAACGCAACGATCTAATGTTGGATATAACCCTAAACTGTTTAACATTTTCAGCTCATAAATATTCACTAATATTTCCGGATCATATTCTTCATTCATATAGTTTAAAGTTTGAAACAATAATTCAAAATGAAACGGATTTGGCTTTTTTTCCTCTGTACACTTATCCGTAAGCTCGACTATATAACTAGCATATGCAGTAAGAAAAATATCTTCTTTTAATCCACGCATGCTAGAAATAATATCGCCTTGCTGCAAAAGTCCTAATCCACTACTACGCTGGACAAGAAAATAACCATAGACAAAAGGTTGGGTTACAGCTGAAAGTCTGCTGTTTGGCTTTTTGGCACCTCTAGCCATTACCCCAACCTTTCCCCATTCTCTCGTATAAAGAGTTACTATTTTATTGGATTCACTATAGTCAATTGATCTAATTACGATCCCTTCACACTTTTCCAGCATCACCATTCACCATCCCTTACTATAAGGACAGTGCTATGAGATGGGATAATCAAGTTCTGCTAGTTCCTCTTCTTTCATTCCTGGTATTTCATGATTAGCCTTTTCTAATTCTTTAAAAAGTAGATAAGTATCAATGTTACCTGTTTGGGAAAAAACTTTCCAGGTAAAGTCTAACATGTAAAACCCCACCTTTCGATTTTTAACTAGCTGTTTACAACCTTAATCTTATCATAGCCTGTCTTTATAAAATCATGAGACGAAAATATTGTTAATTGATCGCATGTATAATTTTTAATTACCAGTTCCGCTTTTTTAAACAAAGCTGTTCACTTTCCCACAGGAGTCTACACATATTTCTAAATTCCTCCTATTGAAAACAACAATCCTTTTAAAAACAGCCTTTTAAAAAATAGGTTATTAATATTCGTCTTCTCTAAATCCAAAATCACGAAGCTGAGTCATTTTATTACGCCAGTCTTTTTGGACTTTCACCCATAACTCTAAATATACTTTATTTCCAAGAAGATTTTCGATATCGATTCTTGCCCTTTTTCCGATTTCTTTCAGCATACTACCTTGTTTGCCGATAATAATCCCCTTTTGAGAATCACGTTCCACGATAATTGTTGCCATCACATTGATAACATCATTTGATTTTCTCTCCATTTTCTCCATGACTACGGCAAGGGAATGAGGGATTTCTTCTCTCGTTAAATGGAGTGCTTTTTCTCTTATTAATTCAGAAACGATAAAGCGTTCCGGATGATCTGTTACTTGATCTGCTGGATAATATTGCGGCCCTTCTGGCAAATATTTCTTAATTTGCGTCAACAATGTTTCCACATTATTTCCTTCTAAAGCAGAGATAGGAATAATTTCTTTAAACGGATACTTTTCTTTATAAGATTCTATGATTGTAAATAATTGATCTGGGTGAATGGTATCAATTTTATTAATAACTAGGAATATCGGTGTCTTTACTGTTTGGAATTTTTCAAGAATAAATTCTTCTCCTTTACCAAACCCTTCTTCAGCATTCACCATAAAGAGAATTAAATCCACTTCTTTAAGCGTATTCTGAGCAACCTTCATCATAAAATCGCCGAGTCTATGTTTAGGCTTGTGAATTCCCGGTGTATCGATGAAAATAAGCTGCGCATCATCTGTTGTTAATACACCTTGCACTTTGTTTCTAGTTGTTTGTGGCTTGTCGCTCATAATAGCAATTTTTTGACCGATAACACGATTCAAAAAAGTGGATTTCCCTACATTCGGTCTTCCAATAATAGATATAAATCCTGATTTATGTTCTGTTTGATTATTTATGTTCATTTAAATCCTCCGGTGAAAATGCTCCTGGTAATAATTCTGCGACTGTCAATGTTTTTACATCGCCTTTTAAATTGGTTAATACTACTTCCATATCTTTTGGACATAATTCAGAAATTACTTGTCTGCATGCTCCACACGGAGAAACTGGACCGTCTGTATCAGCAACGACAACTAACTTCTTAAAAGTAGTATCACCTTCTGAAACAGCTTTAAACAACGCTGTTCTTTCAGCGCAATTTGCCATGCTATAGGCTGCGTTTTCAATATTACACCCATGATAAACGGTTCCATTTTCTGAAAGAAGAGCAGCGCCTACCTTAAATTTTGAATATGGTACATATGCTTTCTCACGAGCAAGCTTAGCTTCATCCATTAGAAGTTCCACTTTCATAAAATCCCTCTTTTCTTTTAGCTGTTTTTTCATTCGTTTGCAGTTTACATTAAGAGTATTAACTGAATGTTGATAGGTATTTGAGTTGCCAATCCCTCTTTCAACAAACTTTATTTTAAAATAATATTTTACAGTGGATGGTTATCCCTTTTTGTCAGCAAAATTTTTGCTTATAAATTATTTTAAAGAAAAAAATTAGCGTTTTCAAATCTCATTATCATTGACCCTATGTAATATATACTGTCTTAAAATTATATACTAATTTATACATACAATAAAGAGGCAGAAGTCAGGAGTTTTAATTGTTTACTATTTCTTAAAAAATTGTCGTAACGATTCTATCTTTGACTAATGGATTGTTGCAACTTATCGGACCTATACAGGAGAGTTCAACCTCACTTCCTCGATTTTCCGTTTCTTTCGGTTGGGGTTTAACTAGCCTTAAGAGTGGGTTAAAAAAGTCATGTAAAATAACAGAAAAAAGCTATCTTTTAAAAATAAGATCCAATCGCAATGAATGATAATCATTGCTTCATCGATCTAATTTTTATCTAGATAGCTTTTTCTTATTTCTAGCTCATTATAGCTTGTAGTATTTTCGGGATAAAAATAACTCCACCAATCACCACAGAAAGAATTGCTGCTACAAATACGGCACCTGCCGCTATATCCTTTGCCTCTTTTGCCAATGGATGATATTCACTTGTAACCAGATCTACTACTCGTTCAATAGCAGTATTTATCAGCTCCAAACTAATGACTAACCCAATACAAAACGCAATGAACATCCACTCATGTTTCGATAAATCATTTAAAATACCTAATATAATAACAAGAATAGATATTACCAAATGAATCTTTACATTTCTTTCTTGTTTAATAGCAGTTAGTATTCCTAAAACAGCTAGGCGGAAGGAGGATAATTGACTGTTCTTTCGAATCCTTTTATCTTTGTAATCCGAACTCATCTAATATATCCTTTTGTAGAGTAAACATCACTTTTTCTTCTTCTTCTGTCATATGGTCATATCCTAGCAAGTGCAAAAAGCCATGAACAGATAAAAATCCAAGTTCTCGCATATATGAATGACCATATTCCTTTGCCTGTTCCTCCGCTTTATCGATAGAAATGACAATATCGCCTAACATTCTAGGAAGACCTTCCCCAACCAACTGAATCTCGCCTTCTCCTAATTCCTCAAGTGCAAAAGAAATGACATCTGTCGGTTGATCCTTTTCTCTGTATTCCCTATTTATTTCTTGAATTTGCTCATTATGAACAAAAGTGATGGAAAGCTCAATTTCTCCTTGCAGGTTTTGTTTTTTAGCTGCAAATTGAAGAAGATCATTAATCTTTGTTCTTTCACTTTCCTTTACTTTTTCCGTTTCATCAATAAAATCAATTTCTAAATTCATACTATACTTCCTTTACTTTTTCATTTCAGGATATTCGATTCGTGAATGAAAAATCCCTTTTAATGTTTCACTTAATGTATTTCGAACAATTTCTAATTCCTTTAATGTTAAATCACATTCGTCCAATTGTCCATCTTGTAAACGATCAGAAATAATATTTTTAATTAATGAATCAATTTGATCCGTAGTTGGCGCATTTAAACTTCTTACGGCTGCTTCCACACTATCTGCAATCCCGATAATTGCTACTTCTCGTGTCTGCGCCTTCGGTCCAGGATAACGGTAATCATGTGCTTTTACCTCTCCACCCTTTTCTCTTGCCTTATAATAAAAATATTTTAATAAAGAGGTTCCATGGTGCTGCTCAGCAATATCGACTATTTCTTTTGGCATTTTATATTTTCTTAATAATTCCGCGCCATCCGTTGCATGGGCAATTATAATATTTTTACTTGCTTGAGGCGGGATGCGGTCATGGGGATTCCCCATATTCATTTGATTTTCAATAAAGAAATGCGGCCTTTTTGTTTTGCCAATATCATGATAATAGCAACCTACTCTTGCTAGTAAGCCATTGGCTCCAATCGCCTCGCATGCTGATTCTGCTAAATTAGCAACCATAACACTATGATGATAGGTACCAGGTGCCTCTGTTAAAATTTTTCGCAATAACGGATGATTTGGATTGGAGAGCTCAATTAACTTGATTGTTGAAAGAACTCCAAAGCCTGTTTCAAGAAATGGAAGGAAACCAATTGTTAAAACAGCAGAGCTAATTCCTGATATAATAGCCAATAAAATGAACACGCCATATTCTTTTGCACCATAATGGCCATTTTGCAAATATAAAATCGCTAATATCGTAACAATGTTAATGAAAGAAATAAAGAATCCTGCATAAAGAATATTGTTTCGCTGATTCCTTTTATTTAAAAATAACGTTCCTGCCAAACCACTCGCAATAATATATATTCCCATTCCAACGTTAAAAGTTCCAGCAACGCCTTCATTAAACATAATCATTCCACAAATGGCAAGAATAATGGTTACCAACATGGCTGATTTCTCTTCCATTAATATTTTAATTAGCATCACAGCCATTGCAGCCGGAAATATATAACCAATCTCTGTATATTCAAACTGTTGAAACATACTTATCGTTTTCATGAGGACAATCGTTACACTTAATACTAGAAAGAACATTAAATAAAATTGAATATTTTTCTCTTTTTCCTTTGATATTCTTTTGAATGTATAAAAATATAAAGCAGCTAGTATGGATAATATAATTAAACCTAAACCAATAAAGGGCTGAATCGAATTATCACTATCCAACAATCCAACAAGCTCAAGCTGCCTATGTATTTCCCTGCTAATTAATTGACCTTCTTCTACAAGAACTTGACCTTGAAGGACTCTTATCGGCTCAACGCTATCCACAGCTTGCTGACGCATCTCTTCAGTCGCAGTCGGATCATAAAACTCATTTTGAATAATGGCAAATCTTCCTAAGTCGATACTTGCACTTTTTAAATCAGATGTTAAACCATCATTAACCTTTAAAATATCCTCCACTCTTTTTTTCGCATTCTCAACCTCGTCAGAAGGAATCTTTCCATTCATGACTGTATGTATCGCTGTAACTGTAATATCTTTTGCTATTTCTAATTGATCTTCTGAATAAGGAATAAGTGATTTTAAAGATCGATCCATTATTTCGTTCGTCACTTCATTGGTTAGTTTTCCCTTTAGCAATTCGACCTTCTCATCAACAGATGGCTCTTTTATCGAATCTTTGTCCTTATCCTCTTCTTCTGCTTTTTTCTTTTTTTCTTCCAATTCTTTTTCTACTTCATTATTTACTTCCGTCACTGAATCAAATATGGATGATATTAAATCCACACGATTTTGCGCTATTTCTTTATTAACAACATATACGTCCTGTACTTGATTTTTTGCTTCTTCTTTCTTTTTTTCTGTACTTTCTTTATCTTCCACCGTGATTGGTGAACGAATCGTTTGATCTGCAACAGAAAATAGCTGTACGTTTAATTTTTCCGGCTTTACATTTCCATACAGTGTAAAGAATAGAATAACACCAATTAAAACAAATAGAATTATTTTAAAAAGGGTAATATTCATTAGTTTTATTACGTTATTACTCATTCTCTGCCAAACGCTCATATTTACCTCCTATCATTAAAAATAGGTTGATTAGCTTATTTATCATCTTAAACCTATTTCTTAACCCTTAACCTATCTAGATGAAATTTCTCCCTTTGCAGCTGGTCTAGAGGCTCCTCTTTACTTTCCTTTTTGCTAAGTAAAGTCATCATTAACATAGAAGCAAAAACCTTATCATATGTAAAATGATAACAGTTTTTTCGATTGTTTTCACCCTTTTTCGAAATATTTCATCTTTCCAAAAGGATTCAAACATAAAAAAGAGACAGTATACCTTAAGTCCTCTAAAACACTTAAGATATTGTCCCTTTTTTCTTACACATCTTGTTTTCCATATGCGTTAATGATTTTTCCAACTAATGGATGTCTTACTACATCACTTTCTTCTAAATGAACAAAGCCAATTCCGTTAACACTTTGCAGTATTTGTTCAGCAACCACCAAACCAGATTTAACACCTTTTGGTAGATCTATTTGTGTTTTGTCACCTGTAATCACCATCTTGGAACCAACTCCAAGCCTCGTTAGAAACATTTTCATTTGAGCATGAGTTGTGTTTTGTGCTTCATCCAAAATTACAAATGCATCATCCAATGTTCTTCCACGCATATACGCAAGTGGAGCAACCTCAATCGTATTTCTTTCAATCAAACGTGTTGTATGCTCCATACCGAGAACATCATGCAACGCATCGTATAATGGGCGTAAATATGGATCCACTTTTTCTTTCAAATCTCCTGGCAAAAATCCTAAACTTTCACCAGCTTCTACTGCTGGTCTTGTTAAAATAATTCGATTTACTTTACCATTCTTTAAAGCATTTACGGCCATCACAACGGCTAAATAAGTCTTACCGGTACCTGCTGGCCCTATTCCAAACACTAAATCATGTCTTCTTATAGAGCGTATATACTCACTTTGTCCAATTGTTTTTACTCTAATTGATTTACCTTTAATCGTTTTCGCTATTTCTTCATCATATAGTGACCCGAAATATTCAAGTGTTCCTTTCTTTGCCAAAGAAATAGCATAAATCACATCTCGTTGACTGATAGAAACACCTTTACGGATAACTTGTAAAAGTTTCTCAACAATATCCCCCACGAGCTCTATTGAATCAGGACTTTCAGAAGAAACAAGCAATGTTTCTCCTCTCGTTACGATGTTACAATCTAATTCTTTCTCAAGCACTTGCAGATTGCTATCTCCATTACCAAGTAAAGCAATCGCTTCGTTTGGATCTTTCAATTTTACATTCATCGTTTTTAAATCTTCTGTCATTCTGTATCTCCTTGAGTTAGAGGATGTGCTTTCGCAATGTTTTCTACTGTTGTAAAAGCTATATTTAGTTTTACTTTACCATTCTTTATATCTTGTTGCAAAATTTTTTCTTCCTTAATTTTTCCATCTTCTCCAATTCGTTTCATAATATCCTTTCTTGCATCTTCCTTCCCTTTCTTCACAGCTTCCTTGCCACTATATCCCCTTTTCACAATTTCCTTTTCCCGATAAGTCTCATTTACAACCTTCACCGGTAACTCCCATTTGAAAAACTTAACATTCGTCTCGTTCTCTTCTTTCTCAAACTGCTTATATTCTACTTTGCCGAATCCCCATACAGGTATATCCCACTTACCTAGCCTTATATAAAATTTTTGTTTCTCTTCTCCATTAAATACTTGGAAAGTTGTTTCTAAAGGAACTGTCACTTCGGTTGTATACCAGACTTCCCCCCATACTTTTCCTTTAGCAGATACACTTTTCGTATTATCTTCCTTTCCTATTGTTCCAGAAACTAACAATTGTCCTTTTTTTACAACTTCATTGATTGTATATTGTTTCGTACCAGATTCCACAAAATCAGATACTATTGTCGCTTTTTTCGTCGCTACTAAATTTTGTGGTCCCACTTCTTCCTTCTTCTTCGGTTCATTTTTCTCAACAACCTGGAAATGATAAGTTGTCCCTTTTAACTCCACACCAATCCATGTAATCGCATCAATATTATTCGTTAGTTCCGCTTGGATTTCATCTAACTCTTTCGCAAAAAATTGAAATTTACCAATTTTAATATCCATCTTGTCAAGCTGCTTACGTATCTGATATTCTGTTGCCGGATTTGCTCCCTTAACCTCTATTCCCCATACCATATTGGATAAAGTCAGAACTAGTCCTAAAAAAAGGAATAACCCCATCACAAAACCACTATTCTTCCACAATCTCTTATATAGAAATGGAGCTCCAGCTCTGCGCTGAAACTCTATTTTTATACCGCTGCCTCTAACTAAACGACGAAAATGGTGAATTTTCTTTAAACTAATTTGAAAAGTTACAGCTTGAGGTCCATGTTTTTTTACACGCCAGATAGCAATATCATTTTTTAATAACTTATTTAAAAAGCGTTCTAAACCTTTGCCCGTTGCTTTCACTGTAATAATCCCTGTTAAATATTCAATCCAATGATTTTTCATAATTTCCTCCCAAATCACTCATTTATGTATAAAACTTGATCTATTTTCCCTTCTAATAATATTTCTTCCGGCAATATCGTTTTAATAACGAACCCTTTTCCTTTGATTAACAGTTGCCCTTGTTTTAAAAGCAATCGCAATTCTTTATCTGAAAAGGTTATTAACCCTCGGTGGTTCTCTACATAAATATGTATTTGTCCGATCATTGTGATTCTAGGTAAGTCCATCATGACATCTTGAGGAAGTTCTAAGTTTTTAATCATCCAGTTCCGCAAGTTATGTCCCCACTTTTTAGCCATAAAAAAAGAACCCCCCTTTCCTCTCTTTTATGAGATTCTCTAGATAGACAGTACGCTTTCTTACACTTACTATCATCATATTCAAGGAGTTTTACATTATGCTAAGAAAAACATTGGCAGCATGCTTTCTATCGAAATTTTCTTCTGTTTAATCTTACACGCATAAAAAAAGAGCCATTATCAAGCAAATAGTTTCTCGAAGGGAGAAATAACGCTTAATAATAACTCTCTATACTTGTATTTCTTATTTTTTAGTTTTACTTTGCATAGATGCTCTATGCGGATTTCTTGATCGAGGGGAAGCTAAAACTTCAGAAAATACGACTGCCTGAACAATATTTTCCTTTGTAAAGAAGCCTTCCGAATCTGCTCCTTTAACCACCTGATTTAAAACTGGCACTTGAGCTCCTCGATTTCGTTGCTGTTCCATCATTTTAATTTTCTTTTGTAAACTTGCATTTTCTCTTTGAAGCCTTTCCAACTCAGAAAGTGGTTTTTTCTTTTCCACCACTTTTTTTGTTTTTTCAGGAACTGCCATGACTGGTTGTTTTCTTTCCACTTCTCGGTTAACAGGCTTTGGCACCTGTGGTCTTGTTTGTTTAGGAGCCTGTTGTTTTTTGCTATTGTCAAATATAGAAGAGAAGAGAAAAGCTACAACAGCAATTATTATTGGAAGGATTTCCAAATCTTTTCCCTCCCTTTCTTAAAGTTTACTCATTATCATCTTTATTTTTCTGATCATCTGTCAATTTGCCAATGGAGCCTCGCATTTCTGTATCAGCAGTTATATTTTGTAAGTTCATATAATCCATTACACCCATATTGCCAGAACGCAATGCATCAGACATAGCCATAGGAACCTCTGCTTCTGCTTCCACAACTTTAGCACGCATTTCTTGTACTTTTGCCTTCATCTCTTGTTCTTGGGCTACAGCCATTGCTCTACGTTCTTCTGCTTTCGCTTGAGCGATTTTTTTATCTGCTTCTGCTTGCTCTGTTTGTAATTCCGCTCCGATGTTTTTGCCGATATCAACATCCGCAATATCAATCGATAGAATTTCAAAGGCA
Source organism: Niallia alba (assembly GCF_012933555.1). Lineage (GTDB taxonomy): Bacteria > Bacillota > Bacilli > Bacillales > Cytobacillaceae > Niallia > Niallia alba. The sequence continues at coordinate 3,338,429 of NZ_JABBPK010000001.1, forward strand.
GTACCAGCATCTAAGCCTTTAGATAAAACAGTTTGAGAAATCATATCTGGATTTTCTAATACCTTTTTATGGTTATCAGACGAACCGATTGTCGAAACAATTCCTTCCCCAACTCTGGCTACAACTGTTTCTTCTCCAGCTCCCCCTACTAGTCTCTCAATATTTGCACGCACTGTAATTCTTGCTTTCGCTTTAACTTCAATACCATCCATCGCTACACCAGCGATAAAAGGTGTCTCAATTACTTTCGGATTGACACTCATTTGAACCGCTTCTAATACATCCCGTCCTGCTAAGTCAATAGCAGCACATCTTTCAAATGATAACTCAATATTTGCACGATGGGCAGCAATTAAAGCATTTACAACTCTATCTACATTACCTCCGGCAAGATAATGACTTTCTAATTGGTTAATCGTTGCATTTATCCCAGCTTTATGTGCTTTAATTAGCGGATTTACGACACGACTTGGAATTACCCTTCTTAAACGCATCCCCACCAATGTAAAAATACTAATTTTCACTCCAGCTGCTAAAGCAGATATCCATAGCATGACTGGCACAAAAGTTAATAGTACCCCTAATAAAATAACTGCCAGTACTACTACGATAATCCAAAAAATTTCAAATCCTCCAACTAACATTACTCATCCTCCTTTAGTATATCTTTCGTTAGTATTTCCCTTACCACAATTCTAGAACCTTCAACTTTTACCACTTTTACATTTTTCTCTTTATCAATAAAACTACCTTCACTCACTACATCAACTCTTTCCTCGTTCACGAGAACTACGCCAGCAGGACGTAATGCAGTCAAGGCAATTCCTGTTTTTCCAATCAAATCCTCGCGATTTTGATTAGAGACATACCCATTTTCTGTACTAGTTGAGTCTGTTAATATTATTTTTCTAAAGAATTTCATTTTTCTACCAAACACCTTTACTAATAAGATAGATGCGATAATCGAAACCCCTATTGCGATTACAAGGCTTATCCCTATGACCGCAATATCTCCACTTGCAAGAAACATACTTGCTATGACTGAAACAATCCCTATTGCTCCCGCTATTCCTCCGACGACAAAGAATTCCAATATAATTAAAAGGATACCTATCACAAAGAGAATTAGACTTTCATATCCTGCAAGTCCTGCGACTAGGTGACCATAGAAAAAGAGCAGCAGTGCAGATATTCCCGCAATTCCCGGGAGTCCAAATCCAGGTGAATATAACTCAATAATCAACCCTAGACTTCCAATCGACAATAAAATAGGAACGATAATAGGATTTGTCACGAACCTTGCTATTTTCTCTGCGAAACTTTCATCTAGCCTTTCTAATTTTGCATCCTTCAAGTCTAACTGATTCAATACATCATCTAAACTTTTAACAGTACCGTTTGAATATTCTATTTCTTGTGCTTCAGATGAAGTTAAGGTTAAAAAAGTCCCAGATTTCTTTATTCCCGGTATAGCAATAGATTTATCTGCCATAGCCATCGCATAAATTGGATCTCTCCCTGTCTTCTCTGCTGCACCTTTCATCGCAGAAAGCCAGTAAGATTGAGCTTTTTCATCCGCTGCGTTTCCTTGTTGGTCAATCACTCCAGAAGAGCCTATCCTGCCTCCTTCCACCATATAGATTTCATCGGTATTTAACGCAATATAAGAACCTGCTGAAATAGCATCTTGATTAATGTAAGTTACGGTTTTAATATCTGTTTCAGATATTCTTTTTCCTATTTCAATAGCAGCCGAAACGTCTCCACCAGGAGTATTCATATCAAAAATAATGGCACTAGCGCGATTTTCTTCTGCTTCTGTTATTGCTCGATCGATAAACTCACTCAAACCTTTTTCAACAGTATTCTTAATCGGAACCACATATACTATCTTGTCATTATTCGCATAAATGATGCTTGGAATGATAGATAGTAAAAGCATAAAAAGAAGAGGAATAAACAATAATTTCTTTTGCCTTTTCAAATTCTCCCTCCTTTCTAAAATATAATAGGAAAAGCTTATGACTATGTATACGGTTAACTTGACGAAAAGTTTCACTTTTTTTTAATTTTTTATTAGATGTTTTTTTGTAAATAGATAAAACAAAAATTAGGCAAACGACCTCGTACTCTAAAAAAAGAAAACCTTTTCAATCCCTTTATGTAAAAAGGCTGCAGACTTAATCTGCAGCCTTTAAAACATAAACTTATTTATGAAAGGTGTTGTTGTACAAGTTTATTTACTAGTGAACCGTCTGCTTTTCCTTTTACTTTAGGCATTAAAGCAGCCATCACTTTTCCCATCTCTTTCTTCGAAGAAGCACCAGTATCGGCGATTGTTTGTTTCACAATCTCTGCTAGCTCCTCTTCCGAAAGCTGTTCAGGCATATATATTTCAACATGTTTTAACTCCGCACGTATTTTGTCAACAAGATCTTCACGACCTGCTTTCTCAAACTCATGGAGGGAGTCTTTGCGTTGTTTTACTTCGCGAGAAAGGACAGATAACTCGTCTTCTTCAGAAAGATCTCTACCAAGCTTAATTCTTTCATTCTGAATGGCAGCCTTAATCATTCGAATTACAACTAGTTTATCTTTTTCTTTGTTTTTCATCGCTTGCTTCATATCATTGTTTAAGCGTTCGAGAAGACTCAATTTAGCTACACCCTCTCTTAGAACTTACGTTTTCTTGCTGCTTCTGATTTTTTCTTACGTTTCACACTTGGTTTCTCGTAGAATTCGCGCTTTCTAGCTTCCTGCAAAGTACCAGTTTTTGATACTGAACGTTTGAAGCGACGAAGAGCATCTTCAAGCGATTCGTTTTTACGAACGACGGTTTTAGACATTCTCTTTCCCTCCCTCCGAACACAACACACTAACATCAACATGGTTTCCATGTACCTTGACATTATAATATATCAAAGTTACAAGGTCAACCGTATTTGACCTAGTTAGACAAATTGTTTTAAAAAAACGTAAAAAAAAGGTGTTTTACACAAGAAATCAGCCTTTTTCTCCCTCCATTCCTTTCTCGTCCTCAATTTTTCCCTCTATAAATCATTTTAAACACCCTGCCATATAAGCTACTATAAAGAAGTTTATTCTTCTATCATTTAAATGGCATGTCCTTCTTCTTCTCTTCATATAGTTCTGATAAGGAGGAAGCATACAATGATTTATCTTTTACTTTTTATCGGACTTATCCTTTTATTTATTTATGGAATGACGCTTTTACGAACAGGCTTATTTAATTTATCTTCTCATTCATTGAAAGGTTTACTCGAAAAATTAACAGATAAACCTTGGAAGGGCTTAATCGTGTCCATCATTATTACAGCACTTCTCCAAAGCAGTGCTGCAGTTATGGTGCTCACAATCGGATTAATTTCTGCAAGAGTTTTAACTTTTCCTCAATCCATTGGAATTATTTTAGGAACAAATATTGGGACAACATTTACAACCGAATTTATTACTTTTGATATTAATAATTATTTACTGCCACTTGCCATTATTGGTGTACTGTTTATGATTATAAATAAATATCAGTTAAGAAGTTTTGGTTTCATTTTATTTGGTATTTCTATCGTCTTTACAACGATGAGAGGCTTTAAATATTTTGCTGGAATGATTGAAAACCAAACAACATTAAATACTTTTTTTCTCCAATTGGCAGATCGTCCTTTCCTCGCTCTTCTAGTTGGCATTGTTATTACCGCATTGATTCAATCAAGTACTGCTACAATTGGAATTATTATGGGTTTTTTGACGGCAGGACTGCTTCCTATCGAGATTGCTATTGCAATTATGTTAGGTTCTAATATTGGAACATGCGTTACTTCTTTTTTGGCTTCACTCGGAACAGAAAAAAGTGCGAAACTCTGTGCATATGCCCATATTTGGTTAAATATCGGTGGGGTTATTTTGTTTTATCCATTTATCCATGAATTAGCTGCTATTGTTAAAAATATGACGTCCGATATTGATGTCCAACTGGCCCATGCAAGTCTACTATTTAATGTCTTGTCTTCGCTTTTAGTTCTTCCCTTTGCTGAACGTTTTGGCAAATTAATCATGCGTATACACAGTTAAAGATGTTTTTCTCTATATTGGATTAATGAAAAGAGACTGGACAGAACAAAATATATAATAAATACAGACGAACAATCTCTCATTTAGTAGCGAAACCAACTCGTTCCATTACGCTACAGACACTCTATGGAGACCACTGAAAAAGTCTTTTTTCGTGCGAAATGAAGAGCAAGCATGTTTGAAAGTAAAAATAAGATTGGTTTGGAGAGGAGTCCGCTCGACTCCTATGGGAGCTGCGAGAAAGTCCAAGACCCCGCAGGAACTTAAGAAGCGAGGAGGCATGGTGCTCGCCCCATGGAAAGCGAAGTGTATTTAGGCTGCGGCTGATCACCACAAACCTTCTTTCTTAAAATGAATAAAACCCCAAACAATCATACGAATATTTCTTATATGTACGTATAATCGTTCGGAGTTATTTGGTTGAAAATACTTATGTTTCAGTCTCTTTACATTACTTTTAATAAATCATATTGGGATTGATATAAATGATAATACAATCCTTTTTTAGTCATTAACTCTTCATGGGTACCTTTTTCCGCAATTCTACCACCATCCACATAAAATATTTGACTGCTATTTTTAATTGTCGATAGGCGATGGGCGATGATGAAAGAAGTCCGACCTTTTAACAATTCGGTAATTCCTTCTTGCAGGAGTTCCTCTGTTTTTGTATCAATGCTACTCGTAGCTTCATCTAAAATCAGTATTTTAGGGTTTGCTAAGAGGGCTCGTGCAAAAGAGATCAGCTGCCTTTGTCCCGCTGATAATGTACTGCCTCGTTCCTCTACAACAGTATGATAACCGTCCTTTAAATCTTTAATGAAATCATGAGCTCTTACAATTTTAGCTGCTGCAATAATTTCTTCTTCAGTTGCATCCAGCTTTCCATAACGAATATTTTCTAGAATGGTTCCTGAAAATACAAAAGTGTCTTGAAGCATCACACCCATTTGCGAGCGGAGAGATTTCAGCGTAACATCCCTGACATCTATCCCATCAATTTTTACGCTTCCTTCATTTACATCATAAAACCTGCTTAACAAATTGATAATGGTTGATTTTCCGGCACCTGTTGGTCCTACTAAGGCAATGCTTTCGCCCGCATTTATATGAAAGCTAACATCGTTAAGGATGTTTTTCCCTTCTTCGTAGCGGAAAGAAACATGGTCAAATGTGACATTTCCCTTTATTGTTGGCATTTGGATCGCTTTTGGATCATCCTTAATATCTGGTTCTACATCCAATGTTTCAAATATGCGCTCTAAATAAGCGGAAGCAGTAATAAGCGCATTATAGAAGTTCCCCATATTTATAACAGGGTTCCAGAAATTATTGACATATCCAATAAACGCCACAAGTGTTCCTGTACTAACATCTACCCCAATCTGACGTATTCCTACGAAATAAATTAAACTTGTCGTTAAAACAGAGATGTTTTGCACCCCTGGCCATAATAAAAACTGAATGGATACTGCTTTAAGCCAAGATGTACGTGTCTCATTACTAACTTCATCGAAAATTTCAAAGTTTTCCTCTTCCCTAGCAAATGATTGGGTAATTTTTATCCCAGCAATACTTTCATGGATATAGGCATTCATATTAGATTGTTTATTACTTAACACTTGATATGCTTTTCTCTGCATATTTTTGATAACCCATACTAATAATCCTAAAATCGGCAAGAGTGCTAAACTATACAACGTTAATTTTGCATCAATTGCAAACATGAAAATTAACGTAATAATTACGCTGATGATATCAGAAATGAGATTGATTAAACCGTTACTCAATAAATCACTTAATGTATTAATATAGTTAACGACTCTTATCAAAATTTTCCCATGGGGACGATTATCAAAGTAAGAAAAGGGAAGCTTCTGTAAGTGCTGAAAAATATCTAAGCGCATATCCTTTAAAATATTCTGACCAATTTGTGTAATCCATTGAATACGGTAGCGCATACATATTCCGATTACAACTAGAGAAAGAATAAACAAAATACTAATTCCTATCAGTAATGATATATCTTTATTTGGTATAATTTCATCAATTGCAATTTTCGTAAAAAACGGACCAAGCATCCCTGCCACGTTGGCAATTAATATGATTAGCAATGTAATAAACAATGCCTTTTTATAAGGTTTAATATAAGCACCGATTCGTTTATAGTGACTCCAATTAAATTCGGTTTCTAATTCTTCATCGACATTAAATTTATTACGGGCCAATGGTTGCTCCCCCTTCTTCCTGCTCTACTAATCCTAGCTGTCTTTTGTATACATCGTAATACATTCCTTTTTTGGCAACGAGCTCTGCATGTGTTCCTCGTTCCTTTACTTCGCCTTTATCAAGAACTAAAATAAAGTCTGCTTCTCTCACAGAAGAAATCCGATGCGCAATAATAAATGTTGTTTTAGTTTGCGTTAGCTGAGTTAGTTCTTTTTGAATCTTACTTTCTGTTTCCATGTCTACTGCCGATGTCGTATCATCTAATATTAAAATAGACGGATCCTTTGCTAACGCCCTCGCTAAGGAGATTCTTTGCTTTTGACCGCCAGATAATCCAACCCCACGCTCGCCTACGATTGTATCGTATCCTTCAGGCATTTTAGCAATGAAATTATGAGCATCTGCAATAGCTGCTACACGCTGAATCTGTTCCATATTCAAATATGGATTTCCAAAGGAGATATTTTCCTCAATCGTATTGGAAAACAAAAAGATGTCTTGCATTACCATCGAAATTTGATCACGGAGCTTCCGTACTGGCCATTCTTTGGCATTGACATGATCAATTAATACTTCCCCATCTGTCGGATCATAGAATCTTGCAATTAAGTTAACAAGCGTAGATTTGCCTGATCCTGTTTCACCTAAAATCCCCACTGTTTGCCCCGGTCGAACGCTAAAGGAAACATTTTTTAAGATTGGTGTTTCTGGATCATCGGAAAACGCAAAAGAGACATTTTCAAATGTTACATATCCAGAAATTTTCTTGCCTTTCTTTCTGTCTTCCACCATAATTTGCGGCTCGGTATTTAATAAATTTCTAATTTTTACACACGATGCATTAAAACGCTGCACATCATTTATCAGCCATCCGCTCATACGCATTGGCATATTTAGAAGCCACATAAAGCCGTTAAAAGCAACCAAATCACCAATGGACATACTTCCTTGGATAACAAATAACCCACCTAATAATAATGTAATAACAGCTAATACGCCTGCAAATCCGTCCAACCATGGTAAATATTTTTTCGAAACATTAGCAGAATCAAGATTACGCTTCCGATAATCATTGTTAAAATGATTAAACTTTTCAATTTCATATTCTTCACGAGAAAACGCTTTAACTACTCGATTTCCACTAATATTTTCTTCTACCATGGAGTTCAGTCTTGAAAAACTTTCGCGAATTTCTAAAAATACAGGATGTGCTGCTTTGGACATTTTTTGCGTAAAAATAAAAATAATTGGTGTAACGGCAACAAGTGCTAATGTTAGTTTCCAATCGATGCTCATCATTACTAGAATAGCAACGACAAACCAGATGACACATTCAGCGATATTGTAGCAAACCCATGAAACAAAATGGCGTATCGCATCCATATCCCCTGTCATCCTCGCCATAATATCCCCTACTCTATTATGATTGAAAAAGTCAAAATCAAGCTCTTGTAGTTTTTTGTACATATCTTGCCTGATTTCAAACTGTGCATCTTGACCAACATGTTCATAGAACATTTGGTATATGTAACGAGTAACCGTTCTAATAAGTGTTGCCCCTATCATCGCTAACAGAATTGGAACTAAGAGTTGGACTCGATTATTCTCAATGACTTCATCAATCAATTTTCCGCTTAAAATAGGAATAATCACTACAAAGAAGGAATTTGCCAATAAAATCAACGTTGCACTAATTACTTTTTTCTTATTCTTCTTTACATAATTCCAAATCCATTGGTAATTATTCAATAGGAATCTACACTCTTTCTTTTTTTATTTGTGTACTTCAAAAATGATATTTCTAAAGATAGATAAATATACTTATAAAACAAAATTCACTAAGTGAAATCAATAATATCTCTTAATACAAATAAAGGGGTGTATAAAAAGTTTAGATTCGCTTTCATACTTTCTGCCTCTCTCCCATCTTTTTGGCGTTGTTAAACCATTTGTTACGCTCTGCTGCCTTTCACACACTTTGATCCTCCTTATCTGCCTTTTTGCAGGTAACAACTACGTTAACAATGCCATTTAAATTATTTTATTTTAAAATGCTACAAATAGTATCACTGCTTAAGTGCAGACACTACTTGTAAGTTTAAAAAGATAAGAAAGAACTCATTTCTTATCACAGATTAATTTTAGTCATGACTGTTTGACGTAACTAGTACTTAAATTGTATAATTATGGACAAAATTTGACTTGAAAGGAGTACATTGAATGTTATACTATCAATCAAATTATTTTGGACAAAATGGCGATTTTGATCGTATATCAGCATTCACTCCTACTAACCTTCCACACTTCCACCGCAGCATGGAATTGATAATGGTCGATGAAGGAACACTGGAGCTTAATATACAGAATAAAACCTATACACTGCAAGCTGGAGAAAACGCTCTCATTCTTTCAAATCAGATACATAGTTTGCATAGCACTCAGAAAAATCACTCTTGGATTTATGTCTTTTCACCAGAATTGGTTAATCAGTTTTATCAACTAAGTAAAAATAAAGACTTAATCCATCCAGTATTCAGTTTACAACCTAACACTTGTGAGATGATAAAGGAGTTGTTCATTAAAAGTAAAAGCTCGATGCTTGCTAAAAAAGGAGTATTATATTTGATTTGTGCGGAATTATTAAAACAAACATCATTTAAAGAGGAAACACGGAGAGATGATTATTTATTACATGATTTACTGAACTATATCCAAAATCACTTTACAGAGGAACTTTCATTAAAAGAGTTATCACAAAGGTTTGGTTATGATTATTCTTACCTATCTAGATTTTTTACAAAGATACTAAAAGTACCATTCGTTGATTTTTTAAACGGGCATCGGGTTACATTGGCATCCCAATTATTAAAAACAACGGATAGTAAAATCACAGAAATTGCTGATATGGTTGGATATAAAAACATTCGCAGTTTTAATCGAAACTTCGAAAAAATTATGCATACTACCCCAAGTAATTACCGAAAAGCATATACAGAAACATATTAATACTATTAATAATCACATACCAAAAAATCCTTAGAAAAACGAAAGTATCATTTATTCTAAGGATTTTCTATTACAACTATTAATAATCACCAGTGCTCGTTAAGCCATTAACGATTGCTACCCCAGAGCTTGCTCCAATTCTAGTTGCTCCTGCAGCAATCATTTTCTCTGTATCTTCGCTGCTGCGCACACCTCCAGAAGCTTTTACACCTACATCTGGTCCAACCGTTTTTCTCATTAATGCAATATCCTCAACCGTCGCTCCACCTGTAGAGAAGCCTGTTGACGTTTTTACAAAGTCAGCTCCTGCTTCTACAGCTAATTTACAAGCGATTTCTTTTTCCTCATTTGTTAGCAGGCTAGTTTCAATTATTACTTTTGATAAAGCTTTGCCTTTAGCAGCGTCAACAACTGCTTTTATGTCTTCTTTAACTAAATCATAATTTTTATCCTTTAGCGCACCAATATTAATAACCATATCTACTTCTGTCGCACCATTTTTGATTGCATCCTCTGTTTCAAATGCTTTTGTTGCGGAAGTAGTTGCGCCTAAAGGGAAACCGATCACTGTACACACTTTTACTTCTGTTCCACTCAGTAATTCACTTGCAACTTTCACCCATGTTGGGTTAACGCAGACCGAAGCGAATACATATTGTTTTGCTTCTTCACATAGAGTAACAACCTGTTCTTTTGTTGCATCTGCTTTCAATAAAGTGTGATCAATCATTTTAGCAATATTCATTATGATTCTCCTTTGATTTATGTACTAATGAAAATGATGTCGAAGCTCTTTGCAGCAATTGAAACAAAGAGATTCAACAACATATTCTAAATTAATATTACTTTCCGTAACACAAAAAGTGAACAATTAATTTTTTCTTAAGAAACAATCGCTGCTTGATCTTCTATTTCTTCCAGAACGCGGACAAATTGTCCTTCATTCACAGGATAGCCAGCTTTGATGATTTTAACCTTAACAATTTTCCCAACCATTTCCTCTGTAGCAGGGAAAACTACCTTTAGATAATTATCTGTATATCCTACATAAAGCTTGCCATTTCCATCCTCTTTGTAAACTTCTTCTGGAATAACTTCTACTACTTCCGCTTCATAGTTAGACGCATATTCTTTTGCCAGCTGATCAGAAAGCGAAATCAAACGATGTACTCGCTCATTCTTCACATCTTCATCAATCTGGTTGTCCATACGTGCAGCAGGAGTTCCTGTTCTCTTTGAATAAGGGAATACATGTAATTCGGAAAATTTATGGTCTTTAATAAAATTATATGTTTCCATAAACTCTTCTTCTGTTTCTCCTGGGAAACCGACAATAACATCGGATGTAATTGCTAATCCTGGTAAAGCCTCTTTTAATCTCGTAATTCTTTCCGCAAAGAATTCCATCGTATATTTTCTTCTCATTCTTTTTAAAACAGTGTCTGATCCTGATTGAATAGGAATATGAAGATGATTTACAATTATTTTAGATTTATCCAATACTTCGATTACTTCATCTGTTATTTGACTAGCCTCAATAGAAGAAATCCGAAGACGCTTTAGCCCCTTCACCTGCGATTCTAGATCACGAAGTAGGTTAGCTAAATTATAGTCCTTCATATCAGAGCCATATCCGCCTGTGTGAATACCTGTTAACACGATTTCTTTATAGCCAGCATCCACTAATTGCTGCGCTTGTTTAATAACATCTTGTGGGTCTCTAGAACGCATCAATCCTCTTGCCCAAGGAATTATACAGAAAGTACAAAAGTTATTACAGCCTTCTTGAATTTTTAAAGATGCTCTCGTTCTATCTGTAAATGCAGGTACATCCATTTCTTCATAAACACGATTTTTCATGATGTTTCCAACTGCATTAATTGGTTGTCTTTCTTGTTTGAATTGTGCAATGTACTCTAGCATTTTCACACGATCCTGTGTCCCTACTACAATATCGACACCAGGGATAGCCATGATTTCTGCTGGTGATGTTTGTGCGTAACAACCTGTAACACAAATAACCGCATCAGGGTTTTTGCGGACTGCACGACGAATAACTTGACGGCTCTTCTTATCCCCTGTATTCGTAACAGTACATGTATTTATAACATATACATCTGAAATATTTTCATAATCTACACGTTCATAGCCTTGTTGTTTAAACAACTGCCAGATCGCTTCCGTTTCATAATGGTTTACTTTACATCCTAATGTGTGAAAAGCAACTGTTGGCATTTTTATCACTCCATCAATTCAAAATGATAAGATACAGCAGACAATAGATATAACGGTGCAGTCTCTGTTCTTAATATTCTTGGACCAAGTCCACATGTCACAAAATCTTGCTCTTTTAATAAATTTACCTCTGATTCACTTAGACCACCCTCTGGTCCAAACAAGGCAAGGATTGTTTGCCCCTTTGTCATCGACTGTAATTTCTTCGTTAACATAGCCGATTCGCCTTCTTTTGCCTCTTCCTCATAAGCAATTATCTTTACGTCATAGCTTTTTGAGCGTTTGATTAATTCTTTCATACTGATTGGGGTACTTACTTCTGGTATCATCGTTCGATGAGATTGTTCAGCCGCTTCTTTGGCAATTTTATTCCAGCGAATGAGCTTTTTTGCCCCTTTTTTTTCATCCCATTTAACGACAGAGCGAGCTGCTATAAAAGGGATAAACTCATAAGCGCCTAATTCTGTCCCCTTTTGAATAATCCATTCTAGCTTATCCCCTTTTGGCAGTCCGCTCACGATGGAAACAGAAACAGGTAGTTCTATTTCTCCTTCTAACCATTGTACCACTTTTGCAGTGACTTCGTTTTCGAAAATATTTTCTATTGAACACTGTGCTACCTGTTGATCATTATTGACACAGTATATTTTATCTCCAACATTCATGCGCATCACACGAACTATATGATGATAATCATCTTCTTGGATTATAAAAGTATCTTCTTCCTGTTTAGCAAAATAACGCTGCAATCGAATACCTACTTTCCTTTAAGCAATAGAGAAGGAAGAATCGCAAAACGAAACTTCCCTTTTCCTTTAGAATATACGCTTACTCTTACAGCTTAGCGCCGTCAAAAAGACATTTGTTATACCTTAGTTCTTTTTTTGAGCGGTAATGCTTACCCAATCTTCCATTTGTACTGTTTCTATTATTTCTAGTCCTGAAGCTATAATAGCATCTTTCACTTCTTCTTTTTTCTGAAGAATAATACCAGAAGCAATAAAGTAACCGTCTTTCTGAAGTAAACGGTAAACATCATCTGTAAATCGTACGATAACCTCTGCCAAAATATTTGCAACAATTACATCTGCCTGTTCGTCTATACCGCTTAATAGATTATTTTGGCGAACTGTTGTTTTTTCATGAACCTTGTTCAACTTAATATTTAGCTTTGCAGAACGTACTGCAACTTCATCCAAATCTAAAGCCAGTACAGAGCTAGCTCCTAGCATCGCAGCGGCAATGCTTAATACACCAGATCCAGTCCCTACATCAATAACCACATCATCTTTTTTTACTATTCTTTCCAAAGCTTGGATGCATAATACAGTTGTTGGGTGAGTTCCTGTACCGAATGCCATACCTGGGTCTAATTCAATAATTAATTCATCTGTATGAACTGGAGTATAATTCTCCCAAGTTGGCACAATTGTAAATTTCTCCGATATCTTTACAGGATGATAATATTTTTTCCAAGCGGTCGCCCATTCTTCTTCATTAACTTCCATAATAGAAACTTTATTTAATCCAATATCAATATTAAATAGTACTAAATTATTAATATTTTCTTTAATTGCTTCCACTGTTTCTCCAAGAAAACTATTGATCGGTAAGTATGCTTTAACTAGAACGCCTTCTTCAGGATAATCATCAGGATTTAGTTGGTAGATTTCGCCGAATTGGTCTTCTCTTTCCTTAATTAATTCAAAGGGATCTTCAATAACTACCCCACTAGCACCTGCTTCATGCAAAATATTTGAAATAGGTTCAATCGCTTCATTTGTAGTATGAATTGTGATTTCTGACCATTTCATTTCTACCAACTCCTTTTTGATTATGGCTGTTTTCGTAACGTTTGTTGCTATTACCTGCAGCCGAAATACACTTCGCTTTCCGTGGGGATCGCGCTAATCCCATAGGAGTCTACGTGTATTCCGGCTGCTCCATTTTCCAACTAATTCTTTTTTTCTATAGAAAAAAGAATTTGAGCAAATACAACTCTGATTATTCACCTTTAAATGCTTTTTTCACTTTAGAGAAAAAGCTATCATCTTCTTCTCCTTGAGGGGAAGCCCCTGTTACATCAGCAAACTCTTGTAAAATTTGCTTTTGTTTTTCGGATAGCTTTGTTGGCGTTATTAGTCGTACAATCACGTGTTGGTCACCTTGACCGTATCCACGCACATTTGGAATACCTTTGCCTTTAAGTCTAAATTTCGTTCCTGTTTGTGTTCCTGCAGGTACTTTTAGCTTCACTTTTCCATGAATCGTAGGGACTTCAATTTCATCCCCAAGTGCAGCTTGAACAAAAGTAATCGGCATTTCACAATATACATCTTCCCCATCACGCTCGAAGAAATCATGTCTTCTTATGTGGAATACAACATATAAATCACCTGCTGGTCCTCCATTCACTCCAGGCTCACCTTGACCAGATACTCTTAATTGTTGGCCATCATCGATACCTGCAGGAATTTTAACACTGATTTTACGGCGTTTTTTCACTTTACCAGTTCCGCCACAAGTAGAACATTTATGCTTAATCTCTTTACCAGTACCATGGCAATAATTACATGTTCTTCTATTCACAATACGACCGAACGGCGTATTTTGCTCTACATTCAATTGCCCTGTACCGCTACAATGCTTACATGTAACTGGTTTGGTTCCAGGTTTTGCACCTGTTCCACTACATGTTTCACAGTTTTCTTCTCTTGGTATTTCAATTTCTGTCTCTTTGCCAAATGCCGCTTCTTCAAATGAAAGGGTCATTGTATATTGTAAATCAGCCCCTTGGCGTGGAGCATTAGGATCTCGTCTTCTTGAACCTCCACCACCAAAAAATGTGCTGAAAATATCTTCAAAGCCACCGAAACCACCGAAGTCTCCCCCGCCACCAAATCCTTGATTAGGATCTGTGTGCCCAAATTGATCATAATGAGCTCTTTTTTGATCATCACTTAAAACTTCGTATGCCTCTTTGACTTCTTTAAACTTTTCATCTGCATCTGCATCTTTATTAATATCTGGATGATACTTTTTCGAAAGCTTACGATATGCTTTTTTTATTTCATCCTTAGAAGCGCCTTTGCTTACTCCCAGGACTTCATAGTAATCTCGTTTATCCATAATTGATTACCACTCCCCGATTCTTTTCACATAGATGCTATTGTATCATTTTGCCTTTCCAAAGTACAATAGTTTATTGCTATCTTTCTTAAATATCGATTAAAAACTTATTCTCTAAAAGAAAAGTCAAAGTCAAGATAACCTGACTTTGACTTTTTACTAGACGTCTATTGTTTATTTCAATTACTTATCGTCTTTTACTTCTTCAAACTCTGCATCCACAACGTTATCATCTTTACCAGATGCTCCGCCTTCTGCTCCTTCTGCTCCTTGTGCTCCTTGTGCAGCTTGAGCAGCTTCTTCATATAATTTCATAGAAAGGGCTTGAACGATTTCTTGAAGAGCATCTTTCTTCGCACGAATTTCTTCTAATTCGTTTTTCTCGATAGCTGCTTTTAAAGCATCTTTTGCTTCGTTTGCCTTCGCTACTTCGCCTTCGTCCACTTTACCTTCTAAATCTTTTAACGTTTTTTCAGTAGTGAAAACTAATTGATCCGCTTCATTGCGTAGTTCTACTTCTTCTTTACGCTTTTTATCAGCTTCTGCATTTTCTTCTGCTTCTCTTACCATTTTGTCAATTTCTTCATCTGATAAGCCTGTAGAAGATTTAATTGTAATGGTTTGCTCTTTATTTGTGCCAAGATCCTTCGCACGAACATTTACGATACCATTTTTATCGATATCAAATGATACTTCGATTTGTGGAATTCCACGTGGTGCTGGTGGAATATCAGCTAATTGGAAACGGCCTAATGTTTTATTATCTGCAGCCATTGGACGCTCCCCTTGAAGCACATGGATATCAACAGCTGTTTGGTTATCAGCAGCAGTTGAGAATACTTGAGATTTAGATGTAGGGATTGTAGTATTACGCTCGATTAACTTCGTAAATACTCCACCCATTGTTTCAATACCTAATGAAAGTGGTGTTACGTCTAAAAGAACAACATCTTTTACATCACCAGTAATTACGCCACCTTGAATAGCTGCACCCATTGCAACTACTTCATCAGGGTTTACCCCTTTATGAGGCTCTTTACCGATTTCTTTTTTGATTGCTTCTTGTACTGCTGGGATACGTGTTGATCCACCTACTAAGATAACTTTATCAATTTCAGAAGCGCTAAGACCAGCATCTTTAAGTGCTTGACGAGTTGGTCCCATTGTACGTTCTACTAGTGAAGCTGAAATCTCTTCGAATTTAGCACGAGTTAAAGTTACTTCTAAGTGAAGTGGGCCAGCATCTCCAGCTGTAATAAATGGTAAAGAAATTTGTGTAGAAGCTACACCTGAAAGGTCTTTTTTCGCTTTCTCTGCAGCATCTTTAAGACGTTGTAGAGCCATTTTATCTTTGCTTAAATCAATACCATTCTCTTTTTTGAATTGTTCTACTAAATAATCAATGATAACTTGGTCAAAGTCATCTCCGCCTAGACGGTTATCACCAGCTGTAGATTTAACTTCAAATACACCGTCACCAAGCTCAAGGATAGATACGTCAAAAGTACCTCCACCAAGGTCATAAACTAAGATTGTTTGATCTTCATCTGTTTTATCAAGTCCATAAGCTAATGCAGCAGCTGTAGGTTCGTTAATGATACGTTCCACTTCTAAACCGGCAATTTTACCAGCGTCTTTCGTTGCTTGACGTTCTGCATCATTAAAGTAAGCAGGCACTGTAATAACAGCTTTTGTTACTTTTTCGCCTAGATACTCTTCAGCATATCCTTTTAAGTATTGAAGAATAATAGCAGAAACTTCTTGAGGAGAATAGTTTTTACCTTCTACCTCCACTTTATAGTCTGTACCCATATGACGTTTAATAGACATAATAGTGTTTGGGTTTGTAATAGATTGACGTTTTGCAACTTCCCCTACTTGACGTTCTCCATTTTTGAATGCTACTACAGATGGAGATGTTCTATTACCTTCTGGATTTGGGATAACTTTTGGTTCTCCACCTTCAAGTACAGCAACACAAGAGTTTGTTGTACCTAAATCAATTCCAATAATTTTACTCATGGAAATTTCCCTCCTATTTTTTAGATATGTAAAGCTTATTGACTTACTTTAACCATTGCAGGTCGAATCACTCTGTCTTTTAACTTATACCCTTTTTGAAACTCTTCTACCACGATATTAGATTCCGTTCCTTCTACTTCTTCTTGCATTACTGCTTGATGAAGATGTGGATCAAATTCATTTCCAACCGCTTCGATAGCTTCTACACCTTCTTTTTTAAGAGCTTCAAGGATTCCACGATAAACCATTTCCACACCTGTGTATAAACTTTGTGTTTGTTCATCAACAGCCTCAATTTTCAAAGCTCTTTCCAAATTATCTATGTTTGGTAATAAGTCCATTACAAGACTTTGTGCTCTATATGTTTGAGCCGTTTCCATATCAAGCCTTGCTCTGCGACGTGAATTATCAAAATCAGCTTGCAAGCGAAGATAGCGATTAGATTCTTCTTCTAATTTTGCTTCTAGTACAGCAATTTTTTCATTAGCTGCCTTTAATTCTTCAGCTGTGTTTTCCTCATTGGAAGGAGTTGCTTCTGCCTCTTCGAATACTTCTTCGACTGTTTCTTCTACTTGGATGTCTTCTTGTGCTGCTTGTTGTTCCATCTCTGCACTATTCGTTGTTTTTTCTTCTGCCAACTTGTTTCACCTCCCTTAAAGGAATCATTCCAATGAAAACCATACTGATTGATAGAAATTTATCAATCTTTTATGGTCTTTATATAAATCGATTTTCTACCCTTTTAAATATTCCACATAAGTTACTTTTGATACAAATTAGTAAGTACTTTTGTTAGGTCATTTGATAAAATATTTAATAAGCTTATAACCCTTGAATATTCCATTCTTGTTGGACCAAGAATAGCGATTGAACCAATTTGTTCATCCCCGATACTATAGGAAGCGGAGATAATACTGCAATTTTCCATTGCGGTGTTATTATTCTCTCTTCCAATTTTAATGCTAATATCAGATGAGTTATTGCGAATGAGCTCTGGAATCCCATCCTCTTTTTCAATCATATTCAATAAATTTCTTATTTTCGTAATATCATGAAATTCAGGTTGACTTAAAATATTTGTTTTCCCACCAAAAAATAATTTTTCATGGGTATCAATTTTCACTGTTTCTGAAAGTGAGTTGATAAAATACTCATAATTACTAATATGTTGTTTCAATAAGAAAGCTACTTCCTTATAAATCTTGTTATGAAGCTTGTCAATTGAAACTCCCATTAGCCGTTCATTCAAAATATTAACCAATTTCTCTATTTCCCCTGCATGGATAGAATCAGGTAAATGAAACATTCTGTTCTCTACATGGCCTGAATCTGTCACAATAATGGCGATTGCCGTATGGTTGTTCAAAGGGACAATTTGAATTTTCTTCAACTTGTTTTCCTTAACGGCAGGTCCAAGGACAATAGTAGTATAGTTTGTTAAATCAGACAATATTTTAGCAGATTTTTGCACAATATTTTCTAATTCATAAATTTTTTCTGCAAATAATGAGTTAATCCTCATAATATCTGAACGCTTTAATTTCTGTGGTGATAATAGATGATCAACATAAAAACGATATCCCTTTTCTGAGGGTACACGCCCTGAAGAAGAGTGCGTTTTTTCTATAAATCCAGACTCCTCTAAATCAGCCATTTCATTACGGATGGTAGCGGAGCTAAACGTGATGTTTTCTTTCTTCGATAAGCTCCTTGAGCCTACGGGTTGTGCTGTTGAAATAAAATCATCAATAATCACTTGTAATATTAATAATTGACGATCAGTTAACACATTAATCACCTCTGTTAGCACTCTTTATTAACGAGTGCTAAATCTATATATAAAGTAGCAAAAACAAAGGGTCTGTGTCAATAATTTGGTCCTTTTTTCTGCAAGAAATTTTTACCTTCTAGTCAACCTAGACATTGAATTGCTTTTTATCTCTTTACTAGTTACTAAAAATACACTCCGTTCAAGTAAGAAGAATGTTAAACACTTCGTTATCTACCTTTATGCAGCCCACTCTGTATTTCTTCTTTTACAACCAACACATTTTTAAAACCCAAAAATAAGTTAGGTTTCTTTTCTAAAGGCTGTTTTAGTAAAGTTTGTTGCGATTACCCGCAGCCGGAATACACTTCGCTTTCCGTGGGGCTAAGCTTAAGCCTCCTCAGCTTCGCCTCCGGGGTCTCAGACTGTCTCGCTAATCCCACAGGAGTCTACGTATATTCCGGCTGCTCCATTTTTCCAACTAATTCTTTTTTCCTATTGAAAAAACAACAATCCTTTAGAAAACAGCCTTTCTAAATAAAGAGACTTCATTACTTAAGCACTCCAATAAAGGATTGAAAAACTTCATTCCCCAAAAATCTGCCCTTATCGGTTAATCTCAAATATCCATCCTCGATTTCAATAAGCTCTCGACTAATTAGCCCCTTTATTTCTTTATCAAAAAGCTGTAATAGATTTTGATTATATTTTTCTTCAAAAGATAGTAAACTTACCCCTTTGTTTTTTCTTAATCCAAGGAATAATTCTTCTTCCATTTGTTCTACGACTGTTACTTCGTGTTCGTGCATAAGTGGAAACTCGCCTTGTTCTAATGGCTGCATATATTTTTTTAATGGCCCATAATTAGAGTATCGGTTCTTACCTACATAACCGTGTGAGCCTGCTCCAAACCCAAAATACTCTGTATTATTCCAGTATGTGAGATTATGACGACTTTCAAAACCAGGTTTCGCAAAATTACTAATCTCATATTGTTGAAAACCGTGATTTGCCATCTCCTCCATTAATACGCCATACATGCTTGCTTCCACATCTTCACCAGGTGTAGGTAGTTTCCCCTTCCGCATCAAATTATAAAAAACAGTTTTTGGCTCTATAATCAGGGAGTATCCTGAATAGTGCTGGATATCTAGTGTAAATGCTGTATTTAAGGTTTCTTGAAAATCTTCCAATGTTTGTCCAGGCAAACTATAAATTAAGTCTACACTTATATTATCAAACCCAATCTTTTTTGCAGATTCGATGGATGAAAACACCTCTTCAGCCTTATGAGTTCTACCAATCCTCTGTAATAGCTCGTTATTAAAAGATTGAACACCGAAACTTAAACGGTTGACGCCTCCCTCATAAAGAGCCTTTAATTTATCTTCTGTTAAATCCCCAGGATTTGCTTCAAAGGTATATTCTATTTCTGGATGAACTTTAAGTTCTCTATTAATAATTCCACAAAGTCGTTCCAATTGAGGTGCAGTTAAACTTGTTGGTGTTCCTCCCCCGACAAAAATCGTAGAAAGCTTTTGTTCCCCATATTTTTCAATGGTTAACTTCATTTCTTTCTCTAGAGAATCGAGGTATTCATCTACTGGCTGTCCTTTTAAAAACACTTTATTAAAATCACAATAGTGACAAATATGCTCACAAAATGGAATATGGATATATGCTGCTTGTATCAATTTTTCACAACCTTTTAATTAGTTAACTATGTGATGAAACAAGTTTTAAGATCAACTTGTTTCAATGAATAAATAAGAAAAGAGGTGATGCTTGTTGGCACCTACCTCCCTTACTTATAGCAGTCAATGATATGATTAGCAAGTTTCTTGCATCATTTTGATTGACTCCTTTTATGTCATTCTGCCTTTTTACTTTTTCGTATTATTATCATCCATACGCAATACTGCCATGAACGCCTCTTGCGGAACTTCAACAGATCCAACTTGCTTCATCCGTTTTTTTCCTTCTTTTTGCTTTTCTAGCAATTTACGCTTACGGGAAATATCCCCACCATAACATTTTGCCAATACGTTTTTACGCATTGCTTTAATGGTAGAACGAGCGACAATCTTTTGGCCAATTGCTGCTTGGATTGGCACCTCAAATTGCTGACGCGGAATCAGTTCCTTTAACTTCTCCACAATAACTTTTCCTCTTTCGTAAGCAAAATCCTTATGAACAATAAAGCTAAGCGCATCTACTTGTTCTGAATTCAGTAAAATATCCATCTTCACTAAAGTCGATGTTTTATATCCAATGAGTTCATAATCAAATGAAGCATATCCTCTCGTATTTGATTTCAATTGGTCAAAGAAATCATAAACAATTTCGGATAATGGAATTTCATACATAATCTTGACGCGAGTCTCATCCATATATTGCATATCGATGAATACGCCTCTTTTTTGTTGACATAATTCCATAATGGCACCGACATATTCATTTGGAGCCATCATCGTTGCCTTCACGTACGGTTCTTCAATTCGTTCGATTTTTTGAGGATCTGGCATCGCTGATGGATTATCTACCTTGATTTCTGTTCCATCTGTCAAAATAACATCATAGATAACACTTGGAGCAGTTGTAATTAAGTCAATTTTGAATTCACGCTCAATTCGCTCTTGAATAATCTCCATATGAAGTAGGCCCAAGAAACCACAACGAAAGCCAAATCCTAATGCTTGTGATGTTTCCGGTTCAAATTGCAATGCTGAATCATTCAGCTCTAATTTTTCCAATGCTTCACGTAAATCATTAAATTTTGCACTGTCTATTGGATATAAACCACAATAAACCATTGGATTAAGCTTTCTATATCCTGGTAATGCTTTTGTTGCGCCATTCTTCGCGCTTGTAATCGTATCCCCTACTCGAGTATCACCAACATTTTTAATTGCAGCTGTTAAAAAACCTACATCTCCAACAGATAATTCATCGGTATTAACAGCTTTCGGTGTAAATACCCCTACTTCAATAACTTCAAATTCTTTACCTGTTGCCATCATTTTAATTTTGTCACCTGGTTTAACTGTTCCATCAACCACACGAATATAAGTGACTACACCCCGGTAAGCGTCATATAAACTATCAAAAATAAGTGCTTTTAACGGTGCCTCTGGATCTCCTTCTGGCGCAGGAACTTTTTCTACTACTTGTTCAAGTATATCTTCTATCCCAATACCAGCTTTTGCAGAAGCAAGCACAGCCTCTGAAGCATCTAATCCAATAACTTCCTCAATTTCGTTTCTAACTCTCTCAGGATCAGCACTTGGAAGGTCGATTTTATTAATAACAGGAACTATTTCCAAATCATTATCAATTGCTAAATAAACATTAGCTAATGTCTGTGCTTCAATTCCTTGTGCTGCGTCAACTACTAATACAGCTCCTTCACACGCAGCCAAACTACGTGATACTTCATATGTAAAATCCACGTGTCCTGGTGTGTCTATGAGATGAAGGGTATATATTTCTCCATCTTTTGCTTGATATTTTAATTGGACTGAGTTTAGTTTAATCGTAATTCCGCGTTCTCTTTCCAAATCCATTGAATCTAAAAGCTGATCTTTCATCTCACGTGCAGTGAGTGCATTTGTTTTTTCTAATATTCTATCAGCTAGGGTTGATTTCCCATGATCTATATGTGCAATAATAGAAAAATTTCTAATTTTTGATTGTCTTTTAAGCATCTCTTCTCTGTTCATTTAGTTCACTCCTACAATAATCGCGCATGTACACTATTTTTGATTATAGCAGTGTGAAGAATAAGATTCAACGAAAAGTAAAATGAATTACTAAACAGTTTTCTATTTTTCTTTTTCCTCTATTATATCTCCAACAAGACTAACTCCTTTTTCCGCTAAAGAAGATATCGTATCTGCTACCCCTTTACCAATACTGGACAGTAAGTTAAAAGCTTTTATTTCTTCTAATTGCTGTTTTTTTTGATCCAAATCATGGCTTGTGATATTTTGGCCAAGAACTGATGCCTCCATATTACCATCCTCATTTTTAATGGATACAGCACTTTGAAATCCTTGATCTTCATAGCCTTTCATTTTGTGTATTCCACTATTTGCTTGCTGCATTCCGAATAATACACATATAAACATTAACAAAACGATACCTACCGCGCCTAATGTATATAGTTTCAACTTGATCAATCCCCTTTATTTTAAGTATCAAGTTTGTAATTCCAAAAATCACCTTTCCTAGTAACTCTATTAAAAATGTATGAAGTTACTAGGAAAGGTAGAACCCTTTTCTTTTATTTAGTGTGTATTGTAACCAACATTGTCTTGATTAATGGCTGAATGAAGGGCAGCATTTAATCCATTTGCAAGTAGGTTTGCCATGTCTTCAATAAAAACATCCACTTCTTTCGGTGTTACCATTAAATTATGACCAATTGGGGATAGCACTTCATAAATTAACTTTCGTTTTTCTTCCTCAGGCAAAGTACCGATAATGCCGAGAAATGTCTTACGATGCTGTTCCTCCGGTAAGTCTTCATCTGTCAATGTTCTTCTTTCACCAAAATTTAAGCCCGCAGGAGCCAGCGCTCTCGATGGTTTATTCCCTTCTCTGAGCTCTTTTCCAAAATGCTTTAATATATAATCAATTGTGTCACTTGTAATCGACACAGCATCAACAACAGTTGGAACACCAATCGCGATAACAGGTCTTCCGAGAGTTTCTTCACTAAGCTCTTTTCGTTTATTTCCGACTCCAGACCCAGGATGAATACCTGTATCAGAAACTTGAATAGTGGAATTCACACGATCAATAGAACGTGATGCAAGAGCATCAATAACAATCACAAAATCAGGATTTGTTTTTTCGACAACGCCTTTTATAATGTCACTCGTTTCTATTCCTGTTAAGCCCATCACACCTGGAGCTAGACTTGATACCGGACGATAGCCCTCTTCTACACTTTCTGGCTGTAATTCATATAAATGTCTTGTCACTAGTATATTTTCACAAACCTGTGGCCCTAGCGCATCGGGAGTAACGTTCCAGTTTCCCAATCCCACTACTAGACAGGAAGCATCCTCTTTTATATTGCTCAGCTTTAAAAATTGCGAAAACTCTTTCGCAAATACTCGCTCTACTTTTTCCTGCAATTTTGTATCTTGCTGTCTTATTCCTAATACTTCGATTGTCAAATATTTCCCTCGTTTTTTTCCTATAATCTCCTCGCCCTTTTCTGTAACTTCCACATAGGACATTTTAATTCCATTTTCTTCTTTTTCCTTGATAATTACGCCATCAAGGTTTGATTGATCCTGTTCATTTTGAACAAGTCCTTGTTTATGTAAAGCTAAATCTTTTGCTTCAATTGCTAAGTCTGTACGGATAGAATACATGCTTAAATCTAGTTTTTCCTCCATCATTATCCCCTTCCAATCGATTTAATTATAAGAGTATTACTAGCATTGCCTTTCTCCCGAAAAAAATTCATATCGTGCAAATTGGTATGAGGTATTGCATTATTAGTCCTCGTTTGATAAAATATCTCTTGTTCTTTAAGTTTTTTAGGAATGTATATATCGAGTTTAAATAATGAACTTGATGCTTCTTTTTAGGAGGTGAACGTAAATGCCAAATATTAAATCTGCTATTAAACGTGTGAAAACTAGTGAAGCTCGTAACGCTCAAAACACTACAGTTAAATCTGCAATGCGTACTGCTGTTAAAAAGACTGAAGCTGCTATTGCTCTTAATGATACAACTGCTGCAAATGAAAGTTTTGTAGAAGCTGCTAGTAAGTTAGACAAAGCTGCTGCAAAAGGTCTTATTCATAAAAATGCTGCTGCTCGTAAAAAATCTCGTTTAGCTAAAAGAAAAAATGCTTTAAACGCATAATGAGTAAAAAAAGACTATCGAAACGATAGTCTTTTTTTATGCCTTTTATTTTATCCCCTTGTAAAATTTCACTATAAAGTCTAAAAATCCCAATCTTCTACAACCCATGTCCTAACTGAAACAATATCATTTCTATCACCATATTTTTTGGCATAGTACCTGTTTTCAGCTGAAAATCACCTTCTGCAAATAGGCGGATACATTTAGTTAATTCCTCTTCTGTAAAGCGCTGAGCTTGTCCTGCTGCTAATTTGACTCGAAATGGATGAACCTTTAACACAGAAGCAATTTGCTGCTGCCCGTAACCTTTCTGTGATAGGCCTTTCACTTGATAGATTAAGCGGAATTGATTTGCTATGATTGAAAGAATCTTTAATGGTTCTTCATTTTGCTTTAATAAATCATAATAAATGCGCAATGCTTCATCAATTTTTTTAGAGATTACCTTATCGACAAGCGTAAAAATATTTTGCTCGAGCGATTTCGCCACTAATTCTTCCACAATGTCTTTCGTAATTAGTTTTGAATCCTGCACATATAAGGCCATTTTATCTATTTCTGTTGTTAAAAGGGATAAATTTGTTCCAGCAAGACTGAGAATAGTATCTAAACCGTCTTCATTTATCTCTACATGATTATATGCCGCCCGTTGTCTTAACCATTTTTTCAGTTCTTGTTCATTTAATTTTTTCGCTTCTAAAACAGAGGAAATCGTTTTTAACTGCTTCGTTATTTTTTTTCTTTCATCTAATTTTTCATAATTAGCTACAAAAATCATAGTAGTGAACGGGGAAGGTTCTTTCAAGTATTCTTCCAGTTTCTTTACATTATGTTCTACCTTTGACTTAGATTTCTCAGCTGTTAAGAAAAAAGGGTTATTTAATACAATTACTTTTCTTTCCCCAAAAAAAGGAATTGTCTCTGCATCCTCTATTGCTAATTCTATCGGAGTTTCCTCCAAATCATATGTAGATAAATTAAAATCCTCGTCCTCTTCGTTTAATAAAGATTGCAATAATAAATATTTCGTTTCATTTATTAGAAAAGTCTCGAGTCCATATAATAAATAGACAAAAGAAAAATCTTTATTTTTTATTTTTTTCCATAATTCTTCGATCATTTCTTCTCCCCATTCCTAAAACATTTTTCCTTTGTGATTTAGTTCATCACTAAACAATTATTATATACGAAATTCCTTTGAATTGTCCTTTTTTTATCAAAAATCAGCTTATGTAAATACAGAAAGAAGGTCCTCTTTCTACCATTTCTCTTGTTAAAGAATTCTTCCATAAAGCTTGTGTTATCGCTTTAGCAAGATTTACTAGTAGCAAGAAATGATAAGTTAAGGAACCTTCCTTCGATCTATAATGAACGTTACACACTAAGGCCTAGGATACTTAATATGTAACGGTACACTTTTGTATTACTAGTGTGCTCGAATGGCTTTAAATCTATTTGTGTCAAGTCCTGACAGCAAAGGAAATCTGTGCGAATCATGTCAATATAGATAAGTATTTTTTAGTCCAATTGGATAGGTATTTAGATGACATTTTCCCATTATTTATCGCCATTTT
Source organism: Niallia alba (assembly GCF_012933555.1). Lineage (GTDB taxonomy): Bacteria > Bacillota > Bacilli > Bacillales > Cytobacillaceae > Niallia > Niallia alba. The sequence continues at coordinate 3,364,364 of NZ_JABBPK010000001.1, forward strand.
ATCGCCATTCACTTATGTTATATTCTATGGAATTTGCAAATGAAATGTGCCACCTTTTTCGGAAAAATAAAAAGAAATCCCCCCATTTTCATCTGTTCTAAATACTTTTACTTTATTCTCATTTAAAGTAGAAAGCACTTCCTTACTAGGATGATGATATCTATTATTTTCACCTACAGAAATCACAGCAATTTTCGGCTTAAGCCGCTCAATAAATTCGCTACTAGAAGACGTTTCGCTGCCATGATGTCCTACCTTTAAAACGTCTACATCTTTTAAATTCGGATAATTATTCAGAACCTCTTGTTCCCCTTCTTTCTCTAAATCACCTGTAAATAGCCATGTAATATCAGCGATATTCGCATAAATTACAATCGAACCATTATTCTTCGTTAGTTCCTTTTTTTGTAAAGGGGCCAATACAGAAAAGAAATCTTCCCCCGCGTTCCATTTATGACCAGCTTGAATAAGACGAATAGGGATTTGCTTCTTCTGTGCAAAATTTAATACCTTTTCTTCCTCCATAGTACGTTCTTCTGTTACATTTGGATACATGATTTCTTTTACCTTTAATTGTTCGATAATCGCTGTGGCACCCCCAATGTGATCTAAATCGCCATGTGTTAAGATCAATTTATCAATCGTATGAATTCCTTTACTTTTTAAAAAAGGAACAACTGTCTTTGTACCAACTTCAAAGGGCTCTTTTCTCTTTTGCCAGTCCTCCTGAGGAAATGTAACCGTTCCACCTGTGTCAATTAAGTATGTTCCCTTATTATTTGCCAACTGAATAAGAATGCTATCCCCTTGCCCAACATCAATAAAAGTGATTTCCCCTTTAGCGGGATAGATATTGTTAATGAATTGAAGACTAATGAGCAAGAGTGGAAGACAATATAACCATTTCCTTGAGTTCTTCGAAATATTTTCGTATAAATAAAAGAACATTGGCAGACTGACACTATAGACACAAACAAAAAAGAAGGATGGTCTTCCCAAAATGATCGTGCTAAAAGGATAACTCGCTAATTTCAACACCAGCCTATCAGAAAGCATTATCAGAAGATCTAAAGGGAATGAAAAGACGGAAAACAATTGCGGAAACAAAAAGGAAACAACAAAGAGAATCAGTAAATAAGGCAAAACAATAGTCGTATAAAAAGGGATGAAAATAAGATTTGCTAGTAATGATAATGTAGGAATTTCATAAAAGTAGTATAAAATAATAGGAAGTACAGCATATTCGGAGATAAACGTAATAAAGAAATACATTTTAATGGTTGAGGTATGATACTCCTTAATAAGTGAGGAAGAGAGAATGAGAAAAAAACATACGATAAACGATAATAAAAATCCAATACTAAACAGCATTCGCGGCTGAATCAATAAACAAAAACAAAAAACGATACTAATTATATCAATCATCGGAAATCTAGAGGGGAGACGAAATTTATTTATGGCTAAGAGAATGAAAGAAGTGGAGACAGCTCTTACAACCGATGGGCTTAATCCTGTTAAAACAGCATAAATCGGCAAAAGTAGTAATAAAATAGTGCTAGTCCATTCTTTCGTTAATCCAAAACGAATCAGTAAAAAATAAAGTATACCTACTAAAACGACAACATGTGAACCAGATATAGCTAATAGATGAATAATCCCTAGGCGTTGAAATGCATTTTGAAGATTTTCGTCCATCATGCTACGTTCTCCAAAAATTAGCGCTTCTGCGATTGGAATAGTTGTATCAGTAAAATGCTCTGCAATCCAAACGGTTCCTTTTTCTCTTAGTTGCTTTAATAATAAAATACCATTTCTTTCTGTGACACAACTTGTTAGATCCAATTCTTCAATTGATAATAGCCAATAAATCGAATTGTTTTCAAGGTACTGTTTATAGTTAAAGCCATTTTCATTTCTCTTGGAAGAGGGAAGAGACAATGAGCCTTTAATCTGGCAAGTCTTCCCTATCACCTGCTCGGCTTCTAGCAAAATTTTTTCTTCTTCTGTTTCCATTTTGTAGAAAAGCAGCAATTTTTCTTCAGTTTGTTTTTCCTTTCCCACTACTCTCCATCTATCACCGTCTATGTCTGCTGGCTCTAAGAAGGTGATTAAAAAAGATGAAGCATCCTCCTTCATTTTCGAGCCGCTCCACTGATAGCTATAACTTCCCCGAACAAGGAATAAAAGAAAAATACAAAGCAGAAAAACACCTGATTTTACTGCTGCTTTTTTTACTAGAAACAACCAGCCTACGAATAGGAAATAGATTAAATAGACTATTATATGTTGTGTTAATGAACATAATAAGCCAAATAGGGCTGACACCGCGAAATACAATAATCTTGATTGAATCATACATCGCTCCTCACGAGACCGCTGTAGACCGAGAATGGAGAAATCAGATTAAATAGACGTCTTTGCTGTAGGTATTATGGAGAATAATTCTTCTGCTCTTTTTTCCAAAACCTCTACCTCTACAGTATCTGCATTATTTTCTTTTAATTGTTTTACAAGGGATTCTACAAACGCCTTTTTCTCTTCTATTTTCTCAAGCTCTTTTCTTTCCACTTGCACTGTTGCGATATTTGCCTGTTCAAAAAGCTCAAGAGCGTAGGGGTGATTTTTATAATCCATCTCATAATAAACCGTTTTTATACCTGCTTGTACAATCGCTTTACAGCATTGAAGACAAGGAAAATGTGTTACATAGATATCTGCTCCGTCAGTCGGAACACCAAATTTAGCGCATTGTAAAATAGCATTCATTTCCGCATGAATGGTTCGAACACAATGGTTATCAATTACATAGCAGCCTTCATCAATACAATGAACACCACCGGCTATACTACCATTATATCCTCCAGCGATTATCCGCTTGTCTCGGACAATAGTTGCCCCTACTGCCAATCTTGTACATGTGCTTCTTAAAGCCAACAATTCGCTTTGAGCCATAAAATACTCATTCCATGAGATTCTTTCCAATTATATTCACTCCCATAAGTTAACAAAATTAATAAAGAAACTTCCATCAATAAGAGTTTTCCCTCGCCCCTACGGATGGTTAGTTGCACTTATCGGACCTTTACGGGCAGTTAGCCCCCACCTAGCTTCCTTGATTTTCCGCGGATTGGGTCTTACTTCCTGTTAAGAGTGGGATAAATACAATAATTCAATTCTTCATTAAGTTTATCGGGAAGTATGTTTTCAGTCAATTACAAAAAAGATGTAAGATTACTTTTACCCTATATCGCTTTTCTGTTGACCATTTAAAATTGGAAAGAGATTTAATTTATCGTAAGAAAGGGTTCTAATTTTTCATATGTTTTCTCTCCAATTCCACTTATTTTTTTTAAATCCTCCTTTGTAGAAAATCCTCCATTTTGTTCACGGTATTCGATAATGGCTGCCGCTTTAGACGGACCCACTCCTGGTAATTGAAGCAATTCCGTTTCGCTCGCTTTATTAATATTTACTAGGCCTTCATTCGCAGAGAGACTTGCTTGGTCATTAACTACTTCTCCCTCTTCTCCTATATAAGGTACATAAATAATCATCTCATCCGACACTTTCATTGCAAGGTTCACTGCATTTTTTTCACCGTTATTCAAAATCCCTCCTGCCTTTTGAATAATGTCATTCACGCGATCTCCCTCATTCGCCTCATAAACGCCTGGATTTTTGACTGCTCCTTTTACATCTACGAGTATAAACGTAACTTGTGGTTCTTCCTCAGCTAACTCGCTCTCTGTTATTTCCTCCCCCCTTTCAGTTAATAAGTCATCTTGTGGGAAGTATTCTTCTTCATTCTTTGGCATAAGGATAGGATAAAAACGATACAGCAAAAGTAGGGATATCCCACCTAAAACAAATAGAATGAATTTTTTATTTTTTCGAAGCCAGTCCATGATAACTAATCATCCTTTCAGGTATATTTTGTATTGTTGCTTCATATCGTTATATGAGAAACCGCTCATTATAGGGGGGGAAGAAAAAGTGAAAATTGGAATGATTGGTACTGGAAATATGGGGAAAATCTTAGTAGAAGCGATGATTGATGGAAATGCTATTTCCCCCGAAGACTTATTTATCTTTAATCGAACAATTAACAAAGCATTAGAAATTAAGGAAGATTATCCAAACATAAATGTATGCTATAGCGATATCGAAATAGCTAAACAAACAGATCTTACCTTTTTATGTGTAAAACCACATGATATGTATGAAGTTGCCAAGAACATATCTCCATATTTAACAAAGGATAAATGTGTTGTATCTATTACTAGTCCAATAAGCCCTGACCAACTAGATTCTTTCTTTAGCTGCTCTGTTGCACGGATTATTCCAAGCATCACAAATAGAGCATTAGCAGGGGTCTCTTTATTTTCTTATGGAAGCAATTGTACGGATGCGTGGAAAAAACAATTAGAGAGTTTCTATGAAAATTTTTCGACTCCATTAGAAATTGAAGATAATATTACGAGAGTTGCCTCTGATATTGTCAGCTGTGGACCAGCATTTTTTAGTTATCTTACTCGCAGATTTATAGAAGGGGCAGTCGACGAGACGGAAATTGATTCAGAAACCGCAACAAAATTAGCTAGTGAAATGCTTATTGGGTTAGGAGAATTGTTAAAAAAAGGTTATTATACATTACCTACTTTACAGGAGAAGGTGTGTGTAAAAGGCGGAATAACGGGTGAAGGAATAAACGTACTGGAGAGTCAGTTAGGAGATACTTTTAATCAATTATTTCAGGCAACACAGGCTAAGTATGAAGATGATCAGCGATCCCTTAGAAATCTTGTTTCAGGACAAAAATAGCTGATGCTAATAATACTTTCTATTATACCTATTCGAATTCCTTCTTTCCTTTCAAATTATTATCAAGTAAATTTGAAAATAGTCGAGAACATAAAAAAGGGAGATGGTCCATCTGCGGAGCACTTCCCTTTTTTATTATAATAACGATTTTAGAATGGCCTATTGCACTAAATCTAAAATTTTTTATTTAATCATTTCTTTTTTCTTACAGTAAAAGAAAATCCGTTCTGCGAGATCCTCTATCCCTTCGGAAAAATCTGCTTCGACTTTCACCACACTAAATCCAGTTAAATCTAGCCATTCGCTATATTGTTCAACGGAATAGGTTCGTTGAAAATGGAGTTCATCATAACGATGATACATACCTGATTCTTCGTCCAATTCAAAAAAGCTTAAATCATGCTCTACGCTATTAGGATTTTCTCCTTCATAACATTGCCAAATGAGGCTCAAATCCTCGTCATTGACAGCGTATGTTTGATTAATAAATAGTTGGTTCATTTTATACAAAGAATGTACATCAAATATAAAAAGGCCGTTTTCATCTAAATGCTCATAAACACCCTTAAAAGTATTGATAACATCTTCTTCTGTTCTTAAATAATTAATAGAGTCGCAGCATATGCAAACTAGATCGAAAACAGGTAAGCCTTCTAAGCGAGACATATCCTGCTCCAAGTAAAAAACTCCTTCACCTGCTTCGATCGTTTTTGCTTGTGCTACACTTAGCATATCCTCTGATAAATCAACCCCAGTCACACGGAACCCAGCTTGTGAAAACCGAATTGACAACTCACCAGTTCCACAAGCTAAATCCAAAAGGTTTGCTCCATTCACTTTATAATCGCTTACCGCCTTCTTTACAAGCTCTACCCACTTATCATACGGCACATCATTCATTAAACGATCATAAAGATAGGCAAACTGCTGATAACTCATTGACTAATCACACTTTCAATGTTCTCAACTGGCGCATCTCCCCAAAGACGTTCTAAATTGTAATAAGTTCTTTCATCGCGATGGAAAACATGAACAATAATATCGCCTAAATCAACTAAAATCCATTTTGCTTCATTAAAGCCTTCAAATCTTTTTACGGAAATTCCAAGTTCCCCAGATTTATCCTTGATTTCATTTGCAATAGCTTGTACTTGTTTGTCAGAATTACCGTGGCAAATCACGAAATAATCTGCTACAAGCGATATACCTTTCATATTAAGCGCGACAATATTTTCTGCTCTTTTTGCATCAGCTGCTTTTACAGCAGTCCATAATAAAGTACGTTCATCCATTCAATCAACCTCCGTATTTATACAATAACTATTATATGTTTCAAAACTTAAAGGAAATACTGCCCGATTATTTCGGATTAGAAAAATAATGGTATTTTTTACAGCTTGTAAAAAAGCACGTTCAAAATCTATTTCTGCTAATTCCCTTACCTCATCGACACCAGGAAAAGCTCTTCCTGGTTCAATATAGTCTGCTAAATAAACTATTTTTTCTAGCATACTCATTTCTGGTCTTCCAGATGTATGATATCGAATAGCATCCAGTATTTCCTTATCTTTTATTCCAACTTCTTTTTCTACTAGAAAAGCACCTACTGGAGCATGCCAAAGTTCAGAATGAAATAATAAAAGATTTGGATCCATATTTTGCTCTACAATAATCTTTTTCATTTCATCCTTCTGACGGAATTTTGCATAATCATGAAATATTGCTGCCGTTTCCGCCTTTTCAGCATCTCCACCATATTTAATCGCTAGTTTAATGGCAGTTTCCATTACACCAATTGTGTGAATATAACGCTTTTCGGTAATCTGTTCTTTCACTATTTGTAAGGCTTCTTCACGATTCATATAGTCGGTTCTCCTCAATATATCGCTTTACTTCATCTCTTACTAAAAACGAAATCGTTTCCCCGTCCTTGACTCTTTCACGAATTAAACTAGAAGAAATATTAATATCAGGAACCTTTACATACTGAACAGGGTAATCTGTTTCCAATTGATATTTAGGACGGTTTACACTAATGAATTTTACTATTTGCATAAGTTTTTCAATTTTATACCATTCAGGCAAATATTCTACCATATCGGCTCCAATTATAAAATAAAAGTCAATATCCGGGTGAGCCTCATTTAAAAGCGTCATCGTATCATACGTATATGATTTACCTTCTCTGTCTAACTCCAGCGTTTCGATTCGAAAGGCAGAATGAACCTCTATGGATAATTGTAACATTTCCACTCGCTGAATATTCGTTACATCCCCTGATTTTATTTTATGTGGGGGTTCTTGATTTGGCATAAACCAAATCTCATCTAAATTTTGGGCATGCAGCACTTCATTTGCTATGATTAGATGGCCTATATGAGGAGGATCGAATGTTCCTCCTAATATCCCTACTTTTTTCACAAAAAATCGCCTCTTCTACCAATTTAAGATGGTAAATTTATCGTTTTGTTTTCTTTAGACTCTTTATATAAAACGATTGTATTTCCAATAATTTGAACTAGTTCACTCTTCGTTCCATTTACTAATTCACTTGCAACCGTATCTTTATCTTCATCACAATTTTGCAAAATGCTTATTTTTAATAATTCTCTTACTTCTAAAGCTTCACTAATTTGCTTAATCATATTGTCATTAACGCCACCTTTTCCCACTTGAAAAATAGGACTTAAATGGTGTGCCTTTGCTCGTAAAAATCTTTTTTGCTTACCTCTTAACATGTTTATCCTCCTAGTTGTGTTAAAACACTGTATCTCATTCTGTCTGTATCTGGAAAAAAACCTTGCCATCTCTCAAATGCTAAAGCTCCTTGGTATACAAACATATCAATGCCATTTTGAGTTTTTGCCCCTCTGGCTTTCGCTTCACTTAATATTTTTGTTTCCAATGGATTATAGATAATGTCACTTACAAATGCTTCCCTCTTCAAATTAGTCATTTTAATGGGCGAAGCACCTATTTTCGGAGACATTCCAATAGAAGTGGTTTGTATAATAAGTTCATATTCGCCAAGCATTTTTTCCGCTAAGGCAACTTCCATTATATTGGTTTTTACCGGAAAAGGACATGCCTCTTTTAAGGCAACTGCTTTTACTAGTGTACGATTACAAATATCTATTTGTTGTACCCCATAGTGAGCCAATGTAAAATAAATGCCTCTTGCAGCACCGCCACTCCCAACAATCAATGTTCTTCTCTGTTTCAAATCAGGTAGTTGTTCTAAAAGCCCTTTTAGATATCCTTCTCCATCCGTATTATACCCCATCCACTTTCCATTTTCACAAACTACCGTATTAACAGCACCAATTGCTTCACTCAGTGGGTCTAGCTCATCCAAATAGGGAATGATTGCTTGCTTATACGGTACAGTAACATTGAAGCCATCTATATTCATGTCCCTTAAACTTTGCAATCCCACTTCAAGCATTTCCGTTTTTATATGCACTTTTTTCATTTCAGCATCCAATCCATAAAATTGAAAAAGATCATTGTGCATGACCGGTGACATGGAATGTTGAATTGGATCGCCAATTACTGCATAGTTCTTCATTTAAGCAGCTCTCTCCCTTTCCCCTTTTATAAAAAACTTTGCTGCTCACTTATATCAGTGATTTACGCAGCATAGCGTGAACTCCCTTTGGTACATAAACCGATACTTGTATATTCGGTTCATTAACCGTTATCCACCCCAGTCCTGAAAAAACAATATCCGTCTTTGGCTCTTTTATAGAAAAGTCATGTCTAACTAGCTCTGGGAAATCATCCAAATGGTCTCTATTTGGCGGCGTTAATAGCTCTCCTGCATGCTTTTTATATAATTCATCTGCATTTTCCAATTTCGTACGATGTATCGTTATCTCATTAGAAAAATAGCATACAAAACTACTGCGTTCTCCTTTTACAAAATCAAACCTAGCTAGTCCACCAAAGAATAGTGTCTGTTTATCATTTAATTGAAAAATTCTCGATTTAATTTCTTTCTTCGGAGTAATAACTTTTAAATCTTTTTTATCTACAAAATGAGCCATTTGGTGATGATTAATAATTCCTGGTGTATCCACTAAATACTTACTGTCGGATAATGGTATTTCAATAATATCTAATGTCGTACCAGGAAAATGGGAAGTAGTAATCACGTTTTCTTCCCCAGAAACCTCTTTAAGGATTCGATTAATAAATGTCGATTTCCCTACATTCGTACAACCAACTACATACACATTTTTTCCATGACGATGATATTCAATGGCTTCTAATACTTCTTTGATGTTCTTGCCTCTTTCCGCACTAACAAGATAGACATCTTCCGGTCTTAGCCCTAAATCCTTCGCTTCTTTTTTCATCCAATTAATAACTTTTTGCTGTTTCACCGATTTTGGTAAAAGATCGACTTTGTTTCCAATTAGTAAAACTTTATTTTTTCCTGTAAAACGGTGGAGACCAGGGAGCCAGCTGCCGTTAAAATCAAAAATATCGACTATTTTTACAATTAGACTATCACTTTTTCCAATCTCATTTAAAATCTTTAAAAAATCATCGTCTGTTAAAGAAACATCCTGTACTTCATTATAATGCTTTAAACGGAAACATCTTTGACAAATTACTTCTTCCTTTTCTAGAGAAGAAGGAGGTGCATACCCTAATTCATCCTTATTTTCCGTTTGAATGGCAACTCCACAGCCTATACAATGTATTCTTTCTGTCACGTATTAATCCTCCCAAGTCAATTTTCCGTTTCTACGAAACCAATTTAAAATTCTTCTTTCAATTTTCCGATTGATCCTTGTCATAAACCCATCTGTTTGAGCAACAGGAACTACTAAAATGGTGTGAAATCCACTTCTGTTTCCACCAAGAACATCTGTTAATAATTGATCACCTATAACAACTGTTTCTTCTTTTTTAATATTCATTTGCATGATAGCTTTTTTGAAAGCTCGGCCAAGTGGTTTCCGGGCAGCAAAGATAAAAGGAATTTGCAATGGATCAGAAAAAGACTTAACCCTTGTTTCTTTATTATTGGAAACAATTGTTACTTTAATGTCATTTCTCTGCATTTCTGCAAACCATTCAATAATTTGCGGCGTCGCAAGCGGGCGATCCCATTCTACTAACGTATTATCTAAATCCGTGATAATCCCCTTAATCCCTTTTTCTTTTAAACTTTCTGGTGAAATCTCAAATATATTTTTAACAAATTGATTTGGCAAAAATTGATTGAACACTTAAAAAACACCTCTTAACTCTCTCATTTCTATTGTTTAACCAGAATGTCCTACTATTATTATGGTAACCATTTTTTTCGATAGAAGAAAGTAATATTATACCGTTTTTCCGCTTAAAGAAGATACCATATCCATTCTTTTTTTAATAAAAATAAAATAATTTTCGACAAAATACGCATTTTTCAACATTTGTGGATAACATTATACACATAATACCCATTGATTTATATGCAATCCACATACTTCTCAACAAAATAATCACAGGTTATCCACTAACTATTGTGGATAAACGAACAGTTGTTCTCTATGTTTATTTTTGTTAAAGTAAGGATACATTATAATATCCAAAAAACTTCCAAGATTAACACGCAGAAAAAGGAACTAAATCAAAAAGTGCTTCCTCCATGAATAATCATGTTGGACAAGCAAGTTTCTCAAAAAATAATGTCGAAATTGTACATCTAGTATGTATACTACGCACTTTTTTAAAAGTTATTTCATCATGAAAGCACAAAAACCTTTTTCAGCATTGAAGATAATTACATTTATATATGTTTTTTAGAAAATGTTCTTACTATATTCGAATGGAGGTGTTTCTGGCATGCGGAAACTGTCAGATGAATTATTGATCGAGTCATACCATAAAGCTCGGGAACTAAACTTAAGCCCTGAATTTATTCGTCTCATCGAAACAGAGATTCACCGACGTTCTCTAAGCAACAAGATAAAAGTCTCCTCTTAAATGAAAGAATAATATGAGCCATCTATACATTTGAAAACAGCCTTAATTGCAGGCTGTTTTTGTTTTTAACGATATTTGATTGTCTCTTCCTTGTACATAATAAATTCACTTTCAAAACAAGGCAAGCCTGCCATCCAAACAAACAATGTGTGCTTATCTTTTTCCATTTTAGCCCACACGGAATAGAAATTCTCATTGAGCCTTTGAAGCATCCAATTCCCTAATTTCGCCGATAACCTCCCCTATTTTAACCGGATACGGTATAGAAATAAAGTCCTTCTCTATAAATGTATTTTTTTCAAATAGTAACACAACGGTCGAGCCGAAGGAAAAATAGGCCATTTCCTCACCTTGTACTAAGCGGTCTTTTTTATGGCTTAGTACGATAGAATTAATAAACATCGCACCAACCTTTACCATACAAATACTACTTCCTTCTTCTGTTTGGATTTCAGTTATAGAGCGATAATTTTTAGAAAGGGTCGAATCCCCCCACTTTAAACCATATTTATTAACAGGATACGATTTACTTCCAAGCGTCCAACGCTTTTTTACTAAGCCTGTTGCAGGACAGTGAATTCGATGATAATGACTAGGACTTAAATAAAATATGAGATACGTCCCACCTACGTATTTATCAACCGTTTTTTCATCACCAAGCATTTCATGAATCGAATACGATTTTCCTTTCACTAAAATAGAACGATCCGTCCTTACTTGCCCAATATCTTCAATTACCGCATCAACAGGACTTATGATTTCTCGAGTCTCCGCATCTACCTTTCTACAATTGACTTTTAATTTTCTAATAAAAAATTCGTGTAATGACCGATATTCATGTAGCTGTTTTTCCATTTCATCTATATTTATTTTATAAACTTTTGCAAAGGAAGGAATAATATAACGGCTCCATCTAGAATAAGCAAATTTCTTAATTAAATAGGAACTCCATCTTCCGTTTGTTAGTTCAATACAAAGTCGATACATTGTTTCTTTCAATGAAGCAATCCTCCAATAAATAAAATTTTTCTTTACGGATATTCATATACTACATTAAAATTATATATGATTATATAAAATAGTTGTATGAAATTCATTTCATACTGGGAGTGAATCTAATGTTTCTACATGGAGTTTTAGAACAAACTATCAAGAAAATTAAAACTCAACTGGCTAATGTTTTAACCTTAACGAATATTTCTTTAGGTGCTTTTGCAATTATCTATAGTTTAAAGGGACATCTTCAATTAAGTCTATTACTTATTTTTATCGCCGCCTTAGCAGATAGACTTGATGGAATGACTGCCAGAAAATTTAATATTGAATCAGAACTTGGCAAACAGCTGGACTCTATGAGCGATATCATTTCATTTGGGGTAGCACCAGCATTATTAGTATATCAAGGGGTACTATTTGATTTGGGGGCACCAGGCTCTTTTTTTACAGTGCTTTATATTGTGTGTGGCGCTTTTCGATTAGCTCGATTTAATATTACTGAAAGTCATGGCTTTTTTACAGGCTTACCAATTACGGCTGCTGGTTGTATCTTAACGTTTAGCTGTCTATGGTTTGCTTTCATCCCTCCACACATTTATTTATTTCTGATGCTCATTCTTTCAGTATTAATGATTGGGAGTTTTAAGTGGAGAAAAATTTAACAAACAATTTATCCTTTTTATAAGGCGATAGATTAATTCTGAGGACCACATAACTGCTTAAAGAAGCTGTTATGTGGTCTCTTTACTTTTGATAACTTTTTAAAGGCGTCCATTGCCCTTATTTTGGTCCGAACACACCACTTAATATCTATTCGTTGGTTAGTGCCAAGAACTCTTCTACATCCTTTATACAAAGCTCAATCGCACTATTCCAAAAATCTTCTTTCGTTAAATCAATTTGAAGATGCTTATATGCCAACTCTTCCACCGTCATGCTTGCTGTATCCTTTAATAAAGCAATATACTTCTCTTCATACCCCTTACCTTCCTCAATTGCCTTTGCATAAATTCCAAGCGAAAATAGGAAACCAAATGTATAAGGGAAATTATAAAAAGGTACACCTGTAATATAAAAATGTAATTTTGAACCCCAGAAAGATGGATGATATTCCTCTAAGGAGTCTCCATATGCTTCTTTTTGTGCATCCAGCATTAACGAATTTAGTTGTTCTTTAGAAACTAGACCATTTTGGCGTTTTTCATAAAAGCTTGTTTCAAAAAGAAAGCGCGCATGAATATTCATCAATAATGCTATGGAGCGCTGTATTTTGTCTTCTAATAATACTACCTTTTCTTCTTCTGTTGAAGCAGCTTTTACTGCCGCATCTGACACAATCATCTCTGCAAATGTAGACGCTGTTTCAGCCACATTCATCGCATAATTCCTATTTAATGTATGCATATCCCTCATTACGTAAGTATGAAAGCCATGACCTAATTCATGGGCTAATGTCGAGACATTGGAGGGAGTACCAGAATACGTCATAAAAATACGTGACTGAGCACTTTCTGGAAAATAGGTGTGAAAGCCTCCTGGTCTTTTTCCTTTTCTATCTTCTGCCTCAATCCAGCTCTCTTCAAACGCTTTTTTTGCAAAAGCGGCCATCTCAGCGCCAAATTGTTCGAAGTGCTTAATAATAAATTCAGCACCTTCTTGGTACGACATTTTTGTTTCTACCTTTCCAAGCGGTGCATCTAAGTCATACCAGCTTAATTTCTCTAATCCTAACAGTTTGGCTTTTCTATCTAAAAATTGTACAAACGGCTGTTTATTTTTTGCAATAGCATTCCACATCGCTTGTAATGTTTCTTCTTGCATACGATTAATGGCTAACGGCTCTTTCAAAAAACTACTCCAGCCTCTCATACCATAAACATTCAATCGAAAGCCAGCTAAATGGTTTAATGTTTTTGCAAGCACTTCACCATTTGCATCCCATGCTTTTTCCCATTCTGAAAACACTTTTTTTCTAACCATGCGCTCAGGACTTGAAAATTTATTTGCTGCTTGTCCAACAGATAAATTTTCCTCCTCAAAAGGAATCTGGATTTTTCCAACAATGGTATCATACATTTGGCCCCAGCCATAATATCCATCAACACTTAATTTATTTATGAGTGTTTCTTCTACTTCTGATAATTTTTCTTTTGCAGCTGTTCTTCTTTCCGACAGTACAAAATAAAGTTCTTCCAGATCGTTACCTTTAAATAAAGAATCCCATTCTATGTCACTATATAAAGATAATTTTCCGTCCAAGATAGTTAATACATTTTGAAACGAAGTACTTAGTTCTGTTACTCTCCCTCTTAGTGTACTCGCTTCTTTATCCTCCATATTCTGTGCCTCTAAACAACTGACAAAGGCACCTGCTTGTCTTACTTTTTTTACCACGATCTCAAACTGTCCTACAATTTCCCGTAAAGCCTCTACCTCTGCTTCTTCTTTTAATGGCTCAAACTTATGTACATATGTTGACAATTTATCAATTTCATCTATTGAAATGGCAATATGCTCTCTAAACTTTGAGGAATCACTGCCTCCAGGAAATAATCCTTCTAAATCCCATGTTTCTTGATATTTTTTAATGTACACTATACTCAAGCTCCTTCCTTTAATTACTACTATGCCATTATAGTTTGATTATCGAACTATTTCCATTATTTCTATGAAAATAGTAAAATTTTTCAGACTAAAAGAAGCAAGCACCCCGATTTTAATCAAGATGCTCATTAACAACTAAAAATGACTGAAAGCTTGCATGTATTGTCCATTATTTTAGTAGCACTAATAACTTTTATCAAAAAAATATATGCTTGCCTATTCTTCTTTCTTTTTTACTTACCGATAATAACTGCCAAATGCCCAAAAACCCCAAAATAGAATAATAACAATAAATAGAATGATTAAGAATGCGTACCAGAAACCACCAGCTCCACCATATACTCCTCCATATGCTGGATAAGGGGCACCACCATATCCAACTGGCGCAGGTCCTATTCCTCCAAGTGGAACAGCGGGTGGTACTTGATTCGAATATCCATAACCAACCATTAAAATTCCTCCTCTCTTTCTATAAAATATTCTTATTTTGTTCCTAATGTTTTAGGCAATTGTCCTATTTTCTAGCAATTTTCCTACTTTCGCCGATTACTTCTTCTTTCTTCTAACTAGTAATGAACGCATTAAATCCTGCTTCCCTTGCTCTTTGTGCTAATCGCTCCGCATTATTTCTATTACTAAATGCTCCAATTTGTACTTTAAATAGGTTGTCTCTAAACAAAACAGCAGTGTCAAACCCTTTTTCACTTGCTTGAGATGCTGTTTTTTCGGCATTTTCTTTTACTTTAAAAGCTCCGATTTGTACACGGTATATCGGAGACTGAGTTTGTTTTTTCTGAAGGGAAAAAGCGCTTTCTAATCCGTTGACATGCCCTCTAGCAATCTTTGTAATGAAATTGCTGTCTTTTAACTGATTAGCATCTATTGCTGTATCAATAAATCCATTTTCTGTTAACAGCGCAGGCATGATTGTTTCTCTCAATACATGGAAATTCGCACTTTTCTTTCCTCTATTGTTAAATCTGGTCTCAGCAATTACTTCTTCATGAATCTCATTCTGATAAGTTGATGTTGGTGCACCAACTCCTGGAAATATATAACTTTCAAAGCCAGTACCACCACCTGCATTAACATGAATTGAAAGAAAAAAATCAGCATTCCAGTTATTGGCGGCATTCGTTCTTGCTGCCAGGCTTACCGTTGAATCGCCATTACGACTCATCCGAATTTCTACTCCTTCATATTCATTCTGAAGAATATTTCTAATCTGTTGAGCAATCATTAATGTAATATTTTTTTCTTGTAATCCATTTCCTACTGCTCCAGAATCAGATCCACCATGGCCAGGATCGATAAAAATTTTCACCATGCTTTTCACCACCTTTCTAATAGTATAGTAAGGTGGTGAAAAATCGCTTGTTTTAAAGCCCATATATCACACATTATTATTCTTATACTATTAAGTTGCAAAGAAAATGGTTCTCTTTTTAGGCATAAACCTACGTTAGTAAAGGCAAGCTTTACGCCGATTCTCTTATTACTTGCTTGGCGGCAAAATAATATTCTCCCTTTCTATATTCTCAATATATTTCACTTCATGAATAGCACCATTCTCATCACAATAGTAAATGGATTTACTAATAATCGTTTCCTCGTCTTCCCCAAAACTTAAAAATACGATATACTTGATCGTTCTTTCTTGCAAACCTTCCATATCGATGCTGTCATTTTCCGAAACAAATTGATACGTTGGTTGCGAACCCAAATCAAATCTCCATACAACATTGTTGTACATATCACCTCTAACTACTTCATGCTTCATGCCTAGATTGGAGTTGATGTCAGCTTTGCTTTGTATATTTCTTATTGTATCTTTTAGCTCAGACATGGAATAATTGAATTCATCATGATGTGTGCTTGCTTTATCCTCCATACCATGCGTTGGCCAAGTGGTGGTAAGCAAAGATATCAATAATGTTAAGAATAGTATGTGTCTTATAAACACTGGTCTTCAACCCCTTCAATAAGCTCTAATCCTTCCGTTTTGCATCAACGTTATCCCACACTCTTAACGGACAGTAAGACTCCCCCTCAAGCTTAGGAGAATACGAGGAAAATAGGTGGGAGATCAACTGTTCGTAAAGGTCCGATTGGTTCAACTAACCATCAGTGGGGGAAAAAGGATCTGCCCACTGACGGAAGTTTTACTTTATATTTCATTTATATTACAAATATTTTAAAATATTTACGAGATGCAAAAATTTTTTGAGGCAATTCATTTTTTCCTTATAAAAATATTTGGAGGGCCTGTACCTTTTTAACCCTATGATTTTCGTAATCTAAAAATGATTAAATTTTCCAATTCTTTCGTTCTCCACCCTTTACTTATTCGCATACTTTAAAAGGACATGCATACAATGTAAGGAAGGAGGAGAGAAAAGGTGAAAAAAATCTCTTTAATATCCATTATCATCTTATTGGGTTTTATTGCTTACATAGAAACTCCAACTGCTAAAATTAATAAAAATCAAGTTCTCTTTTATGGATCTACAAATGAAGAGCAAGAGGTTTCCAGTAATGCCAGTGAAATATTTGGTGCTCCTGATCTTGAATATAAATTAGATGAGACAAAAGAAGTGGATGGGTTTATAGTGGAAGTTTACCGAGAATATGAAATTTACAAAAATCGGCAAGGAGAAGTAGTAAAAACCGTAGCTACCGACAACACAGAATACATACATTACGCAAAGTATAAAAGATAAAATAAGCCGCTTAGTCAAAGATACGAACCAATCGACTAAGCTGCTCTTTTATCCTTCTCGCCTTTTCAACTAGATTTTCTATTAGTTTATGATGTTTTTTATGCAAAACGATCCTCATAAGAATGCATATTGTTAACATTCTTATGTAAAATTGTTATTCATTTTTTCGCTTTTTTTCCTTTTCGGCCCGGTAGAATTCATGAAACATTTTCATCAAGGCTCTCTTTTCTATTCGCGAAACATAGCTCCTCGATATTCCTAGTTCTTTCGCAATTTCTCTTTGTGTTTTTTCCTTCTTTAAATCGAGACCAAATCTTCCGATAATCACTTCTTTTTCTCTTTCATCTAATACATCAATATATTCTTTTACTTTTTCGAGCTCCATATTTAACTGTATCGTATTTACAACATCTTCCGATTCTGATTTTAGTACATCTATAAGACTGATTTCATTTCCTTCCTTATCTTGACCAATTGGATCATGAAGAGAAACATCTTTTTTTGTTTTCTTCAAAGCTCGAAGATGCATAAGTATTTCGTTTTCAATACAGCGAGCGGCATAAGTAGCTAATTTTGTTCCTTTTCCCTCTGAAAAACTCTCTATCCCTTTTATGAGACCGATTGTTCCAATCGAAATTAGATCTTCTGAATCTTCCCCTGTATTTTCAAATTTTTTCACAATATGGGCAACTAAACGCAAATTATGCTCTATTAGCATATTTCTCGCATGCGAATCACCTTCAGCCATCAATCGTAAATATTTCTTTTCATCACTCGCTGATAATGGTTGGGGAAATGCATTGTTCTTAACATAGGACACAAGAAAAACCAATTCTTTGAGTAAAGCTCCAAGCGACAACAAGATTCCAGTCATCTTTCCACCTCCACATTCAAGGACAATTGCCTATACTTCATTACTATGTAAAAAGTGAGGTGGTTTTGCATGTCCAAGTGACAATAAACTTTGGAAAATCTATTTTATTTTGGTTTATTCACTATCTGCTTTGGGTAATATCAAGAAGCACAAAATCGATAAACTTCTATTTAATTATTTTCTATGGATACAAAAAACAATGAATAATTTTCCAATTATTTTAAAATGAATACAAAATTCTCATTATTTCCTTGTATAATACATATATTGATAGCTTTTTTCTATTACATGGGGGTGGACAAACAAAATGGATACTAAATATTTGGATTTACTAACAGAAAAGTATGATTCTGAAGAAAAAGTGGTTACTGAAATAATAAATTTAGATGCCATACTCAATCTTCCAAAGGGGACCGAGCATTTTGTCAGTGACCTGCATGGAGAGTATCACGCATTTCAACATGTTTTAAGAAATGGTTCTGGAAATGTTAAGGAAAAAATTCGCGATTTATTTAAAGACGAGCTTTCCAAAACGCAAATCGATGAATTTGCAACATTGGTATATTATCCAGAAGAAAAGCTAAAAAGAGTAGTAAATTCATTTATACATACAACAGAACTGGATACTTGGTATGCTGATACGATCGAAAGGATGATTCGCCTAGTATCCTATGCATCTTCCAAGTATACAAATTCCAAAGTGAGAAAAGCGTTGCCACAGCAGTTTGTTTACATAATTGAAGAATTATTGTATGAGAAAAATGAATTAAATAATAAAACCGATTATTATTCAAGCATCATTAACAGAATTATTTCTTTAGGACAAGCGAATAAATTAATTATCGGCCTATCCTATACAATACAAAGACTAGTTGTTGATCATTTGCACGTCGTTGGAGATATATATGACCGAGGACCCTACCCCGATAAAATCATCGAAACATTAATGGAGTATCACTCCGTGGATATACAGTGGGGGAATCATGATGTTCTATGGATTGGTGCATTTGCAGGGTCAAAAGTCTGTCTTGCTAATATTATTCGTATTTGTGCAAGATATGATAATTTAGATATTATCGAGGATGCATATGGTATAAACTTACGGCCACTCTTAAATTTAGCGAATAAATATTATAACGATAATAAAGCTTTTCGTCCAAAAATGAATGCCAAAAAAGAAGAAAACTCAGAAGAAAATATTTTACAAATAACAAAAATCCATCAAGCTATTTCCATCATTCAATTTAAACTAGAAATGCCTATTATCAAAAGACGTCCTGATTTCCAAATGCACCACCGTCTACTTTTAGAAAAAATTAATTACGAGAATAATACCATTGATTTAAACGAAAAAAATTATTCACTAGAAAATATTTGTTTTAATACAATTAATCCAAAAGATCCTTCAAAGCTATTAAAAGAAGAAGAACAAGTCATGGATAAGCTGCTTTTTTCGATCCAGCATTCAGAGAAACTTGCAAGGCACATTCACTTTCTTATGAATAAGGGGAATCTATACTTAAGATATAACAGCAATTTATTAATCCATGGTTGTATTCCTTTAAATGAAGATGGAACGATGAAAACGATGCGCATTGATGGAAAAGATTATTGCGGAAAGGAATTATTTGATCTATTTGAATACTATTTACGCTATAGCTTTAATCATCCTGAAATATCGGATGACTTTGCAACAGATTTAGTTTGGTATTTATGGACTGGTGAAAATTCCTCGTTATTTGGCAAAAAAGACATGACTACATTCGAGCGGTATTTTATTAAAGAAAAGGAAATCCATAAAGAGAAAAAGAATCCTTATTACTCCTTGCGAGAAAACGAAGAGGTATGTCGCCACATTTTAGAAGAATTTGGGCTAAATCCTGATCAAGGACATATTATTAACGGGCATACACCCGTAGCTGAGATCAATGGAGAAAACCCAATTAAAGCCAATGGGAAAATGATTGTTATTGATGGTGGTTTCTCCAAAGCCTATCAATCAAAAACAGGAATCGCAGGCTACACTTTATTATATAACTCTTATGGCATGCAATTGGTTGCACATAAGCGCTTTACTTCAAAGGAAGATGTTTTAGAAAATGGTACAGATGTCTTGTCTGTAAAAAGAGTAGTCGATAGAGAGTTACAACGCAAAAAGGTATTAGAAACAAATGTAGGTCAAAAATTACTGGAGCAAATGAATGATTTAAATCGATTGTTGGAATACCGCTATATTAAAAAATAAGAGAAAAAACAAGCAGCGGGTTTTTATTTTAGCCCGCTGCTTGTTTTTATCTGTAATTCTTTTTTATCGATAGAAGATTGCTTCCTCATAAGCGCTTCATTCGTGCAGGTTGTTCATTCAAACCCCTAAGTTAGTCAGTATCTTTCTCCGCCCATAAGATTGATTGTCGACATTGCAAGATGATCAAAAACATTTTTATCCACCTCTCCTTTTTATCTATATTTTTATTAGAAATGCATCATAGAAAACTGTTTCCTTCTATTTTCTTCCATAATTTCTTCAATATTTTGCTGATGAATGATTTCTTCTTCAGTCATTTGTTTTTGATGTACAGTAATTGTAAAAAATAACATATTTATCGTCATAATTATCACCACCTATGATGTTAGTAATTGATTCGAGAAAAATACCCAGAACGAATTTGCTTGTTTTTTGTTTCTTCGAATATTTGCTCGATTTCCTGTAAATGAGCATGTTCTTCTTCACTCCACTTTTTCAAGTTAATAGTTATTGTAATAAAGAAAATATTTAAGGTCATGTCTTCACCTCCCAAGAGTGAATTTTTTTACAACCTATGGTTTAAATAGCCAATTTCATGCAGCTTTCTACGATTTTCCTCCATTCTCTTCTCCATTTCCATCTCTTGTAACCACTCTGCGTTTGTATACTGCTTTTTCTTAATCGTTACCGTTAGAAAAATTAGATTTAACGTCATATTTCCCACTCCTAATTTTCGTTTTTTTCCATAAATGGTATATTTTTCTCGTGAGCGCACAAAAAAACCGCAAATAGACTGATCTGCGGTTCAAAAAAAGGCATAATAAAACCGCAGGACACGACTACCCAGCGGTTGGAATATTTTAGTTAAAATAAAACTAAGATAACAAATCCCATTCCGAAGTGGTTGAATTCGTGTATGTTACATATTTAATTACTACTACACTGTTTAATTCTGGTAAATTTCTGACCATTTTATTCAACCTCCTTAGAATTTTTTTGTTCTCACATTGGTAATTATATCCTTCGATGCCATTTTTGTAAACCTCTTTTTGAAAAAATGGACATTTCACACTATTTTTCAAGTTTTTTTGTTATATCTGCTTCTATGAAGTTTGTTGCTATTGCCCGCAGCCCCTTATTCTCTACATCCAGAAAGATTATGGCTAAAATCCCCTTTAAATCTAACTTATGATTCTTTCCATTCATCCAAAAGTTTTTTTAATTTCTTAGCTTTACCCAAAAATAAAATCGAAGCACTTAAGAAAAGAATCGAAGTAATGAGCATTCCAATGTTATAACCAGCTACCTTGTCCATTTTCGGAATGATTATTCCTATATAAAAAAACGCTCCAACTGCTAATAAAACGGTGCCGAATTGCTGATAATCAGATATTTTGTCCGTTAAGATTTTCATCTTTTTCTCCATTTCTTCCCCTACTTCCTAGTAAACTATATAATTACCATAACATAGGAATAGAAGAATAAGCTTTATGAAATCAATAGCTAAATTGCGATATTATGGAAAATACAGCGATCTCCGCAACTAAGTATCCATCAAACAAAAGAGATTTACAAATAGATGCACTATCTGTAAATCTCTTGTCTATTATTATTGTAATGCCTGTTTTAGATCTTCGATTAAATCTTCTACGTCTTCTAAGCCAACCGATATTCTTACAAGTCCATCTGTGATACCAAGCTCCGCTCTTCTTTCTGCTGGGATAGACGCATGCGTCATTCTCGCAGGCACTGAAATTAAGCTTTCTACAGCTCCCAAGCTTTCAGCAAGCGTAAAATATCTAACTTTCTCTAAAAGCTTATCAGCGTTCTCTGCGCTTCCTACATCAAAGCTTACCATTCCACCAAATCCAAGTGCTTGCTTCTTGCTTATTTCATGATTCGGATGAGCAGGAAGTCCTGGATAATATACTTTTGAAATGGCAGCATGCTCTTCTAGAAAAGCTACAATTTGTTTTGTATTACTTTCATGCTCCTCCATGCGAATTCCTAGTGTTTTCATCCCTCTTATTAAGAGCCATGAATCATGTGGTCCTAACACTCCACCTGTTGAGTTTTGCACAAAATGAAGATCTTCAGCTAATTTTTCATCATTAACAACAACTAAGCCTGATACTACATCACTATGGCCTCCCAGATACTTCGTTGCGCTATGAAGAACAATATCTGCCCCTAATGTTAGTGGAGTTTGCCAATAAGGTGTAGAGAAAGTATTGTCTACTATCGTTAATAATCCATTTTCTTTGGCAACACGAGATGCTGCTTCTATGTCTGTTATTTTTAATAATGGATTCG
Source organism: Niallia alba (assembly GCF_012933555.1). Taxonomy (GTDB): domain Bacteria; phylum Bacillota; class Bacilli; order Bacillales; family Cytobacillaceae; genus Niallia; species Niallia alba. The sequence continues at coordinate 3,386,919 of NZ_JABBPK010000001.1, forward strand.
TCGGCGTTTCTATATATAGCGCTACTGTATTTTCTTTTATAGCCTCATGAATGTTGCTTATATCACTTGTATCAATAAAGGTGGCCTCTATACCAAACTTATTTAACACCTTTGTCATAACACGGAAAGTTCCACCATACACATCGTCTGTTAATAGAACATGGTCTCCCTTTTTAAATAGCATCATAACCGCAGTAATAGCTGCCATACCAGAACTGAAAGCAAAACCCCTTTTTCCTTCTTCTAAATCCTTGATGAGCTCTTCTAAAGCATGACGAGTAGGATTTCCAGTTCTAGAATATTCAAAGCCTTTATGATTTCCAATTCCGTCCTGTTTATATGTGCTTACTTGATAAATAGGAACATTAACTGCACCAGTATGAGGATCTCCTGGAACTCCACCATGTATTAATTTCGTTTTTCTTTTCATTTAAATTCCTCCATCAAATATTTTCTTGCTTATATAACGATCACTAGAATCAGGGAAAATTACAACAATATTACTGCCACTTTTTGCTTTCTTAGCTTCTTGTATAGCGGCATATAAAGCTGCTCCTGAGGAACTGCCTACAAGCAGACCTTCCTTTTTGGCTACAAGCTTTACATAATGGAAGGCATCTGCATCAGAAACAGTATAAATTTGATCAAAATAGCTTTTATCCATATATGCTGGTAAAAACTCCATCCCAATTCCTTCTGTTTTATGCGGGCCACTTTCCCCTCCATTTAAAATAGAGCCCTCTGGTTCTACTATTACTGCTTTAACACCTGGATTTTGTTCTTTTAAATACCGAGCCGTTCCCATAAAGGTTCCGCCTGTGCCAGCACCAGCGATAAATATATCAACTTGATAATTTAATTGCTCCCATATTTCCGGACCGAGTGTTTTATAATACGTATTAGGATTTGCCTCATTTTCAAATTGTCCTGGGATATAAGAGTTAGGAATTTGTTCTTGCAGTTCTTTCGCTTTTTCGATTGCACCTTTCATTCCTAATGAAGTTGGTGTATGAATAATTTCTGCTCCCAACGCTTTCATTATCTCTTGCTTTTCCAGGCTAAACTTCTCAGGTACACAAACAATTACCTTTATACCTGTATTTAACGATGCAAGTGCTAACCCGATTCCCGTATTCCCCGCAGTAGGTTCGATAATCGTGCCGCCTTCAGCAAGTTTTCCACTCTGCAATGCTTCTTGAATTAATTCATATCCTAGTCTATCTTTTATACTTCCACCTGGATTATAAAATTCCAATTTGGCAAATATACGAACATTTTCAGGTAATGAAAAATGAGTAAGTTCAACCATAGGTGTACGACCAATTAATTGATGTACATTCTGATAAACATTCAAACTCTACACCCCCCTTTTATTCTTACCTTATTTACAAGAAATTTCGTTCCATCCATAAATTACTTCCGTTCCAACTATTCTTAGTGATTTACTAGTGTTTAGAGATGAAGAAGGGCGAAATACTCCCCTTCTTTATCTCTTTTTAAATTTGGCTGTTTTTCGTAAAGTTTGTTGCGCTTACCCGCAGCCGGAATACACTTCGCTTTCCGTGGGGCTAACCTTGAGCCTCCGGGGTCTCAGACTGTCTCGCTAATCCCCGTGGCGTCTACGTGTATTCAGTCTGCTCCATTTTTCCAACTAATTCTTTTTTTCGATGGAAAAACAACAATCCTTTAGAAGAAAACAACCTTAAATTTTATCAACGATTCCCATTACTAAATTTGCTGAATGTACAGCAGCTTTTTCTAAGTATTGGTCAAAAGATAGATGGGATTCCTTCCCAGCAATATCTGATAAAGAGCGTATAATTACAAATGGTATATTGTATTGATAGGCAACCTGAGCGATGGCTGCTGCTTCCATTTCAACAGCTTGCAGATTTTCGAATTTCGATTTTATAAACGCTGCTTTTTCTGGCTGATTAATAAACGAGTCACCAGTTGTAATCAATCCTGTTACTACTGTATGATTACCAATTTCTTTTGCACTTTGTTCTGCAACAGCAATTAGTTTTTCATTTGCCTTAAAACTTGCTGGCATTTGTGGGACTTGCCCGTATTCATAGCCGAAAATAGTAGCATCTACATCATGATGACGCACTTCATTCGAAATGACAACATCTCCTACTTCTAGCTCAGGATTCAACCCTCCTGCTGAACCAGTATTAATGAGATAATCTGGCTTAAATGTTTGAAGAAGAATTGTGGTACTCATCGCTGCATTGACTTTCCCTATACCTGAGCGAAGTAAGACAACTTCTTTTCCAAATAATTCGCCTTCAATAAATTGAAATCCAACGACTGTGTGTTCTTTCTTATTTACTATTTTTTCGCGTAATAAAGTTACTTCTTCTTCCATTGCACCGATTATTGCGATTTTCAATTCATTAACCTCTTTCGTTTATTTTTTCCCCTTCCATAATCCAGACAAAATCATTCATCTTTTTGAAATGTGTAGTAAAACCATTCTTTTCTAAGAGTTCTGTTAGAATGGGGATTGTTGTATAATATTCTCTCTGTAAGTCTTCTGCTAAATTATGCTGCCCTTTTTTACTTGCATCTAGAATTGCTTGGTTGTACGCTTCTTTTGTGACATACATAGTATCAGCAAACACTATTTTACCACCTATAGGTAGAAGATTACTATACTGTTTAATCGCTTCTTCTTTTTCTTGATCGGTTAAATGATGAAATGCATAGGTACTTACAAATGTATCTGGTTTACTATCTAACTTAAATTGAAGAAAGTCACCCTCTATTAACTGTGCCTTTGCACCGATTTTTTCCTTCGCCAACTTTCTCATAGCAGGTGATGGTTCAATTGCAGTAACCTTTAAACCCTTTGCAATCAATTTTAGTGTAAGGTTTCCTGTACCAGGTCCGAATTCGACAACATGACCAGTGGAACGTTCTGCTACATTATTTAAAATATGATCATAATGGTGAAAAACTGCTTCATACTCTTTGTTATTCGTAAGACTGTCATCATAAGAATCAGCCCATTGTTCAAATATCTCAAGGAACTCTTTTCCCATAGCTTTGCACCCCTGTTGTTTAAATATATATAATTCCTATAAGTATACTATGGTTTTTAATATTACTTGTTCTTAATTTATCATATCTTCCTTTTTCTAATCAAGAATCTTTAAATAGTAGATTGAGTCAAGTTTTTGTGGGAGTTTTTTTAGCTCCCTTTTTTATAAAGTAAAACCTCTAAGTTTGTATCCGCTTTCCAATTGGTTTTGTTCTTCCAACTGTTGATTCTCTCATTTTTTAAAAACCTTTTAATCCCTGTAAGGCAAAGTGAACGGGTTTTCCAATCGCTTGATTTAAGTATGGCATGTTCTGACGCACGGTTTCTGTTACTAATTTTGTGGGTATTTTTCTTTTCGGTCGATGCTCTTTCTTTGATTTTTCCGTGGCTTTTTCCCATTTTCCATATATCGTTTGGATAGATAGATCATCCTTCAACCCAATCCACAAACGTGCCATGCTCATGACGCCTTTTTTGCTCCATGCTCTTCCATTTTTTAATCGTTTGGCTAATTGATTCATCATTGCTTCTGCACTTCCCATTGGACGATACGCTGTCGTGTCCACGCCTTTCTCCTGTAACCAACTACGGTAATCTTTTATGGTTTCCTGATGATGCGTTAAAAAGCCGAGGAAATGCGCTAGTTTTTCTTCTTCTTCTGGTGTATCCATTGTTCCTACTGCGCTATTCAACTCTAGAAGTAATGTTTCTACCTGGTAGTTTTTTAACGCTCTTTTCATGTAGCGGTATCGAGGATGGCTCTTCATTAGTTGCTTCATCGAACGAGCGACATGAAAACGGTCCATGGTGAAAAAGGCGCGTTCCCGAAAATACTCCCGACATGCCGTTATCCAGCCTGCTCCATCGCCATTAATAATAAGCAAGGTTTGGGTTGGATCATACGCATAATGATTCTGTAAGAATGTTTCAAAAGCTTCCCAAAAGGGTTCTTTTTCTTCATAGAGAAAATGCCTTTTATTTCGGAGCCTGACTCGCTTTCCGTTTTCTTTCCATCCCTCATGTACAGCGGCGAATTTCAACTCCCATCCACGCTTTTTCTTTTCTTGACTCTTCACATATAATCCATCTACTTCGACAAACAACACCTTTTGAAAAGGACGTTTTTCCTTAGCGGGAAGTACGCTTGTATGAAGAAGATGTTGCCGTAATGCTTCGTGGCTCATCGCCGAATAGCCTAAAAATTGTTCGAACGTTTCCACCGCCTTTCGATAGGAGGAACCATTTGTCGCTAATTCTAGCCCCCATTCTTCTAATAGTGGACTAAACCCTTTATTCCCTTGAAACTGTAAATAATGATCTAACAGACAAATATATTTTTTGGTTACACGATCGAAATAATAATTACGCTTCAGCTCCACTGCTCCAAACGCTGTATCTACTCGTATTTCTCGTTTATCTCGTAAAGCAAATCTTCTTTTGTCTCGTTGCTGAGCAATCTCTAGATCCCAATTTTCTAATGTTTGAACAAGGATTTCTTGAAAGGTCATTTGTAGTGTTCGAAATAAAGTTTTTTCCAATTCTTTTAATGATGGCATTTTTGTGTTACATTGATTCATGAGAGCCTCTCCTTTTCGTAGTATTCTAGTCAAACTCTACTTTACAAAAGGAAGCTCTCTTTTTTAATACTTAATTTTTTCCAGCTACCGCGCTTTCGCTTGGTGGCCTTTTTGTCTAGTTGGGGGACGAGTCCCCCAACTAGACAAAAAGGATATTTATTCTCCCACAAACATTTTACTCATACTAAATAGTAAGTTTATTCCCTATTTTGCAATAATTATTCCATCTGTTTATCTATTTTGTTATTATTCCATTATGTGCTTATGGTATGATAATTTTACTGTTAGAAAGAAAGGAAGTTTGAAGCATGAATATCCAATTAGAAATGATAGAGGATAAAGTGGAATTTTTTGAAGGGGAGAGTCTGAAGACAATTGAGAAAAAAATCAATGAACAAATTGAAGTGAATAAAGCCATTTTACTTTCTGTTCATTCCGTCTCCCATCAAGTCACTATATTAGATAATGGTCGACCTTATTATACAGCGGTGGTTCATTTCAAAGTGAAGAAAAGTTATTAAAAACAAACAAAAAAACTGGAGATTATTTCTCCAGCCAGCCTGTAGACAAACCCCTGAATTTTAGAAATAGAGGTTTATCTATAATTTATTTATTAGTCCCTTTGAATAGGGATTTGCTTTTGCTTTCCGCTTCAGGGGTTCGCTTTCCGTGGGGCTCGCGCTGATACCACAGGAGTCTCCCCCCTTCCACTCCAAGCAACGCATGAAAATTCCATTTAAGTTTTTAAAAATCTTTTTATCGACAAACTGACTGGAGATTATTTCTCCAGCTCTTTTTTACCGAATATTCAAGTCTTTTATTTCTTCTACTTTTGTCGGTTTCCATCCACTTCCATCAACCCATTCAATATACACTCTATATTTTTCAGATTTGTCCTTGGATGATACGGTTCCAATGGATTTATGTGGATCTTGATTATTGTTGCCGAGGAACCACAAAGTCATATTCCCGCTATCTAAACCAGTCGCATAGGACAATGCTTTTATCTGCTCATTCCAATCTACACCTTCTGAATAAGAGGCAACATGTTCACCCGTTTGTGTTGTTCCAACTGGCTGCCAGGAAGAATTTTCTATCGTTTTAATGACATTAGAGTCACTGCCGCCTTCTGTGACGACTTCTCCATCTTCTGATTCCTCTTCCTCTTCCTCTTCAGTAGTAGTATTTTCATCTGTATTATCCGATCCAGTTGTTGAACTAGCTGTTTCTTTATCACCAGATGCCTGTTGCCCAGTTTTCGTATCACTATCTTTATTTTTATCAGCATTTTTTTCATCATTTGTATGAAAAATAGAATAAGATACGAAAACTATTAGTAGAATAACGACAATAATTAATCCATTTAGAATAAAGTTTGTTTTCTTTCTTTTGGAACGTTGTTGATATCTTGTTCTACCTTCATCATTTATCTCTTTACTCAAGGTGTTTCTCCTCCTATTGACTTTCCATATCCTTAAATACAAACGATTATTTTTTCACTGTACCTATTTTAACATGGTAGTGTACTTTTAGAAAAGCAAGAACCATATATGTCTACTATTGAGCGGACTTTTGCTCCTTTTCATAAACCCCTTTTACCACCTCTGCAAAAAGCTGATTTACTCCACCTTCGTCCGAGTAAACATCTAGATTCACCGTTACTAATGCATATTTAGGATTATCGAATGGGAAGTATCCTGCAAACCATTTATTATGAAGCTGCTTTCCCTCTTTCAAAACACCTGTTTCTGCAGTCCCTGATTTACCTGCAACTTCAAAAGGTAGATCCTGGAACCATCTACCAGTCCCTTTTTCGTTTGTGACAACTTCTCTTAACAGCTTTTGCAATCTTGAAGCAGTATAGGGGGAAATCTTCTCTCCGTCCAGTTCTTGTCTGTCAAAAGAGTATAAGGTTGTGCCATTTTTGTATTGAATATCTGAGACAACTCGTACACTTTCTTTCGTACCTCCTCTTGCAATCGTCGCCATCATATTCGCCACAGCTAACGGTGTAACACGAACCTCATGTTGACCAATTCCAGTTAAAGCAACATAGTTTTTATCCTTTTTTGCTTCCTCGTTGAGAAACACTCTTCCCTTTTCTTCTCCACTAAACTGTTGAAATTCTGCTGAATGAAAGATACTTCCCTGCCAACCAACCAAGCTTGTTAAAGATAATTTTTCGGCATATATCTCCAGTAAATTTTCATCTATCTCTTTTAAGTCTTTCGCCAATGTTCCAAATGTGTTGTTACAGCTAACCGCAAAGCTTTCTGTAAAATTCAGCATTCCATGCTGATAATTCGGGTCTTGCTCTCCATTAATCTTCTTACTACAATCATACTGCGTATTGGCGTCATCTAATTTATTATCAATCGCTGCCGCTGCGATGACGGTCTTAAACACAGATCCAACTATCTGCTGTTTTAGCATGTAGTTATTTACTCCATCTGTCTGGTATGGATTTGTTTTATTTATCTGTGGTCTAGAAACCATTGCCGCAACAGTATTATCCTCAAGATTCAACAGTACTAGTCCACCCTTCTTTATACCTTGTTCATCAACTAATTTTTCAGCCATCTCCTGTAGTTCTGTATCAATTGTAGTTCGAATATTAACAGGATAAAAAGGATTTGCTGGTTCCACGTATTTAACATTCAATCCAAAAAGTGGTCCACCTTTCGCATCGACATGATAAACAAGTTTTGATTCCCCATCTGGCAAAAGAAATTCATCAAAACTTCTTTCCAATCCTGTTAAGCCAATTAATGTTGTGCCTACAAGCTCTCTATCTGGATATCGCTTTTGTAATTGCTCTTCATTTTGTCCCGTTATACCGAGTAATTGTTCAGCGATATTGTTATTAATATGAAATTTTTTTTCGGCAGCAAATACACCTGGAATTTTCAATTGATTAATTGCAGACATCTGGCTGCTTGTTAATTCTAAAGGGTTCTTACCTCCAAAGACTACTGGATCTTTGGCATCTATAATACTTTTCTTTACATTGTATTCACTAGTCCCAATAATATCCGCTACTTTTTTGCTATTCCATTCCATTTTATTTAAAAAGGGAAATAATATTAAAACAGATTTTGTCTGATGTGTAAGCGAATCTCCATTTTTATCAAGAAAAGTTCCCCTGCCATTGTCCAACAGCATTTCCTGTGATCTTTGCTTTACGCTTGCTTCCACCAAATTAATATTGTGCTTTGTAAAATGATTTGTCTCTACTAATTGCACTTGTATTAATCGTCCAAGCAAAACACATAAGGCAAGTAAAAAAACGATACCAATGCCAACTATTCTTTTTCTCCACATATAAAAAACACCTCATCAAGAGTGTTGACGAGGTGCTTTATTTATAAACAAAAACAAGATAACTTTTTATTCTAGGTGTTTTCGTATTGATTATTGCTATAAAACGCAGATTGAATACACTTCGCTTTTCGTAGGGCAAGCTTTTAACCTCTTCAGGCATCACAAGCTACTTTCACCTGTCTCGCTAATTCCCCCATGAGTCTACGTGTATTCCGCCTGCTCCATTTTTTTCAACTAATTCTTTTCTCCTATTGAAAAAACAACAATCATTTAGAAAACAGCCTATTTAATTGAAACGATTTGTACATTCATCTCTCCACCTGGAGTTTGTACATTTACTTTATCTCCAACTTTTTTCCCGATTAAGCTCTTCGCAATCGGTGAATCATTAGAAATTTTCCCTTCAAATGGATCTGCCTCTGCACTACCAACGATTGTATACGTTTCCTCTTCACCATCTGGAAGTTCAATAAAAGTAACCGAACTACCTAGAGAAACTGTATCACGGTCCAACTCATCCTCAGAGATAATTTTTGCATTTCGAATCATATTTTCAATTGTAGTAATACGACCTTCTACAAAAGCCTGTTCTTCTTTTGCTGAATCATACTCAGAGTTTTCGGATAAATCACCGAAACTACGGGCGATTTTAATACGTTCCACTACTTCTTTACGTTTTACTGTTTTTAGTTGTTCTAGTTCCTGTTCTAATTTTTCTTTACCTGCTAATGTCATTGGAAATTCTTTTTCGATTGCCAAAATCTTCACTCCTTCAAGTATGGGATATGTAGAAAAAATAGCACAAATGCTATTTTAGAAAATCCCTAATATTTATGTATTTAAAGATAATTGCACGACAACTTTGGATAGACGCGCTTTTTTTCTAATAGAATGAGTTTAATACGGATTGAAGAAAAAAGAAAGCATTTTCTATTAGATTATCTGTTCTACTTTAACATTTTTTCACTAATTAGTGTTTATTTGTTAAAGAATGATTGTTTTTATAAAGTTAACCATGTTTATTCCATTGCGCTATAGACACTTTCTTTCCCCTTCTTTCTGTAGGAGTTGAGTGTCTTTTGCTGTATTTCACTCTCGTTTTAAAATAATGTTTAAAAGCGACCAATATGATAAGAACAACCTCGTAAAACTACGTTAATATTTCTTCATTCATTCTTCCTGTTATCTTAACCTATTGTTTTCTTACATAAACAATATTGGGAAAAATAGGCTGTCTATAGACAAACAGCCTATTTTTCCTGATAATTTAATGAACACCATCTATTGTTTCACAAAAGTGATTTTTGTTCAAGAATGGTCTGAATCTTAGTAACCATTAAATCGATCGCTACATGATTATGGCCACCTTCAGGAATGATAATGTCCGCATATCTTTTCGTTGGTTCTATAAATTGATTATGCATTGGGCGAACCACATTAACATATTGTTCAATTACAGAATCAATCGTTCTGCCTCTTTCTTTGATATCTCTCATCAATCTTCTGATAATGCGCAAATCAGCGTCTGTATCCACAAACAACTTCATGTCCATTAAATCACGGAGGCTTTCATCCTCTAGTATTAAGATCCCTTCAACGATGATTACATCCTTAGGCTCCACTAATATTGTTTCATCCGAACGAGTATGCATTGCATAGTTATATACAGGCTTTTCAATTGCCTCATAATTTATTAACTTTTGAATATGACTTATTAGCAATTCCGTGTCAAATGCCAGCGGATGGTCATAATTTGTTTTTAACCTTTCTTCAAATGGTAAATGAGATTGGTCTTTATAGTAATAATCTTGTTCGATCATTAAAATCGAATGTCCTTTAAAATGGTCAAATATCGCTTTGGTCACACTTGTTTTTCCAGATCCGGAGCCACCTGCGACACCAATAACTACTGGTTTTGGCTGCATGCTTATTTAAAGCTCCTTTCGCATCATATTATTTGGATAAACAGGGTGGTCCACCTTAAATTTAACAATTTGTAATGGATGTCTAGCAGCATCCATTTCCTTCCCGTCTGCATCCCAAATTTTATCAACTATCATTGTAAAATTATCGATTTCTGGACCAAAAAACTCAACTTCTTGTCCCTGTTTAAAGAAGTTTCTTTGTTGTAATGTTACTATTTTTGTTTCTTCATTATAATCAAGCACTAAACCAGCAAAGTCAAAAGTGGTCTTTTTGCTATGATTTCCAAACATTTGCTCTTTATACCCAGGCTGACCTTCAAAGAAAGCCGGAGCCGTATCTCGATTTGCACATTTATCGAGTTCCTTTAGCCATTCCTCTTTTATGACAAAATTATCTGGGTCTTGACAATAAGCATCCATAACTTTTCGATACACACTAACAACAGTAGCGATATAGTGAATAGATTTCATTCTACCTTCGATTTTCAAACTATCTATGCCTAGTTCAATCATCCTTGGAATGGATTCGATTAGCTTTAAGTCTTTAGGGCTCATCGCAAACGGCGCATCTCCATCGGTGAATAAAGGTTGTTCTTCTGTACCATCTAGCTTGTACAAATCATAATCCCAGCGACAAGATTGGCAGCAACCTCCACGGTTTGAATCTCTTGCTGTCATATGATTGCTTAATGTACAACGACCAGAATAAGCGATACACATTGCACCATGAATAAAAGTTTCAATTTCGACATCCACTTTTTCTTTCATTTCCTTAATCTCTTCAGCACTCGTTTCACGAGCCAGCACGACACGTTCTAATCCCTCTTCCTTCCAATACTGAACGGCCTTCCAGTTAGAAAGGGATTGCTGTGTACTTAAATGAACCTCTATTTCTGGAGCAACTCGTCTACAAGTCTCAATGATTAATGGATCTGCAACAATTATTCCATGAACACCCGCTGTCTTTAAACCCAATAAATAATCTTCTAAACCGTCTATATTTTCATTATGTGCAAAGATATTTGTAGTTACATAAACTTTTGCTTGATATTTCTTAGCAAACTCCACTCCCTCTTTCATTTCTGCAAAAGTGAAGTTTCCAGCATTTGAGCGAAGTCCATATTCTTGTCCACCAATAAAAACAGCATCTGCACCATAAGCAATAGCAATTTTTAGTTTTTCTAAATTACCAGCTGGCGCTAACAGTTCCGGTTTCTTTACAATTACTCTTTTCCCATCTCTTATTTCAGAAATAGGATCTTTAACTAATGTCATTTCCCTTCTCCTCCACTTGTTTAGTAAACCGTTTCTTTAAAGAAAAATCCTGTATCCAATGGTCTGTTAGGTGGTTGAATCTTCTCTATCTCAGCAAGTAAGTGATCTTTTTCATCTTCATATTGATTTGGATCTTTTAAATATAAGGTTATCGCTTGATGATAAAGAGCTGTAACCGCCATAATATATGCTGGATCTTTTAAAAGGCCATCAATTTTAAAAGAATCAACCCCAGCATCAATTAGCTCTTGTAACTCATCGATAATGCAAATATCATTTGGACTCAAAATATGTGTCCCGTTTTCATCCTGAAAAATTGGATATTTATTTTCTCTTTCTTTATCATGCAGGAAGAGGTTTTTATCTGTTTTGCTAGCTTCCAATTCAACTTCTTTCCCTTGATATTGAAAGTAATGTTCTAACAAGGTACGTTTTGATTGAAACATCGTTGTGATTCCGTGAACTTGAATTTCAATCTCCACTTCTGCATGTTCTTTTGTTTCAATTATGGCATCCATGCTAATTTCTCTTGCAAGGACAGCTCTTTTTGAACCTTTGCGTCCCCAATAATTACATGTGTACCAGTTCGTCCCTGTTGTTTCTGTATTCCAATGTAATTTCATATTTGGCGCTACTTCTCTAGCGATCATTAATACAGCTGGGTCACCATAATAAATAGCATCTGCATTCACATCCACTAGAAAACGAAGATATTCCGTTACATCCTCGATTTTATCATTATGAAAAATGGCATTTACAGCCACATACACCTTTTTCCCTCTTTGATGCGCTATTTCAATCGCCTTTTTTACTTCTTCACGATTAAATTCACCAGCTAATCTTAAACCAAATTTTTGTTCACCAATAACAAAAGCATCTGCTCCATTATCAATTAGTGGCTCTATATCGTTTATACTGGTTGGCGTTACTAGTAATTCCGGTTTTTTCATTATTATCCCCTCTTTTTACTAATTGCAATACCGTCTCCCACAGGCAAAATTGCTGTGTGATAATCCTGATTTTCCATAAGCCATTGATTATAATTTCTTATTTTACGTACTAATTGGCGAAGATTTCTACTGTCTATTTCTTCTTCAGCAACTAAACCATGAAACAAAATATTATCTGTGTACACGATTCCGTCATTTGTTAAAAACTGGCTATATAAATCGAAAAACTTTTGATACTGTCCTTTAGCGGCATCAATGAAAATGGCATCAAACGGTCCATATTGTTTGACAATCGACTCTAATTCTAGTGCATCTCCATACAACAAAACAATTTGTGATTCTCGTTTAAGCTTTTTCACATTCTCTTTCGCAACTAAGTGTCTTTGTTCATCTCTTTCGATTGTAATTATTTGCGATGATGGCAATACTTCCGCCATTCTTAATGCAGAATAACCAATAGCAGTACCAACTTCCAAAATTTTTTTAGGCTGCTGAATACGTAGTAATTGTAATAATGCTTCAATCCCTATTAATTCCATAATCGGGACTTCATTTTCTTTAGCATATTGTTCTATTTCACTTATCTGGTTACTTCTTGCTGGAATTAAATTTTCCATATAATCCAGGAGTTGTTTATTTTGCAAGGATGAGTCCCTCCTATTTTCCTTAAAGCCCTATCCTTTTGGTCTTCTACCTAAAAATAGTTAGCTTCTTCTAAAGAACCTAACAAATCAAAAACAGTGTATGAAATTTAGCTAATTACGTAATACATACTCAAAAACACTTGTACTATTTTATCATAAAATATTAGAGAATGCTAATAAATCTTTATTTATCAAAGGCTATATATATATAATCATTGACAAATTATTGAACAAATATTGCATACGAGTATAAAACAAGACTGCAGTCATTCACCTTTCTGTTTGTCTGCAGTCTTGTTTCTATCATTTCATTTGCTCTAATTATTCTCGGTAATATACTTAGCTTTCAATTCATTATGCTCATTGAGCGATTTAGAGAAATAAACTTTCCCATCTTTCGAAGCTAAAAAATAGAGATAATCTGTATCATCTGGATGCAGTGCTGCTTCCATAGAAACTGTTCCAGCATTCGCGATCGGACCAGGTGGTAATCCTACATTTTGATAAGTATTATAAGGTGAATCTACTTCGAGATCTTTATAAAGCACTCTATCTTTATGTTCACCTAACGCATACAGGACAGTAGGATCTGTTTGCAGTGGCATACCTTCTTCGATACGATTATAAAACACACTGGCAATTTTCTTACGATCGACATTCTTTGTTGCCTCTTCTTCGATTAACGAAGACATCGTTAAAAATTGATGAACGGTTAAATTATCTCTTGCAAGCTCCGTTTCATAGGCTTTTACTATACTTTCTGTTTTATCAAGCATTTCGGAAACAATTGCTTCCAGTGTTGGTTTTTCTTCATAATAAGAATAAGTTGCCGGGAATAAATACCCTTCAAGCGGATGCTTTATATTTTTTGCCCAAATTTCCGTTGTAAGAAGATCAGGATACTTAGCCATTAAACCTTTAATAAAAGCTTCATCATTTAATTGCTTCCAAATGTCTTCTTCATTTTGCTTTGTTTTCTCAGCAATAATGGCGGCAATTTCACTTAACTGTTTTCCCTCAGGAATCGTCATTGTAAAAATCGGCTCTTGCATAATCTTACCTGTTTTTAAGCTATCAATAATTTCTTGAATCGACATGGACGGATTCATATGGTATTCCCCTGCCATAAAATTCGATTCATTTTTAAATTTCACATAATATTTAAATACCTTTGCATTTTTTACGAGTCCATTGTCCACCAGCAATTGAGAAATAGTGTTAACACCTGAACCTATTGGAATATCCACAATAATTTCTTTATCACTTTTGGGATTAACTGGTTGTAATGCTGATTTTATGTAGAAATATCCTGAAGTTCCTACAATTGCAATAATCATGATTAATACAAAGGCAACAATTAATACGATTCTTCTTACTAATTTTGCTTCTTGTTGTCTCTGATGTAAATTAGCTAAAAATAACTCTTTCTTACTATTTAGAGTATTGTTTTCGTCTTTATTTTTAGTCAAACTTTTCCCTCCTTGACACACACCAATCAAACATTTTTTACATATCTCGACCTATTATACTATATTTTGCAAAAGAAGTTGTAGCTTTTAGCGAAATTTACATGTTCCTCCAAGGACAGGAGCAATTTGTGAGAAGACTTTCCACAATAAAAAAAGAGCCCTATAGGACTCTTTTTTTATTTATTACTCTTCTTCCTGTTCTGCGAGGAATGTATTTAACATTTCTTCGACTAGATCCCATTCTTCCTCTGTTTCAATTGGAGAAAGTTCACCGTCTCCTGTTTCTTCATTTGGTATGAAGGAAGATGCGTGGATATCGATTTCTTCATCATCGCCTTCTTCTCCAAGAGGGTAGTATAATACATATGATTTTCCAAATTCATCAGATTCAAATGTAAATAAAATCTCGCATAATTGTTCATTTCCTTGTTCGTCTACAACCGTAATTGTATTTGTTTCACCGTGTTCCATATTTCCACCTCATTATTTTTGGCTGTCTAAATACCCTTGTAAAATAATAGACGCCGCCATTTTATCGATAACTTTTTTTCGTTTTTTTCTACTAACATCTGCTTCCAATAGGATTCTTTCAGCAGCCATCGTTGTTAGTCGTTCATCCCAAAAAACAACTGGCAGTTCAAATCTTTCTTCTAAAAGCTTCCCGTACATTTGACTAGCTTCTCCTCGAAAACCTATACTACCATTCATATTTTTTGGAAGTCCAACCACTATTTTACCTATATCATACTCAACAATCAAGGACGCAATACGGTCTAGACCAAATTGTTCTTTCTCTTCATCAATTTGAATCGTTTCAATTCCTTGTGCTGTCCATCCTAAAGCATCACTAACAGCAACTCCTACTGTTTTTGAGCCCACATCTAAGCCCATTAGTCGCATACATCTATTCCTCTCGTTGCCGTTTTAAATAAAACTTCACAAGTTCCTCAATAATTTCATCACGCTCTAATTTACGGATGATATTGCGTGCATCCATGTGGCGGGGAATATAAGCAGGGTCCCCGGAAAGAAGATAACCAACAATTTGATTGATTGGATTATATCCTTTTTCTTGAAGTGCATCGTATACTTGATAAAGTACTTCCTTTACATCATGTTCATATGGTTCTTCTGGAAAATTGAATCTCATTGTTTTATCGAATGAGCTCATTTTGAACACCCCATTTCCTTTTCGAACAATTTCTGTTAAGAGTTATCTACATTTTACACTACTTGTCCCTAATATCAAACGGATTTCACATATTCTTCTACAAAATCTAAAGCATCATTTAATTTAGATGGATCCTTACCGCCTGCTTGAGCCATATCTGGACGACCGCCTCCGCCGCCTCCACAAATAGAAGCTACTTCTTTTACAATCTTTCCTGCGTGGTAACCTTTATCCATTAAATCTTTCGTTACACCAGCAATTATATTTACTTTTCCTTCATTAACACTTCCTAAAACCAACACAACAGAGCCAATTTTTTGTTTTAATTCGTCTGCCATTGTACGTAGATTATTCATATCCACATTTGGTATAGAAGCTGCTAATACAGGAACTTCATTTACCATTTTTACTCGATCTACAAGATTGCCAGCCTCAATATTGCTTAATTTTGCAGCAAGCGACTCATTTTCACGCTGTAATTGCTTGACTTCCGTTAGAAGACTATCAATTCGAGTTGTAACATCTTTTGGATTTGTCTTTAATTTACTTGCAGCTTCTTTTAATAAGTGAATTTGATCTGTTAATTGTTGATATGCAGCTTGTCCAGTTACTGCTTCAATACGTCTTGTTCCCGCACCTATTCCAGCTTCCGATACAATTTTAAATAAGCCAATTGCTGAAGTGTTGTCAACATGACATCCTCCACACAATTCTAAGCTGTATTCACCCACTTGAACAACACGAACGATTTTGCCGTATTTTTCACCAAATAACGCCATAGCACCCATTGCTTTTGCTTCATTGATATCTTTGTAGTCAATTTGGACTGCAATACTTTCCCAAATTTTTTCGTTTACGATGCGTTCAATTTCATCTAATTCTTCTGCAGTAATTTGCCCGAAATGAGAAAAATCAAAACGTAAGCGATCTGATCGCACAAGGGAACCTGCCTGATTAACATGTGTTCCTAAAACATCTTTAAGTGCCTGATGCAATAAATGTGTTGCTGTATGATTTTTGACTATTTTCGAACGATTTTGGCTATCCACTTTAGCTGCTAACACATCGTTAATCCTTACAGCTCCCGTTTCGATCGTTCCTTTATGCAAGTTTTGTCCGTTAGGTGCTTTTTGAACGTCCTCGACTTTGATTGTGACATGATCTGATTTTAACGTTCCTTTATCAGCAATCTGTCCGCCACTCTCTGCATAAAAAGGTGTTTTATCTAATATAAACTGAATTTCATCGCCTGCTTCAGCTGCGTCCACTTCTTCCCCATTTTTCAACAATGCAACTATTTTTGCTTCAGTTGCCCATTGATCATAGCCAATAAACTCACTTTCTACTTTAATATTCCCTAGAACACCACTTTGAACTTGCATGCTGTCTACTTCTTGTCTTGCTTTACGGGCACGGTCACGCTGACTTTCCATTTCCTTCTCAAAGCCTTCATGATCAATGCGAAGTCCCTGTTCTTCCGCATATTCCTCTGTAAGTTCAACTGGGAATCCATACGTATCATACAAACGGAAAATATCTTCTCCTGCGATAACCCCATTTCCCTTTGCTTTCTCAATTACTTCAGAAAGAATGGCAAGCCCTTCATTTAAGGTTTCATGGAATCGTTCTTCTTCACTTTTCATTACTTTTTGAATGAATTCCGTCTTTTCTTTCACCGTTGGATAATAATCGACCATTATTTCTGCAACGACTGGAACTAGCTCAAACATAAACGGACGATTAATGTTGATTTTCTTTGCGTAGCGTACTGCTCTACGTAATAATCTTCTTAAAACATAACCTCTTCCTTCATTCGATGGAAGTGCTCCGTCGCCAATTGCAAAAGCAACTGTACGAATATGGTCTGCGATCACTTTAAATGCTTCATCACTTGAAGAATCCTTACCATACTTTACATCTGCTAATTGTTCCGTAGCATGAATAATAGGCATAAATAAGTCTGTATCGAAGTTTGTTGGAACATTTTGAACAACGGATGCCATACGTTCCAAACCCATTCCTGTATCAATATTCTTCTTTGGGAGTGGAGTATATGTTCCATCTGGATTATGGTTAAATTCAGAGAAAACTAGATTCCATACTTCTAAATAACGATCATTCTCTCCACCTGGATATAATTCAGGATCATTTATATCATCCCCATACTCTGGACCACGATCATAAAATATTTCCGTGTTAGGACCACTTGGCCCTTCGCCAATATCCCAGAAATTTCCTTCTAATCGAATGATACGATTCTCTGGCACTCCAATTTTATCTCTCCATAGAACATACGCTTCTTCATCTTCTGGATGAATCGTTACTGACAGCTTTTCTTTCTCAAAGCCGATCCACTTCTCATCAGTTAAGAACTCCCAAGCCCATTCAATTGCTTCTTCCTTAAAGTAATCCCCAATGGAGAAATTACCGAGCATTTCAAAAAAAGTATGGTGGCGAGCTGTTTTCCCTACGTTTTCAATATCATTTGTACGAATAGACTTTTGTGCATTTGTTATTCTTGGATTTTCTGGTATAACACGACCATCAAAATATTTTTTTAAGGTTGCTACTCCACTATTTATCCACAATAATGATGGATCATCATGAGGAACTAGAGATGCACTTGGTTCAATTGCATGTCCTTTTCCCTGGAAAAATTCTAAAAATTTGCTTCTTATTTCTGCGCCAGTTAAATTCTTCATCGCATTTCCTCCTATTTTTCTATATGTAATTGCTACGAATTTAGAGTTTTACCTTTTTTCTGCATAAAAAAAACTCCCATCCCTGGACAGGGACGAAAGTATTGCTCGCGGTACCACCCTGATTATGGATAAAAGTATACAAAGACACTTAAAAATTTCTATCCATCTCTCAATACTCCTTAACGCGGAAAACGGCAGTGATTAGCTGCACTCAAGAATTAGCTTTCAATTATCCTTCACTTGAAACTCCTTTCAGCCTAAGGGAATTTCTCTCTTTAAAGTGGTCTATAATCTACTTGTTTCTTTCACCATTTTTTCGATATATGCTTCATTCGAATTATACTGATTATTAGGCAGTATTGTCAATATCGGTCTATTTATATACGTTTAATTTCCGGGTCTTTTTTCCCGAAGTGTGTTCTCATATGAACGATTGCCACTTTCGCTATCGATAATAATGGAACTGCTACGATCATCCCAATCATTCCACCAACCTCTTCTCCAAGCAGAAGAGCAAACATAATAAATAGCGGATGCATATGGGTGCTTTTTCCAACTATATAAGGCGACAATATGTTCCCTTCTAGAAATTGCAAAATAATAATGATGATGACTACAATAATTAGCATTTTAACAGAAACGGTACTTGCTACGATTAAGGCAGGAATAGCACCTATGATTGGACCAAAATAGGGAATGACATTCGTTATCCCAACGATGATTCCTAATACAAGCGCAAATTTCATATGAAAAACCCAAAATAGGATCATGGATATTACTCCAATAATTGTACAAACCAATAATTGCCCTCGTATATAGCTGCCTAATGATTCATTTACGTCTTCTAAAAATAAATGAGCACTGTTGCGCCATTTATTTGGAATTAGGCCGTTAAAAGCTTTTCTTACAGCATCAATATCTTTTAACATATAAAAAGAGATGAATGGTATCAGCATAATGACAATGGAATAATTAATAATCCCCATTGCCCCATTAATTACTTTATTTAAAAGAGATTCCATCTTTGTTTCAAATAAATCAATCCCCCGGTCAACCTTTTCCTGTAAATTAAATGGCCATGACTCCATTTTATTTTGGATGGAGTCAATCAGATCTTTATATCGTGCCGCAAGCTCAGGAGCACTTTCCGTAAGTTCTTCAAGCTGATGGATAAGAATAGGAATCCCTTTATATAAGGCATAGCCAATCCCACCAAAAAAAAGGATATAAATAAGTGCAACAGATAAACCTCTATGTAAGCCTTTTTTATGTAGTAATTCTACAATCGGATGTAATAAATACGTAATAAATGCTCCAATTATAAAAGGAATAATAACTTTTGTTATAAGGCTTAAAATAGGCAACCAAATCGGTGATAATTTTATAAAAACAAATAATACAATAAAAAGTAATAAGGTAAACCCTAACCGGTAATACCATTTCATTCTTATATCCATTTTCTTTCCTCCCTCATAACCTATTGTGAGAGATAAAAGGAATTTTTATGCACATCATCATTGACGAAACTTTTCAACAAAAAAAGATTGTAGATACACTTTTTTGAGCATCTACAATCTTCTAATAGACTAATTAAAACATCTTCATTACTTTTTTTTGCATTTTTTTCAATTGTTTTTGACTCATCATATTATTTTTTTGCATATAGCTCATTGCTACTACACCAGCACCAATAGCTATTGCTGTATTCATCACTTTACCCATTTTACTTTGCACTCCTTTTATATAGAAGTGAGCGCCAATGAATGTGGAGAAGAACTTAGCTTAATCGACGCTCTTCTTCTTCAAATAAGTCGTCTAGAGAACTTAAGCTTCCATCTTCTTCTACTTGATGTGTATGAATAATCCCTTTTGTTAGCGATAATTCAATAAAGCAATTCCAGCAGTAGTATTGATTGATTCCAATTTTTCCAATATCTTTGCTCTGGCAATTTGGACATTTGAGCACAGGAAACACCTCATCTTCATTCGTTTCATGAAATATTCCATCATGGAATTTCTAGTTAAGTATTCCCATTATGCTCTAAACAGCTTCCAAATATACCAGAATTTCCTTAGGAGTTGGCTTTTTTTACGAAATCTCGGAATCCTACTGGGCTATTCGAAGAAGATAACAATATTATTTTTCTCCTAAGAATTAAAAACATGTAGTGCAAACATTGGCAAAAAAAATCCCCTAAAAATGGAGATTTTCAACTTCAAAAATACTAACTTTTCATAGGGATAGCGAGTGGATGCCTTGACAACCAATATACAACTTAAATTTATCATCTTATACTTCAGACGTTTCCATAAAGTCATACGGTGTGATATTTTCCATACCAATCATTGGATCAATTTGATTGATTTTGCCTTCGTACAATAAATCAAATGAATTCTCTGACGTCATTTCTTTCGTTTCGTCTGGTTGGTATACATCAGCGAATGCCTCTTTGATTTTTTCTTTTAAGGTAGTTTGCCGATTCAGCTCGTCATTTCGACTAACTCCCAATTCTATCGCTTCTACCTCACCGCAAAGAATTAAAAATTGTTTGCTTCTTGTGATGCCCGTATAAATGAGATTCCGTCTCAACATGCGATAATAGCTTTTAACGATAGGCATGATGACGATTGGAAACTCACTTCCTTGCGATTTGTGGACAGAGCAGCAGTAAGCAAGGGTAATTTGATTTAAATCCTGTCGTGTATAAGTTGCTTCGATACCATCGAACGAAACAATAACCATGTCTTGCTTTTCCGTATTTTCCTTCGCATAAAAAATCGATACAATCTCTCCCATATCGCCATTAAAAACATTGCTTTCTGGTTGATTGACTAGTTGAAGGACTTTATCCCCTATTCGGTATGTAACGTCTCCAAATTTCAGCTCTTTTCTGGTTCCGTCAGGATTAGGATTTAAACTTTCCTGTAAAATAGCATTTAACCGATCAATACCTGCAGGTCCTCTATACATCGGTGCCAATACTTGAATATCCATTGGTGCAAATCCCTTATTTTTTGCATTTAAAACAATTTTTTCAATTGCTTGTGGAATTTGACTGGAAGAGCACTTTATGAAGGATCGATCTCCTTGTGGTACAAGCAAATTAGCCGGTAACTGTCCCTTTTTCATTTCATGTGCTAATTCGATGATAGATGACCCTTCTGCTTGACGATAAATATCTTTCAGCTTAACAGTAGGAATACAAGCTGAATCAAGTAAATCCTTTAGAACTTGACCTGGTCCCACTGAGGGTAGTTGATCTTCGTCCCCAACAATAATGACTTGAATATGCTCAGGCAAGGCTTTAAATAATTGATGGGCTAACCAAATATCTACCATCGATGTTTCATCCACTATGAGAATTTTACCTTCGAGAGGATGATCCTCATCTCGCTCAAATGTCCCTGTCCCATTCCAACCTAACAATCGATGAATCGTAACAGCAGGTAAACCAGTCGATTCAGCCATTCGCTTTGCAGCTCTGCCAGTCGGTGCAGCAAGAATAAACGGATAGGGCTCATCATTTTTGTAATCGTTTGGATCTAAGGAACAACCATGCAATTCTCCATATAATTCAACAATTCCTTTGATTACTGTCGTTTTTCCTGTACCAGGACCACCTGTCAAAATAAGCATCGGAGACATAAGCGCCGTTTGAATCGCTTCTCGTTGCGATGGAGCATACTGAACGCCAATGCGGTCCTCCAAATTTCCTAAGGCAAGCAAAAATTCTGATTCTGGAAATTGATCCTTATATTCTGATTGTTCCATTACCCGCTTAATATTTCGTACAAGTCCTTTTTCCGAAAAAAACAAAGAAGGCAAATATATTTTTTTATCCTCAACTATAATTTTCCCTTCTTCTTCTAGCTGAATAATCTGCTCTGCTATTTGCGAAAACTCTATTTCCTCTTTTTGATTTTCTTCAAGTAACACTTTAACTTTTTCAAGCAAATATTCAGCTTGAAGATAGACATGACCTTCTTGATTACTGCTTAGCTCTAAAATATACAAGCACCCAGCTTTTAAACGATCTGGATGATTACCTGTAATTCCGATTTGTGAACCAAGATCATCTGCCTTTCCAAAACCAATCCCTTCTATATCTTCCACCAATTTATACGGATTAGTCTGAACCACTTCTAAAGTATTTTCTTTGTATACTTGATAAATTTTCATCGATAATTGTGGACCAAAACCGTATTGATTTAGCGAAACCATTGCTTGTTCTAAGCCCTGGTTTTTCATTAAGGTATCATATAATATTTTCGCTTTATCAGCTGCAAGTTTAGGCACTGTGTCTAAAATCGATGGCTGATTCATGATTTTAGATATTGCCTCTTCTCCCAATGTATCCACTATATTTTCAGCTGTTTTTTCCCCAATCCCTTTAAACAGATTACTGGATAAATAAGCCACAACCCCTTGCTTTGTTTGTGGCATTTCTTTTCGAAAGGAAGTTGCCTGCAGCTGTAGCCCGAATCTTGGATGCTCTTTAAAATCACCATAGTATGTATATGTCTCTTCTTCATTCATCTTCGGCAAATAGCCAGTAATAACCGCTTCTTTATCATCATAATCATGATTCGTTTCGTCTACTCTTATTCTTATTACAGAGTAAAGGTTCTGTTCATTATGAAAAATGGTAACAAGATGACGTCCCTTAACATACTTTTTTTCTTGTTCAAAAAGATCCAAGGAGTTCTGCTCGTTCAACTGGAATCCTCCTTTCTACGCTTTAATCTCCTATTATTTTCCTTCGATAATTTGCTTCCCATAACCGGCAAGGAGATGATCTGGTTGGATTTCTAGTGACTTATCAAACATTTCTATTGCTTTCTCTGTTTCTTCTTTAAAACCATACGCAACGCCTAAATTATAATAAGCATCAGCGTGATTAGCATCTATTGTTATACAGGATTGAAATTGCGCAATTGCTTCCTCAATATAATCGCTTTGTGCCAAACAGAGACCTAATTGAAAATATGCCTCAGCATCTTGATTATTTAACTCAACTGCTCTCTGAAAATAAGGAATAGCAAGTTTTCCTTTTTCTAAACCAACATATGTTAATCCTAACATAAAGAAATTGTCACTTGTTTCTAATCCTTTTGCTAGTGCTTGTTCAAACATCGTTTTTGCAGATTCTAAATTTTCTTTCTCATAGTAAACAGCTCCTGCACTATAGTAGGCTGCAGCAGTAGTATCATCTATTTCTATCGCTTTTTGGTAAAAAGATAACGCTCTTGTCTCGTCTCCTAAAGCAGATAAAACATTCCCAAAATTAACGTAAGAAACGGCATTATTCGGATTCTTCTCAATCTCTTCCATAAAAAACTTTGCTGCTTCTTCCCATTTACCTTCTTGCATATATTGTATTCCTAATTGACTATTATCCATCTTAAAACACTCCATTTCTAATTGGTAGTATAGCATATTTTCTAATCAAAAATGAGAAAACCAATAGCACAAAAGAAACTAGCAAATCATCCTACTTCAGGAAAATTGCTAGCTACTTTTACGATATGTAAAAAACAAGGTTGGGACATAACTAAATAGATACTCTGTAAAGACGAACAATTTCTAATCTAGCTAGTAAATAGCAGCTGCTTTCGCATACTTTTTACAAGAGGAAATATAATTAGTTGGAAAAACAGAGCAGCCGGAATACACGAAGACGCCAAGGGGATTAGCGAGACAGTCTGAGACCCCGGAGGAGAAGCTGAGGAAGCTTAAGCTTAGCCCCACGGAAAGCGAAGTGTATTCCGGCTGCGGGGAATTGCACTAAACTTCATGGAAACATCCTTTTAAAAACAAATAAAAAACCAAACAATTATACGGAACTTTTATTAGTATCTTCGTATAATTGTTTGGATTTATCTTTGGCTGGAATACTTATGTCCCAGTCCCGTTCACCATTAACCTACATATGTTAATCTTTCATTATCCCGAAATACTTTGTCAATCGTTCCACCGCCTAAGCATTCTTCCCCTTGATAGAACACCACTGCTTGACCTGGTGTAACGGCACGAATTGGCTCATGGAAAATAACTTTCACTGTATTTTCATCGATAATCTCTACCGTCACTTTATTATCTGGTTGACGGTAACGGAATTTAGCTGTGCATTCAAACGATGTACCAATTCTATCTTTAGACACCCAGCTAATATTAGTTGCGATAATACTGTCAGAATACAATAATTCATGATGGAAACCTTGTCCTACGTATAAAACATTTCTCTTTAAATCCTTGCCGATAACAAACCAAGGTTCTCCACTTCCACCAATGCCAAGTCCATGTCTTTGTCCAATTGTATAATACATAAGCCCATCATGACGACCTACTATTTCTCCATCCATTGTTTCCATATTCCCTTTTTGGGCAGGAAGAAATCCACTTAAGAATTCTTTAAAATTACGTTCTCCAATAAAACAAATGCCTGTGCTGTCTTTTTTAGTTGCAGTTGCAAGATTTGCTTTAGCAGCAAGTTCACGAACCTTTGATTTTTCCATGCCACCAATAGGGAACATTACTTTGCTTAATTGTTCTTCTGTTAGTTGATTTAAAAAGTAAGTTTGGTCTTTATTATCATCTTTTCCTCTAAGCATTTTGACTTGTCCATCTTCTCTAACAACTTGTGCATAATGTCCTGTTGCTAGATAATCAGCGCCAAGGCTCATCGCATGCTCTAAGAAAGCTTTGAATTTAATTTCTTTATTACACATCACATCAGGATTAGGTGTTCTACCTGCTTTATATTCATCAAGAAAATAAGTAAATACTTTATCCCAGTATTGTTTTTCAAAATTCACCGCATAATAAGGAATCCCTAATTGATTGCAGACACGAATAACATCTTCATAATCCTCTGTTGCTGTGCAGACACCAAATTCGTCTGTATCATCCCAGTTTTTCATGAATATACCAATAACATCGTATCCTTGCTCTTTTAAAAGAAGTGCTGCAACAGATGAATCTACTCCACCGGACATTCCAACTACTACACGGGTATCTTTCGGTGCTTTTTCCATTTCCATTTCCATTTCCATTTCCCCCTTAGCCCTTCCCTTAACATGGAAGGGAAGGTTATCATTTTGTCAGACGGTTAATGATTTTGACTAATTCATGACCGACCTTTTCTATTTGTTGTTCCGTATTATTTAAACCAAAGCTAAATCGAATCGAATTTTTCGTTCTTTCCGATTCTTTACCAAACATGCTTACTAACACATGGGAAGGTTCGATTGATCCTGCTGTACAAGCTGAACCACTTGAAGCCGCAATACCTGCTAAATCGAGATTAACTAACATCGCTTCGACATTTGTACCAGGAAAGCTTAAGTTTAAAACATGTGGTAAGGTATTATCAACTAATCCGTTTTGTTTAAATGAAATATTATTTTCTTTTAAGATGCCGATAAGTATTTCTTTGTATTTTTTATATTGCTCTCTCTTATAGAATCTATCCTGCTCGGCAATCTCTACTGCTAGCTGAAAACCAGCTACAGAAGGAACATTTTCCGTCCCTGCTCTTCTTTTTTTCTCTTGTTCCCCACCAAAAAATCGGGGATTTAACTTAATGCCGTTTCTAACATATAAAAACCCAATACCTTTAGGTCCATTAATCTTATGGGACGAAACAGATAAAAGGTCAATATGCTGTTCTTTTACATCGATTTCCTCTAAACCATAGGCTTGTACGGCATCTGTGTGAAATACTGCAGGATGCTCTTTTAACAATAAGCCAATTTCTTTAATTGGCTGAATCGAACCTATTTCGTTATTACCATACATTATGGTAACAAGTATTGTATCTTCTCTTAATGCCGTTTTAAATTCATTTAAATCTATTACTCCGTATTCATTAACGGGAAGATAAGTAATCTCGTAGCCTTTTTTCTCTAATTCTTGGCAAGCATGCAATACGGCATGATGTTCGATTTCTGTTGTGATAATATGTTTTCCTTTTGTTTCTTTTCCTTCAGCAATTCCAAAGATAGCATAATTATCTGCCTCCGTTCCACCACTCGTAAAAATAATTTCATTTTCGAGTGCGCCAATACTAGAAGCTATTACCGCCCTTGCATTATCTAAAATATTTCTTGCCTGTCTTCCATAAGTATGAATACTCGATGGATTTCCAAATTGATCTTTCATGATTTCATACATTTTGTCAATTACCTTTGGATGCATGGGAGAAGTTGCCGCATGATCCACATAAATATGTTCCACGTTATTCACCTACATTTAGTTAGTATCTTTTTATGTTACTGTTTTCTATAAGATTGTTGTTTTTAATAGGGAAAATTTATATATTGGAAAACTGAGCAGCAGCCTGAATATACATAGACTCCTTTGGGATATCGAGGAGGGCACTGAAAAACTGGCTAGTTAATGATAATGGGCAATAGCCACTTTTTAAACATAAGATGATCGATTTGTTTTCCGAGGCGTCCGCTCGCTTTCCATGGGGCGAGCGCCAAGCCTCCTCGTCACTACGTTCCTGCGGGGTCTCGGACTTTCTCGCAGCTCCCATAGGAGTCGAGCGGACGCCTCTCCAAACCAACCTTATTTTCACTTTCAAAAATGCTTGCTCTTCATTTCGCACGAAAAAAAGACTTTTTCAGTGGCCTCGATAGCGAGACAGATGAGCCAGCCAAGGGGGCTCAAGCGTAGCCCCATGGAAAGCGAATTGTATTCAGGCTGCGGGTTACTAGCAACAAACTTTACGAAAACAGCTTTTTATATATAAAACATATAACCGTCTGAACTGCCGTCTTCTTTATGATTAGCTAAGTCTTCTATTGTTGTTGAATCCAACACATCTTTTACAGCATCTCTAATTTTCATCCATAATGCTTTTTTGGCTGGTTCTTCATCTTCGATTCCTTCGACCGGACTAATCGGTCCTTCTAATATGCGAATAATGTCTCCAGCAGTAATTTTATTTGGTTCATCCCCTAAAACATACCCACCATATGCTCCGCGAATACTACGTACATAACCAGCATTACGCAATGGTGCAACTAATTGTTCTAAGTAATGCTCCGATAAATTATTTGTTTGAGCAATAGATTTTAAGGAAATCGGTCCTTCTCCATGCTTCTTTGCTAACTCCATCATAATGGTTAATCCATATCTTCCTTTAGTTGATATCTTCATTATTTTGCCTCCTGCTCCATATTATGTTGGTGAATATTATTCACTGTTCTTTCGCTTCGATTCAGTATATAGTTCGTCCATTTTGTACACTGTGGGATACTCCATCCGGCAATTCTTCCTATTAAAACAGCATAGATAATCGTCCCCCAAGATACGGGTCCCCCGAGCATCCATCCTATTACTAAAACAATCGCCTCCATAAATAACCTCGTTTTTGCGATACTTCCACCAAATTTTTCGGATAAGACGATCATTAGACTATCACGAGGTCCGGCACCAAGTTTTGCAGAAATATAGATTCCCATTCCGTAGCCCATTATGATCAACCCAATTAAAAACATGATCCATTTTTGATATAAGGAGGAAGGGGTATTCATAAAAGGAAGGAGTAAAAAGAGATCAATAAAGGCTCCTACTAACACCATATTTAATAAAGCCCCAAACTGTGGAAGCTTCTTGGAAAGAATCGCAGCAATTAATAATATTAAAAATCCAACTATTATTGCCCAGCTGCCAATGGTTAGACCAAACTGAATATGTAATCCAATATTCAAAATATCCCAAGGGGCTGAACCTAAATTTGCTGTTATAACTAAAACAATACCTAATGACATAATCAAAAGTCCTAAAATAAAAATAGCTAGTCGTTTAACCGGTTTATCTTGGCTTATTAATGCTTTCATTTGTAGCCCCTTTTAATTTCCCTATAGTATGCGGTTTTTCTGTATAATTGCCATTAAGCATTATAGCATAATTACTTATGAATTGTTGGTATAAAGACCTAATATTCATCCTTTATCCAGTATAATTATTTTATATCCTATCTATTCAATAGGATATCATATTTTTTCACTTTGCATAATAATTAGTGGATTTATCCATTTACATGGGGAGGCTATTATTTTTTCTTTTAGAAAATCTCGTAAATTAGATTAAAAAGATTTTGCTCTACTTCCCATAGGAATAATATGACAAGGAGGCTTGGCACTCGTCCCACGGAAAGCGAAATGTATTTAGTCTGGGGGTGATAACCACAAACCATCTTTGTAAAATGAATAAAAAACCCAAACAATTATACGAATTTTTTTAGCATCTTCGTGTAATTGTTTAGGTTTATATTTGGTTGGAATACTTATGTCCCAGCCCATTCTATTTAGTGGTTTCTTTCCATTAATTTAGTTGTAGATAGTGCCATGATTTTTATCCCATGTAGTAAGCTATTTAGCTGAAAATGCATGTCAGGATGGTGTAAACCTGGCTGCAAATCAGTACCTAATCCGATCATGGTTGTTTGAAGTTGTTCATTTACTTTTGCATAATAATGAAAATCTTCGCCTCCAGGTGTTATTGGTGGTTTTACAAGCCCTTCTTTCCCAAGTATATCTTTAATGCTTCTTGCTACTATTTCCTCCATCCATTTATTAGGACTTGCTGCTGGCATTTCGGATAATAGTTCTAATTCTATTCTTGCTCCATTTGCCTCTCCTGCTAGTTTTACTTGGCTCTCTAATCTGGAAATTAATTGAGCCATCGCTTCATTGGTTTGGGCACGAACATCGATCCCAAACTCGGCATAATCTGGGATAATGTTGAAATTTTTCCCTCCTGCTTGTGCAAAAGTTAATTTTGCGGATGCTGGAATGATCGGATTTAAAGGAATAGAACGGATCGCCACATTGATTGCTGTAAGACTATCGATTACATTTATACCTAAGTGAGGTCTTGCTGCATGTGCCTGCATTCCATATATTTTCCCTTTAAAGCTTGCTGCTGCACCATGATAAATAGCAGGAGAGCATTCGCCAAATCTCATTTCTTGAATTGGCCGTACATGCAGTCCTAATAAATAATCCACATCATCTAAAAGCCCCTTATTAATAAAAGAAATTGCCCCTGCACCAGTCTCTTCGGCCGGCTGAAAAAGAGACTTAATCTTTCCTTTTGGTTCAAAACCCAATTCCTTCAGACATCTTAAAGTAAAAAGTAAAATAGTTGTATGTGCATCATGACCGCATGAATGATTTGCTTTCCATTTCCCGTTAACTTGTTGCCATAATGCGTCCATATCTGCTCGAAGGCCAACGACAGGAGCATTACCTTCTCCCCATACACCTACAATACCAGTTTGATCATTAAATAATTCATAAGAGATTGATAATTTCTCTAGTTCATTCTTTATAAATTGAGTTGTTTTAACTTCCTCCCAACTTATTTCTGCATTATTATGAAGAAACTGGTACATTTCTATTATATTTTCCTTTTGCCTATCTACCCAGCCGTCAATTTGCTCGCGCATTTTTCCCCTCCTAGTTTATGCACCTCGTTATTCAGCTTGTATTGTTTTGCTAAAACAAGCGACTTTGCCTAAGCTTACAATATAATAATTCACTGGTTCATTTGTCTTTTGAAAAGAATGAATGATATATCCCATTTCAAACAAGTGATTACATGCATTTCGTAGCATGATGCGCCATTTTTTTGCTATCGCAATGTCTCTTTCTTTTATTGTATGTATGTTATTTGGAACAGGAACCTTATAGAATTCTGCCTTTTTGGAAATTGATTCTACGAATAATGGCACAGGAATATCTGCCGCCATTTCCCAAGTAACAATCGATTGAATTTGCTCCTCCGCCGGAATATTATTAACAGATTTCCCCTTAAGACTCCACTCTAATAAAAAACGGTCTGAAGGAAGACCACTATTTAATTCATCGTCCATTATTCCATAATGATCGGAATAATATGTTTTGACTGTTCCTCCTAATTTTGCAATATTAAGAAAGGCATTACGTGATTCTAGCGGATCAAAAGTCCAGATAATTTTTTTATAGCCACGCTCCAAAGCTAATTCTTTTTGTTTAACTTTCATTTTAAAGCCCAATCCAGCATTTCTTTCCTTATCCTTTACTGCCATCATATGTGACACCAAATATACTTCATTTTGATGAAAGCCAGGAAAACCATAGCAAAAACCGACTAATTCTTTCTTGAGAAAAGCCCCTATAATGATCCCTCCATTATGAAGGGAGGCAACCAAAAATGGAAAAGGCATCGTATTCTTCTTCCCCCAAATTAAATCTTGAAAAACAACCACCATTTGGATTTCATCTTTTGCGGTCACTTCTCTTATCATATAAGGTTTCACTTTATTTGTTCTCCCCTTAACTATATAGATAGATTAGGATATACCTTCTTCGAAATCATATGTTGATTAATCACTTCTTCGTTTAAGTCGAATCCAATACCAGCTCCTGAGGGCACATCTATTTTTCCTGGGGTAGACAATGTGACTTCTGGACAGATGATATCCTTTTTCCAGTATCGATTGGAAGCAGATGTATCTCCTGCTATAGTAAAGGCTGGGAGTGTTGTAATCGCGATATTATGCGCTCTGCCAATACCGCCTTCCAGCATTCCTCCACACCATACAGGGATACCATGTTTTTCACATAAATCATGAATTTTCTTCGATTCGGTCAATCCACCAACACGGCCAATCTTAATATTAATAATTTTACAACTTCCTAATTCAATCGCTTTTCGCGCATCTTCTACGGAATGAATACTTTCATCTAGACATATTGGTGTAGCAAGCTCGCTCTGTAGGATAGAATGGTCAATAATATCATCATATGCTAACGGCTGTTCAATCATCATCAATTTAAGTGGATCTAATTCTTTGATTCTTTCAATGTCTGCTAATGTATACGCAGAGTTAGCATCCGCCATTAACGGTATTTCATATCCAAAAGTCTGTCTTATTTTCGTTAAAGGCTCCAAATCATAACCAGGTTTAATTTTTACTTTGATTTTTTTATAGCCCTCTGACAAAAAACGATCCACCTTTGATAAAAGCATCTCTGTAGTAGGTTCAATTCCAATGCTAACCCCTACATCAATCGAAGTTTGTACACCACCAAGTGCTTTAGAAAGAGAAATACCTAATTTCTTACTATATAAATCCCATATCGCTCCTTCTAAAGCTGCTTTTGCCATATTATTTCTTCTGATAGGAGCGAATCTTTTTGAAACTTCATCTGGATGATTTATTTCTTCTTTTAACAAGAGTGGTATCAAAAACTCATTTAACATGTAAATGACTGTTCCAGTCGTTTCCTCATTATAAGTAGGATCAGGTAAAGCGACAGACTCTCCATAGCCAATGTGCTCTCCACTATATATTTTAATTATAAGAAAATCCTTCTCTAACAGTTTGCCAAAGCTCGTCTCAAAAGGACTAACCAACGGCATTTTTACATGCTGAACTTCTATTTTATCGATTTGCACCATTTCACGCCCTTTTCATCAAGTCTCTTTATTCTATTTTAATAGTTATTTGAATTTTGTGTGTAAATTTATTTAAAAAGTCGAAATATCTTAGAAAAAGTTTATAGCTATTACTCGCAGCCTAAATACACAAAAGTGTGCTTACACAGAGTAAACACACTTTGTATATCATTATATTTATTTGGCCATTTTATTGATAACATACTTTCCTGGTGTTATTCCTTCATACTGCTTAAAAATCCTTATAAAAGTATTAACATTTTTACACCCTACCATTTCGCCAACTTCTGATACCATATCACTAGCGTCGCATTAAAATAATACAACGCCTTCCGGAAATCTGAATTTTCTGTAATATTAATGATACACAAAAAAATCCTTTATAATGGTTGGACGGTAGTAAACCATCCAAATCCAACATAAAGGACATAAGCATGGATAAGTTTACACGAAAAACATCATTTGAACAATGGTTTTCACCGATTTCCTCCACAAAACTTGAAGAATTGGTTGAAACCCATCAATTAAATTACTATACAAAGAAGCTACACATCGCTTCATTCCTGAAATTACTGCTGTTTGCGCAGCTGAATGAAACCGAAAGTCTGCGTGCTGTCAGTGATACATTGTTTTCAGACGACCTACAAAAAGCAACGAATTTGGAATCGATTAGCTTTTCACAATTAGGACGTCGATTAAATCAAGTACCGACAGAGGTGTTCCAGCAGGTGTTTCTAGATTTAGTCGCGCAAATTCATGAGAAAACGGATTTTGATAAGCGACGTAAAATGACAACACCACTGAAAATCATCGACTCGAGTACGTTGCCACTGAATTTGAACAATCATAAATGGGCTAAGTTCCGCAAAACAAAGTCAGGCATTAAGCTTCATTTACGTCTTGTTTACTTAGAAAAGGGTTGTTCCTATCCAGACAAAGCGGTGTTAACGAATGCGATCGAACATGATCGAGGTCAGCTAGAAGTACTCGTTGACGACAAAGAGTGCATGTACGTCTTTGACCGTGGCTACTTGGATTACGAGCGATTCGACCGCATGACCGACGATGGTTACTTCTTCGTTTCACGCTTGCGGAAAAACGCTGTAACTCATCAAATCGAGGAATTTGATCTTCCAAAAGATTCAACCGTTTTATCAGATGAAATGATTTCCTTGGGCACAGCACAAAGTCGAGCAGGTAATGAATTCAGACAATTGAAAGTGTTGGATTCAAAAGGAAATGAGTTACACCTCATAACGAATCGCTTCGACTTGAGTGCAGATGAAATCGCTGAATTGTATAAATCACGCTGGGCAATCGAGCTGTTTTTCAAGTGGATGAAGCAACATTTAAACATCAAAAAGTTCTACGGACAAAGCGAACAAGCTGTGCATAATCAAGTGTACATCGCGATGATCGTCTACTGTTTACATGTACTGGCTCAGCTGAGTACAAATAGTTCACGGACGTACTTACAAATCAGTCGGTGGCTAAAAGCAGCACCCTGGAAACCAGCACGTATTTGGATTCGAAAAATAGCAGGAAGAGCTGTCCCGTAAAGGTTTAACCGTTTCTGTCGCCCTCGCCAAAGGTTATAGTAAAAAAATGGATGATTACTACCTCTGTTCGCGTGTCTTCGTTTTTCTTCTCAAACGGGAATATCAGAAAACAGAATATTCAGTTAGAATTTATGCGACGTTAGTGATACCATATATTTACCTGATTTCAATAAATCCTTGGATTTTTCTACCTTCAGCTGGTTTACATAATTTTTAAAAGAAGACTTCAAATGATCTTTGATCAACTTGCTTACATAGGATTCACTTAATTGAAAATGATCTGCAACTTCCCCTAAGGAAAGATCGTTTGTGTAATTATCTTGAATATAACTGATAACACTTTCTACAGTTGAAAGTTTAAGAGAATGTTTTTCTCCTAGAAGAAGCATTAACTCATTGAAAATATCGATAAAGGTGCTCTTTAAAATCTCAATATCGGTACTGTTCAAATGAAAAAACAAAGCCTTATTCTCTTTCAAAAAATCGCCAAACGGTAAATTAAATTTATTCAAGATTCTTTTTAATGTGTTGATAAGGGCATTTCTAAAATCATAAATACTAAATATATCCATGCTTTCTTCTCTAAAATTTGTTTCGACAATCTCCTTTATCAGTTTTTCAGCTTGCTTCAAGTCTCTTTTCTGCATAAAATTTATTAAAATACTTTCCGTCTCCACACTATAGAAGTATTCTTTTTCAGACGTTAAAGGAACATTGCTGGTACATAAACATTTTGTATCGATAAAAGAATATTTCTGTTCCATAAGCTGAAAAGATGACTTAAATATTTCTGGTAAATCTATTAACGAAGAAAAAGCTTGCGAGAGGGTAAAAGTTATTTCTATTCCTAATTCTTGCTCTATTCTATGAATCATTCTATTTAACATCTCTAAAATAAGATGCTGATTTTTTTCTGCAAAAAATAAGCAAAAATGTTGATAATCAATCGGAAATGATATGAATTTTTGGTTGGGATCTTTGTCATTAAATAAAGCTAATACTTTTTTTCTTAATGTCAAAATATTGCCTTCACTTAAAGTTGATTCCCACTCTGAAATTCCCTCCATTGATACAATTGCAAGAATTCCACCGTCACGGAATGGATCTAACTGAAGAAGATTCAATCTTTTCTCTATAAACTGCTTATCATAATTTTCATAAATGATATTCTTTAAAAAGTTCTCTTGTAAATCGCTTAATGAGCTTTCTTGCAATTGCACTAAATTTTTATTGATTTTATTTATATCATGAATATTAGAGATAATATAATCTAGTTCATTTCACTAGTGTTGCGTTAATTTAATTTAACTATTAAAAATACTTGAAATGTTCAATTTTATCATTTTATGCAAAGAAAAAGTCCTTTATAATGGATAAGTTAGGTGGTAACCCGTCCAAATCCACTAAAAAGGACTATCGCATGGACAAGATTACACGAAAAACTTCATTTGGACAATGGTTTTCACCAATAAATCTTCAATTATTTGAAGAAAACGTGAAAACGTTGAAATTAGATTTCTATACGAAAAAACTAACGACAGAGTCATTTCTAAAATTATTACTTTTTGCGCAGCTAGAAGAAGTCGAAAGTCTGCATGCGCTGAGCGATTGTCTTTTCGATGATCAACTGCAAAAGGGCATTGATCTTGATTCTATCAGTATTTCCCAACTCTCACGCCGTTTAAATGGCATGAATCCAGACTTATTCCAAAAGCTTTTCCTTGATTTAGTTTCACAAATTCATGCCAAAACGCACAACACGAAACTTGTGATGCCATTAAAAATCATTGATTCAAGCACATTGCCTCTCAATTTGACTAATCATAAATGGGCAAAATTCCGCAAAACAAAAGCGGGTGTTAAATTGCACTTACGCCTTGTGTTTATGGAAAAAGGTATATCCTATCCCGAAAAGGCCATTATGACAACGGCCAAAGAACATGACCGCGGTCAGCTTGAAGTAATGGTTGATGACAAGGAATGTATGTATGTGTTTGACCGTGGTTACTTAGACTACGAACGCTTTGATCGGATGACAGATGACGGCTACTTTTTCCTTTCTAGGCTGCGAAAAAACGCAGTCATACGGGAGGTTTACGATTTTAAACTACCCGAGAATACATCTGTTTTGTCGGATCAAATGGTGTTGATTGGTACGACGCAAAACCGTGCCGAAAATTACTTTCGTCTTCTAAAAGTGATTGATTCAAAAGGAAATGAGCTTCATTTAATCACAAATCGTTTTGATTTAAGTGCTGAAGAAATCTCAAAGATGTATAAATCACGCTGGGCGATTGAGTTATTTTTCAAATGGATTAAACAACATCTCCATATCAAAAAGTTTTACGGCCAAAGCGAATGGGCAATTCAGAATCAAGTGTTTATCGCACTTATTGTTTTTTGCCTGCATGTTCTCGCACAAATCGAGACAAAAAGTAAACGAAAAACCCTACAAATTAGCCGATATTTACGGGCAGCTTTGTGGAAACCAGCACATATTTGGCTTCGAAAGATTGAAGGAAAAACCATTCCTTAATAAACAAATTGTCGTCGTCTCTTAAGTCTAATTGTGAAAAAATTTCCAAATGGATGGATCCACCTTTAGTTGGGTATTTACTTTTTTGGCTCTTAACAGGGGACATATTTAAACTGAATATTCTAACAACATTTATGCAACACTAGTGAGTTCATTTTTTATATACTCTTCTGTATTATTCTTTTTTTCACCGCTTTTTATGTTTTTGATAATTTCTTCAATCGGTGAATACGATTTTCTACTTAAGATTGTAGTTAGAATGAAACCGAGCAGAAGTAATACGAACAAAATTATTGCTATGCTCTTAATGGTATGAATCGGTAACCCTATTCCTTTATGTACATTCGTTATATATAAATAATTAATTGTTGGTATCGCATTGGAACCCTTTTGATAGCCATCATAATCATTTAATGAACGAGAAACAATTTGATTTTCATGCGTATTTTCCACTGGTAAAAAACTAGATAGTATGTTTTCCCCTCTATTTGCGGTAGAGGCTAAGGTAGACTCATTGACAATCCCAAAAATACCATTCTCATCTGGTAAATTCGTCATTAACAAGTCCTTTTTCTCCCATACAATAAAAAAGTAAAGGTTTTGCTTTTCCTGATGATAATAGATTTTATGAACAATGATTAATTTGTCATTTGCATCATAGCATTGTAAATCATTGTTTCCTTCCGAACCCATAAATCCTTTTAATTTCTCCAAATTCTTATCCATATGAATAAATTTCATGTAGTCTTTAAACAAAAAATAACCATCAGAGCTCGTTACATCTGTCCCAAAATCTTTTAAAACAGCAAGATTAAACCCTAATTGATCATTCGAAAAATGATTGCCTGTTAACTCATTAAACAATTTACTATATGTATTGTAATCAAACTGATTCTTTTCTAAGAACTCCACAATAACATCTTGTTGGGATAGCAGCTTGACCACATTTAACGAAACATCTAAACGATAGTCAATTATATTACTTTCCCTTTCAAGAAACATTTCATTTAATTTATCCAATTCTAGCCTATTCTGGGAATACTCTTGGGAAATTGTAACAAATAGAATGATAGAAGTATAAATAATGATAACAACGGAGAATGACAGAAAAATTTTCTTAAAGATAGTTTTCCGAAACATTATATCCCCCTCTTTTTGTTATTATTCAACTTATATTTGTGCGATTATAATGAAAAACAATATGTTAGAAGAGGTCGCTAAACTCACGGTTAAAGACGATTAATAGGTGGAGAAACTGTTTCCACCTATTAATCTCTTGTAATTAATTATTACCCTTATATAATACGGATCGTTTTAATCTCATAAGGATTTAACTCAAATGTGATATTCCCCTGTATATCTACAGGAAGGGTCATGTCCTTTTCCAGTAAATTCGTTTCATTCCATTCTTTACAATCAAATAATGGCTCGAGACTTAAAACTCTGTTACTACCTAGATGATCATGTACTCGTAAAATTAGACCCTTACCATTTTCCGCTAATTTAATAGCATCTATGAATACGCTTTCTTCTGCATGTAATTTAAATAGCCCCTTAATCAATTTATTGCCTTTCACTACGGATAATGGCTGGTTTATAGCCCAAGCTTCCTCAACTGTTCTTCCCTCTATGAAATCTCCTTTATGTGGTAGAAGACTATACGTAAATTCATGCTGACCAATATCAGCTGTTGGGTCTGGATAAATTCCACCTTTTAATAAGGTAATTCTCATCGTTTGATCCTTAATATCATGACCGTACTTACAGTCATTTAATAAGCTAACTCCATAGTCCCTTTGAGAAAAATCCACCCACTGGTGTGCCACTGTTTCAAATTTTGCCATATCCCAACTCGTATTCCAATGTGTTGGTCGCTTAACATTACCGTATTGAATATCATAAGTTGCTTCTGTATTGCGAATGTCCACATCAAATCCTGCTTTAAGCAATTGTTCCCTTTCTTTCCAATCAGCCTGAGTAATAAAATCTATTCGACGTGAATTTTTATAAACCTGCATGATTTGAATAATTCTCGAAGTACCAAACGAATAAACAAATTCAACCGAGGCATATAATTTATTTCGTTCTTTGATCGTAATTGATTCTGCGGTTAACTCAATACATTTTTCTTGGTAAAAAATATCGATATCCCATGCATTAAAGTTCATTGGTTTATCTTCAAATAATTGAAGTCTATTACCAAGACCATTTTCTTTTAATACTTCCCGCTGATATTTTTTGTCATAGATGCTAATTAGCTGTCCCTTTTCATTCCAACTTATCACGTATTTATCTGTCTCAATGCCACTTTCTATTTCTTTAACAAAATCGGTTTCTATGCTATCCTCTTTAGTTGGTACAAACTGAATGATACAATTCCCTAAAGCAGGAATGTTAGGAGTCTGAACAATATATCCTTCCTCACAAGGAACAGCTTGTAATTCTTCTCCAGAATCCGTTACGAATTTTCCGCTTTCATTTAGATCAATCGTCACCAATTCTCTTCTTTCCCAGCCTGCTGAGTTATATACGTTCCATTGATTTATAACGACATCATTCAATCGTGTTAAAAGTTGGGCTGATCTTTCCATCGCTCCTCCTATCTCCACCTTATGGTCTTGATAGACTTCTTTTATCGATGAACCAGGAATAATATCATGAAATTGATTACGTAATAACACTTCCCATAAATCATATATTTCTTCCTTCGGATAAGGGTCTCCTTCCGTATTTTGAACTGTTGCATACAAAATTTCCAGCTCTCTTAATGCAAGTTCTAATCTGCGGTTCATTTTTTTTACAAACGCTTGAGAAGTATAGGTTCCTCGATGATATTCTAAATACAATTCACCATCCCATTTATGCACATAACTTTCTGCTGCATTTACGGTTTCATGAAGCTGCTTGAAAAATTCATCAGCACGCCCTGTTTTGACGTGAGGAAGACCAGGTATTTTATCCATTCGACGGCGATTTTCTAACATATCTCTCGTGACTCCTCCACCGCCATCGCCATACCCGTATGATATCAGTAATTGTTTATTCAAATCTTTATTCCGGTAAGCTTTATAACTGCCTAACACTGTTTCTGGTTCTAACTGTCCATTATACGTATAGAACCAGCGGGACGCCCATTCATTATCAACTAAGTTTCTTCCTGGTTCAGGTGTAGTAATAAAATGCGTTAACACCTCAGATCCGTCTATTCCACGCCACACAAATGTATCATGCGGCATTCGATTATATTGATTCCAACTTATTTTAGTGGTCATAAATGTCTCTATTCCACTCTTTTTTAAAATCTGTGGCAATGCCCACGAATAACCGAATACGTCTGGCAGCCATAGATACTGGACATCTTTATTGAACTCCTTTTTTATAAATTGCGTTCCATGGAGAATTTGCCGAGTTAATGATTCCCCAGATGGTATATTACAATCAGCTTCAAGCCACATAGCTCCATCTACTTCCCATCGTCCTTCCGCTATTCTATTTTTAATTTGTTCATAGATTAGAGGATAATCCTCTTTAATAAATTTATAGAGTTGGGGTTGTGTTTGTAAAAATATATAGTCTGGGTATTGCTTCATTAACTGTAAAACAGTTGAAAAACTACGGGCTACTTTTTCTCTTGTATGTTTTAATCTCCATAACCAAGCAACATCAATATGTGTATGACCTATAGTGGTAATTGCTACTAAATCACGTTTGTCTAAAGAATCAATTCCTTTTTGTAGCATGTCATTTGCTAATTTTACACTTTTATAAAAAGACGGACTTCCTGGATAAGACCAATCAATATATTTCATTGCCTTTTCTAATAAAGGCAAAAGTTCGTATCGATCAGGGTTATCCTCCTTTAATTGTTTAATCGTTTTTAAGACACAATCAGCTGTAAAATATAAATCATCACATTCTTCATTTAAAACAGCAGAATCCGCTGCTTTAAATTTATGTGATTGAATGTGTTCAGGTCCTCCGCCTTCTAACCCGGACCATAATTTTAATGAGAGAGTAATTTCCTTTCCGTACAATTCCGAATCAATAAAGACTTCTTTATGATTGGAATCAACACCTTGATATGGATGACCATCAATAAAAAGTAATGACTCAAACCCAGAATTATAACCTCCACCTGTTCGTCCAAAATCCAATAATAAGATTACTTTCCCATCTGATCTCGGTACTTTAAAGGTTGTTTGAATCCATAAATAATAGTCTCTTCCTT
This sequence comes from Niallia alba, assembly GCF_012933555.1. GTDB lineage: Bacteria > Bacillota > Bacilli > Bacillales > Cytobacillaceae > Niallia > Niallia alba. The sequence goes on from NZ_JABBPK010000001.1 coordinate 3,426,778, forward strand.
CCCAAATATCCCCTATAGAAAAGTCTTTCCAATCAGCAGAGAGGTAAGGAGGATATTTCTCTTCTCCATCAATGCTCTCTTTTGCTTTCCAACCGTTGAGACTACTTTTTTCCATGTAACGATAAGTATTTAATTCTTTAATCCTCGCTTCTAATTTTTCAATTGTATAAAACATAGCACCCTATCCTTTCGTAGCTCCACCTAAACTGAAGCCTTTTGACATAAAATTTTGTGATATTGTATACAAAATGACAACAGGTAATGTATACATTACCGAAAACGCTGCTAATCTACCGTAATTAACCATTCCGAAATTTCCGAAAAATTGAAATATCGTCACAGATGCTGGCATTTTTTCAGGACTTTGAATCAGGATATATGGAACAAAGTAATTTCCCCAGCTGCCTGTAAAAGTAAAAATAGCAACTGTAAATATACCAGGAAGCATTAATGGAGCAACGATTTTTTTTATTCCTTGGAAGATTGATGCACCATCAACCCATGCTGATTCTTCTAAATCTAAAGGAATAGAATCCATAAAATTTTTCATCATCCAAATACCATATGGCAAAGAGGATGCTGTTAAAAAAAGTGTCATCGCAATTAAAGAATCTTGAAATTTCAAATAAAGAAATAATTGAAATACAGGTACGATGACTGCTGTCATTGGTAATGAAGTCATAAACAAGATTGTCATCATAAAACTATTTTTATATTTTAACGTATACCTAGATAGTGGATACGCAGCCAAAATACATAAAATCACTACTAACAATGCTTGCGAAGTTGAGATTCCGATACCAATAAAAAACGAACGCAAAATCGCTGTTTCTGACAATATGGACTTAAAGTTATCTAACGTTATCTTTTCTGGCATCTTTAGTGCCTGAATTGCCCCTGGATCTACTGATGCGAAAATCATCCATAGCAGTGGCAATAAAAACAGGATTGCTAGAATAGAGAGAATTAAATAATGAATAAATTTTTCGACTTTATATCCTTTTTGGACCAACTTACATCACCTACACTTTCACTTTCAAGGTTTTCATATATATTAAGCTGGCAATTGCTCCTAATACTAACAACACAAAGGAAATGGCAGTTCCATATCCTAACTGATAACTAACAAATGCCTGTTTATACATAAATACAGGTAGAGTCGCTGTACTTACACCTGGACCACCGCCAGTCATTGTATAAATTAAAGCAAATACCCCAAGAGTTTGCAGAGTAACTAGCATCATATTCGTTGCGATCGTTCCTTTTACCATCGGGATAGTGATATAGCGAATAACCTGAAAGCGGCGGGCACCATCCATAATAGCTGCCTCTTCCACATCTTTAGGAACATCGTCTAAAGCAGCCTGAAACACCATCATGGAAAAAGCCGTTCCTCTCCACATATTTGCTATGACTACACTAATCATAGGGAAGGTAAACAACCAGGCAATTGGCTTAATATCAAAAAGACTCAATAGCCAATTAGCCGTCCCGCTTTCCCCAAGAAATGCCACCCAACAGAATGCTACAACAACTTCTGGAGTTACCCAAGCAGCAATAATGATTAAACCAACAATTCTTCTAAATGTTTTATTTTTCTCTTTCATTAAAAAGGCGATCAAAAAGCCAAAAAAACATTGTCCTAATACTGCAGAAAAAAACACGAAAACAATTGTGTTCCATACACTAGCACGGAAATCTGGATCTTGAAACATTCGGGTAAAGTTTTCAAAACCTACAAATCTTAGCTGACTAGCTTCTGCTCCGGTCAAGGCTAAATTCGTAAAAGAAAAAAGCAAGGTCAAAATCATAGGTCCAATAAAAAAAATCAATAATAAAAGCCAAGTTGGAGCTAGAAAGATAGCTGCCTTAAAGTGATCCGATTTGCCTTTCTTTTTAGGCTTCTTTAATAATGCGGCTTCCAATTTCATCCCACCTTTTTTAAAAAAGTTTATCACTATGACAAAAAGGTTTAGACCTTACAAGGAATAATACATAATCTGGCTGATAATTCCTTGTAGGGTCTCATCATTTAGATTTATCTAACCTTTTGTACAGCTTAAAACTTATTTAACTACATTCTCTTCTCCAACAATCCTAGTTACGTTACTTGCATAATCCTTTGCAGCTTGTTTTGGAGTTTTACTTCCAGTCGCTACCGCTTCTACCATTGTTTGAATTTCTACTGAAACATTCGGATATTTATCATTAGCAGGACGAAAATGTGCATTCTTCAAATATTCGGTTGCTTCTGAAATAAATGCTTGTTCCTTATATTCTGGAATCTCAGCCGAATCATCTCGTACTGTTAAGTTACCTTCTGAAACAGCGCGTGCTGCTTGCTGTTCTTTGCCACCTAAAGCTTGGATAACCTTCCAAGATGCTTCAGGATTTTTTGCTTTTGCTGGAATAGCCCATGTCCATCCCCCAGACATCGTAGTATTACCAGGCTCTTGTCCATTTTGGGTAGGCATTGCAGCAAAACCAAATCGTTCTGTTACATTATCTAATGGTACTGCCCCATTTTCCGAATAATTGCCTGTATTCCAGAATCCATCTAGGATAATTCCCGCTTCATCATTAGGGAACTTCTCTTGAAATAGAACGGAACTGTAGTTACTATTAATTGCAATGGAAAGAGGAGGCCCTAATTTTTTCTGATTGTATACGTTGTCAATAAATTTTAAGGAATCTTCAATTCCTTTTGTATTTACATGCCATTTTTTTGTTTCAGCATCAAATAAAACATCTTCTGTGCCGTAGAGTAACATCTCGAAAGTTTGCATCGATACAGATTCTCCATTTGCTTTTGCCACTCCCATGGAAAGAGGAATCACATCTGAGGAAGAATCTTTTATTTTTTCAGCAGCTTCTATAATTTCATCCCAATTTTTAGGCTGCCAATCATCTGGTAAGCCAGCTTTTTTAAAAACATTTTTGTTATACCACAGTCCACGGGAATCAGACGTCCCTGGAATGGCATACAATTTCCCATCTTCTCCAAGCGAACCTGACTTTAAATTTTCCGTATAATATTCCCATTGATCCCAATCACTCACATAATCATCAAGAGGCAATAAATATCCTGCATTAGCATCAGAATTTAACATAAAGGAGTCTTCTGCTACAACATCAGGTGCTGTACTTTCTGATTGCATCGATAAGGCTACTTTTGAGAAATAGTCTCCTTCACTAGCGGTGATCGGAGATAAAACAATTTTTATGTCTGGATTTTCTTTTTCAAATTCAGGAATAAAGGTGTTAGTTAAATATTTTTTCAAATTATCATGTTCGCCTACATCTCTCCATGTTATTTTAACCTGTGTTTTTCCTTCACTATTCCCCTCATCAGTATTACTTTCACTAGAGCATCCAATCAATAAAAAAGGAATGCATAAGAGAATCAAAAATACTTTTTTAAACGATTTCCCCATCTTTTCAACCCCTCCATTTTTATTCAATCATTAGTGGATATAATCAGCCACTAAAATGTAAGCACTTTCAATTTAAGCTCTAATTACCTCTATTTCAATCTATAAAATAAAAGAAAGTCAATATTTTTCATATATAGTTAAAAAAATGAAGATTTTAACAAAATATATTGATTTGCTAGAATGACATTTTATCTACCATCTAAGAAAATGAAGATTATTCCGCATAGATTTTTTCACCTAATAATTCGCCTAAAAAAGAAGCCTACATAAATGACTACCTTTTGTTCATAAGTGTCATTTACGCAGACTCCAATTATTCAAATCTATTCTTTATTATCTTTTTTAAACCCTCTAAGTTTGTCATATATAGATCCCAGCTTCTTCTCCTCCCCTGCTTCTGTTGGGTGGTAATACTGCGTTCCTTTTAACTTCTCTGGTAAATAATCTTGATCGACCCATCCTCCGAATGTTCCAATTGGATGGTCATGCGGATAAATATAGCCAACATGTCCAAGCTTTTTGCTACCTTCATAATGCCCGTCTCTTAAATGCATCGGGATATCACCTACTCTGCCACTACGAACATCTGCTATCGCTGCATCTAACGCTTTATAAGCAGCATTCGATTTTGAGGATAAGCACATTTCCACAACCGCTACAGATAAGGGAATACGTGCTTCTGGCAGACCTAGTCTCTCACTAGCTGTTACTGCTGCTAAAACATTATTTCCAACAGATGTTTTAGCGAGTCCAATGTCTTCATAAGCAATAACTAGTAGTCTTCTGTTCACAGCTACCAAATCTCCACTTTCCAACAAATGAGCAAGGTAATAAAGGGCTGCATCTACATCACTTCCCCTAATACTTTTTTGTAGACTTGATAAAAGATTATAAAAATGCGAACCTTTTTTATCCCCAAAAACACCAACCTTTTCAATCATTTGTTCAATCGTTTCATCTTTAATGATAAAAGTTCCTTCTTCTTTATCTGATGAATATACAATTGATTCTAATAGCGTTAGCGATTTCCTTGCATCGCCATTTGTTCCCATTGCGATTCTTTCCACCTGATTATCACTAATTTGAATGGAGAGATTTCCAAGCCCTTTTTCCTCTTTTAATGCTCGATGCAGTAATTCATTAATATCATCATCTGTTAATCTCTTTAATTGCTTAATTTGACCACATCTGCTTCTAATCGCAGGGTTTACGTCGTGATAGGGATTCTCTGTAGTAGCACCTATTAAAACAATATCTCCTCTTTCTACATGTGGGAGTAGATAATCCTGTTGTGCTTTATTAAAGCGATGAATTTCATCCAAAAAGAGAATAACCTTTCCTGTCATTCTTGCTTCATCTACAACTGCCTCCACATCCTTTTTACCAGATGTGGTTGCATTTAATGCAATAAAAGGAAGCTTTGTCGTTCCAGCAATCGCAAATGCAATCGAGGTTTTGCCAATACCAGGCTCACCATACAATAGCATGGATGGAACATGACCATTTTTAATCATTTTATATAAACTTGTTTTTTTCCCAATAATTTCTTTTTGCCCAACTACTTCATCTAGGTTTGTCGGTCGCATTCGAAAAGCAAGTGGTTCTCCGTTCATTTATACACCTTCTTTAAAACATCTTACCTTTATTATAACGTAAAAGAAGAAAGTAAGAAAAAAGTTGATTTGTCTAATAAAATGAAACTTCCATTAGTGGGGGTTTTCCTTTCTCCCCCACTGATGGTTAGTTGCACTATATGACCTTTAGGGGATACTTTCAACAGCTTGAGCTGGGGCTGTTATGAGTGGGATAAAATAGCAAAGCTCTTTACCTATCTACTATTCCTTGGGAAATACTTTTGCTTATTAATTTCTTTCTATTTTCATAAGATTATTTAAAATGATCCTTTGTTTTCTCATTCTACTTTATTAAATAGTGAAATGGAGTTATTAAAAGGGGGTCTTTCTAATATAACTATTACATTCTGTATTTAATAATTCTTTATAAAAAAAGAATAAAGCGAATAATATCACTTCATTCTTTTTTACTATTATGCCGCCACATCCCTCTTCTTAAATACCCAAAAGGCTAACCCGATGAACACGATAAAATAAACTAGTAGCATTATAATAGAGAAAAACAAGGTCATGCCACTAACAAGAGGTGTTCCATCAAAATACTGTGTTAAATCAGTGTTAGCAAATAATAGATACTTTGCCCAGTCGAACCAATTAGCTAATAAAAACGTTACTGTATTTCCCATAAACATTAAGAAAATGGATATACCAATTGCTAATGAACTGTTCCGGAAGACGGACGATATCATAAACGCCATCGTAGTGAGCATAATTAAACTAATCGAATTTAACCCATAAAAACCGATTAAGTGAATGAAGATACTTTGTTCTTTCACTACACCATCGGAATAATATAAATATGGATAGGCTTCTTCTGGTAGACCAAAAAGGATAGCACCTAGTGCAAAGGAGAATGCGAATAAGACAAAAAGAGCTATAAAACCGAAAAATAGCACGGTTAAATACTTGGACAATAATATCTTCGTTCTGCTCAATGGTCGGATAAGCAGAAGTTTCACCGTTCCCCAATTAAACTCATTCGCAACAATTCCAGCTGCTATAATAATAGTAAATAAGCCTACGATACTTATTAACTGGATATTATCAGAAACAAAATCCCATGCCGAATATTCTATGTTTGTACTTAAATCATGCGTAATACGGTACTCATTTAGTGCTATTTCTTTTGTATAATAATTTCTTGTTTCTGAAGGAAGATGTTCATCCTTTAGCATTTCTTTATAGCGTTTATTTTCCAATTCAAGTCCATGTTGCCAGTTCTCATTATCTGGAACAGAAAATCCACTTGATTGATATTTATTAAAAGCACCTAATAGCAGTACAGCAATTAACAAAATCACTATCATTACTAATGTAGCTGGACGTTTCCATATTTTCATCCATTCATTTCTTATTAGCTGAATCATTTCTGTCCCTCCCCTTGATTAGTCAATTCTAAAAATCTATCTTCTAATGTCTTCGATACTTCCTTTATTCCGAAAATGCGAAAATCTTGTAACACAAGTGTTTTAATTATTTCTGGTATTTTATCTCTTGTCACAGTAAGCGAAATTCCTAATTCACTTGATGTCATTTGCACATCAGGATATACATTTTTCAAATAATTGATCGCTGTATCAACAGGATTCAATTCTATTTCAAATACTTGTTCCACTGCAACAAAATCTTTTACTAATTGTACATCGACAAGTTTCCCCTCTTGAATGATACCGATACGATCACACATCATTTCCATCTCTGATAATAAGTGACTAGAAACAATAACTGCCATATTTCTTTCTCTTGCTAACATTCTTAAATGATCTCTTATTTCTCGGATTCCAGCAGGATCTAACCCATTAGTTGGCTCATCTAAAATCAGAACCTTCGGATCATGCAAAAGACTTTGTGCAAGACCTAATCGCTGTCTCATACCGAGTGAATACGTACGAACCTTATCATGAATGCGTTCTGTTAGTCCAACTAATTCAACCGTCTCCATTATTTTTTCTTTTGATATCCCCTTCATCATTCGTGCATAATGCAAGAGATTCTCATAGCCACTTAAAAATTTATACATTTCAGGGTTTTCTACAATTGCTCCGATGTGCTGGATCGCTTTCTCAAATTGATCACGAACACTCTCGTTGCAAATAAAAATATCGCCGTCACTCATACTGATTAATCCAACAATCATTCGAATGGTCGTCGTTTTACCAGCTCCATTCGGACCAAGAAAACCGAATACCTCCCCTTCTTCTACCTGGAAGCTTAAGGAATCAATAATTTTTCTCCCCTTGATTACTTTAGAAACATTTTTTAAGTCTACAATTGAAGTCAATATTTCTCTACCAACCTTTCACTAGTTTATATTTTCCTTCATCCACTCAATAATTGATTGCCCTTTGTCTTCTCTCAAATCTTCTACAGAAAGATTGGCGATTAAATCCCCATTATTTAATACAATAATATTGTCTAAAATAGATTCAACCTCTGCTATTTCATGTGTAGCAACCACAACTGTTTGCTTTCCAAAATCTATATATGTTAATAAGCTTTTAACGATGGATTCACGAACCAATGGATCGAGTCCAGAAAAAGGTTCATCCAGTAAAAGAATAGGCACTGTTCTAGCTAAACAGAGGACAAGCTTAAGTCTCCCTCTATTCCCCTTTGAAAGATGCTTTATTTTTTTATCTCCATCTAGGTGTATAAATTCTAGTAATTCTTTTGCTTTATCAAGCTGAAAATCGTTAAATTGTAATGCACTGAATTGAACCATATCATGGACAGTAAAGGATTCATAAAAACGATCTAACTCTGTTAAATACGAAACTTCCTCAGCAATTCTACGATTAGCCTTTTTCTTGTTGACTAACACCTCTCCATTAGTCGGTTGAACAAGCCCAGCAATCATCTTTAATATAGTTGATTTGCCGCTCCCGTTTGTTCCAAGAAGACCATAAATCTTCCCTTCTTCTAGGCTTAAATTTATATTATTCACAGCGTAGTCTTTGCCATATTTTTTGGTTACATGTTGAAATTGTATCATTTACTTATCACCCTTCTTCTCGTGAAGATAGCTTGTTAATAACTGAACCATTTCTTCTTTTTTGATTCCTAGCTCTTTCATATTGCAAACAAACTGATCTAGTAAATCATGTTGTAACTTTGTTCTTAGCTTATCTAAAACTTCCCCTGATTCAGTAATAAATGTACCTTGACCTCTTCTCGTTTCCACAATTTTCATCCTTTCCAATTCACTGTACGTTCGTTGAATCGTATTAGGATTTACGCCTAAAGCAATAGCCATTTCTCGAACAGATGGTAGTTTATCTCCTGGCATTCGTTCATAACGAGCAATTTGCTGTGTGATTTTTTCGACGATTTGCATATAAATTGGTCTTGATGCTTGAAATTCATCTGCCATTGTAAAGCTACACCTCCACTTTCTTTTCCAGTAACCAAGAAGCTGCTAGAAAAACGGCAATGAATGTTATGAAATATCCTAGTAATGTAAAAATTGATATATCTGTTCTTTCTATTGAAGCCTGAAATAAATGCTGATTTCCTTCAAAAGTGAATGTATGGTCTACTGAAATCACACTTTTCCTTTTAAGCGCATCAATAATGGGAATTCGATTAAACCAATAGACTGCCACATTCCAGCCATTCCAAATAAGGATTAAAAGCAGCCAACGTATTTTGTTCATCCATGCGATTCTTTTCATACTGTGATAGAGAGCCCAATAGAAAAAAATCCAGCTACTAAAGTATATGGACATTCCTAAAATAACCAAACACATAAAAAATAAATCCGACTGATTGAAAGCTAACTGAAAGTCTCCTGCATTTACAATGCTGATCACTGCAACAATAAATATTAGACTTAAAGATCCTAAAGAATAGAGAAAGCCAGCAATCCATTTGGATAAAAGAAGTTTTATACTGCTATTTGGATTATGAAGCCATAATTGTGTTTTCCCCTCTATATTCAACGAAGTCAATAAAAAGGCAGGAAGAAAAAAAAGGTGGGCAAAACATAAAGAAATAGCTAAAATCGCTACCAAAACAAATGATTGATAATAACCTGCAAAACCAATTGCCGTGACCATCCCTAATCCCATAATAAGAAGAATTGTATATAGAAAAGGGAGACCAAGCTTTAAATCTTTCTTCAATAGTCCATTAAAGGAATGCAAACAAATCACCTCATTGTATTAGTGTACTATCAACATAGTACACTAATGCAAAAACATTCGTCAATAGGACATTGGAGTGGTATTTCTAAACACAAATAAAAAAGGATCAACTCATCAATTATGAGTTCACCCTTTTTTACGACGTAAAGACTGTAATTATAAAATAAATAACTTATTTTTCATCTTTTACACGTGTTATTTTTATCTCTTTTAATAACTCTTTTACAACATGACTAGCCATAATTAATCCAGCTACAGAAGGTACAAATGCATTAGAAGAGGGCGGCATTTTTGCTTTACGGATTGGTGCATTATCTTTTCCTACTACTTTACGAACATCCTCACGAATGATAATGGGACTTTCATCAGAGAATACGACATTAATTCCTTTTCTAATCCCTTCTTTACGTAGTCTTGTACGAATAACTTTCGCAATCGGATCTGTGTGTGTTTTACTGATATCTGCAATTTGGAAACGGGTTGGATCCATTTTATTTGCAGCACCCATGCTTGAAATAATCGGTATATTCCTTTTTAGGCACTCTTTCATTAAATGTATTTTATACGCAATTGTATCAGAAGCATCTATCACAAAATCTAAGCCATAGTCAAAAATTTCTTCATATGTTTCTTCTGTATAGAACATTTTCAAGGCAATTACTTCACACTCAGGATTAATGTCTGCAATACGCTCTTTCATTATGTCTACTTTAGGACGGCCAACAGTGGATAACAATGCAATGACCTGCCTGTTCACATTTGTAATATCCACATCGTCTTTATCAATTAAAATTAATCTTCCTATGCCAGAGCGGGCCAAGGCTTCTGCTGAAAAAGAACCAACGCCCCCAATACCTAAAACAGCTACAGTGCTGTTTTTCATCGTGTCTAATCCTTCTTTACCAATGGCTAACTCATTTCTCGAAAATTGGTGTAACATCTGTTTTCAACTCCATTTAATTTTTCCTATAAGCTAATTATGTTTACATATTCCCTTACTGGGAACTTTCATTCTGGGAGAATAAAAATAATTACTTATGAAATATATCATAATTTTTTATCAGCTACCACTCTTCCTTTTCTTGCTTCCAAATAAGCATCAAATTTTGTTTACCATAATAGTTCATTTTACAAGGAAGTCATTGTCAACACTAAATATCTCATGAATAAAAAAAGCAGAAGAAAACATATTCTAGAATGTTTTCTTCTGCTCTTCATCATTATTTATCTAGTTTTAGTGATAAATGTAGATCTGTTAATTGGTTTTCACTTACTTCACTTGGAGCATTTGTCATGAGACAGCTTGCACTTGCCGTTTTAGGGAATGCAATTGTATCACGAAGGTTAGTACGGCCAGATAACAACATAATTAAGCGGTCTAATCCAATCGCGATCCCGCCATGTGGTGGTGTACCATATTCAAAAGCTTCTAATAAAAAGCCAAATTGAGCATGCGCTTCTTCCTTCGTAAAGCCTAGTAAGCTAAACATTTTCTCTTGGATGTCTTTTTCAAAAATACGCAGAGATCCTCCACCTAGCTCGTATCCATTTAATACAATATCATAGGCTTGTGCTTTCACTGCTTTAGGATTGCTATCAAGCAGTTCAAGATCTGCTCTTTGTGGCATCGTAAATGGATGATGAGCTGCGTAAAAACGACCTTCAGCTTCGTCATATTCAAATAATGGCCAATCAGTCACCCAAAGGAAATTAAATTTGCTTTGATCGATTAAATCTAGCTCTTTTGCTAATTTTAAACGTAGAGCTCCTAATGCATCTGCAACAACGTTCTTTTTATCGGCAACAAATAATAGAAGGTCTCCAGTTTCAATTGCTAAAGCTTGCTCTAAACCTTTTTGCTCTGTTTCTGAAATAAACTTGGAAATAGGTCCTTTTAAGCCATCTTCTTCTGCTTTTAACCAAGCAAGACCTTTTGCACCATACACTTTTACAAACTCTGTCAATGCATCAATATCTTTACGAGAATATTTTCCGCTTGCATTCTTTACATTAATTGCTTTTACTTGACCATTTGTTTCGACCGCTGAAGCAAATACCTTAAAGCTTGAATCTTTAACTATTTCAGAAAGGTCTACTAATTCCATTTCAAAACGAGTATCTGGTTTATCAGAACCGTATCTGCTCATCGCTTCATCATATGGCATTCTTGCAAAAGGTAAAGAAATATTTATTCCTTTTACTTCTTTCATGATTTTTGCCATCATTGTTTCCATCATAGCCATAATGTCTTCTTGACTCATAAAGCTTGTTTCGATATCAAGTTGCGTAAATTCTGGTTGTCGATCTGCACGTAAGTCTTCGTCACGGAAACAACGAGCAATTTGATAGTATCTTTCTACTCCACCAACCATTAACAATTGCTTAAAGATTTGCGGAGATTGTGGAAGAGCATAAAATTCACCTGGATGAACACGACTAGGAACTAAATAATCTCTTGCTCCTTCAGGCGTACTTTTCGTTAAAATTGGTGTTTCTATATCTAAGAATCCTTCACTATCAAGAAAGTCTCTCATAACTTTGGTTACTTGATGACGCATCTTTAATGTTTCAAACATAACAGGTCTTCTAACATCTAAATAACGATATTTTAAACGGACATCTTCTGCTACATCTGTTTGATCAGAAATAATAAATGGAGGAGTTTTTGCTTCATTTATTATCGAAATTTCATCCGCTATTATTTCAATTTTTCCTGTTTTAATGTTTTCATTAACTGTTCCTTCTTGACGTGCCACTACTTTTCCTTTTATATCAAGAACAAATTCGTTTCGCACTTTATCAGCAATTTCTATTGCTTCTTTATTTATCTCAGGATTAAACACTACCTGTACAATACCAGTACGGTCACGCAAATCGATGAAAATAAGTCCACCTAAGTCACGTCTTTTTTGAACCCACCCTTTTAAAACAATACTTTCTCCAATCGATTTTTCTGTTACTTCACCACAAAAATATGTTCTTCCAAACATGAAGTATCCTCCCTAATTATCTTGTATTAATAATTCTATAAAACGATTCCTTGTATTAAAAAGCTCCAAAATCTTTCAGTACACTTACAAGATTCGTTAATTCAATCTCTTTTTGTTGCCCGGTTTCTAAATGCTTTACATTAATTTTGTTATTTTGAAGCTCATCTTCTCCTATAACAACTACATATTTAGCACCAAGACGGTCAGCAGCTTTAAATTGTGCTTTTACTTTGCGATCAAGATAATCTCTTTCAGCAGAGAAACCAGCTTGTCTAAGCTCATATAATAAGCCTACCGTGTAATCCTTCGCTTCTTCCCCTAATGAAACTAAATAACAATCCACTTTTTTTTCAATAGGTAATTCGATTTTTTCCGCTTCAAGTGCAGCAAGTAATCTTTCTAGACTCATGGCAAAACCGATTCCCGGTGCTTCTGGTCCACCTAATTCTTCTGTTAAGCCATTGTATCTGCCTCCACCACATAAGGTAGTAATTGCCCCAAATCCTTCTGCCTCACTCATTATTTCAAAAGCTGTGTGATTGTAATAATCCAATCCTCTAACTAGGTTGGAGTCTACAACAAAAGGAATGTTTAACGCTGTTAAATATTTCTGCACTTTTTCAAAGTATGTTTTTGATTCTTCATTTAAATAATCTAAGATCGATGGAGCAGATTTCATTAATGGGTGGTCATGATCTTTTTTGCAATCTAAGATTCTCATTGGGTTTTTCTCTAATCTTGTTTGACAGTCATGACAAAATTCACCGATGCTTGGTTTAAAATGTGCAATTAATGCTTCACGATGAGCTTGTCTGCTTTCTTTATCTCCTAAGCTATTTACAACCACTTTCAACTTAGATAGTCCCATTGTTTGATAAACAGAATAAGCAAGTGCGATTACTTCTGCATCAATAGCTGGATCTTTACTCCCTATTGCTTCCACACCAAATTGAACAAATTGACGAAAACGACCAGCCTGTGGTCTTTCATAACGGAACATTTGTCCTAAATAAAAGAGCTTAATTGGCTGAGCAGCATAACCATGCATTTTGTTCTCTACGAATGAACGAACAACCGCTGCTGTTCCTTCTGGTCTTAATGTTAGGCTTCTTTTTCCTCGATCTTCAAAAGTATACATTTCCTTTGTCACGATATCCGTCGTATCTCCGACACTTCGTAGAAATAACTCTGTATGTTCAAATATAGGTGTGCGGATTTCACTATATTGATATCGTTCACAAAGTTCCTTCATTTTCTGTTCAACATATTGCCACTTTTCTACTGTTCCAGGCAATATATCTTGGGTTCCTCTTGGAATATTAATTTGCATTTTTATGTATCCTCCCTAATATTAGAAAGCACCGGCTATTCGTGCTTTTTCCGTAATAGTTTGTACAAAAAAAATCTCGTCCCTTGCATCCATCTGAATACAAGGGACGAGATTCTTCCCGTGGTACCACCCTAATTGAAGATTATCATAAATCTTCCACTTTGCAGTTAACGCCTGCTCACGTTTCTACCTACTAATGAAGCAATATTTTCAGAAGAAAGCCTCCCAGAGTGTTCTTTCTCTAAGTCATCATGTAGAAATGCTTGCAGCCTTATGGACATTTCCTCTCTGTTCATGTGTCTCTTAGATACTTTTCTCGATCAATAGCTTTACTTGATTATTTATTATTATCTAATTAATAATAAATAGGAACGATTATATTGTCAATAGGATATAAAGTGAAACTTCCATCAAGGGGATTTTTCTTCATTCAACAATGATAGTTAGTTGAACTATTCGGACCTTTTAGACAGTTAATCTCCAACCTATTTTCTTCGAATTCTCTTAAGCTTACGTCCAGAGTCTTACTTTCCGTTGAGAGTGGGCCAAAAATGATTTCCCTGTTCTTTTATGATTTCCCTAATTGTTTTTTTAGTTTTTTTACTTCTCCTAATGATAAACCAAATTCAGAAGCAAGTTCCACAGCATTGGAATTTCCTTCTCTTTGAATAAAATCGTGAAAATCTACGCCTAGTAATTTGGAATCAATTTCACCAGCTGATAAACTTTTTTCACCAAATCTCATGCAATTCACCCTTTTTTCTGTTATTTTTTTATAGTATTACCATGAGTGGCTAAAAAATATCATCCAAAAAATAGTTTCTTGTCTAAATTTGATTAGAAAAAAAGAGAATATCATAAAGGAATCTACCTTCCTAATGAAGAATTCTCTTTTATAGGCCCAAAAATACACTAGTCATCTTTAGACAATATACGGAAGGAGTGTAGCTTGTTTGAAGAATATAAGATGGATGCTATTACTTTTAGTAAGCATCTTCTTCATTCCTACATACAATCAATATGTATCAGCAGAAAATCAATCAACTGTTCAAGCTAATACAGTAGTAAATGTTAGAGATAATCCAGGGCTTGATCAAAACGTTATTGGGAAAATGGAGATAGGAAAAGCGTATCCCTTAATAAAAGAAGAAGAGGGTTGGCTGGAAATTCAAATTACTTCCTCTTTAACTGGTTGGGTAGCCGGCTATTTAGTAACCAAAAATGGAGAAAACGTAGAAGAAAAACCGATAGAAGAAGAAAAAATAACTTCCCTTTCAAACAAAGCCACGATTATAGAAAATGGTCTTCGCTTAAGAAAAGGTCCTGGTACCAATTACCAAGTTATTACATCTTTAGGAAAAGGAATCGAAGTTACCATACTTTCAACTAATGGAGAATGGTATCAAATAAAAACGGACTTAGGGTCTGGATGGGTCCATAATGATTATCTCCTGCTTAAGGATCCTCAAACTCAAGCAGATACTGGAGAACCGGAAAAACCTAAACAGCAAATTGCGACTGTTACAGAAGATCAGATCAATCTTCGGAGTAATCCATCTACAAGTGCTGAAATCATTGGTAAAATTAGCATAGGCACTGTAATTACTATAATAGAAGAAGAATCTAATTGGGCAAAAATCCAATATTCTGGTAATATCGGCTGGGTTCACAAAGATTTACTAAAGAATAGTGATCTCGAAAGCAGAAAAGGAAAAAAAACAGATAAGACAATCAAACTTGTATACGACAGAACAAACATCAGAAGTGATGCAACAGTCAATTCAAAGGTCTTACTTGTTGCCAATAATGGAGAAACATTTCAAGCAGTAGAAATAATCGATGATTGGTATAAAATTAAACTTTCAGATGGAGAATTTGGATATATTGCCGAATGGATTGTAGAAGAAACAGACCCTTTAGATCAGCAAATTGCAAGTGCTACAAATTCAGCTGATTTAAAAGGAAAAACGATCGTAATAGATCCAGGTCATGGTGGAAAGGATAGCGGTACAATCGGAGTAATTGGTACACTAGAAAAGGATTTAAATCTTCGTACTGCCCAATTACTTGCTAGCAAACTAAAAACTGCAGGTGCAAAAGTAATTCTTACTAGATCTAACGATATATTCATTCCACTGCAAAATCGAGTGGATATCAGCCATTTCTATCATGCAGATGCTTTTATCAGTCTTCATTATGATAGTATAAATGATAGCTCTGTAAATGGCGTCACAAGCTATTACTATACAGCAAATCAAAAAAAACTAGCTACTAGCTTACATAAAAGTATCATTGAAGCAACCGATCGAAAAGACAGAGGTGTTAGACAAAATACGTTTGTTGTACTCAAGGAAAATAGACAAGCTGCATCTCTTTTAGAATTAGGCTATCTAAGTAATCCTGCTGAAGAACAAACACTGCTTTCAAGTAAATATCAAGAGACCATTACTACAGCTATTTATCATGGTTTAGAGAATTATTTTAGCTATTAAAGTTCTCCAAATTACTAGTTAGTTAAAATTATGCAAATATAATGATTTGTGAGTTGCATATCCCGCAGCCTGAATAAACATTGCTTCCGACGGGGCTACGTTTTTCGCCTCCTTAGGCATCGCTAATCCCCGCCATAAGTCTACATGTATTTAGGCTGCTCCATATTTCTAATCAGTTCTAAACAAAAAAGTTCTTTCACAGAATATTATCTGTTGAAAGAACTTTTTTATGATTTTTTATCTTTAAGCTTATTTTATTTGCTATCTAGAATAAGAGTTACTGGTCCATCGTTAATTAAATGGACATCCATCATGGCACCAAAGATGCCCGTTTCAACCGTTAAGCCTTGATCACGTAAAAGAATATTAAATTGATCATATAGTTCTTTTGCCTGATCTGGTTTTGCTGCATTCATAAAGTTTGGTCTTCTTCCTTTACGGGTATCTCCGTAAAGGGTAAACTGAGAAATCGAAAGAATTGCTCCTCCACTATCCAAAATGCTTTGATTCATCTTCCCATTCTCATCTTCAAACACGCGAAGGTGAGCAATTTTTTCTGCAAGGTATTTGACATCCTCTAGCTCGTCACTATGGGTAATGCCTACTAGGAGAACAAAACCTTTCTCAATCGACCCCACTGCTTTTCCGTCCACTTCTACTTTTGCTTCTTTTGATCTTTGTAATACGACACGCACATTAATACTCCTTAGTTCATTATTCTTCGCACAGAATAGACATCTGGAATTTGCTTAATTCGATCTACAACTTTATGAAGGTGATTTACATTTAAAATCATAATACTCATGTTAATTGTCGCGACTTTATTCCGATCAGACTTACCAGATACTGCTGAGATATTAGTTTTCGATTCATTTACTGCTTGTAGAACCTCATTTAATAAACCTCTTCTGTCATAGCCACTTATTTCAATTTCAACATTATATTCTTTACGATTATTTAAATTCGTTTCCCATTCAACAGGAATTAGTCGAGCTTTTGCATCGTCTGTATCAATATTAGTACAATCTGCACGATGGACAGAAACTCCTCTTCCTTTTGTGATAAATCCGACTATTTCATCACCTGGAACTGGATTACAACAGCGGGATAAACGGATGAGTAAATTATCAATTCCAGTTACTCGAACACCTGAAGCACTTTTTTTATTATTAGGAAAGGATTTTAATTCAGCAACAGCATTTGTTATGGTAGATACTTGTTCTGCATCTCTTTTCTTACGCCATTTTTCTGTTAATCGATTTGCTACTTGAAGTGCAGTTATTCCATTATAACCAACAGCTGCATACATATCCTCTTCTGTCATAAAATTAAATTTCTCAATCACAGCCTTCACATTATCCGGAGTAAGAATTTCTTTGATATCAAATTCCATATTGCGAATTTCTTTTTCAACTAATTCCTGGCCTTTTTCGATATTCTCTTCTCGGCGCTGCTTTTTGAAAAATTGTCTAATTTTATTTTTTGCTTGAGAGGTTTGTGCTATCTTTAACCAATCTTGACTTGGTCCGTAAGAATGTTTACTCGTATGAATTTCAATAATATCGCCTGTTTTTAATTTATAATCAAGGGTTACCATCTTGCCATTTACTTTAGCTCCAATGGTTTTATTCCCTATCTCTGAATGAACGCGGTAAGCAAAGTCAATTGGTACAGAGCCTGAAGGTAACTCAAACACATCTCCTTTTGGTGTAAAAACAAAAACCATATCGGAAAATAAATCAATTTTCAGACTTTCCATAAACTCTTCCGCATTGACGATATCATCTTGGAATTCAAGTATTTCTCTAAACCAAGTTAATTTTTCTTCTAGTGAGGATCCTTCATTTACTGATTTCCCCTCTTTGTATGCCCAATGTGCTGCAATCCCATATTCAGCAATCCGATGCATGTCTTGGGTACGAATTTGCACTTCTAAAGGATCACCCTTCGGTCCAATTACAGTTGTGTGTAAAGATTGATACATATTAGCCTTTGGCATGGCAATATAATCTTTAAAGCGCCCTGGCATTGGCTTCCATCTAGTATGAATAATTCCTAATATCGCATAGCAATCTTTAATACTATTTACGACAATTCTTACTGCTAGCAAATCGTATATCTCATTAAATTGTTTGTTCTGTAAAACCATTTTACGGTAAATGCTATAGATATGCTTCGGTCTTCCTGAAATATCTGCCTGTATATTTACTTCTGCTGTTCCTTCACGAATTTCAGTAACTACCTCATCTAAGTATTGTTCTCTTTCTGCTCTTTTCTTCTTCATTAAGTTAACAATACGATAATATTGCTGTGGATTCATATAGCGTAATGCTGTATCCTCTAGTTCCCATTTAATTGTGGAGATTCCAAGACGATGAGCTAGTGGGGCAAAAATTTCTAATGTTTCATTAGAAATACGACGCTGTTTTTCTGCAGGTAAATGCTTCAATGTTCTCATGTTATGGAGCCTATCTGCAAGTTTAATTAAAATAACACGAATATCTTGTGCCATTGCAACAAACATTTTGCGATGATTCTCTGCTTGCTGTTCTTCATGCGATTTATATTTAATTTTCCCGAGCTTCGTTACACCGTCAACGAGCATGGCCACTTCACTGTTAAATGCTTTACTTATATCTTCTAAAGTAATTTCCGTATCTTCAACAACGTCATGGAGAAAACCTGCTGCTACAGTTGCTGGATCCATTTCTAAATCAGCCAAAATACCTGCTACTTGGATTGGATGAATAATATATGGTTCCCCAGATTTCCTATATTGTTCACGATGAGCCTCTCTTGCATAGTCATAGGCTTTTTCAATAAAAGCTACGTGCTCTCCGTTTAAATATCCTCTAGTCTTATCGATGACTTGTTCGGCGGTTAATACTTGATCATTCGCCATGTAATCACCTTTCATATCACGATTATATTATTTAAATGTATCATATTTTAGACATTCTTTCTATCCTACTACTTTTATGCGAAATTACAAAAAAGAATAAAATTTATTTTAGAATGATTATTACTATTATCGAAAAAAAAACGAAGAATGTAAAGGGATTGGAAGGAAATTTTATGGAGAATCATAGAAAAATGTCGAATAAAGGCGATTTTTATAAAAATTCCATGAATTTATTTCCTTATTTCCCATTTAAAATAAAAAAGAGCGCTCTTTATAAACGCTCTTTCAGACTGTAGACAAACCCCTAATTATTTAAAATAGAAGTTTGTATATAGCATATTTATTAGTCCCTTTGAAGAGGGATGTTACTTTCCGCTCCAGGGGTTCGCTTTCCGTGGGGCTCGCGCTGAGCCGCGGTCTGCCTTTGGCCTGCAGGGTCTCACCCCTTCCACTCCAAGCAACGCATAAAAATTCCATTTAACTTTTTAAAAATCTTTTTGTCTACATACTGAAAGAGCGCTCATTATAAGCGCTCTTTGTTTAAAATTTTTCAAGCTGAAAAAATATATATATTAATATTCCATTAATGTTAATATATCATATCCATCTAAATTTTTACGTCCTTCAAGATAAGATAATTCAATTAAGAATGCGATACCTGCAACAACTCCACCAAGCTCTTCTACTAATTTAATTGTTGCCTCAATTGTGCCGCCAGTCGCTAATAAATCATCTGTAATTAACACACGTTGACCTGGTTTAATTGCATCCTTATGGATTGTTAATACGTCTTTTCCATACTCTAATCCATATTCTACTTTAATTGTTTCTCTAGGTAATTTCCCTTCTTTACGAACTGGAGCAAAACCTACTCCTAGAGAATAAGCAACAGGACAGCCAATGATAAAGCCTCTTGCTTCTGGTCCTACAACAAGATCAATTTCCTTTTCTTTTGCATACGCTACTATTTGATCTGTTGCATATCTATATGCTTCTCCATTATCCATTAATGTTGTAATATCCTTGAATCTGATCCCTTCTTTTGGCCAATCTTCAACGATGGTAACATATTGTTTTAAATCCATTCTTTTACTGCCTCCTCATTATTAACGGATTTCTTTAGAATAAGATCAAACCAATTTTTAAGTTGCTCATAAGATGAATAAATCAATTCATTTTCTAGCTCAAATTGCGCCTGCTTTTGTTGAAAAGAGATAGACTCTGATAAATCTCTTTTCGGTACATTCTTATTCAATGAAATAAATCCATCCTTCATTGTAACAAAATTCAATTCAAAAAACACCTTTGACATAAAATCTACCGTTTCTTTACTCCAACCTTTTCTTCTAGCTAGCTCTCCACCGAATTTTCCGAGGTGAAACGTCCCCTGTTTCGCTAAAAAGGCATAGAACCATTTAAAATGGTCTCGAGTTGGCATCGTACTAAAAAAGTCACTTTGTTGTTTATAAAAAACAGCATAGATTCTTTCAGGTTGATTGTTCGCTAACAACGTTTTTAACATATCTATATTTGGCGGATAATCTGCTAATACTATAGCATTATCGACTGACTCAAAAAAAGCTGCTTGTTCTATCGTTTCCATTACCTGATAGGAGACTTGTTGATTCATATCCTTTGGAACAGAGTCTTGATGGAAGAAAATCCAATGAGCATTTTCAGGTACTACATCATATAAATGATTCATTTTCCTCAAACTTCGATAGTCAAATAGCTGCCAATGAGAAACCTCGATATCTTGAATAAAGATTTGTGTTTTTTTGCGATTATTCCATTCGTTTATCGAAAGTTCTCCCAATACAGATACTTTTGCATTTGGAGCAATATGATCACATAAGTCACCAATTCCAAACCCTATACCATCCAAATCAAATTCATTTTGCTTTAATAAAATTTTTAAATGGTTTTGATTTGAACCTATTTTCCTCATGTTCTCTACTTCTAAATCACAGAATGTCAGCTTCGGTTTCGGATTATCAACACCAAACGGAGCCAACATTTGCATATCCTCTATTGACTGAATGGAAATGTCACTTATCGAAAAACTGCCATCCACCTTTGTTAATGGCACGAGATCTTCCTCCGTTAATTGATCAAAGGCTAATTTGTTTAAGTTATTTCTTAGCACATCTGCATCGTCTATTTTCAAGGACATTCCTGCTGCCATTGGATGGCCACCAAAATGGGGCAGAATATCTCTACAAGTCGATAAATTTTGATATAAATCAAATCCTTCAATACTACGAGCAGACCCTTTTGCTACACCCTTTTCATAATCAAAGCTTAATATAATCGTTGGACGGTAGAACTTCTCTACCAATCTTGAAGCAACAATTCCTACTACTCCTGGATTCCACCCTTCTTTCCCAACTATTAGAACGCGATTTTCAGCCAAGGGGTAGTTTTGTTCGACTTGTTCTATCGCTTCCTCTGTGATTTGATTTACAATGGCTTGTCTTTCCTTATTGGTTTCTTCCATTTCTAATGCAAGCTCTTTCGCAAGCTCTGGATCGTCAGTTGATAATAGCTCTACCGCAGGATCAGCACTTCCTAATCTTCCTATTGCATTAATTCGGGGGGCAAGCATAAATCCAATTGTTTCTTCGTTAATCGCATTTTTTTCTACATTCATTTGGCGGTATAATGCATTTAAACCGATATTATTTGTTTCTTGTAATGCTTTGATTCCTTTTTTCGCAAGAAGACGATTTTCCCCAGTCAAGGAGACAAGGTCAGCAATCGTTCCTATTGCTGCAAATGGCAATAAATGAAGAGGAACACTACCATATAAAGCATGGGATAGCTTAAAAGCAACACCAACCCCTGCTAGATCGCGAAACGGATATTTACTACCTTCTATTTTTGGGTGAATAATCGCTAGTGCCTCTGGTAACACTGGACCAGGTTCATGATGATCGGTAATGATTAAATCTATGTCTAATTCCTTTGCCACTTGTGCTTCATGTACTGCAGCAATACCTGTATCAACAGTAATAATTAATTGAACCCCTATGCTTTTGGCATAACGAAAAGCACCTTCATTGGGGCCATACCCTTCGGTGAATCGGTTTGGAATATAAAATTGCACATTCGCACCGAGATCTTCTAATGTTTTCATCATTACAGTCGTACTGGTTACTCCGTCGGCGTCATAATCTCCAAAAATTAAGATTGATTCATTATTAGAAATTGCTTTCTTTATTCGTTCAACCGCTATATTCATTCCTAAAAGTAAAAACGGATCATGAAATTCATTATTATCATCAAATAAAAAAGCCTTTGCTTCTTCTGTAGTATAATAACCTCTTTTTATTAAAAGTGAGGCAACTAGTGGTGCTATTTTTAATTCTTCCGCTAATTCGGAAGCTTTTTCTTTATTGGGAGCTTCTTCTTTTATCCATCTTTTTTTAGAACGTAACATTCAATCACCTCAATTTAACTATTATACAAGTTAAAAGAAGTCGTTTCAATGCAAGAAGAATGGAAAAGATAGAGGTTTCCCTTTTTGTAAATACTTTAAAAGCATATAGAATTCTCATAAAGGGAAATTTTCCATCAGTGGGGGTTTTCCTTCCTCCACCACTGATGGTTAATTGAACCATTCGGACCTTCACGGACAGTAAGAGTGGACTAAATAAAGATGTATTACTAATCATTTTACACCTTAAAAAAATGCCTGCACAGAAATTATTCGAAGGAATGAATCACAACAAACTATCTCCAAACAGGCATCTTTTTTATTTTGAATCTGTAAGAATCTTTGGATTTTCTTTTTTGCTACCATTTTTTTGTTCTAATTCTCTTTTTTCTTTCTCCAATGTTTTAATCTTGCGCTGCAATGAATAGATGCGAATAATTCCTGCAGAGCCAATAATCAACCCACCTAGTAGAACAGAAATTAGTATTACTAAAATAAGTGGCCATTGTCCTTCACCAAATAGATAATTAACAGACACTGGATCTACGTTAATAACTGCAAATACCGCTACAATTAAGGCGAAAATAATTCCTAAAAGCATACTCCATTGAAACTTCATTTCTTTCCCCCCCTTTTTCTATACGTATTCATTATTCCCTAATTTCCACATTCTCACTAATATAAACAAGAAAAGCAAACACAAAGAACGTAGCTTTTTCGTGTTTCCTTACGTAAAAGAGGTAACCTGATATTTACTAGGCAGTAGGCTGCTTGTGCTAGAGGCTCCCTATTAATTTCAAATACTTATACTTTCTTCTTTTCAAAAAAAAAAGGCTGTTTTCGTAAAGTTTGTTGCGATTACCCGCAGCCGGAATATCACTTCATTTTCCGTGGAGCTAAGCTTAAGCCTCCTCAGATTCGCCTCCGGGGTCTCAGGCTGTTTCGCTAATCCCCGTGGCGTCCTCGTGTATTCCGGCTGCTCCGTTTTTCCAATTAATTCTTTTTTTCTATTGAAAAAACAACAATCCTTTTGAAAACAGCCCAAAAAAACTGCCTCCTCTACTAAAAGGAGACAGGCTAAAACTAACTATTTATATTATACTTGTGGTTCGTCAGAAATAGGACGTTTCTCTTTATAAGTAACTAAGACACCTTTTCTCTTTAATTCTTTCTTCTTCCATACATACCAAAGCTGGGATGCAATGAAGATAGAGGAATACGCTCCACCAATTAAACCGATAAGTAACGCTAATGAGAAGTTTGTAATTGCACTGCTACCAAATATTAATAGAGCAACAACACAAATTACAACTGTTACTACAGTATTTATTGAGCGTGCAAGAGTCTGTCTAATACTTGTATTGATAATATCTTTAATCTCTTGTGGTGTTTTTATACGCTTTTTCTTCGCTAGATTTTCTCTAATACGATCAAAAGTAACAATCGTATCATTAATCGAATAACCTACTATCGTTAACACCGCTGCAATAAAGGTAATATCTACTTCTAATCGTGTGAGACTGAAAATTACTATAATAAAGAACGCATCATGAAGTAGCGCTAACACTGCAGCAAGTCCCATATATAATTCAAAACGAATCGCTACATAAATAATAATCCCAATAGAAGCGAATATTATCGCATAAAATGCATTTTTAGCTAATTCTTTACCAACAGTTGGTGATACACTGCTTACGCTCGGATCATGCCCATACGTATTTTTAAACTCTGATTTTATCGTATTAATTTTCTCTTGACTCAAATCCCCTTTAATACGAATAGCGGCAATCTCTTGCTTTTCACCTGAAATAATAATATCATCCGCTTTTACATCCAGCTTGTCCAATTGGTCTTCAATTTCAGCAGTTGTTAATGCCTTATCTGCCATGACTTCTATGCGTGATCCACTTGCAAAATCAATTCCAAGGTTAAGCTTGAATATAAACATAATTACAATCCCTGCAGCAATTAAAATACCAGAAATTGCAAAAAACACATTTTTATATTTCACAAAATCAAGCCGGTCAAATTTAGTTGGCAATGTCAACGTATCATAATTCTCGCTAATATGTTTTACATCTTTTCGATTGACTCCAAACCACGTAATTTTTTTATCAAACAATTTACTTTTAACTAGTAAACCAAGTAATAATCTAGAACCATAAACGGCAGTTATAAAACTAACTAATATACTGACAATTAAGAGGGTGGCAAATCCTTTTACGGAACTTGTACCATAAACAAACAATACAATGGAAGCTATGATTGTAGTTAAGTTTGCATCAAGAATGGTTCCGATAGAATTTTTATTACCCGCCTGAAATGCAGCGCGTAGCGACTTTCCTACTCTCAATTCATCCTTTATTCTTTCATAAGTAATGATATTAGCATCCACAGCCATCCCAACACCAAGAATAAGTGCTGCAATTCCTGGAAGGGTTAATACACCATTCATTAAATCAAGAACGAGCAGATTTAAATAAACATAAATAGACAATGTAATGACAGCTACTAATCCAGGCAAGCGGTAATAGAGGAGCATAAATAAAAATACTAGTCCCACACCAATTATACCAGCATATACAGTATCCTTTAATGCTTGATCCCCGAACTGGGCACCAACACTAGTTGAATATTCTTCAGTCAATTTAACCGGTAATGCACCAGCATTTAATAATTCTGCTAACCTTGTCGCCTCATCAACTGTAAAATTACCAGTTATAGAAACAGTATCGGAGTTAATTACTTCACTTACCATTGGAGCTGATAAGAATTTTGGTTCTTCCTTCGTAGCTTCTGCACTGTAGGAATCTCCTTCTTCAAAATCTAGCCAAATTACCAATGGACTTCCTAAAACAGATTGCGTTACTTCTTTAAACTTATTTGCATCTTTTAATTTTAAAGAAACACTAGGTTTCCCATACTGATCAAATTCTTGGCTAGCTCCACCTTGAACTAAATCAGAGCCATCAAGTAATTTCTTGTCTTGAATATCTCTAAATGTTAAGTTCGCTTCTGTTGAAAGCATTTCTCTTGCTTCATTTTGGTCGGTAATACCAGCAAGCTGAACTCTTATTCTGTCTTTTCCTTCAATTTGAATAACCGGTTCGCTTACTCCTAAAACGTTAATTCTTTTATCTAACGCTTGAGCAGTACTTTTTAATGCCGATTCATCAATTGTTCCTTTTCCCTTTTCCAGTGGTTCTACTTTATAAAGAACTTCAAACCCACCTTGCAGGTCTAACCCTAGCTTAATGTCACCTAATATTTTATTTGTTGTACCTCCCATTAATCCTGCCGCCAAGACAATGATTAAGAAAAAGGCAACAATTCTACTGCGTTTAACCATTATGTATTAATCCTCCTCATGAAATACAAAGCAGAAACTTCCCCAAATAGGCTTACTGACCCTATTCATTAATAGTTTGTCCCAAAATTATGTCATCTTTAATATGAACCTTTTAATTAGGTGCTATTCTATTTTCGCCGCTCACTTCTTTCAAGTAACTTCTATTAGCAAGTTCTTCTCTTATTAGAATAAACTCATTATGGAACAGTTTATCTTCACTGTCAATTTGTATAGAAAAATATACTAGTAAAATTATTCATACTTGTCACATAAAATTAACGACTTTGATTAATCCCTCTCCAAATCATTAAAAAGACTTTCTAACTTAGCACAAAAATAATAGGAAGCTTTATAAATTGGAACCAATAATGAAAACTTCCTATTTCAATAATTCTTTTTTCTCTTCTTCTGATAGTACAGAAAAAAAGTCTGCTGTTTTATATGCCTCGATTGTGGCATAGTTCATATACTCTGCAACCTTTACATGGAGTATATCCTGTACTAATTCTGAAATTCTTCTATCTTCAGATGGTTTTTTCCACTTTTTATTCGTTAAATATTCCCACAGTTCATCTTCTTTAATAGTGTCATAGCCAAGTAATTGAAATTCTTCTATCTTGCTCGTTAATACAGGCTTTACTTGTGAACGATATTGGTCATAAATGTGTGTTGACGACATTAATATTCACTCCATTACAGTCATTTTATGCTTACTTTAATCATGAGCAATCTCTTTTATGAAAGCAACATTTTTTTTGGAATAGACTCTAATAAAAATAGACTCTTCTCCAATCAACACGTCTACTTTTTAAAAACCTTGTCATGCTTTGTCCACTCTGTTGCATATAGATAATTGTATAGTATTATTCGCTATTTGAGAAGGCAGGGAATAGAATGTCTAAGTTTTTAAAAGGTACAATGATTTTACTTATAGCTGGATTTATTACGAGAGTGTTAGGATTTATAAATCGAATCGTTATCGCACGTTTTATCGGAGATGATGGAGTTGGTCTCTATATGATGGTTTATCCTACCATGATCTTGGTTGTGACCATCACTCAACTTGGACTACCTGTTGCTATTTCTAAAAATGTAGCAGAGGCAGAAGCTGCCGGGAATTTCCGCAAAGTAAAAAGCATCTTAATTGTTTCTTTAAGTGTAACGTTAGGTTTAACTATCTTATTTACGCCTGCTTTATTTCTATTGGCTCCATATCTTTCCCAAACACTTTTTACCGATGAACGAACACTTTTACCACTTCTTGCGATTACGCCGATTATCCCAATTATTGCTGTGTCATCTGTATTAAGAGGGTATTTCCAAGGAAGACAAAATATGAAGCCTGCTGCCATCTCTCAAGTGATTGAACAAGTCATTCGGATTGCTTTAATTGCAACGTTTACAAAAGCATTTTTACCACTTGGAGTCGAATATGCTGCGGCAGGAGCGATGCTAGCATCGGTTCTTGGAGAACTAGCTTCTTTATTGTATTTACTTGCATCGTTCAAATGGAAAAAAAAATTTCATTTGCGGAAAAAGTTCTTCCAATATGTACATAATGGAAAAAATACTTTCCAAGAGTTAATGACGATTGCGTTACCGACCACTGGAAGCCGTATGATTGGAAGCATTGCATGGTTTATTGAACCAATTGTTGTCGCACACAGTTTATCGATAGCAGGTCTCTCTGCCATAAATGCGACAAAACAATATGGGGTGTTAACAGGGTTTGCTCTCCCACTCTTAATGTTGCCCTCTTTCTTCACTCAATCGTTATCAACATCTCTTGTTCCTGCCATTAGTGAAGCAAAGGCAAATAATCAATATAAGCTGATTGAACACTTATTACAGCAGGCGCTCAAATTTACCTTTATGACAGGTGGTCTTGCCATCGTTGTGCTTTATGTATTAGCAGAGCCTTTAATGAGCATTATGTATGGGAGTACAAGAGGAACCTCTTTCATTCAAATAATGGCTCCATTCTTTATTCTTAATTATTATCAAGGCCCACTCCAAGCCGCTTTACAGGCCCTAAATTTCGCAAGAGCCGCAATGATTAATAGTTTTATTGGGGCGGCAGTTAAAACAGCGCTAATCTTTATTCTAGCAAGTCGGCCAGAGTTTGGGATATATGGAGTAGCGATTGCTTTGATTGTTGGGTTTGTCCTTGTTACTCTGCTCCATTTCGCCACAATATTAAAGACAATAAGTTTCTCTATTATTGTCAAAGATTATGTAAAAATGCTCCTTACTATTTCGTTAACAGCAGTACTTGGTACATTCTTAGTTAAAACCATTATATTTCCATCCATTCTGTTGCAATTGATTACTATTACAAGCATCATCTGTATCTTTTATGTATTATTACTTTTCCTTCTTCGTTTAATGAACAAAAAGGACTTAGCAAAAATCCCATGGATTGGCCGTTTTTTCTCTTAAATTTTTTTGATGATTTATTCCATCAGCAACCAGTGAGAATATACCTTCCACTGGTTGCCTTTTTATCCAAAATAGATATATTTGCTGCTATTTATCAATCAAATCAACATAAAATTCCCCATCTTGATAACTGCAAAAAGAGATATTTTTAATATGGAGAAAGCCTTTTTCTTTTAATTGCTGCCTTAGCCAAAGATTTGTTTTCCCCATTTTATCTAAATTACTTTCTTGAATAATTCCATCCATAATTAATGGAATTGTAATGGATGATTTATTGTTCTCTTTTTCAAATACAGATAATTTTCCTGATGTTTCTAATATAGCAAATTCTACATCTGCTATATTACGGATATCCTTTTCTCTGAGCTGCACTAATAAGTCATCATAATTATATCGCTGGCTCCTCATCGCTGCTTCGTTAATTTCGCCATTTTTGATAATTAGGGTCGGTTCTCCCTCAATAAAATCACGCATTTTTTTACTTTTCAGGGATAAGAAAGCGAGAAGTACTTGAATAGAAAGAAGTATAAACATGGGAAACAGTGTTGGTAATAACGGGTCATGGTAATCCTCTATTGCAACCACAGCAATTTCTGCGATCATGATGAATACGACTAAGTCTAATATACTCAATTCCCCTATTTCTCTTTTTCCCATCAAACGAAAAATAAGAACGATTAGAGCATATATTAAAATCGTTCTAAACAAAATGATCAAATATTGGTCCACATTATCTCCTCCGATCAAACATGTTCCTTTTTAATCTGCTCCATAAGAAAAAAATAATACGGAAAATAAATGATATTGGTTTGCTAATCTCAGACGTTTAGAATGAACAAAATCGACCTCAACCTATTGCTGTCTTCGCCTTCAGAATAAAAATGAGATATTAAGTATTTTTTCATTCTATTTTCTCTCATGCTGAATATGCTTGTACTAGAGAGCTTTTGAAAATTTTAGATGCAATGGAAAGGAGAGGTTTACAATCGAAGAGAGTAAACATGTTGGCAGTGCTGTTTTATACGGTCTAATTGCCATTTTCATTATGTTAATAACTAGCAGTTTGTTCTTTTCCCTATTATTAAGATTTACGTCAGTTCAAGAATCGTCTCTGCAATATATTATTACAGCCGTATCCTTTATCACTTTATTTGCAGGTGGTTTTATTTCTGGGGGAAAAGGGAAAGAAAAAGGTTGGTTTTTAGGCGGGGTTACTGGGATAATCTACTCCATTATCATTTTTTTGTTTTCCTTTTTGGGATCTGACCAACTATTTTCGATGGAGCAAACAATTTATCATGTTTGTTATACCCTTATTTGTATGATGGGTGGAATATTAGGAGTAAATCTTGCAAAAAATAATTAGCTAAAAACTGAATGATAAAGCAAACTTCTACAGTGGGGTTTTTCCCTCATTCCCCACTGATGGTTAGTTACATGATCTTAAAACTGTTAAGAGTTAGATAAATAAAGGCTGTTTTCGTAAAGTTTGTTGCGATTACCCGCAGCCGGAATACACTTCGCTTTCCGTGGGGCTCGCGCTGAGCCTCCTCAGCTTTCGCCTCCGGGGTCTCAGGCTGTCTCGCTAATCCCCGTGGCGTCTTCGTGTATTCCGGCTGCTCCATTTTTCCAACTAATTCTTTTTTCCTATTGAAAAACAACAATCCTTTAGAAAACAGCCTAAATAAAAAAGTGCAACCTTAGGCTATTAAGACTGCACTTTTTATCTTTATTATTCTGTTTTTTCTAATGTTGTACTAGCTACTGGAGCAGAAGACTCTACTACTTCACGAATTGCATTACGATCAAATGTTAGACGTGAGCCGTCTTTTGATTTTAATACAATCGTTCCTTCGTCAATTGCATCGATTGTGGCATGCATACCGCCAATCGTGACAATCTTGTCCCCTTTTTTCAGACTACTCTGCATATCACGCACAGCTCTTTGACGTTTTTGCTGTGGACGGATTAGCAAGAAATAGAATAATACAAACATTAAAATAAACGGTAGTAAACTTGCAAGTTGTCCCATCTATATTTCCCCTCCTTTCAAATTCTCTATTAAAAGTTTTTAGCGTTCGGTTTATTAAATCCATAACGTTCGAAAAACTCTTCTTTGAAATCTCCTAAACGGTCGTTTTTGATTGCGTCTCGGACATTCTCCATTAAGTTTAACAGAAAATATAGATTATGGTAAGATGTAAGCCTTATTCCGAATGTTTCGTCACATCGAATAAGGTGACGAATATAAGCACGGCTATAATTTTTACAAGTATAGCAGTCACATTCTGGATCTAAAGGCCCAAAATCTCTGGCATATTTGGCGTTTTTCACAACAAGTCGACCTTCACTTGTCATTACCGTTCCGTTTCTTGCTATTCTGGTTGGCAATACACAGTCAAACATATCAATACCACGAATAGCACCATCAATTAATGAATCCGGTGACCCTACACCCATTAAATAACGCGGCTTATTATCCGGCATTAATGGCGTTGTAAATTCAAGGACACGATTCATCACATCCTTCGGTTCTCCAACCGATAATCCCCCCACTGCATATCCAGGAAAATCTAATGAGACTAAGTCTCTTGCACTTTGTTTGCGAAGTTCCTCATATTCTCCACCTTGAATTATACCGAATAAGCCTTGATCCTCAGGACGATTATGCGCCTTTAGACAACGTTCAGCCCAGCGAGAAGTCCGTTCCACTGATCTCTTCATATAATCGTATTCTGCTGGGTAAGGAGGACACTCATCAAACGCCATCATAATATCTGAGCCTAGAGCATTTTGTATTTCCATTGCTTTTTCAGGAGAAAGGAATAATTTATCGCCATTTAAATGGTTGCGAAAATGTACTCCTTCTTCTTCTATTTTTCGAAAGTCACTCAAACTAAAGACTTGAAACCCACCAGAATCCGTGAGTATCGCCTTATCCCAATTCATGAATTTATGAAGCCCGCCAGCTTCCTTTACAATTTCATGACCTGGTCTTAACCATAAATGATAAGTATTACTTAAAATGATGTTTGCTCCCATAGATTTTAAATCTTCTGGAGCCATTGTTTTTACAGTTGCTAACGTTCCCACTGGCATAAAAGCTGGTGTCTCAAAAGATCCATGCGGTGTATGTACAATGCCCAACCTTGCGCCTGTTTGCTTACAAGTTTTTATTAATTCATAACGTATTGCTGTCAAAGTATTTTCTCCTTCATATAAAGTAAAACTTCTATAGATTCATAATTTACTTACTGTTTTGATCAAGATAAAACCATTTAACCAAAAGCATTAGAATCAACTATATATTCTAATGAATATCACCACGAAACTCAAGCAATTCATGAACCTTATCATTTTTTACTTATTGGATAAACATCGCATCTCCAAAGCTAAAGAAGCGATATCTTTCTTTCACTGCTGTCTCGTAAGCATGAAGAACATTTTCTCTTCCCGCTAGGGCGCTTACTAACATAATTAATGTTGATTTCGGTAAATGGAAATTCGTAATCATCCCATCAATCCCTTTAAATTCATAGCCAGGATAAATAAAAATACTCGTCCATCCGCTACTTTCTACAAATTCTCCATTATTTGCTGTTGCAATTGTTTCAAGTGTTCTCGTAGAAGTTGTGCCTACAGAAAGAATTCGACCGCCTTGTGCTCTCACTTTATTTAATAACGCAGCCGTTTCTTGATTTAGCTGATAAAACTCAGCATGCATTTCATGTTTATCTACGTCCTCGACATTAACTGGTCGGAAGGTGCCCAGACCAACATGCAAAGTAATAAATAAAATATGCACTCCTTTTTCTTTCAGGGCATCTAACAATTCAGTAGTAAAATGTAGACCAGCTGTTGGTGCTGCTGCAGAACCTCGTTCTTTTGCATAAACAGTTTGATAACGATCTTGATCATCAAGCTTTTCCTTAATATAAGGTGGCAATGGCATCTCGCCAAGTTGATCCAAGATTTCATAAAAAATGCCTTCGTACTGAAAATCAAGAATACGACCACCGTGCTCTAATTCTTTCACACAAACTGCTTTTAACTTTCCTTCTCCAAAGGTAATAATGGTTCCTTCTTTGACTCTTTTCGCAGGCTTGACAAGCGTTTCCCATTTATCATTCTCTTGCTGTTTCAGCAAAAGAACCTCAATATGTGCTCCTGTATCCTCTTTTTCTCCATGCAATCTTGCTGGCAATACCCTAGTATCATTCAGTACTAGACAATCACCAGGATTAATATACTCATATATATCTTTAAATTTGCGATGCTGTAATTCACCAGTCACTTTATTTACTATCATTAATCGACTACTTGTGCGATCCTCTAAAGGAGTCTGTGCAATTAATTCTTCTGGTAAATGAAAATCAAATAAATCTACTTTCATGTCTGTCCACCTATTCTCTTTCATGCAATCATAATGTTAGCGAAATTTCCCTATTAAATAAAATACCAACGATAAAACGATACTAATTACAATACAAGTTGTAATAGGAAAATAAAAAGTCGAATGTTCTTTTTTTATCATAATGTCACCTGGAAGTTTGCCAATTGGAACAAATTGCATGATTAGTCCGATTAAAAATACAATTCCTCCGATGATCATGATATATTTAGAAATTTCATTCATCCTTCTCGTCCTTTATTTTATTTATTCTTTTATTTCTTCATATTTTATTAAATTAATCAGGCTTTATATGTAAATGCTCATAAACAAGGTGGGTAACAATTCTCCCTCTAGGAGTTCGTTGCAAGAAACCAATCTGAAGCAAATATGGTTCATACACATCTTCAATCGTATGTGATTCTTCTCCAATTGTTGCAGCAATTGTTTCTAGTCCGACTGGACCACCTTTAAATTTATGAATCATCCCTAGTAATAATTTATGGTCAATATGATCCAACCCTAAACGGTCTACTTGCAGAAGTTCTAGGGAATCATCCGCCAACTCTTTGGTAATCACTCCATCCCCCTTTACTTGTGCAAAATCTCGCACTCTTCGTAAAAGACGATTAGCAATTCGAGGTGTCCCCCTTGATCTTCTAGCAATTTCCCATGCAGCAAGATCCTCTATCCCAATTTGAAGAACTTCTGCTGTTCGTGAAACAATGTCCTTTAATTGTTCTATCTCATAATATTCTAATCTTGATAAAACGCCAAACCGATCTCTTAGTGGTGCAGAAACTGAGCCGGCCCTAGTTGTTGCTCCAACAAGAGTGAATGGAGGCAAATCTAGCCGAACCGAACGAGCACTTGGCCCTTTACCAATTACAATATCTAAGCAATAATCTTCCATTGCTGGATATAAAACCTCTTCTATTGCTCGTGGCAATCGATGAATTTCATCAATAAACAACACATCTCCTGGCTCTAAAGCAGTTAGAATTGCAGCTAAATCGCCTGGCCTTTCGATTGCTGGTCCGGCAGTTGTTCGAATGTTAACTCCCATTTCATTCGCAATAATTGTTGCAAGTGTTGTTTTACCCAAACCAGGCGGGCCATATAATAATACATGATCAAGGGCTTCTTCTCTATATTTAGCCGCTTCAATAAATACTTTTAAATTTTCTTTTACTTTGTCTTGACCAATATACTCTTGTAATTGAATTGGCCGTAGACTTTTTTCAAATGATAAGTCTTGAGTATCTGCTTCACCTGAAATAATTCGATCATCCATAGCATTCACTCCTTTCCTAAAGATAGTCATCGATTTTCAACAATCTATTAAGTTTAAACTAACTTACCTTTTTAAAAGAAGCTTTAATGCCAGCTTAATATAACCATCTGTTGTCAATTGTTCCTTTTTCAAATGCGGAATAATTTTCTTAACCTCTTTTTCTGAATATCCAAGTGCAGTTAAAGCAAGAATCGCCTCATCCATCGCTGAATCACTTTCTGCTTTAGCCACATGCTTCTCTACTGTAAATAAATCTGGAGAGAAATCTGGCATAAAATCTGCTAACTTGCCTTTTAAATCCAAAATCATTTGTCTTGCTGTTTTCTTCCCAACTCCTGGAAACTTCACTAGAAATGCTTCATCCTCTGCTTCTATTGCAGATATAACTTGACTAGGTTCTCCAGATGCGAGAATAGCCAACGCTCCCTTTGGACCAATTCCAGAAACATTTAGAAGTTTTGTAAATAATGCTTTTTCATCTGGAGAACGAAAACCATATAAGCTAATATTATCTTCTCTCACATAATGATATGTATAAACAGTAATCTTACTTCCTGAAAACGGAGAAAATGAAAATGGATTAGGGGTTTTAATCTGATAACCAATTTCATTATTTTCGACCACGATGTATTCTGGGCCAACAAACTCTATATTTCCTTTTATATATTCGTACAAAATACTTTCTCTCCCTTATAAAGACAACTTCCATCAGCGGTGATCTTACTGCCCGTTAAGTGTGAAATAAATCCACTAGCGTCGCATTAAAATAATACAACGCCTTCCGGAAATCTGAATTTTCTGTAATATTAATGATACACAAAAAAATCCTTTATAATGGTTGGACGGTAGTAAACCATCCAAATCCAACATAAAGGACATAAGCATGGATAAGTTTACACGAAAAACATCATTTGAACAATGGTTTTCACCGATTTCCTCCACAAAACTTGAAGAATTGGTTGAAACCCATCAATTAAATTACTATACAAAGAAGCTACACATCGCTTCATTCCTGAAATTACTGCTGTTTGCGCAGCTGAATGAAACCGAAAGTCTGCGTGCTGTCAGTGATACATTGTTTTCAGACGACCTACAAAAAGCAACGAATTTGGAATCGATTAGCTTTTCACAATTAGGACGTCGATTAAATCAAGTACCGACAGAGGTGTTCCAGCAGGTGTTTCTAGATTTAGTCGCGCAAATTCATGAGAAAACGGATTTTGATAAGCGACGTAAAATGACAACACCACTGAAAATCATCGACTCGAGTACGTTGCCACTGAATTTGAACAATCATAAATGGGCTAAGTTCCGCAAAACAAAGTCAGGCATTAAGCTTCATTTACGTCTTGTTTACTTAGAAAAGGGTTGTTCCTATCCAGACAAAGCGGTGTTAACGAATGCGATCGAACATGATCGAGGTCAGCTAGAAGTACTCGTTGACGACAAAGAGTGCATGTACGTCTTTGACCGTGGCTACTTGGATTACGAGCGATTCGACCGCATGACCGACGATGGTTACTTCTTCGTTTCACGCTTGCGGAAAAACGCTGTAACTCATCAAATCGAGGAATTTGATCTTCCAAAAGATTCAACCGTTTTATCAGATGAAATGATTTCCTTGGGCACAGCACAAAGTCGAGCAGGTAATGAATTCAGACAATTGAAAGTGTTGGATTCAAAAGGAAATGAGTTACACCTCATAACGAATCGCTTCGACTTGAGTGCAGATGAAATCGCTGAATTGTATAAATCACGCTGGGCAATCGAGCTGTTTTTCAAGTGGATGAAGCAACATTTAAACATCAAAAAGTTCTACGGACAAAGCGAACAAGCTGTGCATAATCAAGTGTACATCGCGATGATCGTCTACTGTTTACATGTACTGGCTCAGCTGAGTACAAATAGTTCACGGACGTACTTACAAATCAGTCGGTGGCTAAAAGCAGCACCCTGGAAACCAGCACGTATTTGGATTCGAAAAATAGCAGGAAGAGCTGTCCCGTAAAGGTTTAACCGTTTCTGTCGCCCTCGCCAAAGGTTATAGTAAAAAAATGGATGATTACTACCTCTGTTCGCGTGTCTTCGTTTTTCTTCTCAAACGGGAATATCAGAAAACAGAATATTCAGTTAGAATTTATGCGACGTTAGTGAAATAAATCCTAAAACTTATTTTATCATACTATTTTACAGAACTGCTATTATAGATGATTTTCATAATATTCTATCAAAAAGTAAAAAAACAGTGACCAGAATCGACACTTTTTCTGTGCTTCTTCTGTTCACTGGTGTAATTTCTTAATTAGAAGTTTCAATTGTTGTTAAGTTTTTAAAGGTTTCAAGTACCTTTACATAACGATCTCTTGATTTAATTGGAATCCCCTTTTGTAAATCTTCCTGCTGTTTCGATTCCAGTTTTTTCAGATCAATTTGGAAAAACGACTGAATTATATTCTCCTTAGCTGGTTTTCCATTATAAATGGTTAAGATCCCCTCTTCATTAATTCCAAAATAACCATTTGCTTTTAACAACGGAGATATGTCATCAACCTCTTGTTTAAAAACAAGTTCCTTACTCCCCATATCTACTAGTTGCCATTTATCATACTTTGACCAGAAATCTTCCATCGACCACACTGTTTCTTCCACTGTTTCTTCACTCACTTCTCCATCTAAATAAATCCTTTTCAATACCACTTCCAATTTTTTAGGATTTTCATTTTGAGAGACGTCGCTTCCACTCTTTCCATAAACTTGCCCGTTGGATAAAAAGACAACAAGTATACTAACAAGAAGAACAGTTGAAAATAAAAGGAATCTGGTTTTCATTATAACCACCTCTTTACATTACTCACAACAGCAAACGTTATTTCCAAGGAAATAGGTTACTGTCAATCTAAAGTCTGGTTTTAAAATAACCTTACTCTCTATTATTCTCACCATAAATAATTATTTCATTCCTAATTTATAGCAATCTTATTTTAATGTTTGATTCGTCTGTCCCTCATTATGTTTAATATCTTCTATAACGAAACGAATTCCTTGTGCAACGGAAACTTTACAATGCCATCCCAATTGCAATTGTGCCTTTCTTGCTGAAATTCTGTTTTTCTCTCCTTCTTCCATGGCATAAAAGGTATCATCTTTTATGGCAGATTGAATGATTGCAACAACTTCCTTCATAGAAAACTTTTCTTCAGGACAAATATTAAATATTTCATTTTCCCCCTTATATATACTGGAAATAATCGCTTCGATTGCATCACTAATGTACAGCAAATGTTTTTTCTGCCCATCGTCATCAAATATAATAGGGGGACGATTTTCTAAAACCTTTTTAATCGTTGCTTCCATCATCCCTTCGTTCTGATTATGTATAGAAGGTTGTCCATAAACAATGGGAAATCTTAAAATTGTGTAAGAAAGATTATAAAGTGTATGGTATGTTTGAATATATTTCTCCTCAATCTTCTTCGAAAGCCCTTCAAAAAGAACCGGTTGTAACGTCATCTCTTCTGTTATATTTCCTGTTATATCTCCATAAACGGCAATGCTGGATGGAAAAATGATTTTATTTACCTTTGCTTGCACACATGCTTCAAGCACTTCAACCGTACAAGCTATATTTTCTTCGGATTGATCAAAAGAATCTTTCATACTGTTTGAAGTAATTGTTTTATTGGATAGATGAATCACACAATTAATTTGCTGCATCATCAACAATTCCACTAATTCCCTAGAGTTGGAGAAAGTGTAGAAATCACTATTTCCAAGAGATGAACATACGTTATTTTCCCTCTGGTGTTCAGCAGTTATATAATGAATCTTTTTATTTTTAAGTTCCTCCATTAGAGCATATTTCATTTCATTCTCTTGTCCACCTGTGATTAACACTCTCACTATAAATCCCTCCACCATTTAGCTTTTCGTAAATAGTTCTTTATAACGAATAAATATTTCATTATAAAGCATAACTCTTTTTAACAGTAAATTCAACGAAAAAATTCATTATATAGAACATTTTTCTAATAATTGCTAATTCGCTTCCCTTAATAAATTATTTATACGTTATATATTGGGAGTTATCCATTTTTATATGTTTTTTATAAAGAACAAATAGAACAAAAAACTAACTTCGAGCAAGACATTGGTTTCACCCGAAGTTAGTTTTTGGTAATTATCTATTATCTCTTGTTGGGTTCAAATCACGGAAAATATTTTCAATATTGTTGGTAATCGTTTGCTGTGGCTGACCATTTCGAATCGAACGATTGATATCCTCAATACTTGTGAAAATTCCTCTATCTGTTACAACTGAAATATCTCTTCCATTTAGAGAATCATTTAGTTTATCTTTTACATTCGCTTTTGTTTTATCTACATTCTTTGTATTTTCTACTTCAAGTGCAACTAATACATTGTCTCCATAAACGATTGAACGTGCATTTTTAACATTATCTATTTTAGCAACCGTATTAGATACTTTTTGAGCTAGTTTCGTATCATAAGAAACGCGTTCATCTCGATCATTTCTATTGATATTATCACGATTAACATTTCTATCGTTTACATTTCGAACGTTTACGTTGTTTCTGTTGTTAACGTTACGAACATTTACATCATTTCGATATCCTTCATCCCCATAGGTATGGTCCATTATTTCGGTAATAGGACCATCGTTATCTGTTGTATATCTATTACCATTATTTACTTCATGTTGTTCATTTGAGTAATATCCAATCGGTCTAGCATTATTCACACGATTTTGATCTGCAGTTTGATCCTCGTTTACACCACAGCCTGTTAATCCAAAAGTTAACGTCAAAAGAACTGGAGCGACTAATTTATTTTTACGCACAGTATTCTCCCCTTTATTTAAATCTAGAGCAAAACTTTGCTCTCTTTTATCTTCTACTGTTAGGGGAGAATCATAACTGTAAAGTCTCGCCATCCTCTTTAATCGGCTTAAATCCCTACGATTTGGCGAAGTTTATCGTAAAACTTTTTCCTTTTTTGATACTGGTCAGTTGTTAAAAAATATACTTGTTCCAATAAAACAGCATTTTTATCATTTTTATTTCTGATTAATCTATTCCATTCCCTTAGGATGTCTGTTGGATACATTAAAGCCATTAAAAACCAATCATCCTTGAAGTAATGAGCATATCCTTGCATTTTTTGTAGTTGCTGCATGGACCAGCCTATACTAGGCATAATCCGATTTGCAAACTGCAAATAATCTCCTACTCTTGGACCAATACTAATTAAATCAAAATCAATTAAATATAATTGATTTTTTACATCTCGCATGAAATTATGATGGGCAACATCCCCATGTAATATAACGTTTGATTGTGTGTTTAAATAATCTTGATTTTTTTTCACATAATGAAAAGATGTATCAGCCCATTCGATAATTTCCTCTACGGTTTCTTTTTTTAAAAAACACTCAATTATTGGTCTATTCATTCGAAATTCTTCTAATCTTTGTTCCAATTTTTTCATTAAATCGAACGCAGGTAAAATATACTTATATATTTCAACAAGTCGTTCTGTTACTGAATAATATTGCTCTAATAATTGGAGTGCTTCCCTTCTATTCCATTTACTATTATATGTAAAGGAATCTTTATGTGGAGAAATGTATTCAATCATTCCATACACTTTCTTATCGATGATAAGTGGTTCCTCATCGAATACATAAAATTGATACGTCTGTTTAAAGCCTTCTAGCTTTATTGCCCTTGTAAAAGTCTCTTGGATTTTTAGTTTCTGATAACTATTATACCCTTTTAAAATAATCCAAAATTGCTTCGTTTTTACTAAATAAACGTCATTTCTGATTCTGTTTATTTCTAAAATTTGCGCAGGTATTTTTTTTTCTAATAAAGAAAGGAGACGATAATAAAAAGTATCGTCCCCTCTGTGATAAAAATCATAGATCACTGCTTTCGTCCTCTTGGTATCTTGGCATTCCAAATGGCGTGCCTTGATTAACGCCATACGGATTCATAAATGGTGGCTGGCCCATATTTTGATTATAAGCAGGCGTAAACACTGGCGCATTTCCTCCAGGTCCGTATACAGGTGGTGTCAGTTCTGGAGATACTGGCTGTGCAATACTGCCTTCATAAGATGGTGCATCTTGAACTAGCCCAGTGTTTTCTACTGGATAAGGCATTGGCGTATTTCCACTAACTCCTTGAGGGTAAGGAGTTGGGGACATTGGATATCCTCCCATTTCTGGACCGAATCCTTGTGGCATTGCTCCCATTCCCATACCTGGATTAAAACCTCCTGCCGGTGGATATCCTCCCATTTCTGGACCGAATCCTTGTGGTGGCATTGCTCCCATTCCTATTCCTGGATTAAACCCTCCTGCTGGTGGGTATCCTCCCATTTCTGGACCGAATCCTTGTGGTGGCATTACTCCCATTCCTATTCCTGGATTAAACCCTCCTGCTGGTGGGTATCCTCCCATTTCTGGACCGAATCCTTGTGGTGGTATTGCTCCCATTCCTATTCCTGGATTAAACCCTCCTGCTGGTGGGTATCCTCCTATTTCTGGACCGAATCCTTGTGGTATTGCTCCCATTCCTATTCCTGGATTAAACCCTCCTGCTGGTGGATATCCTCCTATTTCTGGACCGAATCCTTGTGGTGCTGCTCCATAACCTTGGGCTAAATCGCTTGGATAAGCTGCTTGTGGAAATGATGGAGCACCACATCCACAATCCTCTTTATAAGGAAGATTATAGGAAGGTTGAACTGGCTCTGTGTGAGTAGGAGCATATGGTTGATATGCTGTACCGGCTACATAAGATGATTCTTCTCCTTTATGGTGGTGATGTTCAACAGGCATCTGTCCATACTGAACTAATGGTTGTTGATAATACTCTTGTGGCACATGATTACCATGGGCAGGTGCCTGAAATCCTCCATTTGTATACGGAGAGTAAGAAGAGGAGGACTCTTCCCATTTGTGTTTTTCTGTATATTCTACCCCAGGAAGTGTTGGATAGGCTTGAGGCGCTACTTGTTCAACCGGTACTCCTACTGGAGGGCACACTCCCGGAGGAAAACCGCTTCCTGGCATCATTGGAGACACTTCATAACAATACGGTTGATAAGGAACAATTGGCGGACATACTTCTTGTTGAATTGGTTCCTGTTTTGGCAAAACTGGTGCAGGTATTGGTGGTGGTTGAACTTTTTTTTCTTCCAATTCCACATCAACATCCACATCAATATTTGTCATATTCATGGAATAATAATTAGTAACATCTATTTCTGGTATGATTGGAGTAGGCATTTTTGGCGTGTATGGTTTTTCCTTTGGAGCTTCTTTTTTCGGTATTTCTTTTTTGGGCATTTCTTTAACAGGCATTTCTTTAACAGGCATTTCTTTAACAGGCATTTCTTTAACAGGCATTTCCTTTTTAGGCGCTTCCTTCACAATTGGCTTCATCGCTATCGGCATTTCTTTTTTCGTTCCCATAATAGGAGCTTCTTTCTTTATACTTCCTCCTGAAGTAGGGACTTTAATTTTCATGCCGGGCATAATCATATCTGTATTACTCAATTGGGAATTTAACGATTTTAACTCTTCGAAATTCACCCCATATTTTTTGGCAATTTTCCAAAGAGTATCCCCCTTCTGAACAATATGGATCTTCACTATAGATTCCCTCCTATGCATATGTCCATATAGTCTATGTTCACAATGCAAAATGGTTATCAATCTATTCAAAAATCTATGCGATTTTTTTCAAAATTATGTGTTCTGGCTACACAAAGATTGCCCATACCTTTGTCCTTCTTTTCCTAATTTTATTTATTCATTTTCCCCTTACATAAACAAATTGGTTTATTCTTTTATACATTCTTTTGGTAAAATAGAAAGAAGATAAAAGATAAAGTGAAACTTCCATCAGTGGGGTTTTCCTTCATCCCCCACTGATGGTTAGTTGAACCATTAGGACCTTTACGGCCATTAAGTGTGGAATAAATAATAAGTTCTGCCTTCTGAGTGAATTAGGATTCTCCTATTCACTATTTTCTAAAAAAGTGCCTTAGCTATTAAGAGCATTACCGAATAAGCAAATAGAGTAAATTAACTTCCTGCTCGATAAAATAGTTACAAAAGGAGAGATTAGATGACCGAATCAAAAAAAATGCTAGGTGAAGAAAGAAGGGCATATATTCTTTCATTACTAAAAGAAAATAATCGCCCTTATACTGGAAGTGAGCTTTCTAAATTGACAAATGTAAGCAGACAAATAATTGTGGGTGACATTACACTTCTAAAAGCAAAAAACGAACCGATATTAGCGACTAGTCAAGGCTACTTATACCTACAGGAATCAAAACCAATGCTTTATGAAAGAATTATCGCCTGTAATCATCCACCCGAAAAAACAGAAGAAGAATTAAATATTCTTGTTGATAATGGGGTAACTGTCAAAGATGTTAAAATTGAACATCCAGTCTATGGAGATCTAACAGCTTCTATT
The DNA here is from genome assembly GCF_012933555.1 of Niallia alba. Lineage (GTDB taxonomy): Bacteria > Bacillota > Bacilli > Bacillales > Cytobacillaceae > Niallia > Niallia alba. The sequence continues at coordinate 3,469,123 of NZ_JABBPK010000001.1, forward strand.
CTCGTTTCTAATCGAAAAGAAGTTAAACAGTTTATGAAGAAAATTAAGCATACAAACGCAGCTTATTTATCAGAATTAACTTCTGGTATCCATTTACATACCATTACAGCCCATTCTATCGAGACATTAACAGAAGCAGAAGATGCTTTACGAAAGGCCCATTTTTTAATCGAAGAAGAAGCGTAACAACCAAAAAGGATAAAAACAAAAAAGAAGCTGGGACATAAGTATTTTCAACCAAATAACCCCGAACGATTATACGTACATACTAAGAAAAGTCCGTATAATTGTTTGGGGTTTTATTCATTTTATGAAAGAAGGTTTGTGGGGATCACCCGCAGCCTGAATACACTTCGCTTTCCATGGGGCAAGTTGATTTTGCTACTAAATGAGAGATTATTCGTCTTTATCTATTATATATTTTGTTTTGTCCCAGCCTTTTTCAGCTAGCTTTTTTTCTAAAGTCCTTACTTTTCTATCATATAAAAAGGGTAACTCCCAAGTGTCTTTACTTCACATCCAATTGCTTCAAGTTCAGCAATAGCACCTGGTATTAACACGTCATCCATTTTTCTATCTAAATCAATTAAAAAGAAATAATTTCCTAATCCAGTCTTTGTTGGTCTTGATTCAATTTTCACCAAGTTTAATTTTCTCCAAGCAAAAGCAGAAAGCACTTGATGTAGCGCACCAGAGCGATCAGAAGGAAGAGTGACCATTAGACTTGTTTTATAACCTGAAAAAGTACTTGTCGTTTCTGGATAATGAACAGGATTTTTTGATAAAATGAGAAATCTAGTATGGTTATTATTTGAATCATGGATATGATGTTTCACTATTTCAAGCCCATATTCTTCCGCAGTCAACAAATTCCCAATCGCAGCACCATTTATATTTGGATTTTCCTTAATAAACTGTGCAGCAGCTGCTGTGGAAGTCGTATATTCACAAGTAATTCCGTTAAATTGTGTATGTATAAATTTATGACATTGAGCGATTGCATGTGAATGACTATACATTACATCGATATCTCTCCATTTCTCTTTGCGATGCGGATGGACCATTAAATGTTGTTTAATGGGAACCGTCACTTCCCCATGAATCGGTAAAGATACTTCATGAATTAAGTAATCTAGGGTGATATTGACAGAGCCCTCTAATGTATTCTCAACCGGTACTAAAGCTACATCTACTTTATCTTCCATTACAGCATCAAGGCAATTCGGAATGGTTAAAAAGGGAATGGATTCCACCCCAGGGAATTGTTGATTTACCGCCATATTTGTAAACGTTGCTTTTGGACCTAAGTAGCCTACTTTCACCTATTTCTCCCCCTGAAAAAATTATTTATTCTGAATTTAAAACCTATAGAAGAAGAACGACTACAAAAAGTTCTCTTCTAAAGAACGATGACGTCACCTAATAAAGAAGACTTCCCTCAGCGGGACCCTCTCCTCATCCTTAGCTGAGGGTTAGTTGCACTTATCGGACCTTTATGAGCGTAAATTGAAACACTTTATCCCCCTGAGCTTAAAACATCGACTTTCTCTACAAATTCGAGCATACGCAAACGCTCAAGCAGCATATCAATGGATATCTGCATCTCTGCTGTATTTAGTGAAAGGGTAACATTCGCTCTTCCTTGTAGCGGAATGGTTTGATGAATAGTCAGTACATTGCACCCAGCTGATGCAACAACACTTAGTAGTTTGGATAAGGTACCCGATCGATCTTCGATATAAAAGAATAATGTAATCAATTTTTCTTTTACTATTGTGTGGAAAGGAAAGATTGTATCGCGATATTTATAAAATGCACTGCGACTTAAATCTACTTTTTTGACTGCCTCATGCACCGATTCTGCTTTTCCTCTTTCCAATAGTTCTTTCGCATCCAATGTTTTGCGCATAGCTTCTGAAAGCACATCTTCTCTTACTAAAAAAAATTTATGATCCAGTTTACTTTCTTTCATCTGCTCACCCCTGTAAGGCATAACGGAAAATTCATTATGTATGTTTATGAAAAATTCCCCTCCCGTCTTTTTTGACGAGAGGGAATTTTCTTTTATAGATTAACTGTTTCGTAAAGTTTGTGGCAATTCCCCACAGCCAGAATACACTTCACTTTCCAAGGGGTTCATCTGTTTCGCTAATCCCCGTGACGTCTACGTGTATTCCGGCTTCTCCATATTCACCATTAATTCTTTTTCTAATGAAGAAAACAGCATTAATCCAAGCTTTCTTAATCAATAAATTCGAATTCATATTCCATTAATTTTACTATATCTCCATCTTTTGCTCCGCGTTGGCGCAGTGCTTCATCAATACCCATTCCGCGCATTTGACGAGAGAATCTGCGAACTGACTCATCACGAGAGAAATCTGTCATCTTAAATAGCTTTTCAATGCCTTCTCCAGAAAGAACAAAGCTTCCATCTGGATCTCTTGTAATATAGAATTGACGCTCGTCTACTTCATGCTTATAGACAACGCGGTGAATTCCTGCTTCTTCTTCTACTTCCTCTAATGGGAACTCAGGAGTATCCTCTAATTTATCCGCAATAGAGAAAAGAAGTTCGCGTAAACCAGATCTTGTTAAAGCAGACACAGGAAAAATTGGATAGTCTTCTTCCAATTTTTCTTTAAATACTTTTAAATTTTCCTCAGCATCTGGCATGTCCATTTTATTAGCCACAATGATTTGCGGTCTTTCCAATAAGCGAAGATTGTATTCTTGCAACTCGTTGTTAATCGTCACATAGTCTTCATATGGATCTCTGCCTTCAATAGCAGCCATATCAATGACATGGACAATAACTCTTGTACGTTCTATATGACGGAGGAACTGATGCCCTAATCCAACACCAGAATGTGCTCCTTCAATTAATCCAGGCAAATCTGCCATTACAAAACTTCTATTATCTTCTGTCTCCACCATTCCTAAATTAGGCGCGATTGTCGTAAAATGATAATCTGCAATTTTTGGTTTTGCTGCCGATACAACAGAAAGCAATGTAGATTTACCGACACTAGGAAAACCGACCAACCCAACATCTGCCAGTACCTTTAACTCTAGTGTAACATCTCTTTCTTGCCCTGGTTCCCCATTTTCTGATAATTCAGGTGCCGGGTTTGATGGGCTTGCAAAGCGAGAGTTTCCTCTTCCCCCACGACCACCACGGGCGATGACCGCTTGCTGGCCATGTTCTGTTAAATCAGCAATTACTTCTTTCGTATTCGCATCAGATACAATCGTACCAGGCGGAACTTTGACAATCATCTCTTTCGCATTACGACCATGCTGATTCTTAGACATTCCATGTTCTCCACGCGGAGCCTTAAAATGACGTTGATAACGAAAATCCATCAACGTGCGCAGACCTTCTTCGACTTGGAATATTACGTCTGCTCCTTTCCCGCCATCTCCACCAGCAGGACCACCCTTAGGGACAAATTTTTCTCGGCGAAAGGCTACCATACCGTTTCCGCCATCTCCGCCCTTCACATAAATCTTTACCTGATCCACAAACATAAATTCATTTCCTCCTATTTAAGAAAACCTTAAGCAGCATAGTTGTCTATTGTTGAACAAAAGAGCCTCCCTTTTAAATAAAGGGAAACTTCCATCAATGGGGCTTTTCCTTCCTCCCCCACTGATGGTTAATTGAACCATTCAGACCTTTACGGACAGTTGATTTCCCATCTATCTTCCTCGATCTCATAAGCTTGAGAACAGAGTCTTACTGTCCGTTAAGAAGGGGATAAAAGGCAATTCTTTCGTTGCTACAAGTATTTACTACTATCTTTTTCTAAAATCATGATTTTCCATTGTCTATATACAAAACCGAAGATAGTTAACCAACAATTCTTATTATTTACCTGTTTGCTCTCTATTCATCCAGACTTCAAAAACCAGTTCTTCCTCACTAATCTCTATATTTTTCAAAGTCAATTGCTTGGAAAACTGTTGCTGGAGAAATTGAGACATCGTTTCTCTATCTAATAGTATACCGTTAAAATCAATATACAATCGTATTCCCTCTACCATTGAATGAATGGAAATGAATAAGTGATTATCCGCGAAAGGTTTAATATATTGATTTAACATTTGAAAAAACAATGTTGTCCATTCGGAAAGCACTTCATCTTCTGTAACTTGACATTTTTCTTCTGCCAACACTTCATATTCTAACCGAAAATAATAATTTTCCCAGTTTGCAATTAATAATTTTGTTGCAAATTGCGGAATATCTAAATTAGATAATTTTGCTTCTTGCTTTGTCTCTGTAATAATCTCATTAATAATTTCTTTTACCCGATCCGGTTTATTCAAGTCCAAATTCCCTTTAATCAATTGGATTTTATTTAGCCAATCATGGCGAACATGTCTTAAAAACTCTATCGTATTCCAGTCTTTATTCATTCTTGTACTCCTACCAAGGTTATTAAGTCTTAGAAGACTGCTTTAAGTAAGTATAACAAAAAATGAACCATCTATGAACAAAAACGATAATACCATAGCTTCAATTGATTAAATTAAAAGACTGTTTTCGTAAAGTTTCTTGCTATAAGTATGAACCTGAATACACTTCGCTTTGAAGTCACTGAAAACTACTAGCTATTGATAATTGATCCTAGCCACGTTTTTGTTTTCCGCGGCGTCTGCTCACTTTCCATGGGGAGAGCCGCCAAGCCCTCCTAGATGGACTAAAATCTCTAATCACGTATTAATCGCTAACTTGTTTGGGATTAATTTTATAAAGAAAGGTCAAAATCGAAGTGTATGAAGGCTGCGGGAACAACAAACTATACATAAAGAGCCAAACTTTATCCTTTGATAGCATACGAAAAAGCAATTGATTACACTATTTTTCAACACTTAGACCAAAAGCAGGAAAAGGCAATAACATAGTGATATGTATATATTAGACAAGGTAGTTTCTAAGCGATCAAAAACCCTCTTGCTTATTTGTCTAAGTGTTGAAATCATCATCCACAACATATCTCGGCATCAACTAATTCATCATAAAATCTATCCCTTAACAAACAGATAGACTGACCCTAATCGAGCCAGCCTATCTAATCATTATCTTATGCTTCTTGTGCTACTGGGTATACGCTAACTTGTTTGCGATCACGACCAAGACGCTCAAATTTAACGATTCCGTCAACTTTTGCGAATAGTGTATCATCGCCACCACGACCAACGTTTACTCCTGGATAGATTTTTGTACCGCGTTGACGGTAAAGAATGCTTCCACCAGTTACTAATTGACCATCTGCGCGTTTAGCTCCTAAACGTTTAGAAATGGAGTCACGTCCGTTTTTAGTAGAACCTACCCCTTTTTTAGATGCAAAAAACTGAAGATCTAATCTTAACATTTCGTTCCACCTCCTATTTAATTATAAGTGATAGTTACGTATTTACCATAGTCTCTTTCAATTGTTTCTAAAGATACAATCATTCCTTCTAAAAGAAGTTGAATTTTAGCTCTTGTTTCTTCCGAAATATTTTCAGGAATCGCACAAGAAATAAAACCTCCATCTTTCCCTTGCTTTATAATAGGAGTTATACCAGTAAGTGAAATAACCGCATTGATGCTCCCAAAAGAAACAGCTGATACTCCAGCACACACGATATCATTCCCACTATTTGCAAAAAGAGCATGACCGCTTATCGTAAACGCATGAATGAGCCCATCGTTCGATTTGTCAATCGTAATTTCGATCATACAACTTCAACCTTAAGCGTTGATCTTTTCGATAACAACTTTAGTGTAAGGTTGACGATGACCTTGCTTTTTATGATAATTTTTCTTCGCTTTGTATTTGAAAACGATGATTTTCTTTTGACGGCCTTGTTTTTCAACTTTAGCTGTAACAGTAGCTCCTTCAACAACTGGGCTTCCTACTTTTACATTTTCTCCGCCAACGAAAAGAACTTTATCAAAAGTAACAGTGTCACCAGCTTCACCGTTTAATTTCTCGATGTAGATAGCTTGACCTTCTTCAACTTTGATTTGTTTTCCGCCTGTTTCAATAATTGCGTACATTAAACTGCACCTCCTTAATAGACTAAGACTCGCCAATGACAGGCGTTTTGCTAGAAGCAAAAGCTTAATTACCTGCTATGCGCGGTTGTAGAGCACGGGTGCTACAAACAACATTAAAATACTAACATGTTTAAAGGGTACTGTCAATGATATTCTCTATTAATAAACTTGAACCAACAATCATTTAACCATTCGAATTGTATAATCTGGTTTTGGAAATTCAGCTACTTCGATTTTTATTGTAAAACCTAATACTTCCTCTAACCGTTTTTTATGAATACTTCCTTCTCCGATAAAAAAATGATGGACGTCTTGCGCTGCTTTAATTTCCACAACCTCAATATCCCTATTCCGATATTCCCATAGCTCTCTTTCTAATTGAAAAGCCATACTCTCTGCACTCTTCACGAGTCCTGTACCTTCACAAACCGTACACTTACTTTGAATCGTTTCAGATAAGGACTTCATCGTTTTCTTTCGTGTTACTTGCAATATCCCTAGTGAAGTAAATCCAATTACTTTCGATTGTCTATTATCCGCCGTTAGTTCCTTCTCCATAATAGCAATAACTTTCTTTTCTTCCTCTACTTTCATATCAATAAAATCAATTAATATGATTCCGGATAGATCTCTTAATCTAATTTGTCTTGCTACTTCTTTCGCAGCAAGACTATTGGTCTGAAACACAGTATGCTCTAATTGATGCTTCCCTTCATATTTGCCTGTATTTACGTCTATAATGGTTGCAGCTTCTGCCTGGTCAATAATCATATAGGCGCCGTTGCTTAGCCACACAATTCTTTTCAACGCCTTCTCTATTTCCGTGTCTACATGATAATGAGAGAAAATCTCTTCATTTCCTTGATGATAGGAAACTGTTAAATGCGGGAACATCGTTTGCCATTGCTTTCGTTCTTCCACTCTATCTACAATGACTTCTCCCTCTTTCATTTGCTGAAAAAGATAATATAGCTGTTTCGTAAATTCATTATTTTCTTGTAAAAGCATTATTTTCTTTTGTGTAGCTCTTTGTTCCAAATCCTTATATTCCTGACGTAATACTTCCAGTTCCTTTATTAATTCTTCTTCTGAACAGTTTGCTGCAGATGTGCGAAAAATCAAGCCTTCCGCTTCTGATTTTATACGTATTCCAAAACTTCTTAAGTGTTTTTGTGAAGTGCTAGAGTTAATTTTTTTCGATACTGCTACGTATCTGCCATAAGGCATATACACAATATGTTCCCCAGTCATCTCAATAATGCCCGTTATTTTTGCGCCCTTTGGTCCAGCTGCATCTTTCATTACTTGAACAAGTACCCGTTCTCCTTGTTTAACATAGCTAGAGACACTTTTCTTCTTTTTCTCTTCTAAAGTCCCTTCGTTCCGGACAAAGGAAGCCATTTTTTCTCTCGGCAAATAGGCTCCTTTCCCTGCCCCAATTTCAACAAAGGCAGCATTCATTCCTGGAACAACTTTTGTCACTTGTCCCAAATAAATATTTCCAACAGTCGTTTTAAATTGAGGCTGCTGAACATATATTTTTTCTACTTTTCCATCTATTAGATAAACAAATCTATTTTCTCTAGTCTTCAGATTAACGATTACTTGATTCAACATCATACATCCTTTTTTATGGTTATCATCTTATTTTAGCTTAGAAGAAATGTTTTAGTAAACTCAAGGACCTATTGATTTGAAATAAATTTCAAGTAACTATTTAACTGATAATTAAAAGCACTTTATTTTCCCCCTATGTATAGTCCTATAATACGTATAATATATCCTTTATCTTCGCTGTAACGTTCTTCTCTTTAAAATAGGCATGTAATAGCTCATTTTCATCAAGAATTGTATTTTCTTTGCCCTTTGTTTTTACGATTATTGGATGCTTACATCCTCGATGAAACCGTTCTAATACATCTAATAAATAGTCCTCTTCTTGGACTTCTAATGGCAGTAATTTTCGCAATTCATTTGTTTTTCCATAATATCGTTCCAGCAAAAATCGCATGAATAAGAATCTTCTTTGTTTCCATTCATAATAAATAGAGAAAAGTAAGAAGCTAATAATAATCCATGCATTTAAATTCGCTGGCATTATAAAGAGAACGATTAAAAGAAATAAAAAAACACCCATTATGGATAGATAAAGTGTTAATTTATGGGACTTAGGAAAGGACTTTTTTAGGGAAAATAAAAGAAACAGCAGTTTACCACCATCTAACGGCCATATCGGCAGTATATTAAAGAAAAAAATCATCATATTATATTGAATAAAGGTCTGATACAAGGAATCTGTCAAAATGCCTCCTTGCCATAAAAGAAAGCCTAGCCCAACAAGCCATATATGCTGCAAAGGACCAGAAAGAATCACGATTGCTTCCTCCCGTAAAGGTCTATTTCCATGTTCATCCATCTCTGCCACTCCACCAAAAGGTAATAAAGATATTTTCTTTATTCTCCATGAAAAAAAAGCAGCAGCAAACGCATGACCTAGTTCATGAACAAAAATAATCAGAATTAATAAACATAGTTCATAAAAATGGGCAGTCATTACCCCGATGGCAATGACAACCCATAATAGTGGATGGATATGAAGGTGCTTAAAGACGCTTACGAACCTATTCAATTTCAATCACCTGTAAAGGATCAATAAAGTCATCATTTTGCTTGATAGCAAAAAAGAATAAACCTAGTGCTTCGTCTCCTTCATACCTTGAAGCATTTCCTACTTTTGTACCTTTTTTAATATTTTCATATAACTTTACATCCACCTCTTCTAAGTTGCCATACCAAGATTCGCTTTGATCACTATGCTTTATTACGACCGTTTTACCAAAGCCCTCTTTTTCGCCTATGAAAGTTATTTGACCCTCATTAAAGGATTGTACAGTTGTATCCGTTCCAGTTTCTATTGCGATTCTTTGCCCATTTTGTTGAAATTCCTCTAAAACTTTCCCTGAGGCAGATAAAGCATATTGCTGTAATTGCTCCGTATCTTGTTCTTGTCCTTTCTTTTCTGGCAAAAAGGCTAGTGGTTTACCAAATTGATCTTCATACCAATTAGAAACAACCATAAAATTAAATTCTTTGGACATTGCCTGTTTAATCTTATTTTCGACTTTTGCTAATTTTGTAGAAGGATGATCTACAATGATGGCGACAGCTAGAAAAAGAATAGCCGCACCTAAAATTTTCAACATAAATAGATCTTTTCGAAACAAAGGATGAATTTTTGTTGGGTAATTTTCCTCTTTATCAGCAAAATTGTAGTCATAGCCAGCCTCTTCATCAGACCATAACACTCTGTTATCATTATTTTTTTCTATTCTTGCCCGTTCTTTTCTTCTTTTTTCGATTTTTTTTCTAACATCATCATTTCTTGACCCCATATACTCCTCTCCCCTAACCTACTTGTCCTCTTTACCCTATATTTATGTAAGGGAAGAACAAAGTATGCCTTTATTCAGGGAGGAAACCTTAATGAAAAGAATTCCAGTAATCACTTCTATTAAAACAGAAAAAATAAAAAGCCCTGCAAAGAAGTTGATCGTTCTTGAATCAACTTTTTTGCAGGGCAAAGTTTTGTAAACAGCATTATTTATCCCACTCTTAACGGGCAGTATAACCCCCACTAATGGAAGTTTTTTTATTTCATTGTTACATTTAACATGATCCAAGTATAAAAGGCAGGAGCTTTTCCCTCCTATCTTTTATACTTTATCACATACGCATATTTATGTACGTATAGAAAAAATCAATTATTTTACTATCTTATCTTGCACCAAAGAATGTCTTAATTTTAGCGAAAACCCCTTTTGATTCCTCTTCTAAATGCTGTAAAGGAACGGTTTCACCTAAAATTCTTCTGGCGATATTACGGTAGGCAATCGCAGATTTGCTATTCGGATTTAACGCGATAGGTTCTCCGTTATTAGAAGCTCTAATAACCGCATCATCATCAGCAACAATTCCTAATAAATCAATGGAAAGATGACTAGTTACTTCATCAATATCTAACATATCCCCATTTTTCACCATATGATTTCTAATTCTATTGATAACAAGCATTGGTGGTTCCATTTGCTCTTCTTTTTCTAGTAAACCAATTACTCTATCTGCATCTCTAACAGAAGACACTTCAGGAGTAGTAACAACAATGGCCTTGTCTGCACCAGCGACAGCATTTTGGTACCCCTGTTCTATTCCTGCAGGGCAATCTATTATAATATAATCATAATCCTGTTTTAAACGAAGAACCAATTCCCTCATTTGATTTGGCCTTACAGCTGTTTTATCACTCGTTTGTGCAGCTGGCAGCAAATATAAAAGATCATCAAATCGTTTATCCTTAACAAGCGCTTGATGAATTTTACATCTTTCCTCGACCACATCCACTAAATCATAAATAATGCGATTTTCTAATCCCATCACGACATCAAGATTTCGCAAGCCAATATCTGTATCTATTAAACAAACTTTTTTTCCCTGTAACGCAAGCGCTGTTCCAATGTTTGCAGAAGTGGTCGTCTTTCCAACTCCACCTTTACCTGATGTTATAACAATTGCCTCTCCCATCTTAATATCCTCCTTCCAATTTCAGCAAATTAGGTCTTAAATGTGGTAATACTTGTAATCTATCAATCTTAATGACACTGTCATTCACATATGCACATTCCATTTCTCTTGTTTTTTCAGAAGACGTATTCTCTATTTCCCTCTCAATAAAATGACTAATCCGGATTTGGGTCGGTTTCATAATTGATGCAGCTATCACCGCATCATCTTTACCATTATATCCAGCATGAGCTATCCCTTTCAACTGTCCCATGATATAGATATTTCCTCCAGCTATAACCTTGCCACCTGGATTTACATCGCCAATTAATAGTAAATCACCGGGCACTTCTAATATTTGACCTGATCGCACAATACTAGTTATGGATTTTACTTCATTTTGTCTTAGCCAATTTTCCGCCTCTGTCTTTGTTACTAAATTACTATTAATGGATTGAACAGTTAAATTTTGTTTTTCTTGAATTAAATGAACAATCTCTTCCTTTTGTTCATCTGTTACATATCTATTTCCAAGCTCTACTGTCACTTTTATATCACGGTTTTCATTATGCAGGCTGGAGCTTTCGTTTAATTTATACTGAAGTTCTCTTAATAATTCTTCATAAGAACAATTATCATACAAATGCAAGCCCAGTCCATTCTTCGTTCCTTTTATTGTTACTAGCTGCCTTTTTTTCATTTCAAGTTGTTCACCTCTGTAAGAAAAGCGTAAGCGTCTTCCCATCTCTCATACGGGACATAAAGACATACTACCCTGTTTTATCAAACATATTATTTATTTACTGCAAACAAAATTTATCTAGTGTAGAAGGGCAATAGACGCTAATGCTCGGATATCGTTATACTTATAAATCTTACTTTGCATAAAAAAGCGCAAACATCCTCATCAAACAATAAAGTATGATTCGAACGAGACCAAATATCATTAACGATACTTACGCTATTCGATTCAACCTGTTCATTTGATAGATGGTTGACACCTCTGCTAGAGCATTTACTGTTTTTCATAAATGCATTTGTACATGCAAAAATAAATTTTTACGTCTCCGTTCACTTATTAACAAGTCTTTCCATAAATACTCTGATATAAGATGAAGGACTTTAGACCTCTATTTCTATCCTTTTTAATATCATTCGACAAACACTTTTAAAATTCCTTTTCAAGCCAAATATATTTCTTAAAAAGACTGAAGACAAACAGTCACAAGGCAAATAAATTTCAGATCGAAGACAACCTACATGCCCAACCTGAAATTTATTTCCATTTTTCCATTCTTTCTAACTATATCATTCTTTTAACTCTGCTGCATACTTCTCAAATAAACGTTTATAAGGGTATGCGACAATCACGATAAATACTAAATTCAACCCTAAAGATGGCAAAAGTCTTAAATGCAAGAAACTCGCAAAATCAATGGTTGTCAGATTTATCACTTTTATCACTTGATAAACAATCATTTCTAAAGCAGAAACAGCAAGTAAGCTCATGACGGAAACAACGACAATATTACTATGGAAAATTTTCATTAATTTATTGAAAATATAAATGATAAAAGGGAATGCAAAAAAATAGATACCTAAAATTTCTGTATAAACAATATCAAAAAGCAGTCCAAAAACAAAGCCATAGAGAACGCCGACGTTTCTATTTCCATAAACGGAAAAGAAAAGTATGGTAATCAGCAAAAAATACGGTACGAAAATCCAATTTTTTCCGAATGGGTCTGTTGGTAGCAATTCGAGAAAAACACTTTCTAAAATAAACATGAATGAAATTAAACAGCCAATTAAAACTTTCCTCATTGTTCTTCCTCTTCAGGAGATAACGCTGCCCTGTCTACTACCATTACATGTTCAATATCATAGAAATCTGCTGCTGGCTTGATAAACACTTTTTTCTGAAGTCCATTTTCATCTGGCTCTACTTTTTCTACTGTTCCAATAGCTAACCCTTTCGGAAAGACTCCACCCATTCCTGAAGTCGTAACAAGCTGTCCTTTTTCCACTTTCAGACCATTTGGAACTTCTTCCCAAGTCATAATTAATTGCTTTGTTTCTTTATCATAATCAGCAATAATACCAAACACTTCTGTTTTACTTTTATTCTTTTTTTCGTCTTCTTTAGGCTGAATAAAAACAGAAATACGATTAGCAGGATCTTCAGAACTAAGTAGCTGTACAGTTGCCGTATTAGGAGCCACTGATTTTATTTTCCCAATTAATCCAGCAGAAGTAATAACAGCCATATTTTTCTCGACACCATCGTTATCTCCTCTATTGATGGTAACTAACTCTGTCCATTGGGAAGGATTTCTACGAATTACCGTTGCTTTCATGAGCGTATAATCACTTAAAGATTCTTTTTCTTCCAATGTGTCCTGTAGTGCTTGTACATCTTTTTTGAGACCTTGAACCTGGTATTTAAGCTGAGCATTTTCCTCTAGCTTTGCCTTCAATTCTTTATTCTCTTTATATGTATCTTGTAATGACTTGACATTATCAACAAAACCCACCACAAAATGGGCAGGTCTAGATACAAGGGTTTGAACCCAGCCGGTTGTATCTTTTACGAACTGCTCCGGCCAGGTTAATTTATTTCGATCACTCAATGAAAACCCTATTAATGCCACGAGAATAATGATGCTAACAAGCAAAATAATCAGGCGTTTATTCATAAAAAACTGTGGCATGCTTATACACCTCTAATAAAATTATCGTGAATCTTTTGCTTTATTTTTGAATAAATGAATATGATCTAAAGCTTTACCAGTTCCAATAGCCACACAATCCAATGGATCTTCTGCTATAACAACAGGCATTTTTGTTTCTTCACTAATAATTTTGTCAAGATTTCGAAGCAATGCTCCACCACCTGTTAGAACAATTCCACGATCCATAATATCTGCTGCAAGTTCTGGAGGTGTCTTTTCTAATGTAACTTTAACTGCATCAACTATTGCTGCTACTGTATCTTTTAATGCTTTAGCAATTTCATCTGCAGTAATTTTGATGGTTTTCGGCAGACCTGTTAATAAGTCTCTCCCGCGAATATCCATATTTTCAATTTGATCTGGATTTCCAGCACTTCCAATTTCCACTTTAATACTTTCAGAAGTTCTTTCCCCAATCATTAAATTATATGTTTTGCGAATATAGTTAACGATTGCGTCATCCATTTCATCACCAGCAATTCGAATCGATTGACTAGTTACAATACCACCAAGAGAGATAATTGCTACTTCTGTTGTACCCCCACCGATATCAACTACCATACTACCAGTTGGCTCCCATACTGGAAGATTTGCTCCAATTGCAGCAGCAAAAGGCTCTTCAATCGTGTAAGCATCTCTTGCACCAGCTTGGCGTGTTGCATCGATTACCGCTCTTTCTTCTACTGCTGTAATCCCTGATGGTACACAAACCATAACATATGGCTTACCAGAAAAATAACCTTTATTCTTTGTTGCTTGCTTAATATAGTATTTCATCATCGTTGCTGTTGTTTCATAATCAGCAATAACCCCATCCTTCATTGGACGTAATGCTACAACATTCCCTGGTGTTCTACCAATCATATTCTTCGCATCGTTTCCTACAGCTACAATGCTCTTTGTATCTGTTTGCAGTGCAACAACAGAAGGTTCTCTTAGTACAATTCCTTTACCCTTTACATAAACTAGCGTATTCGCTGTTCCTAAATCAATTCCAAGATCTCTTGTTCCAAAACCTAACATAAATGTATCTCCCTTTCTGAAACTAATGCAATATTATAAAGTAGGTAGACATTCTCCTCTTTGTAATTATCTTTTTATTATTACTTATCTATATTTTGTCATGTTTAGACATAAATACCCAAAAAATCATAAATTATATTATAGCTTATTTCAACAAAAAAGAATAGTATCATACGTAGCCTTTTTCTTTTAAGCTGATAAATTTATTTTCCCCCATTATGATATGATCTAGCAAATCAATCCCAATAATTTTTCCGCATTCAACTAATCGCTTCGTTACTTCAATGTCTTCTCTGCTTGGGGATGGATCACCTGATGGATGATTATGGAGACAGATGATGGAAGCAGCCGATCTACGAAATGCTTCTTTAAATACTTCCCTTGGGTGGACAATGCTAGCATTTAAACTCCCAATAAAAACTACTTGCTTATGCATCACTTGATTTTTCGTATTTAAATATAAGCAAATAAAATGTTCTTGCGATAAAAATTTCATTTCGTTCATCATATATTTAGCAGCATCTTCTGGTGACCGAATACAATATCGATCGGTAAATTCTAAATTGGAGACACGTCTGCCTAATTCAATTGCTGCCATCAATTGAATTGCTTTTGCCGTTCCAATCCCTTTGATTGCTTTTAACTCATCAAGACTTGCATCCTTTAATAGACGAAGGCCATCAAAATGAATTAAAAGCTTGTTCGCTAACGTTAACACTGATTCATTTTTGGAACCTGTTTGAATCAATAAAGCAATTAGCTCATGAGTTGCTAAGCTTTCTGGCCCCTGTTTAATAAAACGTTCTCTTGGTCGTTCATCATTTGGAAAATCTTTTATTAACAACGAATCCATTCTTTATTCGTTCCTCCCTTATCTTTGATTTTGGGAAGAAGAGAATTAGGGACCCTTTGATTTACTTAGGCAGATGGAAGCCATGCGCTTTCAATTCGCGTACCGTTCGAGAAATTGGAAGACCAACTACGGTGAAATAATCTCCTTTAATTTCTTTCACAAGCGTTCTGCCTACTCCTTGAATTCCATACGCACCTGCTTTATCAAATGGTTCCCCGGTGTCTAGATAATCGTATATTTCTTCATCTGTTAATTCCCAAAATAACACGTCAGTTTTTTCATAAAATGTGGAACATATTCCATTTGCCATGATGGCGACACCAGTATATACAGAATGCGTTTTGCCTGAAAGCTCACTTAGCATGCGAGACGCATCCTCTCTCGAAGTAGGCTTTCCTAATATAACACCATCTAGACATACTACCGTATCGGCACCTAGAATAAATGAGTGTTGGTTATTCAAATAAATGGCTTCCACTTTTCTTTCCGCTAAATCAATTACAATTTTTTCTGGTGAAAGAGAAGGGTCAAAGCTTTCATCTACATTACTACTGGATATAACAAATGGTATTTGGAGTTCTTCAAGGAGCTCTTTTCGTCGAGGAGAAGAAGAGGCCAATATGAGGGTTTGCTTTAACATGATTACACCTACCTACTTATTTTCAAATTGAGAGATACACACTAATCCTATCAAAGAATCGCAGGATACACAATTTTGAAACTGAATTTTTTATCGAATAGTAAATAAAATGTAATATGACGAAATTTGTAGAAATATTTATAAAATTATTTTTTTATCCTAAAATAATATAAAGGAGCGTTAGTTTTTTAAACTTTACGCTCCCTCTTAAATTTTACAGCGCTACATAAGCGGCTAAATAGTTTAACAATTGCTGTTGAATTGCCTCTATCTCTTTCTCACTACTATTTTTCGTTAGTTTCATCGTAAGCTCCCCTCCCATGGCAAGATGGGTCGCCATTTTTTGAACCTTTTCATTCGAAAAATTAGAGATTTTTTTCTCCTCCACGATAGCGAGTGCTTTCTCTAACTTACTTTTCTCTTCCGTAGAAATGGATTTATCAAACTGAACACTTGTGACAATTTGAAGAATAGAATAATAAATGGCTGAAGAAGCTTCTATTACCCCCTTTTCTTCCTTAGACACATTCTCTATCTCATTACCATTAAAGACCATCTCTTTTGCATAAGTATCTTTTACTTGCTTTTGCCAAGCTTTTGCATTCTCCAAATTACTGACAACCCCTATTAAAAGGAACTGCTTTTCATCAATCGAGATAATTTGACTCGTTTTTCCTGCATCGGTTAATTTTTTTTGTTCGATTTTTGCTCGCTCTTCATTAGAGAAGACGCCTTTTTGAAGCACATAAGTAGTGATATCTGCTTTCGTGGCGATTTCCGTTGCAGCAGTAGCTTGTCCACCTTTGGAAGTATCGGAAGAATTATTGGCTGAAGCCGTTATATTTCCATTTGTTGCAGCGCTCTGATCACTACTCACCATATTTAATAAAATAAATCCAAAGCTCGTTCCCAAAATAACCGCAAAAAAAACGGCAAAGAAAATAGACGCAACGATTCCTTTCGGCAAGCTTTTTTTCTTACCTTCTTTTGCTTTACTGTTCTTTGATAATGCTGGCTTGTCCTTTTTAGTAAGAGGAGATTGAAAGGCAAATAAACTTTTTTCTTTATTTTTTGCTGGTGCTTCCTCTGGTTCCGGAAGAATCCAATCAAAACTTTCTTCTACCTCTGTTTCTTGACCGGCCGCTGACTCTTCCCTAAAATAATCTTTTTCTTTGTTCTCGTTATTTTGATCCTTATGAAAAACAGAAGGCTGCTTCCGCTCCACCGCTTCATCTGTATCCTTATATTGGAATGGACGGTCTTTCCCGTTGATTTTAATCGTTATTGTTTTTCGATTCTCCGGTTTTTCACACACTCGTCCTACCCCCATTTTCATTTATTTCGTTTATCCTATCATACAAATAAAAAAAAATAACAAGACTTTTGTCGTCTTGTTATAGAATGATTTCGTCAAATTCAGTTGTTGTTAGACACGATCTGACTTGGGGAAAGGCCCTTATATTGAATTGCTTGCTCTACTCCATCTTCCTCTGTACAAAGCTTTCGATTTTCCCCTTTTAAACAAACTGCAATAGCTATGTTATTTTGAATGGTTACATAGCTTTTAGCAGAAGGAACTAGTTCGCGGTCTGTATCCGGATCATTAAATGTTCCCATATAACCACTTTCGACAAGTTCATGATAAGTAATTCTCTCTTTTGCACCCGTTCCACTAGTTGTTGCTTCTTTAATATAAAAATCAGTAGCTTCTTTCATATTCCATGCGTTTGCGATAAAAGCTCGATCACGCATATCTCCTATTACTTTCAGAACAGAAGGAATCGCTATCGCAGCTATTATGCCAAGAATGACAAGAACAGCAAGCAACTCCATTAGGGTTAGTCCCTTATCATTTAGTCTAGTTTTTAGCATTGCTAGACCCACCTTCTTTTTACGGTTCCACTATTCATCTTTACTATTTTCTAATGTTCCGGTATCAAAAGGATTCTTTCGTTCAGATACTTTAGGAGTATCTAATCGAGGAAGATCCTCTATTAAATCATTTAATGCTGGATAGTAATAAATAGACACTGTTAGTTCGAAGTCTATCACTTGATCACTTTCTTCAACTGATGTAATCTCTTTTGGCCCTGTAATGCTTAACGAATCAATAGTCATAATACGGTTGGAAGCTTCAATTTTTTCGATAAATCGCTCTAGTTCGAAATAAGTAGATGCTTCACCAATAATGTTGATTGAAGTTTGATGAATGCCACTTGGAAGAACAATCTCTTCCGTATTTGTTTTTTCATCCGCGCCATCATTTTCTTGCTTATTTGCATCACTGATTGCTTGATCGGCTGTAGTAAGCTCTCCATTTGTCACTTCTTCTGTGTCGGTTCCATTTATACTCATTTCGATAATATTCGTATCAGAAATAATCTCTACTTTTTCTATTTCAAGGAGTGCCTGTTCTAACAAACGTTTCACAGGTACCTTTTTCTGCAACTCGATAGTGTTTGTATTTGCTTCTGAACCAGTCGTCTTTAGTTTAGATTCCAAAATATTCGCTTGTTGCTCTGCCATTTGCAACTCTGTTTTTTTCATATTTACGTCATTGTATAAAGGCATTAAATAGAAATAATAACTATATAAAGCTGCTAATACTAAGAGAATCATACTGAGAGAAAAGAACACGAGTGGCTTATGATCACTTAATCTCATGGGGAATCCTCCCCTTTTTCATTATCTTCTTTTTTCTTTTCCATTTCGTCTCGCAGCTTTGCTTTATTTAGTACAAATTCATAACTAGCAAAATAGCGTGGTTCCACTTCAGCTTGTTTCAAAATATCAATCGCTTGATCCACTTGATCGCTAATTTTATTTTCAAGTGTGTCTGTTGATTTCGCTTCCGTTAAAAGAGCCTCATCTACCCAGCTAATATCTAGTAAGGAATTTAAATAATAAGCTGCATCACTTTTTGTATCGAACTGTATAATCATACTTGTTGTAAGATCATCCGATACCTTTAATTCTTGAATAAAGCCTCTTTCAGGCAAGTTTTTTGTTAATTCTTGCAAGAAGAGAACATAATCCACTGATTGATTATTCGCCCAATTTATGGCTGACTCAAGGCTTTGGACAGACTCTGAATTTTTGTAGTTATCTAACTTCTGATTGTACGTATTAACAAGATTTGTCGTCATCTCTAACGAGTTTTCTGTTGCCTCTAATTCAGCCTTTTTGGTCGTAGACTGCCAGATAAATAAGCCTATTAATAATAAAGTAATCAATAAAGCTAGGATAACCCAAAGTAATTGTGACTTTCTCTTTGGTTCTTTTTTAGGAAGGAGGTTTATTTCTACTAACATTTTTACACCTCTTTTAATCCTAAACCAATGTTTAAAAGAAAACTTGATGGTATAGGCTTGTTAGAAACTGTTTGGTTCACTTTTAATGCAAGAACAGGAATATCAAAACGGTTCTCTATACTTTCTACAATCGTAGAAAGCCATGGATGGTCTCCTGCTATTACTAATTTTGTCACTTGTTTGTCGCCTTTATTTAAAGTATAGCGATAAAAGCTCATCACTTTTTCCAATTCTTTATAAACATCCTCAAGACCAATCCACATCTCAGCCTTATCACCTGTAAATGTCAGCTTTTCTTCTTGCAAAAGCTCATCTGTCGTAATGGTCCACTGTTGTTCATCGATTTCTAGTAATAAATGTCTCATCAATAAAGGATAATGTTCTTCAAAAATGCTGGCATTTACTGTTTTAATATCGATTTCCACTAGCGTCGCATTAAAATAATTCAACGCCTTCTAAAAATCTGAATTTTCTGTAATATAACCCAAGCATAAAAAAATCCTTTATACTGGTTGAGCGGTAGTAAACCATCCAAATCCAATACAAAGGACCATAAGCATGGATAAGTTTACACGAAAAACATCATTTGAACAATGGTTTACACCGATTTCTTCAACGAAATTAGAAGAATTAGTGGAAACCCATCATTTAAATTACTATACAAAGAAGCTACACATCACTTCATTCTTGAAATTACTCGTATTTGCACAACTCAACGAAATCGAAAGTTTACGTGCTGTCAGTGAGACATTGTTTTCAGACGACCTTCAAAAAGCAACGGATTTAGAATCGATTAGCTTTTCGCAATTAGGCCGCCGATTAAATCAAATTCCAACAGACGTGTTCCAGCACGTTTTTCTGGATTTAGTCGCTCAGATTCATGCGAAATCTCAATATGAGCAGCGCCGGAAAACGACAACACCGCTGAAAATCATTGATTCGAGTACGTTGCCACTCAATTTGAATAATCACAAATGGGCGGAGTTTCGCAAAACAAAATCAGGTATCAAGCTTCATTTGCGCCTTGTTTACGCAGAAAAAGGCTGTTCCTATCCTGATAATGCGGTGCTGACAAGTGCGAAAGAACACGATCGTGGCCAGCTAGAGGTACTCGTTGACGACAAAGAATGCATGTACGTTTTTGATCGTGGTTACTTAGATTATGAGCGATTTGACCGCATGACCGATGATGGCTATTTCTTCGTCTCACGCTTGCGAAAAAATGCGGTCATTCGTGTCGTAGAGCCATTTAAACTGCCAATCGATTCAACTGTATTGTCGGATGAAATGATTCTGATCGGCACCACACAAAATCGTGCAGAAAATATCTTTCGCCTCATCAAAGTGCTCGATTCAAAAGGTAACGAACTGCATCTAATTACGAATCGATTTGATTTAAGCGCCGATGATATCGCTGAATTGTACAAATCGCGCTGGGCAATCGAGTTATTTTTCAAATGGTTGAAGCAGCACCTGAACATCAAAAAGTTCTACGCGCAGAGCGAACAAGGCGTACTGGCACAGCTGAACACGAACAGTTCAAGGACGTACTTACAAATTAGTCGCTTACTCAAAGCGGCACCATGGAAATCCGCTCATTTATGGCTACGAAAAATCGTAGGGAAAACCGTGCCCTAAAGAATTTCACAGGTCTGTTGCACTCGTCAAAGGTTATAGTAAAAAAATGGATGTTAACTACCTCTATTCAAATGTCTTTGTTTTTCTTCTCATGAGTAAAAACAAGAAAGCAGAAAATTCAGTCAAAATTTATGCAACACTAGTGATCGATTTCAACTAACATGATATTTTCATCAGCTTCCACTTTATTAGAATGAAAGAAGTAACGATAGAGTGCTAAAGCGGAAATATCGGCAGATTGCGGAGATAATTTTGCCTCTTCTAATAGATCTGCATATTGTGCAACACTTTCTTCAGGTGCAGCAAATAAAATAATTTGCTGTTTATTTTTTTCTTTTTCTTTCAACAAGTAATAATCAAAAACAGGTATCCTCGAATGGCAAATGGATCGATGTTCCAAGTTCCATATACAAATAACCTTTAATTTCATCTTCACTCACATCTTCTGGAATAGGAAGCTTTCGAATGACAATCGAAGAATCTGGAACTAAGAAGCGAACTTGTTTCTTCGATAGTTTCCATTCATCCATACATTCTTCTAGAATCCACAGAAAATTTTCGACATCCTGAATAGTTCCATCTTGAATCAATCCAGGCGGCAAAAAACGCTCTCCAAAACTTTGCACAGAAGCATCTTGGGAATTCTTCATTTCCACATATCGAATAACATGATCCTTTATCGTTAAGTTAACCACTCTCTTTTTGCCAAAATTAAAATTTAGTGCCATATTGAAAACTCCTTATTGTTACTAGATGGAGGAAGATAAAATCCCCTTCCAAAAGACCTTTTAGCTGTTTTAAAGGACAATGTTTAAGTACCATTGGATAATTGAATTACCAAAATAGTAAGCGATGAGTGTTCCTAGAGAAATATAAGGACCAAAGGGAATAGGTTGTTTCTTGTTCGATTTACCAAGAGCCATTCCGATAAGACCTCCGATTGTTCCTAAGAAAGTAGAAAGAAAAAAGGCAACAAAAAGTAACTTAATTCCTAAAACAAAGCCAATTACCGCAAAAAGCTTGATGTCTCCTCCGCCCATTCCCCCTTTTGAAACGATGGCAATAATGAGGAGAAGCGTAAATCCAACCACTGCACCAAGTAAAGAATTCCACCAAGGATGCAACGGGATGAAAAATCGTTCGATTATAAAAATAACCGAAAAAACCAGCAATACTTTATCAGGGATAATCATATATTTTAAATCAGCTACCGTAATAATGATAAACAAGGAAATCAGTGTCCATGATACAAACAGCTCGGAACTCCAGCCAAGCAGTAATGGACTTATGACAAAGAGAACACCCGTTAAAAGCTCAAATATAGGATAGAAGGGGGAAATCGATGCTTTACAGCATTTTGATTTCCCCCTTAATAATACATAACTTAAAACTGGTACAAGCTCCATCGCCGATAACGTTCGTCCACAGCTTGAACAATGAGATCTTGGCCTAACAATCGATTCATTTATAGGAACCCTTAAGCCAACTACGTTGTAAAACGAACCAAGGGTTATGCCGTATAGGAAGATTAGTAGGTAGATCATATGTTAAATATAACCTACTTTACTACAACTGTAGAAGTATCCTTGGGCATTAATATTTTTTATGGTAGCCCCTTTAAATTCAATAGTTTTTTTCCCTGCCTCAACAGGATCAGTAGTTAATTTAAATTCATTATCAGAAACATCGACACTGAAGTTCTTAATGGATAAATTATTTACATAAGAATTATCAATTTGAGCTTGAGTAATTTTACCACCCTCAATATTAGAAACATCATTCGCAGCAGCATAGTTTTTAGCTGCGTTTAAAATTGTTATGGCATCAGCTCTAACAGCATCTTCTTTTGAATTTTGAATTATCCCTGAAATACTAGGAATCGCAATCGCTGCAATAATTCCCAAAATTACAATAACTGCTAGTAACTCGATAAGTGTTAAACCTTTTTCATTTTTTATACGTTGTTTAATTAATTGACGCATGTATTTATCTCCTTTTAATTGTCATTTTTTGTTTTAAATCTATTACTATTATACTAGATAGATCGTTCTAATTATATCTTTTTTTCAATAAATCCCACTAGTGTTGCATTAATTTAATTTCACTATTAGGAATACTCTAAATGTTCAATTTTATCATTTTATGCAAAGAAAAAGTCCTTTATAATGGATTAGTCAGGTGGTAACCCGTCCAAATCCACTAAAAAAGGACCATCACATGGACAAGATTACACGAAAAACTTCATTTGGACAATGGTTTTCACCTATAAGATTGAGTCAAGTTTTTGTGGGAGTGTTTTATAGCTCCCCTTTTATAAAGTAATACTTCTAATTTTGTATCCGTTTTCTAAATGTTTTCTTTCATCAAAATTTCGTTTTTTTCTTTTTTAAAAACCTTTTAATCCCTGTAAGGCAAAGTGAACGGGTTTTCCAATCGCTTGATTTAAGTATGGCATGTTCTGACGCACGGTTTCTGTTACTAATTTTGTGGGTATTTTTCTTTTCGCTCGATGCTCTTTCTCTGATTTTTCCGTGGCTTTTTCCCATTTCCCATATATCGTTTGGATGGATAGGTCATCCTTCAATCCAATCCACAAGCGCGCCATGCTCATGACCCCTTTTTTGCTCCATGCTCTTCCATTCTTTAATCGTTTGGCTAATTGATTCATCATCGCCTCTGCACTTCCCATTGGACGATACGCTGTCGTGTCCACTCCTTTTTCCTGTAACCAACTACGGTAATCTTTTATGGTTTCCTGATGATGCGTTAAAAAGGCAAGGAAATGCTCTAGTTTTTCTTCTTTTTCTGGTGTATCCATTGTTCCTACTGCGCTATTCAACTCTAGAAGTAATGTTTCTACCTGGTAGTTTCTTAACGCTCTTTTCATGTAGCGGTATCGAGGATGGCTCTTCATTAGTTGCTTCATCGAACGAGCGACATGAAAACGGCGCGTTCCCGAAAATACTCCCGACATGCCGTTATCCAGCCTGCTCCATCACCATTAATAATAAGCAAGGTTTGGGTAGGATCATACGCATAATGATTCTGTAAGAACGTTTCAAAGGCTTCCCAAAAGGGTTCTTTTCCTTCATAAAGAAAATGCCTTTTATTTCGGAGCCTGATTCGCTTTCCGTTTTCTTTCCATCCCTCGTGTACAGCGGCGAATTTCAACTCCCATCCACGCTTTTTCTTTTCTTGACTCTTCACATATAATCCATCTACTTCGACAAACAATACCTTTTGAAAAGGGCGTTTTTCCTTAGCGGGAAGTACGCTTGTTTGAAGAAGATGTTGCCGTAATGCTTCGTGGCTCATCGCCGAATAGCCTAAAAATTGTTCGAACGTTTCCACCGCCTTTCGATAGGAGGAGCCATTCGTCGCTAGTTCTAACCCCCATTCTTCTAGTAGCGGACTAAATCCCTTATTCCCCTGAAACTGTAAATAGTGATCTAATAGACAAATATATTTTTTAGTCACACGATCAAAATAATAATTACGCTTCAGCTCCACAGCTCCAAACGCTGTATCTAATCGTATTTCTCGTTTATCACGTAAAGCAAATCTTCTTTTGTCTCGTTGCTTGGCAATCTCTTGATCCCAATTTTCTAACGTTTGAATAAGGATTTCTTGAAACGTCATTTGTAGTGTTCGAAATAAAGTTTTTTCCAATTCTTTTAATGATGGCATTTTTATGTTACATTGATTCATGAGAGCCTCTCCTTTTCGTAGTTTTCTAGTCAAACTCTACTTTACAAAAGGAAGCTCTCTTTTTTAATACTTAATTTTTTCCAGCTACCGCGCTTTCGCTTGGTGGCCTTTTTGTCTAGTTGGGGGACGAGTCCCCCAACTAGACAAAAAGGATATTTATTCTCCCACAAACATTTTACTCATACGTTTTCCATTTAGCCATTCATTAATCGTTTCACCAGTAAATTCAGGCATGCTATTTTGAAACAGATAATCCAATGTCTGTATTCTTGACTTAAATTGTCCATCTATCGAAATAAAACGATCGGCCTCACTGCTTGTTCCGACAACAAAAATTTCTTCTACTTTTTCCTGAAAGACAGCAATAATAATTGACCTCATTATATCTCCAAAAGGATTGGAGATAACAGGACCAAAGCATTTTATAGTTAGCATGTTTTCAGGCTGTATATTGGTTTCCTCTTTTATAATTGATTCCAATCCATCTCTAACATCCATCAAAAATAATACTTTTTTTGTCTTATCTAAAATCATCTCGAACCCTCCTTTACCAATTCTCCCAATCGCCTTCTGGGCTAACACTTGCTAAGCGAACCCAGCCATTTTGGACTTTTTCTTGAAACGCAGCATTAGTTTGCAATAATCGCTCTACATAATTTTTTGGTGCCTGAATTATAATCAGTAAGCGAAGTGGTGAATGAAATGCAGCTTCATCTGATTGCATAACAGATTGCCACGGTAAGCCCGTTAATAAGTCACTCGCATTCCCCTGCATAACACCAAGACCTGCTGTTACGGTTTGTGTTGCCTTATTGCCACTTCCATAATAATGTGGAGCTACTGTTGATGCGTAATATTCTAGATTTATCCATTGAGTAACCGTTCCTGGACCTGAAATAATATTATCTAAGATTTCTCCGCTTTCATCCTTCTGCCAATTATAGTTATGAAGAAAGACTCTTCCTTCCAAGTCACAGCCATTTGTTAAATCACGTTGACCAATTATAAAAGCTGCATTCCCAGCTAAGCCCCATTCGGGACGGATCACACTCCAATCCTCTGCCAAGCAATAGGCCTCAGACTGAGAATTTTTGCGTTGGGATGGGAAATGCGGTATTTTAGCTAAACGCTCTGTATTTGCCTGTTTGCTTACTTTTGGCAAAATGGCTTTAATCCGACGAAAAGCCTCTTGTGCTGATTTGGAAAGCTCTGGAACATAAATCCAGTCTAATTCATCAACGGTTGTATTATGCTCAGCAGCTGCGAAAACCGTTTCCTTAGGAATGTCTATTCCTTCTAAAGACAATGCTCTTCTTACTTCAGGCAGGTTGCACAAAGTTGCTAAGACTCGCGCGTTGAATCCACCTGAAGCCCCGCCACAGGCACCACAATCAAGAGAAGATGCATAAGGGTTATTAGTACTGTGGCTTCCATGTCCACATATAACAACTAACGGGCTGAAATTCTCTGTTATCCCCATCATTTTTAATGCTTGGCGGGCATAATTAACTTTCTCTTCCTCGGTAAACCCAATTGGTATCCCGTTCTCTGTTTGATGAACATGATTAAGAACCAGTTTTGTATTTGGTTTACGTACCCAATTTTTGCGTAGATTATGAATGAAGCGATCGACACTTTTTGGGACAAAACTGCGTGCTGCCATTTGGAGACTTAGCCAAGGACCACTTAATTCTGGTAATAGTAAGTTTGCAAGTAAATTCTGTTTCATCGATTTGAAAGTATCGCTAAAGGAATGAACGGTCTGCTGACGTTGTTGAAAGGCTTTAAGTTCATTCTCATCCGTACTCTCCATGATTTTATGCAATGGCTTTTGCATAATTGGCAAGGATGGGTGACTGTGTTCGCTTCCTAATTTATTCGTAGCTATCGGTACTCCAAAGAAACCAGCCATTCCTATTGTTTCAAATGGTCCCTCTTTTTCAAGCTGACGGCGAAATGGCTCGGAGCGAACATCTATACAGAATACAAATTGTGCTAATGTTGTTGCCTTATCGTTTGTACTGAATTGTTTCGCCCTAATTTTTTGACTTAATTGTTCAGCATGTGTTTGCTCCCAAGCTTCCAGCCAGAGTTTTCTGCAAAGCTTCTCATCAAATTTTGCTGCGAATAACAAGTATTCTTGTTGTTGTGCACTAGACAACTGAGACCATTCCTCTAATGACAGACTCCCCCAATGAATCAAAGCTGCTAAAAGACCATCTATGGACTGATTATTTTCGTAGCTTTTCGGAATAAAAGGAAGCTGCGGATTGATAAGCACCCATTCTAAGGAAATTCTTACTGCTAAATATTCGGTTAGCAGGTTATTTTCCTCACTCGATTGTTTAGAACGCCAGAGCATCATTCCTGCCCATCCAGGCAAAGATAGTAAATGTGCTTCAAGATATTTCTGTTTTTCTGGTTCAGGAATAGAAAGAGCATTTAATCCTTTATTCAAGGCTATTTCTGCCTCTTCTGGCCACTTTTTTAAACTTTCACGTTGTTTTTTTGTAAGGGCAGGATCATAACAAATCAGCCGGCGCCAAGAACGATAAAAACCTTCCTCTCGATGTGGCATTGTCCAGGCAGCCTGCGACTCATCAAGATATAATTTACACCACTTAATAACATGGTAATCGAGTATATTGATTAATCTTTCCTTATCTTTACTTTGTAGATGTGAACTGATTGGCTGCACAGACGAATAATGGGCAAAATCTGTATGATGCTTCCTATATTCTTCTGCTTTTTTCTTTAATTCATGAGATGTGAGCAAGCTGGATGGAATGGGTTCCAAATTTAATGCCGCATGGCAAAAACGCTCTGCCACATCTTGTGGGATATTAAAGGGATTTGATGCAAGCCATTGTTTAAGACCTTGTTTAACAAATACCTCTTTAATCTCTCCCTTTTTTTTCGCTGAAAGGATCATAGAGGCACTAGGATAAATATCAACATCACGAGTCTGTTTTAACCAATCTGCCACTTGATCAAAGGTTTGTTTTTCAAGTCCCATCCACGGATGACGGGCTGCGAACATAGAAATTGGCCAAAGCGGCGCAATTACTTTGCTGGCAGCTTCAATGTAACTACTAATATCGCTTTCTACAAAATTATCTGGTATATTTTTTTTATTTGAACTAGCTTTTGTTAATACAGATGTAATACTCATCACACATTACCTCCTTTTATGGTAATTGTTGTTTTAGATAGCTCGGATGACTTTCTACTGCTTTTGGCTTTGCTTCTCCTAATCGCACTAACCAAAGATATAGGACAGTAAAGAAGATGGACGAACGATTTCTAGCAGCGATCGCCCCTATTACAGTGCCAACTAATAAAAGACAACCAACGATAAGAACAACAGCTAATGGCGGCTGCGAACCTTGGAAAACAGCAGTCTGTAATATGTCATAGAAAAAATGATGAATAAAAGAATAAATAGCAGCGGTTCCTCCTACAAAAATTAAACCAGCAATCCGGCCAATGCTCCCTTCTCCAAAAGCAACAAGTTGCCGCCAAGAAATAGAAATAGACCAAACTAAAATTAACGCACTAATTATTTGATAGCCTTCTCTTGGTGCTTGAAGCCAAAAAACTAGCCCCACAGCAAAACTTAAAATCCACCCTGCTATCGTCCATAAAAAAGCGGGCTGTGTTTTTCTGTAACTAGACTCTTCCTTTCGTCGCACTGCTGAACCCGACTGTAAAAATAGCGTCGCTTTGAATAAACCATGTAGAATAAGGTGGATAATGGCAGCAACATAGGCACCTAAGGCACACTGAATGAGCATGAAACCCATTTGTCCAATCGTCGAGCCAACTAACTGACGTTTATAGTCAACTTGTACTAAACTAATTCCTGTACCAACCAAGACAGATATCCCGGCAAATATTAGTAATAAAATAGTGGAAGCTAAATCGCCATTAAATAGTGGAGAAAAACGAGTAAGCATGATTCCACCTGCATTGACAATTCCTGCATGCATTATCGCTGAAACAGGTGTTGGTGCCACAACAGAATCTACTAACCATCTTTGGAAAGGCCATTGGGCTGCTGGAATGATAACCGCTAGGACAATCAATAAATTAATTCCAGTTCTTTCCCATGCCGAAATTCCAGCTAGATTTTCAATCGATAGTGCGGTTGATAATTGCCAAGAATCAGTACTGTGAGATAACCAAACTGCTGCCAATAACAAGGACACCCAACCGATTAAAAAATGATAACCAGATAATTTAGAAGCCTCAGTAGCTACTTTCCAGCCATTATTTAATCTTATAAGTAAGGTTAATCCTGCTAGCGTTACTCCCCAGAATAGAACCAACCATCGCAGATCTCCACTTAGCCAAGCAATGGAAGCGGCAGTTGTGGTAAAAGTGAAAAGGGTAAAATACTTACGATAAAATCGATCTCCCATTAAATAGCGGATTGAAAAACGTTGAACAATTAAACCAATGACAAGAACAAAAAAAGTCATCAGCCAAGCCAAGGAATCCATATGAAAAGGACCTGCATTTTCTGCTCCATTCGGATTCGCAAGCGCGATTAAAGCGAACAAAGGCGGTAAAGACACAATCCAGATATGAATCCTTACATAGCTTAATGGCACTTTTTGATGCAAAAATAATAGTCCACTCAGCATCGAAACAATAATCATCATAAAAAACACTAACAGTAATGATGGCATACTGTGCAAAAGAAACATTTTAAAAACTCCTTTAACTAACTTACTTCAAAAAACCTTTCATTTTTCCAATAAAAAAGCCGACAATCTTTTAAATTCACCATGATCTGCAAATCATGAGAACTCAAAAAATTGTCGGCTTCTCTTCAACTAATTACATCGAATTGTTTGAAGAGCTACCTCTATTTGGTTTTATATTTTCATTTAATTAATAAAAGACATTCGTACAATAATTTAGGATACTTATTTATCAAATCACTTTTCCTTACTTTATTAAGTTACTTTTTCATTCAGTCAATATCATTATTAAAAGAATGCTAAAGTCTTAATTTTTAAGCGAAAATTAACTTATAACTAAGTATGAAACTAACTATAAGATATGTCAAATTTTTATATTTGTCAATAAGAAAGCCTAATCTGCGAAGAAAAATCAAATTAATTCATGGGAAAGGAGAGAAGGTAATTCATCCGATCATGCTAAAACTTGATTCACATTCGGATACGACTTCTTTTTTATCTTCTACCAACTAAATAACACTTAACACTTTCATTCATTAGTAAATTGGTACATAATTAGTATAGTCTATCATACTCGAAGGGATCGGTATCATGCTCCGAATCGAACTTATTTGTAACGAAATCAAACGTTTAATGGCTGATTATTATAAATGTGAAGATGCACAACTTAAAAAGCAAATACATAGTGATATTAAACTTTTAAGCAACGTTCTCTACCTTAGTGATCTGCCAGACGAATATCACGAAGCAGAACAGGAAAAGAGAGAAACTATTTAGCCGATGCTTCCACATCTGAAACTCACTTTATACTGCTGGAAATAAACAAAGAAGCATCTTGATTCATAAAAATACGATTACCTTGATAAAATGTTTTCCTTTTTGATGAACGAAAACCTACTTCCGACAATATTTCATTTAATTCTTCCTCTGTAAAACCGTTATGCACTTTTGGATGGTTTATTTTATCATTTTTTTCAAAGTCGATGATAATTAATTTGCCATCCTGATTTAAAATTTGGAATAACGCTTGTAAAATCTTCTTAGTATTTGGGATATGAAGAAGAACTAATGACATTAAAATAACGTCTGCCTTATGTTTCGGAGTGTCTTGCGTAAAATCAGAATATAGGATATCTGCATTCATAATTCCTCTATTAGCTATTTTTGCTTGGGCAACCTCCAGCATCTGTTCGGATGAATCTACTAACAAAATCGAAGCTACCAAATCCGATAATTCTAAACTAACGAGACCAGTTCCGCTCCCATAGTCCATTAAAGATAGAGATGTACTGTTTTCAAGTTCTCTTCTTACTTCCTTCACAATCACATTAGCTAATTCTCTTCTATCTTCTGTATCATATCTTTTGGCCAGCTGTTCAAAAACATTCGTTTCCATTTTCCAGTCTCCCTACTTTATCGATTATTCATTATATCAATATAACAAAGTATTATTTGAGGTTGCACTTTTTATATAATTCCCAATAGCATAATCGTTATTTATTACCACAATATATTCCTTCCACCTATAATCCACCATAGCGTCTTTTTCGTTTACAGAAATCTTCCAACGCATATAGAAATTCCTTCTCCGAAAAATCTGGCCATAATACATCAGTAAACCAAAATTCTGTGTACGCCAGCTGCCATAGGAGGAAATTACTTATTCGCTTTTCTCCACCTGTTCGAATAAGGAGGTCTGGTTCCTTCATACCAGCTGTATATAGATAGTCTGAAAACTTCTGTTCATCCAATTCCTGTAGCGAAAATTCATCATTGTTAATATCCAAAAATATCTCTTTCATCGCATGTAAAATCTCTTGTCTGCTTCCATAGTTAAGCGCAAAATTCAGCAAAAGTCCGTCATTATCACGCGTACGTTCGATTGCGTCCTCAACAGCTTCACGGGTATGAGCTGGAAGCTTTTCGATATCTCCTATTAATTCTATGCGAACATTACTAGCTATCAGATCTGGTAGATATATAGATAGAAACTCTTTAGGAAGCCTCAATATGAACTCAACCTCTGTCTTTGGTCGTTTCCAATTTTCTGTAGAAAATGTATATAGCGTAAGAACCTTTACCTTCCATTTAACGGCGGTCTTTACAATTTTCACTACAGTTGATATCCCTTCTTTATGACCAGCAATTCTAGGCATTCCTCTTTTCTTTGCCCAGCGTCCGTTTCCATCCATAATGATGGCAACATGTTCCGGTATCGTTTCGTTCAGAAAAAGGTCGGATACTGCTGCTTGTTTCTTGCTGAAAAAAGGTAGTTTCATTCCTTTCCCTCCTTCCGAAATGTTTTTAATTTCTCTATGTTAGAAAATACGTCACAATACTTTTCAAATAGCCTTTGCAATTTTACTTATTCATTTTCTTGGCTCTTACGATATTCTAAAATATCTCCTGGTTGACATTCTAGAGCTTTGCATATCCCCTCTAGTGTTGAAAGTCGAATAGCCTTTGCTTTTCCATTTTTTAAAATAGATAGATTCGCCATTGTGATTCCAACCTTCTCTGAAAGTTCAGTTACACTCATTTTCCTTTTTGCTAACATCACATCAATATTAATTACAATTGCCATTTCATTCACCTCAGACTGTTAACTCATTTTCTGATTTTATATCAATCGCTTGTTGTAAAAGCTTTTGAAGAACAGCTGCAAAAACCGCAATTACAATGGAAGCAAAAATCGGAATCATTCCAAATAGGATAAGACCTGGAGCATCGTCTGTCTGAGCTAAGAGAAAAATAAAAGGCGTCATTAGAACGTATAAGATACTAATGCTGATTGCATCTTTCTTTATATGGCTTAATGCCTTAACAGACATCTCAGAGAATGCTTCATTCCTATCAATATTCCCCAAAAGTCTAAAAGCCTGATAAAGTGCCATATAAAATGGGATTGCAGATAGATAGATTCCCAATACAAGCGGATATAGTATATGTGCATAATCTGGATTTACTGGGTTTTTAGCCAAGCCATACATTCCCCATAATCCTAAAGCAAGAACTGGAATTCCAATAAGAACAACAGCAACCCTTAAAAAAAGGGTAGTTCCTCTTTTCATAAAAAAACACCTCTTCTATTTATTATCTTATTGAAATTTACCACATGTTTTATCGTTTTACAATAAATTTTTATTCATTTTTATACTTTTTTTATTGATAAACAGGTTGAACATATATTTATAAAGGTATATATACTCCTAAATACGATTCGGTTCTTTTTAATAAAAGTGTTCCTATCAAAAAACAGTCCAATCAATTACTAAATGGACTGCAATGTAGTTTGCTAAATTTTTTATTCGGTTATATATAACTTTACCTAATTTCAATCCAATACCGCTGAACAATCTCCTTCCCATCTGTGGAAATTACTTCATTCTCTAACACTCCCCCAACTTTTTGAATCGTTTTAGCAGAAGCGGTATTTTCTTTATCGCAGGTTACTAGCACTTTATTTAAACCAAGCTTTTTTGCTTCTAGTAAACTAAGTCGCAGTTGTTCTGTCGCATACCCTTTCCTTCGTTTGGCTGGATGGATACTATAGCCAACATGCCCACTCTCCATCAATAGTTCTGGTGTTAATCGATGGCGGATATTAATAAGTCCCATTAATTCCCCATTCTTTATGCTTAAAAATTGAGTGGCAGGAACCCGATTAGGTGGGAGGTTTTCACCTTTTTCCTGGCTGTTTACTTTATTAAGCCATTCATGAAAATCTGTATAATTTTGCAAAGAGCTTCCACCATATGGCTGTTCTTCTATTTGTAAAAAAGCTGATCTATATTCCATTAATTGTTTGCTATATTTCTTTGATGGTCTTACTAATTCCATTAAAATCCCCCGCCTCCATGCTATTTCCTTTTACTGATTGAGAAGAATCAGATTTCTTAGTCACTGTTATCAGAAGATAATACAGAAAAATTTCCAATTAAAAGGAAATAACGATATAATTAAGTCATAATAATCCATACAAGTTTGAAGTAATGACAAAAAGATAAAATAGGAACGAAAAGTGGTGAGGACAATAAAAACACATGAAACACAGAAGAATGACGCTGATTTCTCAAATGACGATGAAATTTTTGTACCTAAAGAATTTGCTCATTTGCAAAAAGCAACAGGCGACCAAATAGGAGTTACAAACTATAACATTAACTCTTTTCCAAAGTTTGTAAAAATATCGGCCTATTTATTTGTTGGATTATTATGTTTATTTGTTTTAACATCTATCATAGTGATCTTTGCTTTTTAAATAGAAAGAAATAGGGATAAATTAATTCACCCTATTTCTTTCTATTTAATGTACAGATTACTGATGGGCAATACATTTTAAAATGACTTTATAAACACATTCAAAAACATAATAAGTAGAAAGAGCAAACTAAAAACAATTGCAATCTTTTCCGTAATATTATCTTTTTTATTATCTTCATTTTGTAATTCTCTATATTTAGCTTGTATTTTTCTTTGTTTCCCATTATCTATTTTCATGGCATTTTGTCCTTATAAATCTTTCTGATCCACATTCAGTTCAATCAAATTACCATCTGGGTCTGCACAGAATATTTGGGCAAATCCGCTTATTCCATAAGGCTTTTCTAAAAATTCCACGTTATGCTTCTTTAACCAACTACGCGTATCATAATAATTTTCAACTCGGAGAGCAAAGTGCCCTTCCCGACTGTTTATCGATTTATCTTTGCGAATTGTCTGGGAATTTGGATAGACAATTAAATGAAGTTGCTGATCCTGTATTTGGTACCAGGCACCAGGAAAATCAAAATTAGGGCGGGGAAGTTCTTTTAGGCATAATATTTTCTCATAAAAGTGTTTAGCCTTTTTTAAATCGGTTACAGTAAGACTTACATGATGAAGGGATTCGTATTTAATCAAGCGATTCACTTCCTTTTTATTATTATAAAACGAAATGATGGTTCATTCTTATCTAATGCTTTGTTCATAAATAATTCCATTTATAATGGTATATCAACTTAAAAAGTACTGCGACACTATTCCTCTAAATAAGTATATACCGAAAAGAATAAAAGTTAGAATAGAAATTACTAAATTATTTTAACTCACTAGTGTTGCATAAATAGTGTCATAATTTTCAGTTTACTCACCTTCCCTGTTTAGAGGCAAAAAAGTAAATACCCAATCAAAGGTGGCCCCATCCATTTGGAAATTTATTTACAATTAGACTTTTGCAACGACGACAATTTGCATATTTAAGGGATGGCTTTTCCTTCAATCTTTCGAAGCCAAACATTCGCTGGTTTCCACAATGCAGCCCTTAGATAACGGCTAATCTGTAAGGTTTTTCGCTTGCTTCTGGTCTCGATTTGCACGAGAACATGTAGGCAAAAAACAATTAGTGCGATAAATACTTGATTTTGAATCGCCCATTCGCTTTGACCGTAGAACTTTTTGATGCTGAGATGTTGTTTGATCCATTTAAAAAACAGCTCAATTGCCCACCGTGATTTATACATTTCTGAAATTTCTTCGGCGCTTAAATCAAAACGATTTGTAATTAAATGAAGTTCATTTCCTTTTGAGTCCATCACTTTTAGAAGCCGAAAGTAATTTTCAGCACGGTTTTGAGTCGTACCTATCAACACCATTTGGTCTGATAAAACAGCTGTATCCTTGGGTAGCTTAAAATCGTAAACGTTCCGTATGACTGCATTTTTGCGTAGCCGTGAAAGAAAGAAGTAGCCATCATCAGTCATGCGATCAAAGCGCTCGTAGTCTAGATAACCACGGTCAAACACATACATGCATTCCTTGTCATCCACCATGATTTCAAGCTGACCACGGTCATGTTCTTTTGCCGTTGTCATAACGGCCTTTTCAGGATAGGATATACCCTTTTCCATAAACACAAGGCGCAAATGTAACTTTACACCTGCTTTTGTTTTGCGGAATTTAGCCCATTTATGATTGGTCAAATTAAGTGGCAATGTGCTTGAATCAATGATTTTTAACGGCATCACGAGTTTCGTGTAATGCGTTTTGGCATGAATTTGTGACACTAAATCAAGGAAAAGCCTTTGAAATAGATCAGGGTTTATGCCGTTTAACCGCCGTGACAACTGAGAAATACTAATAGAATCAAGGTCTATCCCTTTTTGAAGCTGGTCATCGAAAAGACAATCACCCAGCGCATGCAGACTTTCAATTTCTTGTAGCTGCGCAAAAAGTAGTAATTTTAGAAATGACTCTGTCGTTAATTTTTTCGTATAGTAATCTAATTTCATCGTTTTCACGTTTTCTTCAAATAATTGAAGATTTATAGGTGAAAACCATTGTCCAAATGAAGTTTTTCGTGTAATCTTGTCCATGTGATGGTCCTTTTTTAGTGGATTTGGACGGGTTACCACCTGACTAATCCATTATAAAGGACTTTTTCTTTGCGCAAAATAATAATATTGAACATTTTGAGTATTTTTAATAGTGAATTTAAATTAATGCAACACTAGTGATTTTAACTATATAAATTTAATGTTCAACACATTAAAACAATAGAATAATGATTCCTAACGATAGCATCAAGAAATACATAACCATTAACTAATCCCCCACTTTATATCCTTATATGAAAATAGAGAGGTATAGTTTCATCGCGCTAAACAAAAAAGATCAGACCCAATGTGAGGACCTGATCGGTTTTCAACCTTATTTCGCTTTTTGCTTTACTTCCAAATGGAAAGAATAAATTTCACTTGGTCCAATTAAACGAAAGCCTTTTCCCTGCACATAGTCGAACTTTAAATCTTCATTAATATGCTTAATCGTTAATGGATCTAAATAAATCGTTAAACCATTATCCTCAAATGCCTTATCCTCTTCTTGTGGAAAATCAACCGCTAAATCAAAATTGTAAACATAGCTGCAGCCGCCACTAAAAATGGTACTTAATCGATAAACTGCACCCTCAGGAACTTCATAGCTACGGAATTTCTCAACAGCTGCATCGGTGATTGTAACCTTCATCATGCCATCTCCTGCCTTTGTAACATTCTTATATATATAAGAATGGAAATAAACTTACTTTCAGCTTAACGGATGACATGGTTTCTTGCAAAAATTCTGCTTTCAGTAGCTAGAAAGAGTGGAAACCATTGTTTTAATGTTACTTTTCTTTTTTTCACAATCCGCAAACGATATGATACCTGTGCAGACACTATTCTGCACAGGTTAATGGCTAATTACGATCGATATTATCTACACAAATCGTACAAATTAGCCAATTGTCATTACATATGAAGTGATAGACCATCTACTGCCAAAGCAGCTTCTCCTAATACTTCTGATAAGGTTGGATGGGCATGAACGGTAT
Source organism: Niallia alba (assembly GCF_012933555.1). Taxonomy (GTDB): domain Bacteria; phylum Bacillota; class Bacilli; order Bacillales; family Cytobacillaceae; genus Niallia; species Niallia alba. Next base: position 3,505,694 of record NZ_JABBPK010000001.1, read on the forward strand.
GGGCAATTTCCCAAGGAGTTGCTTCGAGCATTTGACCTAATGCAGCTTCGCCAATTAAATCTGTAGCATGTGGCCCAATAATCGTTATCCCAAGAATGTCATCTGTATTCTTATCGGCAATTATCTTGGTAAACCCCTCTTTCTCTCCATGAACAAGTGCTTTTCCAATTGCTTGGAACGGAAAATATCCAACTTTGACTTCATATCCTCTTTCTTTAGCTGTTGCTTCAGATATCCCTACACTTGCAATTTCCGGTGCGGTATAAATACAACGGGGTATTTGTTCATACGGAATCAAATATGTTTCTTCCCCGACAATTGTATCCACTGCGAGAATACCCTCATGCATGGCAACATGGGCTAATTGAAGTGTTGGGATACAATCTCCAATTGCAAATATTTTATGATCATGTGTACGACAATTTTCATCTACAACGATTGCGCCTTTTTCCAGTTTAATTGCGGTATTTTCTAAACCAATTCCCTCCACTACAGGACTTCTTCCAACGGAGACAAGCAGTTTTTCTGCGGAAAAGATGTCTTTTTTTCCATTTACTTCGGCGCTAATTTGCACCCCTTTTTCTGTTAATCTACAACTCTTTGCATCAACTAAAGCATTGGTTACAATCTGTACTTTTTTCTTTGTATAAATTTTTTGTAATTCTTGTGAAATGTCCTCATCTTCTGTCGGGACAATTCGCGGACTATATTCTAAAACTGTAACTTTTACACCGAAATCATTAAGTAAAGAGGCCCATTCCATGCCAATAACCCCTCCACCAATAATGATGATGCTTTTAGGTAATTCTTTAAGTGACAGCGCCCCATCTGATGAAAGAACTTGCTTTTCATCTAATGTTAGGCCTGGCAAGGATCTTGGTTTGGAACCTGTCGCAATAATTGTATTTTTTGCTTCAATACTTGTTTCTTTTCCTGCTCGATCAGTGATTTTTAAAATGGAATTAGAGTGAAAGAAACCGGTCCCTTCATAGACATCAATTTTCCCTTTCGCCATCAATCCTTTTATTCCAGCTTCTAATTGGCGCACAATCATTTCTTTTCTTTTTTGTGCTTTTGGAAAATTCACCGCTATATTTCCACTTACTTCTACCCCAAAGCTTGCAGCATTTTTAAATGTAGTAAATACTTCTGCTGTACGCAATAATGCTTTACTTGGAATACAGCCACGGTGAAGACAAGTTCCACCGAGCTTATCCTTTTCTATTACTGCAACTGTCTTTCCTTTTTGAGAGGCACGTATTGCTGCTACATACCCTCCCGTACCTCCACCTAGGACTACGACATCATATTTTTTCATTCTTGATTCCCTTCCTTCTACAGAGAGGCAACAGAAAAATGGTGAGCTATTGCCGACAATTAGTATCCATGCTTCGAACCAAAGCAATCATATTGAATTTGTCTTTTAAGTTAGCAGCACGATCACAGAGAAAAATCGCACTGCTCCGCTTCTTAAATTTTCTCAAACACTCAATAATTATTGCTTCCTAACAGGTATAGAGCTGCAATCATTTTTCATTTGCGTGCCTATCTACTTTTTACACTCTTTTTATCTATAACACTAGTAAATATGGATGTTCTAGATAATAAACAACTCGGTTCAAGAAATCTCCTGCTGGTGCTCCATCAAGCACTTGGTGATCAAACGTTAAGCTTAAAGGTAATTTTTTCACTGTTTTTACTGTTCCATTTTCTAGTTTTAATTCGTCGATAAATGTTCCTACACCAAGAATTCCTGTTTCAGGGGTATTTAGGACTGGGGTAAAATATTCAATTCCCTGTTGGCCTAAATTAGAAATAGTAAAAGTTGATCCCGTTAGTTCATTTCCTGGTAATTGTCCATTTCTTGCTTTTTCCGTTACAGACGATATAGCTTTTGCTAATTCCCCGAGTGGAAGCCGTTCTGCATTTTTTACTACCGGGACGACTAATCCGGCATCTAAAGATGTGGCAATTCCTAAATGCACCTCATCAAATAAATATAATTTGTCATCAATTAAATGAGTATTCATAAAGGACTTATCACGCAAGCTTAATGTAACGGCTCTTGCAATAAGCACCGTTAAAGTTAATCGGACATCAAGTTCACTTTCCATTACTTGTTTCTTAATATCCTTTTGAAAATCTAGCAGGGCATTAATTTCTGCTTTTCGATGCAATGTTAATTGTGCAGTTGTAAACAGGCTTTGCTGCATTCGTTTTGCAATGGTTTGACGCATAACAGATAACTTTTCGCTTTTTACGCCTGTTGTTTGTACATCTGGTTGTACAATAGTTTTAGTTTCTTGCTCCACTTTTGGTTTTGTTGGTACTTTTTCTTCTCCACGCTTGTCAGCAAATGCTTGAATATCTCTTCGCGTGATTCGATTATTTGGTCCTGTTCCTTTAACATTTTGTGTATCCACTCGCAGTTGTTGGGCAAGTTTTCTTGCAGCAGGAGATATCCGAATTCGCTTATTTGTATCTTTCCCTTTTACTTCCGCCTCTTGTCGCGCCGGCGCATTCTCCTCTAATGCTGCATCTTTTCCTTCCCTAACATCTTGACTACTTTCACTTTCCGCTTCCTTTTCATTACCTATTATTCCAATTGGCTTTCCAACTTCTACTTCATTATCGACTTCTTCAATGATTGTAAGAAGTACTCCATCTGTTGGCGCCTCTACTTCACTTGTTAGTTTTTCTGAGCTAATAACAGCCACACCTTCTCCTTCCGAGACGGATTCTCCAGGCTGTTTTAACCACTCCACAATGGTTCCTTCTTTCATGGTCATTCCTAATTTCGGCATCACAATAGCAGTTGACATATTTTCACCTCCACTTATCGAGCTAAAGTTAATTCATTAATTAATTCGTATGCCGTATTGATAACTTTTTCTGCGTTTGGTATATATAATTGCTCTAAATTAGTTGCAAATGGAACTGGAGTATGTGGGGCCGTTATTGTTTTAATTGGAGCATCTAAATAATCAAACCCTTTATTAGCGACAAGTGCTGCGATATCGGCTGCTACACTACAGCGTGGATTTGCTTCATCTACAATAATTAGCCTTCCTGTTTTTTCGACAGACTCCAAAATTGGTTCTTCTTCAAGTGGAGATAATGAACGAGGATCGATTACTTCCACTTCCACTCCTTTACTTGCTAAAATATCTGCTGCTTCCATCGCAACATGGACCATTTTTCCAATTGCCACAATGGTAAGATCACTACCTGCTCTCTTCACTTCTGCTTTTCCAAGCGGAATGGTATAGTATCCCTCCGGCACTTCCCCTTTCATGCTATACAGGGTTTTATCTTCAAAGAATACAACTAAATCATCGTCTTCAATTGCTGAAAGTAATAAACCTTTTGCATCATATGGATTAGATGGCACAACTACCTTCAAACCTGGAATAGCGGTAAACATACCATATAAAGTCTGGGAATGCTGTGCGGCCGCACTTGCACCGGCGCCATGGTTTGTACGAATAGTTAAAGGCACTCTTGCTTTTCCACCAAACATATAACGCATTTTCGCTCCCTGATTAAGCACTTCATCTAAACAGCTTCCAATAAAGTCGTTAAACATTAATTCTGAAATCGGACGTAAACCAGTAACTGCTGATGCTACAGCTGCTCCCATATATCCAGCTTCTGCAATCGGCATATCGATAACTCTTTTACGGCCATATTTATTTGCTAATCCCTTGGTAACACCAAAAACACCGCCCCATGCTTCTTCGTCTTGTAAGTGGTCAACAGTTGCACCACCCGCAACATCTTCTCCAATTAAGATAACTTTATTATCTCTCTCCATAGCAATATCCATTGCTTCATTGATAGCTTGTGAAAATGTAATCTTTCTTCCCATTCTTCCTTCACCTCATTCTTTTATTATTTGTAGTTGACATACACATCTTCTAATAACATGGATGGGTCAGGCTGTTTACTATTTTTTGCAAATTCTACTGCATTGTCCACTGCCTTTTCCACTTCGTTCTCAATCTGTTCCACTTCTTTTTCCGTTAACAAGTCATTCGCAAAAGCATACGATTTAAAGATTTCGATACAGTCTTCATCTACTGGCCACTTCTCACGATCTGTTTCCGATTTATACTTTTGGGCATCTCCTTCAAAGTGACCATAATTTCGATACGTAACCGCTTCAATAAGAGTAGGACCTTCTCCATTTCTAGCTCGTTCCACTGCATCTTTAGCAGCATTATAAACAGCTACTAAGTCTTTTCCATCAACTCTTACTCCTGGAATACTATAGCCAGGTGCACGATCAATAATTTGTTTACAGGAAGTAGAATAATGATATGGAGTGGCTTCCCCGAAACCGTTATTTTCTACTACAAAAACAACAGGCAGCTTTAAGATAGAAGCGATGTTAATTGCTTCATGAAATGTTCCATGATTATTGGAACCATCTCCAGAAAAGCAGACAGTTACGTTGTCTGTTCCCTCTACATAAGCTGTTAAAGCCGCACCAGCTGCAAGCGGAAATCCTCCACCGACAATGCCATTAGCCCCTAACATGCCAACGTCAAGGTCAGCAATATGCATAGAACCTCCTTTGCCTTTGCATATCCCTGTTTCTTTTCCAAAAATCTCTGCCATCATACTATTTAAGTCACAGCCTTTAGCCAGACAATGACCATGACCTCTATGTGTACTCGTTATATAATCTTTATTCGTTAAATGTGCACATACACCTACAGCAATCGCTTCTTCTCCTGCATATAAGTGAACAAAACCTGGGATTGCCCCAGTTGAAAAGATCTTATGAACTTGATCTTCAAACTTCCTAATTTCATTCATTTTCGTATAGGCCCAATAAGCAGTTTCTTTCTTCATTTTCTTTCCTCCATTCTATATTCCAGTATTAACACACTTCGATGATACAACATATTTTCTATTTTCGAAAGCGCTTAAAACGCTGATAAATCAACATTTCTAACCTTTGTTATCGATTGAAACGAGACAGATTTTCTCATTATTTCTCACTTTTCTCACCATCATTTTATTAAAAAATACGCATACTTTCTTAAGCAATAATTTCTTTGAAGAAAACTATTTATTATTAAACGAAAAAAAGATTGGAGAATGTGCAAGACCACCATTTCGGTTGTCTTATTTATTCTCCAATCATATAAATTTGTCTCATTTTTGTCTCACTATCTTCCAAACTGAGAATGTGAACATTTATAAAAAATTTTTTATTTGATATTTTTTTATTTTTCTATAAAGAGTCGCACGAGACATATTTAGTTCTTTTGTTGCTTCTGACACATTTCCATGGTGTTTTTTTAATGCGTTTGTAATTGCCTGAATTTCAAATTTAGTCTTCGGATCCTTTCTATGGTATGATTTTTGCATATGTTTTTCTGCGATCCTTACTTGCTCATACAACTGTTCTTCAGTTGGCGCATCCTCTTTATATAAAATTCTGCATCGATCTAGAGTATTATATAATTCTCGCACATTTCCATACCATTGTCCCTTTGAAAATAGTAATTTCCAATTTATTCTCCACTCTGGATGCCAATTGTTCTTGTCACAATAGTAATCAATCAGAGCAATTATATCTTCGTTTCGTTCACGCAAAGGACTAAGATAAATGGGATAGGCATAAATATAATAGAATAAATCTTGATCTATTATCCCTTGCTCCACTAGATCACGGATATCTTTCGTGGAAGATGTGATAAAACGATAGGATTTGTGATGTTGTCTTTCCTTTTCCTGTAAGATGGTTAAAAGCATTTGCTGGGAGGGAATCGAAAGTTCTCCAATCTCTTCCAAAAAAATCGTTGCTTCCTCGACCACTTGATGCCTTTTCTTAGTCAAACGCTGCAGATCTGTAGAAAGAAACCTTTGAAGAATATCCTTAGTAAGCATCGAACAGTGTAATTTATAAAAAGGGGCCGTTGATATTGGGCTATTTTCATGAATACAACTAGCAAGAAACTTTTTGCCAACACCAGTTTCTCCTACTAAATGTACCGTAGTATCCGTGGGTGCGACATTTTTAATAGATTCCAGGACTTGTTTGTAACTTTTGCTTAAACCTCTACTTCCATTCCAAACAAAGCCTGTTTCCGCACGGAGAGGTATTCGATATCCAATGAGTCGATGGTGGTGCATAATCGGAATATGTACGGCAGATACTGCACCAGTCTCTTGCGCGAATCGACTTAATGAACTGCCAATCCAATTTTGATATTTTTGCTGAAGATTTTTTGGAAGGGCACAAATGTATTTATCAATGGTACAAACAATGTATTGTCCACTGCTTTGGAAAGTTGTTCGCAGCAAAAACTCCATATCCTCGTGCATCTTTTTTTTCCAATCTAGTGAAATGGAATCAGCAATAAGCTTAACACATGCTAACACATATGGCTGGTTAATAGATTGATAGAGACTAGATACATTCAAAACTCCTATCATTTCTTTATGCTGGTTAAAAATTGGCGCGGCAGAACAATTCCATTGTTGAGATGCTTTCGAAAAATGTTCATACCCTCTAACCATCATGGGTTTTTTATATCTTGCCGCGAGACCAATTGCATTAGTTCCCACTTCTATTTCTCCCCATTTTGCTCCTTCTTTAAATCGGATCGTTTCTGCTGCAATGCTAATAGAATTTTCCCCTTCTTTATATAATATGTACCCATCTTTATCTGTTAAAATAATGACAAAACGCCAGCCTCGTAAAAATTTTTGTAAACGCTTAACATTTTGCTTAGCTAAAGTAATTAATAATTCATTTTCTGCCAATCTTTCTTCGAATTCCTCTGGGGTCAAGATACAATCAGTTATGCCATCATGTGGGTTTAAGCCTTTTTGCCGGCAAAGATGCCAAGATTCTTCAATCTCTGGAATTAAATTTGCTGGTTCTAAAGATCCTTCTTGAATAAATCGTGTCCACACTTCCTTTGTATCTACTTTACCAGTCATTAGTATCCCCCTTATTCTCGTTATTACATCGAATCTTTATTTGTATTATAACAGGAGTACTTTTTTAGTAAAAGGTTTCCGTTCTTACTCTTTGTAACTTATTTACATTAAAAAAAGGATTTGTTACCAAAAAATATTCTTATTTTAAGAATGATCTTTGGGCCAATTGTTATTAAAACGTAATTTCCTTTCAAGCTTCTAATCCACAAGTTTTGGAACCTTGCAGAACATCAGCATGTATGTATAGAGCAATCTATATTGAAAAAAAGAGAGAAATTTCCCATCAATGGAGACTTTCGTTTCCCCCACTGATGGATAACTTCTCTTTCACTTACTGGTGGCTTCTCCAGTTTTTCAGTCTGTTATAGTGATGTACCTACATCTTTTGTTGGCAGTGAAGAATTTTATATTAAAACACTTTTCGCTGGTAAATCACTGTCGCAACTCCCCATGAGGCTAAATAGACAACAAGAATAAAAATGGTCGCTCCTGTATATAAAGTTGGAAGGGATAAATTGATAATAAAATCTGTTATACTGGTTAAATGTTCCGCTAGAAAGGTAACGACTCTAGGCCCTATGGCTGATAAAACAAGAAAACTGATAATAACAACTGTTGTAATATAGCCAGGCTTAAGCATATAGAACAATGGAAAGGTGAAAGCAGCAAACAGCAAGAAAAAACCACTCCCAACGGCAATATCTGTAAGTGTAAATGGTTTATTAAAAAGAAACAAGGCTGCACTTGTCAGTAGAATAGACGCTAACATATACACAACTGCTCCAATATAGCGTGATGCAATGATTTCCTTTCGTGTATAAGGTAAGGAATTTAATAATATATTTGTCTCTGCTTTTTCATCATATGCATATGCATTAAACGGGATAAAAATACTAGCGACGAGAAAAATGAAAACAGAGTCTATATTCATCACAATAAAAAATACGATAAAAGGGATAAATACTAAGAGTTGCCTTTTCTGAAGGATTGCATCACGTCTTATTAAATTAAACATATTGCATTCCTCCTTTTGTGTAGTACATAATATCTTCTAATGTCGCATGTTCGATCACAACACTATCACCAAATACCTGATCCACTTCTTTTCGATTATCTGTTAATGCCACAAACCCCGTCGGACCACGATTTAGATGAACAAAGCTTTTTTCTGTGTCTCTATCCAGTAAATCTAGTCCTCCCTTAACAACTGCATAGTTCTCTGCGATATCTAGTATTGATTGATTAAAAATCAATTCTCCTCTTTGTATGAAGGCAATATAATCGGCAATACGATCTAAATCAGTTGTAATATGAGTGGAGAAAAACAAAGTTCGATTACCATCGACCATTAACTCTTGTAACAGATTCAACAGTTCTCTCCTAAAGATAGGATCCAAGCCTGCTGTAGGTTCGTCCATAATGATTAATTCGGCATGATGGGATAAAGCTATTGCTAAAGATGCTTTCATCTGCATTCCTTTTGAAAAAGTCTTAATAGCCTTTTTTTGTGGTAACTCAAATTTTTCTACATAATGATAAAATAATTTATCATCCCATTGTTTGTATGCAGGTCCCACAATGCGTTTTATATCGATTAAGTTCAGCCCTTCAAAAAATACATTACCATCATATACAAAGCCAATCCGTTCCTTTATTGCCTTTTCATGTGTTTGATAATCCAACCCAAAGAGTTTCACTTGGCCAGCATCTGGTTTTAATAAATTCATCATCATCTTAATTGTAGTTGATTTCCCAGCTCCATTTTCGCCAATAAAACCCGTTATAAAGCCTTTTTTCACTTCTAAATTTATATTATTAACAGAAAAACCCTTGAATTTCTTCGTGGCATTCCTTAACTCCACCACATTTTCCATCCTTCTCACTCCTCATACAAAATATTGAATAACTGCAGTAAATCCTCATATGGCAAGCCGATTTCTTTACTATTGGCAATAACAGCACTTAGCTGTTCTTCAATAACCTTTAATTTCTTCTCTCTGATTACATCTAAATTCTGCTCGGCTACAAACGATCCTTTACCAACAATCGAGTAAATAAAACCAGCTTTCTCTAATTCTTCATATGCTCGTTTTGTTGTAATCACACTTATTTGCAAGTCTTTAGCTAAGTTGCGTATGGAAGGCAGCGCTGTTCCTTCCTTTAGTTCCCCTGCTAAGATAGACGATTTAATTTGATTGGTAATTTGTTCATAAATTGGCTCCTTTGAACTGTTCGAAATAATTATTTGCATGCTTATCCCTCTTTTTTTATCTTTCATACTTAGTATAATGTATATATACTATATATACATTATACACAAAATCACCTTATAGTGCAACCGCCATTTAGATTATTTATGTTATATGGCCACTTACTAAGAATTAACGAATTTTTAAACACCTACATTTAGGCTAATGTGACCGTCAAGTAGAATGAAACAATTTTTGCTCGTTATTTTGAAACACTTTGTTCCCCAAATATGGTAGAACGATGCTTCATACGATAACTATCTTCATTTAAATGAATGATTTCTACTCGATGAAGAATTCTATCTAGAATTGCTGTTGTTATAGCTTGATCACCCAATAATTCTCCCCATTCTTTTGGTGCCTTATTAGAGGTCAAGATAATGGAAGACTGATTATACAAGTCATTAATTAAATGAAAGAACATATTAGCTTCTTGTTGATCCATTGCCATAAACATTAAGTCATCTATTATGACTAAATCAGCCTCTCTAATTCTTTTCATTCTTGCCTTTGACTTTCGTGTGATTTCTTCTGTTTTCAGGTTATGAATTAAATCTCCCATTGATGTGAATATCGCTTTATACCCTTGGTTAATAGCCTCTATTCCTAGGCCTACGGCCAGGTGAGTTTTACCTACACCTGGTGGCCCTAATAAAATTAAATTGTACAGCTGTTCTATCCAAGTTAAATCTTTTAATCTATTTAGTTGTTTGTTGCTTAAAGACTTTTGTTCTTTTAAATTAAACTCCTCAAGTGTTTTGCTGAAAGGAAAAGTTGCCCACTTTAATCGGTTGTTTAGTTGCTTTTCTTCTCTTCGAGTTTGCTCATAAGAAGTGACATCTAACAGGAATTGAGTAAATGAAAGGTCTTTTTGCTCAGCTTCTCTGATCAAATGAGGGAGATGCTTGGCAGTTTCAACGAGTCTTAACCCTTTCATTATGTCTTGTAATTGTTGGATTTGGCTCATCGCTATTCAACCTCCATTAAAACCGTGTAAGTATCTACTTTTCTTTTGTATGCTTCTGTTTCTAAAACCCATTCTGATAGCCTGTTCAAAGTCTTAACTTCTTTCTTTTTATCAATAACTGTTCCATGTACCTGGCGCTGACGTTTCACATATGCAATGATATCGCCAAAATCAGTTGCACTGTATAATTTCCTTTTTAAACACTCTGCTAACGCTTTAGTCAGTACTTCGTTATCGATACCTTTTGTTTCGCGCAAGATGATTTGCAACTGGTCTTTAATGTAACGAGGATTTTTTTCCCTAACCTTCTCTAAATATTTAAAGGCTAGTTCCTTATCTTCAAATCTCTCAGCCACTGTATTAATGAATGCTCCAACACCTTTTGTACGATCCCTACTATGTTTTTTATCTTTTATTAACATCCCTTTCCCTTCGGGAATTGAATGTTTTGCAATAATTTCGCCAGTATCAGGTATATAAATAACTAATTCTTTAGTCTCCGTTTCCTTGATACATACTTTTTCATATTTGTTATAAGTTCCAAGTGGAAGAGAGTACCGATTAGATTGGTAACGGTATGAGTAAAATGTTTGTGGGAGAATAAATATCCTTTTTGTCTAGTTGGGGGACTCGTCCCCCAACTAGACAAAAAGGCCACCAAGCGAAAGCGCGGTAGCTGGAAAAAATTAAGTATTAAAAAAGAGAGCTTCCTTTTGTAAAGTAGAGTTTGACTAGAAAACTACGAAAAGGAGAGGCTCTCATGAATCAATGTAACATAAAAATGCCATCATTAAAAGAATTGGAAAAAACTTATAGGCGTCAAGATTAAATTTAACCATAAAAAAAGAACTTCCTAAGGAAGTTCAAAACATTTACTTCACATAACTAGCAACTCGGTTTCGCCCAGCTCTTTTCGCCCCTACATATAACGCTCTATCTGCATGTCTAATTAAAGCTAACGGTTCATCGGCATCTTCAGGAGCACAGGCTAATCCGAGCGATGCGGTAATACTTATCTTTTTTATTTGATTACGATCTTCTATAGTTTGTTTAATAACAAATGGTCTAGAAGCAATCATCTTGCGGATAAATTCGGCAAAATCAAGCGCTTCTTTCTTCGCTATATTGCTTAATAAGATAACAAACTCTTCACCGCCATATCTTGCAACTACTCCATGGTCACCAATGAGATTTTCAATCCTTTTGGCAAAAGCTTTTAAAATCTCATTTCCTGCCTGATGACCATATTGATCATTTACCGATTTAAAATGGTCAATATCTAACATGATTAGAGCAAGATTGTCCAATTTCTTTTCATTCAATTCAACAAACTGTTCACTTAATATTTTTTCAAAATAGCGGTAATTATACAGCTTTGTTAAAGCACATCTTTCACTATTTTCCTTCGTCTGCTCAAAGTATTTGGCATTTTCTAAAGCAATCGCAAACTGGGTACATAATAAATCTAATACCATTAATTTTATGTCGGCAAATGCCTTCCTTTGTTTGCTCCCAAGTAATAGGACACCAATTACTTTATTATTTTTAATAAGCGGCATACATAATACACTTTGAATTCCTTCAGGCATATACCCCTTATTTATTTTCTGCCAATCCTTCTCCGAATGGTAGGTGCATATTTTCTTTGTGGCTAAAACGGTTCCGCTAATTCCTTCATTTTCTTGCAACGTCTCTGTAAACACAGGTAGCTTCTCTTGTTGCTCTACTCTAGAAATCATTTCTAATTGATTATTTGCATTTACTTGATGAATAAACACAAAATCAACTTTAAATAATTCATATAGTTTGGCAATGAAAAAATCGACCGTTTCATTTACATATAAATTTTGCGAAAGTTGATGACCAATTTCTGCCGTTTTCTTTAAATAATCGTTAGCCGTCTGGCTGGAATGATAAAGTTTTAAAATTAGAGAGATGGAGATAAATGGCACACCAATTAAAATCAGAGCAGCAGGTCCAATATATTGATACATAATATATAACGCTATCCCAACTGGATAGGTGATAATTGTGGTGAATATTTCCCAGACCAAATCTTTTGTAAGAAAAGGTTGCTTTCTTTTATATATGAACCGATCAATAAAAAAGATACATAAAGTGTTAAGTAATAAATAAGATATGAGATAAATACTTATTAATCCAAAAGATTTTAGATCGAAGGCTAAATTAAATCCATTTTGACCACCAAGCGTATAGTAAATAACGCCACTAAAAAAGGAAACAAGGAAAAACATGGTCGAATTCATTGGCATGCGAAAGAGTGTCTTTTTATCTAATTTCGCTTGATATAGGACTGCTAATAACGCGATTTGTACGAGGATGATTTCGATAAATAATCCAAATATTAAAAAAACAGATAGGGTAGCCCATTGTAAGAAAAATACGGGGGTACCATTTATCATCATCGGCATACTTGCAACAACTGTCATAAATAATAAAAAGGCAAGAATTTCCCATTCATTTCCGCGAATTTGCGGTGAATACATATGATAAGAGAACCACAAACCGAAAGAGAGAACAAGTGTCCAAACTATCCATATTAATTTTTTATCGCTTGGTTTAGCCATTCTCTCTCCCCTTTCATTTATACAAATTGGCTTATTATTTTATATTTTAGTCGACTAATAACAAATTCTATCCTTCTATTATTTCTTTAAAGAGAATATTTTACCATATTCTTAAAATTCCCAAATTTCAAACCTGATAAATATATACTACTCTACTCTTTTCTATTCTAATAATCTATATATTTTTTTGCGGTATAATTATTTCTTGAAATTTTTCCAAAATGCCTTCACTTCTGAAATAAAGTATAAAGAACCGGTTATAAGTAACATATTTTCTTCTTCTAATCTTTCTAATTGCTTGAGTATTGCTTCTTTCCAGTTATCGTTCTGCTCCTTCAATAGATGGTTGCTTTCTTCATATAATAGAGTGCTTGGAGAAGCTCTTGGATAATCAAATGTCACAAATGTAATAGTTGTTGCAACTTGATCCAATTTCGCAATCATTTTATCTGTTTTTTTATCAGAAAGCGCAGCAAATATAATGTTTATGTTCTTTTCAGGATAGCGCTTGACTAGGACATCTACTAACGCTTCTACTCCCTCTTCATTATGAGCACCATCTACTACGACAAAAGGACTTTTTGAAATAATTTCAAAGCGACCAGGCCACTTAGACTGAAATAATCCTTTTCGAATACTATCTTCATTAATAGATTCGAACATATCACGCAATAATTGTGCACCGATAACTGCCAACGATGCATTTTCTACTTGGTGCTTACCAAACATAGTTATTTGCAAATCTGTCCATCGGAAGAGCGGTGACTTTAACACAAAAGACTCACAGGATGGTTTTGAATAGTATTCATCAATAGTAAAATCCTTATCTAATAAATAGATAGGAGCTTCCATTTCATTTGCCTGTTTTACAATTACATTTTGGGCATCTATTTGTTTAACTGCTGCAATAATCGGTGTTTTCTTTTTAATAATTCCAGCTTTCTCAAATGCAATTTGGGCATAAGTGTCTCCCAAAATTGCTGTATGGTCTAAACCGATACTTGTAATAATAGAAAGTAATGGCGAGATAATATTGGTTGAATCAAATCGACCTCCCAATCCTACCTCATAAATAACGATATCCATTTTATTCATGTAAGCAAAATAATAGAAAGACATTGCGGTAATAATTTCAAATTCTGTTGGTCCGCCAATTTCCATTTTGTCCATTTCTTCTACGATCGGAAACAATTTATTTGCTAATGATAAAATTTCTTCATCGCTAATTGGTTTCCCGTTCACACTGATTCTTTCATTGAATTGTTCTATGTAGGGAGATGTAAAAGTTCCAACTGTTAATCCTGCCTGTTGAAGAATATTTCTTAAGTAGGTAACAGTAGATCCCTTTCCATTTGTTCCACCTATATGAACTGTTTTTATCTGTTTTTCTGGATGGTTTAACTTCTCCATCATCATTTCCATTCTTGTTAACCCAGGCTTTATTCCAAAACGCAAACGAGAATGAATCCAATTTAATGCTTCTTCATAACTATGAAACATTGCTACACCCTCTTATAAGATTAATGATTGTTATTGTACATCACTAGCGTCGCATTAAAATAATACAACGCCTTCCGGAAATCTGAATTTTCTGTAATATTAATGATACACAAAAAAATCCTTTATAATGGTTGGACGGTAGTAAACCATCCAAATCCAACATAAAGGACATAAGCATGGATAAGTTTACACGAAAAACATCATTTGAACAATGGTTTTCACCGATTTCCTCCACAAAACTTGAAGAATTGGTTGAAACCCATCAATTAAATTACTATACAAAGAAGCTACACATCGCTTCATTCCTGAAATTACTGCTGTTTGCGCAGCTGAATGAAACCGAAAGTCTGCGTGCTGTCAGTGATACATTGTTTTCAGACGACCTACAAAAAGCAACGAATTTGGAATCGATTAGCTTTTCACAATTAGGACGTCGATTAAATCAAGTACCGACAGAGGTGTTCCAGCAGGTGTTTCTAGATTTAGTCGCGCAAATTCATGAGAAAACGGATTTTGATAAGCGACGTAAAATGACAACACCACTGAAAATCATCGACTCGAGTACGTTGCCACTGAATTTGAACAATCATAAATGGGCTAAGTTCCGCAAAACAAAGTCAGGCATTAAGCTTCATTTACGTCTTGTTTACTTAGAAAAGGGTTGTTCCTATCCAGACAAAGCGGTGTTAACGAATGCGATCGAACATGATCGAGGTCAGCTAGAAGTACTCGTTGACGACAAAGAGTGCATGTACGTCTTTGACCGTGGCTACTTGGATTACGAGCGATTCGACCGCATGACCGACGATGGTTACTTCTTCGTTTCACGCTTGCGGAAAAACGCTGTAACTCATCAAATCGAGGAATTTGATCTTCCAAAAGATTCAACCGTTTTATCAGATGAAATGATTTCCTTGGGCACAGCACAAAGTCGAGCAGGTAATGAATTCAGACAATTGAAAGTGTTGGATTCAAAAGGAAATGAGTTACACCTCATAACGAATCGCTTCGACTTGAGTGCAGATGAAATCGCTGAATTGTATAAATCACGCTGGGCAATCGAGCTGTTTTTCAAGTGGATGAAGCAACATTTAAACATCAAAAAGTTCTACGGACAAAGCGAACAAGCTGTGCATAATCAAGTGTACATCGCGATGATCGTCTACTGTTTACATGTACTGGCTCAGCTGAGTACAAATAGTTCACGGACGTACTTACAAATCAGTCGGTGGCTAAAAGCAGCACCCTGGAAACCAGCACGTATTTGGATTCGAAAAATAGCAGGAAGAGCTGTCCCGTAAAGGTTTAACCGTTTCTGTCGCCCTCGCCAAAGGTTATAGTAAAAAAATGGATGATTACTACCTCTGTTCGCGTGTCTTCGTTTTTCTTCTCAAACGGGAATATCAGAAAACAGAATATTCAGTTAGAATTTATGCGACGTTAGTGATTGTACATCTATAATTACTTTCTAAAAACCGCAGACTGAATACACTTTGCTTTCCGCGGGGTCGCGCCAAGCCTCCTCATTATTTCATTGAGGACACTGAAAAACTGGCTAACTAATGATGGTGGACAATCGTCATGTTTCAAACATAAGATAATGGATTTGTTTTCCGAGGCGTCCGCTCGCTTTCCATGGGGCGAGCGCCAAGCCTCCTCGTCACTACGTTCCTGCGGGGTTTCGGACTTTCTCGCAGCTCCCATAGGAGTCGAGCGGACGCCTCTCCAAACCAACCTTATTTTTACTTTCAAACATGCTTGGTCTTAATTTCGTTCGAAAAAAAGACTTTTTCAGTGGCCTCAGTGGTCTCATTTCATTCCTGCGGGGTCTCGTCTGTCTCGCTTTTCTCGCAGGAGTCTACATGTATTCAATCTGCTAGATAGTGTATTCTCTAATAAACTTTATCTAGTATCATTTTAAAAGTAAAGATTCCATCAACAGAAGAAGGGTGCCTCAAAGGTTTTGATAGTGGAGACACCCTTCGTTCTACTATGAAATTAACCTTTTAGTTCGTTAATACGTGCTTCTACTGCTGCACGCTTTTCTAAATAGTCTTGCTCTTTTGCTCTTTCTTCGTTAATTACCTTTTCTGGCGCTTTCTTCACAAAGCCTTCATTGCTTAGTTTCTTTTGAACACGTTCTACTTCTTTATTCCATTTCTCTAGCTCTTTTGTTAAGCGAGCAATTTCTTCTTCCATATTAATTAATCCTTCTAATGGAAGAATAATTTCAACACCCGTTACAACAGCAGTCATTGCTTTATCCGGTACAGCAATATCTATATCAATGCTTAATGTTTCTGGGTTACAGAAGCGTTCAATAAAAGATTTATTCTCTATAAGAGTTGTTTTGATTTCTTCATCTTTAGCTTTTAATAAAATGCTGATTTTTTTACTCATTGGTGTGTTTACTTCCGCACGGCTATTACGAACAGAGCGGATGATCTCAACAAGCAATTTCATATCATTTGCAGCCTTATCATCTGAGAAGGCTGGATTAACTTCTGGCCACTTCGCAACTGTAATTGATTCCCCAGCATGCGGAAGGTTTTGCCAGATTTCTTCTGTGATGAATGGCATAAATGGATGTAATAAGCGCATTGTATTATCAAGTACATAAGCTAAAATAGACCGAGTTGTTAGCTTTGCTGCTTCGTCATCCCCATATAATGGAAGCTTCGCCATTTCAATATACCAGTCACAAAAATCATCCCAGATAAAGTTATAAAGAACTCTTCCAACTTCTCCAAACTCATAACGATCTGAAAGACGTGTAACTGTTTCAATTGTTTCATTTAATCTCGTTAAAATCCACTTATCTGCAACTGATTTTTCGCCTGTTAAATCAATTTGATCATATGTTAAACCATCCATATTCATTAACGCAAAGCGGGAAGCATTCCAAATTTTATTAGCAAAGTTCCAAGTCGATTCTACCTTTTCAATGCTGAAACGTAAATCTTGACCTGGTGAGCTTCCTGTTGATAAGAAATAACGTAAGGAGTCTGCTCCATATTTAGCAATAACATCCATTGGATCTACGCCATTTCCTAAAGATTTACTCATTTTGCGACCTTGCTCATCCCGAACAAGCCCATGGATTAATACATCTTTAAACGGTCTTTCTCCAGTGAACTCAATTCCTTGGAAAATCATACGGGATACCCAGAAGAAAATGATATCATAACCAGTTACTAACGCAGCAGTAGGATAATAGCGCTTATAGTCTTCCGCCTCTACGTCTGGCCAATTTAATGTAGAGAATGGCCATAGTGCGGAACTAAACCATGTATCTAATACATCTGTATCTTGTGTCCAATTTTCAATATCTGTCGGCGCTTCATCGTTTACATAGATTTCGCCTGTTTCCTTGTGATACCAAGCAGGAATTCGATGTCCCCACCAAAGCTGACGAGAAATACACCAATCACGAATATTTTCCATCCAACGCATATACGTATTTTCAAAACGATTTGGTACAAAGTTAACTTTTTCTGCTTCTTTATCTTGCAACGCGATTGCTGCATCAGCTAATGGTTGCATTTTAACAAACCATTGCGTTGATAAATATGGTTCCACTACTGCACCGCTTCGTTCAGAGTGACCAACAGAATGCATATGCTCTTCCATTTTGAATAGAACGCCCAATTCCTGTAAATCTTTGACGATTTGCTTACGACACTCAAAGCGATCCATTCCCTCATATTTACCAGCACGCTCATTCATTGTTCCGTCTTCGTTCATTACAAGAATTCTTTCTAAATTATGACGGTTACCTACTTCGAAATCATTTGGATCATGTGCAGGAGTCATTTTAACAGCACCCGAACCAAAGTCCATTTCTACATAATCATCAGCAACAATCGGGATTTCTCTTCCTATGATTGGCAGAACGACTTTCTTGCCAATTAAATGCTGATATCTTTCATCTTTCGGATGAACAGCAACACCTGAATCACCAAGCATCGTTTCTGGACGAGTTGTTGCTACTTCAATATAACCAGATCCATCTGCTAAAGGATATTTCATATGATAAAATGCACCTTGTACATCTTTGTAGATTACCTCAATATCAGAAAGTGCTGTTTTTGTTGCCGGATCCCAGTTAATAATGTATTCCCCGCGATAGATAAGCCCTTTATTATATAAAGAAACGAAAACTTCACGAACTGCTTTTGAAAGACCTTCATCCAATGTAAATCTTTCTCTAGAATAATCTAGGCCAAGACCTAATTTCGACCATTGGGCACGAATATGGCTTGCATATTCCTCTTTCCATTTCCATGTTTCTTCTACAAACTTTTCACGACCAAGATCATATCTACTAATATTTTGGGCACGAAGTTTTTCTTCTACCTTAGCTTGCGTTGCAATACCAGCATGGTCCATACCAGGCAGCCATAATACATCATAGCCTTGCATTCTTTTCATTCTTGTTAAAATATCTTGTAACGTAGTATCCCATGCATGACCTAAATGCAATTTACCTGTTACGTTTGGTGGTGGGATTACAATTGTATATGGTTGTTTTCCTTCGTCCTGATTAGCCTCAAAAAACTTGCCTTCTAACCACCAATCATAGCGACCCTTTTCAATACTTGCTGGATCATACTTTGTCGGCATGGAGATTTCTTTCATATCCATCCTCATTTCCTCCTAATCCTGTCCTTTGTACTTTTTAAAGCAAATAAAAAAACTCCACTCGTCTTAAAAGGACGAATGGAGTTTTTTCGCGGTACCACCTTTTTTCCAAACACAATAAAATGTATTGGCTCTTTAAAAGATGATATCGGATACTGTCCGTCTTTTACTAATAAGCAAACCGTTCGCAAAAGAAGCTCGAGGGCTACATTCCAATGGGTTGAATGGAAATCTCTCAGCAACTGATTTCCTCTCTTTGAAACAACGGACATTGTACTACTCCCTGTCATTGCCTTAATAATTTATTTTATATATGTTATACTACCGAAAATATCTTATTCTCGTCAATAAGGATTGCCTAATTTTTTTTATTTTATTCATTTCTATTTTTATGTTTGTCATTACAATATGTATAGGAAAAAACAATCGTGCCTATTTAGACACAAAATAATAGACCCAAGTTTTTAATCCTGGGTCTCTGCTTGTTCGGCAGCTTCTTGCTGCGCCTTTTTTTGTCGTTCTATTTCATCGACTCGCATGACGACATATTCTGTATTTTTTAATAGCCAATACTGTTTAAGTAGCTTTTGAGCATATTTCCGTTCATTAATGTCTTTCTTATCTGCTTTCATATATTTCTCGCAAATCCGAATGGCAGGTCCGGGATGGGCTAAATAACTTAAGAACAATAGCATTTCATCATACTTTAATGGATTATGATTAAAATACGTATAAAGCCACTCAATACATTCCTCATTTTGCTTTGGAGCAGTTTTTAATGAACGGGAGAGAAATGGTAGTAAATCATGGCTCGCTGATCCATATTTGGCATTTTCAAAATTAGTAAAGTAGCCATAGCCTCTATCATCATATAGAAAATGCTCTGGGGATAGTTTGCCATGAATGATGGAAACTCTTGCTTTTTCATCTTCCTTTGTTTCTTCATACCATTCTTTTAATTTAGTCTCCGAATATATCAACGCCTGACGAATGTCATGATAATACATGCAAAACATCAATTCAAATGGAGACAAATATTCCTTATTTTCACATTGCTCAATAAAACCATCTAAAAACTCTTGTTCTTTTTCAATATCTAATTGCGTATTTTCGAAATGCTCTTGTCGATCTTCCTTATCAATTTTCACTTCTTTAGAAGTTAAAATATGAAGTCTTGCAAGCTCACGAAACATTTGTTGATGTTTTTTGAAATATGTTTCTCTTTCCTCATTTGGCAGCCAAGGCATTAAATAATACAGTTTGTTGTCATAAAGAATAGCATATCTGCCATCCACAGCTGGATAAATCGGAACAATCCTGTTATAGCCTTTTTGATAAAGTGTTCGTATATGACGTGTGAAATCAGCACCATTATGAGGATCAATCCGTTTTAATGCAAAAGTGCCTTTATTGCTGTATATCTTGGCTACTTTGCCAAACTCTTCTACGAAATTTGGCTCTACTGCATATGGTTTTAAAATAGGTGTATATTTCTTTAATATGTTTTTTTCATTCATATCCGCCCACACTTTCTTATAAAGTGAAACAGCCATCTTATCCCTTTCTATAGATGGTTAGGTGAACAAATTGGGCCTTTACTTACAACATGAAAATAGCTTATTTGATAAGCTCTGGAATAGTTCCTATTCAATTTTCAATTTGCTCTGTAAAACACTCGTTTTTCCCCCTCTAAAACAGTTGAAAAAGCCAAAAGAAAACAGTCAAGCAGGAAAGCCCCTGCCTGCTGTTTGTTTTTTATTTCTCTACAAAGTCTCCTGGAATATATAAAACTTGCCCCTCATACACATCTTGATTGGCTTCCATTCTATTTTCCTTCAACAATGCATGAATATTTACATTATAGCGATTGCTTAATTTTTCTAATGTATCACCTTGCTGAACAATGCAAACCTTCACTTTCGTATGCTTCTCTTCTTCTTTTCTAGCAAAGAATTCTGTAAAGGTGAGTGATTTCTTTTTGCTAAATAGTCCTTTTTTCTTTTTAGGCTCTTCATTAGGAGAAGATGATGATTCTAGTTCTTCTTCCAGAGCTACCTCCTCTTGCTTGGCTAAAGAGGAAGATTCTTGTTGCGGCTTTTGAAAAACTTCTTCTGCAGAATATACACTTTCCTCACTTCTGCATAAAGAAATTTTCATCTCTGGAGCTGTTGAAGTAGATTCTTCTTTTAGTGCTGGCTCTATAGAAGTAAGCTCCTCTTCTCTAGAAATCTCAGGAGAAGATGATAATTCTAGTTCTTCTTCCAGAGCTACCTTCTCTTGCTTGGCTAAAGAGGAAGATTCTTGTTGCGGCTTTTGAAAAACTTCTTCTGCAGAATATACACTTTCCTCACTTCTGCATAAAGAAATTTTCATCTCTGGAGCTGTTGAAGTAGATTCTTCTTTTAGTGCTGGCTCTATAGAAGTAAGCTCCTCTTCTCTAGAAATCTCAGGAGAAGATGATAATTCTAGTTCTTCTTCCAGAGCTACCTTCTCTTGCTTGGCTAAAGAGGAAGATTCTTGTTGCGGCTTTTGAAAAACTTCTTCTGCAGAATATACACTTTCCTCACTTCTGCATAAAGAAATTTTCATCTCTGGAGCTGTTGAAGTTGATTCTTCTTTTAGTGCTGGCTCTATAGAAGTAAGCTCCTCTTCTCTAGAAATCTCAGAAAAATAAGGCACATTTGCATTTTCGTTTGTGCTCCATTCGTCGTCTTCTTCTGGTGTCTTTCTAACTTCCAATTCAAATGGAGTATATAAATCATCCTCCGCTTCCTTTTCTGCACGCTGTTCTTCCAATAACGGGCTAACATTTTGGAATGGACTAACAGCAATTTCAACAGGTTCTTCTAGTGAATCTGCTTCAGCCTCCTCTGCCACTGGACTGCGCCAAACTAGTTCCAATTCCTCTTCTACTTCCTCTGCTGCTACATCTTCTTCTACTTCCTCCTCTTCAGAAGCGAGACCTGAAATAGTTAAATCGGCTGTTAAATTTAAACAACTTCTTTCTGGAAAGACATAATCAAACGTATCAATCTCTATTTCTACATCATTGATACTTGTGACTCTTGTAAGGGGAATCGTAATATCTACAGGGAAATGATGTAAAAATTCACATACCCCTTCCTCTCTCTCCATTACAGAATGAATTAATTTAGGTGCCTTAAAGGCCTCCTCTTCTTCTTGTTCTCCCTCATTATAGCGCTTGTATTCACCACTTAGCTCTAAAGAGCCCTGAATGATAATATACTGATCGTTCTCTTGGATTGTTATATTGGGATCAAGTGAAATGGAAAGCAGATCTGCTACTTCCTGTCCTTTTTGAAACCAGACTGACTCTTCCAACGAAAACCGTAAGATAGACGAATTTTCTTGAGACAAAGCGACTCCTCCTCTCATTCCTTTCACGTATATATCACTATTGTCTTTAAAAACTTATGATTGTCTGTAACACTTTATGAATATTTCTTTCATTTGTTTGTCTCAACAAGAAAGGAATTTAAAGAATCACCATTCAAATAAACTTATTTTTCTGAATTCATACACCAAATTGTTAAAACTAATTGCATTTTCTACCGCTTTTTTTAATAAATGTCTTATATAATAAAAGCAGATTTCCAAGTTAACAAAATTAAATAAATTGGAAATGTAGACCAATTTATAATTTTTATCTAGGCTGGTTTCTACAAGATTGTTGCTTTTTCAATAGGAAAAATAAATTAAGCGAAGTTTATTCTGGCTGTAGATCATAGCAACAAACTTTACAAAACAGCCTTTATCTAAAAAGGAGGTTCTAAAATGGCTTTTTCCGTGCTAATGTATCACGAAATAAGAAAAGAGGAAGATTTTCAAGCATCCGAGCAGCATCCAATCGATGTAAAGCAAGATTATAATGATTTCTTGCCTTCCCCCCTTTTCATTACATTAGAAAAATTTGAACAGCAAATGGAGTATTTATTTAACAATGATTTTCACCCTTTAACTTTAGATGAAGTAAAGGCATATTACGAAGGAGGTCCTTTACCAAAAAAATCAGTATTACTTACTTTTGATGACTGCTTTCAATCTATAAAAGAATATGCGTATCCGATTCTAAAAAAATATCAATTTCATGCAACAGCATTTGTTGTAACAGGCTGGTTGCATGATAGTAAAAGCAAGTTTGAAAAAGAAAAATCTGTCTGTTTATCTATAAACGATCTAAGTGAAATGACGGATGTTTTTGAATATGCCAACCACACTCATTATATGCATGTCCGAACAAGCGAGTCAGAAAGTCTATTAATGACATCCAGAAAAGAAGACTTTGCTAAAGACCTAGATGTATGTAATAACCATTCGCTAATCAAACATAAAAATGTATTCGCCTATCCATTTGGTTTATTTAACGAATCCAATGTTTCTACTTTAAAAGAAAAAGAGTTTAAACTTGCCTTCACTTGTGAAAATGGTCACAATAATAAGCAAACTGATCCACTTTTATTAAAAAGAAATGCTATTCCCTATTTAATGGACATAGAGACATTCAAAAAAATTGTAACAAACTAGGAGAAAAAAAGATGAAAAAAATAATGACGCTAACCTTATTATTAGTATTTGTTTTATTTACTGCTGCTTGTGGAAATACCACTACAACCAAAACAGATAATAAAGAAAGCAATAACACAGAAAAACCATCTGGTGAAGAGCTAACCATCGGAATATTACCGGCAGAATCTGCGATACCTATTATTTTAGCAAAGGAAAATGGATACTTTGCCAAAGAAGGAATAAACGTATCAATAAAGTCCTTCTCCGCTCCAACAGATCGTAATGTTGCAATCCAAGCGAGTGAATTAGATGGTACAATCGCTGATGTAATGACAGCAGCAGCATTTATGGAAAATGGTATTAAGATGAAGATTACTTCCGATATAAGTGAAGATTTCAAAATTCTCTCCTCTCCCAATTCAGGAATTACAGAGATGAAAGATTTAAATGGAAAAAATGTTTCATTAGTGCCGAACTTTATCTTGGAATATATTATGGATGATTTCGCAGCTAAAGAAGACTTCACTTATAATATCGTTGAAATTCCTTCTTTTTCTGGTCGTGCAGAGGCACTGATTGCAGATAAAGTAGATGGAGTTGTCTTTACAGAACCACAGGCTAGTATGCTAGTTAGCCAAGGAGCCCACCTTTTAGGAAGCTCAGCAGATGCAGGAATTAAAGGAGGAACGATTCTTTTTTCAGAAGAAATGGTTTCTTCCAAGTCAGCAGATATCAAAGCTTTCTATAAAGCTTATAATAAAGCCATTGACTATATGAATAATAGGAAGGCTGAAGAATACGGCGATATACTAACTAAATATCAATTCCCTGATGCTATGAGCAACTATTTATCTACAAAGGAAAACTTTCCATATGCAGGTGCAGTTCTAAAGGACTCCTTTGATTCGATTGTTCAATGGACAAAAGCTAAAGGGCAAATTAAGAAAAACTATTCTTATGAAGAATTAACAGACTTCACTTTGTTACCATAGACTCAGGAACTAGCGAGACAGGCGACAACATTTCGAAAAACAGCCTTTACCGTTTAAATCAAAAAAGGTTTATTTCAACAGATTCTATCTATTGAAATAAACCTTTATTTATGATTCCAAGGTGTAACTTTTAATTCTAATTTATCTAATAAGATAAATAATAATAAACCAATACATCCTAAGGTCACAATCCCTGCAAACATTTCTTCATAATTCATTTTCGTCCATGCACTGATTATATAGTAGCCAATCCCATAAGTTGTTGCATAGTTTTCTGCAAAAAATAATGTCGCTAAACTAATCCCTATACTAATTCTTATTCCCGTAAATATCGCTGGAAGCACACTTGGGAAAATTAAATAGATTAGTTGCTGATATATGGGGGCCTGAAAACCTTCCATCACCTTGTAATAACTTGATGGTATTTGTAATACCCCATCTCTAACCGATAAAATGATCTGGAAAACAATAATCCAAATTATTAGCGTTATTTTAGACTGGTTTCCCAGCCCATATAAAATCATAAATATCGGTAGAAACGCTACTTTGGGTATTGGATATATATAATATAAAAAAGGTGATAACAAGGTATTGATCCTCTTGTTTTTCCCTAAAATAATTCCCAATGGGACTCCTATTAACAAAGAAATAAAAAGGGCAATGATAATTCTCAATAAACTAGCTCCTGCATGCAGAAGCAACATATATTTTTCGTTCCACATATAAATAACTGTTAAAAATGGTGATGGGATGGTATGGGACTGTAACAAAAAATAGACAATATACCAAAATAAACTGACACTTATAAAACCTATGATCAATTGATTTCTAATGATTCTCTTCATTCCTGTACCACCGCTAATCTTTTTCGAACATCAATACATGCTTTATAAAAGGACAAATTTTCTTTCGCTCTATCGACTCCAAATAGCGGATTAGCGATAGTCTCGATGTCTCCATTATCCCGTAGCAATAAAATATACTCCCCAAGAAGTACTGCTTCTTCTATATTATGAGTAACAAAAAGTAACGTCGTTTGCCTTTTTTCAACCTGCTCGGATATTAACTGTTGAATTTGTTCTTTTGTCATCTCATCTAATGTAGAAGTCGGCTCATCCATTAACAACAACTCAGGTTCAGTAATTAATGTTCTTGCTAATGCCACCCTTTGCTTTTGTCCTCCACTTAACTCTGCCGGATATTTATGCTCCATTCCACTTAATCCAACTTCTCTTATTAACGCTGTTACTTTTTCCTTTATTTCCTGTTTCGACTTCCGTTTATCTAATTTTATTGGCATCGAAATAGCATCACAAACTTTTAGCCAAGGAAAAAGACCTAAGTCTTGAAACATGAATCCAATATCCTTGCTTGGATGCTGAATTCGGTTCCCTTCGATTAGCACTTCTCCTTCAGTTGGTATCAGTAAACCAGCGAGAAGGTGGAGGAGTGTACTTTTACCAACTCCAGACTTACCGATTAATGCATATGATTTACTCTTTTTTAGCGTCAGATTTATCTTATTTAAAATTGTATTATTATCATAAGTAAAAGTAACTTGCTCCATCTTTACAAATGAATCCATGAAATATCCCTTCTTGTCCTTATTACTAGTTGCATCATATCATAATAACCATATTTTCATAAAGGGGCAAAAAATCGACAGTTCTGAATGATTCATTGGAAATAAGAAAATATCTTTAGTTAAAATTGCTCAACCTAAAGAAAACTTCCATCAGTGTAATAAATGAAAGCAGCCTAAATCCAAGTAGACGTCCCAGGATTTAGGCTGCTCAGTATTTCTAAATAATGAATTTTCTATTGAAAACAATAATCTCCTAGAAAATTGCCTATTATTTAAGCTTTCAACGTAGAAAAAGCTTGTTCTGCAGCACGAATTGTGTGTTCAATATCCTCATCTGTTAATGCTGTGGACAAGAACATTCCTTCAAATTGAGAAGGAGGCAGAAATACTCCTTGTTCTAACATGCTATTATAAAAGGCAGAAAAGTAATCAAGATTAGACGTTTTAGCACTTTCATAATCTTTTACATCTTCATTGGTAAAGAAGAAACCAATCATAGAACCAGCGCGATTTACTGTGAACGGAATATCATATTTTCCAGCAGATTCTTTCAAGCCTTCTTCCAAACGATCTGCTTTTTCAATAAATATTTTATACGTATCTGGTGTTAATTGAGATAATGTCTCAAATCCAGCTGTCATGGCAAGTGGATTACCTGATAATGTACCTGCTTGATAAATTGGTCCACTTGGTGCAATTTGATTCATAATTTCTGCTTTTCCTCCATATGCACCAACAGGTAAGCCTCCACCAATTACTTTACCTAAACAAGTAATATCAGGGCTAATACCAAAATAGCCTTGGGCACAACCGTAGTCCACACGGAAACCGGTCATTACTTCATCAAAAATAAGCAAAGCCCCATATTCTGTCGTAACATCACGCAGACCTTGCAAAAATCCTGGCTTCGGAGGAACTACCCCCATATTTCCTGCAACTGGCTCAGCAATAATTGCCGCAATGTCTTCTCCATACATAGAGAATGCATATTTAACACTTTCTAAATCATTATAAGCAACCGTAATTGTATTTGCAGCCACGCTTTCGGGAACTCCAGGGCTATCTGGTAAACCAAGTGTTGCTACACCAGAACCAGCCTTAATAAGCAAGGAATCGCCATGACCATGGTAACAACCTTCAAATTTAATAATTTTATTTCTACCTGTATAGCCACGAGCTAAACGGATCGCACTCATTGTAGCCTCTGTACCAGATGAAACCATGCGAATAATTTCAATGCTTGGTACCCTCTCTTGTACAAGAGCAGCAAGTTGATTTTCAATTAGGGTAGGAGCACCAAAGCTAGTCCCTTTTTCTGCAACTTTTTTGATAGCTTCGACTACTTGATCATCCGCATGTCCTAAAATAAGTGGACCCCATGATAAGACATAATCAATATATTCATTGCCATCAATATCATAAATTTTAGATCCTTTACCCGCATCCATAAAGACAGGGTTTCTTTTAACTGATTTAAATGCACGTACAGGGCTATTTACCCCTCCTGGCATTAATTCTACTGCTTCTTTATATGCAGCTTCAGATTTTTGATAGGAACGCATATGAGTTTCCTCCCTTATTGTTCTTTTAACATACGTGCAACATCTTTAGCAAAATAAGTTATGATTAAATCTGCTCCTGCACGTTTCATACTAATCATTGTTTCCATAATAATTCTATCTTCATCAATCCAGCCATTTTTTGCTGCCGCTTTGACCATGCTGTATTCTCCACTAACATTATAAGTAACAATCGGCAAATTCCATTCATTCTTCATGTCTCGAACAATATCTAAATAAGGGAGACCCGGCTTAACAATTAGGAAATCTGCTCCTTCTACTACATCACTTTCTGCTTCTCGGAATGCCTCCAGGCGATTTGCAGGATCCATTTGATAAGCTTTACGATCCCCAAATTGCGGTGTACTATCAGCCGCTTCTCGGAATGGACCGTAAAAAGCAGATGCGTATTTCACGCCATAGCTCATGATTGGAACATCAAGAAAACCTGCTTCATCTAATCCTTTTCTAATTGCAGCAACAAATCCATCCATCATATTAGAGGGGGCAATAATATCTGCTCCTGCAGCAGCTTGACTTACAGCTGCTTTTACAAGCAATTCTAGTGATTCGTCATTTAATACTCTTCCTGCTTCAATTACCCCACAATGTCCATGGCTTGTATACTCACATAAACATGTATCAGCAATAACAACCATTTCTGGATAGTTTGCTTTGATATACTTAATTCCTTCTTGGACAATCCCATGGTCATGAAATGCTTGTGTCCCACATTCATCTTTTTCTTTTGGAATTCCGAATAATAACACTGATTTAATTCCTAATGCTTGAACCTCATCCAGTTCCTCTTGCAAACGATCAATGGAAAATTGATAAATTCCCGGCATAGAGGAAATCTCCGTTTTGACATTTTCCTCTTCTGTAATAAACAATGGGTAGATTAAATCATCAATATGTACATATGTCTCTCTTACTAATGCTCTCATATTTGCAGATTGTCTTAATCTGCGGTGACGCTTAAATTCAGCCATCTTCTTTACCTCCATCTTTATTTGTTACGACTGTTTTCGTATCGTTGGTGTTATTACCCGTAGCTTCGGTCTGCTATCGCTTGCAAGGTCTCAAGACTGTCTCGCTATTATCACAGAAGTATTCGCGTATTCCGGCTGCTCCATTTTTCCTATTGAAAAAACAACAGTCTTTTAGAAAACAGTCTTTGTTAAATAGTGCACTAAATGTTTCAGGATGCTGTCAGTTGTATACGGTTTTGCCGTAATTGTTACATGTAAGCCGTAGCTATGCAATGTATCAGTCGTAACTGGTCCAATACTAACAACAATACAGCTTTCCAGTTTCTCTATTAAGTGATGTTTTTTCATTACCTTCATGAAATGATGAGCTGTGGAAGAACTTGTAAAGATCAATACATCTAAATCTTTCTTCCTTACTTCTTTTACAAGCAGTTCTTCACTTTCTGTCGGAAAGTATGTTTC
This sequence comes from Niallia alba, assembly GCF_012933555.1. Lineage (GTDB taxonomy): Bacteria > Bacillota > Bacilli > Bacillales > Cytobacillaceae > Niallia > Niallia alba. The sequence goes on from NZ_JABBPK010000001.1 coordinate 3,534,716, forward strand.
ATATAATACCGCTTCATCAACTAGAAGGCCAGCTTCTTTTAATTCCTCCGCTATATAGTCCCTTGATCTATTTCCTTTTATAAGCAGAATTTGCTGACCTCTTTCAAGTTCTGGAATAAATTCTTCGATAAACTGCTCGGCAACAAATTCACTTGGAATAAAATTAGCCTGGAACCCATAATGGGAAACAGCAGCTGTCGTTTTTTCACCAATTACTGCAATTTTAGCAGTAATTGGGACATGCATTTTTTCTATTTCTTTAAAAAAAGCCTCTACTCCATTACGGCTCGTAAAGACAAGCCAATCATATGCTTTTTCTTTTAAAGAAGTCATTACTTCATCTGGAAGTTGTTTTTCTCGAAACGCGATTAAAGGCACTTCAACAGGAAATCCGCCTAAATCAAAAATTCGCTTTGATAAGACACTCGCTTGTTTCTTTGCGCGGGGAACGAGAATTTTCTTTCCGAGAAGCAAATTAGCCATCAATAATGTTCTCCTCTTTTAACTGATCAATTAATGCTTTCGCACCCTTTTCCGTTAAAATTGTTGCTGCTTGTTCTCCTACTTCTACAGGGTTTTTTCCTGTTACTTCTTCTTTAAAAATAAGTTTCCCATCTGGAGAAATGACTAAGGCAGTTAGTGCTACTTCATCATCTTTTACTTGTGCAAAACCTGCGATTGGCACTTGGCAACCGCCTTCCATGCGCTGTAAAAATGCTCTTTCCGCATAAACGGTACGAGTAGTATCTTGATTAGACAACTTACTTAAAAGTTCTAATACTTCTTTATCATCTTCTCGACACTCAATAGCAAGGGCGCCTTGGCCAACTGCCGGCAAGCATATTTCTGGATCTAAAAATTCTGTAACAACGTCGCTTGTCCATCCCATTCTTGCTAATCCAGCAGCAGCTAAGATAATAGCATCATATTCTTCTGTTTCTAACTTATTAAGACGGGTATCAATATTTCCGCGAATCCATTTGATTTCAAGATCAGGTCTAACCGCCAGTAATTGCGCCCCTCGACGCAAACTACTTGTCCCAATTATTGCACCTTCTCGTAAATCTTTTAAAGAAATATGATTTTTACTAATTAAGGCATCTCGATAATCTTCACGCTCAGGAATACAGCCAATTGTTAACCCTTTTGGAAGCTCGGCTGGCATGTCCTTCATACTGTGGACAGCAATATCTATCTCCTTATCAAGCATGCTTTGTTCTATCTCTTTAACAAATAGCCCCTTTCCTCCAACCTTGGATAAAGTGACATCTAAGACAACATCTCCCTTTGTAACAACTTCTTTTACTTCAAATTCAAAAGAAGAATCTAATTTCTTGAGCTGATTAATTACCCAGTTCGTTTGAGTAATTGCTAGCTTACTTTTCCTTGAACCAACAATTATTTTACGCATAAAAAGTACCTCCAACCTAATTCCGGTAAGTCTTCATTCAATAATGAAAGTTTGAAAAATTACCTACTAAAAAGAAATTAATTAGCATAATTAAAAAACTAGCAATATTTAAGAGGGCACCATTTTTCCCTCTTAATTTTTTTAAAACTCGTAAATACAAAAAACTGCTGTATACAAACAGTACAATAAAGGAGCTAATAATTTTCGGATCATACCAAAGAAAGTCTTGTCTTTGAATAACTGCCCATTGAACACCAAGAATTAACCCAATCAATAACAATGGTACACCAATCACGCATAATAGATAAGATATATGTTCTAATTTGGCTAAATCCGCAATCCTCATAACTCGCTTTCCCCATTTTTTCTGTTTTAATAAATCATACTGTAGGCAATAGAGGACAGAAAAAATAAAAGAAATAGTAAACATTCCATAGGCCAAAAGAGCTGCTGTCACGTGAATAAACAATAACTCAGATACAACCTGCGCTGCATGAACTTGGGCAGAATCACGTGCAGGTGCAAATGTATGTATTGCCATAATAACAAAGCCAAAAACATTGGTAAAAAATACAATAAAATCAATTTTCAACCACTTATTTATTATCAGAGAAAAGGTAACCAATACCCATGAGTAAAAGTAAAGCCCTTCCATGATTGTGAGAATTGGGAACCGTTTCATCTCTACAATATAGATAAATAAAAAAGATGATTGCAAAACCCAGACAAATAAAAGTAACCAGAAAGCTACTCGATTTGCTCTCTGGTTATTATGCATAAAATCAAAAAAATAAAATAGCACAGATAACGCATAAAGAATAATCGTGAATTCATGAAGTCTAGTCATAAATATATCCTGCATCAACGGGTCCCCTTCGAACAAAAAAGATCCTAATATGAAGTCTTTTACAAAACTTAACATAGCTTTTAATTCGTAATCCCCAACTATATTTTAACCTATGAAAAAGAAAGTGAAACTACCATTTGAAGAGTTTTTATTCTCAAACAGTTCATAACGAATCATACTTTCCTGTCAAAAGAAACAAAAGCATTTAAGTAGTTAGACTAATCACACTTGAATGGATGGCCGTACAATTGGAGAAAACGCTTCTTTTTCTTCTTCCTTTGCCCCATCATTGGATTCTTTTTTTGCATCGGATTCTAAATTGAAGATTTTCATAAATAATTGCATCGATTGGTCTGCATCAGGAAGTGCAGCTAATTCCTTCGCTTGAAGTATTGGATCTTTCAACATTTGATTTACAATGCTTTTCGTATGTTTATTTAAAATCTTTCTTTCTCTTTCACTTAGATTAGGAAGTTTTCTTTCTAGACTTTTCATTGTTTCACTTTGAATAGCAAGTGCCTTTTCACGAAGGGCAGAAATGACTGGCACGACGCCTAATAAATGAAGCCATTGATTGAACTCACTAATTTCTGCCTCGATCATAATCATGATTTTTTCGGCTTCTTTTTGACGCTCCTGAAGATTTGCTTCCACAATCCCTTCCAAATCGTCGATATCGTAAAGAAACACACTATCTAGTTCAGCCATTTCAGGTTCTAAATCTCGTGGTACCGCAATATCAACCATAAATAGTGGATTACCTTTGCGGATTTTATCGACTGCTTTCATCATTGCCTTTGTTATAACAAATGTATTAGAACCAGTGGAGCTAATAACAATATCCGCATCAAGTAATGCACACTGCAACTCATTCATCGGTTTTGCTTGGCCTTCAAAACGATGAGCAAGTGTTTCAGCTTTCTCAAATGTGCGATTTATCACAGTTACGTTTTTCGCACCATTGCTATACAAATTCTGAATGGCAAGCTCGCCCATTTTCCCTGCACCTAATATTAGTACATTTTTATTTTGCAAAGTACCAAATATTTTTTTTGCCAATTCTACGGCTGCGTAGCTTACAGACACAGCGTTTGCACCAATATCTGTTTCTGTGTGTGCTTTTTTTGCCAGCGTAATAGCTTGCTTAAATAACTGATTAAATACCGAACCGGTAGATTTAATCGCTTGTGCCGTTAAAAAGCTCGAACGTATCTGTCCGAGAATTTGTGTTTCCCCAACAACCATAGAATTTAAACCACAAGTAACTTGGAATAAATGATTCAAAGCTCCATCTTGTTCATACACAAATAAATAAGGAACAAATTCATCTTGTTCCAACTGAAACCATTCTGCTAAAAATTGTTTAATATAATAGCGACCAGTATGAAACTGATCTACGACTGCATATATTTCCGTACGATTGCACGTTGAGATAATAACATTTTCTAATATACTTTTTTTAGTTTGTAATTGATTCATAGCTTCCCCTATTTGCTTTGAATCAAATGTTAAACGTTCACGAATTTCAACTGGGGCCGTTTTAAAGTTTAATCCGACAACTATAATATGCATTTTACCTAATGACACCCCCAAAGTAAGTTCTTACCTATATATTCATAAAGATCATTTATAAACCATTTATATAAATAGATTAAATTATAATAATTATTAACATGTAGTTATTATAACAAATTCATTTCAAAAATGGGAAACAATTTGCCCTATAAATGTGAACAAATTGTGAATTCATATGGTAAGATATAGTATTAATAACAGTAAAAGAATTATACTTACGTTATTTACTAGTAATAGTTTATACTTCTTTTGCAAAATTATTTTTAAATGCTAGTTTTTGTACAAAAAATGTACTTTACTCATTGTACAGTAACAAAAATCTTCTATGTATTCAAGCTAAGTTTTTTGGAAGTGGAGGAAATAATGAAAACACAAAAATGGTTCTCTGGTATCGTATTAATTGGTTTTGGATTTTATTTCATCTTAAAGGAATTTAATATTACCATTCTACCCAATCTATATACTTGGCCAACCCTATTAATCATCATTGGGATTGCTTTTCTTTTTCAGGGCTATGGTGGAAAGGATTATGGTGTAATTTTGCCAGGCGTAATTTTAACTGGATTTGGTTTACATTTTCATTTAGTGAATAAGCTTGCTATTTGGCCGGATCACACGGGAACTTTTATCTTAATTATTGCACTTGGCTTTATTCTTCAAAATCAGAAAACGGGACAAGGCTTGTTAAATGGGCTTTTATTTTTATTGCTAGCAGTTTTATTGCTTTTCTATCAAGAAATTCTTGGCTCACTAACATTCTTAAAAATTAGTCCCCATACTTTAAATAACTTGATCCCTATTCTATTTATTATTGTTGGCGGGTATTATTTAGTTTCGAAGAAGAGGAAATGAAAGTTTATACATAGTATATGGGGTTTTGGAACATAACCTTCAGTGGGAATATTTGAAACAATAAGGATTCCTCACCTTATTAAACTCCAACAAAAAAGACTCACTTTCCTTTAACGTTAGTTAGAGGCAGTGAGTCTTTTTTTTATTTATTTGCTAAATGTTCTAGCAAGGACCAGACTTTGTCTTTTCCTTCTCCTGTTTCGGATGAGAATAGGATTAGGTAATCTTCTTGGCTTAATCCTAATGTCTCTTTTGTTACTTTTAAGTGTTTTTGCCATTGAGATTTTGATATTTTATCTGCTTTTGTAGCAATTACTACACAAGGTATTCCATAATGCTTCAAAAAGTCATACATTAAAATATCATCTGTAGTTGGCGGATGACGCAGATCTGTTATCAATACAACTGCTTTTAATTGTTCTCTTGAGGTAAAATACGTTTCAAGCATTTTCCCCCATGCTTCTCGTTCCTTCTTAGAAACTTTTGCATATCCATAGCCAGGTACATCTACAAAATGCATAATTTCATTAATTAAATAAAAATTTAATGTTTGTGTTTTCCCTGGTTTGGACGAAATGCGAGCTAACGCTTTTCGTCCGAGCATCCGATTAATGAAGGAGGATTTACCAACATTCGATCTACCTGCTAAAGCAAATTCCGGTAGATTCCCTTCTGGATATTGACTTGGCTTTACGGCACTAATTACTATTTCTGCTTGATTAACTTTCAAAGATTTACACTTCCGTTCAACGCGTGTTTTAATACTTCATCTACATGTGAAACTAAAATAAAGTCTAGCTCTTCTCTTACACTTTCAGGAACATCATCGATATCCTTTGCATTATCTTTTGGAATGATGATGGTTTTTAAACCGGCACGGTGAGCACCAAGAGATTTTTCCTTTAATCCTCCAATTGGGAGAACTCTCCCTCTCAATGTTACCTCTCCTGTCATTCCAACCTCTTTCTTAATTGGTTTTCCAGAAAGAGCAGACACAAGCGCGGTTACCATTGTAATCCCTGCAGATGGACCATCCTTCGGTACTGCACCTTCTGGGACATGAATGTGAATGTCATATTTCTCATGGAAATTCGCATCGATGCCTAACTCTTCTGATTTGGAACGTATATAGCTGAATGCTGCTTGAGCAGATTCCTTCATCACGTCACCTAATTTTCCTGTTAAGACTAACTTGCCTTTCCCAGGAGCCAAGGATACTTCAATTTGTAAAGTATCGCCGCCAACTGTAGTGTAGGCAAGACCAGTTGCAACGCCAACTTGATCCTCTTCTTCGGCCTGACCGTAATGAAAAATTGGTTTACCAAGGAAGTCCTCTACATTTTTAGCAGTTATAACGACTTTTTTCTTTTCAGCAGTTACAATCATTCTAGCTGTTTTGCGGCAAATGGTTGCTAATTGTCTTTCTAAAGTACGTACTCCTGCTTCTCTTGTATATAATCGGACAATTCTTTGGATACTATCTTCTCTAATCTGCAGCTGAGATTTAGATAATCCATGCTCTTTAATTTGTTTAGGCAATAGATGATCTTTCGCAATATGAATTTTCTCGATTTCTGTGTATCCAGCAATTGAGATAATTTCCATTCTATCACGTAATGGTCCAGGAATGGTCGACAAATTATTGGCTGTTGCAATAAACATAACCTTCGATAAATCATAAGTTTCTTCAATATAATGATCGCTAAAATTATGGTTTTGTTCTGGATCCAATACCTCTAGCATTGCAGAAGATGGATCCCCACGAAAATCATTGGACATTTTATCGATTTCATCTAACAAAAATACAGGATTTATCGTCTCTGCTTTTTTCATTCCTTGAATAATTCTACCTGGCATTGCTCCTACATATGTTCGTCTATGTCCTCTAATTTCTGATTCATCGCGCACTCCCCCTAATGAGATGCGGACAAAATTCCGGTTCAAGGAGCGAGCTATCGAACGTGCCAGACTTGTTTTTCCTACTCCAGGAGGGCCAGCCAGACAAAGAATAGGACCTTTTAAAGAGTTTGTAAGCTTTTGTACAGCAAGATACTCTAATACTCTTTCTTTAACCTTTTCTAAGCCATGATGGTCGTCATTTAAGATTTTTTCCGCTTTAATAAGATCCAAATCATCTTCTGTTGCATTTGTCCATGGTAAAGCTAAGAGCCAATCAATATAATTACGAATGACGGAGCTTTCTGCTGAAGTAGAGGGAATTTTTTCGTAACGATCTAATTCCTTTAATGCGGTTACTTTTACATGGTCAGGCATACCGGACTCTTCAATCTTTTCAAGCAGTGTACTTACTTCACCAGTTTTGCCATCTTTGTCGCCTAATTCTTTTTGGATGGCTTTCATTTGTTCGCGTAAATAGTATTCCTTTTGTGTTCTTTCCATTGATTTTTTTACGCGCTGACCAATTTTTTTCTCGAGGTTTAAAACCTGTTTTTCATTTTGAATGATATCAATAACATAGTTCATTCTTTGTTTATTATTTAATGTTTCTAAAATCTGCTGTTTTTCTTTTAATTTTATAGGCAGATGGGAAGCAATAATATCAGCCATTCTGCCTGGCTCTTCCATATCGGAAACTGTTGCATATGTTTCTTGCGATATTTTTTTAGAAATTTTTATGTATTGCTCAAAATACTGAAGCATTGTTCTCATTAATGCCTCATCTTCTACATCTTTAGTATTCTCTTCTTCATATATACGTAGTCTTGCCGCAAAATAACTTTCTTCCTCAATCAATTCTTCCAGCTCTGCTCTTTGTATTCCTTCAACCAGGACTCTAATTGTTCCATTTGGTAACTTTAGCATTTGTTTCACTTTTGTCAAAGTTCCCATTTTGTATAGATCTTCTTCTTCAGGTTCGTCTATATCCATATCCTTTTGCATTGTAAGAAAAATTAAATGGTCTTCTACCATTGCTTTTTCGAGAGCCTGCACTGACTTATCACGACCAACATCTAAATGAAGCACCATCGTCGGGTAAACCAGTAAACCTCGAAGCGGCAGGAGGGGGACTATTGTTTTTTTATTTTCCTCCATGACGTTGCACCTCCAGCTTTAAAAAATCCCTTTCCATTTATCGCCTATTTAAAATAGTTTTTGCGATATAGGCAACCTTTGCATTCTAATGCTTTGTACAATTCTATCTTATTTATGAAAATGTGTCTATTAACTAGAGTTATTAGACAAGCAGTAAAAATAGAACTACTTCCTAACTTCCATTTTTTACTCATTCTAATGCATCATGTCTACTTAAAGAAAAACACGAGAAGAGAAAAATGAAAGGTTACACTCAAAAACAAACCTTCCTTAATAAAATGGCTTATTTAGGCGATTTCCATTCAAAAAAGAAAAAGATCAATGCCTATTCTTATTTACTCAATTATATAATAATATTTGTATTTAATAAAATGTAGCATTCTTTTAAGGGTAAATTGTATTCCAGAATCATGCCTCTTATTCAAATTATATTCACAAAAAAACTGCCGACTAACTTTCACTTAACAGAATTAGTCGACAGTGACAATGCTTTAATGACAGCATTGTTTAAAATTTATCCCACTCTTTACGGGCTAGAGTTGAGGAAAACCCCTCTGAAGGAAGTTTTCTTTTATGAAATTAAATGCTCTCTTTCTTTGTTAATGCAATCGTGGAAGCTGGAATTGCTTCTTCTCCCCATTCTTCCTTAAGCAATGCATGCTCTAGCACTTCAGTTAAAGATTCGACAGGAATAATTGTAATATCCTTTATTTCCTCTAAAATAGCTTGCATATTCTCTTGTGGAATGATAACTTTTTGCACACCAGCAGCCTTTGCGGCTTTCACTTTCGCGATTACCCCTCCGATAGGCTTTACTTTGCCATGAATACTTATTTCTCCTGTCATCGCCACTTTCCGATCCACAGGTTGCTTGTAGATGGCAGAATAAATACCTGTAGCCATTGAAATGCCTGCAGAAGGTCCGTCAATTGGAATACCACCTGGAAAATTAACATGAATATCAAATTGGCCGGCAGGAACATCCATTGATCGTAAAACAGTGATAACATTTTCGATGGAGCCCTTCGCCATGCTTTTTCTTCTAATGGATTTCCCTTGTCCACCAATGCTTTCTTCTTCTACAATTCCGGTTATATTAATGCTTCCTTTTCCATCCTTTACGGGAATAACCGTCACTTCGATTTCCAGTAAAGCCCCTATATTCGCACCGTACACAGCTAAGCCATTAACGAATCCAATTGCGGAATGATCGTTAATTTTTCTTTCCATCCTTGGTGAGAGCTGACTGGAGTGAATGACCCATTCTACTTCATCATCTTTAATAAAGTCACGATCTTCTCCAATTGCAAGTCCAGCAGAAATCTGTACCATATTAACTGCTTCTCTCCCGTTTCTGGCATATTCAGAAAGTGTATCAAGGGCTTTCTCACTTATTTTCATCTTCACTTTATCAGCAGCTTTTTTGCCAATTTGGATAACTTCTTCTTTTGTTAATTCTCGGAAAAACACTTCCATACATCTAGAACGAATGGCTGGAGGTATTTCATTTGGTGTACGAGTCGTCGCCCCTATTAATCGGAAATCGGCTGGTAATCCATTTTTAAAAATATCATGGATATGGGATGGAATCTGCGTATTCTCTTCATTATAGTAGGCACTTTCTAGAAAAACTTTTCGGTCTTCTAATACTTTTAATAACTTATTCATTTGAGTTGGATGTAATTCTCCAATTTCATCAATAAACAGTACCCCACCATGTGCATTTGTAACTGCTCCTTGTTTTGGTTGTGGAATACCAGCTTGTCCCATTGCTCCAGCTCCTTGATAAATTGGATCGTGAACCGAGCCGATTAATGGATCTGCTATACCTCTTTCATCAAACCTAGCTGTCGTCGCATCTAATTCCACAAACACAGAATTCGGCTTAAATGGGGATTTCTGATTCTTCTTCGCTTCTTCTAATACAAGTCTAGCTGCTGCTGTTTTCCCCACCCCTGGCGGTCCGTAAATAATAACATGCTGTGGATTTGGACCACATAACGCGGCTCTTAATGATTTAATTCCATCCTCTTGTCCCACAATATCCGAAAAGCTTGTTGGACGTACTTTTTCAGAAAGTGGTTCTGTTAATGAAATCGCACGCATTTTTCTTAATTGATCCATTTCTTTTTTTGATTCCCTGTCTATCGAAACCTTCTGTGTTCTCTGACTCTTTAATAAGTTCCAGAAATAAAGTCCGATAATAATCCCAAAGAATAATTGTACAAATAAAGCGATCTCCGCCCAACTCATAAAAATTTACCTCCTGAAATCATGTTGTTTAAAACAGCTTACAAGTATTAGCTTCCTTCACAATCCACTTAGAAAGCTTGCTAATAACTTGGAGCGTTTCCTTCAATGGTTAGCGATTATGTATCTATCTCTATTGCTTTGAACAAGAAGGAATCATTCTCAATCCCACCCACGTCCAGCTTGAAGATAGAGAAGCTAGGTGACTATTTGAGAAAATACACAAATAGCCCTTTAACTAAAGACTCTATACATAATGGTGCCTTGTCTTTAAAAAATAGTATCTCCTTCCCTTTGTTGGAATAAACAAGATTTCATGGAAAAAAATAAGGAGAAGTAATGGAGGTGGAAAGAAATGAAGAGGAGAATCATCTAATATCGTTTTTCATCCTACTTTGTCACAAAAAAAAGAACCAACGATAAATGATATATCGATTGATTCTTTCACATAACTGTTGTTAAGCAGAAGTTTTTGTTTCTTTATCCACTACTGTTCCGTCTTCTAGAACAAGCTTAGGAGAAGCATTATCTGTTACTGTTTCTTTTGTAATGATACATTTAACAATATCATCTCTTGAAGGCAGTTCAAACATCACGTCTAACATAATTCCCTCAATAATAGAACGTAATCCACGTGCACCTGTTTTTCTTTCAATTGCTTTTTTCGCAATTTCATTAAGTGCCTCTTGTTCAAATTCTAATTCGACATTGTCCAATTCAAGCATTTTCTTAAATTGTTTAACTAACGCATTTTTTGGTTTTGTTAAAATTTCCATCAATGCTTCTTCGTCTAATTGACCCAGACTAGCAATAACAGGAAGACGACCAATAAATTCAGGAATTAACCCGAAGCGTAATAAATCTTCTGGAAGTACTTTAGCTAATAGATCTTTATCTTCTACTTCAGCCTTTTTACCATCAGAACCAAACCCAATTACTTTTTGGCCTAGACGTCTTTTAATGATTGGTTCAATACCATCAAATGCACCACCACAAATAAATAGAATATTCGTTGTGTCAATTTGAATAAATTCTTGATGAGGATGTTTTCTGCCACCCTGAGGCGGAACACTTGCTACTGTACCCTCTAGAATTTTTAATAATGCTTGTTGAACCCCTTCACCAGAAACATCTCTCGTAATAGAAGGATTCTCTGATTTACGTGCTACTTTATCAATTTCATCAATATAAATAATACCTTTTTCAGCTTTCTCTACATCATAATCTGCAGATTGGATTAATTTTAAGAGAATATTTTCTACATCTTCCCCTACATATCCAGCTTCTGTTAAACTAGTTGCATCTGCAATAGCAAACGGTACATTTAAAATTCTTGCTAGTGTTTGTGCAAGAAGTGTTTTACCACTACCAGTTGGCCCAATTAACGCAATATTACTTTTAGATAATTCCACATCATCAATTTTGCTATTTGAATTAATGCGCTTGTAATGGTTATACACGGCAACAGAAAGTGCTTTCTTCGCTTGATCCTGACCAATTACATATTCGTTAAGGATATCGCGAATTTCTGCTGGTTTCGGTACATCTTTAAATTCTACTTCTTCTTCTGTACCTAATTCTTCTTCAACGATTTCTGTACATAGTTCTATACATTCATCACAAATGTATACACCAGGACCAGCAACTAATTTACGAACTTGATCCTGTGTCTTTCCGCAGAATGAACACTTTAACTGGCCTTTTTCGTCATTAAATTTAAACATGCCTTCACCCCTTAAAACTTCTTTTTGTATATTTTTACCGTTACGGATTATTATTTGTTCAGAAACAAATTTTACTTTTTTCAACAGTTATGTATTGAATTGTATCACATGATAGTAATGTACAGGAAATAATACAACTCGGGTAATCAGTCCTCTATCATCCAATAACGGTAAAATGTATGTACTTCCTTAAGCATAACCAGATTTTGCTTCTTTAAATCTGGAAATATTATCTCTTTCGTTAGTTGTATATTCCTGTACGGTTAGAGTAACTTATATTATAGTTACCCATATTATATGTTATTTAACACTAATATAAAACTAAGGCACGAAATAGTCGCGCCTTAGTTTTTTTACTTACTTCTATTATGCAACAGTTTTGCTGTTTTCTACAAGGAAATCGATTGCTTTTCTCATTTTTATGTCCATTTGTAAGTTTTCTACGCCACCAAGTGCTTGTTTAATAGCATCTACTGGCATATTGTACATTTGAGACATGTTTTCAAGTTCAGCATTAACTTCTTCTTCTGTCACTTCGATGTTTTCTGCAGCAACAATTGCTTCAAGAGTTAAGTTAGAACGAACACGTTTTTCAGCATCTTCTTTCATTTGATCTTTAAGAGCTGCTTCATCTTGTCCTGAGAACTGGAAGTATAACTCAAGATTCATACCTTGCATTTGTAAACGTTGTTCAAATTCGCTCATCATGCGATCAATTTCTGTATCAACCATAGCAGATGGAATATCAATTGTTGCATTTTCAGAAGCTTTTTCTACAACTGTATCACGAACTGTATGCTCTGCTTGATGTTTTTTATCGTTTTCTAAACGAGTTTTAATTTTTTCTTTTAAATCAGCCAATGTTTCAGCTTCTTCATCTACATCTTTAGCAAACTCATCATCTAATTCAGGAAGTTCTTTTCCTTTAATTTCATGAACTGTTACTTTAAATGTAGCAGGTTTTCCAGCTAAATCTTCAGCATGGTATTCTTCTGGGAATGTAACTTCAACTTCTTTTGATTCGCCAGTAGCAACGCCTACTAATTTTTCTTCAAAACCAGGAATAAATTGACCTGAACCAAGTTCTAATGAGAAGTTTTCAGCAGTTCCGCCTTCAAAAGCAACTCCATCTTGGAATCCTTCGAAGTCCATAACAACTGTATCTCCTAATTCAGCAGTACCGTCTTCTTTTACTACTAATTCAGCTTGTTTTTCTTGCAATGCTTTAATTTCAGCTTCTACTTCTTCATCTGTAACAGTTGTTTCTACAGCAGGTACTTCTAAACCTTTGTATTCGCCTAATGTTACTTCAGGCTTAACTGTAACAGTCGCTTTGAAGATTAATGCTTTTCCTTTTTCGATTTGTTCTACATCAATTTCAGGACGATCAACTGGCTCAATTCCAGCTTCTTCAATTGCATTTGCATAAGCTTCTGGTAAAAGAATATCAATTGCATCTTGGTATAAAGATTCAACACCAAAACGTTGTTCGAACATTCCACGTGGAATTCTACCTTTACGGAATCCTGGAATATTTACTTGCTTAACTACTTTTTTAAATGCAAGATCTAAACCTTCGTTTAGTTTTTCTGCATCTAATTCAATTGTAAGAACGCCGCGGTTCCCTTCTAAAACTTCCCATTTAGCTGACATACTATAAATTCCCTCCAACAATCTATTCTACTTTTTCATTACTTCTACTAATGTATAGATTAACTTCTTTATTATTGTTTGGCTACTGTTTTTAATGAAACAGAAAGAACCTCCTAATGGGAAAAAAGTTATCTAGTAAGAAATATACATCTTCGCATTTTCTAAATGCAACCATTACATTATATCATACGTTCCAGTTGTTTCAACATCCTTGCCTAAATATTAGGATAAGAAATTTGCTCCAGTTGATTAATAAACGTTTTTGCTTGTTCTAAATCATCCTCTTTGACTCCATATAATACAAGGATTTCTTCTCCCTCTTCTTGTCCAAAATACTGATTTACAACCGAATGATAAGCCGCTGCCCATGTTTCTTCACTGTAATCGTCTAGCGTGAATGGGTAAAGCAAAAAAATTTGTCGATCTATTAACATTTTAATATTTTCGAACAAAATAGGGTCATTGCTTTCCACATAATCGATAAGAATACTAGTTATTTTTTGGTATTGCTCCTGTTCTTTCATATCCTTTAGTGCAGTTGGTTTAATCACAATTGTTCGATTAAACTTCTGAATCACTACTTCTTTCTCATATTCTTGCTCTTGTAAAATATTGATTAACATCGTTTTTAAAAATGGATTTTTTTCCTCATCTCGAAGGTATAGTTCTACTTCTTCTATATATGCTCGAATGTTTTGAGTGGACATTTTAGCTATAAGAAGCATCTGTTCCTGCGGATTTTCTAATTCCATTAAATTCGTATGTGCATCTAATGGTTCTTCTTCGCTATAATCGTCCTTATCCACCGGGGAAGAAGAATCAGCCATCTTCCTGCTAAATATAAGCATTTTAGAAAAGTGTTCGATTTTATTTGCCGGAATTTGGTGTTCTTCTAGCAGCACTTCAATAGTAGTAACTATCTCTTCATATTCATGTAGCTGTACGAGAATCATGATATACAAATCTAGGACTTGGATATAGTCGCCCTGATCCTCTTTAAGCATTTCTTTCGCTATCTGTTTTGCCTGATCCAATAAACCTAATTCATAGTAAGAGAGAATAAGGCCAATGTTTATATCACTATGGACTGGATTTCTCTCTTTTGCTTCTTCTAAAAATGAAACAGCCTCTTTAAAGCGCTTTTCTTGAATAGCGTCTAATCCTTTTTGCAATAAACGTTTATCTAAATCGGGGAAAAAAATAACGTTATCCTTTTTTTCCTGCTCCCGTTTCTTCATCCTATTAACCGCCTATACATTCTTTTTGTTGCTAGTGTAGCTTTTTTTCTTATTGGATGCAACCTGCATTTTCATTTATACGTTAAATATAAATGACCGAACCAAGCGCAAAAGAAAAGACCCTTAAGACTAGAAAGGGTCTTTTAACATTTTATAAACTATTTTGGAACAGCTATATTTTCGTATTCTGCTATTTTATCACTGTATTGAAGTGTGATTTCGATCTCATCCCAGCCATTTATCAGCATCTTTTTCCAATAAGGATGGATAGAAAAAGTTGCGGAAAAGCCTAAGTCATCCTCTACTTTTTCTTCTTCAAGATTAATATGAAGGAAATAGGGTTGATTTTGTGCAGCTTTCAAAAGGTATTCCACTTCATCTGTCTGTAATTGAATTGGAAGCATCCCATTTTTTAAACAATTTTGATAAAAAATATCTGCAAAAGACGGGGCGATGACAACAGAAAATCCAAAGTCCTGGAGAGCCCAGGGAGCATGCTCTCTTGACGATCCGCAACCAAAGTTTTTATTGGCGATCAAAATAGATGCCCCTTGATTTTCAGGTAAGTTTAGTTCAAATTTAGGATTCGGTTCTCCATTTTTCAAATAGCGCCAATCGAAAAAAGCAAATCTGCCGAATCCAGTCTTTTCAATACGCTTCAAAAATTGCTTCGGGATAATCTGATCTGTATCCACATTTACTCGATCCATCGCTACTGCTTTTTCGTAAAGCTTTTTAAAACCACTCATTGCAAATTCCTCCTTTACGTTGTTGCTTGTAATTCTGCATTCATTTTTCGAATATCAACAAATCGTCCATTTAACGCCGCAGCAGCTGCCATTGCTGGGCTGACTAAGTGCGTTCTAGCACCAGCTCCTTGTCTACCTTCAAAATTACGATTGGAGGTAGATGCACAATGCTCACCACTTGGTACCACATCATTGTTCATACTTAAACACATACTGCAGCCTGCATCTCGCCATTCAAAGCCCGCTTCTACAAAAAGTTTATCTAATCCTTCTTCCTCTGCCTGTTTTTTTACTTTTTGCGACCCAGGAACAACTAGTGCTCTTACTCCTGGATATACTTTCTGTCCTTTGATTACATTTGCGGCTTGTCTTAAATCTTCTATTCTAGAATTCGTACAAGAACCGATAAATACATGCTGAATGGCAATATCAGTAATTGCCATTCCCTCTTTAAGATCCATATACTGAAGAGCACTATATAAAGCTCGACGGTCTGTTTCCTCTTGATAATAATCTGCTGTTGGAATTGTTTCATCCACTTTAGCTGTCATTGATGGATTGGTCCCCCAGCTTACCATTGGGGCAATATCGTATCCATCAATTGTAATGACTTTATCGTAATATGCATTCTCATCAGAAGCTAACTGGCTCCATTCTTGAACGGCGCTTTCCCAATTTTCCGGTGCGTATTTTCTTCCTTTTAAATAAGCAAAAGTTATTTCATCTGGACAAATTAACCCTGCACGTGCTCCGCCTTCAATAGACATATTACAAATCGTCATTCTTTCTTCCATTGAAAGATTACGAATCACATCTCCTGTGTATTCAATAACATGACCAGTTCCAAAATTCACACCGTATTTAGAAAGTATATAAAGAATGACATCTTTTGCATTTACACCATTTTCCAATTTCCCATTGACCTCTACTTTTAACGTTTTTGGTCTAGTTTGCCATAGTGTTTGTGTTGCAAGGACGTGTTCTACTTCGCTTGTGCCTATCCCAAATGCCAATGCTCCAAAAGCTCCATGAGTCGATGTATGGCTATCACCACAAACAATTGTTTTTCCAGGCTGTGTTAATCCAAGTTCTGGCCCAATTACATGAACAATCCCTTGTTCAGGACTTTGTAAACCAGCCAATGGAATATTAAACTCTAAGCAGTTCTTCTCTAAGGTAGTCATCTGATTTAAGGCAATTTCATCATCTATTTTAAAGCGGTTAATAGTTGGTACATTATGATCCATCGTTGCAAACGTCCGATCTGGTCTTCTCACTTTCCGATTTTTCATTCTCAATCCGGAAAATGCCTGAGGAGAGGTAACTTCATGAACGAGATGTAAATCAATATATAATAAATCCGGCTTCCCCTCTTCTCTATGTACTACATGTTTTTCCCAAATTTTATCGATAATGGATTTCCCCATTACTTTGCCCTCCAATCCATATTCTTTTTCCCTGTTGTAGTTAAAGGGCTGTCAAAGTATTCTTTTGACAAGCCCTTTAACGGTATATTTCTCTCTATTAATAGTCCTCTATATCCAATCACTGCCGCTTTTGACAAGCTATTTTTATTCTAAAAGCTGTTTTGTAAAGTGTTTATATAAACTTGAACCGGTTATCAGCCAAACTTTCGACTTTTCAGCCAAATTAGACCAGATATCAGCCAAACTTTCATCTTTTCAGCCAAATCAGACCATATATCAGCCAAACTTTCGACTTTTCAGCCAAATTAGACCAGATATCAGCCAAACTTTCATCTTTTCAGCCAAATCAGACCAGATATCAGCCAAACTTTCGACTTTTCAGCCAAATTAGACCAGATATCAGCCAAACTTTCATCTTTTCAGCCAAATCAGACCAGATATCAGCCAAACTTTCATCTTTTCAGCCAAACCCGACCAGATATCAGCCAAACTTTCATCTTTTCAGCCAAACCCGACCATATATCAGCCAAGCTTTCGAAGCAGTCCTTTTTTATTAAACATGTGCCACTTTAACAAGCTGTCGAATTTCTTTCTCTACTTCTTCTACCATTTCAGTCGTCGAAACGATCGTGCAGTTTGGTGCAAGAATATCCCTTGTTCGAAAGCCTTTATTCAAGACATTATTAACAGCCTCTTCAATAATCGTTGCTTCGTTCTCCATTTGAAAAGATAAACGCAGCATCATACTTACAGATAAGATGGTTGCAAGTGGATTGGCGATGTTTTCCCCTGCAATATCTGGTGCAGAACCATGGATTGGTTCGTAAAGGTAAGGTCCACCAGCTGATAAACTGCTTGATGCCAACATTCCTAACGAACCGGTTAACACTGATGCTTCATCACTTAAGATATCGCCAAACATATTTTCTGTAACAATCACATCAAATTGTTTTGGGTTTCTAACCAGCTGCATCGCTGCATTATCAACAAGCATGTGCTCTAGAATAACATCTGGATATTTTTCTGCTACTTGACTTGCAATCTCCCTCCATACTCTACTAGTCTCTAAAACATTGGCTTTATCTACGGAAGTAACCTTTTTCGATCGTGTTTTTGCGATTTCAAATGCTTTTTCGACTACACGTTCTATTTCTTCATTCTCATATTGAAGTGTATCGACAGCACCTGGTTTTCCATCTATTAACCTACGTTCGCTCGGCTTTCCAAAATAGATGCCTCCTGTCAATTCACGGACCACAATTAAATCTACTCCTGCGATAATATCCTCTTTAAGTGGAGACGAGGCTGCTAAACTTTCATAACAGGTTGTTGGCCTGATGTTCGCGAACAGGTTCAATTCTTTTCTTATTTTCAATAGTCCTTGCTCTGGGCGTTTTTCCACGGGAAGGGAATCCCATTTCGGTCCTCCAACTGCTCCTAAAAGAATCGCATCACTATTTTTACAAATCGTAATCGTTTCATTAGGTAAAGGAGTCCCTGTTTTATCTGTTGCACAACCGCCAATATCAGCATATGTGATTTCGAACTGATGTCTATATAATGTTTCAATTGTTTGCAAAATCTTCATTGCTCCTGCTACTATTTCAGGTCCAATTCCATCACCTGGCAATACGGCGATTCTTTTCTTCATTTCTATTCGCTCCCTATATCAAAGCTTGATGTGGATCTTAAAGCTTACACTTTTTCAAGAAATTGTTCTCTTGCCAGAATCCCTCTATTAATAGCATTTATATAGGCTTTGGCAGATGCTATTAATACATCTTGATCTAAGCCTCTTCCAGTACTTTCTTTTTCGTCATATTGCACTCTAACAAATACTTGAGCTAACGCATCTCTGCCAGCACCCAATGACTGAATTCGATAATCTTCTAATTTCACTTGACCAGATATGGACATTTCTAGTGTGTTATATAATGCTTCAACACTTCCTGATCCAGTACCATTTTGAATAATTAATTCATTTTTCGGACCAGAAAGCTTAACAATTGCATCAGCTTCGTTGTCATTTTTATGTTGGACCTTAACATCAACTAATTCATAGTATTTCTCTTCTTTAGCAAGCTTGTTTTCTAGAAAAATGGCAATAATATCTTCATCGGAAATTTCTTTTTTGTGGTCTGCTAAATCCTTAAATGCAATAAAGAGATCTTTAACATCCTCATCTTTCACTTGAAGCCCTAAATCTTTCAGCTTTGTTTTAAAGGCATGACTACCTGAATGCTTCCCTAGAACCATATTATTGTTGTTTACATAGCCTACAAGTTCAGGAGAAATAATTTCATAGGTAGTTTTCTCCTTAAGAACTCCGTCTTGGTGAATGCCAGATTCATGAGCAAAGGCATTGCGACCAACAATTGCTTTATTCCCTGGGACCACCATGCCAGTTAATTCACTAACAAGGCTGCTTGATCTGCTAATCTCTTTCAGATTAATTCTTGTTCTTTCTTGATAATGATCATTTCTAATATGAAGCGCTACCACAATTTCTTCCATTGAAGCATTACCAGCTCTCTCTCCTATGCCATTAATAGTGCACTCTACTTGAGTTGCTCCATTTTCGATAGCGGCTAGTGAATTTGCTGTTGCCATCCCTAAATCATCATGACAATGGGTTGATAAGGAAACTTTATCAATGGACGGGACATTATTTTTTAAATATTGAAAAACTTCACCATACTCATTTGGCGTTATATAGCCTACAGTATCTGGAATATTAATGATACGCGCTCCTGCTTGAATAACTTCTTCTATTATTTCTGCTAAAAATGGAAGTTCTGTACGACATGCATCCTCTGCACTCCATTGGATAACTGGAAATCTTTTAGCAGCGTATTTAACGGCCGCTACAGCTCTTTCCACAACTTGTTCTTTCGACAGTTTTAATTTGTATTCTCGATGAATTGGACTCGTTGCTAGAAACACATGAATTCTCGGTTCTGCACCGTCTTTTAAAGCATCCCAAGCTGCATCAATATCAGATGTTACCGCTCTTGCTAAACCTGTAACAGAGCTATTTTTTATTGTTTTCGCTATTTGTTGCACAGAGACAAAATCACCTTTAGAGGCAGCAGGAAAGCCTGCCTCTATAATATCTACATTCAATTTTTCTAACTGTTCAGCAATGACCAACTTCTCTGCCAAATTTAAATTTACGCCAGGAGATTGCTCCCCATCTCTCAATGTTGTATCAAATATCTTAATTTTTGCCACTACCAACCACTTCTTTCTTTCTCGAGCTTTTAACGAATGGCATCATTGCACGTAATTCTTTTCCAACCTTTTCGATTAGATGTTCACTTTCTCTCGCATTAATCGCGTTAAACACTGGTCTATTTGCCTGATTTTCTAAAATCCATCCTTTAGCAAATTTTCCTTCTTGAATATCTGTAAGTACAGCTTTCATTTCTTTCTTCACATCATCTGTGACAATACGTGGTCCTGTTACAAAATCTCCCCACTGTGCTGTATCTGAAATAGAATATCTCATTCCTGCCATTCCATCTTCATACATCAAGTCAACAATCAATTTCAGCTCATGTAAACACTCAAAATATGCTAATTCCGGTTGATATCCTGCTTCAACCAATGTTTCAAAGCCCGCTTTTACAAGTGCAGTTAGACCACCACACAGAACCGCTTGTTCACCGAAAAGATCTGTTTCTGTTTCTTCTTTAAATGTTGTCTCTAAAGCTCCTGCACGTAAAGCCCCAATCGCTTTTGCATAAGCAAGTGCAAGCTCTCTCGCTTCACCAGTTACATCTTGATAAATTGCAAACAATGCTGGAACACCTGCTTCTTGTTCAAATGTTCTTCTTACAAGATGACCTGGTCCTTTTGGAGCAACTAATAGTACATCACTCTCACTTGGAGGGACAATTTGATTAAAATGAATATTGAATCCATGAGCAAACATTAATGCTTGATTTGTTAAATTTGGTTTAATTTCTTCATTATATACTTTTGTTTGTAATTCATCTGGAAGTAAAATCATTACAATATCCGCTTGAGCTGTTGCTTCGCCAACTGAATAAACATTAAATCCATCTTCCACTGCTTTATTCCATGAATTACCTTTTCTTAATCCAATAATGACATGAACACCACTATCTTTCATGTTTAAAGCATGTGCATGTCCTTGAGATCCATAACCAATTACTGCAACTGTTTTCCCTTCAAAATATCCTAAATTTGCGTCTCCGTTATAATACATTTTTGCCATTATTCTTCTCCCTTTCGTTTGTAAAATTAGATTTATTTAATGGCTATTTTCATAAAGTTTGCTATTAGTCAACCGCAACCTAAATACATTTCACTTTCTATAGGGCGAGCGGTGGATTCTTCTTAGTAATACCTTGTGGGGGTCTCACCTTTCTCGCTTATCCAATAGACGTCTTCACGTATTCAGACTGCTCAATAAATCTATGAAAATAGCCTATTTAATATTGATGTTTAGACGATAGAATAGTTACTTTTATGAGCTGCTGTTTTTTGAGATCCACGAGGGAATGCTGTTGTACCAGTTCTAGCCAATTCTTTAATTCCATAAGGTCTTAGCAGTTCTATAAAAGCTTCAATTTTTGTTGATTCTCCTGTAATTTGGATAACGAGACTTTCTTTACTTACATCGATTACAGAAGCTCTAAATGGTTCAATAACTGAGTATAGCTCGTGCCTAGTCTGCGGTGTAGCAAGTACTTTTATTAAGGCAAGCTCTCTTGCAACTATAGCCTGATCAGTGATGTCTACTACTTTCAAAATATCAATTTGCTTATTTAACTGTTTCGTGATTTGTTCTATGACGCCATCACTTTCTACATGCACAACACATGTAATTCGAGAGACTCCTTCATGCTCCGTATGTCCCACTGATATGCTTTCAATGTTGTAGTTTCGTTTTGAAAAGAGATTAGTGATCCGATTTAATACACCAGATTTATTCATAACAGTTAAGCTAATTATTTTCTTCATGGCTTCATCCCTACCATTTCATGCAATCCTTTACCTGGAGCAATCATTGGATACACATTCTCACCAGGATCAATGCGGAAATCCAATAATACAGGTTCTCTTACCGCTAACACTTCGTCCAGAATGCTTGCAGCTTCTACTGCGGAAGATATTTGATAGCCTTTTATTCCATACGCTTCTGCTAATGCAACAAACGATGGTTGGTAAGATTCCTTACTATGAGAAAAGCGAGATTCATAGAAAAACTCTTGCCATTGTCTTACCATCCCTAATGCTTGATTATTAAAAATAATAATCTTAATCGGTAAATTCAATTCTCTTATTAGCGCAAGCTCCTGGCTGCACATTTGAAAGCCCCCATCACCGCTAATAGCAAGTACCGTTGCTTTTGGATCAGCTAATTGAGCTCCAATACTTGATGGAAGTCCAAATCCCATTGTACCTAGTCCTCCAGATGTTACCCAGCGATTGGACTCTTTAAATTGATAGTATTGGGCAGTCCACATTTGGTGCTGTCCAACATCTGTAGTTACAATTGCTTCACCTTGCGTCTTTTCGTATAACATCTCCAATACTTGCTGTGGTTTCAGAAGATTGGATTCTTCATAATAATACGGATATTCATTTTTCCAATTTTCAATCTTTTCTAACCATGCATTATGGTCTGACTGTAAGCCTTTTTGCTTTATCAACATTGTAAGTGCTTCTTTAGCATCTGCAACAATCGGTATTTTCGTTGGAATAATCTTACCAATTTCTGCAGGATCGATATCAATATGTGCTTTAATGGCATTTGGTGCAAAATGGGCTAAGTTTCCTGTTAAACGATCATCAAATCTTGCCCCAACATTAATTAATAAGTCTGCTTCATATAAAGCCATATTAGCGGCATAACAACCGTGCATTCCTCCCATACCAACAAACAACTTGTTATCAGCTGGAAAACCTCCTAAACCAAGAAGTGTATGTACGACTGGGATTTGTTGCTGTTCTACATATTGAAGTAACTCGGTACTCGCTTTTGCAAAATTGACACCTGCTCCTGCTAAAATTACTGGTTTTTTTGCAGCACTTACAGCTTCTGTCAATTTGCGAATCTGCAAATAATTCGGTTGTGTTGTCGGTTGATAACCTGGAAGGTCTACTTCCTTCTCAGCTGGAACATCTGAAATAGTTGCAGCAATATCTTTTGGAAAATCAATTAATACTGGTCCTGGTCTTCCACTTGTAGCAATATAGAACGCCTCTTTAATGATTCTAGGAATATCTTCAAGGCTTCGAACCTGACAATTATATTTTGTTATCGGTGTAGTAATCCCTAAAATGTCTGCTTCTTGAAAAGCATCTGTTCCAATCACACCTGTTGCTACTTGACCTGTAAAAACAACTAGTGGCAGAGAATCCATCATAGCATCAGCAAGCCCTGTTACAATATTTGTAGCACCGGGACCTGATGTTGCAATGACTACACCTGGTTTTCCAGAGATTCTCGCATATCCTTCTGCTGCATGAATACCGCCTTGTTCATGTCTTGGCAATACATGAAAAATTTTCGAATCGTAAATCTTATCATAAATTGGTAACACAGCTCCACCTGGATATCCGAAAATAAATTCAACATTTTCTTTTTCCAAAGCTTGCAGTAAGAGATCAGCACCAGTTAACGGTTTTACTTGGGCCTTTGTATTTTCAAAGGCAGTCTCCTGTAACATTTGTATAACCTCCCTAAATTCTTTCCTTTTACTTATTCACTGGATGTTACCAAGAAAGGCTATATCCATAAAAAAAGCCTTTCCACCTCCAATGGTTACTAATGTTTTTTAGTAAACAAAGGGGTGAAAAGGCATTTCCTTTCCACGGTACCACCCTCATTCATACACTGTAAATAAATGTATGCGCTTTATGAACGGTTCGTTCTCTTTTGATAACGAGTGGAAACACTCGGTTAGCTCTACTTGCTTACCTTTCAAGCTAACACTCTGAGGTGAGTTCATTAACTATTGGTTCACTGGTTCACACCAACCACCAGCTCTCTTTGGAATCCAAATAGAAAACTACTTATCCTCATCATCGAATTACTTATATTTATTCAGTTTGTCATGTTGTTATGTTACTAGTTTTAGCAAGTAACATGTTGTGTTTTTCATTTGTTGAGGTTATCTTACGCTGAATTTAAACAAGAGTCAACAGTATTTTTGAGAATTATTTGATTATTTAAACAACGAGGACAACTTTAGGAAACGCTTACATTATTGTCATATAAAGAATGCATGTACTTTTTAAACCTTCAAAAAAATTTAAAAAATTCTTTTTTTACTGAAAATAATCTATAAAGAAAACTTCTAGGAGTGAAGATTTTCTCATCCCCATTTCTGATAGGTTGCGCTTATCGGACCTTTACGGGAGAGTTCCAACACCTAGCTCTAGCTTCCTCGATTTTTCTCAGCTTGAGGTGAGGGTCTTACTGCCCGTTATGATTGTGATAAAAATACATGGTGGATCTTCTTATAGACTTCATTATAATAAAATAATTCTTTCTATTAAACTAAAATGTCAAAAAATCTAACATTGTTTTTTTATTTTATAAAAAAATACAATCACTACAAAAGAAAGCGATTGCATTTTTTAGAAATTAAATTAATGTACAGCACATATATCTTGTATCCATGACAAACGAATTTGATACGTATTTTCGTTGTCATCTTTTAGATCAATCGTTTGATCGATCAGATTGAGCTTCTGAACCTGCCCCTTAATTGTTTCTAACAAACCATTCTTATAATAATTAATAACAATAAGCCTACTTCTTCCTAATTCTTTGAGAATCATGGTGCATATCTCCTTCTACATATTTTTGTTATGTTCATCTATTCACATTACTTCATTTCTTGTTTGTTTTTTACTTAAATCTATTATACACAATAACAGTAAGCGTTTTCAAGTAATGCAAGTGATTTTCTGAACATTATTTTTTCTTAATGAAATTATTACCTAAATCGTACCTTATTATACCTTTATAGGAAAATATATGAGAGAAACTTTTAATTATAGGTTTCTCTCATGACAAGGTAGCAGTACACTATTTTATTTTTTTCTTAGTCTTACATTCTTTGTAACAAAAAATAACTACTTTCGCTTTAAGCCTGTGCCAAACCGTGCATTTCATTAAACTTTTCTACCCATCGTTATTTCAATATAAGAAGCCACTATTACCTCTTGCTATTAGAATAAAATTCCAAATAGCTAAAAACCTGAATCCGTGATAAAAAATAATTCTTCCGATAATTTTAGGAATTCCTTATTTTCTTGCCATTCGTACTAATTTAAGTTGGATTGATTGTTTTTTGTGTACACTAAATAAAACCTGCTTACCTATAATTTTTTTCAGGTCTTATTACCTATTCAGTTTCCTAGGCTTATGTTGTAAATGAAAGATACAGTCGTTTAAAAGTAGGAAACCAAGGACTATGATTTCCAAACTTTAAGTAAATTCTTCGGGAATGCTTTACCAATTTTGCAGCTAATGTAATCAAATTCTGGATAACCGTTTTTACTCGGCGACGGAAGACCTTTCTTTTAAGCGGCGCATCCCCTGATTTCAGGCTTTCTTGGCCAATAATCCGAAGGAGATTGTAGGTTAAACATCCAAGATGTAAGATTAATTCATTGGTGGCAAATTTCCCAGAAGGGAAACGTTCTAGGTCTAAATCCGTTTTTAATTCACTGTGGAATTGTTCACAAGTGGCATGTTCGTGATAAAGGCTAATTATTTCCTCTGTTTCATTAGGTAGGGTAGTCCAATAGCTCTCAAACTCAACATCTGGGATTAAGAGGATTTGGCCGTTTTTATCAATCGTTCTTTCTGTTACTTTATAGACTTGGCGAATGGCTTTTTTCATTCCCTTTGGAGTTGTTTCTAAAGCACCATAGAATACACGTTTTCCTTCTCGCTCCTGAACGCATTTACCGAATTGTTCAGCTACCATGAGCCAGTTTTCAGGCTTTTCACGGCGAGGATTTCGTTTAATTATGAAATCGGCCTTTTCATTCACACAAACTTTTAGGTTTTCGACACTATCGTTTCCTGCATCCATACGGACCAATAACGATAGATCAGTAATCATCCGAGAATATATAATACTTTTCTCGAGAAATTTCTCAGTATCCTTTTGAACGTGTGTGCTTCCCTCCCGAAGTTCCACATTTACAACGTAGCCTTCTTGACCCAAATAGGAGAAGTTAGGGGAATACCCGTCACATCCTTTGTATGTGCGACTAACCCCTTCTTTCTTAGTATTTGAGTTATCAAATGGCGATACATCAATATCCAGAGGTACGTATGATTTTTTGTCACTAGTAATTGTTGGAGTGACAGGAGAATCAAATTGCCGTATTAGTTTAGCCGATTCTTCCAGAACAATGGATTTCCATCCAGTCACCTTGGCAATTTGATCGAGTCGTTGCCGTAGTGTGGGACTTGATGGAACCACTTGAATATCCAATGCACGATAAAAGAAGGGATCATCTCGAAATTCTTCGATATGGTCGAAATCATTCTTACCTTGGCACAATAGACCCACATAAGAAGTGGTAACATCCCCATTAAGAATGGCCGGAGACGACTTGATTTCTGGGACCTTTAAGGATGAAAAACGTTTGTAAAATTTTGTTTTTGATAAAAGCAAACCTATTAAACCTAGACCCGAATGGGTCGTTAATGTATCATCGGAATCTTCTAAAATAAACTTAACCAATTTCAACACCTGCCTGGTGAAATAAAATTATCAACATAAATCAGCTGATAACATTATTATATCAGGATTTGTGGGCACATTTATTATTAATTACGTCACGGACTCAGGAAAAAGGAAATTGCCCTGTTTATTCCCTTTCAATAATGGGAATATATACAATATGCAACAATCAATTGTTTAAAGGAGGAATAGGTATATGACAAACAGTGTAGTAGGTATATATGATTCTCCTGAAGCAACAGTAGATGCTATTGAGGAATTACTCTCTAAAGGGTATTCTCCAGATCATATTTCCGTCATCACTAGAAATGAACAAGTTGCTTTAATCGAACAAGAAACAGAAGTGAATACAACCTCAGCAATTAACGAGGGTGAGCCAGTATCATTTTTAGATCGATTAAAGAATTTCTTCGCTGGTACGGACTTAGAACCATATGAGGAAGAACTGCAAGCAGGAAAATACATTGTTCTTTTAGATAATGATGCGGAAACGGAAGAAGAAAAGTTGAACAAATTAAGTTTTGATAATAGTGAAGTAGATGTCATACCATCCCAAACGATGAATACAACAGTAGAACGAAAAAAAGTAGAGTAAGAAAAAAGCTTAAACCATTGTGGTTTAAGCTTTTTTGTAGACGTCCCAGGAGAGATTCGAACTCCCGACCGACGGCTTAGAAGGCCGTTGCTCTATCCAGCTGAGCTACTGGGACATAATGTATTAATTATTTCAGAAATGTTTACCAAAAAATATTATATCATACCCTATAGGATATGCATAGTTTTTCTATTCCAACTAATAGACTATTTTATTATAATAATATAGGCAATTCATATAACCTGAAAAAATACTAAGTAATCATAAAAACAAATAAAATACGTCCCAGGAGAGATTCGAACTCCCGACCGACGGCTTAGAAGGCCGTTGCTCTATCCAGCTGAGCTACTGGGACATGTTATGTATTTCTTTACTCTTTATGAGGACAATAGTTATTATATGATTATAGGGACATAAAGTCAATAGTTTATTGAAGTTTTTTTTCCTAATGAGGAATTTTTTTCTTCCTCATTAGGAAAAAGCCTACTAGAAGGGAAATTCACTTTTTAATTCTGGAAGTAACCCATTATGAAAATCATAAACTTCTGTTACAAATCGATTACTTTCAATGGTTAAAATGACATATGTTTGTTCTTTTCTACCTCTAGGCAATCGTAAACTACCCGGATTAATGAAAAGAACATCATCAACCACTTCCATCCCTAAGAAATGAGAATGCCCGAAACAGGCAATATTAGCCCCTATCTCCTTTGCTTTGTACAATAAATTATTAAGAGAGGATTTCACCCCATATAAATGCCCATGTGTTAAAAAAATCTTTTTTCCCGCAATTTCTTGAATTGTTTCCGTTGGATATCTGTCCTCATAATCACAGTTCCCTTGAACCGTAATATATCCCGCCATCACTTCTTCACTTGCTGAAAGCTCTGAATCTCCACAATGCAGAAACAAATCTACATCCTCTTCATGCCTTTTTTTTAAAACACCTAACTCGGATACCAATCCATGACTGTCACTTACAATCAAAATTTTCATCCAGGTCTAGTTCCTTTCCTTAAAAACAGTTGGTAACTGTTCTTTTAGTTTTTTTAATGCATTTGCACGGTGACTAATTTTATTTTTCTTCTCTGGCGGCAATTCAGCCATTGCCTTTTGTTCTACCTCTACATAAAAAATCGGATCATAACCAAAGCCGTAATCTCCTCTTCTTTCCGTTAAAATAATCCCTTCACAAGTACCGGTAAATGTTAAGGAGGATTCATTAGGAATTGCAACTGCTAATGTACAACAAAAGCGAGCTGTTCTTTTTTCTGTTGGAACTCCCTTTAATTCATCCAAAACCTTGTCCATATTATCTTGATCATTCTTTTGTTCACCTGCATAACGTGCAGAATACACTCCAGGTCTACCGTTCAATGCATCTATAACAAGACCAGAATCATCTGAGATAACAACACGATTTAGTAGCTTAGAAATCGTTTCTGCTTTTAGGAGAGCATTTTCTTCAAATGTTGTCCCTGTCTCCTCTACATCTGGTACATCTGGAAAATCTAATAGTGTTTTTACTTCATAGCCAAGTGGTGAAAACATTTGTACAAATTCTTTTGTCTTGCCTGTATTCTTTGTTGCAATAATAATCTCTTTCATCATAAATCTCCTTAATTAGCTAAAAATATTTTTTTACGCTGAAACATATGTAGTTGCTATTCTTTCTTTTAGTTTACTACGATTGAAAAAATGCGTCTAATAAAAGTATATACCCTTTCTTCCTTATTTCCAAAGACAGTTTTGTGAAGTTTATAACGTCATTTCATCGGTTTCTTCTGTTTTTATGGAAATCCTTATATAATTCACTATAAATATCGGTATGGATAAATTATTACCATCAACACTCTGGACTAAAAAAATAAAGAGGCTGGGACATAAGTATTCCAGCCAAGGATAATTCCGAACAATTATACGAAGATGCTAATGAATGTTCCGTATAATTGTTCGGGCTTTTATTTGTTTTTCAAAGGATGTTTCCATGAAGTTTGGTGCGATTCCCCGCAGCCGGAATACACTTCGCTTTCCATGGGGCTCGCGCTGAGCCGCTTCGGCCTGTGGCCTGCAGGGTCTCAGACTGTCTCGCTAATCCCATAGGAGTCTTCGTGTATTCCGGCTGCTCTGTTTTTCCAACTAATTATATTTCCTCTTGTAAAAAGTATGCGAAAGCAGCCGCTATTTACTAGCTATATTAGAAATTGTTCGTCTTTACAGAGTATCTATTTAGTTATGTCCCATCCTCTTTATCAATTAACTTATTAGAAACTACCTGTATTCACATTTTCCGGACGAGTAACTGGTTTAGTTAAACTTTCTCCTTCTGCATTCACTAAATCAGCTTCTCCATTAACAGTAACAGAAACACTTTCAATGCCTTCTTGCTCTGTCAATGACAGTACTAATGAATTTAATACTTCATCGGCTAGTACTTTTTCTTCTCCGTTTAGCCCACTAGAATATATGTTTTCGTTAAAGTTTAACGTAACTTTACCATCTTCTACTACTGGTTTATCTAACAGCTTCACATCGTTAGGTAATAAACTTGTTAATGCTGTTGCGCCTCCCATACCTGGGCCTTCTATTAATTCACCTACTGCGGCTGCCACATTATTTTCTTCTGCATTGCTAACACGCTTTGTTACTGGTACATAATAGTATGAATCTAAATCTCCGCCAATATAATAAACGGTTAACGGTTTAGTGTTTGTAATATCTGTAACATCATCCGTATTAACGTTAATGCCATCTGCTCTTGTTAAAGCACCTTGGATCGGGGTTTTATTAACTGGCATTTCTGTCAGCTCATGACCATTTAAAGAGAGCTTAACAGCATCAATTGAATCAAATTGTGTCAATGTCCACGTAATAGATTGTAAAATTTTCTCTTCATCTTTAGCCTCGTACTCTTTGAATTCATTTGAAAAATCGACTGTAGCCACTTTATCCTCATCTACATTAATACTAATTTTCGTATCTTGCGGAATTACTGCCTGAAAATCATTTGGCAGCATTTCAGAAACTTTTCCACCTTTAACTAAATATTCTAAGCTTTCTTTTGCAATCGAATTTGTTTTTGGCAGATTTAATGTTTGAGGAACGACATACCCATATTTATCCATTAAATATAATTCAATAGGCATTGCATCCTCTGTAGCAACTTCTCCCGCTGTTTCTTTGTCCGCATTTTCTTTCACTGCATCATCTTCATAGGATGTAGTTTGGGGTGGATCTACTTTTTCTTTATCTCCCAATAAGCTACAACCAGAGATCAACACAGATGATATTAAAACCGCAGAAACTATGGTCAATTTGTTATTCTTAGACATTCTTCATCACTCCTAAGACAGTTTGTACTAATATATATACGAGCCTATCTTTTTTTTAGACCGTCTTTAGAAGATTTTTTTTCAAAAAGGCTGTTTTCGTAAAGTTTTTTGCGATTACCCGCAGCCGGAATTCACTTCGCTTTCCGTGGGGCTCGCGCTGAGCCTCCTCACCTCGCCTCCGGGGTCTCAGACTGTCTCGCTAATCCCACAGGAGTCTACGTGTATTCCGGCTGCTCCATTTTTCCAACTAATTCTTTTTTTCGATAGAAAAACAACAATCCTTTAGAAAACAACCCACAAAAAAGACTGTCTCACTATTTCATCCACAAAAATGTCTCGATTAGAACTGATCTAGATATTTTTGTTAATGGAACATAAGACAGTCTTATTACTTATGACAATTTAATTGTTTCAACAGAATGTATTTCTTGATTTAGCCAGTTTGATGCTATTCTAGCAAAAATTTCTTTCGATCCAGTTGTATAAAAATGATGTTCTACTTGATTCTCTTCTGAAGCAAGTTGGTCATGATGGTTTAGAATGGTACTAACTTCTCTTGCCGTTTCTGCACCAGAACTAATCACTTTTACCTTTTCCCCTATCTCTTCTTGTATTACTTTTGCCAACAAAGGGTAATGGGTACAACCAAGTATTAGAGTATCTATCTCTTTATTCTTTAATGGCCAAAGCGTTTCTTTCACAATTTTCCTTGCGACTGGTCCATCATATTCGCCGCTCTCCACTAAAGGAACAAATTTCGGGCATGCTAAACTAACTGTTCTTACTCGATTATTAATCTTTTTTAATGCTTTTTCATACGCTCGACTTCGAACAGTACCAATTGTTCCAATCATGCCTATATAATTATTTTTTGTTACCTTAATTGCTGTTCGTGCCCCCGGAATAATTACTCCAATTACAGGAATAGATAGCTGCCCGCGAATTTCCTCTAATGCCACTGCAGTAGCAGTATTACAGGCAATCACAAGCATTTTAATATTTTTCTTCAACAAGAATCTAGTCATTTCCCAAGTGAATTTCTTCACTTCTTCTCCCGTTCTTGGTCCATATGGACATCTTGCCGTATCCCCTAAGTATACGATATTTTCAAAAGGAAGCTGGCGCATAATCTCCTTCGCGACCGTTAATCCACCAACTCCAGAATCTATAACCCCTATTGCTCTTTCCAAAAAACCGCCTCATTTTTCTCGCATTACTTGATGTAAACGCATGAAATTTTTCTTTAATTCCTCGATATCTCCGGTTGTATACTCATTTAATACTTCTTGAAGATAGTTTTGACGTTTTTTAATTACTTCGTCAATTAATCTTTTTCCTTCTTCTAGCATATGAATACGAACCACACGTCGATCATTCGGATCCTTCACTCTTTGAACTAAATGATTCTTTTCCATCCGATCAACTAAGTCGGTCGTTGTACTAAAGGCAAGGAACATTTTATTTGATAATTCCCCTATTGTCATATCGCCCTCTTCAAATAGCCATTGCAAGGCAACGAATTGAGGAGGAGTCATTGTATAATCGCTTAATATCTCTCTCCCTTTTTGTTTAATGATCCCCGATATGTATCGCATATCCTTTTCTATCGTAGCTATATTCTCCAAATATTCCTTTGCATTTTTCTCTTCAGTCATCATGATTACAACTCCCATATATAAATATACAAATATAATTAATTTCCGACAATTTTCTACGAATCAGTACCTTTAATTATAATCTACAATTCTTCCCTCGTAAATGTATAAGGCGAAAAGTTAATGGAGTATTAATTTAGATGTAAAATTTATGAACAAGAGCAGTTTTGACAATATTATTTACACATCCCTCATTTAGCCATGTATCCTCATTAAAAGAAGATGACCCATATAAGCGGCAAAGGAGTGGAATTTCCTCCCCGCTTATACGAGATCATCTTCTTTATTATAGCTCTAGTTCTCCCATTCTAAGGAGTTCTACAACAGCCTGTGAACGCCCCTTCACGCCCAGCTTCTGCATAGCATTTGAAATGCATACCTTTTGCATGCTAAAAACACACTACTGTATTTGTTCAAAAGTGTATTTAATATCTAGTGTTCCATCTTGGCTAACTTCCATTGAATCTAATAACTGCTGGAAAGCATAATGTAAGTCACTTTCTTCATTTTCCAGCTGCTTAAAAGCCTGTTTAATGGTCTCTATATTAATACTTGTATTATCTTCTTGCGACAATAGAAAAAGCTTATCATTTAATTTACCAATCTGCTTTTCCAGTTCATCTCTTTTCACTTTAAATTCCGCTTTAGATATCAGTCGATCATTTAAATAAAGATCCAGAACATCTTTTTTCTGTTCTTCTAACCGGTCTATTTTATTTCTAATGCCGCGGGCTGTCCTCCAGCTGCTTCTTTTTATATTCTGTATCAAAGTTTAACCGAATGCTTTCTCCCTTTTCTGTTAAAAGTCTTAACATAAACTCCCTAAATTGTTCGTAACGAATCGGTTCATGATTTAAGCAGCCATGTTCACCATATCTTCTGTACTTGCTGCATTTTAAGTATTTCCATTCAATTCTGGAACCATCTTTTTTTCGTTTATAACTTTGCATAATCACCATATTAGAGCCACAATGAGCGCATTTTAATATATCTCTGAATTCATTCCATGGAGTAATTTTTGTTTTTTTACTTTTATAGTCTCTGTTATTAGCTTTTTCAAATTGAGTAGAAGTTATGATTGCTGGATGATGATCTTTAAAGATCAACCATTTTTCTTGAGGATTACGGATTTGCTTCTTTCTTCCACCAACTTTTACAGTTGTGTACTGATTAAGTATGAAGTTTCCATGATAGATAGGATTTTGAAGTATTCTCTGAACGGATGTAACCTGCCATTTATCCTTTTGTTTCGGTTTTAAGCCTAAATCATTTAACTCTTTTGTAATGCGCTTAAAACCCATTTATCGAAGTTATACCAATGGAATATTTGTCTTACTACTTTAGCTTCTTCTTCATTGATAACAAGTTTTTGGTTTGGACGATCATATCCAAAAGGAATCTTACCGATATGTTCGCCACGTCGCACTTTAGCTGCAAGAGCAGCAGAAATCGAGCTTGATAGAGTTCTAGAGTATTGAGCAGCAAACAAGCTCCATAATTCAAAAACCATGTCGTTCTTACCAACTTTAAAACTGTCAAAACCTTCTTCAATGGATATTACACGAACATTATGTGCTAGCAGTGTTTCTCTAATTTCTAAGCTATCTTTTAGATCCCTGGCTAAACGTGAAATGGATTTAAAGATAATCATTTCTATTTCGCCTTTTTTCGTTTTATCTAATAATAATTGGATTGCTGGGCGATCTAAGAAGACTGTTCCAGATATTCCTTCGTCTTTAAAAACAGATTCTTCGTTCCATTCGTAGCCATTTCTTTCTAGCCAGTTACGGCATATATCGATTTGGTTTTCGACCGATGAGACTTGTTCGTCTCGGTCGGTGGATACACGGACGTAGACTGCGTATTTAGATTTGGGTTGCATAAGTTGTACCATCCTTTATTGAATATAAAATTATTCATCAACTGCACCATTAGAATATAAATCTTTCTCTACTTGTACCCATTTGATTAAATCCTTTCTTTCTGGGTAAGATTCTTCGTATTTTTTATTATTATTTAGTAATTCATGTCCTTTATTTGTTAACCGTGCTGGCTTAATTGAAAAATAATCGTCCAACCTTAATACTCTTTCTAAATATCCTTCATTTTCTAAAAATTTTATAAAATTCTCAAATTCTCTGGTTCTTAAACCATAATCTTTTTCTGTAGGTAAAAATTCCCCTCTATTTATCTCTCTTAAAATACTATAACCAACTCTCATAATATTCCTCCTAACTAGAAATCACTTAATTCACTATATTTTATCATTAATTGTAAATTTATAGAAATATCATTTACTAATCTACTAATTTAATGTTAATATTATCTAGAGAGCTCTCTGTATAATATTAACATTAATGGAGGTTATTATGAATAAAAAAATTCAGCAAATCTTTTTAGTAATAATATCTACAATTTTATTATGTTTTAGTTTACTTCCAATCAATACTTTTGCAGAAGAAAAGTCCCTCATCCAAGAAAACATATCTGTAAATACTACTCAATTGCAAATTAAAATTGCATCAATCGATGAAGAAACCTCGAAATTGATTATTGGGGAAGAAATCACAAGCCTATCACTAAACGGATATCTAGATAATTTAATTAAGTATAGTAATGACTCCAATGCTTCTTACACTTTAGAAGAAGTTGAGGATAACGATCTTATTAATTTATCAAATTATGATTCAACTTTTAAACCCAATTATGTAGTTACTTTAAGTTACTCAAATGATGTCCATCGCCATAAACATCAAATCATCAATAATAACTAAGTCAGCGTCTCTTATTCTTTTCATTCTTGTCTGTGATTTACGTGTGATTTCCTCCGTTTTCAATACATTGATAAGGTCTCCCATCGTAGTAAAGATCACCTTGTAACCTTGGTTTAACGCTTCGATACCTAACCCGATTGAAATGTGGGTTTTCCCGCAACCTGGTGGCCCCAATAGAATGATATTGTGTAATTGTTCTATCCAGGTTAAATCTTTTAATCTATTTAGCTGTTTGTTGCTTAATGACTTCTGTTCTTTTAAATTGAATTCTTCTAATGTCTTCTGGAAAGGAAATGTAGCCCATTTAAATCGTTTCTCTAATTGCTTTTCTTCTCTTCGAGTTTGTTCATATTTTGCTACATCGAAGAGGAACTGAGTAAAGGACGAATCCTTTTGCTCAGCCTCTCTTATTAATGCAGGAAGGTGATTTGCTGTTTCTGTTAAACGTAATGTCTTCATCAAATCTTGTAATTGATTTAGCTGACTCATACAGGTTCACCTTCCAATATGGCAGTGTAGGCATCCACTTCTCTTTTTTGAGCCTCCGTCTCCATAATCCAACCAGAAACTCCTTTTATGTGTGTTACATTCTCAGCGGTATCATGCACCGTATCTCCAACTTGTCGGTGTCGTTTTAAATAGGCAACGACATCGCTAAAATCTGTCGCACCATAAAGGCTCCTTTTTATACATTCATTTAATGCTGCCGATAGAATTTCCCTGTTATTTACTTTTGTCTCTTTTAATATCATTTGGAGCTGATCCCTAATATATCGAGGGTATTTATCTTTTACTGTCTGTAAATAATCATAAGCTATCTCACTGTCATTAAATTGTTGGGCAACGGTATCCATAAATGCATCAATACCTTTTGTTCTATCTCGGCTATGTTTTCTGTCTTTAATTAATAATCCCTTCCCGTCAGGGATAGTATGTTTTGCGATGATTTCTCCTGTTTCATGGCTATAAATGATTAATTCCTTTTCTTCGGTTTTCTTAATGCAGACAGTTTCATATTTGCCAAACGTCCCCAATGGAAGAGAATAACGATTCGATAAATAACGAATAGTATTGTCCTTATGGACGCATCTTGATATACTAGTTTCATAGTTATATTTTACATCTAGATTTTTGGTGACTGGTCGTAAGTGTTGTCTTTCCAGGGAAAACACTTCGACCGGTCTCTTTTTTGTTGTATGATGAACTTTATAGTTGCCGGTTCTATTAAGCCATTCCCATCCTTGTTCATTCCAGGAATCAATGTTATGAAAGACTCGGTGTTTAGCGAAGTTATGTTTAATGAAACCAACTACATTTTCAATTTTTCCTTTACTTTCTGGATCCGACTTACGGCAAACACGAAGGGTTAGATTCCTAGATTCTTTATATTGTTGGAACTCTTGCGTTAGAATTAAATCTCCTCCATTTTCACTTACCACAATTAAACTATCTTGGTCATATACTAATTCTCCTGGTATCCCTCCGTACCACCTAAATGCATTCTCATGTGCTGCAATCACATCTTGGGTAGTAAAAGGCCTATCTAACCACTCCTTATACTTATACCTAGAATTGGATAATACAAAGGCAATAAAGTTAAGTTTAACTTCTTTATTATCACTAGTTTTTTGCTTAGTATGACCAAAGTCAACTTGAATTTGCTCACCCATTGGTGTATCTGGTATAGCTTCATAGATTCGTGGTGAAGTTTCCTTTTTTATTTTATATTCGTCTCGAAGCTCTTTAACATAGGAGCGAACCGTACTTTCACCTACTTTAAAATCTTCATACTTCTCTTTTAACCAGTCTTCTACTTGTGCAGCTGACATATCTGGATGTTCTCTCAGCCAGGATAAAATTAGTTCTTTATAAGGATCTAATTTCTTACTTCTCGACTGAAGAGAGTCTACCCACTCAGACATATCCGAAGGATTCTTTTTTAGATAACGATGAACGGTTGATCTTGAGATTCCTAGTTTTTCTGCTACCTTTTTCTTGCTAAAACCCTTTTTTATTAGCTGATGTATTTCCATATACATTTCCCACTTATCCACCTTTTGCTACCTCCACTGATGAGTATGTTTTGATATAAACATTTTACAATGGATGGTACTTATATTTGTATATTTGGGTAAATAAGTGTTTCTTTTTATCTAGCAAAAACTGTCTACTCTAGTTTAGCAGTCACAAAAAGTTAATGGAGTATTAATTTAGATGTAAAATTTATGAACAAGAGCAGTTTTGACAATATTATTTACACATCCCTCATTTAGCCATGTATCCTCATTAAAAGAAGATGACCCATATAAGCGGCAAAGGAGTGGAATTTCCTCCCCGCTTATACGAGATCATCTTCTTTATTATAGCTCTAGTTCTCCCATTCTAAGGAGTTCTACAACAGCCTGTGAACGCCCCTTCACGCCCAGCTTCTGCATAGCATTAGAAATATGATTTCGAACTGTTTTTTCGCTTATGAATAAATCACTCGCGATTTCCTTAGTCGTTTTATCTTGGACTAACAGTTCAAATACTTCTCTTTCTCTTTTGGTTAATAATGGCTTGTGAGTAAATTCATTCTCCTTCAAGTAGTGTAACCCTCCTTGCCTTTGCCAGCTATGAACTTTGGGATGGGTATAGTTATAGTCTGAATATATTATGTAAGATGACACCTTGGAGTGACTGGATTTATAGAAATTAGGGAAGGTTTTTTCTGTTTTTAAAATTTCTTTCCATTACAATCATTTAACAAAACAATTAAGCATTTATTAACCTTCCCCATTAACAGATAGTGTACATTTGATATTTAGATGGTCGAGTGAAAAATCCACTATATTCTCCCTCCTTTTTCCTAACTTCTTAAAAATCCATGTTATAATTTAAGCAACGAGTAATTATGCAGTAGTTTAATTTCTGTTATCAAAGGAAGTTTTGGTGATATAAATGGACTTAAACATAGATTTTCTAACAAACCTACATAAAGAATTACTTCAGGATATGTACTTTGATTATGATCGGATAGGCACTCCCTATATTGATATCGTAACGATTATGGGTGGGCTATTTTACTTTGAACAACAAACGAAAAAGGCAAGAAAGAATAACTGCTTAATCATTCCCGTTTTCCATGTAAGTCACTGGGAAAAAAATAGGGATGTCTTAGAAATGCTTCTTGATTGGTTAATGGAAGAACCTGTTTATCTTCAGTTCCAACAAATTGATGTGGAATTAATGTCTCCTTCTTTTTATCTTCCTAATAATTATGAAGTAACATTATTTTTCGATGATATGGAATCATTAGTCGGTGTTGCGAAAAATAATTGCTCAGCTTCACCTATTGCCTCTGATTATCTTCGACTTATAAACAAAGAGAATGAGCGGGGTAAGCAAGAAAAATTAGCTGTTTTTCTAAGAAGTAACGTCTCTGCTTCTGGTGAGATTATTGCATTAGATTCAACAATCTATAAGAAGATCTCTAAAAAATTATCAACCGTTAGCACTTGTTTACTCGTATCGATTGCTGCAGTGAAAACGTACTTTAACGGTGGAAGCACTGTATATGTCTATCAAAATAGCAAAATCAATAGAAATGTTTGTATCGATTGGAATGTATTGCACAAATCTACTCATCCGAAAACTTTTAAACTATTAAATGATCTCTATACAAGCTTGGATCTTAATTTAACTATCAAAACTCCTGTATTGCATAAACCTTTACAAATAGGCATAAACGAAATACCAAAAGAATATAAACTACAAATCAAAAATACTATTGACTGTGTGCGAATAAAAAGAAAAGGAAAAGCAGCTGTTACCTTACCATGTGGAATTTGTTTGCCATGCTTGCAAAGAAAAATCACTTTATCTGCAAGTAATAATGAAGTATATGATACATTGTATGAGTATGATTATGGTCAAAAGGTTGCAAATCTGGAAAAAGAGGAAGATAAACGAATCTTAACAGAGACTTTGCAGCATCTAGAAGCTACTATAATTTATTTAGAGAATAACTTAAGCGAACTGGCTAGCGAGGAAAAATCAGTAGCAACTGAATTTATTTTCGCCTATCGTCAATTCAAAGAAAAATATTAGCCGAAAAAAGACCACCAAATGGCGGTCTTTTTTGATTAATGATCACTTCCAAAGAAGTTTTTAAATGCTTGGAACGTTGTTTCACGGTTCAAGGCAGCAATAGATGTTGTCAATGGAATTCCTTTTGGACAAGACTGCACACAGTTTTGAGAGTTACCACAGTTAGCTAGTCCACCATCTCCCATTATCTCTTGTAGTCTTTCCTCTTTATTCATTTCACCTGTTGGATGAGAATTGAATAGACGAACTTGAGAAAGCGGTGCTGGTCCCATGAAATTAGATTTACTGTTTACATTTGGACATGCTTCTAAGCAAACTCCACATGTCATACATTTAGATAACTCGTATGCCCATTGGCGTTTTTTCTCTGGCATTCTTGGACCAGGCCCTAAATCATACGTTCCATCGATTGGAATCCATGCTTTGACTTTCTTTAAGCTATCAAACATGCGGCTTCGATCTACTTGGAGATCGCGGACAACAGGGAATGTTCTCATTGGTTCCAAACGAATCGGTTGTTCTAATTGATCAATTAGAGCTGTACAGGATTGTCTAGGCTTTCCATTTATGACCATTGAACATGCCCCACATACTTCTTCTAAACAGTTCATATCCCAAGAAACTGGAGATGTTTTTTCTCCCTTGGTTGTTACAGGATTTCTGCGAATTTCCATTAGGGCAGAAATCACATTCATATTAGGTCGATATGGCAAAGTGAATTCTTCTACATAAGATGGTGAATTAGGGTCATCTTGTCTTGCAATTTGAAAAGTAACTGTTTTTTGTTCCCCCATTTTATTTCACTCCCTCTTTTTGCTTTGAATAATCTCTTTTTCTAGGTTTGATTAATGAAGTATCGACTTCTTGATAATGGAGATCAGGAGCCTTATCTTCCCCAACAAATTTAGCCATTGTTGTTTTTAAGAAATCCTCGTCATTTCTTTCTGGGAATTCTGGTTTATAGTGCGCTCCACGGCTTTCGTTTCGATTGTATGCACCGAGTGTGATAACACGTGCAAGATGAAGCATATTCTGTAATTGACGAGTGAATACTGCCCCTTGGTTAGACCATTTTGCTGTATCATTAATATTAATATGTTTATATCGCTCTAACAGCTCTTGAATTTTATCGTCTGTTGCTAATAATTTATCGTTGTAACGAACAACTGTAACATTATCGGTCATCCATTCTCCTAATTCCTTATGTAGAACATAAGCATTTTCTGTTCCATCCATTTTCATAATATCCTGCCATTTAGATTCTTCTTCTTTAATAGCGGAATCATATAAGGAAGTAGATAAATCTTCTGCACTTTTGCTTAATCCACTTATATATTTAACTGCATTCGGGCCTACAACCATTCCACCATAAATCGCTGAAAGTAAGCTGTTTGCTCCTAAACGGTTTGCTCCATGCTGAGAGTAATCACATTCTCCTGCTGCAAATAGACCTGGAATATTGGTCATTTGATCATAATCCACCCATAATCCCCCCATTGAGTAATGAACTGCAGGGAAAATTTTCATCGGAAGTTTACGTGGATCTTCGCCAGTGAATTTTTCGTATATCTCAATAATGCCACCTAATTTAATATCTAATTCTTTAGGATTTTTATGAGATAAGTCTAGATACACCATATTTTCCCCATTGATGCCGAGCTTTTGGTCAACACAAACATGGAAAATCTCACGTGTCGCAATATCCCTAGGCACAAGGTTTCCGTAGGCTGGATATTTCTCTTCTAAGAAATACCACGGCTTCCCATCTTTATATGTCCAGATACGTCCGCCTTCCCCACGAGCTGATTCACTCATTAAACGCAGTTTATCGTCACCAGGAATAGCAGTTGGATGAATTTGGATAAATTCCCCATTAGCATAATAGGCTCCCTGTTGATACACAACAGATGCTGCTGAACCAGTGTTTATAATAGAGTTCGTAGATTTTCCGAAGATAATTCCAGGGCCTCCAGTTGCCATGATAACAGCATCTGCAGGGAAGGATTTAATCTCCATTGTTTTTAAGTCCTGTGCTTTAATCCCTCTACATACACCTTCTTCATCTGTGATAATACCAAGGAATTCCCAGCCTTCATACTTAACTACAAGCCCATCAACTTCATATCTTCTAACTTGTTCATCTAAAGCATATAGAAGCTGTTGTCCTGTCGTTGCCCCAGCAAAAGCTGTTCGATGATACTGTGTTCCTCCAAAACGGCGGAAATCAAGTAACCCTTCTGGTGTACGGTTAAACATTACACC
Organism: Niallia alba; assembly: GCF_012933555.1. GTDB lineage: Bacteria > Bacillota > Bacilli > Bacillales > Cytobacillaceae > Niallia > Niallia alba. The sequence goes on from NZ_JABBPK010000001.1 coordinate 3,575,946, forward strand.
CATTCTATCCATCAAATGAATAATTCCAGGGGCTGCTTCAGCCATCGCCTTGACAGGTGGCTGGTTTGCTAAGAAATCTCCGCCATACACTGTATCGTCAAAGTGCTCCCACGGAGAATCTCCTTCCCCCTTCGTATTTACCGCTCCATTTATTCCACCTTGGGCACAAACGGAGTGTGATCTTTTTACAGGTACAAGGGAAAATAATTCTAAAGGAGTCCCTGTCTCTGCTACTTTGATTGCTGCCATTAGTCCTGCTAAACCACCGCCAACGATGATAACTTTCCCTTTCTTCATAACAAACGTTCACTCCTTCATCTATTGCTCTACTAAACTACTATTTATTAAACAAACGCGAATATTGCTCGTACACCTACTATTGTTAATGCAACAAATATTCCTAGCGTTACATATGTATTAATTCGTTGAGATTTAGGAGAAACAGTGATTCCCCAGCTTACACAGAATGACCACAATCCATTAGAGAAGTGGAAAATGGTTGAGATAACTCCTACTAAATAAAAAATAAGCATCCAAGGGTTTGCCAAATTTTCGCTCATCATCTCATAGTTCACTTCTTGCCCTAATTGAGCGGCTACCCTTGTTTCCCATACATGCCAAACAATAAATATTAATGTAATGATCCCTGTCACCCTTTGAATATAGAACATCCAATTTCGGAAAAATCCGTAGTTTTTAGTATTATTTTTGGCTGTAATCGCAATATAAATTCCATATATTGCATGATACAATATCGGTAAAAATATTACAAAAATTTCTAAAAAATACCGAAAAGGTAAATGCTCCATAAAGCCAGCTGCCTTGTTAAAGGCTTCTGCGCCTCTAGTTGCAAAGTGATTGACAACTAAATGTTGGATCAAAAATACTCCCACTGGAATCACCCCTAATAAAGAGTGAAGCCTTCTGAATAAAAACTCTCGATTTGCTGCCATAAAATTCCCCCCTAATTGATGACCGTATTGTCAAAACTTTTATAGTAAATAGGTTATTAAATCCTATCTGAGAGGGCTTTATAAGCAAAAAAATTGCCACCCCCTGAATTCTAAGGATAATTGAGGTTACGACACTCTCAACAACCTAGAAAAGGAAGTGACAATTTGTACCCTCAAATTATAACCTATTTATTAACTTTTATAAACTATCAAGAACAACTAATTCGAACATTGCTTACTTTATTGATTGGTAAGAGTATGTTTGATAAGCCTACTGAACAGCCAGTAAATAAACCATATCGAAAACTTCAAGTGGACGACCTTCCGGTCATTGAAGTTCTGGAACAGCTTGATTATCGAGTTCTTCTTAGTGAATATCTAGAGAAGAACGGGAAACCACTTAAACCTGTTCAAAGGCGTAAGAATGCAAAAGTTTCCGTACCTAAATCCATGAACTGCCCAAAGTGTGGTGCTCCATCAGATTATCTTTATGCCAACAATGGAGATAAAGGCCAGTATCAATGCAAGGTGTGTACAGAGCTCTTCAGTGAAAAGAACCGTTATTCTAAGGAAGCCATCCTGAAGTGTCCTCATTGTTCCAAAACTCTCGAGAAAATAAAAGAAAGAAAAGATTTTCACGTGTTTAAGTGCAAGAACAATGACTGTTCTTATTATCAAAAGAAGCTCAATGGGATGACTTCAAAAGAAAAGAAAAGGTTCAAAAAGGACCCTCAAGCATTTAAATTAAGATACATTTTCCGTCAGTTTCATATCGATTTCCAGCCGTTATCCAAGGAATCACCAGAACTGCCGGCCGTTGACTTATCAAAGATTTATGCATCACCACATACATTAGGATTAATCCTAACCTATCATGTAAACTATGGCCTTTCGGCCCGTAAAACAGCTGCGATTATGCAGGACGTACACGGAGTGATGATTTCACATCAGACTGTATTGAACTACGAAAATAGCGTAGCTTTATTACTTAAACCTTATGTGGATCACTATCCCTATGAACTTTCAGACCAATTCTGCGGTGATGAAACGTATATCAGAGTAAACGGTCGATGGCATTATTTATTTTTCTTTTTTGACGCCGTGAAAAAGATTATTCTTTCGTATCCGGTGTCGCCTAATCGAGACACAGCAACAGCCATTCGAGCAATTGATGAGGTCTTAATCAAGATGAAAGAGATTCCAGAAAATCTGACCTTTGTGGTAGACGGGAATCCAATCTATCTTTTAGCCCAACATTTCTTCGCTCAACATGGGATTTCATTCGATGTGAAGCAGGTCATTGGATTAACCAATGAGGACCCTGTTTCGACCGAATATAGACCACTGAAACAAATAATTGAGAGACTTAACCGCACCTTTAAGGGCAATTATCGCTCCACTCATGGATTCGGCTCTGAACATGGTTCCATTTCATACGTCACCTTATTTACGGCCTACTTTAACTTTTTGCGTCCGCATGCCGCCTTAGAAGGAAAAGTGCCCGTAGTGAATCCAGAACTCAAGGGGCTTCCAACAATGCCAGCACGTTGGACAAAGCTCATTGGATTAGCACAACAATGGATAGTAGAACAAAGACAAGCCTAACTTTTTGTTTAGCTGAGCCCTTAAGCTAATTCAGCAATCGGCGGAGCGAACTCTTGACAAACCGAACTTGCCAATGGTTTAAAATGGAAACAACCAAGGGCTTATTTGGTATGCCTTCTTTTGTTCCCTTCGCCCTTGTTAAACAATCCTCAAACCATTGGCGTGTTTGTCAAGAGCGATTGCGGCGCATCTCCATCCAGTAAATAGGAGAGAAACTAACCCTTTAGGTAGTTTTCATAAATCTTTTGACACTACCTTGATGACATACTCCCTTTGCCTCTAAAGCGATAACAAAACCAAAAATTCTTACAATTTAGTGACAATTTAATTGTACTCTTAAAAAAAAATGCGGTCAAGAAAACGGATACATTAAATAAATTTTCTTTCGCTTTTTTTCTATTTATATGTGAAAAAAAGTAAAAATTTCCTCCTTTCTATTATTCGCATAAATTTATCACGCAAATCAAATAATAGAATTATCACCAAAAGCTTTTATACTTAACGGTAACATTGTAAATCCCTAAAGTTTTAAACAACTTAGAATATTGTGTAATTACAAACTACATTGTCCTTGTAAGTACTTTTTAAACTTTCTAATTTAAATATCATTCGTTTTTCTTATGATTTTTTTCCGTTTTTACAGTATACTATTTAGACAATATATTTTATTCTATTTTATTTGGAATCCATTCTTCTTCCTAAACAATGGTATGGAATTACCGTGAATACTTAAAATGGTTACTTTTTTTAGAAGATAATTCTTGTAATTAAGTGAATATAATAGAATGGTAGAAAGAGGAGAGCATATTGAGTGATTTAACATCCGTAGAAGAAAAAACACAAGTGGAAACTGACCCACTTACTGTTCCCGCATATGGATACGAATTAATTCGAGAAATACTTATCCCAGAATTATTAGGTCGAGATACTCCTGACCTATTGTATTGGGCAGGTAAACGTATTGCTCGATTATTTCCTTTACATGCAATAGAAGAAGCTTATACCTTTTTTCAAAAAGTCGGATGGGGAAATTTAGAAGTAGTTAAACAAACAAAAAATGAAATTACTTATCAATTATCCAGTGATCTTATCGAAAAAAGATTAAAAGAAAAAGGGAAATGTACATTTCAACTTGAAGCTGGTTATTTAGCACAGCAATATGAACAAACGAAAAAAGTTATTGCTGAGGCCTTTGAAGACCCAAAAAGAAAAGATAAAAAAATAACCATTACGGTTCGTTGGGATAGTAAAGATCCAGTAGTAGAATAAAGAGATGACTCCATATGACGAAAGGAATTTTTTATTAGTTCCTTGTTGCCATATGGAGTTTTTTTAAATAGTAAATGTATTTATCTTTTCTTGAAGTTCGACAGCTACATCTGATAATGAGCTGGCTGCTGCTTTTATTTCCTGCATTGCGGCTAATTGTTCTTCTGTTGAACTTGCCATTTCCTCTGAGTAAGCTGCATTCTCGCTTGAAATAGTTAATAATTCATTGGCTGATACACTTACAGCTTGTACCTGCTCTGCTATTTGATTAGACAGGTTAGCAACTTCCGTCATTTGTGGTGAGATAGTTTTTACGCGCTGAATAATACCATTAAAAGCTTCTGTCGTTTGCTTTGATGCCAATATTCCATTTTGAACACTTTTCGTAACTGCCCCCATCCCTTCGACGGTCGTTTTTGTATTCATAAGAATGTTTGTAATAATATCACCGATTTCTTGCGCAGATTGTTCGGACTGCTTGGCAAGTTTTCCAACTTCCGTCGCAACTACGGCAAATCCTTTTCCATGCTCTCCTGCTCTTGCTGCTTCTATTGCAGCATTTAAGGCAAGCAAATTAGTTTGGTTAGCTATGCCACTAATAGTCTCTACAATAGATTCTATTTCTTGCGAGCGTTCTTGTAAGGACAGTATTTGCTGGTTCGATGATTCCACCGAATGATAAATTTCATTCATCTGGCTCAGCGTATTGTTTACTGTATTCTCTCCTTCTTGCGCCTGTATGACCGTCTCATTTGTCAATGTGGAAACAATTTTTGCACTTTCAGCAACTTTGTTAATATGATTCTCTATGTCCTTTAATGCATTAGTATTCTTTGTTAAATTATCTTTTTGCATTTCAGCCTTACTTGCTACTTCTTCCAATGCCCCAGCAACGTATTCAGATGCTGAAGCTGTTTGATCCGAGCTTGCAAGCAATTGCTCAGAAGAAGCTGCAACATGTTCCGATTTTTCATTTACATCTTTTATAATATTATGTAGATTTTCAGCCATATTCTTTAATGCTAGAGCTACTTGGCCAATTTCATCTTCTCTAAGAATGTCTACTTTCTCTGTTAAATTTCCTTCACTCATTTTTATTGCTGATTCCTTTAATTTGTTTAATGGTTTAATAAAAGAATTGATAAGTATGAATATAAAGAAACCGCTCACTAATAGAGAGACCACTATTACTAAAACTGTTTGATATAGTATAGGAAAAGTCATATCATTAATTTCTGATTTATCTACAACGCCAGCGAGTTTCCAGCCCACTGTTTCATTGGTTATATATTGCATAATATATTTATTTCCACCGTCAGTTAGATCGATACTTCCCTCGTTTTTGTCAAACATTTGATTGAACACAGACTGTTTCGCAGTTGTACCTGCTTCTTCTTTAGGATGAACGATATATTTTTTATCTTGATTGAAAATAATGATAAAGCCTTTATCTCCTATTTTCACATTTGAAACTAAGCTTTTTATTCGCTCTAAGCTTACTTCCATCCCTACTACACCTTTTTTATCCTCCGTCTGCTTTGAAACTGCAACAACTAAACTGCCTGTGGCAATTGATGTATAAGGACTAGAAACATAAACAGCCCCTTCTTTTTCCATCCCGTTTGTATACCATGCATCTTTCCTTGGATCATAGCCTTTACCAAGAATGCTATTAGGAGATTGGATGAGTGTTCCTGCTTTCGAACCAAAGAAAACGCTCTCAATTTCTGGGTTCAATTCCATGTATTTATCAAATTCTGTCCTTACCGTCGTGTTGCTTTCTTCTGATTGTTCATCAAATTTAATTTTCTCCGAATAAATAACCGTTTGATAAATACTGGTACCTAATGTATTTCTAATGATATTGTCCACAATTTTCACATTTTCATGGGAAGTGTTTAAAAATTGATTTTCCATTTCATTTCTCGCTTTTATATAAGAAAACGTGCTTATAATTAAACTTGGAATAATTAAAATTAGGGCAAAAGAAATAATCATTTTTGTTTTTAACTTAATCTTAAATCTTTTTGAACTGTTTTTTGTAGTTCTATTTACTCTATCCCAAATCTTCATCTTCATATCAGGACCTCCTTTATAGTAAAATATTCCTCTTTTCCTATCTTACCATACAAATTAAGCGTTTTCATAAAAATTATTTTGTTTTTAATTTTTGAAAATCCCTTAAATCTCGTCTATCAATATAGAATGGAAATTAAAACGCATTTCTAAAAGAAAAAGCCCCTTCTTCTATGCTTTTACTTTTAGAAGGAAGGGGCTTTTTGTCTTAATTATGCATTCACAGGTAGTTTAGCCAATTCAAACGCATCGTGTAATGTTTCTACTGCTTTCACCATATTCTCTTTTTCAATCACAGTAGATACTTTAATTTCTGATGTGCTTACCATCTTAATAACAATTTCTTCAGTTGATAATACTTTAAACATTTCTGCTGCTACGCCAGGATTAGAAATCATTCCAGAACCTACAATCGATACTTTTGCTAATCCTTGTTCTGAAGTGACTTTATCATATCCTAATTCGGCTTTATTTTCTTCTAACACTTTCAATGTTTCTTCTAAATCACTATCTTTAATTGAAAAAGATAGGTTAGTCAACTGATCATTTGTTAAACTTTGAATAATGATATCTACATTTATATGATGGGATGCAAGTGTTGTAAAAATAGTAGAAAGACTTGTTAGCGGATTTCTTAATCCAAATACCGTAACACTCGTAATATTATCTTCAAACGCAACTCCACGTACGACTAAATTTTGTTCCATTGAAACTTCCTCCTCGATGATCGTTCCTTCTTCTTGTTCCATACTTGAGCGAACCACTAATGGCACTTGGTAGTTTTTTGCATATTCTACTGCTCTTGGATGCAAAACGCCTGCCCCTAAATTAGCTAGTTCCAACATTTCGTCATAGGAAATCGCTAATAGTTTTCGCGCATTCTTCACAAAACGAGGATCGGTTGTAAAAACGCCTGTTACATCTGTATAGATATCACATTTTTCCGCTTTTAACGCTGCTGCAATAGCAACTGCCGTAGTATCTGAACCACCACGTCCAAGGGTTGTTATATCCCCTGTTTCTGTGACTCCTTGAAACCCAGCAACTACAACTACTTTTCCCTGTTGTAATTGTCCTTGCACTTTTTCCGTTTGAATATTTAATATTCGTGCATTGCCATGGACATCCTCTGTTTCTATTCCCGCTTGCCAGCCGGTATAAGAAATAGCCTCTACTCCTTTTGCCTGTAAAGCCATAGACAGTAGACTTATAGTAATCTGCTCCCCAGTGGAAAGTAATACATCCATTTCTCGTTTAGATGGCTTTTGATTTATCTCATTCGCTAGTGTTACAAGAGAATCTGTTGTTTTTCCCATAGCAGACACAACCACTACTACATCATTACCACGATTCTTTTCCTCGATTACTCTTTCTGCTACATGTAGAATTCTTTCTGCGCTGCCTACTGAAGTTCCACCAAACTTTTGTACAACTAATCCCAAAGTCATTCCCTACCTTCTTGTAATCTTAGAGGTTTCTTTTTATTTCCCCTTGCTTTTCTTTTATGTATTACTATTTTCTCTGTGGCAAACTGAAATAACGAAAAAATAGATGAAGACAATAAAAAAAGCAATGAGAATATCTCATTGCCGTGCAGTCCAATTAACAGTATTAATATGCACAAACAGTGAGATAGCTCTCCAAAACAGTTCCTTGTTTTGACAGTCTTACATTTATTCAATGCAAAACCAGTAAAAAAAGCAATGAGAACTTTCCTTACTTCGGCGATCTATCCCTTTCATAATTCTTCTCTGAAGCTCATTCTTCTCCGAATTATTACTCTTGAAGTTCGCACCTCTACCTTCACTTATTAAGTTATAAGTTGCCATCATTATAGCACAGTGTTTTTATTACGACAATTATTATTTTTTATTCCTGTAATTTAGCAAGTAATTGTTCTGCCACATTTGCTGGAATTCCTATTTCTAAAAACTCTTCGATTGAAGCTTCCTTCATTTTCTTTACAGAACCAAACGTTTTTAAAAGAAGCTTTCTACGTTTTTCCCCAATTCCAGGAATTTCATCTAATAAAGATTGAAAAGCATTTTTTCCTCTTAATTGACGATGGAATGTAATCGCAAAACGGTGAACTTCATCTTGGATTCTTTGTAATAAATAGAACTCCTGACTATTTCGCGCCAGTGGAATAATCTCTAATGGATTTCCAAATAGAAGCTGAGAGGTGCGGTGCTTATCATCTTTCACTAAACCAGCTACTGGAATATCTAAGCTTAATTCATCAAGCAAAACCTCTCTTACTGTTTCCAAGTGACCTTTTCCTCCATCAATTAATAATAAATCGGGAAGCGGCAATCCTTCTTTTAGAACACGCTGATACCTTCTACGAATAACTTCACGCATTGATTCATAGTCATCTGGGCCTTTAACAGATTTGATTTTATACTTACGATACTCTCGTTTCGCCGGTTTTCCATCAATAAAGACGATCATTGCTGACACAGGGTTAGTCCCTTGAATATTACTGTTATCAAATGCCTCAATGCGGAGCGGAGTATAGATACCCATTTGTTTCCCTAGATTTTCAACTGCCTTTATTGTTCGCTCTTCGTCTCTTTCAATTAAGGAAAACTTCTCCTTCAAAGCGTTTTTTGCATTTTTATTAGCCAATAATACAAGTTCCTTTTTTTGCCCTCTTTGCGGTTTTATCACTTTCACCTTTAATAATTCCTCGACAATATCGCTTTGGATATCGTCTGGAAGATAAATTTCCTTCGGTTTAAAATGATTGGCTTTCTCATAAAATTGTCCTAGATATGTTAACATTTCCTCCTCTGGCTCTTGATAAATAGGAAACGTGCTAACATCTCGTTCAATTAGCTTTCCTTGGCGGACAAAAAACACTTGAACACACATCCAACCTTTATCATAGGAATAACCAAAAATATCTCTATCTACTAAATCGGTCATCATCATCTTTTGCTTTTCCATCGTTGCTTCAATATGAGCAATTTGGTCGCGATATTCTTTCGCACGTTCAAAATCTAATTCTTCCGATGCTGCCATCATCTTTTCAGACAGCTCTTTTTTTATCTCTTTATATCCACCATTTAGAAATTTCGTAATATCATCTGTCATCATCTTGTATTCTTGCTCTGGAACCTCGTTTACACAAGGTGCAAGACATTGTCCTAAATGATAATATAAGCATACTCTATCTGGTAATACATTACATTTGCGCAAAGGATAGATTCGGTCAAGAAGCTTTTTGGTTTCGTTTGCTGCTTGGACATTAGGATAGGGACCAAAGTATTTCCCTTTATCTTTCTTTACATTTCGAGTGGTTATAAGCCGTGGATGTCTTTCAGCCGTCAATTTTATAAACGGATAGCTTTTATCATCCTTCAGCATAATATTATATTTTGGATCATGCTTTTTTATCAGATTTATTTCTAAAATAAGCGCTTCGATATTGGAAGAGGTTATGATATATTCAAAATCTTCTATTTCATTGACAAGTCTTAATGTCTTTCCATCATGAGAGCCTGTAAAATAGGAACGGACTCGGTTTTTTAACACCTTTGCTTTTCCTACATAAATAATAGTGCCTTGGCGATCCTTCATTAAATAACAACCAGGCTGATCAGGTAAGATCATTAATTTATTTTTAATGATGTCGTTCAAGTTTTTCCCTCCCAGCTAAAAACAATAAACAAACGAACATATATACTATCTTCTCTAATTATAGAGAATTTCGTCGATTCATCAAGAAAAAAGTCTAGAATGGAAATAATTTGATGAGAACGGTTTATTTTTGAATGGGGAGATGAGGAGGATGAAAGTATTTTCGCGCTATCCATTGTTTTGAAGAACGCCTTTTTTCTCTTGTACTCTTTCCTTTTTATACTTTCCTTCCCTTGATATACAATCTTTTCGGTCGGTCCAGTCTACACACAACGCTGGTCACCACCTTTAATAAAAAAACTGCAAACACTATCTCATATTTTGAGTGTGTTTACAGTTTCTTTCTCTTCAACGAAGAAAGTTATTAATTAAACATGTTTTGCTAATAATTCAGAAAGAGCTTCTTTTGGTTGGAATCCAACTACTTTATCTACTACTTCACCGTCTTTAAGAACTAGTAAAGTTGGGATACTCATTACGCCAAATTTAGATGCTGATCCTTGGTTTTCATCTACATCGACTTTAACGATTTTTACGCTATCTCCAATTTCTCCATCAAGCTCTTCAAGAACTGGAGCGATCATTTTACAAGGTCCACACCATGGTGCCCAGAAGTCTACTAGTACTACACCTGAACCTGTTTCTTCTTGGAATGTTTGATCTGTTGCATGTGTAATGGCCATTTATTATTTGCCTCCTTATTTGATAAACTAACAATATCGAAAGTATACCATGCTTTCAGTAATGATACTAATAATATGTTTCAAGTATCATTTTCCCCCACTAGTACTTAATACATTCACCATTATTAGAACGTTCCGGTTTTGTCCCATTCTTTAATTAAAGCAGGAATTATGTCAAATAAATCCCCTACAATCCCGTAATCAGCTACTTCAAAAATAGGAGCATTTGGGTCTTTATTGATAGCAATAATTGTTTTAGCGGATGTGACGCCAACAAGGTGCTGAATAGCACCTGAAATACCACAAGCGATATAAACATCTGGAGCGACGGTTTTTCCTGTTTGTCCAAGTTGAATAGAAGCATCGCATATTCCTAATTCTACAGCCCCTCTTGATACACCAACCGTTCCGCCAAGTATTTCTGCTAATTTATTTATTAAAGCAAATCCTTCTTCATTCTGTATTCCTCTTCCAGCACCAACAATAATTTTCGCATCCACTAGCCCTATTACATCAGCCTTTTTTTGTTCTAGGCCAATTAAAGCTGTGATTGGCTGATCAATTGTTACTTTCAAATTATAAATGCTTGGGTTTGATTTCTCTTTTCTTTGTGATGCTGACCATTTTTTTGGCTTAATGGTAACAAGAAAAGCAGAATCATTATTAACTTCTATTTTTTCGATTAATTTGCCAGAATAAACAGGGCGATTAAAGGACAGCTTGCCATCATGAAAGTCAAAGCTCTCTATATTCGAATATAACGGTAGGTCCCATTTTTCACTTAGATAGGGAGAGAGGGATCTTCCAATATCTGTGTGTCCACACAGAAGGATGGTAGGCTTGAGTTGGTCCCAAACAGATAATAGTGCCTTCGCATACGTTTCATTTAAAAATCTAGAAAGCAAAGGATGTTCCACGATCACTATTTGATCGACATCATATTGGTGCCATTCAGATTCATCCTTTTTTATGTCGTCTCCCATTATTAAAAGGATAATGTCTGCCTCTCTTTGTAATTGCTTTGCTGCTGAAATACACTCAAGCGTAATGGAGGCAAGCTTATCTTGTTGATATTCTCCTAAAATAACAATTTTATCTTTCACTATGAACCCCTCCATAACTTTTCATTGCAATGATTTTAATAATTTGTTTAATGTAACTGCCTTATCCCATGTTTCCCCTTGAATCATCGTCTGTTTACGTTTTAACTGTGGATATGAATATTCGCTTAAAGTATTATGTGATAGACTTTCTTGTGATTGTTTGAATAATAGGGGCTTCTTTTTTGCTTTCATAATTCCGGCAAGGGATGGTAGACGAGGAACATGTAAACCTTGTGGGATGGTAATTAAGAAAGGAAAAGGAACACGAAATGACTCTATGTCCCCATCAGTATTTCTTCTAATTAGTGCATTTCCTTCTTCTTCTTCGATCCGTATTGTTTTGGTAAAGAATGGGATATCTAATGAAGCTGCAAGACGAGGTCCTACTTGACTGGAGGCTCCATCTGTAGAAAAATCTCCTGCAAGAATTAAATCATAGTCAACATCCTGTATATACTCCTTAATCTTTTTAGCTATATTAGTTGGTGCCTGTTCGTTTGGATTACATTCTATTAAGACCGCTTCATCCGCTCCCATAGCCAAAGCTACTCTTAATTGCTTTTCGCCTTCTTTTTTGCTTACCATTACCACCGTGATGTGACCACCATATCTCTCCTTTAATTGTAAAGCCTCTTCTAGACTTATTGCATCTGGGGGATTAATGATGAAATCCTTTTCCTCTGCAAAAACTTGTCCAGATTCAAGTACGAAAGTAGCATCAGGAGAAATGGTTCTCGATAATAATACAACCATATGCAATCTTTTTTTACTCATTTCCTTCTTCACTTTCTTTCTTCAATTGTCTTCGCAATATTTTCCCAACCGCTGTTTTTGGAAGTTCTTCCCTAAATTCGTAAATACGAGGGACTTTGAAGGAAGCCAATCTTTTTCGCATAAACTGATCCAATTCTTCTTCTGTAACCGTCATTCCCTTGCGCATTACAATAAATGCCTTGACTGTTTCTCCTCTATAAGAATCTTTTACTCCAACGACGGATGCTTCCATAATAGCAGGATGCTCATACAGAACTTCTTCCACTTCACGAGGGTAAATATTAAAGCCACTGGCAATGATAATATCCTTTTTCCGATCAACGATATAAAAATAGCCATTTTCATCCATATATGCGATATCGCCTGTTAATAACCATTCATCCATTAAAACTTTGTTTGTTTCTTCTTCGTTATTCCAATACCCTTTCATCACTTGTGGTCCCTTTATTGCAAGCTCTCCAATTTCACCCACCGGTAATATTTCGCCTGTTTCTAATGAAAAAATAGCTGCATCCGTTCCTGGCCATGGTACACCAATGCTTCCTTTTACAATTTCATTGTCCCAAAGAAAATTCACATGGGTAACAGGGGACGTTTCCGTTAATCCATAGCCCTCTACAATTTTCCCGCCTGTCTTTTCCTCAAATTTCTCAATTACATCTACTGGTAATGGCGCAGAGCCACTAATCGCGCCTTTAATGGAGGAAAGATCATATTTGCTAATATCTGGGTGATTCATTAAGCCAATGTAAATGGTCGGCGCTCCTGGGAATACGGTCGGTTTTTGTTTATCGATCGTTTTTAATAGACCAGTTACATCAAATTTTGGAACAAGAATCATTTTATACACTTCCATTACGGATAAAACAAGGACTGTCATAAGCCCATAAACATGAAATAACGGCATTACTGCAAGCATTTTTTCTTTTCCTTTTTCCATCTTATACAGCCATTGTCTGCACATGGAGGTATTGGCAACTAAATTTTGATGGGTTAAAATAACACCCTTTGGAAATCCAGTCGTTCCTCCAGTATATTGTAGAATCGCGATATCCTCTTCAAAACTAATCGGTACTTCCTGAAGATCTGTTGCTTTTGTTTTTATTGCTTTGGTAAAAAGATGAATGGCTTTCGATGATGGAATAATTAGGGGTTTTCCTAGCTCTTTTGCTTGGATGAATGGATAGACGATATTTTTAGGAAATGGTAAATATTCTTTAATGGATGTAATGATAATATGCTCGAGATTTGTTTGTACCTTCACTTTCTCCACTCTGTTATAAAGCATATCTAATGTTATGATTGCTTTTGCGCCTGAATCTTTCATGATAAATTCTATTTCTCGTTCTTGATACAGAGGATTTACCGGAACAACAATTCCTCCAGCCTGCAAAATTGCATAAAAGCTAATGACAGTTTGAGGAATATTCGGAAGCATCACAGCTACCCTGTCCCCTTTTTTCACACCTAAGCTTTGTAAAAATACTGCTAATTGCAATATTTGTTTATAAAGGGTTTTAAAAGTAATTTCTTTTCCCATAAAATGAATAGCTTTATGTTTCGGATACTCACTTGCTGCGTATTTTAATAATTGTGGGAGAGTATCTGCTCGATAGTAGACATTTTTGGCAATTTGGTCAGGATAAAGTTTTAACCATCTTTTCTCAGTTTCCAACACAATTCCTCCATTTAATTCTATTGTTGTACTAGCTTATTATATGGAGGAATCTATTCATTGGATTATGTATAAGCCTACTTTCAGCATAATTGAAAAAATATGCGTTATGCCAATCTAATGATAAGCCAAAAAAGAACCATCACTAAGTGATAGCCCTTTCTAATATACTTATTGCTATTAAGAAATACCTGCGCCAACTACAAAAGATAAACCAACAGAAATAATCATCGAGATAAACCCTACAGCGCGATTATCATTTTTAATTTCTTCATCAATTTTAAATTTTGGTGTTAAAAATTCAAAGATGAAATAGCCGATTAACAATAATCCAAAACCATATACACCCCAGATAATCATTGTCAATAAAGAATCATTATGCATAATTGAATGCCTAAATACATTCATGATTCCAAACATTTTGCCCCCTGTAGCCATCGCAACTGCTAGATTGCCATTTTTTATTTCATCCCAATTATTATATTTGGTTACAAGTTCAAAAATAGCCAAAAATACAACAAGACTTAAAATTACGACACTATAATCCCCTGCTGTTTTTACATACTCATTTCCCCAAAATTGATTCATATGGTTTCTCCTCTGCTAGATTTCTTAAAAAACATTATTTAAATTCTACAACTGTTACACCGCTTCCGCCTTCTCCAGCTTCCCCAAAACGGATATTCTTTACTGCCCTGTGATTTTTCAAATATTCCTGAACTCCTGAACGAAGTGCTCCTGTTCCTTTTCCATGAATAATTGATACACGAGGGTAGCCAGCAAGCAGGCTGTCATCGATATATTTTTCAACTCTCGAAAGTGCATTTTCAAATCTTTCGCCACGTAAATCTAATTCCAAACTAACATGATAGTCTTTTCCCTTTATCGTCGTTAAAGGTTTGGTTTCAACTACTTTAGGTGCTTTAATGAACTCAAGATCCTTTTCTTTTACCTTCATTTTCATAATACCAATTTGTACTTGCCATTCTTTATTGGAAACCTTTTCTAATAATTGTCCCTTTTGATTAAAGGTTAGAACCTTCACTTCATCACCAGGTTGATATACATGGTTCCTATTGGATACTACTTGTTGTTTTTTCATTTCTATTTCTGGTGTTGCATCCTCTAATCGTTTTCTTGCATCAATTAGTTCATGCTCTTTTATTTCCACGCGTTTTTCCAGCTGCATTTTTCGTAAATCGCCAATAACAACTTCTGCTTCTTTTTTAGCATTTTCGATAATTTCTTTTGCTTCCCTTTTGGCTTTCTCTTGTAGTGTTTCTTTCTTCTCGTAATACTCCATTACTTGCTTCTGTAAATCACGATGAAGCATTTCAGCTTGTTTTAACAGATCTTTCGCATCTTCATGCTCCCGTTCTGCCTGCTTACGGCTTTCCTCTAGGGAGGCAATCATATTCTCAATCTTATTGCTGTCTTCACTTACATGAGAGCGAGCAGCGTTAATGACGTCTTCTTTTAAACCTAGTCGTTTACTAATTTCAAAGGCATTACTTCTGCCAGGTACTCCAATAAGTAATCGATAGGTTGGACTTAATGTTTCAATATCAAATTCGACACTTGCATTTACTACTCCATGTCGATTGTACCCATATGCTTTTAACTCTGGATAATGAGTAGTTGCGATGACTCTTGCCCCTCTATTATTTACTTCATCCAGAATGGAGATAGCAAGTGCAGCTCCTTCTTGAGGGTCTGTACCCGCCCCTAATTCATCAAATAAAACAAGACTCTCATGATCCACTTTTTCGAGAATACTTACGATATTAACCATGTGAGAGGAAAAAGTACTCAAAGATTGTTCAATCGACTGCTCGTCTCCAATATCTGCATAGACGGATTTAAATACACCCATTTCCGAACCGTCTAATACTGGAATCTGCAGACCGGCTTGTGCCATTAGCGTACAAAGTCCTACTGTTTTTAGCGTTACTGTTTTACCACCTGTATTTGGTCCTGTGATAACAATAGATGTATACGTATCCCCTAGAACAATATCATTTGCCACTACTACTTCAGGCGGGATTAATGGATGTTTTGCTTTAAGAAGAACAATCTTGCCTTCATTATTAATTTTCGGCTTTGACGCTTTTAAACGATGCGCATATTTTGCTTTTGCAAACATAAAATCGATATCTGCTAATACGTTGACAATATGCAATAATTCTTCTTCATATTGAGCAACAAGTGCAGTCAACTGTGTTAAAATACGATCAATCTCTTGTTGTTCTTTGACACGAATCGCTTGCAGTTCATTATTTAATGTAACAACAGATTGCGGTTCAATAAATAAAGTTTGCCCAGAAGCACTTTGATCATGAACAATCCCACCATAGTTGCCTCGATATTCTTGTTTAACAGGGATTACATAGCGATCATTTCTTATCGTAATAATGCTATCAGAAAGCATTTTTTGAGCATTGGAGGAACGAATCATGCTTTCTAATTTCTCTCGCACCTTTGCTTCATTTCTGCGCAGCTGATTTCTTAATGTTCTAAGTGCATCACTTGCACTATCCATTACAGCACCTTGTTCATCAATAGCCATCTTTATTTCTTCTTCTAATTCAGCAAGTACGATGATACTATCTGTTAAAGTGAAAAGAATCGGGACAGCTTCTTCTTCATGAAATTCTTCAGTAAAACGTTTCATTTGTCTACTTGCATGGACTGTGCTGGAAATTTGCGTTAATTCTGATGGACTAAGCATACCGCCAATAGAGGATCTTTTCACATGGGCACGGATATCATAGATTCCATCAAGAGGAATCGATCCACGCATACGATACACCTTAGCTGCTTCATCTGTTTCATCTTGCCATCTTACTACTTCGCTATAATCAGTAGATGGGACTAACCCCTCAACTTTATCCCTTCCTAATGAAGAGGACACATGCTCAATTAATTGAGCTTTAATTTTATCAAATTCTAATGTTTTTAATACTCTATCCTGCATGGAGTAATCTCCTTTGCTATCCCATTTTACGGATTTAATAATATTTTTGTCGACAAACTGATTAGCCTTTATATAAGAAGGCTAATAATTCTTCTTTTGACATTGCATTTAATACGGTTGATTTTTTTATCCAACCTTTTTTTGCTGTAGATACGCCCATTGCCATATTGTGAAGCTCATGTTTATAATGTGCATCTGTATTAATAACAATCTTCACTCCAGCATCTTGTGCCATTTTGACATATGTTGCATTTAAATCTAAGCGGTTAGGATTACTATTCAGTTCTAGAACTGTATTCGTTTCTTTCGCTAATTGAATGAGCATTTCCATATCGACATCATAACCATCTCTTTTTCCAATTTTTCTTCCCGTTGGATGAGCAATAATATCAACATACTTGTTTTCCATTGCAGCTTTTAATCGATTCATAATCTTATCTTTGGATTGTGAAAAAGCAGAATGAATAGATGCAATTACGATGTCTAGTTCTTTCAATAAGTCCTCATCATAATCTAAAGTGCCATCTGGCAAAATATCCATTTCAGCACCAGCTAAAATAGTTATATCCTCATATTTAGCGTTCAACCTTTTAATTTCTTTTATTTGCTTTCTTACTCTGTCTGGGGTTAATCCGTTTGCAACCTTTAAATATTGAGAATGATCTGTAATGGCCATATATTGATAGCCTAATTTACGATTGGCTTCTATCATTTCCTCTAATGTATGGGCACCATCACTTGCTGTCGTATGCATATGCAAATCCCCTTTAATATCTTCCAAGGAAATAAGCTTGCTATCTTCTGAATAGCGTTCTACTTCTTTGCCATCTTCTCTAATCTCAGGGGGAATAAATGGCAGTCCGAAATAATGATAGAACGCTTCCTCTGTCTCAAACGTTTCTACTTCGCCTGTTTCATTATTCTCGACACCGTACTCACTTATTTTTTCTCCACGTTCCTTTGCTAGTTGTCTCATTCGCACATTATGTTCCTTTGATCCTGTGAAATGATGCAGTGTTGTTGCAAATTCCTTTGGCTTCACTAATCGAAAGTCAATGGAGACATCATAATCCAATCCTAGAATGACACTTACTTTTGTTGAGCCTGCCCCAATAACTTCTTTAATGGACGGAAGCTGAAGCAACTGCTCTTTCACCCGATTAGGCTTGTCTGTTGCTATAATAAAATCTAAATCTTTAATAGTTTCCCGCACTCTTCTTAAGCTTCCAGCTCTAGAATATTGGACAACGCCTTCCATTTTTGCGAGATGTTCCTCAATCGAGACTGCTATCGGAATCATAAATGCAATTGGTAATCGCTCTGGTCTCGTTCCAACATTTTGGAGTGCCTCCATAATTTTTTCTTCTGTCTTTTTTCCAAATCCTTTTAATGCTTGTACTTCCCCTTTTAAACATGCATTTTTTAAATCATCGGCATTTTCAACAGATAACTCTTTATATAATCTTGCTATCTTTTTCCCACCGAGACCTGGCAGCTGCAGCAAAGGTATTAACCCTTTTGGAACATCGTCTTTTAACTCTTGTAAAACCGTGGATTTTCCTTCTTTTATGTATTCCTCGATAACTGCCGCTGTCCCTTTACCTATTCCAGGCAGCTCCGTTAAATCTTCTAGTTCGGTTAAACTCTCTTCACTTGTTTCAATTGTATTAGCAGCTTTTCGAAAGGCAGAAATTTTAAAAGGATTTTCTCCCTTAAGCTCCATATATATCGCTATTTGTTCTAATAGTCGAATAATCTCTTTATTTGTAATCATCGTTTCATCACCCACATACGTAAAATAAACATTCCTCTTTTAATCCTACCTACTTATCATACCATGAACTGTAAGAATTCTATAATCAAGTAGTATTGTGAAAAGCATACTAAAAAACTCTTCTAGCTACATATAAAGCTAGAAGAGTTCCCTCTTTTCTATGAAGCCATATAATCAAACCATAAATCTTTTATTTTCTCAGAAAAATATGGAGTATTTTCTATCATCCATGCTGCAACAGAGGATTCATTTAATTGAGTTTGCATAAAACCAACCGGGATTAAAATAGAAATATATAATAGAAGGAATAATAGCAAATATGTTTCAACAAATCCTAATACAGCACCAGCCCATGTATTTAACTGCTTTAAGATTGGTATACTAGCAACAAAGTCTATCATACTACCAAGAATTTGCCAAATAATTTTCACAACAAAAAATATCACAATAAAGGAGAAGCCTCTATAAAAAACTTCTTCTATATTTGCTGTTTGAATAAGGGAATGTAGAAAACTACTTTCTCCTGCATTTGGATACGGAATCCACAGTGTTAATTTTTGCGATAAGGGAATATAGTATTTATTAGCAACTATAAACGCAACTATAAAACCTGTTAAGTGTATGACTTGCATAATAAATCCTCTTTTCAGTCCTCTAAGAAGACCAAAAAGCAGCAATATAACTAAAATAATGTCTAACATGAACATGGTCAGTCCTTTTCTCTTCTTTTTAATTCTTCTTCCAATTCTTTCACACGATCCTCTAGATTTATATAGTCGTTTACTATATTAACCGCAGTAAGGACGGCAAGTTTATTCAAATCAAGTGAGGGATTCTTAACATGAATTTCACGCATTTTTTCATCAACTATGGAGGCAACCAATCTAACATGGCTAGAAGGTTCTTTCCCTATTATTGTATATGGTGTTCCGTATATATCAACATTTGTTCGATTTTTAGGGGTATTTGACACGTCCATGCCTCCATTCTAAAGAATCCTAGTTTCTATCATATCATGAACTATTCTTGCTAGGGAAGTCATTCGAATAGATTCTCTTGTAAGACTTGCGATAACGGGAAATATTTACTGATATCATCAAATAAAAAGGCTGTTTTCGTAAAGTTTGTTGCGATTACCCGCAGCCGGAATACACTTCGCTTTCCGTGGGCTCGCGCTGAGCCTCCTCAGCTTCGCCTCCGGGGTCTCAGACAATCTCGCTAATCCCACAGGAGTCTTCGTGTATTCCGGCTGCTCCATTTTTCCAACTAATTCTTTTTTCCCATTGAATAGACAACAATCCTTTAGAAAACAGCCAATAAAAAAACATCTCAGCGTATCACTCCGAGATGTTTTTCCTATTCATTAGCCTCTTAACGAAGCACCAGCTTTTTCTTTCACTGCTTCAAGCACTTTTTCATGAGCTTTACTGATCATTTCATCAGTTAATGTTTGTTCTGGGTCGAAATACGTTAAAGAGAAAGCAATTGATTTTTTCCCTTCTTCCATTTTTTCTCCCTCATATAAATCAAACACTTGCACATCTTTCAACAATTTCCCACCAGCTTCAATAATAATGTCTTGAAGGTTGCCCGCTAAAATTTGTTTATCAACAACGAGTGCGATATCTCTTGTTACATATGGGAAACGAGGAATAGAAGTATAATGTAATGCTTCTACTTCTACAGCGAATAATTTAATCAAGTCTAGTTCAAAACAATATGTTTCTTTTAAATCTAAATCCTTTTGCATTTGTGGATGAACTTGACCGACAAACCCAATTGCCTCTCCATTAAGGACTATTTCGGCTGTTCTTCCTGGATGCATACCTTCCAATTCCGCTCTAGTGAACGTAATTTGCTCAAGAATGCCTAATTTTTGGAACAAACCTTCCAATACACCTTTTACAACGAAGAAATCAACTGTTTTCTTTTCTCCTTGCCATTGGTGAGTGCTCCAAATACCTGTAACAGCACCAGCTAAATGTTCTCTTTCCTCTGGAAGCTCTTGTTCTCCATTCGCTAAGAAAACAACACCTGTTTCATAAACAGCTATATTTTCATTTTGTCTTGCTGCATTATATTTAAGCACTTCTAATAGCTGTGGTACAATACTTTGACGTAATAACGCACGTTCTTCACTCATAGGCATCGCAAGTTTAATTGGATTTCTTTTCTCTAAAGCAAAACTATGCACTTTTGCTTCATTTGTTAAAGAATACGTAATTGCTTGATATAACCCAGCGGATTCTAAATATCTACGTGCCATACGACGCTTTTTCTGATAAGCAGTTAAAGCACCTGGTGTAGCTGCGCCAATTGGCAATGTTTTCGGTAAGTTATCATAACCAAAAAGACGTGCAACCTCTTCTATTAGATCTGCCTCGATAACAATATCATTTCTTCTTGTCGGAACAGTTATTGTGAATGTATCGCCTTCCACTTGTGTTGTAAATTGAAGACTATCAAAAATAGCTGTTACTCCATTCGTCTCTAAAGAGGTTCCTAATGTTTGATTAATTTTTTCTAGCGTAATCGAAACTACTTTTGGTTCAGCAGTTAATGTATCAACTGCTACTTCCCCTTCAAGCACTTCTCCGCCTGCATATAAATGTAATAATTGGCAAGCTCTATCTGCCGCTTGTCGTACTCGATTTGGATCAATACCTTTTTCATATCTTGCACTTGCTTCACTTCTTAAACCAATTACTTTTGATGATCTGCGAATTACTTTACTGTCAAAATAAGCAGATTCTAATAAAACAGTTGTCGTATCAGACTGTACTTCAGAATTTGCGCCACCCATTACTCCCGCAACTGCAATTCCTTCTTTTCCATTCGTAATAAGTAGATTATCCACTGATAATGTTCTTTCTGTTTCGTCAAGCGTCGTAATCTTTTCTCCACTTTGTGCTCTTCTTACTAGAATTTCTTTTGAACCAATTTTATCATAATCAAAAGCATGCAACGGTTGACCATATTCTAATAAAATATAGTTCGTAATATCTACCACATTGTTATGTGGACGAATTCCTGCTGCCATTAATTTTCCTTGCATCCATAATGGAGATGGAGCGATTTTAACCTTTTTAATTACTCTTGCTGTATATAATGGCGTAGCTGCATTCTCTTCAACAGAAACTTTAATATAATCAGATGCTTTCTCATTAATAGTTGGATATTTCGTATCAGGTAATTTTACTTCTTTTTCTAAAATTGCCGCTACTTCATAAGCTACACCAAGCATGCTTAAGCAATCTGCACGGTTAGGTGTTAGGCCAAGTTCTAAAACTGCATCATTTCGTTG
The DNA here is from genome assembly GCF_012933555.1 of Niallia alba. Taxonomy (GTDB): domain Bacteria; phylum Bacillota; class Bacilli; order Bacillales; family Cytobacillaceae; genus Niallia; species Niallia alba. Next base: position 3,597,778 of record NZ_JABBPK010000001.1, read on the forward strand.
TAAATATTCTAACGCATTCTTTCCAACTTCAACATCATTAGGGAAGACAAAAATACCTTGTGCATAATCTTTGGCAACCATCTTGCCTTCGATGCCAAGCTCTTGCAAGGAACAAATCATTCCGTTTGATTCTTCTCCACGAAGCTTTGCTTTTTTTATTTTGAAGTTGCCTGGAAGAACTGCTCCTACTTTTGCAACAGCAACTTTTTGGCCCTTATCTACATTGGGAGCACCACAGATAATTTGTATTGGATCGCCCTCTCCAACATCTACTAAACATTTATTCAATTTGTCTGCATTTGGATGTTGCTCACGCTCCACAACATAACCAATGACTACATTTTTAATACCTTCATCGAGAATCTCGACACCTTCTACTTCGATACCGCTCTTTGTAATTTTTTCTGCTAATTCATCAGGACTAATGCCATTTAAATCTACATATTCATTTAACCAATTATAGGATACTAACATTTTTTCTCCTCCACCCCTATTAATATTCCGGTACTGAAAATTGTTTTAAGAAACGCACATCATTTGTATAGAAATGACGGATATCATCAATTCCATATTTCAACATAGCAATTCGCTCAGGACCCATTCCAAAAGCAAACCCAGAATATTTTTTCGAGTCAAATCCGGACATTTCCAATACATTTGGATGAACCATTCCGGCTCCTAAGATTTCGATCCACCCTGTTTTTTTACACACACTACATCCTGCACCTTTACAGATGAAACAAGAAATATCTACCTCAACGGAAGGCTCAGTAAATGGGAAAAAGCTTGGACGTAAGCGGATTTCTCTTTCTTCTCCAAACATTTTCTTCGCAAAAACTTCAAGTGTCCCAATTAAATCGCTCATACGAATGTTTTCGTCTACTACAAGCCCTTCAATCTGCATAAATTGGTGGGAATGAGTCGCATCATCATTATCACGACGATATACTTTACCAGGACAAATAATTTTGACTGGACCTTTCCCTTTATGCTTCTCTAACGTTCTTGCTTGCATTGGGGAAGTTTGTGTTCTAAGCAATGTTTCTTCTGTAATATAAAATGAATCCTGCATATCCCTAGCTGGGTGATCTTTAGGAAGATTCAAGGCTTCAAAATTATAGTAATCATTTTCTACCTCTGGTCCTTCTTCAATGGTATAACCCATACCAATAAAGAGATCTTCAATTTCTTCCACTACTCTTGTAAGTGGATGGTGATTCCCCACAGCGACTGGACGTCCAGGTAATGTAATATCAATTTTCTCAGAAGCAATTTTTTCATGGACAATTGCTTCTTCTAATGCTTTTTGTTTTGCTTCAATGTGATGAGTAATTTCATCACGAATTACATTCACTAACGCACCCATTTTTGGTCTTTCTTCTGCAGATAGTTTGCCCATCCCTTTTAACACTTCTGTGATCGGACCTTTTTTACCTAAGTATGCAATACGAATTTCATTTAATTCTTTCATATCATTACTGTTTTCAATGCGTGTTAGCGCTTCAGCTTGCAGTTCTTTTAATTTATCTTCCATTACATTTCCTCCTTAATATATTGTTTTCGCATGAAAATTGGCATAAAAAAACCCCATCCCCAAAAAAGGGACGAGGTTATTGTCGCGGTACCACCCTAATTAACTTGTATGTATATAAAACAAGTTCACTTCATTTGGATAACGGTAGTCTATACCGGTACATCTTTACACCTTTCTAAAAGAAAAATGGTCCCGATGCCGACTCAGGAGGTGAACTTCATAAATGCTTTTAATAAAAATGCTTTCAGTCTACGGCATTTTCTTCCTACATTAAAAATCATCTATTACTTTTCTCCATCAATGTCTTTATTCATGTAATTTGGTTTTAATTATAATATATATCTATTCAGTTTTCAAATGCCTTTTTAGTTTGAACTCAGACTTTCTCGCATTTCCCATAAGAGTCGAACGAGTGCCTCTTCCGCCCCACATTATTTTATTTTCAAATGCTGCTTCCAACTCAATAAATGCGTACCGTTAGAAATCAGTCTATTTAAAATAATACATTAAAATTCCTGCTGCAACAGCGACGTTTAGGGATTCGCTTTTTCCATGGATTGGTATATACAAATTAGTATCTGTCTTGCTTAATACTTGTTTGCTTACACCACTACCCTCATTGCCCAAGATTAAACAAAAAGTATCTGTCTTTTCTATTTCTCGATAGTTTCTACCATTTTCAAGGGCTGTTCCATAAACAGGAATATGTCTTTCTTTTAAAGCATCAATAAAGGCAGACAAATTTGTTTTTACAATAGGCAGGTGAAAATGGCTGCCTTGCCCTGATCGGACTACTTTCGGGTTGTAAATATCTACTGTCCCTTCTCCAATTATAACAGCATCCACCCCTGCTGCATCTGCTGTTCGGATAATGGTTCCCATGTTACCAGGGTCTTGTACTTGATCAATCGCAATAAAGGTTTGGGCCGTAGACAAGATTTCTGGATAATCAAGTTGTCTGCATAAAGCAAAAATTCCTTGTGGCGTTTCCGTATCCGATAATTCCTTAATAATTTCTTTCGTTACAATCGTTATTGGTATATCTCCGTAATCCCAAGAAGGTACATCGATTTCTTCTGAAATAATTAAATCGATAATAGCCTCTGCTTTAAAAGCCTCTTCCACTAAGTGGAAACCTTCTACCAAGAACGTTCCTGTCTTCTCTCTTTCTTTTTTCGTTAACCTTTTCTTCCATTCTTTAACTTGTGGATTTTTCACTGAAAGTATGTGCTTCACTTACTATTCTCCTTCATAATCACTATCTGTTCTCATATTCTTTCATTTAGGATGTTTGTATAGTTTGTTACTAATTTTAGCAGCCTAAGTTTAAATTTTTTTCATATTCCTTTATTATATCGTAAATAAAATACATAATAAACGTCATTGGTGAAATGATAAAAAATAGATATGTTCTTCAAAAACGTCTATCTATATCATTTACAAATTCTTAGAGCTGACGTTGAGAGATAATAATGGAAAGAAGGGTGCTTATTTTATGAATTTAAATTTACGAAATGCGATCATCCATAATGTAGCTGGCAATTCTCAGGATGAATTAAAGGATACAATCGTGGATGCTATCCAAAATGGGGAAGAAAAAATGTTGCCTGGCTTAGGCGTTTTATTTGAAGTAATTTGGAAGAATTCATCGGAAGAGGATAAAACAGAAATGCTGCAAACATTAGAAAATGGTTTAAAATGATTAAAAAGAAGGAGAGATCTCCTTCTTTTTAGGTTATATTAGTCATTTAGTGCATGGAGTTTATGGGTAGTTTCTTTTGTTGCAGCATATACTCCTTTATAAATCTCATATACCTTTTTATATTTCTTTACATTTTCAGGATTTGGTAAAAACTCTTCTTTATAGTGGACAAATTTATCTACACATTCATTCATCGTTGGAAACCAGCTTAATCCAACTGCTGCAATCATAGCTGCTCCTAATCCTGGTCCTTGTTCCACTGTCAAATTAACCACTGGTGCATTAAAAACGTCAGCTTGTATTTGGAGCCAATCACTATTTTTCGCTCCTCCCCCTACAGAGACAATACGAGTAAACTGCTTATTCGCATTTTCCTCCATAAGAATCTTACTATCATTCAACGAAAAAGTGATTCCTTCTACAACAGCGCGGGCAAAATTATCTAATGTATGTCTTGTATCCATTCCGATAAAGCTTCCTCTAATTTGGCTATCTGTATATGGTGTTCTTTCTCCCATAATATAAGGAGTAAACAATAAACCATCCGAACCAATTGCTACATTATCCATATTAGAAAGAAGCTGGTCATAGCTTTTATCTGCGGCAAATGTATTTTTAAACCAGTTTAAACTATATCCAGCAGATAATGTTACACCCATAGAATAAAAACTGTTCTTTATCGCATGATTGAAATAATGAACTTTCCCTTCGTAATCCTGTTGTCCATCTGGTTCATAAGAAAGGAATACACCAGATGTCCCGATACTAGCTAATCCCATCCCTTCTTCTACGATCCCAGCGCCTACTGCTGCACAAGCGTTATCAGCACCACCTGAAAAAACAGCAATGTCGGTTGTAAACCCAAACTTCTCTGCAAGCTCTTTTTTGATTATGCCTATCTGCTCAGAGGACTCTACAAGCTTAGGGAAAATGGATAGCGGTAGCTCAAATAATTCAGCAATTGATTCGCTCCAAACCTTTTCTTCTACATTTAGTAATAATGTTCCTGCAGCATCTGAATACTCCATTTGCTTATTGCCGGTTAAATAGAAACCTAAATAATCTTTAGGTAATAGGAAGTGCTTAGCATGTTCCCATATAGTCGGTTCATTTTCTTTTACCCATAGCAGTTTAGGCAAAGTAAAGCCTTCTAACGCTTTATTCTTCGTGATGTGAATAACTTCCTGTCCTGCTTTATCCATTATATTTTGACATTGCTTACTTGTTCTTACATCATTCCACAAAATGGCGTTTCTTAGCGGTGCTCCATTTTCATCTAATAAAACTAAGCTATGCATCTGTCCAGAAAAGCTAATCCCTTCCGTCTTGGACGCTGCTTCTGGAAACGCTTCAATAATTTCTTTTAGCACAATATCTAATGCTTCAATCCAAACATTAGGATTTTGCTCACTAAACTTTGGCTGTGGAGTTAAAAGCTCGTATTCAGAGCTTTTTGTTATAAGCACATTTCCTTCTTTATCCACTAGTAAGCCTTTTAATGAACTAGTCCCTAAATCAATTCCAATTACATATGACATGTTAATTGCTCCTTTCATAAGTAGAGTGAAAACAAGGAACAAAGGGATGTCTCACTTAGAGATTCAGACTTCAACATGTATATCTAGTAGATTTGTCTTAATAAGCTACTACTAATGAATATACTTGTGATGCCAGCTCCTTCTACCTGAGACACCCCTTTATTGGTGTTACCTTTTTATTTTTTTATTGTTTTAGAAAACTGCCATTTTTTATATTCTATTAAACTAAATAATCGTTTAAACGAGATTTTAAGAATTCTAGATGATTTGGTTCGTTTTCAATTTGATCATGCTGTAATGCATACTCTGCTAATGTTTTTAAGTTTTCTTTTCCTTCTACAATTGATTTACCGATACCAGTTGTATAGCTTTTATATCTGCGTTCAATCTCTTTATCGAAGAATCCATCTTCTTTTAATTTTGCCGCTGATTTTAAACCGCGTGCAAAAGTATCCATACCAGCGATATGTGCAAGAATTAAATCTTCCATTGAGAATGAAGAACGGCGTACTTTTGCATCAAAGTTGATACCACCAGGAGCAATTCCATCATTTTCTAGCACTTGATACATTGCTAGAGTTGTATCATAGATGTTAGTTGGGAACTCATCTGTATCCCATCCAAGCATTATATCCCCCTGGTTTGCATCTAGAGATCCAAGTGCATTATAGCTTCTTGCTACTGCCATTTCATGTTCAAAAGTATGTCCTGCCAATGTAGCGTGGTTTGCTTCTAAGTTTAACTTAAAGTATTTATCAAGATCGTATTTTTGTAAGAATGCCATTGTAGTAGCTGCATCAAAATCATATTGGTGTTTTGATGGTTCCATTGGTTTTGGCTCAATTAAGAATTGAACTTCATGATTTAATTCTTTTGCATATTCAACAGCCATATGGAAAAGACGAGCCATATTATCTTGTTCTAATTGTAAGTCCGTATTTAGTAGAGACTCATATCCTTCACGGCCACCCCAGAATACATAATTTTTACCGCCAAGCTTTTTGCTAATTTCCAATCCTTTTTTCACTTGTGCTGCAGCATATGCGAACACTTCTGCATTAGATGAAGAAGCTGCACCATGTACAAAACGAGGGTTTGTAAACATATTTGCTGTATTCCATAGTAATTTAATGCCTGTTTGATCCATTTTTTCTTTAATTAAATCTGTAATTACATCTAAGTTGTTTAAGAACTCTTGAAGAGTTTCACCTTCTGGAGCAATATCTACATCATGGAAGCAAAAGAATTCAAAGCCCATTTTTTCCATTAATTCAAAGCCAGCTTCTACTCGATTTTTTGCTGTTTCCATTGGCGTTTCGCCAAACCAGTTACGAACATTTGTAGCTGCCCCGAATGGATCGGATCCATCTTGTGTTAATGTATGCCACCATGCCATGCTGAATCGTAAATGTTCTTTCATTGTTTTTCCTAATACTACTTCCTCTGGATTGTAGTGACGATACGCAAAAATATTTTCTGTTTTTGTTCCTTCATATTTTACTTTTTTAATCATTGGAAAAAATTCCATTCTAATTCCCTCCTAATTGTTATAAAAGATATTTTTCATTTTTAACTTACTTTTTTCTAAGTAGCAATTCCATTTCTCTACTAATCTATTAAACCACATTTAATTTGTTAGTTCAACATACTAACTGAATTAATCATAAATCCAACAGAGTTTTTTGTCAAGCGCTTACAATAGCTTTTTTACAATTTTATTTGGAAATTAGATAGAAGTATTTTAATTAGTATGGTAACCTAACAATATGAACATCGTTAAAAGGTGATTAATCAGTTTGGAGGAAAATAATGGTCACAGATAAATATGTAATTAGAGAACAAAATGCTTCTCTTGTAATGGAGCAAATTGTTCAACATGCCCCGATTTCTCGAGCGAGCCTCTCATCCAATATTGGTTTAAATAAAGCAACCGTTTCTGATATAACAAAGAAGTTACTCGAGGATAAACTTATTGAAGAAATCGGAATCGGAGCAAGTAGCCATTCTGGTGGAAGAAAACCTATTCTTCTACAATTAAATAATAAAGCAGGTCTGTCGATTGCCATCGAGCTTGGCTATGACTTCATTTCAACAATGGTTACTTATTTAGACGGAGAAGTGGTTTTCTATAATAAAGAAAGAGGTACATTTATCACAAAAGAGAATGTCCTTTCCCATATTGCTAGTATTATTGATAAATATGAGAAAATAAGCAATCTGACAACGTATGGTATTATCGGAATTGGCATTGCCATTCATGGTATTGTCAACGACAACAATATCTTATTTACACCCTATTATGATTTAGACAAAATAGAACTTTATGAAGAATTGACGAAACTGTATCCTTATCCTATTCATATTGAAAACGAAGCAAATTTAACAGCAATAGGAGAGTCTACTTTTTCAACGGAATTTAATAACCTAATTAGTTTAAGTATTCACAGCGGGATTGGCGCAGGAATTATTATTGATGGTCAATTGTTCACAGGTTTAGACGGTAGAGCTGGTGAAGTTGGACATTCCATTCTGTATCCAAACGGCAAAAGTTGTCCCTGTGGAAATAAAGGCTGTCTAGAACAATATTGTTCCGATAAAGTACTCCTTGAACAACTTAAAGACAGAAAACAGTTATCCGATGTTACTCCAGATTTATTGGCTGAACTCTATTACGCTCATGATTCGATCGTACTAGAGATTGTTCAACAACATTGCTACAACCTCTCAAAGGGAATAAACAATATTATGACCTTTTTTGCACCCAAGGTTATATTTATGAATAGTTCTGTCATTCGGAGAATTCCTGAAATACTTTCATTAATTAGTGATAACTTGGAAAGTTCCTTTAATAAAGATATTATCATTGAAAATTCAAGTCTTGGTTCTAAAGCATCTTTATTCGGTGCTACCGCGCTAAACATTCGTAATTTCTTAAATATTTCCCATTTAAAAATTATGAATGCGGAATAACTTTTGTTTAAATAAAAGGTTGTTTTCTAAAGGATTGTTGTTTTTTAAATAGGAAAAAAATTAGTTGGAAAAATGGAGCAGCCGGAATACACGAAGACGCGACGAGATTAGCGTGGGCCCCACGGAAAGCGAAGTGTATTCCTGCTGCGGGTAATCGCAACAAACTTTACGAAAATAGCCAAATAAAAAGAATGGCACAGTCCTTATAAAAAAGATGGGGATTGCATCATTCTTTTTTCTCTTCGCTATTTTTAAATTTAATGAAACTTTTCTCTCTCTCATCTCGTTAATAGGAGTATTAAGTGAAACTTCCATCAGTGGGGGGAGTCTTACTGTCCGTTAAGAGTGGGATAAATTTAAAGAATGGTATAATGTTTATGAATAATGATCACAATCTTTACAGGAAATAGAATGAGTATGCTATACTTGCTATACAAAATATGAAAAAGGTGAAAAATTTTGACAAAGAAGAAATTTCATTATTGGTTACTGCAGATTCTCATCATTGCTGCGATTATTTATCTATGCACCAAAATTTCATTCTTATTTAAGCCAGTTGCCGTATTGTTCTCCACCCTTTTTGTGCCAATTATCATTACTGGTTTCTTATACTTTTTGCTTAATCCAATCGTTAAATTTTTGCAAAAAAATAAAATTCCTAAAACACTCGCCATTATTATTCTTTATGTTGGCGTGATCGGAATTATTATTTTAGCTATTGGTAGTATTGTGCCGATGATTAGTAAGCAGGTCAGTGAATTGTTCAGCAATATTCCCAAATATGCAGATGATGCAGTTAAATATTTCCAATACTTAAATGATACAAAACAGTACAAATGGATTATGAACCAAGAATATGTAAAAATAGAGGATATTACGGAAAACTTAAAAGCATATGCTCAAACGATTCCAAGCAATATAACAAATGGAATTGGCTCAATCATTAGTACCATGACAAATATCACGATAACGATTGTGACAGTACCATTTTTGCTTTTCTATTGCTTTAAAGATGGTAGTAAATTTCCAGAGGCCTTATCGAAATTCTTTCCATCTTCTTATCGAAAAGAAGGCTTAAAAATCATTAAAGATACAAGCGAAACAATCGCTGCCTATATTCAAGGACAAGTTATTGTGGCACTGTTTGTGGGAACCTTATCTTTAATTGGTTATTGGATTATCGGCCTTGATTATGCACTTGTAATGGCTTTAGTTGTTGCTGTTACAAATATCATTCCATATGTTGGGCCATTAATTGGTGGAGCGCCGGCTGTTATCATTGCCCTTTTCACCTCACCAACACAAGCGTTGCTTGTTATTATCGTTATTACCATCGCTCAACAAATTGAAGGGAATATTTTATCACCATTAATTCTTGGAAAAAGATTGGATACTCATCCAGCAACAATCATTATCCTTTTATTAGTGGCAGGAAATTTAGCAGGCATTTTAGGAATGATTCTTGCTGTACCAACATACGCTGCTATCAAAACGATTGTCATTAATATAAATCGCTTACTTAAAGCACGGAAAGCGGCCATTTTAAATACACAAATTCCTCCTATAAATGATTCTAAAATTTAATATAGCAATATTACAGAAGCCCAAATCAGTGTATTTGGGTTTTCAGTTTGTCGACAAAAAGATTTTTAGAAACTTAAATGGAATTTTCATGCGTTGCTTGGAGTGGAAGGGGGGAGACTCCTGTGGGATTAGCGAGGAAGCTGAGACCCTGCAGGCCAAAGGCCGAAGCGGCTCAGCGCGAGCCCCACGGAAAGCGAACCCCTGAAGCGGAAAGCAACATCCTATTCAAAGAGACTAATAAATATACTATATACACACCTCTATTTCTAAAATTTAGGGATTTGTCTACAGTCTGGAAGCCCAAATCAGTGTATTTGGGCTTTTTCTTGTGTCCTATTAATGCCAATTAAGAGTAAAAAGGGAGTTCGATTAAAAAATCAAACTCCCCTTAAAATAATCCTATGAAAATGTTAATCCATCTACTGTTTCACGATCTAATTTCTTAATAACTTCTACAATTAATTTTACCGCATTTTCATAGTCGTCACGATGAAGCATTGCAGCGTGTGAGTGAATATAACGTGTTGCAATGGTAATTGATAACGATGGAACACCTTTATGTGTTAAATGAATCGAACCGGAGTCTGTTCCCCCTCCTGGCACGCTATCAAATTGATAAGGAATGTTTAACTCGTCCGCAGTATCTGTAACAAGATCACGCAATCCTTTATGAGCAACCATAGAAGCATCATATAAGATAATTTGTGGACCTTTGCCCATCTTACTTAGCGCTTCTTTTTCTGTCACTCCTGGTGTATCTCCTGCAATACCAACGTCTACTCCGAAACCAATATCCGGCTCAATGTAGTTCGCCGCTGTTTTTGCGCCGCGAAGACCAACCTCTTCTTGAACAGTTCCAACACCATAAACAATATTAGGATGATTGCTGCCTTGTAAATTCTTTAATATATCAATTGCGATGGCACAGCCAATACGGTTATCCCAAGCCTTCGCAAGAAGCATTTTCTCATTATTCATCACTGTGAATTCGAAGTATGGAACAACCATATCGCCTGGTTTTACACCCCATTCCATTGCTTCTTCTTTAGAAGATGCACCGATATCAATAAAAATATCTTTAATGTCTATTGGTTTCTTTCTTGCTTCAGGACTTAATACATGTGGCGGTTTTGAACCTGTAATCCCAGTAATTTCGCCTTTACTTGTAACAATCGTTACTCGTTGAGCAAGCATCACTTGAGACCACCAGCCACCAACTGTTTGAAAATATAAAAAGCCTTTATCATCAATACGAGTTATCATAAATCCAACTTCATCAAGATGACCTGCAACCATTATTTTCGGCCCATTTTCTTGCCCAACTTTCTTGGCAATTAAACTTCCTAAATTATCTGTAGTTACTTCATCTGCATATTCTGCTATGTACTTTTTCATTACTTCTCTTGGTTCTTTTTCATTTCCTGGTATGCCTTTTGCATCAGTAAGATCTTTCAGCATCGTTAATGTTTCATCTAATTTTACCATTACTTCGACTCCCTTAATAAAATAACTTCTTCATTATTATACTAGAAAATAATTATAGTACAAAGTATTAGATACTACCAAAGTGTATCTTTCACCAAAGTAGGCTAACTTCCTATGCATACGGGTATAGTAAAGAATCCCTTACTTATATTATGTATCAATTCTTTGTTTCTATTTATTTAAATATTTTTTCTCAAAAAGTGAAACCTTTTTTCAACTCCATCGTATTCTATTAGTTAATCCTGAAAAATTAAGTTACTGGAGGCTCTTTTATGAAATGGCTTTTGTTATTTGTTCTACTCGCTTTTCTTTTTTACGGGTTGTTTCGATTCGCTTCATTCCTAACAAATCCACAGCGAAGACTAGCATTCGCGCAAAAGCGTGGAACATTTTATTTGTTTGATAATAAGGATAATATTAGAATGAACCTCTTACTAACCTATAAAGGACATTTGCTGGAAGGGGAAAAATACGCTACAGCAAAAGAGGTTGATCACATCTTACTATTCCCCGCTAATCCATATAATACAAAGTTGTCAAAACAAGACAAAACCTATATAGAACAGTCACTATTGTCTATATATCCAAAGGCTAGAATTGAATGGACACGATTTAAAGAGGTATAAAAACACGTAGAGTCTTGCTTTTGAGCAAGACTCTATGTTTATTTTCTACCACTATTCCATTATTTTACTCCGGGGCTTCTTTAAAAAATTCTCTCCATTTTATTACTGTTATTTTTTCCCGTAAAATATAAACGAGTACGGCCAAAGCAAACATAATTATAACTACCATCGTCATCGAAAACTGGCTAATGAACTGACCAAAAATAGTATAAAAAAACGCTAATGGGATATTGCTTATAAACGAACTTTTTCCAAATTCTCTTAAACTTTTCCTTTTTTCCAACAAGCAAAAATTTAATAAATGATAATGAAATACTGGAATTAACCGTAATACAGTAATTTGCCCCAGAGTCAAATTACGATATTCCCCAAACCATCTTTTTTTTAGAGTAGATAGTTTCCGATGTGTTTTTGGCAAACGGTGAATAACTGCATAGAATAAGAGACAATTGATTGTTAAGCCAATAACAGAATAGATGGTACCTAGCGTCACTCCAAATAGAACCCCTCCCGCAATACAGACTAGTATGGGAGGAATAAATAAAAATTGCCGTAGTGTATGGAATAGAATAAATATAATCGGTGCTAAAATACCACCAACTTCTACCATAACAAACAGGACTGATAACTGCTCTTCCATCTTATCACCTTCTGCCCTAAAGAATCATGCTGTTATTAAAGTGTATAAGAAAAGACAAGAGAATATGCCTAAACATTTAGTACATAAAGTACAATCCCTAATTCTAGTACTGATAAGATAGGTAAACCATACTTAAATAAAGCATGCTTAGTTTTATGACGGAAGTTTTTCATGCCAATGAATAAACCAAGGGCACCAAAAAGAATCGCTGTAATCCACAGTGTACGTTCGCTTATCCGATACTGATGTTTTATCGCCCTTTTTTTATCGATCATCATTAATGAATAGCCGAGTATATTAATTACTACTAAATAGATTAATAGGTATGTAATCACACTTTCTCCCCTTTTCGCAAAAATATAGAAAAAAAGAAGGTATCGGCTACCTTCTTTTTTAAAATAATTATTTTAAGTTTTGTTTTGCAACTGTTGCTAATTCAGCAAATGCTTTTTCATCACTTACAGCAAGTTCAGCAAGCATTTTGCGGTTTACTTCGATACCAGCAACTTTTAATCCGTGCATTAAACGGCTATAAGAAAGACCGTTGATACGAGCAGCTGCGTTGATACGAGTAATCCATAATTTACGGAAATCACGTTTCTTTTGACGACGATCTCTGTAAGCATACATTAATGATTTCATTACTTGTTGGTTTGCAACTTTGTATAATGTATGTTTTGAACCATAATAACCTTTAGCTAATTTAAGAACTTTTTTACGACGTTTGCGTGTAACTGTACCGCCTTTAACACGTGGCATATTATTTCCCTCCTATATTGAAAAAATTACTTAATGTTGTCTAATAAATGACGAATGCGTTTGAAATCGCCTTTAGATACTAATCCAGCTTTGCGAAGTTTACGTTTTTGTTTAGTAGATTTGTTAGCAAATAAGTGACTAGTATAAGCTTTTGAGCGTTTTAATTTACCAGAGCCTGTCTTTTTGAAACGTTTAGCAGCTCCGCGGTGAGTTTTCATTTTTGGCATTTGGTATTCCTCCTCTTACTTGTCGTTTTTAGGCGCTAAGGTCATGAACATGCTTCGACCGTCCATTTTTGGATGTGATTCCACAGTGGCAACTTCGGCACAAGCTTCTGCAAAACGAACAAGTACGCGTTGACCGATTTCCTTATGTGTAATAGCACGTCCTTTAAAACGAATGGATGCTTTTACTTTATCGCCTTTTTCTAGGAACTTAATAGCATTACGAAGCTTTGTATTAAAGTCATGCTCATCTATAGTTGGACTAAGGCGAACCTCTTTAATATTAATGATTTTTTGATTTTTACGTGCTTCTTTTTCTTTCTTTTGTTGTTCAAACTTGTATTTACCGTAGTCCATAATACGAGCTACTGGTGGTTTTGCGTTTGGAGCAACAAGAACGACATCAAGATTTACACGTGTTGCAATTTCAAGAGCTTCAAATTTCGTTTTAATCCCAAGCTGTTCTCCATTTTGGTCAATAAGACGAACTTCTCTAGCACGAATGCCTTCATTTAAAATCATATCTTTGCTAATAGTTAAACACCTCCAAGGTTAATGACGAATACAACGTTCGGGTCAAGAATAATCTAACCTAGGTCACCTTATCTAGTTTAGATACTAATTGACACTTGACTCCCAAGTTGACATCGTAGGCTTTGTAATCTTTATCATCCAAATAAAAAAGTGTGGATGAACAATTCACCCACACTTACGATAACATAGTAAGACCTAAAATGTTTTACGTAATACCTGTTAACTACTTGGAATCTGTGTCAATCAGGTGAGAAGCGGGTGCTTCTTCTTTTCCTCAAACTCGTATTCAATTTACCTTAGTAACTATATCACAAATGATATCTGTAAGTCAACGAAAGAAATATCACAACGAGAAAAATTTTATCAAAATAATTGATTCAATGCAATACCTTTTGTGCATAATTTCTGAAAAGCTAGGAATATAGAACGAAAAGTAGGCTTCCAATCCTTAAAAACGACAGTACTTTGATCATTTTTCTTTTAATACATTGTGTTCTAAAAAATGGTTCGCCTATTTATGAAACTCGTTAATTCCCACTTCAGACACTTGCTTTACGCGGGAAGGAAGCCTGTTCTCCTCTACTTCCCACAAAAGTACAGAATATCCGCTCCAATCAACTCAAAATCCTTAATTTCAATTTATGTCATAAAAATTAATTTCTAACTTAGTTCGTTTTTTTTACTTCTTGTGTTAGTTTCTCTAAGAAGTCGACATAAGAGACTGTTTCTGATTTTTGTTCTCCGTATTTGCGGACGTTTACGGCTTTATCTTCTACTTCTTTGTCTCCCACTACTAACATGTAAGGGATTTTTTTCATTAGTGCCTCACGGATTTTGTAGCCTATTTTTTCGTCACGTTCATCAAGTTCTACGCGGAAACCGTGTCTTTGTAAGTTTTCTTGCACTTCTTTGGCATAGTCAAAGTGAACGGAAGGTGATACCGGGATCACTTGTACTTGAACTGGTGATAACCAAGTTGGAAATGCGCCTTTGTATTCTTCAATCAGGAATGCAATGAAGCGTTCCATTGTTGAAACCACACCTCTATGAATAACTACTGGACGATGTTGTTTCCCATCTTCTCCTACATATGTTAAGTCAAAGCGTTCAGGAAGAAGGAAGTCTAATTGAACTGTAGACAGTGTTTCATCTTTGCCTAAAGCTGTTTTTACTTGTACATCCAATTTCGGACCGTAGAATGCCGCTTCTCCTTCTGCTTCAAAGTAATCTAGTCCTAGATCATCCATTGCCTCTTTCAGCATGCTTTGTGCTTTATTCCACATTTCATCATCATCAAAATATTTCTCTGTATCCGCTGGATCACGATAAGATAAACGGAACGAGTAATCTGTAATGTTAAAATCTTTATATACTTCTAATACTAAGTTTACAACACGCTTGAATTCATCTTTGATTTGATCAGGTCTTACAAAGATATGCGCGTCATTTAGAGTCATTCCACGCACACGCTGTAATCCTGATAATGCACCAGACATTTCATAACGATGCATTGTGCCTAGCTCAGCGATACGAATTGGCAGTTCACGATAGCTATGAATGTCGTTTTTATAAACAACCATATGGTGTGGACAGTTCATCGGACGAAGAACTAATTGTTCATTATCCATTTCCATAACAGGAAACATATCCTCTTGATAGTGATCCCAGTGACCAGATGTTTTGTATAAATCCACGCTTCCCATGATTGGTGTATAAACATGGTTATAGCCTAATCTTTCTTCTTTATCTACAATATACCGTTCCACGATACGTCTAATTGTTGCACCTTTTGGAAGCCATAGAGGCAAACCTTGTCCCACTTTTTGAGAAGTCATAAATAAATCTAATTCTTTACCAATCTTACGATGATCTCTTTCTTTCGCCTCTTCTAAAAAGCGTAAATGCTCTTCTAGCTCATTTTTCTTAAAGAATGCTGTTCCGTATATACGCTGAAGCATTTTATTATCGCTATTCCCTCTCCAGTATGCACCAGCAATGTTTAACAATTTAAACTCTTTTAGTTTTCCAGTAGATGGTACGTGAACTCCACGGCAAAGATCAATGAATTCCCCTTGTTGATATAATGTTACTGTTTCCTCTTCAGGGATTGCATCAATTAACTCCAGTTTGTATTCATCATCCATTTCTTTAAAGAGCTCAATCGCTTCCGCGCGGCTTACTTCTTTACGGACAATCTCAAGATTTTCATTGATGATTTTTTTCATTTCTTTTTCAATAGCTGGTAAATCTTCTGGTGTTAATGATTGCTCTAAGTCAATATCATAGTAAAACCCATTTTCAATAACTGGACCTACACCTAGCTTTACGTTTCCATAAATTCTTTTAATTGCTTGTGCCATTAAGTGAGCAGAGCTATGACGCAAAATTTCTAATGCCTCTGGACTATCTGGTGTAATGATTTCAAAAGATGCATCTTCTAAAATAGGTCTTTTCAAATCATATAAAGAACCATTAATTTTCCCTGCTAGTGCTTTTTTTCTTAGACCTGGGCTAATAGAACCTGCAATATCTTCTGTTGTAGTTCCTCCCGGAAACTCCTTTACCGCTCCGTCTGGAAATGTAATGTTAATTAATTCTGACATGAAACTTCCTCCTTTATTTTTGCCATGCATGTAAGATAAGAACCGATTAAAAAACGCAAAAAAACCCGTCCCTATACGAAGGGACGAGTTTTAAATTAAAAACACGTGGTTCCACCCTAATTCCCAAACAATTCATTTGTCTAGCTTTAGTTTAAACAGATAACGGCTGCTGATACCGCCAGTCATTACTTAGTATTTCCTGTTCCTGACTGAAGTTTAAAGGTGGTAAGTAATCTTATCGTGTTAGGAAGTTCCCAGCATCCTTCCCTCTCTTTGAACCGTACAAGAAAACCATTGTCCTTATCATTACATGTATAAGTTATAGTTAATTTATGTACGTTATTATATGCTTTTCTCCGCATAAAATCAAGGGGATTAATGGGAATCTTATTTCATTTCTGTCTGTTTATTTATCCTTAGAAAAAAGTGTTCCTTATCAAGAAGTTGTACTCGCTCTTCAAATATATTTAAAATCGTTCGTACAATCGGCAATTCTCTATCCTCTGTATATAGAAAAATTGTTTTCGGAGCAAGCGCAAGCAATGGGCCAAGGGAATATGGGTCGATATAATGGGAAGAAGCTAAATTTCTTTGGTCATACAACATCATAAGCTCTTGCTGAGGTATTTCTCGATATTCTGTATCAAAAAATTGTATTTCTAAGTCGATTACTACATGGATATGATTCACTTTTGCAGCCTTTTTGGAAAGGGAATTTCGCAATGTATGAATAAAAACCTGATATTCTTGTTCCATTTTGTACTCATCAATCGATAATTCTATGTATTTTATTAGCTTTTCAAAAAAAGCCTTTAATCGAAAGGTTACAAAGGAATCAAACGAAAATTCTTTATGCATTTCCACCATAAAGTTATCCAAACTCTCTAGAAGACATGTTTTTATATTGATATCTTTTGTTAAGCTTGTAAGTCCTTCCCGTTCTTCTTCTATTAAACTGTGAAGTATTTCTAATATGCTCCGCTGTTCTAGTTCATCCAAATAGAAATAACGATTTTGTAGTATTTCTCTTGCCCAATCATCTGTTTTTATATGCAAGATAAAAGCGGTTAAGCATTTCTTTACTGCTGTACTGCTTCCATCGGTTTTAACAACTATCCAATTATTGACGTCGTCCATTTTCTCAACCGACTCAACAAATTTCACCTGTTTATTTAAAATGCGCAAAAATCTCATAGCATCTTTTTGATCGTGAAATTGAATTTCAATCAACCGTATCCCCCCTTTATAAAGAAGTCCTCGATTTCATATATATGGGGGATAGGTAGAAAATAGACTATGAAAAATGTAAAGTGCTTTGGATTATGTTTATTAAAAAATACAGTAGAAAAGAATTAGGTCAAATTTTGAGAATTACAAATAAGGCTGGGACAAAAGTATTCCAGCCAACATAATCTGAACAATTATACGAAGATGCTAATGAAAGTTCGTATAATTGTTCGGTTTTTTATTTGTTTTTTAAAGGAAGTCTCCATGAAGGTTAGTGCGTTTCCCCGCAGCCGGAATACACTTCGCTTTCCGTGGGGCTCGCGCTGAGCCGCGGTCTGCTTACAGCCTGCAGGGTCTCAGACTGTCTCGCTAATCCCCGTGGCGTCTTCGTATATTCCGGCTGCTCTGTTTTCCCAACTAATTATATTTCCTCTTGTAAAAAGTGTGTGAAAGCAGCCGCTATCTACTAGCTAAATGAGAAATTGTTCGTCTTTACAGAATATCAATTTAGTTATGTCCCAACCTCAAATCACTATATCAAATTTAAATTATAGAAAGAATAAGAGGACACCTAATACAAAGGCATACAAAATAATGTACCAGGTATACAATGTCTGAAACGAGATAGATCGTTTTTCACATCGGCTTCTTACATATGCAAGTAATCTTCTATTTTTTGTAATATAGGTATAAGTCAGTCCAAATACCAATAATGCCAGGATTATTTTATAAATCCCTGGGCTATAAAAGGATAGAAAAAAGGGGATTAACAACAATAATATGGTTATAGATACAAACAAAAGAAATTGATTATATCGTTTTACTAATAATTTTTCAGCATTCGAAATTTCCGTCAACTTGCCCTTCTCCTTACTAAAAATGAAATCGTCATAGTCGTTTATTTTTTCCTTTTACACGAATTGGTGTAGATAAATAGCGAATTCTTTCCATCACTCTCATCGCCTTCATCTTTTCCTCTTCTCCTCTTTGAGAATAGGTGAGATGATGCTCTAAGCCGCTAAAATCAAAATTGGATGTAAATAAAGTAGGTAAATTCTCTAGCATTCTAAACTGCAATATTGGTCCAAGGACCTCATCACGAATCCAGCTAGACATTGTTTCTGCACCAATATCATCTAACATTAAAATAGGTTCTCTTTTTATGCTTTCAATTTTATCATTTAACGTACTATCAGCAATCGAACTCTTCATTTCTCTAAATAATTCAGGAACATATACAATCATGGAAGAAATTTGCTTTTGAGAAAGTTTATTAGCAATTGCTCCTAAAATATACGATTTTCCTACACCAAATTCCCCATAAAAATATATCCCTTTATGCCTTTGGCCTGGTTTATATTCCTCTACAAATCGAATAGCCGCTTCTACCGCTTCCATTCTCTCTCCATCAAGATCAATTGTATTGAAGGAAGCTTCAAGAATATCCTTCGGTACATATAAGCTTTTAATTAGCTTTTCTTTTTTCTTCTGATTGTCCTCCGAAACCTTGCGCGGGCATCGTTCATATTGAATCTCAATATTCCCTCTTATTATAACAAGGTTAGGATGGTATCCTTGCATCATATTCACACAGCCCTGAAGACTGGAGCACTTATCACAACCCTTGCTTTGATTGGCATATTCATACAGCTTCATCATTCCCACATCAACAGCATTAGAAGTAAGCTCATCCTCATGCTCTCTTAAAAAAGCTCTTACATCAGGATGGGCAAGTACTTCTTGTTTCATAGCACGGTACCTTTCCTGAAAATTATTACCTGCACCAAATTTCTTTAATGTATCATTAATTCTTTCCACCGTTTCATTCACCACCTGATTTTATAATTTTTTTATACGCTCTTCCAGCTCTTTCTTTTTTTGCTCCAACTCTTTATCGCTCGTATTCTTTGCAGAAGTCTTATCAGTTGTTTTTATCTTTTCTTCGTTATCCTGATCTTGTCCAAACCATTCTGGAATCTTTTCCGTCCGAATTGCTTTGCGGTTTGCCTTTGGCTGTGGATTTTTTTTACCTTGAGCCCATTCCATATATTGCTTATGCTCTTTTTTCGCAAGGTCCATTGCATCTTTAACGGTACGGATATTTTTTCTAACCCATTGACCAGCGATTTTTTCGATATAGCCTTTTGTCAATTTCATATCTGTTTTCAGCATAACATATTGAATCAGAACATTAATGACGCCAGGCAACAGTTTTTGCGAAAACATAATTTCCTCTATAATTTGCAAGTCTGTCTTAGAAGGTTCCGCTCCCCCAGATATATCTTTCAATACTTCGCGGGGAGAAGTGTGATCCAAATAATATATCAATTCTTCTTCTTTCGATTTTGGAGCATCTGTTGATGAATGATCCTTTTGCGGTTGTTTTCGATCAACTAACATTGGCAGCAAGTCATTATGTTGAAATTGATACCAATCGCGTGCAGCTATTCTCAATTCTTCCACATCAATTTCGTCCTGATGATTAATCGCACTAATTACGATATTCTTCATTTGAATTGGATCAATTCCATAGATAAAAGAGAGATTTAGTATCGCTTCCTTTACTTTTTTCGTAAAAGCCTTTTTCGATAATAAGGAATCATGAATCCCTGCATATAGCAGCTCAAAGTCAAAATCATCTTTAGTAATTTGAATACCAGTTTGCTCTTCTTTTCCAATATAAGTTTGATCAATAGTATCTTCTTCATCTAATTCATGCATCGCCCGAACTGCACTTCCATGATCAGACATAAAAACATCTTGAAAAGCTTTTGTTATTGGTTGATAACTAGAATCAGAAATTTTTTCATCGGAAAAGAATCTTTTCAATCTGCTATACTGAGCTTTTCCAACTTTTCTATATAAATAAACATTTAACATCCCATCTAGAAAATACTGTGCTGGTGATAAAGGAGGCTGCAATTCATAGATAAAAGCTCTATTTCCATCCTCTTTCTTTAAATAAGTTTTTAATAGACCAATTCCTTCAAGCTTTAGTCTTGCTTCATATATATCATTTAAACCGCAACTCATGAAATTCATTAAACTATGATGTGTATTTGTCATGGACCATAAACGATTTTCTTCGACTTCAGCCCATAAGGTCATATATAAAGCTAAACATTTTGTCCCAATTAAAGGTTGATATAAGAAGGTGATTGTCTTTCGATCATAATCGCTTAACAGCCCATTCACCGTTACTCGATATCTGTCGACCGGAAGTAGGTCTTGCCAATGCTGAGACATATTAATTCTTCCTTTCATACATTCTATTTCCATCAAAAGGAGATAAAAGGCAAAAAAGAGCCAAAGAAATCTTTAGCTCCCTTAGTTATCATTTCCATGTGTCTTTTAGTCTTTTTTTATTAATTCCTTTAATTCGTCAATAAATACATTTATATCTTTAAACTGACGATAAACGGATGCAAAACGCACATATGCTACTTCATCAATTTTCGCCAAGCGATCCATTACCATTTCTCCAATAATTTCACTCTTTATTTCTGAAGCAACGTTACTTCGAAGTTCTTTTTCTACTTCAGCGGTTATTTCTTCCAATTGTTTCAAAGCAACTGGTCTCTTCTCACACGCTCTTATTAAACCACGCAATATTTTATCCCTGCTAAATTCTTCACGCGTCCCTTCTTTCTTCACTACAATTAAAGGAATCTCTTCTACTTTTTCAAAAGTGGTAAATCGATTACCGCAAGCTTCACATTCTCTTCTTCTGCGAATCGATTTATACTCATCAACTGGTCGTGAATCAAGAACGCGGGTGTTATTATGTTGACAGGTAGGACATCTCATTTCATATCAGCTCCGAATTCATTGTTCCATGTATATACTTATCTTCATATTATATAAAAATAAAGGCTTGTACAAGTAATTATATCAAATTCTCTTCTATAAAGTGAAACTTCCATCAGTGGGAGCTACCTTCATCCCCCTGATGGTTAGTTGAACCATTCGGATCTTTACGAACAGTTGATCTCCCACCTTTCTTCCTCGAATTCTCATATGCTTGAGACCCAAGCCATACTGTCCGTTAAGTGTGGGACAAACCTTATTTTCAGGTAGGGAAAACCTGCCATTTTTCCAAAATCCTCTTCGCTTGGTTGATAGAATCTTCCATAGATCCATTATTATTAATTACTTCATCAGCAAGAAGAAGTTTCTCTCGTAATGGCATTTGCGCGTTTATTCGTTTAACAGCCTGCTCATAGCTTAAATCATTTCTTTTCATTAATCGATTAATTTGAACATTTTGATCTACATATACTAAAATCGTTCGATCCACCGTTTGATTTAATTTATTTTCAAAAAGCAACGGAATATCTAAAATCGCTATTTTCTCTCCTGATTCAACTGCTTGTCTCTGCTTAACATCCATTCTTCTTCTTACATCAGGATGTACAATGCCATTAAGTACATTCCGTTCTTCTTCATTTGAAAAGATAATTTCCCCAAGCTTTTGTCTATTTAAGGTACCATCTTGATGTAAAATCTCCTTACCAAAATGGGACACTATTTCTACATATGCTGGTTCTCCTTTTTCTACAGCAAGTCTCGATTCGATGTCTGCGTCAATAATCGGGATGTTTAGTGATTGAAAATAGGAAGATATCGTCGATTTTCCACTCGCAATCCCTCCAGTTAATCCTACTATTATCGTCATAACAATACCTACCTTATTGAATTTAGTATTTAGTATGTAACAAATTTATATAAAGGAGAGAGATAGGTGAAATTCCAAAGGCGATTCGCCAAGGAGGGGCACCGCCTTAGAAGGAACCAACCTATTTCGCAAATTTGGTAAAGAATTAAAGTTTTAAAATCCCAATAATGATTAAGATAATCCCGGGAATAAAAGAGAATTTATCCATATAACTTTTCTCTGACAAAAACTTACCTAGATAAATGCCTAAAGACACAAAGGATGTACTCATAAAAATAACAGCAAGAGTTAAAAATAGTGGCGAAAACCCGAGCATAGAAGCACCAATTCCTGCTCCAAAGGCATCTAAAGACAGAGCAAAACCTAACACAACCGCTTCTAGCCCTGTAATCGTTCCTGATTTATCAAAATCCGCTGATAAAGGTTTCTTTAAAATATTGATGACAATTCCTAAAGATTTTATTTCAAAATTTATAATATTCTTCTCTTCTGTTAGAACTTCCTTTTCTTTACTCGGCTTAAAATATTGGTAAAGAATCCATCCACCTAATATGATTAATATAATACCACCTATACTTTCTGCAAACGATGGGGAGAATATCCTTGAAATAACATGACCTACCAACATTGCTGTTAGAAGTGTCAGACCAGAACAACAGGCGATAATCAGGATAGAATTTAAGGGCATTTTCATTTTTCGCAGTCCATAAGTAAAACCAACACTAAAGCTATCGATGCTGACAGCGATTGCTAATAATAAAAGAGAAAACACCTGGGCCATAAAGATAAGCTCCTTCCAAATCAATAGTAATATACTATATGGAAAGAGCCCATCCAATGTTAATTTAGGTTTATTGATTTTATCTTTTTCTTATTTCTTTTGGCAATTAGGACAAAAAACAGTTCCTCTTCCGCCGACTATAATTCTTTCTAATGTATGTCCACATACTTTGCATTCCTGCCCTTTTCGACCATAAACATATAGTTCAAGCTGGAACATTCCAATTTGCCCTTGGGTGTTTACATAGGATCGGATTGTGCTTCCACCTTTTTCAACCGCTTCGGATAGCGTAGCAATGATTTCTTTATATAATTTCTCTATTTCCTTTGACTTAAGAGAACTTGCCATTCTCTCCGGATGAATACTACTTCGGAATAATGCTTCATCTACATAAATATTACCTAATCCAACCACAATCTTTTGATCTAATAGTGCTGTTTTGATACTACGATTCGTTTTTGATAACCGCTCGGTAAAATTAGCAATCGTAAAATCTTCAGCAAACGGTTCAGGTCCTAATTGAGAAAGAGGCAGGGCGTCTAGTTCTTCCCCTTTTTTAAATAAATGCATCGTACCGAATTTCCGGACATCTTTATATCTTAGCTGAGAGCCATCTTCAAAAAAGAAAATAACATGTGTATGCTTATCAACCGGATCATTAACTTGAAACACACCATATTTCCCTTCCATTCGCAAATGAGAGACGATTGTAAAATCATTTGTTTCGATTAAAATGAATTTCCCCCGTCTTTTAACGTCAAGTATGCTTTGACCAATTAATGCATCAGAAAATTCCTCTGCATTCTCTGGTTTTTTTATCATTTTTGCCCATGAAACCACAACTTCTTTTATGACTTTATTTTGCGTCAACTGTTTCAACGTTTTTCGAACCGTTTCAACTTCTGGTAATTCTGGCATCTTCATCTCCTCCTTTCCTGAATAATTGCTCATATGTTTAGAATAACTACCATTATCATTTAACTCACGCATAACGAGCAGTAAGCCCCCAGTTAAGGGAGCTATCTCTCGTAAAGGTCCGATAAGTGCAACTAACCATGAAGTGGAGGAGGAGTAAAAACCCCCACTCACAGAAGTTTTCCTTATTATTTTGCATCATACCAAGTTGGTCCATAAGAATAATCCACTTTTAATGGCACGCTTAATTCAACTGCATGCTCCATTACATCTGGTACAATTTCCTTTAACTTTTCAATTTCTTCTTTGGGAGCCTCGAAAATCAATTCATCGTGAACCTGTAATAATAATTTAGCTTTTAAGCCTTCTTCTTCCAAACGTTTAGCCATATCAATCATCGCTTTTTTAATGATATCTGCTGCACTTCCTTGGATTGGTGTATTCATCGCTGTTCTCTCAGCGAAGCTACGAAGATTAAAGTTTCTGCTAGTAATATCAGCTAAATATCTTCTTCTATGAAGCAAAGTCGAGACATAGCCTTTTTGCTTTGCGTCTGCCACAATTTCTTCCATATAATTTTTTACTCCAGGATAACTTTCTAAATAGCGTTCAATAAATTTAGCTGCTTCTTTTCTCGTAATATGGAGACTCTGTGATAGTCCGTAGTCACTAATTCCATATACAATTCCAAAGTTAACTGCTTTCGCATGTCTGCGCATATTAGAGGTCACTTCATCAGCTTCTACGTGGAAAACAGACATTGCTGTTTCTGTATGAATATCATGATCTTCTCTAAATGCTTCGATTAATTTCTCATCATTAGCAATATGTGCAAGGACACGCAGCTCAATTTGGCTATAGTCAGCAGCAAATATAACCCAATTCTCTTCTGTCGGTACAAACGCTTGTCTTATTTTTCTTCCTTCTTCTAAACGAATCGGGATATTTTGGAGGTTAGGATCAATCGAGCTTAATCGGCCCGTTTGTGTTAGTACTTGGTTAAATCTTGTATGAATTCTTCCGTTATGGACTACTTTTTGCAATCCTTCTATATAGGTTGACTGTAATTTGCCTAGCTGTCTATATTCTAAAATTTCTCTGATTACTTCGTGTGAACTAGCAAGTTGCTCCAATACATCGGCTGAAGTAGAATAGCCTGTCTTTGTTTTCTTCACAACTGGCAATCCAAGTTTTTCAAATAAAATCACGCCAAGCTGTTTGGGAGAATTAATATTAAAGGTTTCGCCAGCTAACTCATAAATTCGCACTTCGATTTCTTTCAATCTTTCGGAAAGCTCTTCTCCCATTGCTTTCAAGCGAGCAACATCAACTTTTACACCTGTTGACTCCATATCAGCAAGTACCAAGCTTAATGGCATTTCCAAATCATAAAATAACGCTTCTTGATCATTCTTTCTTAATTCATCTTCCATTTCCTCCAGTACTGCCTGAAGAGCGAACGCTTTTCTCACGAGATGATCAGCTAATAAATCTTGTTCTGGAACCTTTCTCTTTGCCCCTTTTCCATAGAATGCTTCATCTGATTGTAAATTAGTGTATCCATACTTTTTAGCAACAGAGGCAACATCTTCAATAGTTGCCGAAGGATCTGCTAAATATGCTGCAATAAGGATATCAAACGTAATCCCTTTTAAATGAATATCTTGATGACGTAATGACACTTCTGATCTTTTAGCATCATAAACAATTTTTTCTTTCTTTTCATCTTCTGCCCAAACTTTAAAAGCAGGTGATTTCAAAGCTTGTTCAATCGGAAGATAATATGCTCCTTTTTCATTTAAAAGAGAAATTCCTAAGATTGGTGCATAATGATAATTATCTTCTAATACTTCGACATACATTATATTTCTATCTGAAAAAATTGTATCTGTAATATTTTCAACTGTTTTAAATTCGATGGCTTCTAATACTAGTTCTTCTTTTTCCGGTGCTTCTCCTAATTTTTCAAGTAAAGAATTAAAGCCAAGCTCCTTGAAGATTTCTTTTAACTTCTCTATTTGCATCCCAGGAAATTCAGTATCATCTAATGTTATCGTTAAAGGGGCTTCCCTGAAAATAGTAGCTAGCTCTTTACTCATCAAAGCCTGATCCTTAAACTCTTCTAACTTTTCTTTCAGCTTCTTACCGCTTACTTTGTCGATAGATTGTACTAAATTTTCTAAGGAATCAAATTCCTTTAGCAATTTAATTGCTGTTTTTTCTCCCACACCTGGAACACCTGGAATATTATCTGAACTATCGCCCATTAGACCTTTCATATCAATAATTCGTTCAGGAGTCAGTCCATATTTCTCTTGAATATGGCTCGGGGTATAGGACTCCATATCTGTTATTCCTTTTCTAGTAATATAGACCGTTGTATTATCCGAACTTAATTGGGTTAAATCTTTATCTCCCGAGATAACAACTACTTCAAATCCATCTTTTTCCCCTTGAAGAGAAAGTGTTCCGATAATATCATCTGCTTCATAGTTCTCAAGCTCGTAATGATGGATACCATAAGATTTTAATAACTCTCTTATATAAGGAAATTGCTCAGACAATTCTGGTGGTGTTTTTTGACGTCCTCCCTTATATTCACTGAAGGTTTTATGACGGAAAGTGGTTTTTCCCGCATCAAATGCAACTAATGCATGTGTCGGCTTTTCCTCTTCTAAAATTTTCATTAGCATCATAGTAAAACCGTAAACCGCATTTGTATGTACACCTTTATCATTGTTTAATAGAGGTAAAGCAAAAAACGCTCGATACGCAATACTATTACCGTCAATTAAGATTAATTTCTTTTTCAAGAAATCCTCCTCCATCCTTTTTATAATGTATATTTTCTCGTAAATAAACGATGATTACTACACAACTCAATACTACCTATTTTACATGACATATTCATAAATGTAAAAAAGCAGAGATGGTTGAAAAAGAGGCCCAGTATACACATTCTTATTTCAACCTACAACGAAATAAGCGTGTAACACACACCTTTTTGCAACAATCTCTGCTTTTTTCATAACTTTAACAGCATCAATTCAGGTATATCGACACAGGCAAAGGTTGGAAATTAGATAATCCTACCAATAATTTCAAACGAACTATTTCCTACCAAGCCCACTATTATACAGGGGAAGCTAAAAGCGGGGTAGCTTTCAGCTTAAGTCCTTAACCAAATGGATAAGGGGGACTTCATAAGTAATTGTACCAACAAAGTGTAAACCCACCATAAACCAAATGTAAAAACAATGTAAATAGAAAAGCGGAAGGGCCTGTTTATCGGTGTACAAACTGGAAACTATCGACTGAGATAAAGGAAACACGATGAACGTTAGTGAATCGATGTTGACTTATCGTAGGGAGATTGTTGGAAGTTTGCTAACCGATAGGCACCGGAGCTAGACAATAGAAAAGCGGAAGGTACCGTTTAGCGCCTTGTGAACTGGAGCGATTTTCTTGAGATAAAGGAAACACAATGAACGTTAGTGAATTGATGTTGACTTATCGTAGAGACAATCGGGAAGTTCATCTTGGCTAGCATTGGACAAAAAAAGAGGGCAACAAATTTTAATGTGCCCTCTTGCCCTTAAAAAGGAAATTCCTTATGCAAAATCACGGTGAAAGTTGTTCCTACTCCCATTTCACTTTCCACCTGAATTGTTCCTCTATGTAATTCCACTAAATGCTTTACAATTGCTAGACCTAAACCTGTACCCCCAGAATTTCTACTTCTCGCTTTATCAACACGATAAAAACGCTCGAAAATTCTTGGAATTTCATCCTGTTCTATGCCTATGCCGGTATCTTGAATTTTCACTTCAATTTTCTTTTTCTTTTCCACCACATAAACATTGATTTCCCCATCGTTTGGGGTATAGATCACAGCATTTGTTATTAAATTTAGAAAAACCTGGGTTAATCTACTTCTATCTCCTTCCATTTGAATCACTTCATTTGATTGAGGAAATTTTAATTTAATATTTTTCGCTTCTGCTCGACCTTCCAGCATTTTAGTCGCTTTATTTAAAATTTCCACCAGATTAAACTCCTCTTTATTTAGAGCAAAATGGTGTTGTTCTAATTTAGATAGGTCAAGAAGATCTTGAATTAATGTTTGTAGTCGATGGCTCTCTTTTAAAATAATTCGTAAAAATTCTTCTAGCGTCTCTCTGTCTTCCATCGCCCCATCGAGAAGTGTTTCAGAAAAGCCCTTAATAGATGTAATAGGCGTTTTTAATTCATGGGATACATTGGCAACAAAATCTTTACGAATTTGTTCAAGCTTCTTCAACTCCGTTATATCATTAAAAACAAGCAAAATCCCCATCCATCTATCGTTTGTCCCAATAATGGGAACTCCATATACTTGAAAACTTTTCTTTTCATTTTGGATTTCCAGCGCCATTTCGCGAATTACCTTATGCTCTGTCATAAAAATTTCTTCTGCAAGATCGGTAACTTGTCTATATGGAATAACTTTATAATATTGTTTATAGAGATAGTCAGCAGACCGGACAAAGAAAATGTCCTTATAGGATTTATTAATTAAATTTATATAACCTCTGCTATCTATTAAAAGTAATCCACTGCTAATACTCTCTATCAAGGTTCCTAAACGATCTTCTTGTATTTCTTGCGCTTTTACCATTTCTTGCATATCTTTAGCTACTTTATTAAGAGAAGAACTTAGAACTCCAGTTTCATCTACTCGATCTTCATACGTTCTAGCATGATAATTACCATTTGCTAAATCGATAGCTACTTTGGTAGCCGATTCTATCGGTCTTGTATAACGATAGATTAATTTATAACCGATTAGATAAATCACTAAAAATGAGAATAGAAACGAAGAAAAAATAATCCAATTAATATGTTGATACGCATTCTCTATTTCTTCCACTTTAGCCCCTATTAGTAAATATCCTTGTCTTCCTTCTTCATCCGTAAGCTCCTGTTGATAAAAATGGAAGTTAGGATTCCCGTTAATAGATACAGCATTCACCTTTTCATTTGAAAGTAAGGTTTGCACTTGATTTTCATATTCTGTTTCTGTCTGCAGTTCTCCCTCATTGAACAACATTTCTCCAGAATCATCAATAATAGTAATCTGTACATCTAACGCTTCACTATATTCTTTCACTAAGCGATTATTAATTTCTAAAATCCCACCATTATTCATGATTTGATTTGCAATTAATGTACTTTCGCGTTTCAATCGATTATCAAAAGAATCCATAAAAGTCTTCTTATTGTATGATTCAATGAAAATAGCGACAAATACAAACACGATAAATATAGTAAATAAAACGCTCGCCATTAATCGAGATTTAAAGCTCTTCATTTATTTTGGTTCCTCTAATTTATATCCTAAACCACGTATTGTTTTAATATATATAGGTTTTTTTGTATTTTCTTCAATTTTTTCACGCAAATGACTAATATGGACATCTACAATTCTTGTATCGCCTACAAAATCATAGTTCCATACTGCACTTAATAACTGATCTCTTGTTAGAACTCTCCCCTTATTTTTAACAAGATATAATAATAACTCAAACTCTTTCGGAGTTAATTCTAATAATTCTTCTTTGAAGTACGCTTCATAATAATTAGGAAGTACTCTTAACTCAGCGATTTTAATACCGTCATCCTCATCTTCATCTATTTCATCAGAAGCTGCAGGTACTTGCATTTGTATTCGTCTCAAAACGGCTTTAATTCGAGCGATGACTTCCCTTGGACTAAATGGTTTCGTCATATAATCATCTGCTCCAAGCTCTAGTCCTAAAACTTTATCAAACTCATCATCTTTTGCCGTTAACATTAATATAGGAGTTAACACTTTCTGTTGGCGTAATTCTTTACAAACATCCATCCCATCTTTTTTTGGCAACATTAAATCAAGTAAGATGACATCCGGATTAGCAGTTAATGCTAGATTCAATCCTTCTTCTCCATCCATGGCAGTTAATACATCATAGCCTGCCTGTTGCAAATTATACTTCAGTAAAGTTACGATAGATTGTTCATCATCTACAACCAAAACCTTTTTCTTCATATACAGCCTCCAAATATGTTAATTCCCCTAAAGTCCCCTTATACCTATTTACATTATAATATATTGTTCGATAAAAATGGAAAAAACATTTATTTGCTGTTTACAAATGCGAAATAATTTTTTAAATTTCTTCGTATTTGTAAATAAGATGGCCGCTTTATTCCACTCTAAACAGACAGTTAGACGCAACTGCAAGCTGCAGAAATTAAGGAAGCTAAATGTTGAAACTCTCCCGTAAAGAACAGATTAACAAAATTAATTCCTAAAAAAAATCGGCTAACTCTTTTTATAGAGCAACCGATTTTTCATGTATTTAATTTAATACTGTCAAGACGTTACGAACCGAATGGACGGATTTGTCTAGTGCCGCTTTTTCTTCCTCTGTTAAATCAAGTTCAATAATTTGTTCGATTCCGTTACCACCTAGAATAGTAGGTACGCCTAGATAAAGATCGTTATAGCCATACTCGCCTTCCAAATAAGCGATAGTTGGAAGGACTCGTCTTTGATTTTTAATAATTGCCTCACACATATCAACTAATGAAGCTGCTGGAGCATAATAGGCGCTTCCATTGCCAAGCAGATTTACAATTTCCGCTCCGCCATTTCTCGTTCTCTCGATAATTTCTTCTAATCTATGTTTTGGAATGAGCGATTCTAATGGAATTCCTCCTGCATAAGAATAACGAATAAGCGGTACCATATCATCACCATGGCCACCTAATACAAATCCTGTGATATCTTTAACAGAAAGGTTTAACTCCATTGCAACAAAGCTGCGAAAGCGCGCTGTATCTAGAATACCAGACTGGCCGATTACTCTATTTTTTGGGAAACCAGATTCTTTATAAACAGTATAAGTCATAGCATCCACAGGATTAGTAAGCACGATAATTACACAATTAGGTGAATACTGAACAATTTCCTTCGTTACCGATTTCATAATAGACTGATTTGTCTGTACGAGATCATCTCTACTCATGCCTGGCTTTCTTGCCATACCAGCAGTTATCACGACAATATCAGAATCAGCAGTATCTTTATAATTAGAAGTTCCAATTATATTTGCATCGAATCCCTGTACAGGACTAGCTTCAAACATATCCAAAGCTTTTCCTTTAGTTGAATTTTCATTTCGTGGAACATCTAATAATACGATATCCCCTAGTTCTTTTTGAGCAAGTAAAAAAGCCGTTGTTGCTCCAGTAAATCCCCCACCAATGATGGAAATTTTCTTGCGCTTAACCATATAATTTCCCCCTTATTAGACCGAGAATGCATAGCCCACCAATAAGCACTTTACTAGTTAGAGTCCCCTTTTACTCCATCTAGAAATACTTTTTTTAGCTTATCCCATTCTAATCCAATACCGCAAAACTTCTGTTTTAGGCAAAAAGGAAGAAGAGATGAGACCAATCTCTTCTTCATATTGTTTCTTAACCCATGTTCTTAATTAATTCATCACCGAACTCTGAGCATTTCACTTCTGTTGCACCTTCCATTAGACGAGCGAAGTCATAAGTCACAACTTTAGAAGCAATCGTGTTTTCTACGGATTGAATCACTAATTGTGCTGCTTCTGTCCAGCCTAAATGTTCAAGCAATAGAACACCTGAAAGAATAACAGAAGATGGATTTACTTTATCTAAGCCAGCATATTTCGGAGCAGTTCCATGTGTTGCTTCAAAAATAGCATGGCCAGTTTCATAATTTATATTTGCTCCTGGTGCGATACCGATCCCACCAACCTGTGCTGCTAATGCATCAGAAATATAATCTCCATTTAGATTCATTGTTGCAACTACATCAAACTCTTTCGGACGAGTAAGAATTTGTTGAAGGAAAATATCTGCAATAGAATCTTTAATGATAATCTTCCCTTCTGCTTCTGCCTGAGCTTGTGCTTTATTTGCTGCATCAGAACCTTGTTCCTCTTTAATGCGATCATACTGAGCCCATGTAAATACTTTATCTCCAAATTCTTTTTCAGCTAATTCATAACCCCAATTTTTAAATGCACCTTCTGTATATTTCATAATGTTACCTTTATGTACTAGAGTTACCGATTTACGACCTTCTTTAATCGCATAATTAATCGCAGCTCTTACTAAACGACTTGTTCCTTCTTCTGATACTGGTTTAATTCCAATTCCAGATGTTTCAGGAAATCTAATTTTATTAACTCCCATCTCTTCTTGTAAAAAGTTAATCAATTTAGAAACAGCCTCTGAGCCTTTTTCATACTCAATTCCGGCATAGATATCTTCTGTATTTTCACGGAAGATAACCATATCTGTATCTTGTGGTCTTTTTACAGGAGATGGTACTCCTTCAAACCATCTTACTGGACGTAAACAAACAAAAAGATCTAATTCTTGGCGTAGGGCAACGTTTAAAGAACGAATACCGCCACCAACTGGTGTAGTTAATGGTCCTTTTATAGCAATTAAATATTCTTTAATAACATCTAATGTTTCAGTAGGTAACCATTCTCCCGTTTCATTAAATGCCTTTTCCCCAGCCAATACTTCTTTCCAAACAATTTTCTTTTCCCCATTGTATGCTTTTTCAACAGCGGCATCTAATACTCTTGATGATGCTGCCCAAATATCTGGTCCAATTCCATCTCCCTCAATATAAGGAACAATTGGATTCGCTGGTACATTTAATACTCCATCTACTACTGTAATTTTTTCTCCTTGCATGTTTCTATCCCTCCGTAAAAAAATAGTTTCTTTTTCCAATGCTACAAACTCCATTGGAAATAGAATGAAATAAATTTATTATAACAAGCTTTGAGAAGCTAATTATATTTACTATTTTGACGAATAAAAAAAGGAAAATGCCAATATACAAACTAAATTCTCCCACATTAAGTATATATCATTCTTTAACTCTATGGGAAATCATATCCTTTTTAGCGTTTGTTAACTGGTACATATTCCAAACGTTCAGGACCAACATAATCTGCTCTAGGGCGAATAAGACGATTATTCTCGTACTGCTCGAGAATATGAGCCAGCCAGCCAGAAACCCTGCTTACCGCAAAAATCGGGGTAAATAAATCATGGTCAATACCTAGACTATGATAAACAGAGGCAGAGAAAAAGTCTACGTTTGGTACTAAATTTTTCTCTTCCTTTAACATTGTCTCAATCTTAATACTCATCTCATACAACTGAGGTTCACCAGTTAATTGTGTTAATTTTCTTGCCATTTCCTTTAGATGTTTGGCACGAGGATCGCCCTTTCGATAAACGCGATGACCAAATCCCATTATTTTTTCTTTGTTCGCTATCTTTTCTCTAATATATGGTTCCACATTGTCAATGCTTCCAATTTCCGTCAGCATTTTCATAACTGCTTCGTTTGCTCCACCATGTAATGGCCCTTTTAATGCTCCTATAGCTGATGTAATCCCTGAATATACATCAGACAATGTTGCAACACAAACTCTAGCAGTAAAGGTAGATGCATTTAGCTCATGATCTGCATGAAGAACGAGCGCTTTATTAAAAGCCTCAATCGCAATGTCTTCTGGTTCTTGCCCATTCAGCATATATAAGAAGTTAGCAGCAAATCCTAAATCTTTTCTTGGAGAAATTGGATCGAGACCTTTTCTTAATCTAGAAAAAGCTGTTACGATAGTTGGCATTTTTGCTTGAAGCCTTACAGCTTTTAAATAATTGGTTTCCGAATCCATTACATCTGCGCTTTCATCATATGCTCCTAATAAAGAGACAGTTGAACGAAGTACAGCCATAGGATGTACTTTATTTAATGGCATTAGCTTCATTTGCTCAATCAAAGAGACTGGTAATTCAGCATTATCTGCCAATTCTTGTTTTAGTTTTGCCAGCTCCGTATCATTTGGCAGTTTTTGATGCCATAATAAATAGATTACTTCTTCAAAACTAGATTGCTCTGCTAACACATCAATATCATAACCCACATAAGCAAGTGAATCATCTATAATGGAACTGATAGAAGATGTTGTTGCAATAACCCCCTCAAGCCCTTTTGTAACAGCCATACATATCTCTCCTTTACACCTTTTCTTTAGTACAAATCTTTCGAACTCCCATATTGTCCCTGCTGTAGTTACCAATATTGTGAAAATCTGTAAAAACAAAGCGATGGAATACACCTTAAATAAATGTTTACTATTTTGTTAGATTAACTGAATATGTACCAAAAAATCAATTAATAATGTAATCCGGATTTATTTATAAAAAAGATGGGGGAGTTTTTCATAAAAAATAAAGTGAGCATCAATCATTTGTAAATGCTTACATTTTCAAATAAAAAAATAAACCATTTGGTACTTATAGATGAGATAAAATGTAACTACCCTTTCATTATAAACAAAAATCTTCAAAATGTCTCATATTTTATACTTAAAAACTGTAGATATAGTAAAAAAAATTTTTTCTGATTCTCCTTTACACTATATTCTTTCTTTTTTTAATTATACCATAAATTCACAGCTCCTGTCTTCCTTATGCATAACAGAGAGTGGATCAGGTTATCCACTCTACTACTTTTATTGCAGCATAAGCAATTCCAGCTCCAATTAACGGACCTACAGCTACCCCGTTAAAGACAGATACTGACAAAATGGTTCCCAAAACAAGAGCAGTTGTAATTTCAGGGGAATCAGCCAATAAACTAACCCCACCCTTTGCGAGCAACGCAACCATAATTCCAGAAATTAAAGCAATCCACGCATACGGTGATTTAAAGGTAGCGGACAAATCTTTAAATCCAATATCGCCTGTTGCAATAGGTACAAGCACAGCAATTGTAATAATTGTTACCCCCCAATTAATTCCTTTTGATTGAATCAAGGCAAATAATTTACTATCTATCCCAATCAGTTTCATTATTAATAAGAAAATAACCGCAATTATTAAAGAATTGTTTTTAGCTACAAGAGCAATTGCCAAAAGCAAATATAAAAATAAATAAGATTGACTAAATAAAAACATAAATGACTCTCCTTTAAAAAACATTAACCAAAAAATCTCTTCCTACTTATTAAATTATTTATAAAAA
Organism: Niallia alba; assembly: GCF_012933555.1. Taxonomy (GTDB): domain Bacteria; phylum Bacillota; class Bacilli; order Bacillales; family Cytobacillaceae; genus Niallia; species Niallia alba. Next base: position 3,632,697 of record NZ_JABBPK010000001.1, read on the forward strand.
GCAGGAATTCCGATTAAAAATGCATAAGTATAGAAAATATAGATGAAAAAGGAATTTACTTCTATTCTATTTTGCAATTGATAATGGTCTATTATTTATTATACTAAAAATGGGAGGATTAACATTGAATTATACATATCTTAACCGTACGATTCGGTTTATTGTAGTTATTGTAGCTACCATCCTATTATTTGTTAGCTTCTTTTATTTATCCAAAGTAACCTATCCCTTTATTATAGGATTTCTAATTGCTTTTTTAATGAATCCACTTGTTAATTTTTTGCAATTTAAATGTAAACTGCCTAGAGCCTTTGCTGTAATTTTAAGTATTTTGCTCATATTATCTGTATTTGCTGGGTTAGTTTCTTTACTAATTGCCGAGATTGTAGCAGGGGCGGCTTATCTGGGTGAGGTAGTACCGAAACATATTGATATCATTATTCGATATATTGAGGATTTGTTCGCAGCGCAAATTATCCCATTATATAATAAAATATCACAAACCTTCAATAATCTTGGAACAGGTCAACAAGATACGATTATGACAAATATAAATAAAGTTGGCGAACAGGTTGGAAATGTTATGGGAGATTTTTTGCAATCCTTTTTCCTTAACATTCCCATCATACTATCCTGGTTTCCTAATGCAGCGAGTGTTCTAATATTCTCTTTATTAGCCACGTTTTTTATTAGTAAAGACTGGGTTCGGTTATCATTGAAGTTCGGAAAATTTTTTCCTTCTAAATGGTTAAATAGTGGAAAAACAGTTTTCTTTGAATTAAAGAAAGCTTTACTTGGATTTATTAAAGCACAGTTAACGCTTGTTTCGATTACAACAGTCATTATTTTAATTGGCCTTTTAATACTTCGAGTTGATTATGCGATTACGATTGCACTCTTAACTGGAATAGTTGATATTATTCCGTATTTGGGTACAGGTCTAATATTCGTTCCTTGGATAATTTATGAGATTATTACTGGACAAATCGTGCTGGCAATAGGGTTATCGGTGCTCTATATCGTCGTTTTAGTTCAACGGCAAATAATGGAACCAAAAATTCTCTCTTCTAATATTGGGCTAGATCCCTTAGCAACCTTAATTGCTCTATTTGTTGGATTTAAGCTTTTTGGATTTATCGGGCTAATTATTGGTCCTGTTTCCCTAGTCATTGTCACTACCTTACATAGAGCAAATGTTTTTCAGGACATTTGGAAATTTATTAAAGGAGAAAGTGAGATACCGAAATAAAGTGAGGGTTTCCCTTCATCTCCCACCTATCTTCCTTGAATTCTCCTAAACTTACGGTTGGGTCTTACTGTCCGTTAAATGTGGGATAAAGATGTATTTATTAATCTCTTTGAGAGCAAAGTTTGAAAAAAGGAGCGGTGAATTTCCAATTGGAAATTCACCGCTCTTTTTCATCTATATCTAATGTTAGTATGGACCTCTAATAGAATTTTTCACTTTATCTTCATAAAATGTTCTTAGTGTTTGTAATTCATCCATATTAAATGTTTTTTCCTCTAATGCTTTTAAGTTTTCAACAATTTGCTTTCGATTTTTGAATCCTGGAATTACACAAGAAATACCTTGCTGATCCAATATCCATCGTAATGCTGCAGTAGCCATTGACTTTCGACCATTCGCAATCCAAGTAAGCTCATCTGCTAATTCTACACCCTTTTTAAAACCAAGCCCTGCAAATGTTTCTCCTACATTAAAGGCTTTCCCATTTTCATTAAATTTGCGATGATCATCTTCATCAAAAGTATGATTTTTCGTAAATTTCCCAGTAAGTAAACCACTAGCCAACGGAAGACGCACAAGAATCCCGACCCCTTGCTTCTCCGCTACAGGAATTAATTTCTCAAGTGGTTTTTGGCGAAAAATATTAAAAATAACTTGCAACGCCTTTACGTTTGGATTTTGCAAGCATATAAGCCCCTGCTCCACTGTTTCAACACTTACTCCATAATTCCGAATTTTTCCTTTTTGCTGTAATTTATCAAGTACCTCAAATACTTGACCATCTTTTAATATTTCTGTTGGCGGACAATGAATTTGGTATAAATCGATTGCTTCTCTATTTAATCGCTTTAAACTATTTTCACAATACTGACGAACACTTTCGTCTGAGTATGTTTGCTGTGCAAAAATATCTCCTCCACGACAAAACTTAGTTGCAATATGGATTTGATCCTCTTTCCCTTTCGTGGCCTTAGCAAGCAGCTCCTCACTATGTCCATCTCCATATACATCTGCTGTATCAAAAAAATTCACGCCTTTTTCGATTGCCAGTTCTAAGGATTTTAATGCTTCAGTGTCATCAACCTTTCCCCATGAACCACCAATTGCCCACGTACCGAAACTTACTTCACTGATTTTTAGGCCTGTATTTCCTAAATTTCTGTAATTCACTCTTTAAGCACCTCCACTAGCTAAGACTACTTACACGATTTTATTGAAATTAATGCTAATTTGAACGGTATCTGTAAAAAGAAAAAATCTAAAGGAGTCTCTACTCTGTGCGTATACAGATAAGTTGTTCTATCAAAATTATAACAAGGATTAATAAGTTTGTATATTAAATAAACCAACGTATAAAAAACGATTCCCTTTGTTTATCTTTTGGATAAATAGTTTTTCAACAATATTTATCCCTTTTGTTTAGGTTTGGTTAATAGACAAACTGTAGTATAATTAATCAATTAAGAATGATGCTTTAAGAGATAATTCAACTTCTGATAATAAATAAATTTTTCCAGTTCAAAAGGCAAGATACGGGATAAAAGGAGACTAAGAAAAAACATGCATATTACTTGGAATCAGCAATTGGTAAAAAAAGAAAATAAGTCACTATGTTTATATTTAATTAAAAACAATGCTCCAATCTCTCGGGCAGATATTGCGCAACAAACAGGATTAACAAAGGGCACTGTCTCCTCCTTAGTATCAGAGCTTATTGACGAACAGTTAATCTATAAATCTGGTCATGGCGAGTCGAGTGGAGGCAGACGACCTGTCATGCTGCTATTTAATGAACAAGCAGGCTATTCAATCGGTATTGACCTAGGTGTCAATTACATATTAGGAATTTTAACCGATTTACGTGGAAATATTATTTATCGGATAAATGAAAAGTATGTAAATTTAACGTATGAAGATACACTAGAAATGATAAAAAAAATTATTACTACTTTAATAGAGAATGCTCCTAAATCTCCTTATGGTGTAATTGGGATTGGAATTGGCGCACCAGGGATTATAAACATGGAAGGAGAGATTCTACTAGCACCAAACCTTGGCTGGAAAAACATATCGCTTAAGAAACAATTAGAGGCACAATTTCATCTTCCTGTTTTAGTCGAAAATGAAGCAAACGCAGGAGCCTATGGAGAAAAGGAATTCGGCCTAGGGCAACCTTTTCAAAATCTTATTTATGTAAGTGCAGGCATTGGAATTGGTGCTGGCATTATTATTAACGGAGAATTATATAAAGGAACGCTAGGTTATTCAGGTGAAATCGGTCATATGACCATACAAAAGGATGGACTAGAATGCCGCTGTGGCAATAAAGGCTGCTGGGAACTATATGCTTCTGAACAATACTTATTAACTAGAGCTACACAATTAAAGCTAGGAGATAAAAAACAAATTCATTTAAATGACTTAATTGAGCTTGCTAACCAAGGAAATAACCAAGCAATCCATTTATTCCATGAGGTGGGGGATCATTTAGGATCTGGAATTATAAATATCATTCATACATTTAATCCAGAACAAATCATCATTGGAAATCGCCTCTCCTTAGCAAAAAGATGGATAGAGCCACGTGTGAAAAAAATGATAAGTAATTATACTTTACCCTTTCATCAATCGAAGCTGACTATCCATTTCTCTGATATTGATTTTGCGTCCTCTGCCTTAGGGGCTGCAGCTTTTTCTACAGAGAATTTTTTAAGATGTATGTTGCAGCCGGATTAATTGCTGTTTAGACTATATTAATTATTAAGTCGTTTAAAACATACGTTCAACATACATTTATTTTGGCATCCAAATTCGATAATTACCGCTTAAAGCAAGTAAACTAAAAAAGTATAAGCAATTATCATAATACCGCCTTTCGCCTTTTCTAATTGGCGTATTCCAAAATAATTCAACCATTCTTTTAGCATTCGGTCCGTCGGCCGCTAAAGAAGCCATTGCATTCGTTGCAATTAATCCAATTGGATGAAGTGATTTTTCCGTAAAAGGAACTCCTTCAATCGTGTATCTCCGATAATCTTCAGGATCTTTTTCAGCAAAAAAATTCTGGATTTTATTAGCCGTTTCTCTTTCTGATTCACTTCCTCCAAACCATTCATAATCAAGACCTATATTTGCAGCAACTCGATAAGAGTCGCTATAAAAATGACCATAGCCCTTATCATTATTTGGAGTACCATCATAATAAGCATATTCGGGAGCAAGTCCTGTTTCTGAGTGACATGCTGTTTTCAAATATTCTCGGCTTGCCTCTGCTGCTTCTTTCCAAAACGCTTGGTCTTCTGGATTTGCCCAGCAAGCAAATAACTCGTAAAAATGTGGCAAATGATAAGAGGGATCTGTAAATTCACAGTTTGGAACAAATTTTATTAACTTGTTGTCCAGATTCCACATGGAGTGTCCTTTTCCCTCTTCCTCCTTATGCAAACAGGTTTGCAATAAATCTCTTGCTTGTTGACTATAGTTGAAAGGTTGTTCTCCATCTCCCCATCGATGGGCTGCAAAAAATAAGGCTAGTGCAAAAAATTCTTCACCATCTGGTGCAGGTCCATCTGACTGCTTTGAGCCATCTGGATTACAAGACCAGGCAAAGTAACCAGCATTTTCTCCAGTATTCATATACATATGTTTCTTTGTCCAATTCCATATGCGATCAAATTCCTCTTTCTTATCTAATTGGACAGCAATCATCATTCCATAGGACATACCTTCTGTTCTAACATCAAGATTCCCTGTATCTAATAAATATCCTCCATCCATAGAAGGAAAATAAATTCTCGTATCATCATCGCCATAAAAAATTTGTGCCCATGCATCCTCTATTTTTGATTGAATAGCTGTATCCGAGTATCCCATCTCTTTAAAAATATTTCGATAATTACCTGTATAAAATGCACCTTTCACCTAAACACTCCTCCTTTCTATTAAGAAGAATAAGAAGTTATAAGACTATCATCTAATCCTTCATAAGTTTGGGTTTCATATACTATTGCCCTTAATTCTATAAGTGTCACTTCATTTTTTGTTAGGGTAATAGAAAGCTTTAAATAGCCATCTGCTTCTTTCTTTTGTTTTGCTGTAGATAACTTTGGTATAGCTGCTTCTTTTAATGTTTCCACTGATTCCTTGTCTGGGAAACGAGGTCTACCTAATTCTTTCCATACTTTCCAAGGATTCGCATGATTCTCATCTACACTCTGCCTCTTCATAAAGTACTCCCCACTACTAACAGCGTATTGTCAAAACTTTTATAGTAAATAGGTTATTAAATCCTATCTGAGAGGGCTTTATAAGCAAAAAAATTGCCACCCCCTGAATTCTAAGGATAATTGAGGTTACGACACTCTCAACAACCTAGAAAAGGAAGTGACAATTTGTACCCTCAAATTATAACCTATTTATTAACTTTTATAAACTATCAAGAACAACTAATTCGAACATTGCTTACTTTATTGATTGGTAAGAGTATGTTTGATAAGCCTACTGAACAGCCAGTAAATAAACCATATCGAAAACTTCAAGTGGACGACCTTCCGGTCATTGAAGTTCTGGAACAGCTTGATTATCGAGTTCTTCTTAGTGAATATCTAGAGAAGAACGGGAAACCACTTAAACCTGTTCAAAGGCGTAAGAATGCAAAAGTTTCCGTACCTAAATCCATGAACTGCCCAAAGTGTGGTGCTCCATCAGATTATCTTTATGCCAACAATGGAGATAAAGGCCAGTATCAATGCAAGGTGTGTACAGAGCTCTTCAGTGAAAAGAACCGTTATTCTAAGGAAGCCATCCTGAAGTGTCCTCATTGTTCCAAAACTCTCGAGAAAATAAAAGAAAGAAAAGATTTTCACGTGTTTAAGTGCAAGAACAATGACTGTTCTTATTATCAAAAGAAGCTCAATGGGATGACTTCAAAAGAAAAGAAAAGGTTCAAAAAGGACCCTCAAGCATTTAAATTAAGATACATTTTCCGTCAGTTTCATATCGATTTCCAGCCGTTATCCAAGGAATCACCAGAACTGCCGGCCGTTGACTTATCAAAGATTTATGCATCACCACATACATTAGGATTAATCCTAACCTATCATGTAAACTATGGCCTTTCGGCCCGTAAAACAGCTGCGATTATGCAGGACGTACACGGAGTGATGATTTCACATCAGACTGTATTGAACTACGAAAATAGCGTAGCTTTATTACTTAAACCTTATGTGGATCACTATCCCTATGAACTTTCAGACCAATTCTGCGGTGATGAAACGTATATCAGAGTAAACGGTCGATGGCATTATTTATTTTTCTTTTTTGACGCCGTGAAAAAGATTATTCTTTCGTATCCGGTGTCGCCTAATCGAGACACAGCAACAGCCATTCGAGCAATTGATGAGGTCTTAATCAAGATGAAAGAGATTCCAGAAAATCTGACCTTTGTGGTAGACGGGAATCCAATCTATCTTTTAGCCCAACATTTCTTCGCTCAACATGGGATTTCATTCGATGTGAAGCAGGTCATTGGATTAACCAATGAGGACCCTGTTTCGACCGAATATAGACCACTGAAACAAATAATTGAGAGACTTAACCGCACCTTTAAGGGCAATTATCGCTCCACTCATGGATTCGGCTCTGAACATGGTTCCATTTCATACGTCACCTTATTTACGGCCTACTTTAACTTTTTGCGTCCGCATGCCGCCTTAGAAGGAAAAGTGCCCGTAGTGAATCCAGAACTCAAGGGGCTTCCAACAATGCCAGCACGTTGGACAAAGCTCATTGGATTAGCACAACAATGGATAGTAGAACAAAGACAAGCCTAACTTTTTGTTTAGCTGAGCCCTTAAGCTAATTCAGCAATCGGCGGAGCGAACTCTTGACAAACCGAACTTGCCAATGGTTTAAAATGGAAACAACCAAGGGCTTATTTGGTATGCCTTCTTTTGTTCCCTTCGCCCTTGTTAAACAATCCTCAAACCATTGGCGTGTTTGTCAAGAGCGATTGCGGCGCATCTCCATCCAGTAAATAGGAGAGAAACTAACCCTTTAGGTAGTTTTCATAAATCTTTTGACACTACCACTAACAGGTATTTTAATCACTAATTCCTTCTCAAAGCCTTCTCCTTTAGCCATTACCTCATTCCAAGCTACAAGTGTAATCGATCCATTTTCTTTTCGCGTAATAATCATTTGTGTATCACGATACAGAACTTCCTCACCAAGTCTATTGAAAAAGGAAAATAAATGAAAAGTTGGCTTTGGGATGGAATGAAGCGCCATTAAACCAAACCCGCCATGGAATAAAGCCTTTGGCACATCAGCCTCTTCAAAAACATCACTAAAAGTCCAATACGAAAAAGAATCGACAAAGTCTCCACCCTCACTTAATATCCGTGCAAGATAGGTTGCATTTAACGGTGTATCATGAACGGGATTGATCGGACTATAAGAAGTATTATATTCGGTAATATGGAAGGGCAAATCAGAAAAAGGTGATTCCTTAATTAGACCACGAACTACCTCAAACTGTTTAAGCATATCTGTATTATCTACTAGATCTTGATAATAATAATCAGGAGTAACTTTTTTAGGGCTTAGCGATGTGTAGGCATGTCGACTGACGAAATCTACAGGCACATTCTCCCTATGACAGAAATTCAAGAAATCAACAATCCACTCGTCAGCACCACCACAAATTGCCGGACCACCAACCTGAAGATCTTGGTTTACCGCTTTAATTGCTAGCGCTGTAACTTTATATAGCCTAAAGTATTCTTCTTTATCGGCATCCTTCCAAAAGTTTACTAAGTTAGGCTCATTCCAAACTTCAAATGGCCATTGTTTAACTTCTTCTATTCCATAGCGTTCAATAAAATGGTTTACTACTGCTGTAATTAAATTACTCCATTTTTGATAATCACTTGGTGGAGTTACATTTCCTTTCCAATAAAAAATCGTTTGGTCACCAGAAGAAAGTAATTCTGGCATAAAACCAAATTCAATAAAGGGTCGTAAGTTCAGCTCAAGAAAAGAGTCAAAGATGCGGTCAATGTAAGTAAAGTTATAAAATGGCTTTACTTCCTCTCCTATCTTCATTTCCCGATAAATACCGACGTCATCTGAAAGTAAACCATGTCCTCTAATATATTTAAATCCAATTTTCTCTTGAATAATTTTGAGATGATCAAGATATTCTTTCTGTAGTGCCAGACCAAGTCTCCCAGTTCCAATGCAATATTTCCAGTTTTCCTTCAGCTTCCCCTCTCCTTTTGATGCTATAATAATTGATTCCATTACCGACCTCTCCTATTCTCCATTTAAATGTATTTCTGTAATCATCTAGCAAAATATTGTTAGTTAAAGATTGTTTCGTAAAGTTTGTTGTTAGTAACCCACAGCCTATATAAGCTAAAGAACATTGGGCAGTGGATTCCCTAACTCGTTGACGAAATCGAGAATACTGCCCACATGAATTGACTAATAGCTATAATAGAAATATTTAATAAATAACACGGTTCAGTTCATCATTTATCCCTGACTTTCGGTAGAAATAAGTATTAATTATATCTCTCCATTCCTTAGAATGTTCCAATTGGATAGTTAACCTTTGTAGAATGTCGTTATATCTTTTTTCATCTACAAAACCATTTAAACTAATCCAACTTTCAAGTAGATTTTCTACGTCTTCTACCCCTTCAAAGTGAGTGTTATAAATATGCTGAATTACTGTGGTTCCCGACTTTAAAACATGTGTATATGGAACATGGTGAAAAAATAGGACTAATTCATCTGGACAAGTCTCCACTGATTCATACATGTCGAAATTTTCCGGGAAATATTGTTCCGTATATCCAGTTCCGTCTTTCTTTGTTCGATTTACCCCAATCCCTTTCCAATCTGCGAAATGATAAGTACCCCAAGGGGAATATTCATAACCGTCTACATTTGGACCATAATGGTGATTAGGATTCACCATCCAGCCAACTCCTAAAGGAGCGGTATATTTTTCATAAATACTCCATGAATCTGCAAGCATCTCTTTTACAGTGTTTAGTATTTTGGGATGTTTTCCAAATGTTTGTGTTACCCATTCATCTGTAATCGTTGCTTCTGGTAAGTCTGGATTCCAAATTAATCTCCCATACCCATATAGATTAGCTTGTGCAAGAATGTGACCAGTCCAACTCGACTCATTCCCAATATTTGTAACAGCTGAAATTCCACTATATTTATAATGAAATAGAGTTCCATCAACCACCTTTTTTACCGTAGAACCTTCCCCTTTTGCATATGTATCAAAATCCAGTACTTTTTTCCATTGGGGAATTAAATAACATAAATGTTTCTGTTGTCCCGTATATTCTTGTGTGATTTGAAATTCTAGTACTTGATTTGTCTCTGGCATAGCCCCAAATAGTGGTGAAACTGGCTCTCTTACTTGAAAATCCATTGGTCCATTTTTGATTTGCAGAATAACATTCTCTAAAAATTGACCATCTAGTGGTTTAAAATGATCGTATGCTGCTTTCGCTCGATCTGTCGTTCGATCTCTCCAATCTTGAAGACAATCATATACAAAGCAACGCCAAATGACGATTCCATCAAAAGGTAGCAAAGCCTCCCCTAACATATTCGCACCATCTGCATGATTTCGATTATAAGTGAACGGTCCAGGTCGATGTTCAGAATCCGCTTTCACAACAAAGCCACCGAAGTCTTCTATATATTGATAAATTTCTGCAGTTTTCTTTGTCCACCATTCTCTCACCTGTGGATCTAGTGGATCAGCTGTAGAAAGACCGCCAATTTCAATCGTACTAGCATAATTAATAGATAAAAAAAGTCTAATACCATATTGTCTGAATATATTTGCCACTTTTGCCACGTCAGGAAGTAATTCCTTTGTAATCAGATTAGTTTCAGCTTTATGAACATTAACATTATTGATAGAGATCCCATTAATTCCAATCGAAGCCATCAACCTTGCATAATCTTTGATTCGTCCATAATCCAGTATAAATTGATTATTCTCAAAAAAGATTGAGTGTCCAGCATAGCCCCGTTCAATAGAACCATCCATATTGTCCCAGTGATTAATCATTCTTAATTGAGTCTTAGGATTTTCTATAATATCTAGCTGTTGATAATCTCTATTTGTCTGTAATATTCGTAAAAAATGAAAAGCTGCATACAAGACACCTTTATCGGTCTTTCCTGTTAAATAAATTCGTTCCTTTGGTTTAGTGAAAGACTGTAACATATATCCATCATTATTCAATGATCTATTCAAAGTAGTCATATTCGAACTATCTACTGTTGCTAAAACAATTGCCGAATTGTTCCCTTCCCTGTCTGCTATAACTTCAGGTTCTATTCCTGTTATCGATAATATTCCTCTTTTTAATTCTTCTACAGCTGACTTAATTATTTCCGTTTTTTCTAATACAACAATTTTTTTTAATGCTTCTATATTTGCTAAATCTTTCTTTCTCTCATATCTTAGCCAGCATTTATATTCATCCGTTTTTTGCAAGGTTTCTACTAATGTCATTGTCTCTTCACTCCTTTTCTCGTAAAATCTTTTATCTTTAAAAGAATTTAACTACTTTACTCTTTTTTCTTAAAGCTGTTTTCGTAACGTTTGTTGCTAATTCTTGAACATCTACATGCATTAAGGCTGCTCCCCTTTTCGAAATAATTAATTTTTTCTATTGAAAAAAACAACAATCTTTTCGAAAAATGCTAATTTTAAACTCCTGAATATGCCATAAATCCTCCGTCAACCGGAACGCTGATTCCCGTAACAAATCCGCTTGCCTCCTCATTAACTAGCCATAATAGAGTTCCTAATAGATCTTCTGGTTTTCCTAATCTTTTTACTGGCGTATGTGCCAATATTTTCTTCGTCCGGTCTGTATAGGAGCCATCTGAATTTTTAAGCAAAGCTTCGTTCTGTTTTGTTAAGAAAAATCCTGGAGCAATGGCATTTACTCTTATACCTGTTTCCGCCATATGTACAGCTAACCATTTTGTGAAATTCTCTATACCTGCTTTAGCTGCACTGTAGGCAGGTACTTTCGTCATCGGACTTGGCGCACTCATTGAGGATATATTTATGATGGTTCCACTTTTCCCAAGCATTTGCTTAGAAAATACCTGGGTAGGAATCAATGTTCCAATTATATTTAGATTAAATACAAAGGAGAAGCCCTCAATCGTTAAATCGAAAAAACTAGTAAGCCCTGCTTTGTCCAAATCCTCTATCCGTAGGATTTCTTCTGATGTAATTCCCTTTGGATGATTTCCTCCTGCCCCATTTATAAGAATGTCACAGCTTCCAAATGTATCAGAAACTATTTTTTCCGCTTCCTTAACACTGTTCACATCTACGACATCACACGCAATAGCAATGGCAGTTCCACCTTCCTTATTTATTTCCTCCGCTACCTTTTGTGCTTTTTCATATGTACGATTAAGAAGAGCTACTTTTACCCCTTGTCTGCCTAGCTCCTTTGCCATACAACTACAAAGCACTCCTCCACCACCAGTAATAACCGCTACTTTCCCAGATAGATTTTCAATTAATGGTAACATTGTTAATTTCCCCTTTCTTAACCGCTTTATTGTTTTGCTCCAAACTATCCCAAATTCCTAAAATATACATAATTCCTAAAGCTCGATCGTAAAGTCCATAACCAGGTCTTGCTTTTTCTCCCCAAATCATTCTGCCGTGATCTGGACGGAAATAGCCTTTAAAACCATGATCGTGGAGAACCTTTACTATTTTATATAAATCAAGAGAACCTTCTTCCGTGCTTCTATGAGAGGTTTCCTGAAAATTCCCGTTATCCGCTATTTTAATATTTCGTATATGAACAAAGGGTACCCGATTCATTTTTAAAAAATGACATAAGATATCCGGAATATCATGATTCGGATTTGCCCCTAAAGAACCTGAGCATATCGTTAAACCATTAGATGGACTATTCACAAGCTTTACAATTCGCTCTAAATTCTCCTTCGATCGAACAATTCGTGGTAGACCAAATACGGACCATGGTGGATCATCTGGATGGATTGCCATTTTAATATCACATTCTTCTGCTACTGGAATTACTTGCTCTAAGAAATACTGGAGATGATCAAATAAATCTTCTTCTGTTACATCTTGATATAATTCAAATAACTGCTTTATCGCTTTTAGCCTTTCTGGTTCCCAGCCAGGAAGAGAATATCCATTCGATAAATTCTCCATTTGTTCGATTAACTCTAACGGTTCAATCGACTCTATTTTTGCTTTTTCGTATGCAAGAACAGTCGATCCATCAGGAAGCTCCTTTGCTAGATCGGAACGTGTCCAATCAAAAATCGGCATAAAATTATAGCAGATTACCTTGACACCAGCTTTTGCCAGATTTCGAATCGTTTCTTTATAATTTTCAATGTATTTTTCTCGAGATGGAAGACCAAGCTTTATATCTTCATGAATATTTACACTTTCAATCACTTCTAGGCTCATGCCGTTTCTATTAATCTCTTCCTTCAGCTCCATGATCCTACTTTCAGGCCACACTTCTCCTACAGGAATATCAAATAAAGCACCCACAATACCATCGATTCCAGGTATTTGTCTAATATACTCTAAGGAAACGCTGTCATCCTCCTTGCCAAACCACCTAAATGTTGCCTTCACTAACAAAACCTCCTATCAATTCATCTCTTTACACTATATGCCTCCATTAATCTTAAAATAATTTTTTGTATGAAAATAAGTTTAGTTCCGACCAACCGGGGCCTTATAGTATTCATATATCATTTAAAAAAAATTATAATTTATGCTAAAAGGAATTATTAAATTCCTCTTATGATCCATGTACATGCGGAGCATCATACCTTTCATCCATACTATTTGATGTAGCTTTTTTTTAGGAAATTACTTTCTATATGATTCAACATCGCTCTTGAATTAAATGACATGATCATTGCAATTAAACTGGCAATAAAAATTACTAGGAAATCAGTCGTCATTACCGTTGCAACCCCAACTAAAAATAAGATTAATATATTGCCTATTGTTTCTTTGAACTTAATAAACAAATAATACGCAGACAACTTTACTAAATCTCTTAATCGAAAAGTGTATTTGGCATTGATTATTAATATATTTATACTAAGCATTGTCCAGATAAGAGTAAGTATAAGCACAACGATAAAAATGATTTGATTGACTGGAGTTACTGTCATACGGAGGTATTGTAAGTCGATGAGTAAGACAAAGAATACCGCTAGGATTATAGTCCAGATATAAAACGTACCTTTTAAATTCGATCGATAGCCATAGAAAAAGTCAGCAGTTGGCGACAATTCCTTCGTTCTCACTAGTTTCTCCATCGAATAAAGCAGTCCTGATATAGCTGGTCCTGACGGTATTAAGGCAAGAGCATATAGTGCAATATTAGAAAATGATGGTGTTAATGTCATGAAGAAAAAAATGAATACTGCATTGGTCGCGACAAAATAGATATTTGTTAATAAAATCCAATACACATAATTACTAAATGTAAATAATATCCCTTGGCCAAACTCTTTTTTTTGTTCCATGCTTTTCACCTTCTTTCAAAATATAAATGGAGGATGAGACATTCTGCTTTTTAGAAAGGTTCTTTTCTTAAAGTTTGTTTCTATTAACCTGCAGCCTGAATACACATCACTTCCCGTGAGGAGAGCGGAGAGTCTTCAGGATTTCACTCATACTGCTCGCTAATTCCGTGGCGTCTACGTGTATCCAGGCTGCTCCGTATTACTTTTTAAAATTTTTCTATTTTCAGCACAATAATCTTTTGAAACCAGCTTTTTAGCAAGAGCCGATTGTTAGAAGATATCTCATCCATCATTATTACTTAGTTATTTTTCTTGTATTCTTGATACGTTTTGTTTGCTGTATCTACATATTGATCTAAGCCTTGACTTTGTAGCTCTTTTACAAAAGCATCAAATTCACTTAAATCACGAGTACCTAAAATAAACTTTAATGTGTTTTGGTTTGTATAATCTTTTAATGGTGTACTTTGTAATGTTGCCTTTTCTCTATCTTCAATAGAATAAGGAATTAATGGGTCTGTTGGAATTGGTGTTTTGACTGCTTTCATATCATTTTGGAACTTAATCTCTTCTTCACTCATCATGGAATGAAGCAAGTCTGTTGTTCCACCATAAGCAAAAACCCCGCCAGAGAAACCATAGTCAACACGTAAATCCTGTGTTCCATTCGGATTTAAACCATTGTAATTGATATCATCTGTTAATTTTCTTTCTCCATCTTCCTTCGTGAACGTTGTTCCTTCTACTCCCCATTTAGTAAATTCTTGCCCTTCATCACTGTAATATAACCAGTCAATAAACTGAAGAATTGCTTCGAAGTTTTCGCTTTCTTTAATTTTCGAAGTAATCATCACGCCGTTTTCTAACCTAGATCCTGACATTAATTGGCCAGCAGGACCACCAGGAACAGTAATTTTTGAAATAGCGTAGTTTCCTTTACCTAATGTTTTATCCATATCCACACGATGTAAGTTAATTGTCTGAGAGTTTCCATTTATAATGAATGATTTACCAGTTACAAATTTCTGTACAGCTTGATCATCGCTTTGTGTGAAACTTTCTTCGTCTAACAAGCCTTCTTCCACTAACTTGTGAAAGTAAGTAAGCATTTCTTTATAGCCATCTGTTGTTGCTGCATAAACGAATTCATCTGCATCTTGATCATAAGACAAGCCGTTTCCGAATCCCCATCCAGCTTTCGTTCCAAAACCTGTTGCTGCAATATTCAGTGTACTATTAAACGTAAAGCGGTCAGAGAAAGGAAATGAATCTGGATATACTTCTTTCAATTTCTTCATTGATGTATACAGCTCATCCCATGTTGTTGGAATAGCAATGTTATTTTCTTCAAAGATATCTGTTCTTACAATTAACGTATAATCTGGCCAAACCTCTTCATGTAAACCTGGAAGTACATAGAATTTCCCATCATTTTGACGTAAAGTATCTAATTCAGAATCCATATTCCATTTTTCTACTTTTTCTTTGAAATGAGGCATTTTATCAATGTAATCGCTTACCGGAAGTGCCGCACCAGATGCTACAAAAGCAGATTCTTCTCCTGGGTATGTTTTTGGAATAACAATTGGTGCATCCCCTGAACTAATTAACAAACTTCTTTTTTGTGTGTAATCACTCATTGGAACAATAGTTGGCTTTAATGTAACACCTGTGATTTCTTTAATCTTATCCCATAATAGCCAATCTTCTTTATATGGATATGTTGGCTGATCCATATATAAAATAGATAAATCAAATGGCTCAGTTGCTTTAAATGTGTCCCCTGCATTATAAGATTCCATTGCCCCTTTTGTCGATACTTCTGCCTCTTTACTTGTTGATTCTTCATTCGAACAAGCTACAGCAATAAGTACTAACATCATCAAACCTAGAAATAGCCCAACCTTTTTACAACTTTCTTTCATAGTATTTCCTCCCCTTATATATATAGGAAAAGCGTAAAGTCGTTTTTCACTAAAAGCAGGCGTATAGAAGGAATCCTTAGGAAAAACAACTACGCTGAACTCCTGTTACTATTAAGGTCCTATTTTATTACTTAATAGAACCTAACATTACGCCAGAAACAAAGTACTTTTGTACAAATGGATACACCGTTAATATTGGCAAAATCGTTAATACCATTGTTACCGACTTAATATTTGCAGAGATTTGTGTTAAGTTGTCGGCTGATGTTGCACCAGCTGACATGCCACTAGTTGTTCCCGCAATCATATTTCGTAGATAGATAGTAACTGGAAATAATTCTTTTTTATCTAAATAAATGAAAGCACTGAACCAAGAATTCCAATATGCCACTGCATAAAATAACACCATCGTGGCAATTACAGCTTTACTTAATGGCAATACAATTTTTAATAGAATGCCATACGTGTTTAAACCATCAATAGCTGCTGCCTCTTCAAGTTCCTCAGGCATATTTTCAAAAAAAGATTTCATAATCAGCATATTATAAATACTAATAGCACCTGGGATAACAATTGCCCACATAGTATTAGCGAATCCTAATGCGTTGATTAAAACATAGTTTGGAATTAAGCCTCCGTTAAAGAACATCGTAAATACAGCAAATACTGTTAAAAACCTGCGTCCTACTAATCTTCTTTTTGAAAGTGCATAGGCAAATATTGTCGTCAAAAACATGGAAATGATTGTACCTACCACTGTATACACAACTGTGTTTTTATAATTAATCCAAAACATCGTATCAGAAAGAACCTTCTGATAGGTTTCTACATTAAATCCCTTTGGAAACAAATTTACCTGTCCTGAATTGATATAAGACTCACTACTAAAAGACTGTGCAACTACATTTATAAATGGATATAACGTACAAAATATAATAATTAATAGAATACATACATTAAAGACTTTAAAGATTTTGTATTGCTTCGATTCTTTCATCTAATCTCCCCCCTACCATAAACTTCTTTCAGTTAGTTTTCTCGATATGCTATTCGCTGTTAACACAAGCACTAAGCCTATTATGGATTCAAATAACCCAATAGCAGCCGCATAACTAAAATTATTTGATTCTAAACCAACACGGTATAGATATGTTGAAATAACATCTGAAGTTTCATAGGTTAAAGGATTGTAAATCAATAAGATCTTTTCAAAGCCAATCGCTAGGAAACTACCAATATTCAAAATTAGGAGTGTAACAATTGTCGGCAATATACCTGGAATGGTAATATGCCAGGTTTGTTTCCAGCGGTTAGCACCATCTATCTTTGCTGCTTCATATAAAGAATCATCAATAGTCGTTAGGGCAGCCAAGTAAAGAATCGCTCCCCATCCCATTCCTTGCCATACTTCCGATGTAACATAAATTGTCCTAAACCAGTCTGGACTTTGAATAAAGCTTATTTTTTCTCCTGTAAAAAACTCTACTATCGCATTAATGGAACCGTTTAATGCAGTCAATTGTAAAATCATTCCAGCTATGATAACAATAGATAAAAAATGCGGTAAATAGGAAGCTGTTTGTACAAATTTCTTGAATTTTTTCGACTTTATTTCATTTAAAAGAAGAGCAAAAATAATTGGCATCGGAAAACAAAACAGTAAAGTTATTCCGCCTAGAATGAGGGTGTTTTTAAATACATTCCAAAATACCGGGTCGTTAATAAACATCTCAAAATAATATAAGCCTACCCATTGTTCGCCATACATTTTTCCGCCTGGCATATACCTTCTGAAAGCGATAACATTTCCAAGCATTGGACCATATTTAAAAATTAATAAATAGATGAGTGGTAAAACCAACAAGGAATATAGCTGCCAATCTTTCCGTATAGCAGTTAACGTTGTTTTAAATCTACTTCTTTTTGTCTTTATTGTCTTATTTACTTGTGATTGAACGACTTCTGTTTCCATGAGAACCCCCCGTTTCTGTTTAATAGTGACACACCAGTCGTTTGCTGATTCATTGAATAGCAGCTAGCAGACTGTTATAAAGCAAAGCTTCACTTAAATGAATGAAGCGAAATACACTACTTTAAAGCGCTTACCCAACAAAACTAAGAAGCTCTATTACAAAATTAAAAAAAGATAATATAAATAAGTTTATGATTGATTGCAAAGTCGATTTAAATTGGAGTGATGGTAATGAAAAGAATAAATGTTAATCAGGTTGTGAAATGCGGATTTTTTGTTCATTCAGTTTAACCATACTAGTATGGTAGATTATCGACAAAAACTTTTCTTGTTTAAAGAATCTGAAACAGTGGATCCTCTTTCAAGTAATGTACAGGAATATGTGGAAATTCAGCTTTCACTATAGATGTTAGATATTCCATGCCTGGTTCTTCACTAACAGCATGACCAATCAAAATTATTGCCCTCTTTTTCCCTTGGTAAATAGCATCTCTTACATACTCAGGTGACTCCCATTCTGGACCTTCGCCTGCTATAATTAGATCTAAATGGTGCTGTTGGAATAAAGGAATTACCAATTCTCCTCCACCACGATAGCCTGCAAGTAATCCTATCTTTTGACATTGCATGGACAAATCGCCTACAATTCTTACAAAAGGCGCACCAAGCTTCGCTTTTACATACGTTGCTATTTCCCCAACCGTTTTTTGCGGTATCGTTAAAGTTGTTGCTGTTGGTTGATGCTTTTCGATATATTCTCTCCATTCAAGCTTATGGATTAAACCTAGCATTATTCCGTCTGGGTCATAGCGATGAAAATAATCATGAAAGCGAAAAATAGTGACATTCGACTCTTCTATTAATCGGAGCTTTGCCATGCATATAGGATCGTTCGCATATTTGTCTTTCCAATTTGCATGACTGTAAAAAGGACCTTCATGGGTAATGATCAAATTAGCTTTAAGTGAAATTGCCTTTTCTAATACTTCTTGCGTTAGCATGAATGCGATTACAATTCCTGTCACATCAATATGAGGTGATCCTTTTATTAGTACATCTGTTGTTGATTCAAACTTTCTTGCGGGCTCGATTAGTTTTTCTACTACTCTTTGAACACTCGTCATTTTATCTCCCCCTCAAGTTAATCCGTATTGTCAAAACTTTATATAGAAATAGGCTATTATATCCTATAATAGAGGGCTTTTTGAGCAAAAAAATTGCCACCCCCTGAATTCTAAGGATAATTGAGGTTACCACACACCCAACAACCTAGAATAGGAAGTGACAAATTGTACCCTCAAATTATAACCTATTTACTTACTTTTATTAAGTACCAAGATCAGGTTATTCGAACATTATTAACTCTTTTGATTGGGAAAAGTATGTTTGATAAACCTGTAGAAAAACCTGTAAATAAGCCTTATCGAAAACTACAGGTAGACGACCTCCCAATCATCGAAACCCTACAAAAGTTTGATTATAAACTTCTTTTGAATGAGTATCAGGAGAAAAATGGGAAACCCCTTAAACCTGTTCGAAGACACTCAAATTCAAAAACAACTGTTCCTTCCAGCATAAAATGTCCAAAGTGTGGTGCTCCATCTGATTTTCTTTATGCAAATAACGGAGACAAGGGACAGTATCAATGCAAGGTGTGTACATGTTTGTTTAACCAAAAAAATCATTATTCAAAAGAGGCAATTTTAAAATGTCCTCACTGTGCTAAAACGCTTGAAAAGGTCAAAGAGAGAAAAGATTTCGATGTATTCAAGTGTAAAAACAACGACTGTTCTTATTACCAAAAGAAACAAAATGGACTATCTTCAAAAGAGAAAAAACAGTTTAAAAAGGATCCACAGGCATTTAAAATGCGTTATATTTTCCGTCAGTTTCGTATCGATTACCAACCCTTATCGAAGCGTTCACCTCAGAAACCAAAGTTAGATTTATCAAGACTATATGTGTCGCCACATACATTGGGACTGATTTTGACCTACCATGTGAACTATGGGTTGTCAGCCCGTAAAACAGCTGCACTCATGAAGGATGTACATGGTGTATCCATCTCCCACCAAAGCATTTTGAATTACGAAAATAGCGTAGCACTGATGCTTAAACCTTATGTGGACCATTATCCTTATGAGCTTTCTGATCAATTCTGTGGAGACGAGACCTACATTCGAGTGAAAGGTCGCTGGCATTATTTATTCTTCTTTTTTGATGCCGTAAAAAAGATTATTCTGTCTTATCCTGTTTCTCCTAATCGAGATACTCAGTCAGCCATTCTGGCTATCGATGAGGTTCTTCTAAAGATGAAGGAAATCCCTAAAAACCTCACGTTTATTGTAGATGGCAATCCGATTTACCTATTAGCCCAACATTTCTTTGCCCAACATGATATTTCGTTTGATGTGAAGCAAGTCATTGGATTAACCAACGAAGATCCAGTATCAACAGAATACCGACCACTCAAGCAAATTATTGAACGACTCAATCGAACGTTTAAAGGAAATTATCGCTCGACTCATGGGTTTGGATCTGATCATGGATCTGTTTCTTTCGTCACTTTGTTTGTCGCATACTTTAACTTTCTACGGCCTCATTCAGCCTTAGAAGGAAAAGTACCTGTGATTCATCCAGAGTTACTTCAGCTTCCCAATATGCCAGCAAGATGGACTAAGCTAATTGGATTAGCTCAAGATTGGATTATAGAACAAACAACCTAGCTTTTGTTTAGCTGAGCCCTGAACCAGCAATCGGCGGAGCGAACTCTTGACAAACCGAACTTGCCAATGGTTTAAAATGGAAAAAATCAAGGGCTTATTTGGCATGCCTTCTTTTGTCCCCTTCGCCCTTGATAACCTGAATTCAAACCATTGGTGTGTTTGTCAAGAGCGATTGCGAGCCTCTCCACTTCAAAAAGGAAAGAAGAAAAAGACTTCAGGTTACTTTTTCATAGAAGTTTTGACACTACCAGTTAATCAAATTATACCATGCCAAAGTTTGTTTATTCAATATACAAACTATTTTTTTTTACAACTTTTACTATTATTTTTTCTAATTATCGATTCTACTCTTATTCTGTGATCACTTTATTTGTTTTTAGTTTCTGCACACGCTGAAAAATGAGAATACTACTTGACATTAGTATGAAAGCTATAGAAACGCCACTAAAAAATGGAAGAAGACCAGGTATATAGAATAATAGAAACATATCTGCTGCTAATCCAAGGATCGCTAGCATTAATATGTGGATATTTAAAACTCCTAGAAAAAAGGAGTATTTAAAGTAGTCAAAAAACTTTAGCTCGTAATGTACGTAAACAGGAAAGAAGAATAAAACGGTAATAAGGTATAAACAAGAAATCAATAGCAATATACTTGTTGCAACAATACGGATTATCCCATCTAAATTTAAAATAAGATAGTAATCTACATACAACATTATTCCAGCCATTACAAATACTAAACCAAAACTATTGCTCTTGATAAATTCACTTTTATAGACGGAGAAGAATGTTTTCCAGATGGGAACTTCCGTTTCTTTCATAAACCATTTTCGGACAACAGTAAATAGTGCTGCTGTTGCTGGCATAAAGCCCAATAGGATAAGACCACTGACTGTGAACATTATCCACAGTAAATTAATATAAGCTAGCTTCATAATCCATTCACAAATGGTATATAACTTCCCCATTGGTTTTGTTGACATGCTTATCCCCTCTACTTTCTTCTTTCCTTCTAGCCTATTTTCTGACTTATTTTTAAATTACTATAAAGAAAACTTCCATCAGTAGGGATCTTTTCTCATCCCCCACTGATGGTTAGTTGTACTTATCAGACTTTTAAGAGAGAGTTTCATCACAAAGGCTTCCTCCATTTTCCGCAGCTTAATCTGAAGGTTTTCACTACCCGTTAAGAGCGGAAATACACTATCTGAAAAGGGGCTTCTACTGCTTTTCTTCTAACCACAAGATGCTTGTTACTCCGCGTGGGTAGTATTTGCTTCCCGCAATTTCTCCTGCTATTATTTGATCACTCCAACTCCAAATGGACAGTTCGGGATGTGTTAGCCATTCTACATGTGTAGCATCAGCCTTTGCTCCTTTTTCATCCCAGTTCCAGCCCAGAATTTCTCGAGCGATAAATTGGCATAAATAAATTTTACTTAGCCAAGAATTATTACTTGTCGATGAAATTTTCCAGCCACCATCTTCAAATAAACAATTTCCTTCTGTTAAAACTGTTTCAAAATGTGTTTTTAATGCTTGAATGTATGCCCCGAAACAACCATTCACATCTAATGCATCCTTACAGTTTGTAAAGTATGGGAATATTAATCCTTCAATTGCTGGAATAATTTTCGAGTCATTGCCTTCACCGATGACAGCTGGAATATAACCAGCTTCCGTTACATGCTCCACAATCGTTGCCGCACATTTTTCTGCTTGTTCTCCAGCAATTTTGGCTAACTCTGTTCGCTCATTCTCTGCAAATATTCTTTCAAGCGCAATATAGGAAGCCCATATTTTTCCTGCGAGATAAATATTGTTTCTTGCCTGCCCTAAAGACACATCAAGGCTGTCATAGGTGGTAATTTCTGCACCGCCCATTACTCTCGAAGAATCTAATCCCATTAAGCCGTTACGTTTATCTGGTTCTGGATGATCTCGATTTAACATACTATCAAAACATCGTTCCACTATTTCTAAATTCGCATCCAGCCACTCTTTATCCTCTGTATGGCTAACATAAAGAGCAGCACATAATACCCAGTTTACTAGCTGTTCATGTGTCATGTGTGAGAAGCATCCGTCTAAGCCATATAATTCATAGGATGAATAATGAGGACGAGATATAGTATTCGCTACGCCCATATCATGGGTAAAACTTATGCCGCCTGGATATTCTGTATCATCATTTGGAAACCGAACGGTATCTTCATAACTAAATCGTTGTACAAACATATCTAATTCATTTTTCACTGTCCATGGATTCATCCTTAGTTCATAGAAAATCTGATCCACTGTTAAATCGAAGGTATTCATCATTCGATATTCCCCTTCGTTTACCACCCAAAAAGGCTCACCATAATTATCTAAGAGTTGCGTAGAACCGTAATAGCTGCGAATAGAGTGAATTAACATAAACTTTTGATCTTCTGATAAATGATTTGTACTATCTATTTTTTTATTCGCATTTTTCGCTCTGTCTGCAAGTGGATCAAAGTTTTTAAGCGCATATTCAGCAACAGACTCGATATTATTAAAGAAGTTTGTATAGTAATAAGAAGTATCCATTCCTGCAGTTACAATCCCACCTCTATAAAAACAGATGGCAAATTGGTATGTTCTTTTTTCTCCTGCTGGAACATCCATAACAAGTGCTCCTAAAGGTCCTAATCCAAATGTCCAATTCTCTTCTTCAGGAGTTGTTAGAATATTTTCCAAACTAAAGTGCATTGCTGATTTTACATCAGGATTATTGGATACAATAGCAGTCAATCTGCCTTGACCAATACCTGCAAAGCCATCCATTGTATCATCGACTCTTCGCATCGATGAATAAGGATCACTCCCCTGATAGCCGAAAAAAGCCCGTCTATTTCTTGTTCCATTTGTATTATCTACTGTCAATTCAGCAAGTACAGCTGGCAAAATAGTACTTTTCAATTCTTCTTCATTTGCAGCTTTTGGATCTGGAACACCTTCCACTTGGGAGTAAATAGTAAAAGATAGATCCTCAGATTCCCATGTATCTGTTCCAAGTTGAAAATTACGTTTTATTTTATCTTTAGAGATAGGAAAAATTATATTAGGCTTATCAGGATCTGGATCCATATTTTCAATATCATACCTTTTACTTTCATCATCCTCTTGATACGCAAAGAATGGAAATGCTTGATATGTCCCTTTTTTGTCTAAAACTTCAGCCCCAATATAAATATTTTGTTTAGGAGAACGACCTAGCTCTAAATCTAATCCGCCACCTGCACCTGGAAAACCTAGTGTGAAGCTGGAAAACGCTCCTATTGGAGAATGATGAGCATTAAAAAATGAATTTTTTGGCATTGTTATTAATTCCTCCCTTTCCTTATCCTTTTACAGATCCAGCAGCTAATCCTTCTACAATTTTATTACTTAATACGATGAAGGCAATTAAAATTGGAATAATACTAATCATTAAAGTTGCGCCAATAGCTCCCCAATCTGTTAAATATTGACCGACAAAGTTATTCACACCAACGGTTAATGTTTTCCATTTATCTGAGCTAATGAATGTATTAACGAACACAAATTCATTCCAGTTATAAATCATATTGATAATAACAACGGTTGCCATAACGGGAGTTGTCATTGGTAGCGTGATTTGAAAGAATATGCGATGAATCGAACAACCATCCATTACAGCTGCTTCTTCTAATTCACGCGGTAATGCTTGATAGAATCCTAATAAAATCATTATAGTTAATGGCAGATTAAACGCTGTATACGATAAGATAATCGATAGCGGATTATCGATTAGTTGTAATTGATTAAAGAAACTAAATAAAGGAATCAATGTGGAATGCAAGGGAATCATGATTCCTACCATAAATAAACCAAGAACCATTTTACTTAGTTTCCAATGCATTCTTGTAATTGCAAAGGTAACAAAACTTGCCAAAATGACTGTTAAAACTACTGCAATAACGGTAATCCAAACACTGTTAAAGAAATATTGGCTAATATTCCCTTGTGTCCATACTTTTACATAGTTCCCCCATTGCGGATCCTTAGGAAGAGCAAATGGAGATAAGCCAAACACTTCTTGATTTGTTTTTAAAGAAAAGAAGAACAACCAAATGAGTGGATATATTTGAAAAATGGCAATTATTCCAAGCACTAAATACAAAAAGCCGTATCCTATTTTACTTCCAATAGATCCTTTTATTTTAGGAGATGTGGATAAATCAGTTTTATTATTTTTTTGAACCACTACTTCACTCATGATTATCTCTCTCCTTTAGTACTGAGCATCTTCTTTTGATGCTGTTAATTTTTGTATTACCCATGTCATGACAAGACAGATCACTAGTAACGCAAACCCAATTGCACTACCGTAGCCGAAATTATATGTTTTGAATGCTTCCTTATACATATAAGATGCCATTACTTCACTAGCTCCGTTTGGTCCTCCACCAGTCATTACATAGATTAAATCAAAGTATTTTAATGACCCTACAATTGCTAATACGATTGTTACTTTTATTACGGGAGCAATCAATGGAAGCTTAATCTTATAAGCTATTTGAAATGGTGTTGCTCCATCAATTTTTGCTGCCTCAATAATTTCGTCTGGCACTCCTTTTAATGCTGCATAATAAATAATGATATAAAATCCAGCATATTGCCATACAATTGGAATGAAAATGGAGTATAGTACTAAATTAGGATCAGCCAGCCATATCGGTGTATTTACGACCCCAAACATTTCTAATAGTTTGTTTAGCATTCCATTTGTTGGATCAAAAATTTTCAACCATAACTGGGCAATCGCTACAGAAGACAATAACATAGGAATTAAGTAAATTTTACGAAGTAATCCTGCCCCTTTTATCTTACTTGCTAAAATTAATGAAATTACTAAATAGGCAATTAAACTAATTGCAGAAAAAACAGCTAATAAAACCGAATGATAAGTACTCGTCCAAAACATTTTATCTTTCATAAGCTGTATATAATTATCTAGCCCTATAAAGGTCTTAGCTCCTATACCGTCCCAATCCATTAAGCCATAATATCCTGTTAATATAATAGGAATATAGATTAAAATTAAAATGAGTAACAGTGCAGGGAGCACATAAAGGGTAATAATCCATTTATTCGACATCACGTTTTTCATTTTCTGCTCTCCCTCCTTATTGATTAGGAAGGCTTTGTTAAAGGATAAGTTTGGATATTCTAATGAAGTAATGTTACATACATTAGACCAATATTATCGTTTAACAGAGCCTTCTCTTAAAATCAATAATGTGATTATCATAACTATTTATTCAAAGTGATAATCTTTTATATAGTGGAATCCACCTGCTTTTTCTGATAGATTCCACCTGTTCTTTTGTTATTCTTCTTCAGCTAATGCTTGTTCTTGTTTTGCTGTGAATTCTTTTGGTGTTGCCTGACCGCCAAATAGTGATTGAATCATATCTAAATGTACTTGTGCTACACTAGAGCTCATTTGAACATCTGCATATAATGTTAAGTTTGATGCCTCACCAAGATCATTTAAAATATCGATATACATTTGATCTAGCTCAATGTTTGAAGTGTCAACAACAGTTGCTGGAATTACCCCCGCATCTTTAACAGAGTTTTTGCCCCATTCTTGTACTAAATAAGCAACAAAATCTTTTGCTTCTTCTTTTACTTTAGATTTCTCAGAAACAAACAATCCAACTCCAGGTCCACCTACATAACTGTTAATATCACCTTTACCGCCTTCGTAAGTTGGAAACTTAAAGTATCCTACTTTATCTTTAAATTCTTGTGTAACATCTGGGCTAGTTGTATAGTTTGGCAATTCCCAAGTAGCCATTAAATACATAGCTGCTTGCTCATTCATAAAGTATCCTTTTGCCTCATCATTGGATAAACCGTTAAAACCTTTTACGAACCCGCCCATGTCCACTAATTTTTTGATTTCTTCAGCTGCTTGAACAAGTGCTGGATCTTCGAAACTACCGCTTCGATTAATTGCATTTGTTAGTACTTCTGGTCCTCCAATTCTATCTGCAAGGTACATATACCACATAGAACCAGTCCAGCGATCTTTATTACCTAATGTGATTGGTGTAACACCATTATCAGTTAGTGTTTTAACAACAGTTAAAAATTCATCATATGTTTCAGGAACTTCTAGATTATATTTTTCAAAGATTTCTTTATTGTAATACACAGGTGTTATATTTAATTCGAGTGGAAGACCGTATGTTTTACCGTCTATGGCAAATGCTTCTGTCGTACCTGCAACAAATTGATCTTTAAAGTTGCTATCTATTACATCATCCAATGGAGCAAACATTTCACCTTTAACAAATGGCTGCATATATCCTGCTGCCCATGTTACCCCAACATCTGGAAGTTCATTAGACGCTGATAGTACTTTAATTTTATCTTTATATTGCTCGTTTCCAAGAATCTCTGTTTGAACTTTTACATCTGGGTGGTCTTTTTCATATTGCTTAATGATATCGTTTACAATTGTGAACTGTGCTTTCGAGCTCCCCTCTGGCCATAGATGCATAAATTTAATTACTGTTTTATCCCCATCTTTTGAAGCGCTTTCATCGTTCGAAGAAGTGGATGAAGAACATCCTGCTAAAACTAAAACCATTAATAAAGCAATAGATAATAGTGCTGACATTGCTTTTCTATGAAACATTAAAACTACCCCCTATACCATCCTATTTATTTACTTTTTTCTTACAAATAAAGTCTATCATTATTAGATTTTCTAAAAAAGGTAACAATGATTAGAAAAAGTTCAACTATTTTTAGAAAGCCCTTTCATTATTTGTTTTTCGGTAAGCGCTCGGTGTCTTTCCTTCTAGCTCTTTAAAGATTTTAATAAAGTATTTAGCTGTTTTATATCCTGATTCTTCTGCAATATCAGTAATGGAGAGCTTTGTAGAGATAAGCAGATTTTTGGCATGCTGAATTCTTCTTCTCATGATATATTCACTAAACGTTAAACGAATCTCCTCTTTAAATAGCACACTAAAATAGCTCGGATTTAAATAAACATGATCGGCTACATCACGTTGAGTTAATTCTTCTTTTAAATGCTTGTCAATATAAAGCAAAGCTTTCTGAATCGGCTCTCTTACCGATTCATTTGTTACTGTTGCATCTATTAACTTATTATCGACAACCCTTGAAATAATATCGGCTCTTTCTTTATCTTTATCAATTTTAATGGCATCTTCAACAGCTTCAATTAATTTCTTTTTACTAATTGGCTTTAATAAATAATTAATAACGCCTAATCGAAGAGCCTCTTGAGCATATTCAAATTCCGAATAGGCGGAGATTACAATAACCACAGGCAGATATTTTTGATCTTTCATTGTTTTAAGCATGGTTATACCCGTAATTTTTGGCATGCGTATATCTGTTATGAGGATGTTTACTTTTTGATTTTGCATGATGTCAATGGCAGTTTCTGCATTTTCTGCCGTCAAAATTTGAAATTGCCCGTTAGACCAGCTCTCCAACGTTTTTTTGATGCCTTCCCTTGATCTTGGCTCATCATCAACAATCAAAATGGTTTTCGCATACATCTTACATCCCTCCATCTTTTGGAATTTCAAAAGAAATTAATGTTCCTTTATTTTCAGTACTTTCAATTATTAGTCCCTTTTGCTGCCTTTCCTGATAATAGAGTGTAAGCCTTTTATATACATTGGAAATAGCCATTCCTTTGCCTGTAGCAGAAGTAATGCCTCCTCTTTCCATCGATTCCTTAATTCTTGATAATTTAGTCTCACTTATACCAATTCCATCATCTCTAACAATCACCTTTATGTGGTTATCTATTTCTGCTTGTTTCACCACTACATCAACAGTACATTGTCCTACCTTATTCTCTGCACCGTGTAATACAGCATTTTCTACTAATGGCTGTATTAAAAATTTTGGAATTTTAACCTCTTCAAATGCTTTTGGGAGATGTATATGCCATTTCAACTCTTCTCCAAATCGCATTTTCATTATTTCCATATAATCTTCTATATGTGCTATCTCGTCTTTTATACGAACCCACTCATCTTCTGTAGATCGAGAAATAGTGTATCGAAATAAATTAGACATAGTAACTACAAGCTCTGCTAACTCTTCCTCGTCTTTTTCTTCTAGCGACCAATGAAGGGCATCTAGTGTATTAAATAAAAAGTGAGGATTGATTTGTGCCTGCAAAGCTCTTAATTCACTTCTACTTCGAAAAATTTCCTTTTGATAAACCATCGTTATCAAATGGTTTGTTTCTTTTACGAGTTGATTATATGTACTATTTAGTTCATTTATTTCATTGACTGAGGAGATGCTGGGTGTCAGCGGTAATGAACCTTCACTAGCGAATCTCATCGTATTTGTTAAGCGGATAATGGGCCGAGTGATAATATTCGAAAGAAAAAAAGAACAGACAAAGAAAATTAGCAGTCCAATTATACCAGCAAGAAGGATACTCGTTCGTAACACCGTAATGCCTTCTGTTAATGTATTGTACGGTGTCAAAATCAGGACAGTCCAACCTGTCATATAGGAAAAGTTTTTCGTGATCATGTAATCCTTTTCATTTATTTGAATTGTTTTTTTATTACTCTGTACGATTGGCTCACTTGACTGTTCAAAATTAGTGATTATTGGTTGATTTAATTGATCTAAAAGGATAAAATATTGATTTGTTTCATCGGTAAGCGCTTGATTAGCAAACTGAAAATAATTATCATAAATACTAAAAAGCAGATATCCACCATTAGTAAAACTGCGATTAATTAGATTGACTCTCCTGATTGCGAGAAAATAATTGCTGTCATTAGGATCCTCTCCAATCCATACAAGACTTCCCTTTGCTTGATCAGCCTTTTCTACCCAACTCGCATCCAAACCAGTCATTATATTCGCATCATCAAGTGGCAAAATTCGTTTTTGATTACTTGTAAATAACTGAAAAGAAAAGATGCCATCAGAATTGGCCGTGATTGTATTAACAGTTCCCATCAATTCTTGTTTTTCATAAAAAGTTACATTCTTTTGTTCATATTCCTTCGTTAAAAGCTTTTGTAACTTATCATTAGTTGCTGCTAATTTAGACGCCATATTTAACTGCTCATACAAAGTCTCGATTCTTCCGTTTGCTTCCACTGCGACTTGTTGAATTTGTTTTTCTGCATTATTTTTTAATAATGACGATACTTGATTAAAAATCAATGTACTTACAAATAAAAGAACGACTACCATAACTGATAAAAATACAAATAAGATCTGATTCCGTAATGTATTCCATTTCCTTAATAAATTAAACATCGATTTTATCGCCTTTCTCTTTATTTGCAACATTATTATACCAAAAATTCCGCACACTTTGTTTATTCATTATACAAATAAACATAATATTTAATTTGAATTCAAAGAAAATTTCAGATATATATGTAATACAAAAAAGAGCCTGACCAATTACTTTTGTAATAAATTCAGACTCCCTTTTTATTTAGCTGTTTTCATAAAGTTTATTGCTTTAGCTCAGAGCCTGAATACACTTCAGCTCGGCAAGCCTTACGATATCTCATCTCTCCCGCTATACTAGGGTCTACGTGTATTCAGTCTGCTCAGTACCTCCTTTTCATATTAAAGACAACAATCTTTAAAAAACAGGTTTATCTACTAATGAATAATGGTTACTCGATTTTTCTTTTGCAGCTTTCTTTGTATGCTTCTCATTAATAAGTTCTTTCCTATTCTCCTTGTAGGAGGGAATAGAATAATAACACCTACAATATCCGTTAGAAATCCTGGAAACAGCAATAACAGTCCGCCTACAAGCACACAAAAGCTATCTAAAATAGCATCTCCTGGCATTATACCTTGATTTAACTGAACTTGGACATTGCGAATTGCCTTTAATCCTTGTTTCTTTAGTAAAACCCCACCTAAAATTCCTGTTCCAATTACTATAATTAAGGTTTCTGTTATTCCAATTATATTTCCAGCTAGAAGAAAGATTATAAGCTCGATTAGTGGCAATAGCAGCAAGCTGATAATAAAATTTCTCAAGTTGTCACCATCCTCATTTAATTTCCCTTTCTTTTTATTATACCTTTTTTTGTTCCTTGCTGATAGTAGACAGCATCCGTTTCTCTTTTTATGTCATTGTAAAATTCTGTTATTCTGATTAGATAGCTACAATTGCTAGTATGGATTCCAATCCCAGTGTAGTAGCCGCCTACAAAAAAAGAAGAATAGCCTTACCTATTAATTTAGGTAAGGCTATTCTTCCTTTGGATTATTTAATGATTCACAGATTAAAGTACGCTAGCATGTCCGCTATAAACATAGCCGCTACGAGAATCAACTGTAATATCTAATCCATCTTTTAAGATGTTTGTTGCATTTTCTACTCCTACGATAACAGGAATTCCAATATTTAAACCTACAACAGCCGCATGGCTTGTTAAGCCACCCTCTTCAACAATTAATGCACTACATTTTTCTAATGCAGGCACCATATCACGATCCGTTGCATTTGTTACAAGAATTGAACCAGAATTAACTTTATCTAAAGCTTCTTTTGCACTTGTCGCAATTACAGCTTTACCGAATGCAGTTTTACGGCCAATTCCTTGTCCTTTAGCAAGAACATCTCCAATTACATGAATTTTCATGATGTTTGTTGTACCAGTTTCACCAACAGGAAGGCCAGCTGTAATCACTACTAAATCTCCATGAGTTACGATAGAGCTGTTAACACCTTCTTGAACAGCTACATCAAGCATTTCATCTGTTGATTCTGATTTTTGGCTTAGACGTGGGTATACTCCCCAAACTAGTGCTAATTGTCTTTGAATTCTTGCATCATAAGTTACAGCAACAATTGGAGCTTCTGGACGATATTTAGAAATCATTCTTGCAGTATGGCCACTACCAGTTGGTGTAATTACCGCTTTTACTTCTAAATTCAATGCTGTATGAGCAACAGATTGTCCGATTGAATCAGTAATAGAATGCTCAGAATCTCTGCTGCGTTTAGATAAAATTTCTTTGTAATTTAAAGCTTCTTCTGCTCTTGAAGCAATATTGTTCATTGTTTGTACAGCTTCTACTGGATAAGATCCTGCTGCTGTTTCTCCTGAAAGCATAATTGCATCCGTTCCATCAAAGATCGCATTTGCTACGTCACTTGCCTCTGCACGAGTAGGACGTGGGTTACGTTGCATAGAATCTAGCATTTGTGTTGCAGTAATAACTGGTTTACCTAAAGTATTACATTTTTTAATTAATAATTTTTGTACTAATGGTACTTCTTCAGCAGGAATTTCAACCCCTAAATCACCACGGGCAACCATTAATCCATCAGAAACTTCAAGAATTTCATCAATATTATCCACACCTTCTTGGTTTTCAATCTTAGGAATAATATGGATATGAGATGCATTATTATCTTCTAATAATTGCTTAATTTCTAAAACATCAGATGCACGTCGTACGAAAGATGCAGCAATAAAATCAATTCCTTGTTCAATACCAAAACGGATATCATTTGCATCTTTTTCTGTCATACCAGGAAGCTTTACAGCTACTCCAGGAACGTTTACCCCTTTTTTATTTTTTAATGTTCCTGAATTTAAAATTTTTGTATGTATTTCCCCAGCTGCTTTATCTACTTTTGTTACTTCAAGACCAATTAAGCCATCATCAAGTAGAATTTTACTACCAGCTTCCACATCATCAATTAAGCCTTCATAAGTAACAGAGAATTTTTCTGTTGTACCTTCTACTTCTGTCATAGAAACGATGATATCATTACCAGAAACTAGTTCGATAGCACCATCTTTCATATTGTTTGTTCTGATTTCAGGACCTTTTGTATCTAAAAGAATCGCAATATTGTTACCAGTAATTTCTGCTGCTTCACGAATATTTTTTATTCTAGCACCATGCTCTTCGAAATCGCCATGAGAAAAGTTAAGGCGAGCAACATTCATTCCAGCTTCCATTAATTGCGTTAATTTTTCTACACTTTCACTTGCAGGTCCAATAGTACATACAATCTTCGTTTTACGCATTCAAAATAACCTCCGATAATATTAGTAAAAAAATAATTACTTAACAGCATTTTAGGAATTTATGCGTTATCTCTGTCATAACATGTATTAGATAATCATAAATTCCTACTGTTTTATTAAATTGATAATTCTTTTGATAAGTGATATAAATTATTGTCAATCGTATGTTTACGTGCTAACGCTTCAATGATATCATAATCTACTAATTGATTTTTCTCGATACCAACAGCTCTTCCACCTTTACCTTCAACAAGTAGCTCAACTGCATAAGCTCCTAGACGGCTAGCTAATACACGGTCTTGTGCTGTAGGTGATCCACCACGTTGCATATGTCCTAAAACAGATACACGTGTATCAAAGTCTGTGTTTTCTTCAATTAATTTGCCGATTTCAACACCACTTGCTACTCCTTCAGCTACGACGATGATACTATGTTTTTTGCCGCGCTCCTGACCTTTTTTCAATCTCTTTACAATCTCTTCTAAATGGAAACCTTCTTCAGGAATAAGGATTGTTTCCGCACCACCAGCTAATCCAGCCCATAATGCGATATCTCCTGCATTTCTTCCCATCACTTCAATAATAAATGTTCTTTCATGAGAAGTTGCTGTATCACGAATTTTATCAATAGCATCAATAACTGTGTTTAGTGCCGTATCGAAGCCAATAGTAAATTCCGTTCCTGGAATATCATTGTCAATTGTACCTGGAACGCCAACACAAGGAAAGCCTTGTTCTGTAAGCGCCTTCGCACCCATATAAGACCCATCTCCACCAATGACAACAAGACCATCGATATTATGTTTCTTTAATTGCTCAATTCCTTTTTGTTGACCTTCTTTTGTTTTAAATTCTTCACAGCGCGCAGAAAAAAGGAATGTTCCGCCACGATGAATAATATCACCAACAGAGCCAACTTCTAATTTTCTGAAGTTACCACTAATTAGCCCAGCATAACCGCCAATAACACCATATACTTCTACGCCATGAAATATGGCTTTACGTACTACCGCTCGAACGGCCGCATTCATTCCTGGTGCGTCACCGCCACTTGTTAATACACCAATTCTTTTAACTGTCAATTTCCTCACCTCATAATTTCATTAACAAATAAATTATGTAGCACAACATACATATACTATTATATAACAAAATAGCTGTCTGCAACATATTTCACAAAATTTACATATATATAATCTATGTAATGCTAACTTTTGTAAATTAATCAAGAAATTGCTTTTTCTCTATTAATTCGAATTCTATTTATCCAATTATCCATTAAACAATTCTACCATATCATGAAGAATCGCGTATCTCAACTTAATATGACAAAAAAATAAAAGACGGAATAATCAGCAAATTGCAAACGTTTTATAATCTCTCGTTTTGTAGCTATTTCCCGATATTTAAAACTTTAAACATTAAATTGAAATACTTAACAGAAGAAAGTTAAGCTTTTTATAATATGTTCCATACACTATTTTTTATGTAAATTTCCATAAATCCTCTGCAAAAATACATTTTTACCTTCTTAGAGCTTTTTATACTCGTCTATATACAAAGATAAAAAATATTTTTTCCTATTTCACTCAAAAAACTGTAGACAAGTGAGATTGTCTACAGTTTAAAATCTTTTATTAAGCTAGATATTATTAATGATTTAAATAAGATCCCATATTTTTAAACTTAGCATAGCGATGATTCACAAGTTCTTCCTTAGTCATCCCTGTCAATTCTTTTAAGGATGAATATAAAACTTCGTCAATTTGCTCCGCTTGTTCTTTTATATCATGGTGGGCTCCACCTTTCACTTCTCTAATAATCGAATCAATAATACCCAATTTCCTTAAGTCTGGAGCCGTAATCTTCATTTTTTCAGCAGCCTGTTTCGCCTGACCAGCATCTTTCCATAAGATAGATGCCGCTCCTTCTGGAGTGATTACTGAATAGGTGGAATTCTCAAGCATATGGATATGGTTACCTACACCAAGAGCTAAAGCTCCGCCACTACCACCTTCCCCAATTACGATACAGACAATTGGGACTTGCATAGATGCCATTTCAAATAAATTTTTGGCAATAGCTTCACTTTGTCCTCTTTCTTCTGCAGCTTTACCAGGGTATGCACCTTTTGTATCAATGAAGCATATGATTGGACGGTTAAACTTGTCTGCTTGCTTCATTAAGCGAAGGGCTTTGCGATATCCTTCTGGATGTGGCATTCCAAAATTCCTGCGAATATTCTCCTTTGTATCTTTCCCTCTTTGGTGACCAACAATTGTTACTGGCAAACCTTTATATTTTGCAATACCACCTACGATTGCCTCATCATCTCCAAAACCTCTATCTCCATGCAATTCGATAAAATCGGTGAATAAATGAGAAATGTAATCAAGTGTCGTTGGTCTATTTGGGTGTCTAGCAATTTGAACCCTATCCCAAGGTTTCATATTATCATAGACATCTTTTTCAAGCTTTTTTAAGCGAATTTCCAATTTTTCAATCTCTGTACTCAAATCAACATTTGCATTTTCAGAGAAGTTTTTTAATTCTTGGATTTTATCTTTTAATTCATTAATCGGCTTATCAAAATCTAATCCTACCACTCTAATTCACCACCAGTTTGATGCATTTCAAGGACTAAGCTAAGTTTATCTTTTAATTCTAACCTAGGTATTACTGCATCTAGTTGACCATGTTTTAGCAAAAACTCTGCCGTTTGGAAGTCTTTAGGAAGCTCTTCACCAATTGTTTGTTCAATAATCCGACGTCCAGCAAAACCAATTAATGCGCCTGGTTCAGCAAAATTGTAATCCCCAAGTGAAGCGAAGCTTGCAGAGACTCCCCCTGTTGTAGGATGGGTCATAATCGTAATATATAATCCGCCATTATCACTAAATCGTTTTAATGCAGTACTTGTTTTAGCCATTTGCATAAGACTTAGAACGCCTTCCTGCATTCTTGCTCCACCAGAAGCCGTAAAAATAATAAATGGTACGGAAAGCTCATCTGCTTTTTCTATAGCAAGGGTTATTTTTTCCCCAACCACTGATCCCATACTTCCCATTCGGAAAGAAGAATCCATTACAGCTATTACTACTTTCATTCCATTTATTTCGCCCGTACCAGTAACTACTGCTTCGTTCATATTTGTTTTCTGAATATCTCCTGCGATTTTATCTTCATAACCAGGAAATTGTAAAGGATTACCTGTTTTCATATCCGCATTTAACTCAACAAAGGTTGCTTCGTCTAGGATACTATTCATTCTTTCATAAGCTTTCATTGGCAGATGATAACCACAGTTTAGACAAACCTTATGATTCTTCTGTAATTCACGTGTATACATTATTTTCTTACAATTAGAACACTTTGTCATAATACCTTCTGGCACTTCATTTTTTGATAATTCTGAAGGCAGTGTTGCATATTTAAGCTTTTTTGATTTCGAAAATATTCCCTTAATCAATATGGAAACCTCCCCATAAGTAACAATTTAAATTTGAATCGGATTCCTGTCATTTCCATGCACCAATATTCATTTAAAGTTATTGTAATGACTAAACACACTCCATAATTGCATTTGATCCTTCCGATCTAATGAATCTAAAAGAAGGAGGTAATCCTCTCGCTTCCATTCTTTCGCAGGAATTGTTAACGAGTGATAATAGTCATTCAAAATCGTCCATAAACGATGAACCAAGAAATTATCAGCGATTTTAATTAGTTGAAAAAAAAATTCGCTCTCTGATATTGCTTGTTCTTTCACCCAATGTTTTAAATGTTCGATTTCATCTTGTGTTATTTTTTCCATTGCAATATAAAGAGCATTTAATTGAATATAATTCTTCGTCTCCAAAACGTCTTGCTTTGCTTTATCATTCTGCAATATAAACGTACTGATCAATTCTACTAATTTATGACCTTGAAAATCGCGAAGAAAGGTACCTTCTCCTTTTCTCGTTTCAATAAGCCCTAAAAGCTCTAATGCCCTTAAAGCTTCTCTAATTGAAGATCTTCCTGCTCGAAGGGTTTCGCTTAATACCCGTTCAGATGGAAGCTTGTCCCCTGGCTTTAGGCCATTTTGATCAATCATTTCTCGTAAATGATTCACGATATCCACATATAACTTGGATTCCTTTGAAGATGATTCATTCACCTTATGTCTCACTCACTTCTTTCTTGCCTTTTTTAGACAACGTTTTTTAAAAATGGTTGTCTTCTTAAAGTTTGTTGTTAGTAACCCGCAGCCTGAATTCAGGCTGCTAAGTGTTTCAATACATTAAGTTTCCCTATTCAAAAAACAACATTCTTTTAGAAAACAGCCGATAAAATAAATAAAGTATAAGTACAAAATAATCCAATCCAATCATTCTGCTAAGTGGTCTGACCAGTTAGCTTATTAAACAATATAACAACTTTTTAAAGTTGTAAAGTTTTATCCAGTAAGGATAACTTGATCAGCACCTAGTAAAGCCGATAATTCAGCCATACATTCCTTACTTGGAGAAATTTTATATTCTTCGTTTAAAACGATGCTTTTTCCTGTTTCTTCATAATGAATAATAACCGGAGTAGTTCCCGGGAATTTTCTCATAACCGAGAGGAGTTCCATTTTCTGATTAACCATATGTTTCTCATTCATAACTTTAATAAACAACTTATGCTCTTTATTAGGAAGTGATTGGACAATTGTCTCCATCGATTCAGCTATTTGAATAACAAATTGTTTATTTGCATTTCTTTCTTCACATTTTCCTTCCAAATAAATCATTTCTCCTGAGATAAGCAAGCTTTGATATTTCTTAAAAACCGTTGGAAAAATAACCCCTTGAATGTCTCCGCTTTGGTCACTTAACTGGATAAAAGCCATAGGCTCCCCTTTTTTTGTCCGAATAACATTTAATTCTGTTATATACACAATACTTTTATGTTTCTTCCCTAGCTCCATTTCAATGATTGGAGTTGTTTGTAAAGTAGTCTGATACTGCTTATAGATAGACACTGGGTGATCTGACAAATAAAATCCCAATGCTTCTTTTTCTAAAGCTAACTTATCTTCTATTTTGAGTGGTTCTACTTCCACATATTTTGGTTTAAAAAAGAAATCATCCTCACTAAATAAATCATTTTGCTCCTCATCCTCTGGATGGACTAATTGTGCATGTTGTATTGCTACATCAATGGACGCCAGCAAAGTAGCACGATCCACACCAAATTCATCAAAACTTCCTGAATAAACAAGCATTTCCATTACTCTTCTGTTAATTGTTCTTGGAGAAACACGAATACAAAAATCAAATAAATCGTCAAATTTTTTCTGACTTCTTACCTTTAGAATTTCTCTCATTACATTTCCGCCAATACCTTTAATACCCGCTAAGCTATAACGAATTTTATTTTTTTCCACGCGGAAAAAGTAATTACTCTGATTAATAGAAGGCGGAGACAATTCAATATTCATCTGTTTTAATTCTTGAATATACTGAAGTATTTTTCCTGTGTTTCCAAGGGACGATGTCAATAATGCAGCCATAAAATACAATGGATAGTTTGCCTTTAAATAAGCAAGCTGATAAGCAATCATGCTATATGCCACTGCATGGCTTCTATTAAAACCATAGTTGGCAAATCGCACAATTAACTCATATATTTCATTCGCTGTTTTTTCGTGATATCCTTTTCTTTTGGCACCTTTTACGAAATGAACTTTTTCTTTTTCTAGAATATCTTTTTGTTTCTTGCTCACAGCTCTTCTCAAAAGATCTGCCTCTCCTAGTGAAAAACCAGCCATTTTCGAAGCAATTTGCATAATTTGCTCTTGATAAACG
The DNA here is from genome assembly GCF_012933555.1 of Niallia alba. Taxonomy (GTDB): domain Bacteria; phylum Bacillota; class Bacilli; order Bacillales; family Cytobacillaceae; genus Niallia; species Niallia alba. The sequence goes on from NZ_JABBPK010000001.1 coordinate 3,671,104, forward strand.
ATAACTCCATATGTGTTGCTTAATATTTCTTCTAAATCAGGATGATAATAGTTAATCAACTCTTTACCATGTTTTCTATTAATGTAATGAGGAATATTCTCCATAGGTCCTGGACGGTAAAGCGCATTAACGGCTACAATATCTTCAAAATCAGTAGGCTGTAACCTTTTTAATACATTGCGCATCCCTTCCGACTCTAATTGAAAAATCCCTGTTGTCTCTCCCCTACTCAAAAGCTTGAATACAGCTGGATCATCGATCGGTATTTTTCTTATATCTATCCTTTTCTTTGTCGCTTTGTATAGCATATCAAGAATTGATTCAATGAAAGAAAGATTTCTTAAACCAAGAAAATCCATTTTTAATAAACCAAGTTCCTCTAAGTATTCCATACTATATTGTGTTAAGTAAATGTCGTCATGACCACCTTGAATCGGAATAATGTCAACAAGTGGCTGTTGACTTAGAACTACGCCAGCAGCATGTGTTGATGTATGCCTTGGAAGGCCTTCAATTTTACAAGCGGTATCAAATAGTTTTTTATTACGAGGAGATGATGTAACAAATTGTTGCAAACGTATTGATTCTTGATAGCTTTGTTTAAGATTGATTCCTAGTTTGGATGGAATCATCCTTGAAAGTTCATCTAGCTCTTTTACAGATAAGCCAAACGCTCGGCCGACATCTCGCAAGGCAGCTTTAGCAGCCAGCGTACCAAATGTAATAATTTGTGCAACGTGAAGCTCCCCATATTTATTTTTCACATATGAAATAACTTTGTCTCTCTTATTATCCGGAAAATCAATATCGATATCTGGCATTGAAATTCTCTCTGGATTTAAAAATCTTTCAAAAAGCAATTGATACTTAATAGGGTCTACGTCTGTAATATGTAAAACATAGGCAACAATTGACCCAGCAGCAGATCCTCTTCCAGGACCAGTTAAAACACCATTTTCCCGTGCGAACTTCATAAAATCCCAAACAATTAAGAAATAGTCACTGTAATTCATTTTCCCAATGATTTCAAGCTCGTATTCTAAACGCGCTTTATGTTCATTAGAAGGGACAGGATATCTCTCATATAACCCAGCAATACATAATTCTTTCAAATAACTTTGTGCATTTTTGTCCGCAGGAACAGTATATTTAGGCAATGTTGCAAGCATGCCCTCCATTTCGATTTGACATACTTCTCCCACTTGCCACGTATTCTCCAAAATATCTGGCAGATCATTAAATAACGCGAGCATTTCTTCTCTATTTTTTAAATAATGCTGATCAGAATGCCATTCATTTTGCTCAATATCTGATAGCTTCTCACCGTTTTTTATTGCGATTAAGCATTCATATGCAAAATGATCCTCTTGCTCAAGGTACATAACATTATTGGTTGCTACCATCTTGACTTCTTCTTGGATAGCCAATTGTCTTAATTGTTCATTTAAACTATCTTCCAAAGAAAGGCCGTGTCTTTGCATAGATAAGAAGAAGTGTCCTTGTTCAAATATGGACTTCCATAATAATAAAGTATCTTGGGCTGATTCCTTGTTACCATTCAAAAGATATTGTTCTATCTCACCTTCCCATCCAGGTGAGATAGCTATCAAGCCTTTTGCATAGTGCTTTAACCATTTTACGGGAATTCCTTGTGGATTTTTCGTTTGAATAGCACTTGTTATTTTCAATAAATTTTTAAATCCAAGGGTATTTCTAGCTAATAGAACTAATGGATAGGCTTTTTCCCCTTCCCATTCACTTATTACATCTACTGTTAGTCCAATAATCGGTTTTATTCCTTGCCGCAACGATTCTTTATAAAAAGAGGCTGCCCCATACATTACATTACGATCCGTTAAAGCAATAGAACGATAGCCCTGCTTTTTGGCATTGCTGACTAGCTCTTTAATGGAAAGAGTACTAGATAAAAGGCTATATGCACTAGAAACCTGAAGATGTACAAAAGACATAAATTCACCACTTTTCATGAAAATTTTTTAATTTTCTCCTATGTACAGGAGAGTATGTAAAAAGAGGCTGGACATAAGTATTCCAACTAAATATAAATCCGAACCATTATACGTAGATGCTGATAAAGTAAAACTTCCATCAGTGGGGTTTTCCTTCATCCCCCACTGATGGTTAGTTGAACCAATCGGACCTTTACGGACAGTTGATCTCCCACCTCTCTTCCTCGTATTCTCATAAGCTTACGGTTGAGTCTTACTGTCCGTTAAGAGTGGGATAAAACTTCCGTATAATGGTTTGGGTTTTTTTATTAATTTTAAGAAAGAAGATTTGTGGTTATTACCCGAAGACTGAATACACTTCGCTTTCCACGGGGCGAGCGTCAAGCCTCATTCCTGCGGGGTCTCGGACTTTCTCGCAACTCCCATCTACGTGTATTCAGTCTGCTCCGTCTTTCATCCTAATTATAGTTTCTTTTGAAAAGAGTTAGGAAACTTATTGTTATCGCTACTAAATGAGAAATTGTTCGTCTTTACCTATTATATATTTTGCTTCGTCCCATCCTCATCAATCTTTCTTACATAAAGCTTAGTTACCACTATAAAGGTAACTTACTTTTTAGAAAGCAATAATTCTTTCCGTTCTCCTTGACCTTTCTAAAAAAAACCTTTTTCCTTTCATTATAGATGTTCAGCGCAAAAAAAGAAAATATGTTCTCTTTATTAGTCGTTAGTTACGAAAGAAGATATTATCTTTTTTCAAAACTTATGAAGAATCGTCTTTAAAATCATTCATAAAAGCTATAGATTGTCCATAGTAATAAGAATAGAAAGTTTACTAGAGTCCGTTAAGAGTGGGATAAAAACCAAACCAAAAAAGTTAGAGAGGTTAACGTATGAATCAACAACCATTCTTCCCTACCTTCATCGAAAGCTACTTTATCGCATTAGGGGTTATATTAGGAGGTGCACTTTTAGGAGGGCTCGCTGCTTTCCTAACAGGAAAACCCCTCCTCACAGAAATCATTCGTATTTCCGGTATCATAAAAATTTGGGCAATTGTCACTGCAATTGGTGGTACTTTTGATGCGATTGATACGATTGAAAAAGGAATCTATGATGCTGGAACTAAAGACTTATTCAAACAGATTTTATTAATTGTATCAGCTTTTGGGGGAGCACATACTGGAATAACCATTATTAAATGGATCACACAGGAGTACATTTAAATGAGAATTCCACCATATTATAAAAATCGGGCAGTACAACGCTTTTTTGCCGGGATGGTCATCGGCGGGGTAATCAGTTGGTGTATTTTTGTCTTTATTTTTGGCGTATGGCAGGAAAGATATAGTTCAGAAATTAAAACACAGAAAGCTACCATTGAAGATTTAGAAAGAGAGAAGAAGATTTGGCAGGAAGAATTTGCTGCTCAAAATAAAACAACAGAAGAAAAGCTGACAGTTGAAAATATCGTTGTAAAAATAAACAATACAGATAAAGAAAAATACGATATCAAACCCTTTAATGCACTCGAAATGGAAGATGCAATTAAAGAAGACTTATCCACCATTATTGCTAAAGACCTTGATATGGTATATAAAAGTCGTGCACTACTAAAAAAATCAATCGAAAACAAGGTTGTTGTCTCCGATAAAAAACGTTACAAATTTAAGGTGACAGAGTTAATTATCTATACAACTGTTCATGTCGAATTAAGTGTAACCTTTGGGGATTAGATAAAGAAAACTAACGATCAGCTGGTGTTTTCCTCATGCTCCACTAATCGTTAGTTGAACTTATCAAATTATCCCCACCTAGCCTTGATTTTCTACAGCTTAATGTGAGAAGAGAGTGGGATAAATGAGTAACACCTTTTCTCCTCTATCTACAAACCGCTTCTAAATCCCTAATTACTTTACTTGCATCCTCCCATTGATAAATCGTTGCACCAGAAGCAAATGGATGTCCTCCACCATTATAACTTTTCGCAATTCCATTAATAACTGGACCTTTAGAACGTAAACGCACACGAATTTGATCCGCTTCCTCTATAAAAAAGACCCATGCTTTTAAACCTTTCACAGTCCCTAAACTGCTAACAAGTAAAGATGCCTGTGCAGGAGTTGCCTGAAATTGATCAAGAATTTCCTTATCTAGTTTCATGCTTGCAACACCATTTGCATGAACTTCAAAGTTCTGAAGGACATAGCCACTTAGCTTTACAATATGAGGATCTAACTCATACATTTGGTCATACATTTCTGTTCGGGAAAATGAATATTTGATTAATTCTCCTGCATAATGAAATGTTTTTTCTGAGGTACTTGGATAAAGAAATCTCCCTGTATCTCCAACAATCCCAGCATATAACAGCCTTGCTGCTTCATCACTCATCTTCAATCCTTGATCTCTTCCAAACAAATAAAATTCATAAATTAATTCACTAGTTGAACTAGCAGTAGTTTCCACCCAAACTATATCTCCATATGCATCATCATTTGGATGATGATCAATCTTAATTAGCCTTTTACCTGTTTGATAACGTTGATCACAAACCCTCTCTTGATTAGCTGTATCACATACGATAACCAAAGCATCCTTATAGATACCGTCATCAATGGTATCTAGTTTGCGTAAAAAGTTTAAGGATATTTCTTCTTCGCCTACTGTAAACACTTTTTTATCTGGAAAAGAAGCCTTAATAATTTCTGCTAGTCCTCCTTGCGATCCATATGCATCAGGATCTGGGCGAACATGTCTATGAATGATGATAGTATTAAACGCTTTAATTGCATCTAGTATTTGCTGTTTCATTTATTTCTCCCTTCTTTAATGACGATCAATTAATTGACACATCATCATTGCTTTTCCTACGAGTACACCTTGATTAAATACTTCAACGTCTACCTTCCCAAATTTCCGTCCTACCTCTAAAATTTTAGGTGCAATTTCAATGACACTATCCATTTGCACTGGCTTTATAAAATATATGGTCATATTTTCTACAACTAAATCACCTTTTTTAAAGCCTCTTAATACTCTGTTGGCAGCTTCTGATACTATCGTAGTAAACACACCATAAGATATGGTACCTATATGATTGGTCATTTGCGGCGTTACTTCACAGGAAAAAGTAGTTTCTCCTTTGTTTTTCCCTTTTGTCAACAATAGATGTTTAGTTACAATATCATCAATAGTTTCGCCAATTTGAGGTTGCCTTTGGTTCATTTGGAGCGCTTTTAATACATCTTGTCTACTAATAATTCCTTCTAATTTATTTGCCTCATCTACTACTGGCAAAACTTCAATTCCTTCCCATACCATCATATGAGAACAAGAAGCAACACTTGTTTTTCCACTTACAGTCATCGGTTGTTTCGTCATAACTTTTTCAATAGTCATATCCATCGATTTTCCGATAACATCCTTGGATGTAATCATACCTTGTACTTTTAAACTTTGATCTACTACGGGAAAGCGACCATGCAATGTTTCTTTATTATATTTATGCCATAAAGCGACATTATCTGTTGTTTTTAAATAAATTGTGTCTTTAAGTGGAGTTAATATATCTTCTACTAAGACAATTTCTTTTTTTATCAGTTGATCATAGATCGCCCGGTTTATCATCGTTGCAACGGTAAATGTATCATAACTTGTTGAAATGATAGGAAGCTGCAATTCGTCTGCTAAACGTTTCACATGCTCTTCTGTATCAAATCCTCCTGTTATTAAAACGGCTGCTCCAGCTTTTAAGACATGTTCATGGGCTCGTACTCGATTTCCAATTATCAAAAGATTACCAGCACCTGTATAACGCATCATTGCATCTAATTTCATCGCACCAATCACAAAACGATTTAATGTTTTATGTAACCCGGCTCTTCCTCCTAAAACTTGTCCATCCACAATATTAACTACTTCAGCATATGTTAATTTCTCAATATTCTCTTTCTTTTTTCGTTCGATTCTAATCGTACCGACTCTTTCAATCGTACTTACATATCCTTTATTTTCTGCTTCTTTAATTGCTCTATAGGCTGTTCCTTCACTCACATTTAACGCTTTTGCAATTTGTCGAACAGAAATTTTTTCTCCTACTTGTAATTCATCAATATAATTTAATATTTGCTCATGTTTTGTAGCCAAATTACCACCCTCTTTTAAGAAAAGCACATTGCTAAATCGCAAACAAACTTAGAAAAACATGTTGTTTTGATTCCTTAAGCTTGCTTAAAGCGAAAACTGCCTGCACTAAACATTTAAATACGTATTTTCTCTCTATTTATCTAAAATTCATCATTTATCTACTCATAGCTTACCGAGAAATATTTTTTCTTATTTCAAATAAGCTGACATATCTTTATTATAGAGTGAACTACTAGGGTATTCAATGAATTCTCTGTTAATCGTCATAAAACATTCGACTATAAACAAATGGAAGAACCATCATTTTCTCTCTTTCCCTAAATACATAAATTCCATTCGCCTATCTCTTCTCATTCTTTTCTACAAACGAAAGCTAGTATGGACTCATCCAAACTAGCTATTTTAATCTTATTGGTAATAATATATTTTTTTCTTTTTCTGTACTTTACTATAGGATCTTTTGACTGCTCTTGGTTTCTTAGGAGTATATAGTAACGCCGTTAAATTCCCTGCTACCACTATTAAAGCAAAGGCAAGCCAAGTAATCGAAAAGATTCCTTCAGCCCCTTCACTAAATGGAGAAAGTCTTGGCACTCCATAATATAAAAGCACTCCACATAATAAGATGCATAATAAATATCTATTCTTATTCATAATCATTAAAACCTCCCTGTTTCCATACTATGCGGACAAGACTGAAAAAAGTATGGAAAATTTGCTAAATTAAGATGTTAGCCATTATATCCACAATGACAAAAAATTTAGGAAAGCTAAATATTTACATGCACGACTTATGTTGTTAATCTTATAGGATAAGAAATATATTCAACTAGTCCTACGAAACAGCGTAAGAGTAAAGAAGTATTACTTGGTAAGAAAGACTTGGAGGTTGGTTAACATGGAAAAAAAATTAGATTCTCTAGCAAACTGGATGAAACAAGAAGAAATTGATTTCACATTTTTAACATCAACAGATAATATCTTCTATTTCAGTGGATTTTACAGTGATCCACACGAAAGACTATTAGCATTGATTGTATTTCCAGAAAATGATCCAATATTAGTTTGTCCTGCCATGGAAAAAAATGATGCGAAAAACGCTGGCTGGAGCTATGAAATTATCGGCTATAGCGATACAGACAACCCATGGGACACTATTCAAAGCATGGTTCAAAGTCGTACAAGCCGTACGGTAAAAGTTGCCCTTGAAATGGATCACATGAACGTTACAAGATATCAGGCATTGCAGAATTCTTTCCCTAACATCAAAGGATATGTTTCTGCTGAAGAAAAAATTAATACTTTGCGTATGGTTAAAACTTCGGATGAATTAGCTAAAATAAAAGAGGCTTGTAAATGGGCAGACTTTGCTATAGAAGTTGGCTGCAATGAAATTGCAGAAGGTAAGTCAGAAATGGAAATCCTAGCAAGCATCGAATATGAATTAAAGAAAAAAGGCATCGGTAAAATGTCCTTTTCTACTATGGTACTAACGGGCGTTAATGGCGCTTCTCCTCATGGTAACCCTGGCGAAACAAAAGTAAGAAAAGGAGACTTAGTATTATTTGATTTAGGGGTAGTGGTTGATGGGTACTGCTCTGATATTACTAGAACAGTTGCTTTTGGAGACATTAACGAAAAACAAAAGGACATTTATGACACTGTTTTAAAAGCGCAGCTTACTGCAATCGAAGCCTCTAAGCCAGGCGTTTCATGTGCTACCGTTGACCTTGCTGCTCGTAACACGATAAAAGATGCGGGATATGGAGATTTCTTTCCACATCGTTTAGGTCATGGATTAGGTATTAGTGTTCATGAATTCCCTTCCTTAACGGAAACAAATTCGCTTGTTTTACAAGAAGGCATGGTATATACGATCGAACCTGGAATTTACGTACCGAATGTGGCAGGAGTTCGAATCGAAGATGATATCTATGTTACAAAAGAAGGGGTAGAGATTTTAACAAAATTCCCAAAAGAACTTCAAATCATCCAATAAGTAAAAATAATTAAGAGAGTATCGGTAAATGACCATCGATACTTTCTTTTTTGTTTTGTTTATAATTAACTTCGAATTAATATAAACTCCTAATCTATTTCTTCCTTTATGTACTTGCACCTAATTAAAAATCCTACATAAAATACCTAGACTTTTAAGGGGAAGAAGGAGAAGAAAAGAATGGTTAAATATGTGGATTATACAGATCCAAAAATAAAATATAGTTTCGATGTAAATAAAAGCAATTTTTTTAAAAGGGATAATCAAAATTACATTAATGTTTTAGGCGAACAACAGTTAAATTCGTTGGAAAACGTGTCATTGCTGGATATCTATTTAAGCAAAGATATTGTAGTGGAGCCACATGTTCACCAAAACGCAGCTGAACTCGTTTATTGTATATCCGGATCTGCCACTGTTTCGCTATTAAATCCGTTTACGAAAAAAATTCAAAACTATACAATCACACCTGCCCAAGTAGCGAATGTTCCCCAAGGATGGTGGCATTATGAAATTGCTAATACAAATAATACTCATTTATTAGCTATATTTAATGCACCAACACCTGAAGCAATCTTTGGATCTGATTTACTTCGCCTCACTCCTCCTGATTTAATGGCACATACTTATTCAATGGACGTAAATAAGTGGAAATCTACCATATCGCCAATTAATAAAACCACGATTCTTGGACCATCTATCAATAGAAACGATCCACGACAACAGCATTATCCAACTAACAATTATCCGCAACAACCAGGTTATCAACACCCTTACTACGTTCCAGGTCATTATTAATCTATATACTCATTACTAAATTGCCGAACCAATCTATTGAAAGATTCGTATAATTGTTTGGGATTTTTTATTCGTTTTTAAAAAGGATGTTCTATGAAGTTTGTTGTTATTACTCGTAGTCTGAATACACTTCACTTTCCGTGGGGCTTGCGCTGAGCCGCGGAAAGCGAGTGTCTGTAGCGCAATGGAACGAGCTGGTTCTTACATATGACTACATGTAAAAACACAAATAACCAAGTATGCGAAAGTAGCCATTATTCAATAGCTAAATTAGGGATTATTCGTCTGTAAAGAATATCTATTTAGTTATGCCCCAGCCTCTTGGAACTATATATATTTACTGTTTCGGCTGTTTCTTTTCTTCACTTAAAATAGTATCAATCGCACCAGCATTATATGAATCCATTACTTGTGCTGTTACCTCTTCGCTTCCTTTTTCATCAAATTGAAACTCATTCTGTTTACTTCCATTTTGTTTGTCCATCTTAATTCCTCCCTTTCTTAAATTCTTACCTATTATCTGAATGAAAAGTTAAACTTATGCATGAATTGGGTATATAATATAAGTAGATAAACTAAAGGAGTGAACACGGATGAACGTAAACTATCAAAACATTATTGTTGCAGTAGATGGTTCAGAAGAAGCAGACAATGCAATAAAGAAAGCGATTTCAATAGCGAAAGAAAACAGTTCCAAGCTTGTTATTGCTCACGTTATTGATACAAGGTCTTTTGCAACAGTAGCTGCATATGATCAGTCCATAGCCGCTAAATCGGATGAGTTCGCAAATGAGTTATTAGATAAATATGTAGCGGAAGCAACTACTGCAGGTATTCAAAATGTAGTAAAAGCAATTGAATTTGGTTCTCCACGCTCAGTAGTTCCTCGAGAAATCGCAACTAAATATAAAGCAGATTTAATTGTTTGTGGAGCTACAGGATTAAATGCAGTTGAGCGATTTATTATTGGAAGTGTATCTGAAGGAATAACAAGAAACGCACCTTGTGATGTTTTAGTTGTTAGAAATAGTTAAGCAATATAAAGAAAACTTTTATCATTTACTGTCCGTTAAGTGTCAACTAAAGTGTAAAGAAGAATATTCTATTATTTGATTGCAACTTTGCACTCAAAAATAGAATATTCTTCTTTTATTTGACTTCTTCTTTTTCAAACACACAAAGCTTAGCTTTTTCAATTGCTAGTTCTATTTGTTTAAATCCTGTTCCACCTGCACTATTTCGTCTTTCCACTGCGGTTCTTGGATTTAATACATGATAAATATCTTCTTCAAATAAGCTATTTGCCGCTTTTAGTTCTTCTATACTTAAATCCTGTAAATAACATTTTTTATTTACACAATATAGAACCAATTTCCCGACTACTTCATGAGCTTCTCTAAACGGCATGCCTTTATCTGATAAATAATCAGCTAATTCTGTCGCATTAGAAAAATCATTTTTTGTGGCATTTTCCATTCCTTGTTCATTAACCTTCATTGTTTGAATCATCCCTGCGAAGATGCGTAAAGATCCAACAACTGTTTTCACTGTATCAAACATCCCCTCTTTGTCTTCCTGCATGTCTTTATTGTAGGAAAGTGGCAAACCTTTCAACACAGTTAATAACCCCATTAAATTACCATATACCCGCCCCGTTTTTCCTCTGATTAATTCAGCCATATCCGGGTTTTTCTTTTGAGGCATGATACTACTTCCTGTTGAAAAACTATCGTCTAATTCGATAAATTTAAATTCTTGAGAAGACCAAAGAATAATTTCTTCGCTAAAGCGGGAAAGGTGCATCATTAAAATGGAACTAGTCGATAAAAATTCCAGAATAAAATCACGATCACTAACTGCATCCATACTATTTTCATATATGGAATCAAACCCAAGTAAGTTAGCACTATATGCACGATCAATTGGGAAGGTTGTTCCTGCTAAAGCACCGGAACCAAGAGGTGATACATTAATTCTCGTTAGATTTTCTTGATATCTTTGTTTGTCTCTTTCAAACATCCAAAAATAGGCCATTAAATGATGTGCAAACGAAATAGGTTGTGCCCGTTGAAGATGAGTGTAGCCAGGCATTACTGTTTCAATATGAATTTCAGCCTTTTCCAACAGAGCGATTTGTAAATCATTCAACAATTGAATAATCAACTTCACTTGTCTTCTTAGATAAAGATGCATATCTGTTGCAACCTGATCATTTCTACTTCTCCCAGTATGAAGCTTCCCACCTAGAGGACCTATTAAATCGGTTAATTGACTTTCTAAATTAAGATGAATATCTTCTAACTTTACAGAAAACGTTAATTCGTCATTTTCTGCTTGATTTTGGAGAGCTAGTAAACCACTTTTGATTTTCTCCGCCTCTTCAACTGACAATATTCCTGTTTTAGAGAGCATAGCCACATGGGCAATGCTCCCTTCGATATCTTCTAACACTAGCTCTTGATCAAAAGAAATGGACGCACCGAATTCGTCGACCCATTCCTCGGCAGATTTTGTAAATCTGCCTCCCCATAATTTCTTCACACAGTCACCTTCTTGCCGTTTTCCACAATGCTTTGTACTTTTGTTGGTAGTCCCCATAACTTGATGAAACCAACCGCTGCAGCGTGATCAAACTCGTCATCCGAAGTATACGTAGCAAGTTTCTCATCATATAGAGAATTTGGCGATTTTCTCCCTTCTACAATCGCATGCCCTTTAAATAATTTCACACGAACAGTACCTGTTACATTTTTTTGTGTTTCTTGTAAAAATGCTTGTAATGCTTTTGTTATTGGTGAGAACCAAAGCCCTTCATAAATAACCTCTGTGATTTTCTTTTCAATCACTGGCTTGAAATGGGCTACTTCTTTGACAAGTGTTATATCCTCTAATTCTTTATGTGCTTTAATAAGTGTTAATGCCCCTGGACATTCATACACTTCTCTAGACTTTATTCCTACTAATCTATTTTCTACATGATCTATTCTGCCAACTCCATGTTTTCCAGCGATTTTATTTAACTCAAGGATTAACCCCGATAATGAGTAAGAAATGCCGTCAATGCTAACTGGAACCCCTTCTTTAAATTCAATTTCAATAATATCTGCTTGATCAGGTGCATTTTCAAGACTTACCGTTAAGTCATATGCTTCTTCTGGAGGAGCAGCCCAAGGATCTTCTAAAATACCACATTCATTGCTTCTTCCCCATAGATTTTGGTCAATAGAAAATGGGCTATCTAAGTTAACAGGTATCGGAATATTTTTTTCTTTTGCATAAGCAATTTCTTCCTCACGCGACCATCCCCATTCGCGAACAGGTGCTAGTACTTTTAAATTTGGATTCAATGCTTGTATAGAAACTTCAAAACGCACTTGGTCATTTCCTTTTCCCGTACATCCATGTGCGACTGCAATTGCATTTTCCTTTTCTGCCACTTCAACTAATTTTTTTGAGATTAAAGGTCTTGATAAGGCAGAAACAAGCGGGTATTTCCCTTCATAAAGCGTATGTGCCTGCATAGCAGTAAGTGCAAAATCCTGTGCGAATTCTTCTTTTGCGTCAATTACGTAAGATTGAACAGCTCCAACAGATAATGCCTTTTGCTGAATGAAATTCAAGTCTTTTCCTTCACCAACATCTAAGCAGCATGCGACTACATCATAATTTTGATCCTGTAACCATTTTATTGCTACAGATGTATCTAATCCACCTGAATATGCTAATACTACCTTTGGATTTGCCATTACCTAATTCCTCCTATATTCGAATAAATATTCATTTATTTATATTTTTATTCAAAAACTATATTTATCACTTTAACAACTTTTTCTAATAATTTCAATAGATTTATTATAAAAATATAAAGAATTTAATTTTTATACAAGTATAATTACCTCACTTTTCAATAATAGCCTATTAATTAGCCATTTATATTAATAAACCTTGTATTACACTTTCTAATTTATGCATATTTTTATGCATCACACTTCTAAAAAAGATGTATTCTATATTTCACTCCATTAAAAAAAGGCTGGGACAGAACAAAATATATAATAGATAAAGACGAACAGTCTCTCATTTAGTAGCGAAACCAACTCGTTCCATTTTTAAAGGTTATTTCATTCCATCATTTTTTTAAAGAAAATATAATGAGTAGGAAATACGAAGCAGACGGAATACACTTAGACTCCTATGGGAATTGCGAGAAAGTCCAAGACCCCGCATTCCAGCTGCGGGTAATCGCAACAAACTTTACGAAAACAGCCTAAAATGAAGAAAACCCCAAACAATTATACGAACTTTTCTTAGCATGTACGTATAATTGTTTGGGGTTATTAGGTTAAAAATACTTATGTCCCATCTTCATCATTATCTTCTATTTATGTAATTCACTGACTACATGGCTTAATTCTGGGAGAATTAGTTTGTTCATCGCAAGACGTACCGCTCCCGTTGATCCTGGAGTAGAGAAAACAACCGTATTTTGAATGGTTCCAGCAATCGCTCTTGATAAAATTGCACTTGAGCCTATGTCTTCTGTATAGCTTAGCATGCGGAACAATTCTCCAAACCCATACAATTCTTTTGTGAGAATTGGTTTGATTGCTTCAATTGTCACATCTCTTGGTGAGATACCTGTTCCTCCATTAAGGAGAATACAATCAATTCCATCTGATTGAACTCCCGCTATTATTTCTCGCTTAATTTGTTGTGCATCATCCTTTATGATGACATATTCTAGTACAGAATGTTTTTCTTGCTTTAATAGTTCTATCATTAATTGGCCACTTTTATCATTTTCCTTTGTTCTTGTATCACTGACTGTTATAACTTTACAGCCTACTTGCAAATATTGATGCTTCGTATGGATTTGTTTATTCATGCTTTCCTCCACTCTTTTTCTATTTTGCTATCTCCACTGTAAAATGTGACTCATTTGCCTTATCTAATAATAGCGCTGTTTTTTCGCGGGTAAATAAATGAAGACGATGCATCGGTCTTGTCATCGCTACATATAATAGCTTTAAATCGATTTCTTCTTGTGTAAAAACCTCGTTTAACGTAAAAAGGAACACTGCATCAAATTCTAGTCCCTTGGAAAGATAGCTCGGTACAATAATTAAATAATTCTTTTCAAGCTCTTCATTTTCTTGTAGAAATTGAACATTAGGTACTTTTCTTTTTTGCATTTCTTTGAATATAGCTTTACATTCTTCTTCTGTTTTACCAATAATGGCAATAGAATGAAAACCTTCTCCGTGCAATCCATCTGCTAGCTCGATCATTTTGTCTACTAAAGCTTGTTTTTGGTCATACAAATGAACTGTCGGTTTTTCTCCATGACGTACAACTGGTTTCACTTTAGGCAGATCTTCATCTAGTAGATGCAAAATCTCATTTGCTAAAAACATAATTTCTATTGTAGTCCGATAGCTTTTTTGTAAGGTCATATAATTTGCTCGTGGAAAAATAATCTGCTGCAACGTCTGCCAGTTTTGTAATCCGCGATAGGAGTGAATACCTTGTGCCAAGTCACCGACAAGAGTAAACATATCTGTTTCCAGTCCTGCTTTTAAGGCATAAAGCTGAAATTCACTATAATCTTGAACTTCATCAATAACAATATTTTTCGCTCGATACTCTTTGTCGATACCAAAAATTTTATACTGCAAATAAAATAATGCCCCTAAATCTTCCATTTCTACTTTCTTTTGCTTTAATATCTTTCGTTGAAAGGCAATCATATAATTTAATTGCTTTTCCGTTAGAGAATCTTCCGTATATTTTCTAAGAAGCTTCTTATCCTCAAATAGTCGTGCATAATACCCGTATAAATCAGTCGTCTGCATTGTTTTCATATATTTTCTAACAGCAGTTGAAGCTTCTTTTTTGACATTTGCTAAACGTTCTTCCTTTGTATCTAAAAAGTAGACTACTTTTTCTTTCCGCTTGTCATCTTCTTTAATCCGCAGAGCACGATCTAATGCTTCCTCGTACTTTTCCTCTAATTTGATTAAAATTATTTTCTTTTTCCGCTTTAAATCTGCTTGTAAAATCCCCTTTATTTTCTCTTTCCGTTTGATTAAAGGAAGGTAGTCATATTCCTTCTTAAATAATCGCTCCAACTTCTTCGCTCCATATAAGGGGAATTTTTCTACTCGAAAATCTTCTTTCGGACTCATTTCATTACATATATCCATTAAATATTTATCCATTACCTTTTTATAAGCTAAAGATCCTTTATAGCGAGAAAGCCACTTTACCAGTTCTTCCTGTTTATTCTCATGGTTTATGAATGTTAGCAGCTTTTTATTTGATTGGATTACTTTCATTTTCTTCCCAATGCATAATAGGACATAGTCCAGAAACGTTGTTTGCCGGATTTTTTCAACACCTAAGTCTGGCAATGCCTCCGCAATGTATCCTATGAACATATTATTTGGTGCAATAATCATTAATTGCTCCGGTTGGAAATATCTTGCATAGTTATATATAAAGTATGATATACGGTGTAAAGCAATAGTGGTTTTCCCACTGCCTGCCGCTCCTTGCACAATAATCGGTCGATTTAAGTCAGCTCGAATAATTTCATTTTGTTCTGCTTGAATGGTTGAAATAATCTCCGATAATCGTTGATCTGCTTTACCAGCAAGCGATTGCTGTAATAACTCATCTGTTGTTGTTAAATCAATATCCTGATAATGATTTAGCTTTCCTTTTTCGATTTTAAATTGTCTTTTTAACGATAAATACCCTTCAATCGTTTCTTCATTGACTTCGTAAGCAACTTCTCCTAACCTTCCGTCATAATAGACATTCGCAATCGGTGAGCGCCAGTCTACTATAATTGGTTTTTGTGTATCTTTTTCATAAAGTGAAGTTTTCCCAAGATAATAAACATCTTTATGGGATTTCCCTTTCATCTGATAATCAATTCGTGCAAAATAAGGGGCATCTAAAATTCGCTTTAAAATATTTAGCTCTGTTGTTGCCAACTGTAAAAACTTACTGTTAGTTAAATAGTTGATATAGCTCAAACTACTATCAAGAGCTTCTTCATTACTTATAGACTCTCGTACGTTTTCTTGTAATGTCCCTTGATTTATTTGTGCCTCTTGTAAAACAACATTCATGTAATTTTTAGTATATTCAAGTCTTCTTTCTTCCTGTTCCCATTCATCTTTTGAAAAGTCTTCCATCGTTTCTCCTTTCTCCATTTATAAGAAACCTTCCATCAGGGAGGTTTTTCCTCCTCCCTCGCTGATGGTTAGTTGCACCTATCGGACCGACCTTAACGGGAAAGTTTTCTCACCTAGTTTTCTCGGTTTCCCACAGCCTTAAGGTGGGGGATGACTACCCGTTAGATTAGGATAAATTTTCATCTCGTTTACTTAGTAAATAGCATTTCTGATAATAATGATGTGCCATTTCGGTTATCTTTTTTGTGAAATGATAATTTACTGCTGCTCCAATGATTGTACCTTTATAGGATGATTTTCCTCTAAAAAATACGAGCAAAGAAAGCTTTATTAGCTCTGTTAAAATCGTGTACAGCATTTTTTCCTGGACAATTTCTTCCTTTCCATTATAAAAAAAACCTTGTTGTTCCTGCACCTGTTCAAGCATTAGCTCATTCCAAGCTTCTAATCGCTGCTCCTTCGGCAAACAACCTGCACAGAAAACTTTTAGTGCAGTCATGATCTCATTAGGGCTTTCAGCTGGTCTCCCATATATCGAAGCAAGAACCTGAACGGCACGAAGATTAATAATAAGTATAGAGAGAAAATCTCCTATTAAAAAGCCTGTATGCTTTGACGCCAAGGCCCCTTGGGCAGAAGCAAGCATCCTGTAATGAGCCATTTGTTTATCTGCAATTGATTGTAATTGGTCAATATTTAATTTTGTCATGTCTTTTAATGTGAAGATGGATTCATTATGTACTCTTGCTTGTTGCATTAATTTTTGTGCGGTATTTCGTTGAAATGTGGAATTAAATAAGATGGCATGAAGATGAAATAAGATGTTATCGAGTGATCGCAATATTTTTTGTTTTTGCATTTCAGGTAAATAGGTTAAACCAGTATTTATATAATCTGAGCAAAGTTGGAGAATTTTATTTGGTCGCTCACTTCTTAATTCATTTTCCCACTGCTTCAATTTTTCCAAATAATAGGTTTCTGCTTTCGTAAGCATTTAATCCCCCCTCTGTAAAATAAGAATCATTCCTTATTTTACTAAAAGAATATAATGAAAGACAATATATTTATCAGTTTACATTGGATTCCTTTTTATAGTGGGAAAAAGACAATCCTAATCGTAAATTGTTCTACGAAAAAAGATTGTCTTTATATTTAATAATTATTATATACCTACGTTTATATAGTTAACTTAGATTCCAGCTAATCTACAAACGTCTCTTGCAATCATTACTTCTTCATTTGTTGGAATTACCATTACTTTTACTGGAGAGTGTGGGTAGTTAATGAATGACTCTTCACCAGAAATTTTATTTAATGTTGGATCCCAGTATACGCCCATAAATTCAAGACCTTGAAGTACTCTAGCACGAACGATTTCACTGTTTTCACCGATACCGGCTGTGAAGATAATTGCATCTACACCGTTCATTCCAGATGCATATGATCCAATATATTTATGAATGTTATCGGCAAATATTTGTAAGGCAAGCTCTGCACGATCATTTCCTTCTTTTGCTTGCTCTGTAATATCACGTAAATCACTGGAGAAACCAGAGATTCCTAAAAGACCACTCTTTTTATTTAATACTTGTAGCACTTCATCAGCAGATTGATCTGTTTTTTCCATGATGAACGGGATAAGAGCTGGATCGATATTACCAGAACGAGTTCCC
Source organism: Niallia alba (assembly GCF_012933555.1). Classification (GTDB taxonomy): domain Bacteria; phylum Bacillota; class Bacilli; order Bacillales; family Cytobacillaceae; genus Niallia; species Niallia alba. The sequence goes on from NZ_JABBPK010000001.1 coordinate 3,688,895, forward strand.
ATTGTTACCCCAGCAAGAGGAGTGAATCCCATAGAAGTGTCCATGGACTTTCCACCTTCAATAGCAGCAATACTAGCACCATTTCCTAAGTGACATGAAATTAAACGTAATTGTTCAATTGGACGACCTAATAATTCAGCTGCACGTTGAGACACGTACTTATGGCTAGTACCATGGAAACCATATTTACGAATTCCATATTGCTCATAATATTCATATGGAAGACTGTATAAATAAGATTTCTCAGGCATAGTTTGATGGAACGCTGTGTCATATACTGCTACTGCTGGAACATTCGGTAATACATGTTGGAATGCACGGATACCAGTTAAGTTTGCTGGGTTGTGTAGAGGCGCCAATTCTGATAAAGTATCAATTTTATCAATTACTTCATCTGTAATTACTGCAGAATCAGCAAATTCTTCTCCACCATGTACTACACGATGTCCAATTCCATCGATTTCATCTAATGATGCAATAATGCCTAACTCTGTTAATTTTCCTAAAAGAATTTTAACTGCTACATCATGATCTGGAATTTCTGTAACCTCTTTGATTTTTTCACCGTTAACGGAAATATTGAAAACAGCATCAGTTAATCCAATGCGTTCTATTAAACCTTTTGTAATTACTTCTTCACTTGGCATTTCAAATAACTGAAACTTTAATGAAGAACTACCCGCATTAATCGCAATAATTTTTGCCATAAAATGATTTACTCCCCTTTTATATAACAACTTATTATTTACTTTGTCTGACATTGAACAGATCCAAACATATTACAGACAAGATTTACTTCTTTCAGTTTTTCATTAAAACATTCTACTAGAAACATTTCAAGCACATTATACCCTGTTATTGATATTTTTTTCATTTTTCGTGTATTTTTCGAAAAAAAGACATATTTATGTCGATTATCTTCTATATAATAGAAAAAATCTGTCTTATAACAATTTTAGTAAAGAGTACATTTTATTCCTGTTTATTCTGTTTGATCCATGTATCCATTTCACTTAAAACTTTTTCCATGGCTGGCATATTGGATAGCCTTGGCACTTTTGCAAGTAATACTTGTTTTGGCGCTACTATATTATTCCCCTTTTTCTGCAGAATCAATATACTTTTTGCCGACTGTTTATTTTTGAAAAGCGTTTCCGGTAATTGCAATATCCCCTGTATGTGAACTTCTTCTTTTATATATTCATGGAGTTTATCCGCTTGCTCAGACTCAAATAAATTATTGGGAATAACAAAAAATGCATAGCCACCTGGTTTTAAATAATTCATGCTTTGTTCAATAAATAAATGATGAGCATAAGTATGTCCATTTTCAGCTTTCACTTTAAATTCATTTGCACGAACATCATTTGGATAATAGCCAACTGGTAAATCACTCACGACTACATCTACTGGATCGATGAATAAATGTTCTAGGCTATCTTGGTTATAAAATTCAACTTGTTGTTCCTGCAAATTAGCATTTACTAGAGCTAGCTGTAATAGTAAATCATCAATATCTACACCATATGCAGCTAAATTTTTGCCTTGCTGATAGTTCATTACGGTTGTTAATAAATTCCCTGTACCAACCGCTAAATCTAACAGACGAAGATCCTCTTTTACATAAAACTTCTGCACTAAATAGCCGAAAAGAATGCCGATTGAATCTGGTGTCATTTGGTGATTTGGTTGTGTACTTTCTTTCATCCCTTTTAAAATGACAAGTTGAAAAGCTTTGCGTATTTCTTCTTTTGTGTACTTAGCTAATTTAATTGCTTCATACGATTTTCTTAATCTCTTTTTGCTTAGTTCGCTCAATTCTTCCTGTAAAATAGCTTCTTGGAAAATATTTTCCCCTGATAAAGCTAATGATTCTAAATACGTATACTCTAATTCTTCTTGTATAATCAATGCTGTTTCATTGAATACTGTAAATAATTCTTCTACTGGAGAAATGTTCATATATTATCACCTATTTATTGTAGATTGTTGTTATTACCTTTGAGAAACCTTTAAATGGCTTTTCATGTCTTATCTTCAAGCTTCACACAAAGTATGCCTTGTAACCACATAAAGAAGCTTCCATCAGTGTTTTTTCCTCATCTCCCACTCGTGGTTAGTTGCACTTATCGAACTTTTCGGGAGAGTTTCTACGCCTAGTTCTTCGATTTCCCACAGCTTTGAGGCGGGGGGGCTTACTGCCCGCGTTAAGAGTTGACCAGAAAAAGAAAACAGACAAATAAAAAGAGCCTGTCCTTTTAATAGAAGGCCAAACTCTAGCTTATCACACGGTTAATCATTTAACCAGATAATCGATGTATTACCTGCAATTAAGTTCATCAGTTTGCTGCTTTTGCTGCTGAAATAGCTGCCTCATAGTTTGGATGGTTACTGCCTTCACTTACATATTCTACATATGTAACAGTATCATTTGTGTCAACAACAAAGATTGCTCGTGCTAATAAACGCAATTCTTTCATAACAACGCCGTACGCTTCCCCAAAAGATAAATCTCTGTGGTCTGATACAGTAATAACATTATCTAAACCACTTGCTGCACACCATCTTCTTTGAGCGAAAGGTAAATCAACACTTACTGTTATTATCTCTATATTCGCAAGATTAGCAGCTTCTTCATTAAATCTTCTTGTTTGCGTATCACAAACACCTGTATCAATTGAAGGAACAACACTAAAAAGACGAATTTTCCCCTTTGAGCTTGCTAGTGATACTTCTGACATATCATTAGCTAATGCGATAAAATCGGGTGCCTTATCTCCAACCTTCACTTCATTACCAATCAATGTTACTGGGGTATGTTTAAATGTTACTGTTGCCATTGTATTCTCCTCCATTTTTTATGTAATCTTATGTAATTACTTTCATCATAGCGATTGTTCCTTGTATTTGCAAAAATTACGAACTGTATAAAGAATGATTTTCATTTACAAGTAAAATGAAACGAGTTCACCGTTTATTGTGAACTCGTACTTCCAACCATTATATTCGTAGCAATTCTAACTATTAAAATTCAATATTTTCTTTTTGTTGATGTGTATGACCTTCACTACTATTTGACTCAGAGGAAGAATCTTTTTTTGCAAACATTTGCTGAATTTTATCAACTGCTTGTGGCGCAATGTCCAAGATTTTTTCGTATAGGTGTGTACTTTCGTCCAAGTGTACCATTTTTACACCTTGAGCATTTACAATCAAGAAAGCAATTGGCGTAATACTTACTCCGCCACCGCTACCTCCACCGAAAGGATGCTTTGTTAGTGAATCGTTTAATGAATGATTTTCTAGCGTAAACTCGCTTCCTCCAGCTGCAAACCCAAAGCCTACTTTGGAAACCGTTAATATAACGCTGCCATCAGGTGTCTCGACTGGATCGCCAATAATCGTATTGACATCAATCATTTCTTTTAAATTTTCCATTGCGGTTGTCATTAAGCCTTGAATTGGATGATCTGACATTTTCCCATTCCTCCATTTGTACTATTGTTTACTTGGAATAGACGTTTCATTAGTTTTAAACTTAGGAAAACCATCTTTCCAATATTTCACCAGTTTAATTCCTGCCATCATAGCATGCCCTATCCGAAATTGAATCATACAAGAAAATAATGTTTCAGATGCAACTCCTTGAAAGTGTGGATAAATATTGATTTTTGGCATATCTCGAAGTTTCATATAATTACTAATAATCCCGATAATGCTTCCTTTCACTGCCCATATAGCTCCAGAAACCATGCCAGTATGAGCTGCATCACCGAGTCCAACAATAGAACTCCATTCTATATTCCTTATTGTAAGTTTCGCTAAAAATGACCTTACTATGCGGTGAAATTGAACAACATGATTCAATAATTCTTTGAAATTTGATAAAAAATTCAATAAATCAGAAGGAGAATATTGTTTTGTTTCCTCCGTTGTATCTTTTTTACCCTTTATTTCCGTTTCCTCTTCCATCACCAACGTTGGGGAGTCATTATCTATTTTTATCAGAGGGATTGTTTTTTTATATTTTATAAGTCCAAATAATGCGCGAACCTCTATTTTTAAATCATCATTATCCTTTTTATGATAATAGCGTATATGTATGGTTAATTTTAAAAAGCATAAGAGAACGAGCAGTAATAAAAAAGCACCAATAATAATAGCGATTATGAAAAGAACTTTCACTTTGGTAACACTTCCCTTCAGCTTATTATTATTGGATAAAGTAGGTAAAAATAAACATGCTTTACAAGGAATCTTGACTCAATGTTTAAGCAAAAATAAAGAAAACTGCCAACAGAGGAGAGTTTTCCCCCTCCTTCACTGTTGATTATTGCACTTATTGGACCTTTTATGAGAGAGTTTCCACCCCTAGCTCTCTCAATTTTCCGCAGTTTATGGTTAAGTCTTACTGCCTGTGAAGAGTGGGAGAAATTCCACCCATTAAGAGGCTGGGATAAAACAAAATATATACTGCGTAAAGGCGAACAATCTCTCATTTAGTAGTGAAGCCAATTCGTTCCATTGCGTTTTTAAAGGTTATTTAGTTCCACCAATTTTTTTAAAGAAAATTTAATTATTAGGAAAAGCGGAGCAGATTGAATACACGTAGACTCCTATGGGAGCTGCGAGAAAGTCCGAGACCCTGCAGGCGAAGCCGAAGCGGCTCGGCGCTCGCCCCATGGAAAGCAAAGTGGATTCAGTCTGCGGGTAACTACCTCAAACCCTATTTAAAATGAATAAAAAACCCAAACAATTATACGAAAATTTGATTAACAATCTCCATATAATGGTTCGAGTTTATATTTGGTTGTAATACTTTTGTTCCAGCCTCAAAAAAAACAGTCCATAACATCGACGTTGTTATGGACTGTTTTTTTATCGATCATGAATCACTGCCGTATCAGCAAATAAGTCATGAATTCCTTGTTTTTTTGGCAAGAAGGCCACTAATGCATATAAAATGAAAAAACTGCCAGAGATAAATCGACCGATCCACTCCCGGAACAGAACCGTATCCCAAGTTAACTTTTCTTTGTTTATAGGCACTACCTTTAAGCCAAAGATCATTTTTCCTAACGTTTGTTTTAAAAACTTAGTCATTAAAACAAAATACAAATAAAAAGTAATCGCTGTACAAATGTTTACCGTAGAAAAAATACCTGATTCATGCAACGGCACATCTAATATTCGTAGAATTGGGTAGATTAAGATACGGTTAACGCTCGAGACAATAATTAAGTCGGCTAAATAAGCCCAAAAACGCATCCAAAAGCCTGCATAGACATAAGAAATTTCCTTATTTTGTTCTTCTGCCAGTACTGTTTTTTCAATATCCACTTGCTTCTCTGATGATACTGATTGCTCTTGTAGTCCTTCTTCCTTCTGTAATACTTCTTGTTCAAAATCATCACGTTCATTACTCATTATGTCCCCTCCTATTCTGCATATAAATACATTAGCCGAGGTGAGTTAGCATTTGTGACGATTTTTAATATATTTGCTAATTCTTTATCCTCACTTGTTATTAATTTTTTTGCAGTCATGCCGAACAGGGAACCAAAACCAGTATTGTCGGTATACTTAACAACCGCTGCGTCCTTTAATTTATAATCTGTTTTCATCTGTTCTACTACATCATCAAAATAGCCAAAATCATCAATTAAATTTAATTCCTTCGCCTGTCTACCATCATAGATACGACCATCTGCGATTTTTTTCACTTCTGCTTCTGTCATACCTCGTCCGTCCGCAATAACTTTAACAAAGCCAGCGTAAGAATTGTCGATTAATTGTTGGAGTATATCTCTTTCTTCCTCTGTCATTTCTCTCGTTGAACTCATGATATCCTTATACTTACCACTCTTAATTGTGACAAACTCTACTCCATATTTTTCAGCAAGCCCTTCAAAATTATATCCACTCATAATAACTCCAAGTGAACCAGTCAATGTTTCAGGACTTGCAAAAATTTTATCTGCGGGTGCTGAAATATAATACCCTCCAGAAGCTGCCATAGAACCCATTGATACGTAAACCGGTATGTCCGATTCCTTTTGTATTTCGACTAATTTATCATGAATTTGGGCACTTTCTACAACTCCTCCACCTGGAGAATTCACTTTCAAAATAACTCCTTTTACACTCGGATCTTCGTTTATGTAATCAAGTTTTTCCATAAATGAAGTATGGTTATATCCTACTGTTGAGAAAAGAGATTCAGCATCGCCTGTATCTTGGATGGCTCCAGATACTTCTAAGACCACTATTTTCTTAGAATAATCTCCATCCTCTATGTATTCTTCTACATAAGGCGCTTCTCCCTCACTTAGGAATTGTCCAAATAACTCTTCTACATCTGTTGTAAATGCCATTGATACCATGCTGGTAATAATGGAGAAAGCGAATATAACACCTGCTATCCCTAAAGCTGCCCAACGTTTTCCACTCATTCACTCATAACCCCCTATTAATCTTTCTATTTCATATACGTACTACCATCGAGAATGTTTCAGAAAAATGGTAAAGCACTTAAATATCGTATTAATTTTTCTATTGTATTATGCTATTCCCTTTGCTTGCTGTCGCTTTTTGGAATTAGTAAATAACTTTGTTTGCGAAAGAGAATAAATCGATAATGCTGTCCAAATAAATATAAATGCTAATAAATGAGAAGGTGTAAATGGTTCATGATATACAAATACCCCAAGAATCAGTGTCAATGTAGGTGTTAAATATTGAATGAACCCCAGCATAGATAAAGGAATCTTCTGCGCCCCCTTAGCAAAAAACAATAATGGTACGGCAGTTAATACACCTGAAATAATTAATAAGAAATCCAAACTTGCTGAAACTGCTAAAAATGCATGATCCCCTTTAATAAATAAATAGCCAATATAAAGTAAAGCAAATGGTGTAATAAACATTGTTTCCAATGTTAATCCTACATCCGAATTAACTTTGATTAATTTTTTTGTTAAGCCATATAATCCAAATGTTAATGCTAAAGATATTGCTATCCAAGGAAATGCGCCATGTGCAAATGTAATAATACAGACTCCAATTGCAGCTAATCCGACGGAGACATACTGAATTTTCGACAATTTTTCTTTCATTACAAAAATACCCAATAATACACTTACTAATGGATTTATATAATATCCGAGACTAGTTTCGATTATTTTATTTGCATTTACAGCCCAAATATAGACAAACCAATTACAACTAACTAATACAGAGGCAACAAATAGCATAATTCCCTGTTTTTTTTGATGCTTAAATGATCGCAGTGTTTGATAAAACAATCCCCATTTACGTGTAAAAGTTAGTAAAATACACATAAATATAAACGACCACAAAATTCTGTTTGCTAGAATTTCATCTGCTCCTACCCCCTGCAGATGTTTCCAATATATCGGGAAAAGCCCCCATATTAAATAGGAAATCGCCGCAAATATGACCCCATGCCGAACGTCGTTTTTCTCCATCATCATCGCTTCTTTCTATATTCGAAATATTCCATATTATATATATTTTTTTGGAAGCTGGCAATCTTTTTTAGCATTTTGTTTGTAAAGGAATGAACCTTTTTACGGAATATTTTCATAAACAAGCAAAAAGATTAGGGATTATTCCTAATCTTTTTGCTTGTTTATTGCGCCAAACGTTCATACATTATTTCATTTCCAACAATCGTTTTTGTTACTGTTATTTTCTCAATTTCCTGTGGATTTATTGTAAAAATATCTTTGTTTAATATGGTAAAATCCGCTAGATATCCTTTTTCGATTTTTCCACGGTTATCTTCATGGCAAATAGCATAGGCACTTCCTTTCGTATACAGGCAAACAGCTTCATAAACTGTCAATGCCTCTTCTGGAAGATATCCTACTCCCCGTTTATCCTCATCGTTAGATCTTGTTACAGCCGCTTGAATTCCTGCTAAAGGATTCGCACTTTCAATCGGAGCATCTGAGCCTCCTGCACAATGCAGCCCTTCTTTTAATAGTGTTTTCCAGGCATAACAATAAGCAAGATTTTCCTTTCCAAGTCTATCTATTACCCATGGAAAATCAGAAGCTACAAAGCTTGGCTGGATATCTAATATTAAAGGTAATCCTCTCATCCGTTCGATTAAATCTTTACGTAGCATCGTTGCATGGATAAGACGATCTCTCCCAAAACCTTGCAATGGGTGTTTTTCAATCGCCTCTAACACCATTTCAAAAGCTGCATCTCCGATTGCATGGACTGCTATTGGAACTTCTTTTTCTCTTGCTTTCGCTACCAATCGATTTAACACTTCTTGGGTAAAAATACTTACTCCATTTGTGGAAGGATCATCATGATATGGTCTACTTAATAGTGCCGTTCTTCCACCAAAAGCACCATCAGCAAATATTTTCATACTACCAAGCTCAACCCACTCCGAACCTCCTAAATATTTTCCACCTGCTTGGATTATTTCTTCAAATACTTCATGATGAACAAGCAAATGAGCTCTAAAAAGATTCCCTTCTTCTTCTACTACTTTTTTAAAGGAACGGTATGTACCTTCATAGCCATGATAATAGTTTAAATCTTCTGTATGCGCTCCAGTAAGCCCTAAGCGATAAGCATCTTTAATCCCTGCTCGCAATGCTCTTTCTACATAATCATCTGTCACCTTAGGTAATATGCTTGTAATTAATTCTTGGGCTTGATCTTTAAAAACCCCTGTAAGATTGCCTGCTTCATCCTTTTCAATAACACCGCCAAATGGGACTGCTGTATCATTTGTAATATTGGCAATTTTTAAAGCATAAGCGTTCACTGCGATTGCATGCTTGCATATTCGATTTAACAGAACTGGATGATTTGGCACATACTCATCGATATCCTTAAAAGTTAGCGCCTGTTGCTCTGGCCACATGTTTTCATTCCAGCCATCACCAATAATCCATTCTCCTTCTTTTATGTCCTTCGCATAACTAGCCAGCAATTTCAAAGCTTGCTCTTTAGATGTACACGTTGATAAATTTAACCTTAAAAGTTTTTCCCCGTGACCAACTAAATGCATGTGACTATCTACAAACCCTGGCAAAAGGATATCACCTTTTAAATCTATTTTTTCTACGATACTTCCTGCAAATTTTTCTTCCAAGTAGTTTTTATCTCCATAATCGACAATATGCTGCTTGTCCGTAAAAACAGCTTCTACTACATGCCCTTCCTCTTTAAGCGTATATATTTTCCCACCATAAATAAGTTTCCCCATCAGATCCTCCTGTTATTTACTTTTCATAAAAGAGGCTGGGACATAAGTATTCCAGCCAAGGATAATTCCGAACAATTATACGAAGATGCTAATGAATGTTCCGTATAATTGTTCGGGCTTTTATTTGTTTTTCAAAGGATGTTTCCATGAAGTTTGGTGCGATTCCCCGCAGCCGGAATACACTTCGCTTTCCATGGGGCTCGCGCTGAGCCGCTTCGGCCTGTGGCCTGCAGGGTCTCAGACTGTCTCGCTAATCCCATAGGAGTCTTCGTGTATTCCGGCTGCTCTGTTTTTCCAACTAATTATATTTCCTCTTGTAAAAAGTATGCGAAAGCAGCCGCTATTTACTAGCTATATTAGAAATTGTTCGTCTTTACAGAGTATCTATTTAGTTATGTCCCATCCTCTTTTAAATAGACGATCCTATTAGCTGAATGCGTCATTTTCTTCTTTAATACTTATTTTTCTGCTCATTTTCCCGTAATTCAACTCTTCTAATTTTACCTGAAGTTGTTTTCGGCAATTCATCCATAAATTCTATCTTGCGAGGATACTTATAAGGGGCTGTTAATTTTTTCACATGAGATTGCAGCTCTTTGATTAATTCTTCGCTTCCTTCCATTCCATCTCGAAGAACAACAAAAGCTTTCACAACATTTCCTCTGATCGAATCTGGACTTGCTACTACTGCACATTCTTTAACCGCTCTATGCTTAACTAAAGCATCCTCCACTTCAAATGGTCCAATTGTATAACCAGAACTGATAATGATATCATCTCTTCGACCTTCGAACCAAAAATAGCCATCTTTATCTTTTCTCGCACGGTCACCAGTGATGTAATAATCACCGCGAAATTGATTTTTCGTTCTCTCTGGTTCTTTTAAATACTCTTTAAATAATGCAGGTGTATCTTTATGTACAGCGATATCACCAACCTCATCTATAGGACATATTTCACCATCTTCATTGATAATTTCTACAATATTTCCTGGTGTTGGTTTCCCCATCGACCCAGGTCGTAATTCAACACCTTTTGTTATCCCAATTAGCAATGTATTTTCTGTTTGTCCATATCCATCACGTACATCTAGCTGGAAATGTTCTTTAAATACATCAATTACTTCTCTGTTTAATGGTTCTCCAGCGGAAACAGCACTTCGTAGTTGATTTAATTGATACTTATGAATATCTTCCACTTTCGCCATCAAACGATACTCAGTTGGTGTACAACAAAAAACATTTACTTCGTATTTCTCCAGAAGCTGCAAATATTTTTCTGGGTTAAATCTACCATGATAAACAAGTCCAATCGCTCCAGATCCTAATACTGATAATAAAGGACTCCAAACCCATTTCTGCCATCCAGGTCCTGCAGTTGCCCACACTAAGTCTCCCTCTTCAATACAGAGCCAATTAGGCGCAGCCGTTCTTAGATGAGCATATGCCCACCCATGTGTATGTACAACCCCTTTAGGATTACCGGTTGTTCCGGATGTGTATGAAATAAATGCTGTGTCTGTCTTAAGTGTATGAACGAGCTCAAGCTCATCGGAAACATCATGTACTCGCTCATCTAAAGTCATCCAGCCTTCTTTTCCTTCTCCTAGCACAAAACGTTTAATCGTATGTATTTCTTCCACTAGTTCTAATTCACCTATGAATGGATAATAACTAACAACTGCTTTTACGTCTCCGTGCTTGATGCGATATTGTAAGTCTTTCGCACGAAGCATTTCTGAACTAGGTAGAACGGTTAACCCTAGTTTTAATGCAGCTAAATATACTTGATAAGCTTCCATTATTCTTGGAACAATGACAAGGACGACATCCCCTTTTTGTAAGCCCTCTTCTTTAAATACATTTCCTATTCTATTTGCTGATTTCATTAAGGAGGAATAGGTAACTTCTTTTGTTTCGCCTTCTTCATTCTCCCATTTCAATGCAAGTCTATCTGGATTTTGGGCAAATTTTTCAATCTCCGAAACAAAGTTATATTGTTCTGGAGCTATTAAATCTTCCGTACTCATAAATATTTTCCTCCTGATTCTAATTGTAAATACTTAACCCATTATACTACCCTACCTGTATTTTTTAAATTATTTAAATTTCAAACCTTCAATGAAATTAATGTATTTTTCTGAATTTTTTCAAAAAACTCTTTTCTTCTACCAGATAAACAGTTTTGAAGCATCATTCCTCTGAAAACTGCACTTCCTTTTGATGAGTAAAATTATTTTGCCAATAAAAAAGCCGTAAGAAAAGAGCAAGGCATGATGCCTTGCTCTTTGTAGCCATTGTATTAAATTATTTAGAGAAACCGCCGCCTAATTGTTGCTCAGCCATTTGTACTAAACGTTTAGTGATTTCACCACCAACAGATCCGTTAGCACGAGAAGTTGTTTCAGCACCTAAGCTTACACCAAACTCAGTAGCAATTTCATATTTCATTTGGTCTAAAGCTTGAGAAACACCAGGAACCACTAATTGATTTGAATTGTTTGCCATGTGTATCACCTCCTTGTGATAATAGAATGTGTAATACACCTGGCATTCATTCGTTTAAATTACTGGTAATTGTTCACAATAAATTTGGAAATTAATGTTATTACCATATCTTCTAGTTTTTACCGAGTTATCCCCACTTAAAATTAGTATTAGAAAAGAGAATCTGTTTCTGTGTTAATCTTTTTCTCTTCTCTTTTTAGGATTATCGTTTCCACCTTATTAACAGCTTCTTCAATCAATGGCTCAAAATCAGTAAAGCTTTCATAATACTGCACTTTTTCTTTTTTAGGTTTCGTTTTAGGAGAAGATGGTACAAATACTGTACAGCAATCCTCATATGGGCGAATCGAAATATCATGTGTATCGATTTTCTTTGCCCATTCAATTATTTCTGTTTTATCTGACGTAATTAATGGTCTCAATATTGGTGTATTTGTCACATCATTGATCGCATACATACTTTCTAACGTTTGGCTTGCAACTTGCCCTAAGCTTTCTCCCGTTATAATCGCAAGTGCTTCTTGTCTTCTGCGAATTTCATCTGTAATTCTTAACATCATTCTTCTAGTTGCCGTCATTGTATAATTTTCTGGAATTTGTTTATGAATCAACTGTTGAATAGTAGTAAATGGAACAATATGCAATACGAAATGACCATTAAAATGAGCAAGCTTTTCCGAAATATCAATTACCTTTTGTTTTGCTCTTTCGCTAGTAAACGGAGGACTAAAGAAATGAACGCCCTCTACTTCTAGGCCTCTTTTCATGGATAAATAACCCGCTACAGGGCTGTCTAACCCTCCTGATAACATAAGCATTGCTTTCCCGCTTGTGCCTGAAGGCAATCCACCTGCCCCTGCAATATTTTCACACGAAAGATAAATCGCTTCTTGTCTAACTTCAATTTGTACATTAATATCAGGATTTTTAACATCCACTTTTAAACCAGGGATATTTTTTAATAAATGGCCACCAATAGCTTGATTAATATCATTTGTATCAAGTTCGAACTCTTTATCAGCACGTCTAGCACTTATTTTAAAAGTACATCCGTCATTATATAAAGAAGCAACTATATCCAAAGCAGCTGCTTTTATTATTTCAATATCTCTTTCTAACTTGATTGCGGGGCTAAAAGATTGAATTCCAAAAATACTTTTAAGAACTTTGGAAATCTCCTCAGCACTTTCCCCATTCAATAATACATACATTCTTTCCCTTTTGGCTTCAATCGCCACATTCGGAAAACCATCTAAAGACTTTACAATTGTTTGCTTCAATTTATCTACAAATTGTTTTCTGTTTCTTCCTTTTGTAGATAGCTCTCCATAACGTATTAAAATACGATCATATTTCACTTCATTACACCTCTCAACCATTCCTTGATGTCTTTTATTGCAGCAATTACTTTTTCCATTTCTGTCATTGTATTTTCATAAGATAGACTAATTCTAAAAGAGCTTTCCGCAATTTGTTCTGGTACACCAATTCCTAATAATGTTTTACTAACTTTATTTGTTTTGGAAGAACATGCACTCGTAGTAGAAATATAAATCCCACGTTCCTCTAAAGCATGAACAAATACCTCTGCTTTTACCCCTTCGATGGAAAAATTAAGAATATGTGGAACACTTTTTTCTAGAGCTGGAGAATGGATAGAGATGCCTTTCATTCTAGCTAGTTGCTCACGCAAATAAAGATTCATCTGTGTCAGAATAGACATTTTGTCCTTTTCATTTTGGAGCTGCATACGTAATGCTTTGGCAGTTGCTACAGCACCAGCTACATTCTCTGTTCCACTTCGGAAAGCATTCTCCTGCCCTCCACCTGCTAATAATGGTTCCATTCTTTTTCCTTCTTTTATATATAAAACTCCATTCCCTTTTAGCCCATGAAATTTATGGGCCGAGATGGTATAAGCATCCACATTAGCCTTCTTTAATGAAATAGCTTGTTTCCCAATTCCTTGGACACCATCTACATGAAAATATATATTAGGATAATAATTAGATAAAATTTTTCCTATTTCCTCAATTGGTTGAATCGAACCTATTTCATTGTTCACATGCATTACAGAAACTAAGATTGTTTCTTTGCGAATATGTTTGATTATATCTTCGGCGGATACTTGTCCAAATTCATTGACAGGTACATAGGAGATAGAGAAACCATCTTCTTCTAATTGTTCCATTACCTTATGAATAGAATCATGTTCAACGGTTGTTGTTATAATATGATTTCCTCTTCCCTTATACGTACGAGCAATCCCTTTTAACACAGTATTATTTCCTTCCGTTCCTCCTGAGGTGAAATAAATTTCATTACTTTTTACGCCTAAGAGTCCAGCAATTTGCTCTCTTGCTTGTATTAGCAATTTCTCTGCTTCCATACCGATTCGATGGATGGAGGAGGGGTTTCCAAAGAACTTTTGAGATACGGTTGTATATGATGTAAGAACCTCTGAAAAAGGCCTTGTTGTTGCGCTATTGTCTAAATATATCATTACTTCGGAAGTTCCTTTCCATAATCTGCATAATAGGTAGTAAGACCCACTAATGAAAGTTTTCCTTTATTATGCTACCATATGTTAAAACTTTTGCAAATATAAGTACAAGTAGTAAAGAAAACTTCCATCGGTGAGGAGGTTTTCTCATTCCCACTGATGGTTAGTTGTACATCTCAGATTTTTATAAGAGAGTTTCAATACCTAGTTCCCTGATTTTCTGCTACTTAAGGTGACAGTATTACTATCCGTTAAGAATGGAATAAAAAGATGCGGCTTTTATTTTCTTCCTGTTTTTCTTCCATAGAAATTTCCGCCGTTCCATGAAAAAAGTCTGAGTTAATATTCCTCAGACTTTTTCTGGACATTATCGAATTAGCTGGATGTCATTAACTTTGATTTTCTTTCCATTCATTCGACCAAGCTTCGATTTTATTGGTGCTTCCTGGTTCAATTTCTTCTATTGTTGCTGCTGCATATTGCAGAGCCTCTTTATAGCGATAGTTTCTAAAATGTGCTTCAGCTTCTAGTAAGCCTTGGTGGACTTTTTGAGATTTGCGACGGTATCTGTTTCCATATTGAATTATTCTCTCTGCTAAATAAACAGTTTCAACTAATTCAATTGTTGCATTCACTAATACTTTCACTTTTTCTTCTGTTAAATCTATAATCCTCTTCACTTCAACCATATTTAATGGCGTGCGTTCTAACATTCTTTTTACTTCATCGATACTTTCTTTCGCTTCATGCACTAGTTCATTGTACTCATCTGTAACACCTGGTAAATTGCTATTCGTCACTCTTCTAACAGCATCCGCCACTTGTTTACTTAATTCGCTCAAACGATTATGTGCAGATACTTCATCTTTACGAAGAGCATGGAGCTTTTCAAATAAGGCTTTTTGTTCTAAAGATGCATTTTCTAGCTGTTCCTTCAATTCCTTTAGCTCTTCCCCTAATAAAGTGTGTGCAGCTGATTCCTTCATTAACTTATGCTCTAATACTTCATATTGCTTGAAAAGGAAATTTAATCTCTTCTCCAGCTTAAATTGAAGCTCAATATCTTCATTATCTAGATTATAGTTCTTTTGCAATAATCCAACTTCCACTTGTAGCTGCGCATTTCCTTGTTGAACATCTTCTAGGATATCCTTTGTTGCCATCATATTATTGCTGCAATAATTTTTTGCAAGCACTTCTTTCTCTAATAAATCATAAAGTAAATCAAGTTTCTCCTGAATTTCAGAAATAACTTTCTCTACTACCTCCACATTTCCTTCTTTTATTTCATTTTCTGTTGAAGCAAGCTCATTTGTTAAATTTTCTATCTCTTCTTCCATTTGTAAATGTTCTAAAATGTATCCCTGCTCGATCATGTCAACATAGCCATCTTTCAACTCATCCAGCTGCTCTGGTAATTTCGTCTGACATTCAATTAGTAATGGAGGAATCTTCTCAATAAGATAAGTAATGGTTGTTAAACGATCCTGGATTTTATAGACAATTTCTCTTGCTTCTAAATAATCTCCATTATTTGTTTTTTCATCATAAGCAATAAATAATTCCGATGTTTCATGAAGCATCGTTTCAATCTTTTTCTCCGTATCGCCAAAAGTATGGCGATGAGCTAAAAGATTTTTTTTGCTTAGTCGATAGGATTCTTTCAGGTCTTCAATTTCCGTTCGGTTTTTTTCTTCACTACCTACAAGGTTATTAAGTTCCTCTAAGATTGTATCGATCCTTTTATCTACACTTTCCATTTTCATGCGAATCGTATCTTGTGTCTTTTTCGCTTTTGGAAAGTTATATTTATCAATATAACTCTCTGTATCAAAAAGAAGTTCTTCAATATCTGGTAACTCAGTTGTAACTATATCGTCCCATTCTTTTCTCCATCGTTCAAACAACTCTTCGGTTTGCCCAATCATATTCAATTGTTTAACCTTTGTGAGTTCTTCCAAAACTGGACGATTCATCATGTTTATTTTCCAATTTTCTAATTCATCGACACCATTATAATATTTTCTTTTAATAAAATATCCCGCTACGAATAAGCAAATAGCAATGCCTATTCCTCCAATTATGTAATTCATTTGAAGCCCCCTGTTCATACACCGGCCATAATTCCGTATCTATTTTAACTAAATTTTATCTAATATCAAGGCAGTAATCCATCATTAAATAACAACAGACTAACTGTCATAAAAAACTCAATCGAGTTCAACAAATCTATCCAATAATGCACGAGTTAAAACGATGATAGATGTCTCTTTTTAAGTAGGTTCCATTCTTTGTATTTATGATAACATGTAAACGACAATTTTTGACTATTATTTTATGTTTTTTTCATAATTTCGTCTACTTTTTTCATCGTTCGATAGATATCTTAATTATATAAGTATTTTTCATAAAAAACACGTATGGACTACTTCTTTATTAATCTTCCTGCTATATTAGGTATAATATTGATAAAAGAATGAATGGAAAGGGTGTTATTACAATGAAAAAGGACGGGCACATCCATACACCATATTGTCCCCATGGAACGAAGGATTCTCTTACGCAATATGCAGAACAAGCCATTGCTCTCGGTTTCACGGAAATGACATTTACTGAGCATGCTCCCTTGCCAAAAGGATTTATCGATACAACACCAACACAAGACAGTAGCATAACGCTGGAAGTTTTACCTTTTTATTTAGAGGACGTGCAAAGGATAAAAAAAGAGTACGAAAAGAGAATCAAGATAAACGTAGGATTAGAAATAGATTATATAGAAGGATTTGAGCTAGAAATAAAAAATTTTCTAGCTGAATGGGGTCACTTTTTAGATGACAGTATTCTAAGTGTACACTTTTTGAAGAATCCAATGTCCACTCACTATGATTGCGTTGATTATAGCCCTGAATATTTTGGAAAAATGGTCGAACAATACGGAGGAGTTTCAAAAATATATGATTGCTATTATCAAACACTTTTAAAATCGATTAAAGCAGATTTAGGACCAGCCAAGCCAAAACGAATCGGTCATATGACACTTATACGTAAGTTCCACCATATGTACCCTTTGGAGCAAAACTTCCAAACAGTACTTTTCGCCATATTGGAAGAAGTGAAAAATCAAGGATATGAACTAGATTATAATGGAGCAGGTGTCAATAAACCATATTGTAAAGAACCATATCCACCTAACTGGATTGTTGAAGAAGCGGTAAAACGCAATATTCCATTGATTTATGGTTCAGATGCTCATCAAGCTCAAGATTTAGGACAGGGCTGGAACGTCATGTTATGGAATGATCGATAATTCTTTCTCAGTTAAACAAACGATATCATGAATCCACCGATGAATCTCTTCTAGGTATTTTCTTTTGAAGTAGTCTTCATGTAAGAAAACATGGAGAACTTCCGTCACATAGTAAGAATGAATAAAAGGCATGGAGAGTAACCCTTTTAATTGAATAATGCTATAGGATATAGACTGTTTTCTAAATTCTTTGCTCTCTATTCCTTTTTCAAAAATTTGCGTAAAGATGTATCTTTCTTTTACATAATAGGTGGACATTATTTCTCTTACAACCTGTGAATCAATCGAAACCTCTCGCAAAACAAATCTTGTTAGTTGAGGATTTTTACATTGATAGGTAATAATACTGTCGACCATTCTTTTTAATTTTTCGGTTGGACTACCAGTTTGCAAGAATACCTCTTCTAACAGCTCTAAATAAGTTTCAAAAAAGTTCATATAGCAATATTCTAACAACCCCTGTTTTCCATTAAAGTAATAAGATATATTTGCTGTGTTTACCTTTGCCAATCCAGCTATATCCCTAATAGAAGTTCCATGATAGCCCTTCCGATTAAATAAGGAAATGGCTGCTTCTACAATAGCGTCCCTTGTTGAAATTTCTTTCATTTCGCCTTACCTCTTTTCTGTTGCGATTCCTTAAAAAGTATGGTTGAATTATTAAAAACTTCTATTATTTAGAAAGACTGTTTTTTGCAAATAAATCTTTTGGTTTTCACAATCTATTTTTTAGGCTGTTTTCGTAAAGTTTGTTGCTGTTACCCGCAGCTTGAATAGACTTTTCGCTTTCCGTGGGGAGAGCGGTGAGCTTGCGGAGTCTCACCTGTCTCGCTAATCCCCGTGGCGTCTACATGTATTCAGGCTGCTTAGCTTTTTCCAAATAATTAATTTTTCTATTGAAAAAACAACAAACAGCCATTTTTAAAAGAATGTAAAAATAACATTTCACCTATGATTACACTTCTTTATCAAGATGGAGAATCCTCTAAAAGATTTCCGACAAAGTACTAACTTCTTCTGTATTTATCGTCAAAAAACAACATAAAAAACGAGAAAGAATGGTGATATACATGTTTAACGTCGAAACATATAATGGTAACCGCGAGGAACAATATCAATTAGTGATAAAACAATTAAATGCTTTATTAGCAGGAGAATCTAATGCAATAGCAAACCTTTCTAATGCGTCTGCACTCTTAAATCAATTTTTAAACCAAATCAATTGGGTGGGCTTTTATCTTGTGGAGGACAACGAGCTTGTTCTTGGTCCATTCCAAGGATTACCAGCTTGTGTCCGCATTCCTTTTGGAAAAGGTGTTTGTGGTACAGCTGCCCTTAATAAAGAAACGGTAAGAGTAGAGGACGTTCATCAATTCCCTGGCCATATTGCTTGTGATGCAGCTTCTCAATCAGAAATCGTTATCCCATTATTAAAAGAAGACGGCACTATAATGGGAGTCCTTGATATCGACTCTCCAGAAAAGAATCGATTTGACGAACTAGATCAAACCTATTTAGAACAATTTGTAAGTTCATTAATGAAGTTTTTATAATAAGCTAGCAAGAACTGCCCTTAGCACGCTTGCAGTTAAAATGGTTTGTCATCATACGCAAGACTTCCCTTAATTTGAGGTCTTACTGCCCATTAAAAGTGAGATAAAAAAGGTGTTCTACCTTTCTCCAAAAGAGAAGTAGAACACCTTTTTATTCACTTACAAGAAGTGTATTTTGAATAATAACCTTGTCTTTCCCTGTTTCTTTCGCTATATATAGCGCTTTGTCTGCACGCTTAAAAAGTGTATTATACGTATCCTCACTTAGCTTATTCCAATAAGAAACTCCACATGATATGGTTACAGATGGTCTAGAATTTTCCCTTACCTTTTTTACTAAACGTTCAGCAATCGTTACACCTAAAGAAAGAGGCACTTTTGGTAGGTAAATTGCTAGCTCTTCTCCACCCCATCTTGAACCAACATCTGAACTACGAATATTATCTTTAATAATATTTGCAACTTGAATGATGATATCATCACCAATTTGATGACCATATGTATCATTTATCAATTTAAAATCATCAATATCGATTAGAATAAACGTACCTTCCTTATCTTCCATTAAAGATCGCTGAATTTTCTCATCCAAGTAACTTCTTGAATATAGCTTTGTTAAGTGATCTGTAACGACCATTTTTTCCAATTCCTCTCGTAATAAAGAATTGGTTAAAGCAAGGGTAGAATGATGAATCAATGATTGTAAAAGTTTAAATGTATCAAACGAAAAATGATAGGCATCTGGATGCATTACGATAGCAAATCCTTTTAATATGCCTGTTTGCATCATTGGTACAGCCATTATAGATTTATACTGTGTACCTTCTAGCTGCATACTGAAATCTCCTAAAAACAGGGAGTCTTTCTCTATTTGTATTTTCTCTTTGAAATAATCAATGTATTGACGTGATTCATGCTCAAAGAAGAAAGAAGAACTTCCTAGAAGTACTGTTGTGGAATTATTTTCAAGAGAAAATAGGATAAATCCCACTTCTTTTGCATCAAAGCTGGCGGATATTCTTTCACAAATATAGGTCATCATTTCATTTAAACGCAAATTGGAATTTAATTGGTGTGACGCCTCATTAATTAATTGTAAATCAGCAACTAATTTTTTGGATTGTTGATACAACTGAGCATTTTCCAAAGCCCCTCCTGCTGTATTAGCCAATAGAGAAATAAATTCCACTTCGTTTTTTGGAAACGAGATAACACCTGGGACAATAATTTGCAAGACACCATATACACCTTGTTTTCCTTTCAAAGGTGCATAGATGACCGAATTTTTGTCTTCTTTTAAGTTTTCAAATTGTAATTTCGCCGTAACATACGCTTCCATCGCAGCCATGTTTTCACTATCATATTCTAAGTCTTTTACTGGTAAATCCATCGGACTATTATTGTCATGTGAAAGTAACAAGTAATAATGATACGATGGATATACTTCTTTTAACGTGAAAATAACTTCTCTTAGCACGTCTTCCATCATCATGGACGAATGAAACTTTTCTGTTACTTTAAATAATTGCTTATATTTCTTTTTGTCTTTCGTAATGTCCACCATTTTTTGCATATTTCTAAAAAATATTCCGACTTCTTTCCCTACATCATCAAATAAAGAATTTTCTTCGATTGGATTGTCCCATAATTTCTTCTGAATCTTAATCGCTAAAATATGGTCAACTTTTTCTTTTTCCTTTCCTTTTAGGGCTAACATCATATAATCATGTACTGAATCATCCTTAATAGGTGACCGACAGAATTTATGTTCGCATGCCAATGAGACATCTTCCATTAAGCTAATAGTCTTCCCTATACGATCTTTTTTTTCGGTGGATGATACAATCGTCCAACTGACATCCCATTCTTCACTGGTATAGAGCGTAACTTCAGCTGCGTCAAATACTTCTTGGATTGCTTTAAGTGCTTCGTGGATAATTATGTCATAATTCTCATTTATCAAATTCGTGTCATATAATTCAAAAAACCGACTTTTTAATATTAATATTTTTTGGTGGCCAAGGAAGTCCATGTATTTATCACCTAATTCACCTAACTATTCATTCTTTGATTTATTAAATCATATTTCTAAATATTAATACGCTAAGAATTTATAATAGATTAAAATAAATCGAAATATCTAATATCCATCCAGTTACGAATCATTTTATTTGACTATTATCGTATTGTTTCGTTATTTTAATACCTTTTTTGCCAATCTCAAAAGTATGTTGCTTTTAAAGCATCCAAAAACAACAGACTTTAAGAAATAACCACATAATAAGATTAACGGGAAATTTTTTCTTTGAGGACATAAAACTAATGATGCTAATTACCAGCCTTAAAAACAGTTCTAAATACTTATCTGTTTACCAATGCAAACAGGAGGAATTCCACTCTTATAGCTCTTATATTGCCATGTAATAGACTTAAACATACTATGTAAAATGTAAAAGGATTAAGCGATTTCTGGAAATTACAACCTAATAATATAGTTAAATTATACTAATTATATCATATTGGCAATAAATAGGTAGATAAAAATTATTTTTGTATTCTGTTAAAAATCCCTGCTTTTCTAAAGAAAATAATTCTGCGATTTCTATCATTCGAAATAATAATAAATACTACTTGACTTTCCACCTATAAAAATCATATAATATTCTTTGTGTAAAATAGCGCAGCATATGTAAACACTTTTTGTCTTATTTTGTTCCTCAAACTATGATTTGATGGTGTATTGTGTAACCCTTGGCTGCTAGGGCGAAGGTACATGAAGACAAAATAAACAAGAAGACATGTTACATCTGTTTTTATTTTACCAAATAAAAACATGAAGGAGGAGTCAATTATGGCTCGTTATACAGGTCCAAGCTGGAAACTTTCTCGTCGTCTTGGTATTTCTTTAAGTGGTACAGGTAAGGAGTTAGACAAACGCCCTTACGCTCCAGGACAACATGGTCCAAACCAACGTAAAAAATTATCAGAATACGGATTACAATTACAAGAAAAACAAAAACTTCGTCACATGTACGGTGTGAACGAACGTCAATTCCGTAATCTTTTTGATATCGCAGGCAAAATGACTGGTAAGCATGGTGAAAACTTCATGATCTTATTAGAAACTCGCCTAGATAACGTTGTTTACCGTTTAGGTTTAGCTCGTACTCGTCGTCAAGCACGTCAGTTAGTTAACCACGGTCATATCTTAGTTGATGGCAAACGCGTTGATATCCCATCATACCGCGTTAAGGCTGGTCAAACAATCACTTTACGTGAAAAATCTCGCAACCTTGAAGTTGTTAAAGAAGCAGTAGAAGTAAATAACTTCGTACCTGATTTCTTAACTTTCGATGCAGATAAATTAGAAGGTACATTCACTCGTTTACCAGAACGTTCTGAATTACCAGCTGAAATTAACGAAGCTCTTATCGTTGAGTTCTACTCTCGTTAATACCTTTGCTTTGCGAAGCACAATGTTAAAAGCCTTAGAAACCTTGTTAAATCAAGATTTCAAGGCTTTTTTCTTTTTATTCACTAACCGACCGGCGTATTAAATATTAAATATGAATGAAATTGGGGCTGTGATTTCAGCGCGTGTATACAAGTAGAATTTTTGAATAAGAGATATTACTTTCCGCTCCAAGAGTTAAAATTACTATCGTTAGCGTTTATTTTCTTCGCTATGACGGACAATCTCGTCAACGACGTGCTCGATCGGTGCGGTGGCATCGATTATAATTCCATTTTTCGGAATGTCTTCTTTCGTTTGGTGTAATCGCACAATGCGTTCCCTTTCTGATTTCTTTCCGCCCCACTCATTTTCCGGTCGCCCATCAAGCCGCTCGTTCAATGTGGTAAGGTTCACCTCGAGGACAAAGACGCTATCAAATAGATTTATAAATTTCGGAAAGTTCCTAGAACCACCGCAGAAAAATGTTACCTCCTCATCCTGGTTGGCAACCAAAGCTTTTACTTTATCTACACGCCAAATGTGGTGCTCATGCGTGCCACTATCCGTCGGTGTACCAGTTTCCGGATCACCTTGATAAGCCAATTCACGGTCACCATGAATGGCATGGTAGCCGCGCCTCTGCAATTCATTACAAACCGATGTTTTGCCCGTGCAGGAAACTCCTTCAATCAGATAATTTCTAATGCCCATGGCTATCCCCTCCATTCAGTGGATAAGCATTGTAAGCTATGCTTATCAGCGTTTATCCTTGAAATGTAATAACCGTTGGTGCAAAAAAATACGATGGCTTCACATTCACCATTTTTCATATAGACCTTAAAAGTTTGCAATCGCTTAAATTTTAACATTTCTTGTTGTTCTTGTTCAATCTGGACTGCCCCTTTATTTACAAAAAGAAACCTAAATAAAAAGCATTAATTCTTCTTGGATTAACGCTCAATTCCTTGGTTTCAAAAAGCCCTGGATTCCGCAAAGAACCAGAGCTTTTTTATTATTCCGCTATTTGAATTTAATGTCTTCTTTCAACTAAAAGTCGCTTTCTTCTCCCAAGGGAAACAGTAACTCCCCCCAATTAGCCTTTTCTTTCTTTTTCGGTTTTTTTACAATAATGTTATTTATATATAAGCCTTCTTCATAAAAAAAAGTTGCTACTTGTACTTGATGGAAGAATGGAAAGAACAAATCTTTTATTTTCATCTCTATGTCTCTAGTATATTTAATATTTGGTAGGCTTATTTGAATAACCGTTTTTTCCCGTTTTTGTTCATATACAAGCCAGTATTCATGAACGACCTGATAAATTATCTTTTGTAATTCCAATTCGTTTTTTACCTTAGTTTCTCCACTAGAAAGACCCACTCTATCTCCAAATGCTTTTTGATTCTTGGATAACTCTATTATTCCATCTTTTTTTTGCCCGACACTCCATTCAGGCGAAACAAGATCACCAGTCAAGATTGTTGGAAAGCAATCCATACGATCCTCAACTTTCATTTGTTGATTTAAATAGTTAATAATCGTAAGATAAGCTGATTGATTTTCACATTTATTTACCTGCATTAAGATTTGTTCATATATATTCTGGCGTAAATTAATTAAAGTAATAACATTATTTTTCCATTTTACTTTATCAAAAAGCATTTGAAATTCAGGTATCACATAACTGCTTTCAAAACGGCTTAAAGGATATTGAAAGGCGATAGAGTAATGTTCCTTTTCAAAATACTTCATCAGAAACATTCTCATCACAATATACTCTAAAAAAGGAGACGGTATATTTAAGACTTCACTGTTTAATTTCATTGATTTCACAGGAAAAGTAAGTCTATTCTACATCTTCCCGCTTCCCCCTCCTCCAATTAATTGTTTATGGATATAAGTATAAAGCATTTTATCCGATAAACAGATTACAATTGGAAAAAAATATATCTTTTTCACATTTTAGACAATATTTTGTAACAAAATGTTGCCATTCGAAAAAAAAGAGTTTTCAGAGGTAGTTTCTTATTTCAATTATCAATAACTTTAAGCTTTTTCCCACGGAAATTAAACTATCTTTACTAGCTAAATAAAACACACCCTAAAAGTTATCCTTTCAGGGCGTTTTCCCTTAAAACTTTATTAAATAATATTTTTTCTTTCCACGTCTAATTACCGTAAATTGTTCTTCGATACGATCTTCTGCTGCAAGCACATAATCTAATTCCTGTTTACGTTCGCCATTGATGTAGACAGCGCCGTTTGTTATATCTTCACGCGCTTGTCTTTTAGAGGATACAATGCCAGCTGCAACAAGTAAATCAACAAGCAGAGCTTCCCCTTCTGTATGTTCATATGTCGGCACATCTTTAAAACCTTGTTTGATTTCTCCCGCAGTTAAATTTTTAATATCTCCACTAAAGAGTGCTGCCGTTATCTTTTGTGCCTGTTCAAGGGCAGCTTCCCCGTGAATTAATTTTGTCATTTCTTCTGCTAACGTTTTTTGTGCATTGCGTAAATGTGCTTCTTCTTGTACAGATTTTTCTAATCCCTCAATTTCTTCTTTCGAAAGGAAAGTAAAGAATTTTAAATACTTAATCACATCAGCATCTGCAGTGTTAATCCAAAATTGATAAAACTCATACGGTGTTGTTTTTTCAGGATCTAACCAAACCGCTCCGCTTTCTGTTTTACCGAATTTCGTACCGTCTGCTTTCGTTACAAGAGGAATTGTTAATCCATAAGCCTTTGCTCCTTCTTGCATATTCTTTCTGATTAATTCAAGTCCAGTCGTAATATTCCCCCATTGGTCACTACCACCAATTTGCAATTTACAATCATGATGCTCATATAAATGTAAAAAGTCTAACGCTTGTAAAATCGTATATGTGAATTCAGTAAAGGAAATTCCTGTTTCTAGGCGATTAGCAATCGTATCTTTTGCTAACATGTAGTTAACTCCAATATGTTTTCCGTAATCACGTAGGAATGTAACAATATCCATTTTTCCTGCCCAGTCATAGTTATTAACCATAACCGCACCATTTGTTCCATCAAAATCAAAGATTCTTTCTAATTGGGCTTGCAAGCATTTTACATTATGACCAATAATATCTAATGTTTGTAGTTTTCTTTCTTCGCTTTTTCCACTTGGATCTCCGATTAAACCAGTAGCTCCACCAACTAAGACAATCGGACGATGTCCAGCATTTTGAAAACGTCTCAACGTTAGAAAAGGCAATAAATGTCCAATATGCATACTATCAGCAGTCGGATCAACTCCACAGTATAAACTAGTCATTCCTTTTGCTAATTGTTCTTTTAGGCCTTCTTCATCTGTCTGTTGATAAATAATCCCTCTCCATTGCAGATCTTCTAGTAAATTCATTTATATTCCTCCATTAATTGAATTATTGTCCCTGTCATATTTTTCGCTATTGCCTAAAAATAAACGCAAAAAAATCCCTGCATTTAATGCAGGGACGCCAAATTAGCGCGGTACCACCCAAAACTTGAGAAAATAATATTCTCCACTTCATTTAGAATAACGGTTCATGCCGTTCACTGCTACTAATTAAAACAACTTTCCCAGTGAAAGCTCCAGGAGGTAATTCATCCTTTTATTTATACCATTTTCCACCGACCAATGGCTCTCTGTTCATAGTGATAAAAGAACTACTTCTTCCCTTCAACGCAATAACGAATCAATATATAGTTAGCTTATTTTTATCATAAATATGCAGTTATTGTCAAACAAATATTCGAAAAAACAGGAAAAATATCGAACTCTGCCTATATTTCACTCCGCTTTATGCTATAATGTATGTGATTTTAGGGGGAATGATACCATGAATGAAAGGCCGAAGTGGAAAAATGCTTTAAGCCATTTTAAAAACTTCTTCACCAATAAACGAACACTAAAAGGTGCCCGTATAACCTATGAAGCAACATGGAATGTGGCTTTAGTTTTTATCATTATCATTGCAATCGGTGGTGCTTTTGGACTCGGAATTGGTGCAGGATATTTTGCTTCACTTGTAAAGGATGAGCCAATCCGTCCTTATGCAGCAATGCAAAAAGATATTTATAATTATGAAGAAACATCAGAATTATACTTTGCCAATAATGTTTATTTAGGAAAAGTACCAACTGACCTTGAAAGAGAGGAAGTTAAAATAAATGATGTTTCAAGCTATTTAAAAGATGCTGTGATTGCTACCGAAGATGAGAATTTCTATACTCATAACGGAGTAGTGCCCAAATCCATCTTCCGCGCATTATTTCAAGAAGTAACCAATGCTTCTACTCAATCAGGAGGAAGTACCTTAACACAGCAATTAATAAAGAATCAGATTTTAACAAACGAAGTCTCCTTTGAGAGGAAAGCAAAGGAAATTCTGCTTGCACTGAGGCTAGAGAAATTCTTTGAAAAGGATGAAATATTAGAAGCTTACTTAAACGTATCCACTTTTGGAAGAAATTCATCTGGAAGAAATATTGCTGGTGTACAATCTGCAGCAAACGGTATTTTTGGGATTGATGCGAAGGACTTAACTTTGCCACAGGCTGCATTTATTGCTGGCCTTCCACAAAGTCCATTTGGTTACACTCCTTTTACACAAGAAGGGAAATTAAAAAAGAATTTAGAGCCTGGTCTAAACCGGATGAAAACTGTATTAAACAGAATGTATGATCAAGAGAAAATTTCTAAAAAAGATTATGATGCAGCAATGGCATATGATATAACTAAAGATTTTATCGGCCCTCAAAAAAGCCCGATTGAGGACTATCCAGCAGTAACAATTGAGATTCAACAAAGAAGTATCGAAATCATTGCTGAGTTGTTAGCAAAAGAAGATGGATACACAAAAGAAGACTTACAAGAAGATGACATATTAGCAGAACAATACACTACAATTGCTGACCGTCAAATTCATCAAAACGGCTATAAAATTCATAGTACAATCAACAAGAAAATCTATGATATTCAACAAAAAACGGTGAAAAATTACTCCCTTTTTGGACCAGATAAAGAACAACAAGTTATTGATCCAGAAACAAAAGAAAAAGTGACCATAATGGAACCAGTAGAAACCGGAGCCATTATGATTGAAAACAAAACGGGAGCTATCATAAGCTTTGTTGGAGGACGCGATTATAATCGAGAAGCGACAAACCATGCTACAAGGAGCTTGAGACCAAACGGATCAACAATGAAGCCGCTATTAGTTTATGCTCCAGCTATTGAACTAGGCACATTATCACCAGGTAGTGTTCTTCCAGACGTACCATTACGACTAGACCCTAGTTCACCAGGAAAAATATGGCCAAAAAACTACGATAACCAATTCCATGGTTTAGTCACAGCAAGATATGCACTTCAACAATCCTATAATGTACCTGCTGTTAAGGCATATATTGATATCCTGTCGCAAAATCCAATTAAATACTTGGAAAAAATGGGTATTACTTCTTTAAATGAAAATGACTATTCAACAAGATCTGCCGCTATCGGAGGACTTTCATACGGTGTAACGGTTGAGGAGAATACAAATGCATTTTCTACATTTGCTAATAGTGGTAAACATATTGACGCATATATGATTGAGAAAATTGAAGATAAAAACGGCAATGTTATTTATCAACATGAAGTAAAGCCAGTGGATGTATTTAGCCCACAAACAGCTTATTTAACGTTGGACATGATGAGAGATGTTATTAATCAAGGAACGGCGGCGGCTGTAAAAGGTCGTTTAAAATTCCAGTCAGATTGGGCTGGGAAAACTGGTACAACACAAGATCTTAATGACTCTTGGTTAATTGCCACAAATCCGAATGTTACGTTCGGTGTATGGACAGGTTATGATACACCAAAAACATTAGAAACATCTGGTTTATCATACAGTAAACGTAATAACTATTTATGGGCAGATTTACTAAACGCAGCTTACGACGTTGCTCCTGAGCTTGTAGACCCTTCTGAAAGCTTTAAAATGCCTGGTGGAATCGTAAGACAATCTGTGTGTTCTATTTCTGGACTATTACCTTCTGAGGGCTGCTCAAAAGCTGGACTGGTCACAACCGATTTATTTAAATCTGGTATGGCACCATCGAAAAGAGATGACAGCTTAGTAGCAGGTAAATATGTTCAAATCGGCGACAAGAAATACATGGCATTAGATTCAACCCCAAGTGAGTTTTCTGAATCAGGATTAATGCTAAATCCTGATTACATCGAAAAACTTTTTGGTATTCGTATCAGTGATCCAAGTATTCTTAGCGAAAACAACCAAAAGCTGAAGAATCTTATCATTCCTAATAATAAAATTGAAGACAATGGAAAGGCACCTAACGCACTAAAAATCAACCTTAAAGGTGATACGATAACCTGGAATAAGCATGGTGAAAAAGATGTTATTGGATATCGTGTATATAAAGACGGTAAAAAGGTGAAAAGCTTAAAAGCAGAAAATGCGTTGAGCTTTAAAGCTGGAAAAGGGACCTATATCGTTAAGGCGGTTGATATTGCCGGTAAAGAATCAAAGGCATCGAATGAGATTGTCATAGGCAATACGCAAGAAAAAAAAGAGGATAAAAATAAAAACGAAGAGAGTAAAAAGGCAGAGAATAAAAACACAGAAAAAAAAGACGCTAATAAACCAGCAAATAATAATGAAAATAAACAGCAGGACAACAAAGAACAAACCGAAAAAGCTGATGAAAAAGAGAATACTTAAAAGCGAAAGGGAGAGTCTACTATTGATTCTCCCTTTTGTTTTTATAGTTAGCTTCCAGTTTATTGTTCTTCAAAAAAAACAAAGCATTCAGCTTTGTTTTTTTAAACTCATTTTGTTGAATTACGAGATTCAATTCGATGTGGAAGTGTAACAATATGATCTTCCACCGTTTCTTTATTCATATATTTAGTGAGTAATCTCATGGCTACAGCACCAATGTCATATAACGGCTGAACAACTGTTGTTAGTTGCGGACGAACCATTAACGTTAATTTTGTATTATCAGAGGTAACAATTTCGAAATCTTCCGGTACTTTATATCCTTTATCTTCTGCCCCATGAATGACACCTAGCGCCATTTCATCTGACCCTACAAAGATAGCCGTTGGTTTATTATCGCTTTCCATTAACTTATCGAAGGATTCCATACCAGATTCATAGCTATAATCACCTTCTACTACTAAGGACTCGTTATATTCGATTCCAGCAACTTCTAGAGCCTTCTTGTAACCGCCTAATTTCTCATTTTTATTGATTGGTTCTTCCAATGATCCAAGTACGATTCCAATAGACTTATGACCCTTCTCAACAAAACTAGTCACTACATCATATGTGGCTTGCGCATAATCAATATTAACCGAAGAAATCTTTTTACTTTCTTCAATACTAGCTGCAAGAACAATCGGCACTGGTGACTTTTCAAACTCAGCAACATGTTCTTCTGTTATATTACCGCCCATAAAAACAATACCATCTACTTGTTTACCTAGCATTGTATTTAATAAGTGTAGCTCTTTATCTTTATTTTGATCCGAATTACTTAGAATAATATTATATTTATACATTGTAGCAATATCTTCAATACCTCTTGCTAATTCCGCAAAGAAGGTGCTTGATATGTCTGGAATAATTACGCCAACTGTAGTTGTTTTTTTGCTTGCAAGTCCTCTTGCTACTGCATTAGGACGATAACCTAATCGATCAATTACTTCTAATACCTTTTTTCTTGTTGTTGGTTTCACATTTGGATTTCCATTAACAACACGGGAAACAGTTGCCATGGAAACACTTGCTTCTCTTGCAACGTCGTATATTGTTATATTCATTGTTATTTCGCACTCCTTTTAGTCGAACTAATTTCTTCTATTATTTTATGGCAAGAAGCTATTTCCTAATCATCCACGATTCTCTTTTTAGCTAATCTTGTCTAATTATGTACTAATGATACGATATCACTGGAAAACCTGCAATGACAAGCTTTCATTTTTTTTCAAAAAAAACCGACATTTTTCCGGTTTTCAGCTAAAAATACCTTTATTTAAGCATTCTTCCATACAGTTTACCATAAAATAAAAAAAAATATAAATGAATTTATCATATTAACATATTAAAAACTATTAATTAAGTACGTTTTTTTCAAAATAAAAAATACCCTGTACTTGTTAGCAATTTTAACTAACATATACAGGGCCAATTTAACTTTCACAAATTTTTCTATCCTTTTATGCTCTTACATATGGTGTAGATTGTATTGCACGGTAAAATTCATCGAATTGTTCAATATCCATTTGTTGTGCTGAATCAGATAATGCAACTGCTGGATCAGGGTGAACCTCTGCCATTACTCCATCTGCACCAATAGCTAGAGCTGCCTTCGCACAAGGTAATAATAGATCCTTTCTTCCTGTTGAATGGGTAACATCCACGAAAACTGGAAGATGTGTTTCTTGTTTTAAAATTGGAACAGCTGAAATATCTAATGTATTTCTTGTAGCACGTTCATACGTACGAATACCACGCTCACAAAGGATAATTTGATCATTTCCTTGTGACATAATATACTCTGCTGCATTTATAAATTCTTCAATCGTTGCTGCTAATCCACGTTTTAAAAGAATCGGTTTTTTTACACTACCAGCAGCTTTTAATAATTCAAAGTTTTGCATATTACGTGCACCAATTTGGATTACATCAATATAATCTAATGCTGTTTCAATATGTTCCGTACTAACAATTTCACTAATTACAGCTAAATCATATTCATCCGCTACTCTTTTTAAAATTTTCAAGCCTTCTACACCAAGTCCTTGGAAATCATATGGTGATGTTCTCGGTTTGAACGCACCTCCACGCAGAAGCTTTAGCCCTTTAGCCTGAACAGATGCAGCCACTTGTGCTACTTGCTCATAAGATTCTACTGAACATGGACCAAACACAAATTTAGGCGTACCATCACCAATTTTTGTTCCTTTTACGTCAACAATTGTGTCCTCTGCCTTTTTCTTACGAGATACTAATAAAGCTTTGCTATCATCTTCTTGTTGTAATTGTAAACCCATTTTAAAAATTTGCTTAAATAAATGAGAAATAGTGGCATTATCAAACGGTCCATCATTTTTATTTACAATATGATCAAGCATTTTTCTTTCACGAACAGGATCATATCGATGTGCGCCGTGGGTTCCTTTTGTCTGGCCAATTTTTTGAACTAGACTTGCCCTCTCATTAATTTTTTCTAAAATTTCTAAGTTTAACTCATCTACTCGATTACGCAATTCTTCTAATTCTTTATTGCTCACAATCATCTCATCCCTTCATTTAAAAAGCATAAAACTGTATAATTTCATTTATACAAATGCAAAAATATGTTACATTTCTCTTAATTGGATTAATTATAAATCATATTTATCGCATTGTCACTATTTTTCTTTAACAATTAAACGCTTTTAAGCGTTAAAGCGTTTAATTGTTTCAAATAATAAATCTTTTCCTATAAATTTATCTTATATTCTATTAACAATCTTTAAATAAAAAGAAGGTGTTTTCCCGTGCAAAGTAATGAGAAACTTTTTGCATTAGATATTGGTACTCGATCAGTTGTCGGAATTATCTTAGAAAAAAAAGAGGATAGTTATCATGTTTCCGATTTATTATCCATTGAACATACCGAAAGAGCCATGTTAGATGGCCAGATTCATGACGTGTTAGCTGTTTCCAAGATTATTAAAGAAATTAGAGAACAATTAGAAGTAAAACATGGACCTTTAAAAAGAGTAAGTGTAGCTGCTGCTGGAAGAGCATTAAAGACAGAACGAGCGTCTTTTGAAATGAACATCGAAAGAAAACCGCTTATTACAAAAGAAGATATATTACATATGGAGTTAACCGCAGTCCAGCAAGCACAAAGCTCTGTCGCAGAAAAAAATGACCGTGACAAAAGTCAATTTTACTATTGTGTTGGCTATTCGGTTCTTTACTATTCTCTAGATGATCAAGAAATGGGAAGTCTAATCGATCAACAAGGATCCCTTGCAAAGGTAGAAATTATTGCTACCTTTTTACCAAGAGTGGTTGTAGAATCGCTTATCGCTGCCTTGCATCGAGCTAATTTAGAAATGCAAGCGTTGACGTTAGAACCTATCGCTGCCATTAATGTCCTTATTCCCCCTTCTATGAGACGTTTAAATGTAGCCTTAGTAGACATTGGAGCAGGAACATCTGATATTGCAATCACAGACACAGGAACAGTTACTGCTTACGGAATGGTGCCTGTCGCGGGGGATGAAATAACGGAAGCAATCAGCGACGCATATTTATTAGACTTTCCATTGGCCGAAAAAGCTAAAAGAGAATTATCCCAAAGTGATCAAATTACAATTTCAGATATTCTTGGTTTTACAACTGAATTACATAAGGAAAATGTGATAAACGAAATTGAACCAGCTTTAGACAAATTAGCCGATACTATCTGTCGAGAAATTCTTTCATTAAACAATCATAAATCACCTAAAGCAGTGATGCTCGTTGGTGGTGGAAGCCAGACTCCAGCACTGCAACAAAAGATTGCTGAGATGCTAAATCTGCCTTCTAATCGTGTTGCAATTAGAGGAATTGATGCTATCACAAACTTAACCTTTGCAAAAGACTTCCATTTAGGACCTGAACTAGTAACACCAGTTGGAATTGCTATTGCGGCTGAGAAATCGCCAGTCCAATACAAAACAGTTTATATAAATGACCAACCCGTTAGATTGTTTGAAGTCAATAAACTAACCGTCGGAGATTGTATTTTAGCATCAGGTATTCGGATGAACCAATTATACGGGAAACCCGGCAACGCAATGATTGTATCCATAAACAATCAAAAAATAACGATTCCAGGTAGTCATGGAGAAGGCCCTACCATTTTAAGAAAAGGATTGCCATGCTCCTTGGAAGATACTGTAGAAGACGGGGAATCCTTAATGGTTTATCGCGGAAAAGATGGAGAACAAGCTATTGTTCAAATAAAGGATTTACTTGATACAGAATCTGACAAAAATATAACAATAAACAATAAAAACTATACCATTCATTCCAAAATTCTTTGCAATGGAAAAGCTGTTTCTGCTGAACACCAGATAGAAGACAAAGATGTTATCGAGTATCAAGCAGATGCTACTATTCAAGAAGCATTAGAATCACTCCATTTATCGAATATGATCGAAGAACTAAAGCCTTTTCACATTTTAATTAATGGAAAAGAAACAGTCCTTCCTGCTTTCTCAGGAAAGATTATGAAAAATGGTCTTTCTTGTCGCTTAAATCAATTATTCGAAAATAATGATGTTATTCTATTAGAAAAGAGAAAAACGCCGACTGTTCAAGAATTGGCAGATAGAAAACAAATTTTAATGTACCAAGTACTGCCTGTATATTTTAATGATAAGAAAATAACGCTGACAAAACAGTTAGCACAAATACAAAGAAAAGGTCAAATTCTTCAAATGGATGATCTCCTATATAGCGGTGACGACATTAGAATCGAGCAAAAACCATTTGAGGGCTTTTTATTTCAAGATTTATTTGCTTTCGTAAATATCCATATGCCTCAAAATGGCGCAGGGTCTTTTCAACTGTTACGAAACGGGGAAAATGCAACCTTTTTAACGCCTATAAAAAAAGACGATCGGCTATCGATTGTTTGGCCTGCAAAAACAGAAAGCCCAACTACAAGCAACTAAGTGTCTCTGTTTGATAAAAGCTGCTATATCTAAAAGATGGTTAATTTCCGTATAGAGGGAATGTTTTGGAGTAATCTGAATACACGTAGACGCCATAAGGCTCATCACTCGCTCCATGGAAAGCGAAAAAAAAGTATTTAGACGGCGGGCAACAGCAAATATGAAAAAGACCTTAATAAAAACAAAAAAGGAATTCAGAATTTTCTTCTTCTGAATTCCTTTTTGTCTATATCCTGCATTATAAATATTCTATATTTCTTTAACGGCCTTTTGTAAAGAGGCTATATTTATTTTCCTGTGTGATGCATGCCAAACTATATTATTATCTGCAAAAAGTAATGCTTGTGGAGATTCATGTCTTACTTGATATTTTTCAGCAATATAATTAGATAATGGTCTAGCCTCTTGTACAGCTAAGTAGTATGTATCTATTTCTTGATTTTCTTGCTCATATTGTTTATATTCATCAAAAGCATGAGCACTAATAGGGCATGTTAAACTATGCTTAACTAACCAAAAAGTATCAGTAGTCTTAACTAGCTCCTCAAATTTTTCGACCGTGTCTATTTTTTTCATTTTCATCCACCCTTTCGCTTGCCATCTAATTATTTGCAAACAACTCATTAAGATTAAACGGCGAATTTACTTAATACCTACATAGAAAAAACAGCCTATATACTTATTACTTCCTGCTTGGTCCGAAAAAGATTGGCTCTCTTGGAACGCAGAAAGCAAAGTGTGTATAGACTGCAAGCTTTAACAACGTTTTATACAGATATTGTTTTTATCATTGGTTATATTTACTTTCTGTCTCATCAAATGCACGTTTTGTTTCTTCTAATTTTTGTTGAATTTCATCGAATTCAGTACTTTTTAAACTTGTGCTTAAATCCGATGCTTGTTCCTTCAGCTCGTCAAAACGGTCTGAAGTATTCTCTTGACCTTTAGTGTTTTTCACCTTATCCATAATATCAACAGAAGTTTTAGTAACTACATTACTTAATTGATCTGTTTTATCTTTTGCAATAGAAATGAATTCTGATCCTTTTTCCTTTAATACTCCTGCTTGTCCGTTCAAATCTTGAAGTAATTCTTTTCCTGGCTTTGGAGCAAGAAATAACGCAGTAGCTGCTCCAACAATCCCACCTAAAAATGCACCAAATAGAAAATCCTTAGAACTTGAGCTTTCATTTGCATGGATTATTTCTTGTTCTCGCTTCATCCTAACATCCTCCTTTTAATTGCTTCTTACACGAGTACGATTTTGTTCTGTTTTTCTAGCTTTCCATTGATCTTTAATATTCATAAACACTTTACTATATTGAACAATTTGAGCAATTTTATCTTGATTTTTTACAAGTGTATTTTCTACATTTTGTGTAATCGATTGTACAGATTGATTAAATCCTTGTACGCTTGATCCTACATCCTTCACTGCATCAACAACGGAATTTAAACTTTCTGATTTCTGTTGAATATCTGCCGCTAGATCATTCGTCTTTTGTAATAAAATAGTTGTTTCTCTCGTGACACCATCTAGTTGCCTTTCTAACCCGACGAGTGTTCTGGAAACACTATCCAGCGTAGTATGTAATGATTTCAATGTTCTCGCAACATAAATGACAAGAATTGTAAACGCAATAGCTATTAATGCTACGCTTAAGTATAAAAGATTTATCATCCTTATCGCACCTCCACTTTATTGGTCTTTTCCCAGATTCGCGTTTGCTAAAACCTTAGTTTTATTATAATTGGAAAAACTTTCAGAAACAAATGATTCCTTAAAAGCTCTTTTATGGTTTTATCGAGTAATAGGAAAAAGCTCTAATGAAAGGCGTAAAATATCATTTTAACTTATCCTATTTTTTCTTTTTAATGTATTTTATTATTGTTTTTTATTTAAGGAAAAAATATTTTCGGGTACAATAAGAAAGTTATCACAAAAAAATTTGGAGGTACATATGAAAGATCCACGCATTGATCAACTAGCAAAAAATCTAATTAATTATTCCATTCGCTTACAAAAAGGCGAAAAGGTTCTTATTGAAAATTTTGGACTTCAAAAAGAACTTGTAAAAGCACTTGTACGCGAAGCATACGCAGCTGGTGGTTATCCTTTTGTTTCCCTAAAGGATAACGATGTAAATCGTTCTTTGCTTTTAGAAGCACAACAGGAGCAATATGATATGATGGCACAATTTGAAGCAAATGTGATGAGTAATATGGATGCATATATTGGGCTTCGAGCTGGTGATAACATTAATGAGCTTGCAGACGTTCCTGCAGAAAAAATGAAGATTGAAGGGTCAACCATTGGTAAACAGGTACATAGAGAAATTCGCGTTCCTAAAACAAGATGGGTTGTCCTTCGTTACCCTAGCCCATCCATGGCACAGCTTGCAAGAATGAGTACAGATGCATTTGAAGATTTCTATTTTGATGTTTGTAATCTGGATTATGGGAAAATGGACAAAGCAATGGATAATCTTGTAGCATTAATGAACCGCACTGACAAAGTTCGCTTAACTGGTCCAGGGACAGACTTAACTTTCTCTATTAAAGACATCCCAGCAATTAAGTGTTCTGGTCAAATGAATATTCCAGATGGTGAAGTTTATACTGCTCCTGTACGTGACTCGGTTAATGGATTACTAACTTATAATACTCCTTCGCCTTACCAAGGATTTACATTTGAAAATGTTAGCTTAAAGTTTGAAAATGGAAAAATTGTCGATGCAACAGCTAACGATACGGAGAGACTAAACAAAGTATTGGATACTGATGAAGGTGCTCGTTATATTGGGGAATTTGCAATAGGAGTAAACCCATATATTCTACATCCAATGCAGGATATTTTATTTGATGAAAAAATCGATGGAAGCTTCCACTTTACACCAGGACAAGCCTATGATAATGCTTATAACGGTAATAACTCCAATATCCACTGGGATATGGTAAATATTCAACGTCCTGATTATGGTGGTGGAGAAATCTACTTCGATGATGTTTTAATAAGAAAAGATGGAAAATTTGTTCTTCCTGAATTAGAAGCATTAAATCCAGAGAATTTAAAATAAGAAAAGCTATGGGCACCCGTTTAGTGGCGCGACCTTCCTGAGCTTAATGGAAGTCCAGTAAACGATCGTGAATGCCATCAGCTCCTAGAAACTTATAATTTCTTAACTATTGAAAAAGGACTCTTACGTATAGGCGAAAGAGTCCTTTTTTATTATCCTAATGTTTTTTCATAAGCACTTTGATATTTTTGAATATCACCTGCACCCATAAACAAGATTACACTATCAGTATGTTCTTTTAAGGAAGAAACAGTCTCTACTGAAATAATTTTGCTTCCAGGTACCTTTTCAGCTAAGTCCATGATACTTAACTTTCCGTGATTTTCACGAGCAGAACCAAATATATCACATAGATAAGTAGAGTCTGCTAAATTTAAGCTATCTGCAAATTCTTGAAGAAACGCTTGTGTACGAGAGAATGTATGTGGCTGAAATACAGCTACAATTTCTCGATCAGGATACTTTTGACGGGCCGCTTCTACTGTTGCTTTAATTTCAGTAGGATGGTGA
Organism: Niallia alba; assembly: GCF_012933555.1. Lineage (GTDB taxonomy): Bacteria > Bacillota > Bacilli > Bacillales > Cytobacillaceae > Niallia > Niallia alba. The sequence goes on from NZ_JABBPK010000001.1 coordinate 3,726,802, forward strand.
GCATAATCATCAATAATAACCTGTGAGCCAATTACCTTTTCTGTAAATCTGCGTTTAACACCTTCAAAGGTCATTAATCTTTCTTTCACAATTTCCGCATCTAATTCCTCATAATGACTAAGCGTAATAACAGCCAAAGCATTTAAAATATTATGGTCACCAAATGTTGGAATGGAGAATGTGTTGTAGTACGTATTACGAACGTAAACTTCAAAAGTTGTACCCTCTGTCGTTTTTTCTACATTTCTCGCTTGGAAATCATTTTCATCTCCAAAACCATAAAACACAACTGGTACTTTTGCTTGAATTTTTTGCAGATGTTCATCGTCTCCACAAGCAAAAATTCCCTTTTTAACTTGCCATGCCATTTCTTGAAAAGCAGAAAAAACATCATCCACATTAGCAAAATAGTCTGGATGGTCAAAATCGATGTTTGTCATCAACGCATAATCTGGGAAATAAGACAGAAAATGTCTTCTATATTCACATGCCTCAAAAGCAAAATATTCTGCTTCCAATACGCCTTTACCTGTTCCGTCACCAATTAAATATGCTGTAGGTTTTGCACCTTTCATTACATGGGAAAGCAAACCAGTTGTTGAAGTTTTTCCATGCGCTCCAGTAACAGCAATACTTGTAAATTGTTTCATAAAGTCTCCAAGGAAACGATGGTAACGAATAACTGGAAGACCAAGCTTTACAGCCTCTTCTACTTCCTCATGTGTATCTGGAAATGCATTCCCTACGATAACATTCATTCCTGGTTTAATATTTTCCCGGTGAAAAGGAAGAATTTTAATTCCCGCCTGTTCTAAAGCAATCTGAGTGAAAAATCTTTTTTCCACATCTGATCCTTGTACCTCAAAACCCATATCATGTAAAATTTGTGCTAATGCACTCATTCCCGACCCTTTTATACCTACGAAGTGGTAAATAGTCATATAAAGAACCTCCAACTACGCATATCTTTTAACAGTATATGATATCCTCATTCAATTTGCTCATTGCATTTATGTATGCAATTTTTGTTCCATTTTATTTTTCTCATTCAGCTTATTATTCATGTTCCAGCTGAACATTAACTTTTTTTTCCTTTTTTTCATTTCACATTTATACATTATACCATCTTTCATGATGAAAAACTATGCAACAATACAATTCCAATGTATGGAAATTACCAAACAGAAATGCTTCTGGTATTATTCCGTTTCCTGAAATTGCAGTAATTCACTTTCTGTAATTAATACATCTCTCGGTTTTGTCCCTCTTGCTTCAGATATAAATCCTTGCTTCTCCATCATATCAATTAACCTCGCTGCTCGATTATACCCTATTTTAAAGTTTCTTTGAAGACTAGATGTAGAAGCACCACCTTGTTCAATAATAAATTCACATGCTTCATAAAATAGCTCATCTTCTTCTTCAGACATTTGTACCTTTTTTAAAAGCTCTTCTTGCTCAAATAAATATTCTGGTTTTCTTTCTCTTCTTACGTGAGCAACCACTTGGTCAATTTCTTCATCTGATACATATGTTCCTTGTAATCGTACTGGCTTGGATGTGCCATTTTCTAAGAACAGCATATCTCCTTTTCCTAACAGTTTTTCGGCACCACTTATATCAATCACTGTTCGTGAATCAATTTGAGAGGAAACAGAAAAGGCGATTCTTGTTGGAACATTTGCTTTTATTAAACCTGTAATAACATCTACAGATGGTCTTTGTGTTGCAATTAAGAGATGAATTCCGCAGGCTCTTGCCTTTTGGGCTATTCTGCTGATTGCTTCTTCAACATCAGCTGGAGCCATCATCATTAAATCCGCTAACTCATCAATAATAATCACTAAATAAGGCAATTTTTCACTGTATCTTTTATGCTCTTCTGCTAATTGATTATATTTTGAAATATCTCTAACACCTACATGTGCCAAAAGTTCGTATCTTCTTTCCATTTCTTCTACGGCCCATTTTAAGGCAGCAGTTGCAGTCTTTACATCGGTAATAACCGGACTTGCCAAATGTGGTATATAGTTATATGGAGCCAACTCAACCATTTTAGGATCTACTAACAATAACTTCAGTTCCTCTGGCTTTGCCTTATATAGCAAGCTTACAAGCATTGTATTTATACATACGCTTTTTCCAGAACCGGTTGCTCCCGCAATTAATCCATGAGGCATTTTTCGTAAATCCGTCACAATTGGTTTACCGGAAATATCCAGCCCCATAGCAACTGTTAAAGGAGAAGAAGAATTTTTAAATTCATCGCTTTCTAAAATTTCTCTGATTAGCACTGGCCGGCTATTCCGATTCGGCACTTCAATACCGATTGTATGTTTTCCAGGGATAGGTGCTTCAATTCTTATATCCTTGGCAGCTAAACTTAATTTTAAGTCATCAGATAGGTTTGTAATTTTGCTAACCTTTACTCCTGGTTCGGGTTGAACCTCGTATCGAGTAACAGAAGGTCCTTGAGTTACATTTACCACTTTGGCATGAACATTAAAATTAGTAAATGTATCATTCAAAAGCATCGTCTGCTCTTCAATCCATCCATCCTTTTCTATTTGTAAAATAGGGGGATGCAACAAATTTTCTTCAGGAAAAACATAGTATGGTAAGTTATGATAAACCTCTTCATCCTCTTCGCTTAAAGGTTGAACTATTTCTTCGACCTTTGGCTCTGGCTTTGGCTTATCATAAACTTTTTTTTCGATTTTTTTATTCGCCAATGACTGTCTGTCTTTATTCAGCATCAACACATTAAATGGTAAAGGACCTTTTCGAGTAGGAGGTTTTCTCTCCAATGTTTTTTCTGAGGAATCTTTTTCTTCCTTTTCTTCAACAACCTCCTCGCTATTTTGCAGGAAGGTTTCTTCTACCTTTACTTCTGTTTCTTCAAACCGCAACAACGGTTGCTCATTATGTTCCTGCTCATCTACTAAGCTTTCTATCTGCCTATCTACTTCATTATCCTCCCAATCCCTTTCAAGACTAACAGGTGAAGCAATCTTTCCTGGTTCTAATGAACTATCTCCGTTATTATAATGATGTGCATCTTCCTCTTCATCTAATGATTCTTCTGGATACGGAGAAAGAATCGACTCTTGTTTATGCTCTTCCATTGTCATTGTAGCTTGTTCTCGAACTAGGTCTATCTCATCGGTCGTTTCGACTTCCTGAGTTATTGCTATCTCTTCAATTACTTCGACTTCCTGAGTTGCAGCTATCTCTTCAGTTACTTCCATTTCTGGAGTTACTACTATCTCTTCAGTTACTTCGGCTTCTGGAGTTACAGCTATCTCTTCGGTTACTTCGGCTTCTGGAGTTACAGCTATCTTTTCGGTTACTTCGGCTTCTGGAGTTACAGCTATCTCTTCGGTTACTTCTACTTCCTGAGTTGCAGCTATCTCTTCAGTTACTTCCATTTCTGAAGTTACTGCTATCTCTTCAGTTATTTCCGCTTTTGGAGTTACAAATAATGCATCAGTCACTTCCACTATTTCCCGCACCACTTCATCTTGCCTTTCTTGTGATTGTATGACAGATGATTTTTGCCAACCGTCAACAGGCTCTTTTATTATAGGTCGTGATGTCGTTGTGCTTGTTTCTTTTCTTTCCGGACGATTATATCCATATATCGGAGAAACAACTTCCGTCGGCTTAAACGGACGATTTCCACTATATGTATTTGATACTTGTTCTTCCTTGAAATTATTTTTGGGCTGTTCCGTAAATTGTCGTTTAAATGGTTGATTGATTTCTTCCTGATCATTTACAAATGATTGCCTAGGTACTCTTCTTTTCTTTCGGTCTACTTCTTTCCTATCATCTTCATCCCCATCTGGTATTAACGGAAAACGAAAATTACCTTTTGGATATTGATAGAGAACTTTGGAATCCATCTCTTTCTTCCATGCAGTGGATTCAACATTTGGTTGATTTTCTATCTCAACCGTTTTTTCAACTTGGTTCAGCTCCTCTTCTTCACTAACAAACTGTTTAAATACTTTCTTGAACCAATTCACACTTAATCACTCTTTCTTTCAAATCTCATTACTATTTTAACAGTTATGTTCAGAATTTCGAGTACTATTTTTTAACAACTCTCCCTTTCCCTCTTTAGATAGAGGTTAAACAAAGACAGCTGTCCCTTTTTTTGGCTCATTCTGTTCGAGGCATTCTACACGTGCCATTATAAGATGTAAAAACAAACTGCAATATGTTAAAGTGAAACTTCCATCCGAAGAGTTTTCCTTCGTCCCTCACAGCAAGTTAGTTGAACCATTTGGACCTTTATGGACAATTGATCCCGCTCTATCTTCCTCAAATTCTCTTAAGCTTAAAGTCAGAGTCTTACTGTCCGTTAAGGGTGGGATAAATGGAACAAATGAATAAAACAAAAAAGAGACACTTTTGAAAGCTAATTTAGTCCTAATTGCCTCTTTCATTAAGTCTCTCTATATAATTAAGTTAAAACAGGGAACTTTACATATGGAAAAGATTACTTTCATTATTTAAAGAATAGACGGCATTTATTTCATTTTTTTAATCTACATAATGGTTATTTTAATATAAACACATTTCAATTAGATGTCATTCAAAAGTAAATTATAAATCGATTTGATTACATTTTTTCTATTATTTTTCTCGTTTTTTATTTTTCCCTAATATAAAGATAGGTTCTAATTCTCCACCTTCATAAAGAAAAGACAATGCCGTAATGGGAACTCTTCCACTTGCAAAAAAGCTCATTGTCATTTGAGCAAGGACATCATATCCTGTTTCATTTCGAATATCCCCAATAATAAGCACATCTTGATGCGGTACAGCAACAGTCATGGTCCCTTCTACCTTTTCGTTCATTTCTTTTAGAAAAGCATCATTTAGTATTCTACTTGCATCATAGCCATCATTGCTATTTAAGAAATAAAAAATATTTCCTGCCACATTGTCAGACTTTACTTGTGTGGATAGAGATCGAACATTAAAAAGAGCCATCTCTTTTATAGAAGTAGGGGTCCATTCTTCCTTCTCCATCAATTTCTCATCAACAAGACGGTAAGTATTCCCCATATCTAAAGCATAATAAACTCTTGTTTCTGCTGTATGTTCATCAGTTATAAATGGAATTTCTTCGTTTGACTGTTGCGGAAAAGAAGTCGAACGTATGACAGGAAATAGTTTCTTCTCTTTCCCTTCTATTTGCCCATCTTTTTCAATAGCACCTAATCCATGTTCGATATAATAAACAATCTCATCTACTGCTTTTTCTTTCTGTGTTTCCCATTTAGCAATGATTTCAGGTAAAGAAACAGTAACTCCTTTTCCCGTTACTTTACTCTCTATGCGAACTTGATCTTTTTTACTATCAAAAGTAAAAGTTCGATCTTCATTGCTTATTCTTTGTTTAAGCATATCCTTCATTTTCTTACTCGTCATTTTCATGATTGCTTCACTTCCGTCCTTTAGATTTCGTCCTATTATTATACGCTAAATGATTGTATATTCATCTCTTTTGATACTACGTTTTTTACAAACACAAGGAAAAAGGTTATCTCTTATAAAATTATAGCAAGGAACTATTTGTTTTCCTTAACTACCTTTTTATACGAGACAACCTTTATAGTATAAACGCCTCTTTAACACGTTTCCGCCACTAATATTCCTATTACCTTATATTTTTCTTATAGAGACTCAATAAACTTTTCAATTTCTTCTTGTGTTTTTCGATCTTTGCTTACAAATCGACCAAGTTCTTTTCCGCCTTCAAATGCGATAAAACTTGGGATGCCAAACACATCTAACTCTATACATGTATCAATATATTTGTCTCGATCCACATGAACAAATGTATAGTTATCATATTTCGCTTCTACTTCTGGCATAAATGGTTCGATAAATCGGCAGTCTCCACACCATTCTGCGGAAAAAAGAAAAATATGTCTTTCCGAGCTATTTTTTAACTCTGTAAATTCTTCCACTGATTGCAAATCTTTCATTGTATTGCCCCCCTAAATAATTGAAGCCTTTTTATAAATAGTATCAGAAAAATATGTTCCTCACTACTAATATGCTTTCCTACTGCTTCCTTTTTATCACCTTGAATCCAAGCTTTTTCTAAGTTATTTTGACTATTTTTAAAAAAGCTTACAATGACTATTGTCCTATTTAATAATTACATCTATAATTATTAAATATTCAGTTTTTTAAGAATATTTAATCAAAAGAGGTGATTAAATGAGAACGATTAAAGCAAAATTATATTTTATTTTAGGTTTAGCTATTTGCGGATTAATTTCTTTATTAGGTGCTATATTATTTTTTAACAGTGTGCAAACGGAAAGTAAGCAGCAAGAACTGCATCTAGCTTCTATAGTTGGAGTGGGAAAAGAGATAAAAGCAACTATTTTGCAGACACGTAATGTGGAGGGGGAATACCTTCTATTACCAAACTATGCTTTAGGGGAAAATGTAAAAGAAGAAGTGAACAAACTGATACTTCTAGCTGAACAATACAGTAAGGATCGTATGATTTCTGAGGAACTGCAACAGAAATTTAAGCAAATAGCATTAGAAGGAGATGCCTACTTAAAAGGATTTGAAACATTATCATTACAGTATGAGGCGATCGGTTATGAAGCCTACGAAGGCTTAAAAGGTGATGTTCAAAGCTCTATTAAAGAACTGCAGTCCATAATCCAGTATACGAACGATAATAGTCTTATTTCTGAGCTCCAAGAACTACATAAAAATGAAGAATATTATATCTCTACCCAAAATCCAACTTTTTATCAAAATTTCCTTGAGGTTTCATCAGGATATGCGGAAAGACTAGAAAAGAATAATTCCCTTTCTGCAGAGCAAAAACAGTCCATTACATCTAGTTTTAATCATTATCTTACAGCAATGCAGGAAATACACAAATCCTATGAGGGAAGTACATCCTTTATTACTGCCTTCGATTCACAATCCAAATCCATTCAAACTGAAGTACAAGAACTAGAAAAAACGATTATCAGTGAGCAAGATAAACTGAATATAGTTTTACATCAAAAAAGTAGAATGTATACAATTATTATCATTTCAGTCAGCATTCTAATTATTTTTCTTTTATTTATCATTGGGTTAATTCTTTTAAAGAGGATATCCAAGTCTATTCAATTACTAATCACAGCAGCTCAAAAAATCAGTGCAGGAAATTTATATGATCGCATTCCGATCACAACGAAAGATGAAATGAGCATACTTGCAACAGCATTTAATCAGATGGCGGAAAAAGTTCAAGATAGCTTACTTTTTATCTCTACTACAGGAGACCAACTACATGCCTCTTCGCGACAATTAAGCTCAATCTCAGAAGAAACAACCGCTCAAGCTAATGAAGTTGACCAAAGTATTCAGCAAATTGCAATAGGAGCATCTGACCAAGCGAATCGTCTTCACAATAGTCTTCAAAATATAAAAGATGTGGAGAATAGAATAGAAGAGGCGGATATACTGGAAAAAGAGGTGACAAAAGAAGTTTTATCGGCTAGTCAAGAAAGTAAAACAGGACTTAGGATTGTAAAGGATTTAGAAGAAATATCATCTCATTTCCTCCAATTAACAAAAGTTCTAACAAATAAAGTGGTGCAGGCAACTCAATATTCAGAAAAAATCGCATCGATTGTTGATACAATTCAAACGATAGCAGATAGTACAAATCTCCTTGCCTTAAATGCTGCCATTGAAGCAGCTAGAGCTGGGGAAAGTGGAAAAGGATTCACCGTTGTCGCAACCGAAGTCCGCAATTTAGCAGAAAAGTCGAAGAAGGAAGCAGAAGACATTCAATTATTAGTTTCAGAAATGACACAAGAAATGAATCAGCTTAGAGAAAATGCTGACCAATTAAACGAATTTAGTAGTAGCCAGGAAAAATCTGTTCATACGACAAAATCTGTGTTTGAAAATATAGTAGATTCCATTTCCAATATAAACATAAAAGTAGTTACCATTAACACTGCGATTACTCAAATCAAGGAAGCTAATCAATCTCTAAAGCAGCATGTTTTGGAAGTATATGACGTTAGTCAATCTGCCGCTGCCTCAACACAAGAAGTATCTGCATCTAGTGAAGTTCAATTAGAAACTATAATAAAAATAAATGATTCTGCCTCTCTTCTCTATCAAATCTCCGTAGATCTACATAGTGAAGTTAGTCAGTTCAAACTCTATGCTATTGATGAAACGACTAATAAGCAAAACAAAATTATCTAAAACTTTATATACAAGAAGGAGTAGGTTAACTTAGAATCACTCCTTCTTCTATTTTTTTATTCATTATGTTGCTGAAATTTCATTTGTCCTACAAGTAATTCAACAACATGTTCAAACATAGATGTTCTATTAATTCTTCCAGATGTAAATATCCCAATAGCCCCTTCATATGAACGAACATTTTCTTTGTGTGCATATTCATCCATAACTGGGCCTAATTCTCTCCCTGCAAGTAATTCTATTTCGATTTCATTTGGCAATGGTATTCTTGCTCCGCTAGCAATAAAGGTGGTTCCATCCTTTAATACAAGTGCTCCCCAATTAGTTAAAAAGAGGATATTATTTGTTCTTTGCACTCCACCTTCCAATCCAATTCCTATCTCTCCTTTGCCCTCTTGCAGTGCGGTCATCGCTCGATTAATTGCTCCCTTAATCGTTTCCTCATCTGAAAATGGTTGGTCGCTTACACCGGAGCTAACGTTAAATGTCGCAAACTCGATATTTTTATCTTTTCCGAGACTATTTTGCACAGCTTTTACTTTTGCCTGATTATTTGTGCCAATACAAACCTTCACTTAAATTCTCTCTCCTAACCATTAGTATTAAAGAAAACTCCTGCAAAAAAGGCATCTCAACAATTAACAATTATAGTTGAGATACCTTTATCCATATATAGTTTTCGTAAACCAGTTTTATATTGTACCTAAAGTCTTAAAGATTTTTAAAATACAAACAGCTATTATTGATTAGCTCGCAATGTTTCAATGGTTGTACTATCTGTCGTTTTCACTAATTTAGTAAGCAGTTCCTTGGCAGCTGCATAATCATCAATATGAATGATGGATGCACTTGTATGAATATAACGAGAACAAATTCCAATTACAGCACTAGGTACACCTTGATTGGAAATATGAACTTGACCTGCATCAGTTCCACCAGGTGAAATAAAGTACTGATAAGCAATATTATTAGACTCTGCAGTATCTAATATAAATTCTCTCATTCCTTTATGCATAACCATTGTGCGGTCATAAATACGCAGTAACGCTCCTTTTCCAAGCTGTCCAAATTGATTTTTATCCCCTGATGCATCATTTGCCGGACTTGCATCTAAAGCATAAAATACGTCTGGTTTAATCATATTGGCTGCTGTTCTAGCCCCTCTTAAACCAACCTCCTCCTGTACCGTAGCTCCAGAGAATAAGATATTTGGAATCTCTTCACCTTGAAGATTCTTTAACAATTCAATCGCTAGTCCACAACCGTAACGGTTATCCCAAGCTTTCGCCATAATTTTCTTTTCATTAGCGAGTTGTGTAAATGGACAAATTGGGACAATCATCTGACCAGGCTTAATCCCAATTTTTAACGCATCTTCTTTATCATCTGCACCGATGTCGATTAGCATGTTTTTTATATCCATTGGTTTGCTTCTTGTTGCTTCATCTAAAAGATGAGGTGGTATGGAGCCAATGACGCCAATAACCGGGCCATGATTCGTTTCTATTTGTACTCTTTGTGCCAATAAAACTTGATTCCACCATCCGCCTATTGGTTGAAAACGAATCATTCCATTATCCGTAATGGATGTTACCATAAAACCAACTTCATCCATATGGCCTGCAACCATTACAGTCGGACCATCCTCTTTTCCTCTTTTAACTCCGAAAATGCTTCCAAGATTATCTTGGACAATTTCATTGGTATAAAGACTTAATTGCTCTTTCATAAAAGTTCGAACTTGATGTTCATTTCCAGCAATCCCTGGAAGTTCTGTTAAAGTTCGAAACAAATCTAATGTTTGTTGTTCCATTATAGCAAAGCTCCTTTTATTACTATGTATTTTAATAATATATTTATTGTACCGAAATATCTAAAGGCATACCACTACTTTCCACTAACTGATTGCAATTTATGCCTTTCCATTCTTTTTAGCCGAAAGGGAGAAAAAAATCCTAGGCATTTCTTCTATAACATAAATTAGATATAATAGAATTATCTAGTTTTTTTGATAGAGCTATTTCCATTGCCTAATGAAATTTTATTGAAAATGATCTAAAAAAACAGCTAAGGGGTTAAAGTTATGAATTGGAAACATATAATAGGCGGCGTTGTTGTAGGAGTAGCCGCAAGCTATATCGCCAAGGAAGCTATTTCTAAAAACAGTGGTCTTTCAAGTGAGCAGGTTTTATATATAGCCAAAACCGCTTTTAAAGAAAAGGGATCAATTAACGGATCTTGGATTAATATGGAGAAAGAGACGCTTCACACAGTGGACTCTTCTTTTACCGTTTATAGAGGTGGTATTACACGGATGAATGGTGATACACAAGAAGTATTTGAATTCGTTTCTGATAGTGAGACAGGTAAGATTATTGACATTAATCAATTATCATAAGTGTTTTTAATATTTTGCCAACACTTCTAGTAAATAGCACTCTAATCATAAAAAAGAGCTATCTCCATTTATACGAGATAGCCTTTTCCACAGTTATTTAAATTGCACTTCACAACGATATATTCTATTTCCTCTATTAGAAAATTTTTCTTCATACTCTGTCATAATATTGCCTTCAAAATCACTATTATGCAGGTCAAGACTTACATATTTCAAAAGCATTCCGTATTCAGAAAAACTTCTTAAAGAATACTCAAATAAACCTTGATTATCTGTTTTAAAATGGATTTCTCCTTGATTTCCAAGCACAGACTCGTAGGAAGCTAAAAACGTTTTATACGTAAGTCTTCGCTTTTCATGTCTCGTTTTTGGCCAAGGATCAGAGAAATTCAAATATACTCGTGCAATTTCCCCTTTTTCAAAGTAATCCTTTAGTTTTTCAGCATTCATATTCATTAACTTCAAGTTTGGTACCTCTGCCTCAATTAAGCGATCTAATGCAGAAACAATAACACTCTCCTGAAGCTCTACGCCGATATAATTGATGGAAGGATTTGCTTTTGCCATTTCTGTAATAAATCGGCCTTTTCCGGTACCAATTTCAATATGGATCGGCCCTTTCTGACTAAATGCCTGATCCCATTTACCTTTCCAATCTTCTGGGTTTTGGATAACATATTGTGGATATGCACTTAACTTATCTTTCGCCCATGGTTTATGTCTTAATCGCATGTGGACACTCCTTATTAATAACTATCGTTTCAAACAATATCATGCATTATACATGGATGCAATACTCTTTTCTTGGCAATTGATTTTTTTGAAGGATAAATTTACATTACGAACATCTGTATAAAGAAAAAAAGAATTCACAAGCTATAAGTGAATTCCTTAACTGGTATTTGAAAAGAATGATTTTACTCTTTTCATACTAGAACCTATAGAAAGGGTGTTCTAAGTATGCCTATAAATCATGAGCATCAACTAACTTTATTAGCTGATATTCTCAGTAATCAACAAACCGACTGCTGCGGATCTGTAGCAGAATGCGAACAAATAGAGAGGTTGATTACTTCCTTAAGAACCAATGATCAAATTGATCAAAATATTCTTCCAATATTAGAGGAAATACACCGTTACAGTGAACAAGGTGTTAATGCCTCTGATTTAGACAATCATATCCATTCATACCAAGATCAATTGTCTCAATGGGTAGATGGGATTAACAATTTTTCATAATAACTAATCGATTTATATGCAAACTTAATCAATATCATGTAAAAATTGCATCCATCTTTCCATCTCGCTATAACGCCCCTTCTTCTTGTACCAGCGTATGGAGTTGATGGTTTGGGCTATAACATACCATTTCATTCGTAAGGATAAATGATCTGTTAGTTCATACCCATATGTGTGTAACCAATTTTTCCAATCTTTCTTTGGAATATACCAATAAAGTAACATTCCTAAATCAATTGCTGGGTCTGCAATCATCGCACCATCCCAATCAATTAGATACAACTGGTTGTCTTCAGAGAGCAACCAGTTGTTATGATTAACATCACAATGGCATACAACATGCTCCGTTGTTTTGATAAATGGAAGATTATCCTCTAAAAATTGGATATAACGTGTGATATCCTCGTTTTCTTTTAATTCATCGTCTATCTCTGCTTTTATAACTGTCAAAATCATATCAGGATGAAAAGACGTTTTACCTAGCCTTTTGAGCATCTCTAATAAAGGCTTAGAGGTATGAATTTTCTTAAGTAACATGGTTACTCTTTCATCCGTCATATCGGAATGACCAAATTCCCTACCAATCAGCCATTGCTGAGCAGTAAAAACATCTCCGTTTTCAAATCTTTTTGTCCAAACAAGTTTTGGGACGATTCCTTCTGCAGAAAGCACAGCTAAAAACGGAGAAGAATTCCGCTTCAAAAAAAGCTTTTGTCCATTATTTTGTGCAAAAAAGGCTTCGCCTGTTTCTCCACCTGCAGGGGTTATTTCCCAATCTTGCCCTAATAAATGTTCCAAAATTGTTCACCTACTATATATTATGCTCCAAAAAAAAGATGAGAAATTCCTGTTTGAGTCTTTTTTGTCCTAAATTGGTAGGAAGAACAAACAAAAATGGTTATTAGCTATTCATCAACTATAGAAAATTTACACTCATCGTAAAGCAATCTATCTTCACATTAGCACATACGTGCCTAAAATTTAATGAGATAAAAAAGAAAAAGGACATAGTATCCATACAATTATACTATGTATCCAATATTTCCAATCATTTTATATTAAATTTCACCTAAATACATATCTTTAATAGAAAGTTTCTCATTTAAATATTATCTCTTATTTCATTTTTTAGTCAAGTGAATCTCCGGTTAAAATGAATATTTCTGCTAAATTTTTATTAGATTCTTCTATTAGGACAATCGCTCACTGTTTTTTAAATATTCAGGAAATATATCAACATACTTGCCAAGCTCCTATTACTTGGCGAGTATCGTGATACTAATAGGATTCATCATAATTCTATCTCCGTGAACACTTGGATATTCATCCTGATATACCACACCGTCTTCCACAATTATGTTCCAACCCTCTTCAGAACAATATGCTTCTTCGGCAGAATCATTTACATTAATCAATACAAGGATGGTTTCCCATTCATCCTTAAAGCCTTGTAAGTCATGTAATAGATACTGGATTATATCATTGGATTGCTGATTAATCGTTACATGTCTTTGTATGTCTTCTACAGATTGAAGTCGAAAGGCTTTATTCCTTTTTCTTAATAAAATTAAGCCTTTTATATATTCAACATTATTTAGATATTGATCCTTTCTATTCCAATCTAGCTGATTAATTTCGTCTGGTGATTGATAACTATTTTCCACACCATACTTCGTTCGAAAAAACTCTTGCCCTGAATGCAAGAAAGGTATCCCTTGACTAAGAAGTACGAGAGACGTTGCAAGCCGATGTCTTCTTATCTTCTCTTCTGCTGACTCATTAGAAAAACATATATCAATCTTATCCCATAACGTATGATTATCATGAGATTCCACATAATTTACAGATTGACCAGGTTCAAAAAACATCCCTTTATCCTTATAGGTTCCAATGCTTCCAGCTAATAATTCAGGGATCTCATCTTTATATTGCTTATTTCCAAGCGCATATCCTCGATCATATATATCAAAGGTACTTCCTTTTAATTTATCTCTAAATTGGTCATTAAACTGTCCAATCCTTGGCAGTAACTGTTGATTAGCAATAATTGCCTTCTCATCATGATTTATAGGGGTTGCAAGATCCCATCCTTCCCCAATTATTAATATGCTCTTATCGACATTATCACATATTGCACGTACTTCCTTCATCGTTTGGCAATCTAGAATCCCCATTAAATCAAAACGCAATCCATCAATTTGATATTCTTCTATCCAAAAACGGACAGAATCCACAATATAGCGTCTCACCATAGATCTTTCAGAAGCTATGTCGTTCCCTACTCCCGTTCCATTTGATGGCATTCCATACTTGTCATATCGGAAGAAATAACCTGGTACAATTTTTTCAAAAGATGAATCCTCTTTTTTATAAACATGGTTATAAACAACATCTAATATGACACGAATTCCTTGCTCTTGTACAGTATAAATCATCTCTTTTAGTTCATTAATTCTTACATAGGGATCAATGGGATCGGTTGAATAGCTACCCTCTGGAACATTATAATGGGAAGGATTATATCCCCAATTGTACTTTTTCAATACCTCTAATTCATCAATTTCTTCAAAGTCATGTACTGGGAGAAACTCTATATGGGTAACACCTAAATCTTTGATATAGGACAGGCCTGAAGGCTTCTTTTTATTCGTTTCAGTATTTAATTCTGTTACACCTAGATACTTTCCTTTTTGCTGAATCCCACTATCTGGATGGATTGTTAAATCCCTAATATGAGCTTCATATATTACACTATCGACTGCATGGTCTAGAGCTGGCAATACAGGTTTCTGTCTTCTCGTTTTATTTAAATCAACAATCACTCCTGTTTCTCCATTAACAGAAACAGCAACTGCATACGGATCTATTGCTTCTTTCCATTCTAAGTTAATCAGCACTAGATAACTGTAAAAATATCCTTCCACCTCATCTTCATAGATTGTTTTCCAAACACCTTTTTCCTGCCTTTCCATCTCTACAATTGTTCGTTCCTTATTTGATAGGTCTGGAGATTGCAACACTAACTTCACTTGTTGTGCAGTTGGAGCCCAAAGATAAAAAATACGCTGATTCGAAGAATAATCTACCCCTAATGGACCATCATAATAAAATTCCTCATCAAAGGAAGGTGTTCTGATAACAGCACCTATTTGTAAATCTGTTATCCCCTTGTTTCCATCTTCCACCTCATATTTTTGGCCAATTTGTATCTTTTCGTTTAAACGACATTTGTATTTAACGAAATGCTGCATTTTTTCTTTTGATTCAATCACAAGATTAATAGGATGCTTTTCACCTTTTAATAAAAAGGCTGTAGATTCCCCATGAAAATATGAATAGGGAAGTAGAACAGTAATTAATGACATTTCATCTAAATATGCAAAGAAACTTCTTCTTATCGACAGCAAATCCCTCACTCCCTTTTCTTATGAAAATGTATCTATTCTAAATCTTCCCCGTTATTTCTTATGTTTCCTCTGTATCCCATTCATATCTTCTTTTTGAATTCGTCAAACCATAATGCAATAAGCTTTCTGCGGCTTTTAATTGAATTGCCTTAATGGGTGAATGATGACTTCTCATTTTGTGAAACCATTCTTCATAATTTCTTTTTTCAATAACTTTCAAATCATACGGTGCAGATGGAAAATCGACATAACCATTTCTTGTAAGGATTACTTTATGAACAGGTAATGTAATGTCGTATTTATCTAAAATACTCTTAACAATTGTTTCTGTTCTATTTATAGATATGACAGGACTAAGTATCTTTTTCTCCTTATCTCTCTTTTTTTTAACCCAAAATTTTTCATTTGAACCAACAAATACTGCTGAGTTTTCTGCTTCTAACACATGAATACACCAAATATCTGTCGGTGTAATAATAATCGTATCTAATTCAACAGGTGCATTTTTCAGCTGAAACAGCGGTTGATAAAGTACTAAGAACGTATCCGGAAATCTCTGTAAGTAGTACTTTAATAAATCATCATAATAAAGCGTTTTAGTCACTTTTGATATTTCCGTGAGCGTTGAACTAGCCCATTTCAGCTGAAATTCGAATAATTGATTAAGAAATTGCTGTTTTAATTCATCTAATGTTTTTGGATGGCTATATTTTTTTGCATCGTAATCGAAGTTTAATTCTTCTACTTCTTCTTTTTCTTCCCTTTCTTTTTCATTAGTCAACTCTGCTTCTTCCATCTTATTACGATTCAAGATTGTTTTCTTAACTCGCTCAAGAAATGAAGGGCTTTCTATCATCCAGTCTTCTTCCCGTTCGTTCTCCATGTAAAAGAGACTTCTGTCCTTTGTTTCAAATGCTTTTTTTAATCCTATCCATTGTTGTTTTTTTAAACGAACAAAGCGTGATGGATACAAGACAATGTTCTGCTCATACCTAGACACATAATCTTGCAATTTTATTAATTGCGCCAAACTTTTCCCCCCTATATTACAATGTTTCTGTTGTCTCAATCCTTAAAGGAATAGCTTTCGATTATTTCATATTTAGGTATTTTCTCTATATGGGTCTGAAATAAATGTATGCTCTCCACCATAAAAATTAAATCTTCTGGTAGGCTGTATTCCTTTAACATCTGCTCCAAAAACATGGTATTTTGATCCCATTTTCTTGCCAGCGTTAAATGTGGATGAAAAGGTCTTGTTTCCAGCTGAAAATCTGCCTGCATACAGATTTCAAAAACTTGTTTTCTAAGATCAAATAATTTTTTCTCTTCTTTCATACCTGCCCAGAAAATTCTCGGACTTTGAAACTGACCAAAAACACCTAATTGTTCAATATGTAATGGAAATTCATCACTTGCTAGAACTGACTGTTTTAAAAGTGTCTGTAACTTATCCCTTTTATCCTTAGAGGCACTTCCTAAAAATGCAAGGGTAATATGATAATCTAAAGGATGTACCCATTTTTTAAAGGAGAATTTTTGTTGTAACTCCTTACTCATTTTTTCTAATTCATTCATAACCTGAACATCTGGCTTAATACCAATAAAATAATGAGGAATTGCATTTTTCATATTCTTTTTCCTTCTTGCTTCTTTTTTTAAGGCTGTTTTCGTAAAGTTTGTTGCGATTACCCGCAGCCGGAATACACTTCGCTTTCCGTGGGGCTAAGCTTTAGCCTCCTCAGCTTCGCCTCCGGGGTCTCAGACTGTCTCGCTAATCCCCGTGGCGTCTTCGTGTATTCCGGCTGCTCTATTTTTCCAACTAATTCTTTTTTCCGATTGAAAAAACAACAATCCTTTAGAAAACAGCTTTTTTAAAGATAAATGTATTTATAAAGTTAGACACCATGGCCAATCCCTGATCTCTAACTTTATTCTATTATATAACCTATCCTATTAATTTTAACCGTATTTATATCTATGTTTTCGAAATCTATATGATTAATATACCTTATTTTTCTTAAAAAAAGAAAAAGAGTCGTCTCAAAATCTAGCTATTAACCAGTTTGAAACAACTCCTTTTATTTTTTATTTCCTAGTACTGAATTCCTTATTAGCTAATCTGTCCGCACTCCCCAACAATAGCCTCAACAAATAAATCTTGTAGTTTCTTTGTAACTTCCCCAATGTTCCCTTCTTTCACGGGAACATTATTTACAGCAGTTATTGGTGTTACTTCAGCAGTTGTGCTAGATAAGAATACTTCATCCGCATCGATTAAATCTTCAATAGAAAATGCCTTTTCTTCCACTTCTATCCCATTTTCTTCACATAATTGAATAATTTTCTGTCTTGTAATCCCATTTAATATAAATTGATTTGCTTCATGAGTCCGAATCTTACCCCCATTAACAATCCAGATATTAGAAGAACTACCTTCCGTTACGGATAAATCCCTATACTGAATACTTTCAAAGCATCCTGCTTCTGCAGCTTTCTGTTTTGCCATGACATTTCCAAGCAAATTCAAACTTTTAATATCACATCTAGACCATCTAATATCTTCTACCGTAATCGTTCCTACTCCATTTTCTAGGTTATCAAGCGGTCTCGACAATGGTTTAGTATAAGCTACAAAAGCTGGTGCAACAGTTTCTGGATAACTATGATTTCGTGGACTTACGCCTCTTGTGAACTGCATATAAAGGATACCGGTGCTTAATGAATTTTTCGCAATTAACTCTTCTAATAAAATTGTTAATTCTGAGATGGAATAAGAAGTAGCTATGCCTATTTTCTCGCTACTTGCAGATAAACGCTCAAGATGTTCTTTCGCCATAAACATTTTACCATTGTACACACGGATTACTTCGTAAATTCCATCGCCAAACTGATATCCTCTGTCTTCTATATCTACTTTTGCTTCTTCTCTTGGTATAAACTCCCCATTCATTAACACCGTACTCATTTTCTCTTCTCCTTTAAGTGATCTCTTTATTTAGCCAATTCATATATTGCTTGTGCATAAATAGCGGTAGCTTTCAACAAATCCTCGATAAACATATACTCATCTTTTTTATGAGCAATATCTTCTCTTCCTGGAAAAAGCGGTCCAAATGCAACCCCTTTTTCTAGTGACCTTGCATACGTTCCTCCACCAATGGATAGAAGTTTCGCTTTTTCTCCCGTTTGTTCCTCATAAACCTTACTCAGCGTTTGAATTAATTCTGAGTCTTTTTCTACGTAATGTGGTTTTGAATCTGTGAAGTTCTCTAAGCTAAAACTATGTTCTGTTAATAACTTCGTTAATTTCTCTTTTGTTTTATCCATATCATTTGTAACAGGATAACGTACTGTTTGTCCTATTTTCCCACCACGATTTGCTTCATAATCCAATATACCGGCATTTAAAGTTAGCTCACCTGTAATATCATCCTCGTAATTAATACCGAGTTTTTTCCCTCTAGAATCATTCACAAAGAATTTTTTCACAAATTGAAAATAATGAATCGCCTTCTCATCCAGCTTTAATTCTACAAGAAAATCAGCAAGTTTTAATCCAGCATTAACCCCATTATTAGGCTCCAGACCATGTGCTGACACCCCTTCTAATTCTAATACCAAATCACCATTATCAACCAAATAGCGTCCAGGCACATTCTCTAGTTTTAAATAATTCTGATAGCGTTGAATAATCTCGGTTTGCTCGCCTTCTTTCACTTCTAATATGGCTTGCGCAAAGTCTGGGACCATATTATATCGTCTTCCCGAAGAAAAGCTAAGAATTTTCACTTCTCCCGAATCGGTTGCTTCTCCTGGAAATTTCTGAACGATGTCAAAATCAGCTATCCCTTTTTCCGCGAAAATAATCGGAAAGTCTGCATCTGGTGCAAATCCGATCGTAGGCATACTTTCTTCCTTGAAATACGTTTCTACACATCTCCAATCACTTTCTTCATCTGTTCCAATGATCATTCGTATCTCTTTTGTTAATGGAAGATGCAACTCTTTCACAATTTTCATCGCATAGTATGCAGCCATTGTAGGACCTTTATCATCTAATGCTCCTCTTGCATAAATTTTTCCATCGCGAATCTCTGCCTTATAAGGATCACTTGTCCATCCGTCTCCCTCTGGTACAACATCCACATGACAAAGAATACCAACATTCTCAGTACCTTCCCCATAAAGTAAATGGCCAGCAACGTTTTGAACATTCTTACTAACGAAACCATCTTTTTCTCCCAAGGATAGCATATAGGTTAATGCCTCTTTCACCCCTTTTCCAAAAGGTGCATCCTCTGTTGCATTTTCTTCGTCCAATACACTCCTAATTTGCAAAAGTCCCTGCAAATCCTTAATAAAGCTGTCTTTACGATTATGTACTTCATTTAACCAATCAATTGAACTCATGGCTGCCTCCTTGCAAACTTATAAATATATTATAGGAAAAACATATCATAAAACGCTTTATATGAAAAATAAAACCTTTAAAACCACATTTCACTAAATTATCATTAAGTATAGTATACCTTTTATTGAAAACAAAGCTATACTATAGTTAATCTAGCATATGGAAGGAATGTATTTAATTGGGATATATAGAAGATTTAAGAAAACTTGTTGGCAAGATGCCTCTTATTCTTGTTGGAGCAGTTGTCATTCTACTAGATAAGGACCAGAAAGTTCTCTTACAAGAAAGAAAGCATCCAAAAAATGTTTGGGGATTACCTGGTGGACTAATGGAAATAGGAGAAAGCACCGAAGAAACGGCGAAGCGCGAAGTATTCGAAGAAACAGGACTTCAAGTAACAAATCTTCAATTACTATCCGTTTATTCTGGAAAAGACTACTTTGCTGTTGCTGCAAACGGAGATCCTTTTTATACGGTCACAACTACCTACTGTACTTCTGAATATGAAGGAAAACTTGAGAACAATCACGAAGAATCATTCAGCCTGCAATTCTTCCCATTACACAATCTACCAGAAAAAATGGTCGGCAGCCATCGTAGAATGATAGAGGACTTTAAAATACGTTCAATAGTATAAAGTTAGAGAGAAGAAAAAATTTTATCCTTTTGATACTACTTTTGCAGAGGAAATTAAAAAGTTTATAAGAACAATGAGCAGCTCGAATACAAATTCACGGAAAGCGAAGTGTATTCAGGCTGCGGGTTAATAGGAACATGCTCTTCCAAAAAAACTTTTTAAATTTAGTTTACCAAATATAAAATTGGGGAAATAAAATTTATTTATAACCTTTTTACATTTTTATTCATATCATAATCGTATATCCCATATGATGAATGTAAAGAAACCCTACAGGGGGTGGTAAATACATACGTAAATAAGCAAATATTTTGTAAATTAACGCAAATAATGTAGAATATATTAGTAAATAGGGGTACAATATTTATATAGAATATCATTCTATTGAATGTATCACTATTTAGCCATTTGAAAAGGGGTTGTCTGTGGAAAAGAAAATTACATACGCTTGAAGAATTTGTTCTTCAAATAAGCTGTCGGTCGCTGGAATTTGCCAAAGGTTTGAAAAAAGGATAGGGAGTGGTTTATTGAAACCTTCAACTAACCGGATGTTAAACCGTATCAAATCCGTCTACATGTTTATTAGTAAGCGTGGAACTGTCACAACACAAGAGCTAGTGGAGGAATTTGGTATTACTCCGCGAACGATTCAAAGAGATTTGAATGTGTTAGCTTATAATGACTTGGTTCAAAGTCCAAGTCGTGGAAAATGGACAACAACTAGAAAAAAAGTGAAAATGACATCCTAAACCAATTAGAAACAACCGAGATTTTAAACTTGTATAATAAAACAAAACCTCACTGTAAGGCTTTCAGTTTTTAAACTTACGCTAAAAGGCCTTAGTGAGGTTTTTGTTGTGTGAAATTTTAATGGTTTTCACTAATATTACTATTAACTTGATAGTTTTTTAATAATTCTACTTCCTCTTCTGTTAACTCCCGATATTCTCCTAATTCTAGTGATTCATCGAGTTCCAACGGTCCCATTGAAATCCGTTTTAAATAAATGACCTTTTTTCCAACACTTTCAAACATTCTTTTTACTTGATGAAATTTCCCCTCTGAAATCGTTAACTCAATATCAGAGGTTTCTCCCGCTTTCAAAATAACCAGATCTCCAGGCTTCGTAAGATATCCATCATCTAAAACAACGCCTTTTTTAAATGCTGCAATATCGCCTTCTCCCACCTCTCCTCTTATTACGGCAAAATAGGTTTTAGGGACATGCTTTTTCGGCGATAGTAGTTGATGTGCTAATTTCCCATCATTCGTTAAGAGAAGCAACCCTTCCGTATCTTTATCCAATCTACCAACAGGAAATGGATTATACACAGAGTCTTCTATTTGCAAAATATCTATCACCGTTTCTTCTCTTGTATCCTCTGTTGCGGAAATAAGTCCTGGCGGTTTATTCATCATTAAATATATAAACTCTTTATATTCAATGATTTCATTATATAAAGATACTTCATCTTTTTCTGGATCGACTTGAAATTTTGCATCTTTTATTACTTCATCATTTACTTTGACTGCTTTATTTTTGAGGAGCATTTTCACTTCTTTTCTACTCCCATAGCCCAAATTAGCGAGCATTTTATCAATTCGCATGTAAACTCAACCCTATCCTTCTTTTCATTTCTTTTAAAAAGAGTACTAAATTAAAACGGAAGTTTTAGTTTTTGCTTTAGTCGTCGCGCTTGATCTCCAAATAAGCGATAGATTAATTTTGAGCGGAAAGCTAAATAAACATAAACTAGAATACCTAAAACTGCTACAATCACAACCATTAGAAGAGAAGCGAATACAGACTCGGTAGATAAGAATAATTCAAGCAATCGATATACGGTCGTTGTCACGATATACATCATAATCGAAAATCCGACAATTAAAATACTTCTTCGAATAACAATTTTAAAGGAATAATTAGCATATGCTTTGATTACCCCTAAATTGATTAAGATAGATACCGTGTATCCTAAAGTAGTCGCAAGGATAGCACCATTTGTTTCCCATCTTTCAATAAATGGCATATTTAAACTTAATTTAATTAAAATACCTACCAATAAACTTAGTATCGTAAAGCGCTGCTCATTTAATCCTTGTAGGATGGAGGCTGTTACCGGGTAAAGAGAAAAAAGAATCGCAACTGGAGCATATAGTTTTAATACTTCTGCCCCCATTAGAATATCTTCTGTTCCATAAAACAGGCGGTAAACAGGTTCAGCAAGAACAGAAAGACCAATACACGCAGGTAAAGTAATAAATAATAAAACTTGGAAAGTTTGATTTAAGTTTGTTGTTAAATCAGACTGATCATCTTTTATAAAAGCTCTAGTAATCATCGGAATTAACGCCATCGAAAATCCTGTTGCTAGTGATACTGGAATAATAATAATTTTATGTGTTTGGTAATTAAAAATATTTAGAGCTGTTTCAGAAATAGCAGTTAATCCGATACTACTCATTGCTCGGTTGAAGGTAACGGTATCTACTAATTGAAATAATGGATTAGCTAATCCCACAAATACAAATGGAGCTGCTGACAAGATTATTTCTTTATACATAGAACGTAAAGGAAGCTCTGTTTGCGTACCTCGATCGTTTAATAAAAGGTCATCATACTCACCTTTACTTTTTCGCCAATACAATAAAAGCACAGCTAAGCCGCCAATTGCACCAACAAATGCAGCAAAAACGGAAATACTGACTGCTGTTATGAGCTTGCCATTTAACACGTATAGAACGATTGCCGAGCCACCAAGCAAGAAAACAATTCGAACAATCTGCTCGATGACTTGAGACACAGCAGAAGGAGCCATCGCATCGTGCCCTTGAAAAAACCCTCTGATTAAGCTCATAAATGGAACAACAATTAACGCGAAGCTTACTGCACGAATGACAGTTGTTACCTGACCAACAGTTGAAGTTAAATCATCATCTGTGATAATAATTTCAGCAAGAAAAGGTGCTACTGCATATAAAGCTAGAAAAGATAGTACCCCACTTGCTAACATTATCATTAATCCTGATTTAAATAGCCTTCTCCCAACTTTATATTCTCCCATTGCATTATATTTCGAGATAAATTTGCTTACAGCTAATGGAATACCAGCTGTTGCAATACTTATGACAATAGTATAAGCTACATAAGAATATTGATATAACACGGTTCCTTGTTTTCCAACAATCATATTAAATGGTATAACATAAAATAATCCTAACGCTTTGGATATAATTGTCCCAAGTGTTAAAATAAATGTGCCTTTAAGCAATTTTGATGACATAAAATCCCTTCCTTAAACGAAGCTCTCTTAAAACGTTACATAAGTAAGTATTTTACCACGAAAACAGGTAATAAAATATATTCGATCACAAGTAAATATGAACATTTTTTAACACACTATTAGTAGTTTACCCTTTCTTAAATAGAAACGCTACTTTTAAAAGGACAAGTTACCACTAGATGCTAGATTTAGGATGAAATAAGCAATCTAGAAGCAGCTTAAACCACACATTCCTTTCATCTATGGAACAAAAAATAACAAAGAAAAATGAAACTTCTTCAAGAAAGTAGGATGTAATATGCAATATGATGTAATCGTGATCGGTGGAGGACCATCAGGATTAATGGCTGCAATTGGAGCAGCGGAGCAAAAGACAAAGGTATTACTTATTGATAAAGGAAATAAGCTTGGCCGCAAATTGGCTATTTCAGGAGGCGGTCGCTGTAATGTAACAAATCGGCTGCCAATAGAGGAAATCATTAAACATATCCCTGGAAACGGACGTTTTCTATACAGTGGGTTTTCCGAATTTAGCAACGAAGATATTATCACTTACTTTGAAAATCTTGGTATTGCTTTAAAAGAAGAAGATCATGGCAGAATGTTTCCAGTTTCTAATAAGGCACAATCAGTCGTAGATGCTTTATTAAGTGAATTAGACAAATTAGGTGTAACTATTCAAACAAATTCCCCTGTTAAGACAGTTAACTATCATGAAAATAACTCGAAAACAGTGATTTTACAAAATGGAGAATCAATAACATGTAAATCACTTATTATCGCGGTCGGTGGAAAGTCTGTTCCTCATACTGGTTCTACAGGAGATGGCTATGCTTGGGCTAAAAAAGCAGGCCACACTATTACAGAACTTTTCCCAACAGAAGTACCAGTCACTTCTAAAGAAGCATTTATTCAAAATAAAACCTTACAAGGGGTTTCATTAAGAAATGTAGGATTGAGTGTGCTTAATCCAAAAGGAAAACCAATCATTACCCATCAAATGGATATGATTTTTACCCACTTCGGAATAAGTGGACCAGCTGTTTTACGTTGCAGCCAATTTGTTGTAAAAGCACAGAAAAAATGGAATTCATCTGAAGTGAAGGTCTCTATTGACTCTTTCCCTGATACGAAAGAAGAACTGCTTTTTCAAGATATAATGGCTACATTAAAGGCTGAACCAAAAAAAGCAATTAAAAACACATTAAAAGGTCTTTTGGTCGAACGATTTTTACTATATTTATTGGAATTAGCAACTATTGATCCAGCAGAAACATGTGCAACTGTTTCTCCAGATAAAATAAAACAGTTTGTTGCTCTATGTAAAGCATTCACCTTTAATGTTAACGGAACGTTACCGTTAGAAAAGGCGTTTGTTACAGGTGGTGGTGTGTCTATTAAGGAAATTGCCCCTAAAACAATGGAATCAAAATTGATGGAAGGTTTATTCTTTTGTGGGGAAATACTAGATATTCATGGATATACTGGAGGATACAATATTACTTCCGCTTTTGTTACAGGTAGGCTAGCTGGTGTGAATGCTGCTCTTGTTGCTAAAAATGTTTAAGGAAAGGCTGGGACAGAACAAAATATATAATAGATAAAGACGAACAATCTCTCATTTAGTAGCGAAACCAACTCGTTCCATTACGCTACAGACACTCCATTTCACTTCGTTTTTAAATGTTGTTTCGTTCCATCATTTTTTTAAAAGAAAATATAATTAGTAAGAAAAACGAAGCAGCCTGAATACACGTAGACTCCTATGGGAGCTGCGAGAAAGTCCAAGACCCCGCAGGAACGAGGAGGCTTGGCGCTCGCCCCATGGAAAGCGAAGTGTATTCAAGTTGCGGGTGATCACCACAAACCTTCTTTCTTAAAATGAATAAAACCCCAAACAATCATACGAACTTTTCTTAGCATGTACGTATAATCTTTTTCGGGGTTATTTGGTTGAAAATACTTATGTCCCAGCTTCTTATGTTCTATAAATGATCATAGAGGAAAAGCAGTAGATTTGTTCCTCTTCATCCTCTTGCATCGCTGCCACGTTATATTTTATATCTATTAGTTTTTTCTCATCTATTTTCTGTAAAAATTTATTCATCTGTAGCTCTAGATCTTTCTCATGCTCTTGATCAAATAGCTTCACTTTTATCATATTTTTCTCTCCCTATTGTTTTGTACCCTATAAGTAAAGGATAGACAAAATTCTTACTATTCAATCAATTACATTGGATGTTTTTTAACTTTCTTTTTGGCTGTTTTCGTAAAGTTTGTTGCTATTATCCGCAGCCGGAATACACTTCGCTTTCCGTGGGGCTAAGCTTAAGCCTCCTCAGCTTCGCCTCCGGGGTCTCAGGCTGTCTCGCTAATCCCACATTAGTCTACGTGTATTCCGGCTGCTCCATTTTTCCAACTAATTCTTTTTTTTCTATTAAAAAACAACAATCCTTTAGAAAACAGCCTTCTTTAAAAACGAAAAAACAGCCATATAAAAAAACTCAAAGATAAGGAAAATTAGAATCTTCATTCTTTGAGCTTCTTTTAAATTGCTATAAACTGCTAGTTTTATACTGTTTTACCATGCCAATCTAGCATGCCGCCTTCCATATTAACTACTTTAAACCCTTGGTCTTGTAAGTAGTAACATACGTTTTCGCTTCTTCTGCCGGAACGGCAAATAAAAATATATTCTTTTTCTTTTGAGAAATAATCTAGGTTTTCAGGGATGGTATTCATTGGTATATGCTTTGCTCCTGGGATGATTCCTTCTGCTACTTCTTCGTCTTCACGGACATCCACTAATTCTAGCTTTTCCTGGTTATTTAGCTTTTTCTCTAGTTCTTCTGTTGTTATTGTTTTAATTGTATCCATCGTATCCCTCCGTTATCACCTTTTTGTACAGTACATATAGTAATATCTCATTGTAATATAGTTTAATTTTATGGAATATGCAATTAGTCTGCCCACATTACATAAAGATGAGGCTGCCAAATGGACAGCCTCCCCCCTTTTTTAATTTGCAACGATATTAACTAATTTACCTGGAACCGCAATTACTTTGCGTATTTGCTTGCCGTCAATTTGTTCTTTTACTTGGCTGTCTTCCATAGCAATTTGCTCCAACGCATCTTTGTTTGCATCTGCTGGAACCATTAATTTCGCTTTTACTTTTCCGTTAATCTGAATCACAATTTCTATTTCATCATCCACCAATTTTGCTTCATCATACGCAGGCCATGCTTCATAAGCAATTGATTGATTAGAACCAGTTATGATTTGCCATAGTTCTTCTGTAATATGCGGGCAAATTGGTGAAAGTAATTTCACAAATCCTTCTACATATTTCTTTGGTATACTATCGGCTTTATAGCATTCATTGATAAATACCATCATTTGCGAAATTGCTGTATTAAAACGAAGTGCTTCAAAGTCCTCTGTCACTTTTTTCACTGTTTGATGGTAAATTTTATCTAAAACCTTCATTTCCTCTATATCTTGAACTTTTGATGCTAGCTTTCCATCATCCTCCACCAACAATCTCCAAATACGATCAAGGAATCTTCTTGAACCATCTAGACCATTTGTTGACCATGCGATCGCAGCATCTAATGGTCCCATGAACATTTCATATAAACGAAGTGTATCTGCACCATGGCTAGCTACAATTTCATCTGGATTAACAACATTTCCTTTTGATTTACTCATTTTTTCATTATTTTCACCTAGAATCATTCCTTGGTTAAATAATTTTTGGAATGGTTCTTTCGTTGGGACAACTCCTAAATCATAAAGCACTTTATGCCAGAAGCGTGCATATAGAAGATGCAATACAGCATGTTCTACTCCACCAATATACATATCGACTGGAAGCCATTCTTTTATTTTTTCAGGATCTGCAATTTGCTCATTATTTTTTGGATCGATATAGCGTAAATAGTACCAGCTGCTTCCAGCCCATTGTGGCATTGTATTTGTTTCACGTCTGCCCTTCTTGCCAGTGACAGGGTCTACAACATTTACCCATTCCGAAATATTTGCTAATGGAGATTCACCAGTTCCCGATGGTTTAATTTCTGATGTTTCCGGAAGTGTTAATGGCAATTCTTCTTCCGGTACACCTGTCATTGTGCCATCTTCCCAATGAATAATCGGTATTGGTTCTCCCCAGTAACGTTGACGACTAAATAACCAGTCTCGTAATCTGTAAGTTATTTTTTTCGTTCCAATTTCTTTCTCTTCTAACCAGCTAATCATTTTGCTAATAGCTTCTTCTTTATTTAAACCATTTAAGAAATCAGAGTTGACATGTTCACCGTCACCAGTATAGACTTCTGCTTCTACATTTCCGCCAGCTACTACTTCTTTAATTGGTAAATTAAATGTTTTCGCAAACTCATAGTCTCTTTCATCATGGGCAGGAACAGCCATAATGCTTCCTGTACCATAGCTTACAAGGACATAATCAGCAATCCAAATTGGCATTTTTTCACCATTAGCTGGATTTATTGCGTAAGCACCTGTAAATACACCTGTTTTTTCTTTTGCCAAGTCCGTTCTTTCTAAATCGCTTTTGCTTTTAATTTTTTCTAAGTATGCTTCTACTGCAGACTTTTGTTCTGCAGTTGTAATTGTTTCTACAAGCGCATGCTCTGGTGCTAGTACCGCATAAGTAGCACCAAATAATGTATCAGGTCTTGTTGTAAATACAGTAAATTTTTCTTTATGATTGTCAATTTGGAAGGTTACTTCTGCTCCTTCTGAACGACCAATCCAATTACGTTGCATTTCTTTAATACTTTCTGGCCAATCTACTTCATCTAAATCTTCTAATAAACGATCAGCATACTCTGTTATTTTTAGTACCCATTGACGCATTGGGCGTCTTTCAACAGGATGTCCGCCACGTTCACTTTTCCCATCAATAACTTCCTCGTTTGCTAGAACAGTTCCTAATGCTGGGCACCAGTTAACTGCTACTTCATCGACATATGCTAAGCCCATTTCATGAAGCTTTAGAAAAATCCATTGTGTCCACTTATAGTACTCAGGATCTGTTGTGTTAATTTCACGATCCCAATCATAAGAAAAACCTAACGATTTAATTTGACGACGGAATGTATCAATATTTTTCTGGGTAAATTCTGCTGGATGATTACCAGTATCTAATGCATATTGCTCTGCTGGCAATCCAAATGCATCCCACCCCATTGGATGAAGGACATTAAAATCCTGCATTCTCTTCATACGAGAAAGAATATCTGTTGCTGTATATCCTTCTGGATGTCCAACATGAAGTCCCGCACCGGATGGATATGGGAACATATCTAGTGCATAAAACTTTTTCTTGCTTTTTTCTTCACTTGTTTTAAAAGTTTTGTTTTCTTCCCAAAACTTTTGCCATTTCTGTTCTATTTTCTGATGATTAAAGCTCATCTTAAAATCCTCCTATAAAGTTGTTTTTACCAAAATAAAAAGCCTCTCATCCCAAATAGGGACGAGAGGCATTATGTATAATCTCCCGCGGTACCACCCACAATTAGTGAATAAATCACTCGCTTCATTATCCTTTAACGCAGGTGTACGGCAAGCATTACTAAAAGTTCACACTTGCAACTCAAAGGTGAGTTCAAGATGTTTTTGACTGACTTGCACCACCCGTCAGTTCTCTTCGTTTCAAAAGGGCATCTTTACTATTCCTTATCTGTGTTGATTACTTATATGATTTTTATTGTATTGTATTTTGATGCATGTTGCAAGTAGTTTTCAGATTGACCAACTATCTGATCTTCTCTACTTTCTATATTATATGTCTACTGCTATTTAATGTTCCGCTATTACCATTTCTCCGTCCATTCAGAAACCAATCGAAGCAATTTTCTATCTTGATTTCTACCAGCTATAAAGGAAAGACCAACTGGTATTCCATTTAATGTGGTCAATGGTAGATTCACTTGAGGAAAGCCAGTTAACCCCGCCATACAACATAACTGGAATGTTTGGTTTCTTCTTACTTCTAACTCACGAGTAGGAAGGTTTATAAGCGGTGCTATCCCTGGTGCTGTTGGAATAATTAAAATTCCATCATCTTCAAGCAGTTTCTCCATTCTTTGTTGAATTATACGTCTCTTCTGCTGATATTGTGCTATGTCTTCCTCTTTCAAAGTACTAGCCCACCGGAATCTCTCTGCTATCCCTGGCCCAAACGTTGGATTTACCCTTTGGATCCATGCTCCATGTTCTTGCCAAATTTCTCTTCCTTGGAGCATGCGAAAAACCTCTGCCCACTTCTGAAGCCCTTCTTCTGCAATGATAGTAGTTGAATAACTTGGCACAGACTTCTCTAATTTTTCCAATAAAGGAAGTAAGGCTTTCTTAACCTCTTCATCAGCCAGTGCCCAAGCATCCTTTCCCATTATAAACCGTGAAAAAGAGCCATTCTCTTGAGGAGGAAGAAGCACATCCCCAACTTTCATAAGCATTTCCGCTGTTTGAGTCATCCAACCGACGGTATCAAAGCTTTTTGCAAGAGGAATTACCCCGTCTATATTAACTACTCCATGAGAGGGACGAATACCATATATTCCACAATAAGAAGATGGAATTCTTACCGAACCTCCTGTATCCGTTCCTAAGGAAAAATCGGTCAATTTAGCTCCGACCGTGACAGCAGAACCGCAAGAAGAGCCACCTGGAATTCGACTCGGGTCCCTAGGATTAATAGGAGTACCATAATGATAATTTTCTCCATTTAAGCTATACATCAGTTCATCTGTAATAGTGGTTCCTTTTAGCGTGGCACCATTATTCAACAGGCTAATAATGGCTGGTGCTGTTTCATTAGCAGGTTTATGGCTATGAAGCCAATCAGGATTTCCTGCAGAAGGTACATAATCTTTAATAGCAAATACATCTTTAACCGCAAATGTCAGCCCATCTAAACTCCCTTTTTGCGTAGGTTCCAATGAAATATTTCTATCCATATATGCACCGAAATCACTCATTTTTTAAGCCATCCCCTTGTCATCTTATTAATTTATTTCCACCAGATGATCGACCAAATTATAATCTTCTACTACCCATTTCTTTTCTTTAAAGTGAATATTACTGATACAAGCATTCGATAAGTATTTTTCAATCGAAAGTTGATCTTCTGAAACTACTGTTAATAAGGTATGTATAACTGCACCATGTGCAACTAGTAATACTTTTTGGTCTAGAAACTGAACTAGAATTTTTTCTAGACCATTCATAATTCTATTTACTAATTCCTCTCTTGATTCCTGATTTGGATACTGTTGATCTGGATATAGAATCGCTCTTTCTTCTCTCGTTTTCCCTTCTGCATCGCCAAAACTGCGCTCCATAAATTCAGCCATTTCTACAACCTGTAGTTGTAACGCTTCATTAATAATGAACGCTGTTTGTTTTGCCCTTTTAAGAGGACTTGTGACGATGATATCCCAATTTGAATCCTTTAAATAATCTCGGCATTGCTGTGCCTGCCTCGTTCCATTTTCATTTAAAGGAATATCCGTTTTTCCTTGAATTTTCCCCATTGCGTTCCAATCTGTTTCCCCATGTCTTATTAAACATATTTTTGTCATCATTTAGTCCTTTCTACGCATTATGCTAAAATTTAGAGTTATATCTACTTTATTAGAAAAAGACTTATTTTTCAAACAAATTCAACATTTAAACTAATTGGAATTTAGAATAAATCTCTTCATTCTATCAGAAAATTCCGCCTATAGAAAAATAGATACTCTTCTATTGCAGCTTTGCTTAAAAGCAACTACACTTATTTTTGGTATTTAGAATAAAGTTGCAAAGGAGCATCAATATGCCTCGTTCACTTTGGCTTTTAGTTATCGGAATGGCAGTAAACGTTACTGGTTCTTCCTTACTCTGGCCTTTAAATAGTATTTACATTCATGAGCATTTAGGGAAGACACTAACGGTTGCAGGTTTTATCCTTATGCTCAATTCTGGAGCAAGTGTGATCGGTAATTTAATCGGAGGCATTCTTTACGATAAGTTAGGTGGGTATCTATCTATATTATTAGGTATCACGCTAACTACCTTCTCTTTACTAGGCCTTACTCTTTTTCATAATTGGGGTGCTTACTGTACCTTTTTCACTTTATCTGGGTTTGGATCAGGTATTATTTATCCTAGCATGTATGCAATGGCGGGAAATGTTTGGCCTGAAGGGGGAAGAAAATCCTTCAATAGTATTTATGTTGCACAAAACGTTGGTGTGGCACTTGGATCAGCCATCGGCGGTTTCATCGCCTCACACTCGTTTCAATTAATCTTCTTGTCAAACACCCTAATGTATGGGGTATTTTTCCTTATCGCTTTCTTCAGTTATAAAAACATTCAAGTAAAAGCGGATATCCTTCCGTCTTCAAATGTGAAAGTACCTAAAAGAAAAGGAAAGCACTTATTAAAAGGAAGCCCGGCTATGTATTCGCTTGGCATTTTAGGATTTGGTTATTTATTATGCTGGATCTGCTATGTCCAATGGCAAGCCACTATCTCTACTCATACGCAAGAGTTAGGTATTCCTTTAACGCAATATAGTTTATTATGGGCAGTTAATGGTGGACTCATTGTGTTCGGCCAACCATTAATTTCTTTTTTCACAAAAAAAATATGTACTTCAATAAAGAAACAAATGCTTATCGGGATCGGTATTTTTATTCTTTCCTTCCTTATTGTTGGAAAAGCAGAATTGTTTACTGGCTTTCTTGTGGCAATGATCATTTTAACTATTGGTGAAATGCTTATTTGGCCAGCTGTACCAACGATTGCTGATAAATTAGCTCCTAAAGGAAAAGAAGGCTTTTTCCAAGGAATCGTGAACAGTACGGCAACGGGAGGAAGAATGATTGGACCTCTTCTTGGAGGAATGCTTGTCGATAGTAGTGGTATGACATTGCTCGTACCTGTTTTAGTGGTCTTACTTGTCATTAGCTTACTTACTGCATTTTTCTATGATTATCCAACGAAAGAAGCTGCTAAATTAGCTCCTAAAACAAATTAATATGAATGTCCCAACTGATACAACGGCTGGGACATTCTTTTTGCCATAGTTATTCTTGTCTTGTTTTTGATTTAGCTGGTTGACCACCAGATTGCTCATACTTTTTCTTGGCTGCTTTTACTAAATCAACATCTTTCCCCAATTCTAAATCCTGATTGTTGATGCCATTGCGTGTTTTTTGTTCAGGATTATTTTGCTTTGAACGTTTATCCATATTTTAGGATCCTCCTTAATGCAATCTTAATGTCATTTGATTTTGCATTTGCTCCACAAGCAACCTCATTCGATGCAACTCTTCTCGTTGCTGTTGATTTGCACTCTGATCCATCGTGTGCAATTCATTATAGATAGTTTCTAACTGCATTTGAGCATCTGTATATTCCGTTTCATTATAATGTTCTTGACGTCTTCCTGCTTCATATTGCTGTTCTGCATAATTAATAACTTCATTACATCTTTGTAATAATTCACTCATAGAATCGCGTGTAGCCAAATAATAACCCTCCCAACAATCGTTTCAAGTTAGAAGCAGATTGCTTCAACAATAGTATCTGTTTATTCCTTGCAACTATGACTTCCTTTTCTTAACTAATCTTGAAATTCTGTTGGATAAAGACAATAGTCATGTTAAAATTCATAGGTGGAATTAATGAAATTAAACAAAAAAAGAATCTAAATTATTGAGGAGGTTACACTGATATGAATCAGAATAACCCATTCCCATATGCTTCTGATAATAAAAGATACCATACTTGGAATTATCATCTTCGTAACGAGTTTGGACACAAAGTTTTCAAAATTGCATTAGATGGAGGATTTGATTGCCCAAACAGAGACGGTACGGTCGCTCATGGCGGCTGCACCTTTTGCAGTGCAGCTGGTTCGGGAGATTTTGCCGGCAATCGTGCTGACAGCCTAGAGCAACAATTCCATGATATAAAAAATAAGATGCATACGAAATGGAAAGACGGAAAATATATGGCCTATTTCCAAGCCTATACAAATACACACGCACCAGTAGATGTATTACGTGAAAAATACGAAGTAGTTCTTAAACAGGAAAACGTCGTTGGTCTTTCGATTGCAACTCGTCCAGATTGCTTACCAGATGACGTTGTCGAGTATCTGGCGGAACTAAATGAACGTACTTATTTATGGGTTGAACTTGGTCTTCAGACAGTCCATGAAAAAACAGCAACACTTATTAATCGAGCACATGATTTTCAAACATATGTCGAAGGCGTTAATAAGCTCAGAAAACATAACATTCGTATTTGCTCCCATATTATTAATGGACTGCCAATGGAAACAAATGAAATGATGATGGAAACAGCTAAAAGCGTCAGTGAATTAGATGTACAGGGAATAAAGATTCACTTACTACATCTATTAAAAGGCACTCCAATGGTAAAGCAATATGAAAAAGGCATGCTTGAATTTTTAACCCTTGATCAATATATATCATTAGTTTGTGATCAGTTAGAAATTTTACCACCAGACATGATTATTCATCGCATTACAGGTGATGGACCAATTGAATTGATGGTTGGGCCAATGTGGAGTGTTAATAAATGGGAAGTATTAAATAAAATTGATGCAGAATTAAAAAGCCGCAATAGTTGGCAAGGAAAATATTATCAGGCAAATAAGAAGGTGACACAATGAAGCTAGACAGAGTCATTCCATTTGCCCATCAATTATTAGGAAAAGCTGTTTCGAACGGAGAAATTGCGATCGATGCTACAATGGGAAATGGACATGATACCGTTTTTTTAGCAACTCTTGTGGGTGATAATGGGAAAGTATTTAGCTTTGATATCCAAAAGGATGCTTTACATGCCACAAAAGAAAAACTCACGAGTCAAAAACTACAAGATATTGTATCTCTTCATTTGTGTGGACATGAACATATCATGGAAATTGTCCCTTCCACTTATCATGGGAAGGTTTCAGGAGCTATTTTCAACTTAGGCTACTTGCCTGGTGGAGATAAATCTATTGTAACAAAAGCGGAAACAACCATTGCCGCCATTGAACAGCTATTACAAATCCTGTCTAAAGAAGGAGTTATTGTATTAGTTATTTATCACGGGCATCCAGAAGGTGCTATCGAACGGGATAAGCTTATAGCGTATGTGGAAAATATTGATCAGCAAAAAGCCCATGTGCTACGCTACCAATTTATAAATGGGATTAATAATCCACCTTTTATTATCGCGATTGAAAAAAGATGAATTTCACCATACTTATCAAACAGGGCAGAAATTACATGCCTTGTTTGATAATGATTTTATTCTGTGTTGGATCATATCTCTTTATTCTAAAATATATCCCTTATTCTATTCCTTTCTAAAAATAAATTCCCCTTCCGTAAAACAAAAAATTAGACAAACTATCCTTGAAAAAGGTGTTTGCCTAAC
This sequence comes from Niallia alba, assembly GCF_012933555.1. Classification (GTDB taxonomy): domain Bacteria; phylum Bacillota; class Bacilli; order Bacillales; family Cytobacillaceae; genus Niallia; species Niallia alba. The sequence continues at coordinate 3,761,912 of NZ_JABBPK010000001.1, forward strand.
CTAACTAAGCTTCATTTATTTACTTAACGCTCTTAATGCACTTGCAGGAACTACCTTCTGGAACTTTCTATAGGCTCTTCCATTTAAATAGAAAAAATAACCTATAGGTCCAGAAGTTCTAATCATATTTTTGGCAAGTTTACGTATATTTCGCTGTTTATATACCTTTTCATCGGATAAATACACGCCTAATAATCCTCTATTAATCAATTTATGAAATTTTTGATGAGGAAGTTTATTCGTATGTCGATCTGCTTCTGTTACAAAATGCTTTAAGCGATTAAATAGTTCTTCTTCATTTTCATAATAAAAGCAAAAATTCAAATCCCCACCTATTTTATCTTCTTCTTGATCAATAAAATAGTCTAACAGAATATGAAGTCCTTGAATATATGGAAAATAACCATCTCGAATTAAAGCTGGATAAGAATCATCAAAATCATCACGAAAGGCATATGAAACCAAACAGAATATCCCTAATGTAGAACCAGAGCAAGCAGAAAATTCATACCACTCCATTTTCGGTACGTGATTTTTATTTTTCTCAAACCAAAACTTCAATCTAGGAATGCGCTCTTCCATAATCACATGTTTATGTATCTGTAAATCACAATAATATCGGCATAGTTCCAGGAGCTGTTCTTTAATACTGCTATAATTCTCTAACTTATTCAGTATATCCCTACATGTTTTGGCAAGATCATATAAGTAACCCCCATCATCTTGGTCCTCGCGATAACGATAGTAGTTACTTGGCTCAGCCCCTACTGTTAAAGCATGCTCCATTGATTCATGCAAAGCGGAAAAATCTTTCGGATCAAGAGATGTGCTTCGATCACAGAGATTATCTAAATAATCACTTATCGTTTGGTAGGCTACAATAAATTTAATTACTTCTTTGTATTTGCTCATGGCAATTAGAGCCATGATAGAGCCACCTTCACAATGAAATGTTTTACTCTTAATACTAGCTAATGCTTGCTTTCTTAATTCTGAATTGGGAATGTTCTGTGCTCTTTGTGTCCAGTAATTTAATTCCTGATGTACGACTGGAAAAACTTTTAAGTAAACTTTAGACATTAATGTTAGTGGCATCTTTGGAACTGACATTTAAAAAACCTCACTTATACGATATAACCAATTGCTTTCAATTGACTATTGATAAAATCCTTCGTGTATTCAAACACTTCTTCTCTGTCTGGTTCATTAAAAATTTCATGATAAAACTCAGGCCATTCTTTATATCTCTTTTCAGATAATGGTACCATATTGAACCAGGTCTTTACCATTTTTTTATCTACTACTAAATCTCCACCGCCTTGCATAAGCAGTAGTGGCAAGTCCTGTGTTTTGGCTATATCTTCAAAAGCATTCTTTGTTGCAACAACCAATTCTCGATACCATCTGATTGACACTTTTGTTATGTATAAAGTATCATTCGAATCAATTTCTCGTACTTCTGCATTACGAGTTGCGACATCAACCGTTAAACCCGAGTTAACTCTAACCCTTGGTGCTACTTTATTTAAAAGAAGAGATATTAAACTCATCATCCTTGAAGGATATTTTACTAGCCCTAAGCAAGGAGAGGATAAAATAAGCCCGGCAATTTTTAATTTTTCCTGCTGGAGAAGTCTAATAGATGCAAGCCCTCCCATACTATGCCCTAATAAAAAAATAGGCAAATCAAATTGATATGCTGCTTGTATCCAATCTTTAATTTCTATCGTATATTCACTAAACGAATCAATATGACCTCGATCAGCTCTAGTTGTCATTCCCTGTCCTGGAAGATCTCCCATTACAACATGAAAACCAGCTAATCGAAACATTTCAATAAGCCAGCCATATCTTCCATGGTGCTCCATTGCTCCATGAACAATAACGATGACAGCCTTCGCGTTTCCCTCAGCTTCCCATTTCCACATAAAAGCTCCTCCATCCCATTTATCAAGTCTATGTTGGTTTTCTGACCCTTTTTAAACAAAACATCAAATTATTAAGGAAAAATAAAGATTTGTCCTGTAAATTAATCATTAAATACGAGTAGACGAAGATTAGCTTTTTTATTATTATCTAAAATTACTTCAATTATAGCAAATATTTCGGAAATGTATCTATTGAAGCAAACCTAACCATATCATAAAAAATCATGTTATACTGTGAATTAGGTTTCGTTTGTCGAATTATAGGGAAAGAGAAGAACTGTTTCATTATCGATAACAGAAAGTTGACCATAAGGATTATGAAAATTTTGTTACAACTTTTATATTCCCTAAAGGAATTTTTCTTTAAACCGATAAAATTTAATATAGAAATAATTAGGTGAGAAAAGATGGAAACAAATACAATATTAATAACTTCATTGATTACTTTGTTTTTCTTATTATATTTATTAGTAAGAAAAACATTAAATACTATTGTTAAAAGTATCTATTTATTTACGATATTCGCTATGATTGCTGTTAGTTTTTTACTTATTAATAGAAATGACTTTGAAGCAATCGTCCATGCAAAAGAGGTTGCTACGCAAAATACACGAAAAGCACTCTTATCAGTAAAAGAGGAAACAAATTTATTAAAGGAATCTGTTTTGTTAGATGCTCCCATTATTAATCAGTTACCCGATCTCCCAAGAGGCTGCGAAGTAACAAGTCTTGCGATGTTGCTTCAATATGCAGATATTGATGTCGATAAAATGACACTGGCAAAGCAAATAAAGAAGGACACTACTCCATATAGTAGAGAAAACGGCAAAATCTATTATGGAAATCCTAATGATGGATTTATCGGGGATATGTACTCCTTAAGTGGTCCTGGGTTAGGTGTCTATCATAAACCTATTGCTGCATTAGCTGAAAAATACCTACCAGGTTCCATCATTGATTTTACCGGATCTGATTTTGAAGAAATAAAAAATCATTTATCGAACAATCGTCCTGTTTGGGTGATTACTAATTCAACATTCAAAAAATTACCAGATAGTGAATTCCGTACTTGGCATACTCCAAGTGGAACGGTAAAGATTACTTATTCTGAGCATTCTGTACTTATTACAGGCTATGATGAAACATATATTTACTTTAATGATCCACTTACTGGAGAAAAAAATAAAAAAGCACCCATCACGGATTTTGAAGAATCCTGGGTGCAAATGGGAAGTCAAGCAATTACGATTAATTCTTAATTGCTACCTTGCCCTCTTTTAAATATTCCTTTTCGAAGGAATATTTTTTTTCGATATAAACACTATGCCATACCATAAACATTAAGACTGTCCATATTTTACGGCTATTATCTGCTTTACCTTGACAATGATCCTCTAATAACTGTAGTACAACTGATTTATTTAATAAGTGATCTGTGTCACTCTCTTTTATAATATTTTTCGCCCATTCATTCATTTCATCTTTTAACCAGTGACGAATCGGAACAGGGAACCCTAGTTTTTTACGGTTTAATACATGTTCTGGAACAAAAGACTCTGCTGCTTTACGTAAAATATATTTAGTTGTACCATTTGCAGTTTTAAGAGAAGTTGGAATTTTAGACGCAACTTTAAATACCTCTTTATCTAAAAATGGAACACGTAATTCTAAGGAATGCGCCATCGTCATCTTATCTGCTTTTAGTAAAATATCTCCTCGCATCCAAGTGTGGATATCAATAAATTGCATGCGATCAACAGGATCATAGCCTCTGCTTTCATCATATAGAGGTGTAGTTATATCTCTATAATGCAAACCCTTGTTATAGACAGAAAGTAATTTTTCTTTTTCTAACTCAGAGAACATTTTCGCATTTCCAATATATCTTTCTTCCATCGGCGTGACTCCACGCTCGATAAAACTTTTTCCTTTTACTCCTTCTGGAAGAATATTAGCTACAGCACTCAATAATTTTTTCCCAACATTCGGAATCTTATTAAATACTTCTAAAGATTGTGGTTCACGATAAATATTATATCCACCAAATAATTCATCTGCACCTTCTCCAGAAAGAACAACTGTAACATGTTTTCTAGCTTCGCGTGCAACAAAATATAGTGGTACACATGCTGGATCTGCTAAAGGATCATCCATATGCCACATAATTCTCGGAATTTCGTTCATGTACTCTTGAGGAGAAATAACATAGCTTATGTTTTCAAGCCCTAATTTATCAGCTGTTTCTTTTGCAACATCAATTTCACTAAATCCATTATGTTCAAAACCAACAGAAAATGTTTTAATGCTAGGATGGAATTCCTTGGCAATACTCGCAATAATCGATGAATCGATTCCACCTGACAGGAAGGATCCAACAGGAACATCACTTCTCATATGCATTTTCACACTATCGAAAAGTACATCTTTAATTTCTTTTGCATACTCGTCCTCTTGTTTAACAACAGGCTTAAAAGATGCTCTCCAATAACGTTTAATGTCCATTGGTTTTCCGATTTTCTTTGTAAAATAATGGCCTGGCTCTAGTTTTTTAATTCCCTCTGACATCGTATAAGGCTCTGGTACAAATTGATATGTTAAATAATGTTGCAGAGAACTATAGTTAATAACATCACTTTCTAAAGCCAATGCAATGCTTTTCTTCTCGGAAGCAAAATATGTTTTCTCTCCATCTTCTAAATAGAAAAATGGTTTAATTCCAAATGGGTCACGAGCTCCATATAATGTCTCTTCCTGTTTATCCCAAATAATAAAAGAAAACATACCACGAAGTTTTTCTACCGCTTTTTCCTTTTCATGACTATATAAAGCAATAATTACTTCGGTATCAGAATTTGTTTGGAAGGTTAATCCTGCCTTTACTAACTCTTCTCTAATTTCTAAATAGTTATATACTTCTCCGTTAAAGATTATCCAATAACGTTCATTTTCATATGTTAAAGGCTGATGCCCACTTTCAATGTCTATAATACTTAATCGACGAAAACCAAATTGAATATGGCTATCATAATAATATCCTTCATCGTCAGGACCTCTATGTGTTATAACACGATTCATTCCTGCAAATAGTTCTTTTTGTTCTTCTTGAAAGTTTTGTGCTTTTTCATGTACACAGCCAACAAAACCACACATATTGCTCTCACCTTCTCCATTTCTTTTCCTAGATGTATTAGGACATCTATAACCAACTCATTGGCCTAATCATTGAACCATAATTAAATTTTTACTATACTCCTAAATAGAAAATATGTTAATAGGTAATAAGTTTCATAAAATCTTCACTTAGTCTTCTATTTTAACATAAAAAAATGCAAATTTATAATTAGTTATTAGCATTTCAATCCTACATTTTCATTACATGCGAAAACTCTAGTCCATCATCAAGTATTAGACGAAAAAAAAAGAAAGAAGTTACACTTTCCGGTAACTTCTTTCTTTTAAAATTAAACTTTTTTGTACAGTTTGTTTATCAATAAAAATTTCTAAGCTTCTACCGCTTTTTTTATCAACTCTGCTCTATCTGTACGCTCCCATGGTAAATCAATATCAGTACGGCCAAAATGCCCGTAAGCAGCTGTTTGTCTGTATATTGGTTTACGAAGATCAAGCATGTTAATAATGCCAGCTGGACGAAGATCAAAGTTTTCCCGTACAGCTTCTACTAGTTTGTCTTCTGAAACAATTCCTGTTCCAAAAGTATCAACAGAAATAGATACTGGCTGTGCTACTCCTATTGCATAAGCTAATTGCACTTCAACTTTATCAGCTAATCCTGCCGCTACGATATTCTTTGCTACATAACGCGCTGCATATGCTGCAGAACGATCCACTTTTGTAGGATCCTTACCAGAAAATGCTCCGCCACCATGTCGTGCATATCCACCATATGTATCAACGATGATTTTACGACCAGTTAATCCCGCGTCTCCTTGTGGACCTCCAATAACAAAGCGTCCTGTTGGGTTGATAAAATATTTTGTGTTTTCATCAATTAATTCAGCTGGCACAACAGGCTTAATTACATATTCTTTAATATTTCGTTGAATCTGCTCTAAAGTCACTTCTGGGTGATGTTGTGTGCTTATTACGATTGTATCAACGCGAACTGGTTTATTATTTTCATCATATTCGACTGTTACTTGTGTTTTTCCATCTGGACGTAGATAAGGCAAGATTTCTTCTTTTCTAGCCTCTGCTAGTCTTCTAGATAGTTTATGTGCTAATGAAATTGGTAATGGCATTAATTCCTTTGTTTCATTACATGCAAATCCGAACATTAAGCCTTGATCTCCAGCACCGATTGCCTCTATTTCTTCATCCGTCATCTTACCTTCACGAGCTTCTAGAGCCTGGTCTACCCCTAATGCGATATCAGCGGATTGCTCATCAATAGAAGTTAATACTGCACTAGTTTCTGCATCAAAGCCATACTTCGCACGTGTATATCCAATTTCTTTAATTGTCTCACGAACAATTTTCGGAATATCTACATACGTAGAAGTAGTTATTTCACCTGCAACGAGTACTAGACCTGTTGTTACAGAAGTTTCAGCAGCAACTCTTGCATTAGCATCTTTAGCCAATATAGCGTCCAAAATAGCATCTGAAATTTGATCACAAATTTTATCTGGGTGACCTTCAGTTACCGATTCAGAAGTAAACAAGCGACGTTTTGTTGACATCTGATTTCCTCCTTATTTTAGAAAAAAGTAGAGCGAGGTTTCTTCCTACACTCCTTAACCTTATCTTGATACGGTACTCATTCCCTAGATAGTATGAAGTAAAAATGGCGTTTTTATCCGAAGTCAATTCCGTGCTTTATTATATGTAAAACCGAAAAAATGTTTATAAATATAATATATGTAACGAAGATTATCGTTTCTAATAAAAACACACATCTAAAAATATACATTTTTATAAAAGATAATTAATTCATTTTACACAAAAAACCTTTTCAATAGTGAAAAGGCTCCTAGTAAAATCAATTCGCACCTTTCACTCTTATCGTTCAAGGAATATTTCCTTGCTTCAGGTTAGCACCTTTCCTAAGAGAATGTCCGTTCCATCTCATGTAAACATAAAATGGTTCAGTAATTTTCTTCACATAGTAGGTTGCTGGGTTTCATCGGGCCAGTCCCTCCACCAGCTCAGGATAAGAGAGTATCCGTTCAAGGTAAAATGATAGCTCAATCTATCAATGCATGTCAATCATTTTTCACTTTCTTGAATTAATTTGTTGAATTTAATGCAATAAGTTTATAAGTAATCGATGTCTTGTCATTTTCCCATTCTAATTTTTCTATAGTCGCAATCCCAGATACTTCCGCTTCTTTTGTTCTTCTTACCTCTAATGGGATATTCATCGGATATAAACGATAGTTTTCTTTTTCTAAAAGAAATAAGTTCTCTTCTAACCTTATTTCTTTCCCTTTTGTTACAATCATTGTATTTAACTCTAACGGCATGCCCATTTCACATTCCCCTTCTCTTACTCTTTTCTTTTATTTTACCATCTTTTCCGTTTGTTTTTTCATCCAGCTAGACAAAGAGGTGACAACTTTTCGATTTGTTGCTGGAGGAAAGTAATGAGTAAACGCCGGAAAATACCATGTTTCTACTTCTTTTCCAAGTTGCTTTAATTTTTCTTCTAACCGAAGACTATGATCAACGGAAACATTTTTATCTAATTGGCCATGAATAATAAGAGTAGGGGCATTTATTTGTTCCAATTGATAAAGTGGCGTTCGTTCTTCATATCTATCTGGATACTTAGAAGGAGTTCCACCTATTACTCTTTTCATCATTCGGCGTAAATCCTCGCGCTCCTCGTAGGTTAAGAACATGTCACTGACGCCGCCCCATGTTACAATTGATTTTACAGGACAATAAATCCCTACAAATAAAGCCATTACCCCTCCTCTTGAAAAACCAAAAACATGGACATCGTTCACATTTGGCAAATTCTTCAGCAATGTAAATGCTCCTATAGCATCGTACTTATCTTCTCCTGCAAAATCTTCATTGCCATCACCACCCTGGTTCCCCCGGTAAAACGGGGCAAAAACGACAAAGCCCTCAGATGCAAATTGGATGATTCTCCCTGGACGAACTTTCCCGACATTTTTAATGCCTCCCCTTAAATAAAGAAAGCCATCATAATTATTCCCATCATTAGGAGTAGCAAGCATCCCTTTGACTCGTAATCCATTAACATAATAAGTAACCAAAAACAAATCAATGGAAGGATTAGGAGAGGGAAATCGCATTTTCTCTATTATATCACCGTTCTGCATATCAAATTCTCCTTTGCCTTTTTTCCTATATTACCCCTTCTTTTCTTTTAATAATTCATTTTGAATATAAGTCAGACAATATTTAATGACATCATCCTTCATAATAAAACTAAAAGACTCATGCCAGCGCAGTTTTATTATATCTCCAGTAATTAAAACCGGACCATCTGTCTCTAGGTAATCATCTTTCTCATTCAATTGATTTATTTTTGCAAAAAAAACATCTTTCACAAAGGGTTTTTCTCCAAAGACCTGATAGGCTGCTATCCAATGTAGCCTATCAATGATTCCTCCTGTTTCCTCCATGACTTCTCTATGGGCTGTTTGAGTAGTCGTTTCGCTTATTTCTCTTTTCCCACCTGGAAACTCTAATCCACGGACCTTATGATTTGTTAATAACCATTGATTCTTATATTGACAGATAACCAATACATGTTTAGCTTCTTGGTTCCATTCAATTTTTTTTAAAGAAAGTTTCACTAAATTTTTGTTCTGATCATAAAATATTTCCATACCTTCTCCATTATTATGTATTATTAATATAGGTAGCTTGCATACTAAAGCGAAATAACATGCTTTTTCAAGCTCATTTTTTGATGGCTATTATTATCATAGCAAAGACTACCAATAAAACTGGAGTTTTTTCCTCTAAAATAGGGTATATTTTTTATAAAGGATGTTTTCGTAAAATTTGCTGCTATTACTTGCAATCAGAATACACTTTACTTTCCATGGGGCTACGCTTAAGCTTCCTTATATATCACTTCTCAAGTGTCTCGCTAATCCCCGTGGCGTCTAGGTATTCAGGCTGTTCCGTATTATCTATAAGTTTTTTTAAAAAATCTCCTTATATAAATAGTAAACTCATATGCCGTTTTTTTCGTACAGGAGATTAAAAATTCCAACGATATTAGTTATTCTTTAACATAATGTTCACATAATAGCTAGCAATAATAAGATGTTATCATATATAATACGGGTAAATAAAACGGTTACATTTTAAGATAGACTGAACTAGGAGGATAAAATGATGAAAATTATAGATGAACTATATAACTTATATAAAAATAAATTAACTGGTGACGAAGAAGATATCGATATGCTTGCCTTTGCTTTTTTAGAAGAAATGAGTAGAGAAGATTTATTACATATCATTCAGGAATTAAATGAACAAGAATTATATGATTTAATGGGTCTTTATTTAATCGAAAGCTTAAAAGGAAAGTTTGCAAGTGAAGATTACAGAAAGCCTAATAACCCAATTTTCCCCCACCGAAATTTACATTAGTTTTTTTCTCAATATAAAAAAGGCTGCTTGAGAATAATGCCCCTCCCATTAGGAAATCAAGTTCTCAAACAGCCTTTTTATTATCGATTTGTTAAATAATCAAATAAATTTTTGCCAATCAATGTAGCAGATACGAGTACAAATAATATTTTTACATAATTAGAGCCTTTTGCAATGGCAACTCTAGAGCCAATATATGCCCCTAAAATCATCGCAACTCCCATTACTATTCCATATAAATAATACACAGAATCATAACATAAAAAAACAATCAGTGCTGTCAGATTACTTCCAAAGTTAAGGACTTTCGCATTGCCCGCAGATTCTACAAAATCAAATCCCATAAGGAGAAAAGAAAATAAAAAGAAAGAGCCAGTTCCTCCCCCTAAAAAACCATCATAGAACCCTATTAATGGTACAATAAATTGAGCAAACAAAAGCTTCTTTTTTGTCATTCCATTGTATGTAGAATTTATTCCCCACTCTTTTTTCGTAAGTGTATAAATAGTCACCATGATTAAAGCAACAAGAATTAACGGCTTCAAAGCTTCCGATGGTATTTTTTGCACTACATAAACTCCGATTGCGGAACCAATAATGGAAAGAGGCAAGAGTTTTAATAGCAACTTTTTATCCGTTTTCCCATGTCTTATAAAAGAGATCGAGCTAGTCAATGATCCCATAGTTGAAGCAAGCTTATTTGTTCCTAGTGCAATTTGTGGCGGCAGTCCGGTAAATAAAAGAGCAGGCAATGAAATAAGTCCACCACCTCCCACAACAGAATCAATAAATGCAGCAATAAAACCAGCGCCAATTAAAAAAAGTAGCATTCCAAGATTTATTTCTTCCATAAAAAAATACTCCTTACCCTAACGGCAATTTTCATTTAGGTAGTAGGATACCCTCAAGGCTAATACTTGGGTAGGCATTTTAAAGTTGGCTGTTTTCGTAAAGCTTGTTGCGATTATCCGCAGCCGGAACACACTTCGCTTTCCATGGGGCTAAGCTTATTAAGCCTCCGGGGTCTCAGGCTGTCTCGCTAATCCCCGTGGAGTCTTCGTGTATTCGGGCTGTTCCATTTTTCAACTAATTCTTTTTTTCGATTGAAAAAACAACAATCCTTTAGAAAAACTCTCATGGCGGCGTTACCCGCCGCCACCGTCTATCATGAAAACTTGCTCCTATCCCATGATAGAAAGTCTAAACCACTTAACACCTGACCATAATTAATAGTACAATACGACCAGTCCGAAGACTGTTTGGTGGATCAATACAAGTTGATACCCCGTTAGAAAAACTGGTTGTGACAGTTTAAAAGAACCGTCTAATGTGTTTATAAACACGAATACAAAAATTTTGTATGATGACTTCTGTCGCTTGTATTGTATTAAAAATCTTTGAGGTGATTATATGGAAGCTATGATTGAACGGTGTGCAGGCCTAGATGTACACCAAGAAACAGTAGTTGCTTGTGTTTTATTTGGTTCATTAGATAAAAAACCAAATAAAGAGATTCAAACCTTTCCAACAACCACAAGTGGCCTTTTGGCACTTAGCGACTGGCTATCCTCACACAAAATAACGGATGCTGTAATGGAAAGTACCGGTGTATATTGGAAGCCCGTTTGGAATGTTATAGAATGTGACTTCCAATTAATCCTCGCCAATGCCCAACATGTTAAAAATGTTCCCGGAAGGAAAACAGACGTAAAAGATGCGGAGTGGTTAGCTAAACTTTTGCGTTCTGGACTAATTGAAAAAAATTTTGTACCGCCCAAAGAAATTCGTGATTTGCGAGATTTAACCCGGTATCGTAAAAAACTCATCCATACACGAACTTCTGAGCGCAATCGAATCCACAAAATTCTACAGGATGCAAATATTAAACTAACTTCTGTTTTATCTGACATTTTTGGTGTCACTGGTTGTCGCATTATTGAAGCCCTAATAAACGGCGAAAAAATAGGTGTGTTTGAACTTCAACAAATGGTTGATTCAAGAGTTAAGGCGAGCACAACAGATATTGCAGAAGCCCTTAACGGTGGAATACGTAAACATCATATTGATATGTTACGTTTCCATTGGGACCATATCAATCACATCGATGAAACAATCGAAAAAGTAGTTGAACGCATAGACCAAGCGCTTATTCCTTATCAAGAGGAGTGCGAACTACTAGATACCATACCGGGTGTGGATAAAAATGCATCCGCAATCTTTATAGCTGAAATGGGTGTAGACATGTCAGTATTTAAAAGTTCTAAACATCTAGCCTCATGGGCTGGAGTGAGTCCAGGAAATTATGAGAGTGCCGGTAAAAAAAAAACAGGTAAAACTCAGTACGGAAACAAATCATTAAGAACCACCGCTGTTGAATGTTCCATGGCTACAGATAGACAGTATAATCGCATATCTGCACATAGAAAAAGAATTATGAAACGACAAGGAAAATCGAAAGCACGGATCGCTTCCGCTCATTTAATCCTAACAATTGCTTACAATATTTTAAAAACAAGGCAACCATATCAGGAACTAGGCCCTGATTATGTTGATCTCGAACAAAGTAAAGAACAAAAAATGATTCAATACTTAAAAAGGAAAGGGTATCGTATTGAACCCACTAATGAACAAATTGCTTAATGAATAACAAAAGCACTATATTTAATCATTCCTAGCCTTTTAAAAAAGTTCAAATTTAGAAGGTTCAGCTTAGTGTTGCCTTTTACCTAAAGAGTTTTCATACAAACAGCCTAAAAGTTAAAAGCAATATCCTATACGTAAAATCGCTTTGTCAATAATCTATTTAGAAGAAGATTCACTTCCCTTATTCACTTTATCACATTAAAGGAAGAAGGAAAATTCTTATTTGAAAAATAAATACAAAATAGTACAAAGTTTTACCCTTTTACCCTATAATTATACAGGATATTTCTTCATGAACATGCAAAATTATACCTAGTCTCTATATATTGCACTTACTATTGCTGTCTTTTAGCACGGGAAAGGAAAAGAATTTCAATGCACATTTATTCAATTGTTTTAAGTGTAATTATTATACTTAATATCATTTTGGCTTTTCTTGTTATCTTTTTTGAAAGAAAAGATCCTATCGCAACATGGGCATGGCTAATGGTACTTACCTTCATCCCTATTCTAGGATTTATTTTATATTTACTTTTCGGCCAAAATTTACGAAACAGAAAATTATTTCAGTGGGATGAGCGAAAAAAGCTTGGGATAGAGCCTATATTAGCTTCCCAACTGTTACAAATAAGCTCCAATCAATTACGAACAACAAATGAAGTCATTCGGAAAAACCAAGACCTCATTTATATGAATTTATTTAACAATGATGCGGTTCTTACAGAAAACAATGCTGTCCAAATATTTACGGATGGTCATCAAAAATTTGATCAATTATTTACGGATATCAAAAATGCCAAAAAGTCGATTCATTTACAATATTATATTCTTAAAAATGATGGAATTGGCTCCGATCTTATCAGCTTACTTGTTGAAAAAGCAAAAGAAGGAGTCGAAGTACGCTTATTATATGATGAGCTTGGTTCTAGAACGTTACGAAAAAAGGTTTTTAAAGAGCTAAGAGCAGCCGGTGGTTTTGTCGAAGTATTTTTCCCAAGTAAATTTCATCTAATTAATTTACGTTTAAATTATCGCAATCACAGAAAGCTTGGAATTATCGACGGCAAAATTGGCTATATTGGTGGCTTCAATGTAGGAGATGAATATTTAGGACTCCATCCTAAATTTGGTTATTGGAGAGATACACACTTACGTATCGTAGGTACTGCCGTATATGCTATTCAAACAAGATTTATTCTTGATTGGAATCAAGCTTCCCATCTTCACGATATTAAATACTCTCCTGAATATTTTCCAGGGAAAATTGATGAAATTATTGGGAATATTGGCATGCAAATCGTTTCAAGCGGACCTGATTCTGAGTGGGAACAAATTAAAAATGGTTATATAAAAATGATTACTTCCGCCAAAGAAAGTGTTTATATTCAAACACCTTATTTTATTCCTGATGCTAGCTTACTCGATACATTAAGAATTGCTGCTCTTTCTGGTGTAGATGTAAAAATTATGATTCCGAATAAACCTGATCATATGTTTGTATACTGGGCTACCTATTCATATATCGGTGAAATGCTAAAAGCAGGAGCGAAAATTTATATATATGAGAATGGATTTATCCATGCAAAAACAATTTTAGTTGATCGAAAAATCGCTTCTGTTGGAACAGCGAATATTGATATGAGAAGCTTTAGGCTGAATTTTGAAGTAAATGCCTTCATTTATAGTGAGCAAATCGCAAATGAGCTTACAGATGATTTCTTAGAAGACATGGAATTATCGACACATTTAACAGCAGACCAATATTCAAAAAGATCGTTATGGATCCGTTTTAAAGAATCCTTTTCCAGACTCCTTAGTCCCCTTTTATAGAGCAATGAAGAGGCCGGGACATCACTAAGTAGATAATAGGTAAAGGCGAACATTCTCTAATTTAGCCCTTAAAAGCCTACTTCCCTATACTGGTTATTTATGAGTTAAGTATAAAAACTATGTTGTTCCATTGCGCTACAGACACTCGCTTTCTGCGGGGAGGAAGCTGAGCCTCCACACGCTGCGGGGTCTCAGCGCGAGCTCCACGGAAAACGAAGTGTATTCAGGCTGCGGGTGATTACCACAAACCTTTTTCACATGAATAAAAAACCCAAACAATGATACGAAATATTTTTACAATCTTCGTATCATTGTTCAGGTTTATCTTCGGCTGGAATACTTATATCCCAGCTTCATTATTTTGCGAATACCTGTTTTAACTCTTCTTTATCTTTACTTAACCAAAAATTCATCAACCTTTTTGCACCTTCTAAATCATGTAGTTTCGCTTGACCACATTGTGTCTCATTAGCAGCTGGAATTTCGGTAATTTCAATCGCTGTTTTCATTGTTGCTTCTAGTAAATCGATAATTTCATCAACAGTTGGTTCCCCACTTACCACTAAATAATAACCAGTTTGGCAACCCATTGGAGAAATATCAATAATATCAAAATGGTTGTATTTTTCTACATGTGCACGTAAGTTAAATGCTAATAAATGCTCTAATGTATGAATAACATCTGGCTTCATCGCTTGCTTATTTGGCTGACAAAAACGAATATCATATTTATTAACTACGCCATCACTACCCACTTTGTGTACACCGCAATGTCTTACGTATGGAGCTTTTACCGCTGTATGATCTAATTCAAAACTTTCAACTGAAGGCATCTAAACATCTCCCTTTTTTTCATGTATCTCTATTATAACTAAAAACCCGAGTAATTTCATCAACTTAATATATATAATTTTTTTCCAGTAACAATTCGTACGTTCCATCCTTAAATCCAGTAAGATTAAGTTGCTTAATAGAGATTGCTTTAAAACCTGTCCTCGTCCATGTTATACTACTTGCAAAAGAAGGAGAGGGAAAAAGTCACATGAAACAAGTTTTTTTATTAATCATTCGTTTTTATCGAAAGGTCATTTCACCATTAAAACCGCCAACTTGCCGTTTTTATCCAACCTGCTCTACTTATGGCTTAGAAGCAATTCAAAGGTTTGGTGCTTTTAAAGGGGGCTATTTAACCATTAAACGAATTCTTAAATGTCACCCTTTTCATCCAGGTGGTTTAGATCCTGTGCCCGATGAATGGCATTGTAGAAACCATAACCATTCGCCTAAAAAAAATAATTAATAACCATCTACCACTAAATCTAACTTGCCAGTCTTTGGATCAATTACTAACCCATGAACTGGAACATCGTTTGGTAATAAAGGATGTTTTTTTATCATATCTACGCTATGAGCAACGCTTTCTGATACAGAATTAAATCCTTTTAACCATTTCTCTAGATTTATTCCTGAATGCTTCAGTGTAGCAAAGGTTTCGTCTGATATACCTCTTTCTTTCATTTTTTCCATCATGCTGTCCGAATGTAGGGCACTCATACCACAGTCATGATGCCCAATCACCACTACTTCATCTGCTTGTAGTTCGTACACTGCCACTAAAATGCTACGCATGATACTTCCAAAAGGATGAACTACCACAGCACCTGCATTTTTTATAATTTTTACGTCTCCATTAGCAAGATTTAATGCCTGGGGTAAAAGTTCTAACAGTCTTGTATCCATACAAGTTAGAATAACCATTTTTTTATTAGGAAATTTGGTTGTAATAAATTTTTCATACTTTTCTTCCCTAACAAATTCTTCATTGTAGACTAAAATATCTTGTAATAGACTCATTTTCAAGCACTCCTTAAATAATTCAATTCATTAAATAATTTCTATTTCCTTTAACAGGGGAGAAAAGATTCTCCTTATTAATAGTAATGAAAAATTGCATAATATACAAATGTGAGACTCCATTACCTCTCAAATACTGGCTTTTCTTTTCATTTGTTCTACGTATGTATTTCCTCCATCCTTCCAATACTAAAGTATAGTGGGGCTCTCATAAGTCTCATTGTGGGTATTAACTCCACATAAAATGGATGGACATCTCCTGAATATTACTTTTAAGAAAAGTACGTACCATTAAAGAACAAAACAACTAAAGAAAAAGGAGTGGTAAACAAATGGCCAAAGATGTACTTTGTGAAGTAAGTAACTGCACTTTTTGGGAAAAAGGAAATCAGTGTGGAGCCGATCAAATTTATGTTGTAAGTAATGCCGGAAAACATGCTGACACTAGCTATGAAACAGATTGTAAAACATTTGAGCCCGAAAACAGCTTGAGCTAAATAGATTTAACCATTAAAAGGAATCCCTAGAAAGAATTCTCAGGGGATTCCTTTTTATCTATTTAATCGAACTAAATCGGCATCAGGGTGATTCCCATTTATTATTAAATCCTTTATAATAGTTGAACCAAAAGCACTATAAACCGTTCCATTCCCACCAAATCCTAAACAATAGTAGAGATTTTTCTTATTTGGATGTTCCCCAATAAAAGGAATCCCATCCTTGGATTCTCCAAAAGTAGCACCATAAACATATTCAGCCTTTAATTGCAAATAGGGAAAATGTTCTTTAATGCGAGCCAACAATCTATCTGCATAAATTTGTAAAATCCTTGGATCTCTTGGTGATTCTATTGTCTCTTCATCTAAACCGCCAGCTATAATTCTTCCGTCAACGATTGTTCGCATATAAAAGTATGGCCGCTTTGTCTCCCAAATTAGACATCTATCCTTCCAATTACGAAAAGAGGATATAGGATTCGTTATGATTGCAAAGGTTCTGTTTAATTCCGTAGGCATTTCCATTGTAAAGTTATCTAATTGATAACCTGTTGCATAAACGACATGCTTTGCTCGAATAATCGCATCTTCATTATGAAATAACCAATAACCATCTTTGTATTGAGGTTCTGTTACTTCCGTATTTTCAAAAACTTGGACATTGCTTTTCTTTGAAGCCTCTTTCACTAAAGATAGGACCAACTTTAGGGGATTTACTTCCGCATCCCCCATTGTTCGAATGGCGCCATGCTTATTAAGTCCATATAATTTATAAAGCATTTCCTCTTCTAAAAATTCTACTGGAAAATTATATTTTTTCAGTATTTCAAATTCTCTTTGAAGAGATACTATATCAGACTCTGTACTGGCATAATATAAGCTTTGTCTATCTATAAATTGTATATCATCTTGTAAAGATGTTGCAATTTTTTTCAGTTCTTTCATACCATTCAAGCATAGCTGATAAAATCGAACAGCGTCTTTCTCACCGATGCTTTCAGCAAAGGAATGAAGCATTTTATCATTTGAATACTGTAATAAACCAGTATTTGCAGAAGAGCTCCCATTGCCAACACAATTTTTATCCACTAGAATAACATCTAGTGGTTCTTTTGCGAGCTTGTATGTTAACAAAGCTCCCGACATTCCTGCCCCAATGATAAGAACATCACATGAAACTTCTTTATCCAGCTTTGGATAAACTGGTCTATCACTTATCGTTGTTGGCCAATATAATGATCCATGGTATAAGCTCACATTCCTACACTTCTTTCATTAGTTTTTTCTACGTTTAACCTCATTATCCAGTCTAGTGTTTCCTTACAATGAAAAATCCGCTTGCTCCTCTACCCACTTCCTTAATTCTCTTCTGACTATTTTTCCAGAAGCATTACGTGGAACCTCTGTTACAAAAAATATTCTTTTAGGAATTTTATATTTAGCTAAAGAGTTTTCACAATTATTGATAATCTGTTGCTCTGTTAGCATACTTTTTTCTTTTGCTACAAACGCAATCGGAACTTGTCCCCATTTATTATTCGGAATCCCAATCACTGCTGCTTCTCTTATTCCTTCCATGTCTGTAAGTACCGCTTCTACTTCTGCTGGATAAACATTTTCTCCTCCTGAAATAATTAAGTCAGACCGTCTATCTAAGACATAGAGAAAGCCCTCAGAATCTGTATACCCAATGTCACCTGTAAAAAACCATCCATCCTTTAAATGGTTGTCTTTATTTAAATAACCTTTTGAAACATTTGGGCCGCATACAGTAATCTCTCCAACTTCATTTGGTTCTAATGTTTCTCCTGAATGATTAACAATCTTTAATTGAGCAGGGAAAAGTGGCTTTCCTGCTGAACCAATTTTTCTAATACTGTCTTCTGGTGATAACGTGACAATTTGTGAAGAGGTTTCTGTCATCCCATAAGAATAATAAACTGGAATTTCTTTCTTCATGCATCGAGTGAGCAAATCTATTGTGGCAGGTCCTCCACCTAGAAGCATGTACCGGAAATAATCTGGAAATCTGTCACTTGCAACATGCTCTATTCGTTGCAACATTGTAGTAACAACAGATATAATCGTTACTTTTTCTTTCCACAAATCGGCTAGCACTTTTTTTTCATCAAAGGAATCATGCAGGACAATTTTCATACCGTAAATAATACTTCTCATTAAAATAGAATATCCGCTAATATGAAATAATGGGACTGCACATAACCAAGTATCTTTCTCATATAAGCCGGCATTTAATGTATTTCCTACTGCACTCCACCAATGGTTACCGTATGATTGAATGACTCCTTTTGGAAGGCCTGTTGTACCGGATGTATACATAATAGTACAAGTATCATCTAAATGAAGTTGCCTTTTTTCTATCGGTTCTATGTAAGGGTTATCTTCCAATTTTTCTTTATAAAAAATGGAAATAACCAACTCTTCTTCTAACTGGATTGCCTGCTCCTGAAAGTTTTCTTCTGTTATTAGATAACTAGCATTTGCATCCGATAATTGATAAGCCATTTCTTTCACGGTTAAGCGATTGTTAAGCAGGACTGCCTTTGCTCCAATAATTTGCATAGCATATAAATGGAGGACTGTTTCTAAATCATTTTTGACAAGAAATCCTACATAATCCTTGTCTTTTATTCCAAAAGCAGTCAATATTCCAGCATAATGATAGGCTCTTTCATAAAGTTCTTTAAAAGTTAGCCGCTCATTCTTATAAACAATTGCTTCTCTATCTGGCGTTAAACTCGCTCTATTTTTTAAAAAATTAGGAAGTATTTCAGTCATTACTTTTTTTATCCTCTTTTCTATAAACAAAGGTGACACTATTATTAGCATGTCTAAAAATACATTTGCTAAAAACGAGTGTCACCTACTGTTATTTTTTTATAAATGGTACATTAATAACTATTTCCCATAACCGGGAATCCAACTATTAATATCCTCTTCCTAATTAAGGGAAACGAGGGAATTGTCCAAAATCAGGGTTGCGTTTTTCCTTAAAGGAATCTCTTCCTTCTTTTGCTTCATCTGTTGTATAGTACAGTAGTGTTGCATCACCAGCAAACTGCTGAATACCAGCTAATCCATCGGTATCTGCATTAAATGCAGCTTTTAAGAAACGAAGGGCAGTTGGGCTTTTTTCTAGAATTTCTTCACACCATTTAATCGTTTCTTCTTCTACTTTTTCTAATGGTACAACAGTGTTTACTAAGCCCATGTCTAATGCTTCTTGTGCACTGTATTGGCGGCATAAGAACCAAATTTCTCTAGCCTTTTTATGGCCAACGATTCTTGCTAAGTAGCCGGAACCATAACCAGCATCAAAGCTTCCTACCTTTGGACCAGTTTGTCCAAAAATAGCATTATCTGCAGCAATTGTTAAATCGCAGACGATATGAAGAACGTGTCCTCCACCTATTGCATACCCTTTTACCATGGCGATTACAGGCTTAGGAATAACTCTAATTAGACGCTGTAAATCAAGCACGTTTAAGCGAGGAATTTGATCCTCACCAACATATCCACCATGTCCTCTAACTTTTTGATCTCCACCAGAACAGAACGCTTTATCGCCCGCACCAGTTAAAATAATTACGCCCACATCACTGTCATCTCTTGCCATTGCAAATGCATCAATTAATTCACTTACCGTTCTTGGCGTGAAAGCATTATGTACATGGGGTCTATTAATTGTAATCTTGGCAATTCCATTATATGTTTCATAAATAATTTCTTCGTACTGTCTGCCAGCAACCCATTCTACTGTCATTATTTTTCCTCCTTCTAAACAGGGCTGAACATCTATGTCAGCTCCTTAAAAACTCCAATACTATTGTACCAAAAATTTCAGGTTTCTCCACATGAATTGCATGACCTGCATCATTTACATTTAAATGTTGCATTTTTTTATTGCACTTTGCCATTTCTTCCGCAATTCCATCAAACTTTTGATCGAGTTCTCCCGTAATTAAAAGTGCCTTTTTGGGAAACTGGTAAAGTTGAGACCAATAAGAGCTTTGTGCACCTGTCCCCATTCCTCTTAAACTATTAGCTAATCCCATTGGATTATTGACTAATCGTTGATCCCTTATCGCCTGCCTAGCGTCTGGACTCAGCCGTTCCTGGCTTTTGAATAACGGAATCTTCTCCCATTTGTTCACAAAACTTATTATACCCTTTTCAAGGATAGAGTCTCCTAGTTTTTCATCCAGTATTCGTCTTTGTTTTCTCTCCAATTCAGTTCGTAAACCAGGAGAGGCACTTTCAAGTATTAGTTTCTTAACTGTATCAGGATACTCCATGCTATATGCCAAAGCTAACCTTCCACCCATCGAATAGCCTAATAAATGAACAGGAGCTATTTGAAGGTAATCAATTAGTGCTTTTAAATGGGAGACGCTTTCCTCCATTACATACTTTTTTGTTTCTTTCGGTGAATCTGTTTTTCCATGTCCAATAATATCGACTGTTATTACCTTATAATACTTCTTCCATAACGGAATAAACGGAAGCCATGTTCTGCAATCCCCAGTAAACCCATGTAATAATAAAAGGGATTCCCCTTCTCCATCAACGGTTATATGATAGTTTACATCTTTTATTTTGATAAACATACACTTCACCTTTTAAACTAATTGATCTAACACCTTTTGGATTCGATTGGTCATTTGACGATGCTCTAATAGATTTCGTTCTCGATTTGTTTGTAATTCCCAAACTCTTAAACCTGCGGTGAAATTACTTTTCTGGAATAACATCTGTAAATCTTGCCAGCTTTTTATAAGCTCATACTCACCCTTATACATTTCCACAGCATGCTTAAAATCTATATCTAAAGGAGTTCCAAATAATAACTCAAAATGTCTTGGCAGCTCTACTTGTGGAAGAAACGAAAAGATACCTCCACCATTATTATTGATTAACAGTACAGTAATTGGCAGCTGATACAACTGAGATAGGATTAAACCATTAAGATCGTGGAAAAAGGTTAAATCCCCAACAATTAAAAATAGAGGCTGCTTTATAACCCCTACACCGAGAGCGGTAGATATTGTTCCATCAATTCCATTTGCACCTCTATTGGCAACAATGGTAACTTCTTTATTTTGCTTATGAAAGAATGTATCTAAATCACGAATTGGCATACTGTTACCTACAAATAACACTGCATCATTAGGAATTAATTCTCCTAAGCTGTGGAAAAGCTTGGCTTCACTTATTTCTTGGATTTCCGCCGTTTGCATTAATTCCTTCTTCGTAAGCTCATTAATTTCAATCCATTTATTTAAATAGTGATTTAGTGAGCAATGAGAAATAACTGATGTAAGCTTTTCGCAAAAATAACCTTCTTCACAATAAACCATTTCTGTAGTTAATTGGTTAGGATCCCTGTAGCCACTACCTCCATCTACAACAATCTGTTTTGCTTGTTCATTTTCACGTAAGAAAATGGTTAATGGCTTAGAGACAGGCATACTTCCAAATCTAATAATCACATCTGGTTTTAGTAAGGATTTTACCTTTTCATTTCTTAAAAAAGTATCATATGTGTCAATGATAATTTCCTTGTCCGCACTCTTGCTTCGTAGTTGTGATAATGGATCAGCAATGATTGGAAAACCAGTCTGTCCCGCTAGTTTTATTACCTTTGCAAAAAATTCCTCATTATTTATTTCTCCACAAATAATAATTCCTTTTCTGTCCTCTTTCTTATTAAGAGTTGATACTAGATCCTGAAAATAAGAATCGCTTAATATAAACTCCCCAGTTTGAATTTGAATGGATGTTTTTTTCTGTTCTTCTAGACGATAATATTCTAAATTATCCAAATCAGGGATTAACGGTTCTCTTAATGGTATATTTACATGGACAGGACCACTAGGATGCTGCTTCGCCATTGCAATGGCTCTGGCTCCGACTGTCTTAGCATATCTAATCATACCTGGACTACTATCTGGTGTAGCCATTTCCATAAACCATTTTACATGCTTCCCATATAGATCTAATTGATCAATTGCTTGAGGAGCCCCAACATCTCTTAGTTCATGGGGACGATCTGCCGTCAACACAACTAACGGGATACGCGAAATTTTCGCCTCTACGATGGCGGGAAAATAATTCGCGGCAGCTGTTCCTGATGTACACACTAACACAGTCGGTTTCTTTGATGCTTTCGCTATTCCTAACGCAAAAAAAGCTGCTGATCTTTCATCAACATGTACATGTAACTGGATATCTTCTTCTTCTGCTAGCAATAGACTGATTGGTGTAGATCTCGAACCAGGGCTAATAACAGCATGCGCTACTCCGTTTTTTACTAACTCGGAAATCAGTGCATGCACATAAGCTGTTAACTGTTGCTGATGACTCATTTTATTTTCCTCCTAACGCAGTTAGCATCGGCTTAAATTTAATAGCTGTTTCCTCGTATTCAGAGTCAGGATCAGAGTCAGCGACAATCCCGCACCCAGCAAAGATTGTTGCAACATTGCCATGTAGTAAGCCTGAACGAATACTTACAGCGAATTCACCATTACCTTGATAATCAAGCCAACCGATTGGGGCACCATACATACCTCTATCTAGTCCTTCCACCTCTCTTATAACCTTTAACGCTTCTTCGCGTGGAAAACCACCGAGGGCTGGAGTTGGATGCAATAATCGAATTAAGGAAATTAATGATTCTGTTTCTTTCACCTTACCACTAACAGGTGTATAAAGATGCTGAATATCTCTCATTTTCATGATTTGCGGATTTGGTGGCATTTCTACCCTACTGCATACTTCTTCCATGGCATTCTTAATCATTTTAACAACATAATTATGTTCTTCTCTATTTTTTAAATCAGAAAGCAACGCTTCTGCTAGGGTATTATCTTCTTCTTTGTTTCCCCCTCTAGAAATAGAGCCAGCTAGACATGTAGAAAAAACGGTCTCTCCTTCTTTTTTTACCAATCTTTCAGGAGATGCCCCTATAAAGCATTTATCTTTTGCTTCCAAGGCGAAAATATAACCGTTGCTCTGTTGTTGTATTAATTTTTTTAGTACAAGCTCTGATTCTAATTCTCTTGAGAAATGGATTTTACTAGCACGAGCTAACACTACTTTTTTTAGATGTCCATCTAAATTGCTTATTACTTTATCAACCGTATTCTTCCATGTTGCACGGTCTACCTCTGTTATTTTCTTAATAGACGGTTCAGATGGAGAAGAATATTCTTCTAATTTTTTTTGAAATGCGAACGAGTTTTTTTCCAGCTCCACTTTTGCATTTTCTATTCTATCTTTTTGAATAAATATATTTGTTGTAATGAATTGAATTCCATTTATTTCACTTAACATAAACTGTGGCACATAAAAATGGGCTTCAGAGAATCCATCCCAGTCCTGAGTCTTCTCTTTTAATGGATCAAAGGAAAAACCCCCTAAAAGAACAGGACCAATTCCAATATGATTGAATTCATTAAATACAATCGCATTTTCTATAAGCTGTTTCCATTTCTTCTCCACATAAGAATACGAACTTTCTCCTTTTGAACATTCAATTTTTTCGCAAACGCCAATTCCTACTAGCATGTTTTCCCCAGAAGGTTCTTTCCAAAAAAAACGTTTCCCCTTATAGGCATGGAATTTAGAAAAAAAGTCCAGAATATCCGTGTTTTCTTCTATCTTCCTGACTTCACTAACTAAAATTGTGGAAGAAACACTATCCCTTATTTTTGTTTGTACCATTGTTCCAAATGCTTCATTCATCCCGTTTTGAATCCCCCTAAAACAAATCAAGAGTTTTATTTCTTGATTCTATTGGTTCAAAGATATACGCTTACTTATTATTTTAGCATATTTTACGATACACCTGTCCTTTATATTATGTCAATCATAGTGAATTCTTAATGCCGTTTCCAAATTTTGTACAATATAAAAAAATCCTCTTAAAAAGAAGAGGTTTGATAACCATAAAACAGGGAAATTTATGAATAGCTTGTCTTACATTTAATCTCCAATTACGTTTATACTGTTTTGTTATAATCGTATAGATAAGGATGTGTTTAACTTGTTGTCAACAGAACAAATAAATCATTTAAAAAAAGAATTAGAAGACAGAAAATCAAATGTATTGAATAGGATTAATGGATATGCAAGTGAAGAAAATGTTCAAGAATCAGTAGGTGAATTATCAAGCTATGATAACCATCCGGCAGATATGGGAACCGAGTTATATGAAAGAGAAAAAGATTCAGCATTAGAAGAACATGACCAATCTGAATTAAATAAAATTAATAACGCTTTGAAAGCAATAGAAGATGGATCTTATGGGATTTGTAAAGTTTCAGGAAAAGAAATTCCTTATGAGAGATTAGAAGCAATTCCAACTGCCCTCACTCTCAAAGAATATAGCGAAGAACAATCTATAGCTTCTGATCGCCCAGTTGAAGATGATATCCTTGAACTAGCTCATGGAAATGAATATCGTCACTATGATACTGGTGACGTGAGAGACTATCAAGATAGTTTTCAAGAAGTTGCCCGCTATGGGACATCTGAAACTCCCTCAGATTTAAGAGGTGATTTTAAAGATTATGATAGTCTTTATGATAGGGATAGTGATAACGGAGACTTCCCTGAAGACTATGAAGCCTTTACAGCTACAAATATTGATGGCTCTGAACGATCTGTTTACCCTTCTAAAGAAAAGGAACAATATGAGCAGGCATTAGATGATGAAGGAATAGAAGCTCCTTTTGGAGATGTCCCTTACCGTAAAACAGATGGATATACAGACAATAAGGGAAAAAAAGAGAAATAAGGTTGGGACATAATTTTTTCAGCTATAAATAAACCCGAATAATTATACGATAATAACACACCATTGTTCAGGTTTATAAAAGACTGTTTCAGTAAAGTTGGTGTTAATATCCGCAGCCTGAATACACTTCGCTTTCCATGGGGCGAGCGCCGAGCCGCAGTCTGCCTATGTCCTGCAGGGTCTCGGACTTTCTCGCAGCTCCCATAGGAGTCTACGTGTATTTAGGCTGCTCCATTTTTCTTGCTAATTTATTTTTTCTTGGCAAAAAATAAATTTTTAGAAATTGCCTTTAAAAACGAAGTGGAATGGAGCGGAAAACACTCGACTCCTGCGGAAAATAGAGGAAAGCGAGTGTTTGTAGCGCAATGGAACGAATTAGTTTTTAGACTTGACTATATTTAAAAACTTAGAATACTTTATTTAAGAGCTAAATGAGATTGTTCGTCTTTACAGAGTGGCTATTTAGTTTTATCCCCGCCTCTTCCAGCTCTTAAGAATAAGGTTTTATATGCCAAATATCATCTGCATATTCTTTTATTGTGCGATCACTTGAAAAATGACCTGACATAGCAATATTAACAATACTTTTTTGTAGCCAATCTTGCTTATTCTTAAATACCTGATTCACCTTTTCATGAATATTTGCGTAAGAATTAAAATCTTTTAAGACGAAAAATTGATCATTCTCTATTAGTAAAGAATCAAGAATGGGATCAAATTCATTGGAAGGATGATCATAAAATCCATTTTTCAATTGATTGAATACCTCATGAATCCTATCATCATGATAATAATACTCCCGAGAACTATAACCGCCATTTTGATAAAGTTCTAATACTTGATCTGCATTCATTCCGAAGATGAAAATATTCTCATCTCCCACTAAATCATGCATTTCAATGTTAGCACCATCAAGTGTTCCGATGGTCAATGCACCATTCATCATAAATTTCATATTACCTGTACCGGAAGCTTCTTTACTTGCTGTTGATATTTGCTCACTAACATCAGCAGCAGGAAAAATATGCTCTGCCAGTGAAACACGATAATTTTCGAGAAAGACAACCTTTAATTTATCTTGGATTCTTTTATCATTATTAACTTTATGAGCAACTGTATTAATTAATTTTATAATTTTCTTGGCATAATAATAACCAGGTGATGCCTTTGCTCCAAATATAAATGTTCTCGGTTCCATGTCAATCGTTGGATCTTCTCTTAACTTATTATAGAGAGTCATGATATGCAGAATATTTAGTAACTGTCTTTTATATGCGTGCAGCCTCTTTACCTGTACATCAAAAATAGAAGAAGGGTCTACAAGGATACCATTTTTCTCCTTAATAATCTTAGCTAGTATCTCTTTATTATTATGCTTTATAGAGGCAATATTTTCTTTAAAATTCACATCGTCCTGGTAATTAAGCAATTCCTTTAGAAAAATGGGCTCATCAATCCATTTATCACCAATGGTTTGAGAAATTAAGTTCGTCAACTTAGGATTTGTTTTTATTAACCACCTTCTATGAGTGATGCCATTTGTCTTATTATTAAACTTTTCGGGATAAAATGCATAGAAATCAGCCATTTCTCGTTTCTTTAAAATCTCCGTATGAATTTCTGCTACTCCATTTACACTATAGCTACCGACCAAAGCTAAATGAGCCATCTTTATCATGCCATGTGCAATTATTGCCATTTTCTCAATTTTTTGAAAATCACCCGGATACCGTTCCCATAATTCTTTACAGAAACGCTCATTTATTTCATTGATAATCATATAAATCCGTGGTAATAAAGGTTGGAATATATAGATTGGCCATTGCTCTAATGCTTCAGATAATGTGGTATGATTGGTGTAAGAAATAGTATTTGTAGTAATATCCCATGCTTCTTCCCAGCCTAATCCTTCCTCATCCATTAATATTCTCATAAGCTCAGGGATTGCCAATACGGGATGCGTATCATTTACGTGGATGCTTATATAGTGATGCATTTCACTAATATTTTTATGTTGCTGCTTATAATTTCGAACAATGGACTGTAAGCTTGCAGAAACTAAAAAATATTGTTGTTTTAAGCGTAAGATTTTGCCTTCGTCATTGGAGTCATCTGGATACAAAAATCCTGAAATTGATTCAGTTTCCCTTTTATATCGCATAATATCTTTGACATCTTTTGCAATCAAAGATGTTGGCTCCGCATTCCACAACCTTAGTGTATTAACAGTCGACGTATGATAACCGATTACTGGTACATCATGTGGAACTGCTGTTACAGCTTCGGCATTTAAATGCCGAAACTGTAACTTCCCATTCCTTTCATACATATCGATATTTCCCCAGAAATAAATGTCTACCGCTAAATCTTCTTTTCTGACTTCCCAAACCTGTCCTTGCTTTAACCATTGTTCAGGTAATTCAATTTGGTATCCATCCACAATTCGCTGTTCAAATAATCCATGCTTATATCGAATGCCATAACCATGCCCTGGCAAGTTTAATGTTGCGAGAGAATCTAAGAAACATGCAGCAAGTCTTCCTAGTCCACCATTTCCAAGACCAGCATCATGCTCAATATCTTCTACTTCAAAGAAATCAATTCCAAGATCTGCCAATCCTTCTATTACAACTTGATCAATGCCTAAGTTTATTAAGTTATTATGAAGCAATCTTCCTAATAAAAACTCGATTGAAAGATAATACACCTGTTTTCCATTATTATTACGGCTTTGCTCATTTGTCTGTATCCAATTCGAGCTTACATACTCTCTAATCATGTGACCTAATGTTTGAAAATGATCGCTACTTGTTGTATCTTCAAAGGTTTTTCCATATGTCATCTCAAGCCTTTGCAAAAAATACCTTTTAAATCGTTCCTTATTAGAAAACATGGGATTCACTCCTCGAGATAAGCTCTGCATATAATTGATTATATTTGAATGCAGATTGAGCCCAACTATTATCCATCGACATCGCATTCTTCATTAGTTTATGCCATACTTCTTTATCCTCTTTATAAAAACCAATACCTCTTCTAATCGTAAAAAGCATGTCATGGGCATTAAAATTAGTAAAACTAAATCCATTTCCTTCTTCTGTCAGCTCATTATAAGAGAAAACTGTATCATTAAGTCCACCAGTTTCTCTTACAATTGGGATATTACCATATCTTAATGCAATTAACTGTCCTAATCCACATGGTTCAAACTTAGAAGGCATTAGAAATAAGTCGGCACCTGCATATATTTGATGAGCTAAGTTTTCATCAAATCCAATATAGGCTTTACACTTGTCAGAATACGTATATTCCATTTCACGGAAAAAGTTCTCAAATTCCGGATCCCCTGTTCCTAATACTAGGAACTGTACATCCTCTTCCATTATTTCATGAAATACGTGCCTTACTAATTCCAATCCCTTTTGACTAGTTAATCTGGTAATCATACAAATAATTGGAACCTCTGGATCTTCCTTTAATCCAAACTTCTGCTGAATAAATTTTTTATTTTCTTGCTTTTTTTCTAAAGAAGTAACCGTATAATTAGCTGTTATCCCTGGATCTGTTTCTGGATTATATGTTTCCTCATCGATACCATTTATAATGCCATATAAATCAGACTCTCTCTGCTTTAATACATTATTCAGCTTCTCCCCATAATATTCTGTTTGGATTTCGTTTTTGTAGGTAGGGCTTACTGTTGTTATTTTATCAGTAGCAATAAGTCCCCCTTTCATCAAATTAACGTTTCCATAAAATTCAAGATTATCTGCTGTAAAATAATAATCATTTAAATTAAATAAATCACCAAGAACCTCTCTTGGCAATATTCCCTGAAATTGAAGATTATGTATGGTAAAAACAGTTTTTATATTGCTATACTCTTTTTTCCACTTATAGTCGACATTCAATAAGAAAGGGATCATTGCTGTATGCCAATCATGGCAATGAATAATATCTGGATAATCGGCTAAATAAGGTAAGCTCTCTAATACGGCTCTATTAAAAAATGCAAAGCGTTCGCCATCATCTCCATAGCCATACAAGCCACTTCTCTTAAAGTACCACTCGTTATCAATAAAATAAAAAGTAATACCATCCACTTCTAACTCTTCAATTCCACAATATTGATTTCGCCAACCGATTGGAACAAAAAAATAACATCGCTTCTTAATATTAGCAAGTAAATGTGCTGGAATATCTTGATATTTTGGCATAATTACAGCCACATCCGTGCCTTGTTTTTTTAATTCTTTAGGAAGAGAACCAGCCACATCTGCCAGTCCTCCTGATTTTATAAATGGTACACATTCTGAAACTGCAAATAATACTCTCACGAATTCATCAACGCTCCTTGCACTGTTCCTTTTCTTACGACAAAGGGAGAATTAGCAGTACCAATCATCACTGTACCACTTTCTACGATTACATCCTTATCTAAAATAACAGAATCTAACTGGCAATTTTCTCCGATTGTACACTTTTGCATGATAATACAGTTTTTTAAACTAGAACCCTTTCCGACTTTAACCGCTCTAGATATAATACTATTATTAATATCACCTTCTATAAAGCAACCATTCGCTATCATGGAGTTTTTTACTTCTCCTGTACTAGTATAACGAGTAGGTGGCTCATCTTTTACTTTTGTAAATATTGGTCTCTCTTTTATAAAAAGCTGATTCCATACATTTGATTTTAATATATCTTTACTTACACGATAGTAACTAGATATAGAATCTATTTTTTCGGCATAGCCGTTATATTCATATTCACATATTTTTAACTGATTATTAATATCTAACACAACGTCCTTCATGCATGTATAACCTGTTGCATCCCTTGAGTCTATTAAATTAATTAGCTTTGATTTCTTGATTAAATATACTTCTAACGAATTCCCATTATTAGTAACTTCCGTTATATCACAACCAGAGGCGAGATGACGCTCTAATACAGGATTAAAATTCATATTAAAAACAGTAAAACAATTTGCAACTATTGCATATTCTTGTTTACTGCGGTGAAAATAATCAATATTTGCCGCAAAGTGATTAAATGAGCCAATTCCATTCGTATTAGAATCAGAAATAGAGGCTGGAAAGAAGAATAAACCATCTCTCTTTCTATCCAAGTCCCAATTTTTCCCTGATCCTAAGTGGTCCATTAACGAGCGATACTGATACTTTGGAAAAATAGCAACGCTTCCTATTCCAGAGTTCACCATATTGGAAAGGACAAAATCGATTAATCGATATCGTCCACCAATTGGAAGTGCAGCAAGTGTACGATGAGCAGTTAACTCTTCTAAATCTTCCAGGTGTGTTGTTGCATCAATAATGCCCAGCATTGATCTTTTCATCTTAATCCCTCCTATCTAGTTTGTTAGGAAATCATTTCATTAACCATTTCTTCTGTAACCAATACTACCTCATCTAGGTCTTTCTCTGGTTTAATGACCATTCCATCTGGTATTGTAATGTCAGAAGGGACAATAGCCTTCTCTATATAAACATCATTTCCAATCTTCGCATCAGGCATTATGACAGAACTACGTATGATTGTCCCTTTCCCTACAGTCACCCCCTGGAAAACAATTGATTTTTCTAAATCTCCACTAATAATACAACCTTCATTCACCATAGACTCTCTTACATGTGCATCACTTGAGATATATTGTGGGGGATGATTTGGATTAACCGTATAGATTCTCCAATTATAATCAGAGATATTTAATGCACTATTATCATCCAGCAAATCCATATTTGCTTCCCAGAGACTTTGAACAGTTCCAACATCTTTCCAATATCCTTTAAATGGGTAAGCTACAACCTTTTTCTTTTGTTCTATTAGTAAAGGAATTATATCTTTCCCAAAATCATGGGAGGAATTTTTATTTAAGTTATCTTCTTCTAGTAATTCTTTCAATACCTTCCATTTAAAAATATATATCCCCATTGAGGCTAAATTATTTTTAGGATGTTGAGGCTTCTCTTCGAATTCTATGATATCCATATCTTTATTTGTATTCATGATTCCGAATCTACTAGCTTCTTCCCACCCTACTTGAATAACCGAGATAGAAGCATCTGCTTGCTTATTGATATGATACTCAAGCATTTCTTCATAATTCATTTTATAAATATGATCTCCTGATAAAATAAGAACATATTCAGGATCATATTGAGACAAATAGTTCTGATTTTGATAAATAGCACTTGCTGTTCCTGTATACCATTTTACTTCAGATGATTCACTGTATGGGGGCAATACGGTTACCCCTCCATTGACACGGTCTAGGTCCCATGCACTTCCTATCCCAATATATGAGTTCAAAACTAAGGGCTGATATTGCGTTAAAACTCCAACCGTTTCTATTCCCGAATTGGAACAATTGCTTAAAGTAAAATCAATAATTCGATATTTCCCTCCAAAAGGAATAGCCGGTTTTGCTAAACTCTTAGTTAAAGAATAGAGTCTACTCCCCTTTCCTCCTGCTAGAAGCATTGCGACGCACCGTTTCTTTCCCATTTCCTTTTCTCTCCTTCCGATGTTGAACTGGACGTAAAATGATCATACTAAAAGCTGGTATTGTGAGTTGAACAGAATAAGGTTTTCCATGAAATTCTACTTTTTCTGCTTTTATTATTTTTTTATTTATATAATTAGCTCCACCAAATCTATCAGTGTCACTATTTAATATTTCTCGGAAAGAGTTATTTAGAGGCACGCCAATTCTGTAATTTTCGTAAGTATGATAAGTGAAATTACAAATGACGACTAAATAATCCTCTTCGCTCTCAGCTTTACGTATAAAGGAGAATATCGACTGTTCTCTATTGTTTACATCTATCCAATCAAAGCCTTCATTTACGTGATCCAATTGAAACAAAGGCTTAGATCTTTTATAGATTTTTAATAGCTCCTTCATATACTCATTTGCCTTTTGGTGCATCTCATAATCTAGCAGCATCCAATCTAACTGTTCCTTATCTTTCCATTCTGCAAACTGTGCAAATTCATTTCCCATAAATAATAATTTTTTTCCTGGATGGGCAATCATATATCCTAAAAGAAGACGAAATTGAGCAAATTTTTGCCAATAATCGCCTGGCATCTTATCTACTAATGATTTTTTTCCATGAACAACTTCATCGTGTGAAAATGGCAAAACAAAATTTTCGGAAAAGGCATAATGTAGAGAAAAGGAGACTTTATCATGAACATGTTTTCTATGAACGGGATCAGTTTCCATATAGGTTAAAATATCATTCATCCATCCCATATTCCATTTGTAATGGAACCCAATGCCTCCATAATGGACTGGAGCCGTTACTTGAGGCCAATCAGTAGAATCCTCAGCAAACATTAAGACTGTTGAATCGTATTGACTAACTGTTTGATTAAGCTTTTGAAGGAAATCGATTCCATATTGATTTACACTGTTTTCATTTGAATTGGGCCAATAAATAATATTGGAAACAGCATCAACTCTAAATCCGTCGACGTGAAAATATTCCATCCAAAAGATTGCGTTTGAAATAAGAAAACTCTGTACTTCATTTTTTCCTAAATCAAAATTAGCTGTTCCCCATACATGATTCTCACGATCCATCGGATTTGCATAATCAAATTGACTCGTTCCATCAAACTGATAAAGACCATGTGCATCTTTACAGAAGTGGCCAGGGACCCAATCTAAAATAACGCCAAGACCGTGCTGATGGCATTGATCGATAAAATACATTAAATCTTTTGGTTCCCCAAATCTACTTGTCGCTGAATAATATCCTGTACCTTGATACCCCCAAGATATATCAAGTGGATGTTCTACTAGAGGCAGCAATTCTAAATGTGTAAAGCCTTGTTCAACAACATATGGAATTAATTCATCAGCAAGTTCTCTATAAGTATAAAGATCTCCACTCTCATGAATTTTCCAAGAACCTAAATGAACCTCATATATAGCAAGTGGCTCATTTAAATAGTTTTTCTTAGCCTTTTTTTGTTTCCATTTTGTATCTTTCCATTTATAGCCTTCCAATGAATAAACAATTGACGCTGTATTGGGTCTTACTTCAGAGAAAAAAGCATATGGATCAGCTTTCAAGAATACTTTTCCATCAGGCGTCGTTAATTTGTACTTGTACATAGAACCTGTTAGATCCTTATCGACATTTAGAAGCCAAACACCTTCATTATTTATTTGTTCAAGGGAATATCCCTCACCACTCCAATTATTAAAATCCCCAACTAATTGGATACTTAGAGCATTGGGAGCCCAAACACAAAAACTGGTGTAAACCTCTCCATTTTTATGATGAACATGGGATCCAAATAATCTATAGCTCTCAAACAAGTTACCTTCATGAAATAAATGTAGTTGAAATTCTGTTGGGTATACTGTCTCCACTGTCATCCTACTTTCTATTGCATTTAATATTAAGTGACTAAATTTTACACTTTGTACAATTGCAATTCCCTTTTTTTCGATATCCAAAACAAATTACGACAATCATTGCTAAAATTTATACATTAAAGTAAATCCGATTAATTTTAATATTCTATCAATAAAGTGTAAATCCTTTTTTGTTTTTAAAATTTTATGATACTATAAAACTTTTTATGTTTAATTGACTGATTTAGATTGTGAATTTTTATCATAGATTTTTATTAATGAGAAATACTAAGAAGGATTTTTATAATAAGAAAGGAACATTATTATGAGTAAAAGTGAAGAAGACTACCTTAAAGAACAATCAATGAGAGAATCCCATCCATTTTTTGAAGCACCAGATCAAAAAATACTAGCTATCGATTTATTTAGAGGGCCATATACTGGATTTCTTTCCGATTTTGATTTAAATAATCCTGGGAATAAATTGCTGACTAGTGAGGCTAAATGGGAGGAAGATTTAAAACGGGGAAAATTTTAAATCATATACTTCATTCTTAATCTTTCCATTTGGGGATTTGAATATTGGTTTATATGATATAAAGATAAACAAAAAAACTGATAGCAAATGCTATCAGTTTTTTTATGACCCGTACGGGATTCGAACCCGTGTTACCGCCGTGAAAGGGCGGTGTCTTAACCGCTTGACCAACGGGCCAATGGCGGAGAAGGAGGGATTTGAACCCTCGCGCCGCTTACGCGACCTACACCCTTAGCAGGGGCGCCTCTTCAGCCTCTTGAGTACTTCCCCAAAAAAAATGGCTCCGCAGGTAGGACTCGAACCTACGACCGTTCGGTTAACAGCCGAATGCTCTACCACTGAGCTACTGCGGAATATTTTTTTATGGTGGGCCTAAATGGACTCGAACCATCGACCTCACGCTTATCAGGCGTGCGCTCTAACCAGCTGAGCTATAGGCCCAAATATGGAGCGGGTGATGGGAATCGAACCCACGACATCAGCTTGGAAGGCTGAGGTTTTACCATTAAACTACACCCGCATATTTTCATTATTTATAATGGGGCGACTAATGGGAATCGAACCCACGAGTGTCGGAGCCACAATCCGATGCGTTAACCACTTCGCCATAGCCGCCATCATAATTAAATTGTCATTTTAGTTTCTCTCTAAAATGGTGGCTCAGGACGGAATCGAACCGCCGACACAAGGATTTTCAGTCCTTTGCTCTACCGACTGAGCTACTGAGCCATTAGTTAATGCTATTTACTTTTTGAAAAAATGGCGGTCCGGACGGGACTCGAACCCGCGACCTCCTGCGTGACAGGCAGGCATTCTAACCAACTGAACTACCGGACCAGATTGCGGGGACAGGATTTGAACCTGCGACCTTCGGGTTATGAGCCCGACGAGCTACCAGACTGCTCCACCCCGCGACGATAATAAATTATTTAATTAAATGGAGGAGGAAGGGGGATTCGAACCCCCGCGCGGTTTGACCCGCCTGTCGGTTTTCAAGACCGATCCCTTCAGCCGGACTTGGGTATTCCTCCTCAATGAAATGGTGGACCTTGTAGGACTCGAACCTACGACCGGACGGTTATGAGCCGTCTGCTCTAACCAACTGAGCTAAAGGTCCAATATATTATGGTAGCGGCAGAGGGGATCGAACCCCCGACCTCACGGGTATGAACCGTACGCTCTAGCCAGCTGAGCTACGCCGCCATCATTAATAAATATAAAATTGGTGGAGCCTAGCGGGATCGAACCGCTGACCTCCTGCGTGCAAGGCAGGCGCTCTCCCAGCTGAGCTAAGGCCCCAATAAGTTTTCGCTGGTCGGGAAGACAGGATTCGAACCTGCGACCCCTTGGTCCCAAACCAAGTGCTCTACCAAGCTGAGCTACTTCCCGTAATATAATGGCGCGCCCGAAAGGAGTCGAACCCATAACCTTCTGATCCGTAGTCAGACGCTCTATCCAATTGAGCTACGGGCGCTTTATTTTAAAAACAATGGTGCCGAGGACCGGAATCGAACCGGTACGGTAGTCACCTACCGCAGGATTTTAAGTCCTGTGCGTCTGCCAGTTCCGCCACCCCGGCATTGTTTTATGGAGCGGAAGACGGGATTCGAACCCGCGACCCCCACCTTGGCAAGGTGGTGTTCTACCACTGAACTACTTCCGCGTCTATTTAATTAATAATTGGTGCGGGTGAAGGGAGTCGAACCCCCACGCCTTGCGGCGCTAGATCCTAAGTCTAGTGCGTCTGCCAATTCCGCCACACCCGCTTAACATGCTTTTAAAAACTAATTAATGGTGAGCCATGGAGGATTCGAACCTCCGACCCTCTGATTAAAAGTCAGATGCTCTACCGACTGAGCTAATGGCTCAAAGATGGTGCCGGCTAGAGGACTTGAACCCCCAACCTACTGATTACAAGTCAGTTGCTCTACCAATTGAGCTAAACCGGCAAACATAATGGTGGAGGATGACGGGATCGAACCGCCGACCCTCTGCTTGTAAGGCAGATGCTCTCCCAGCTGAGCTAATCCTCCATATAATATAATTGCCTGGCGACGTCCTACTCTCACAGGAGGAGAACCTCCAACTACCATCGGCGCTGAGAAGCTTAACTTCCGTGTTCGGTATGGGAACGGGTGTGACCTTCTCGCTATCGCCACCAGACTTTTATTGGGACATGTATTATTATACATGTTTTAGAATAATTTTCAAGTATTTTTTTAAAAAATTATTCCCTGAAAACTAGATTATGAAGTAAAAAGAAAGAAATAAGTAATCATTTTGTCCAGCTCCAACGCCTATCGCCTATCAAACTTCCGATCATCTCCCTACGATAAGTCAACATCGATTCACTTACGTTCATCGTGTTTCCTTTATCTCAGTCGATGCTCCTCCAGTTTGTACGTCGATAAACAGGCGTTTCCGCTTTTCATTTTAGTTAAGTCCTCGATCTATTAGTATCAGTCAGCTCCACATGTCGCCACGCTTCCACCTCTGACCTATCAACCTGATCATCTTTCAGGGATCTTACTAGCTTACGCTATGGGAAATCTCATCTTGAGGGGGGCTTCATGCTTAGATGCTTTCAGCACTTATCCCTTCCGCACATAGCTACCCAGCGATGCCTTTGGCAAGACAACTGGTACACCAGCGGTGCGTCCATCCCGGTCCTCTCGTACTAAGGACAGCTCCTCTCAAATTTCCTACGCCCACGACGGATAGGGACCGAACTGTCTCACGACGTTCTGAACCCAGCTCGCGTACCGCTTTAATGGGCGAACAGCCCAACCCTTGGGACCGACTACAGCCCCAGGATGCGATGAGCCGACATCGAGGTGCCAAACCTCCCCGTCGATGTGGACTCTTGGGGGAGATAAGCCTGTTATCCCCGGGGTAGCTTTTATCCGTTGAGCGATGGCCCTTCCATGCGGAACCACCGGATCACTAAGCCCGACTTTCGTCCCTGCTCGACTTGTAGGTCTCGCAGTCAAGCTCCCTTGTGCCTTTACACTCTACGAATGATTTCCAACCATTCTGAGGGAACCTTTGGGCGCCTCCGTTACTTTTTAGGAGGCGACCGCCCCAGTCAAACTGCCCACCTGACACTGTCTCCCACCCCGATCAGGGGTGCGGGTTAGAATGTCAATACAGCCAGGGTAGTATCCCACCAATGCCTCCACCGAAGCTGGCGCTCCGGCTTCCAAGGCTCCTACCTATCCTGTACAAGCTGTACCAAAATTCAATATCAGGCTGCAGTAAAGCTCCACGGGGTCTTTCCGTCCTGTCGCGGGTAACCTGCATCTTCACAGGTACTATAATTTCACCGAGTCTCTCGTTGAGACAGTGCCCAGATCGTTACACCTTTCGTGCGGGTCGGAACTTACCCGACAAGGAATTTCGCTACCTTAGGACCGTTATAGTTACGGCCGCCGTTTACTGGGGCTTCAATTCAGAGCTTCGCACTACACGTGCTAACCCCTCCTCTTAACCTTCCAGCACCGGGCAGGTGTCAGCCCCTATACTTCGCCTTGCGGCTTCGCAGAGACCTGTGTTTTTGCTAAACAGTCGCCTGGGCCTATTCACTGCGGCTCTCTCGGGCTTTAACACCCAAAAGAGCACCCCTTCTCCCGAAGTTACGGGGTCATTTTGCCGAGTTCCTTAACGAGAGTTCTCTCGCTCACCTTAGGATTCTCTCCTCGCCTACCTGTGTCGGTTTGCGGTACGGGCACCATAAATCTCGCTAGAGGCTTTTCTTGGCAGTGTGGAATCAGGAACTTCGGTACTATATTTCCCTCGCCGTCACAGCTCCGCCATATGGTAATGGGATTTGCCTCATTACCGGCCTAACTGCTTGGACGTGCTAATCCAACAGCACGCTTACCCTATCCTCCTGCGTCCCCCCATTGCTCAAATGATTTAAAGGTGGTACAGGAATATCAACCTGTTGTCCATCGCCTACGCTTTTCAGCCTCGGCTTAGGTCCCGACTAACCCTGAGCGGACGAGCCTTCCTCAGGAAACCTTAGGCATTCGGTGGATGAGATTCTCACTCATCTTTCGCTACTCATACCGGCATTCTCACTTCTAAGCGCTCCACCAGTCCTTACGGTCTAGCTTCAACGCCCTTAGAACGCTCTCCTACCACTGACATCATAGATGTCAATCCACAGCTTCGGTGATACGTTTAGCCCCGGTACATTTTCGGCGCAGAGTCACTCGACCAGTGAGCTATTACGCACTCTTTAAATGGTGGCTGCTTCTAAGCCAACATCCTGGTTGTCTAAGCAACTCCACATCCTTTTCCACTTAACGTATACTTTGGGACCTTAGCTGGTGGTCTGGGCTGTTTCCCTCTTGACCACGGATCTTATCACTCGTAGTCTGACTCCCAAGAATAAGTATTTGGCATTCGGAGTTTGTCTGAATTCGGTAACCCGATGGGGGCCCCTAGTCCAAACAGTGCTCTACCTCCAATACTCTCAATCTTGAGGCTAGCCCTAAAGCTATTTCGGAGAGAACCAGCTATCTCCAAGTTCGATTGGAATTTCTCCGCTACCCACACCTCATCCCCGCACTTTTCAACGTGCGTGGGTT
This sequence comes from Niallia alba, assembly GCF_012933555.1. Taxonomy (GTDB): domain Bacteria; phylum Bacillota; class Bacilli; order Bacillales; family Cytobacillaceae; genus Niallia; species Niallia alba. The sequence goes on from NZ_JABBPK010000001.1 coordinate 3,800,612, forward strand.
CGGGCCTCCATCCAGTGTTACCTGGACTTCACCCTGGACATGGGTAGATCACCTGGTTTCGGGTCTACAACCACATACTATTTCGCCCTATTCAGACTCGCTTTCGCTGCGGCTCCGTCTCTTCAACTTAACCTCGCATGTAATCGTAACTCGCCGGTTCATTCTACAAAAGGCACGCTATCACCCATAAAAGGGCTCTAACTACTTGTAGGCACACGGTTTCAGGATCTATTTCACTCCCCTTCCGGGGTGCTTTTCACCTTTCCCTCACGGTACTGGTTCACTATCGGTCACTAGGGAGTATTTAGCCTTGGGAGATGGTCCTCCCTGCTTCCGACGGGATTTCTCGTGTCCCGCCGTACTCAGGATACACTCAAGAGGGAACGAAGTTTCGACTACAGGGTTTTTACCTTCTACGACTGACCTTTCCAGATCGATTCGTCTACCCCGTTCCTTTGTAACTCCATATAGAGTGTCCTACAACCCCAAGAGGCAAGCCTCTTGGTTTGGGCTAATCCCGTTTCGCTCGCCGCTACTCAGGGAATCGCGTTTGCTTTCTCTTCCTCCGGGTACTTAGATGTTTCAGTTCCCCGGGTCTGCCTTCAGTACCCTATGTATTCAGGTAAAGATTCTATCCCATTACGGATAGAGGGTTCCCCCATTCGGAAATCTCTGGATCAAAGCTTACTTACAGCTCCCCAAAGCATATCGGTGTTAATCCCGTCCTTCATCGGCTCCTAGTGCCAAGGCATCCACCGTGCGCCCTTTCTAACTTAACTTAGTTGTCGGCTAAAGATAAACTTCACATCTCTTCGTCAGCTTCTTCACTCTGCTCCTCACGTACTGTCGTACGCTCCGGTGCTCGCTCCGTCGCTTCCTTGACCTGCTCGTTTCTCTTTACCCTCCATTCTTTGAATAGGTATTCGTTTAATACGATTACTTTTCAAAGAAATAATTCTCTAACATAGAGAATCTAAGATGGCGATTACTCGGTTTCTTTCTTGTTTTTACTATTCATAATCTAGTTTTCAAGGAACAATTTCGGCTAAAGATAAACTTCGCATCTCTTCGTCAGCTTCTTCGTTCTGCTCCTCACGTACTGTTGTACGCTCCGGTGCTCACTCAGGCGCTTCCTTGATCTACTCGTTTCTCTTTACCCTCAAACTTCTTACTGTTTTGAGGAATTAATTGCTCCCTCAAAACTGAACAACAAATCGTCAACAATCTATGATGGAATGTAAATTCCATTTTCCTTAGAAAGGAGGTGATCCAGCCGCACCTTCCGATACGGCTACCTTGTTACGACTTCACCCCAATCATCTATCCCACCTTAGGCGGCTGGCTCCAAAAAGGTTACCCCACCGACTTCGGGTGTTACAAACTCTCGTGGTGTGACGGGCGGTGTGTACAAGGCCCGGGAACGTATTCACCGCGGCATGCTGATCCGCGATTACTAGCGATTCCAGCTTCATGTAGGCGAGTTGCAGCCTACAATCCGAACTGAGAATGGTTTTATGGGATTTGCTCGACCTCGCGGTTTTGCTGCCCTTTGTACCATCCATTGTAGCACGTGTGTAGCCCAGGTCATAAGGGGCATGATGATTTGACGTCATCCCCACCTTCCTCCGGTTTGTCACCGGCAGTCACCTTAGAGTGCCCAACTTAATGCTGGCAACTAAGATCAAGGGTTGCGCTCGTTGCGGGACTTAACCCAACATCTCACGACACGAGCTGACGACAACCATGCACCACCTGTCACTCTGTCCCCCGAAGGGGAACGTCCTATCTCTAGGAGTGTCAGAGGATGTCAAGACCTGGTAAGGTTCTTCGCGTTGCTTCGAATTAAACCACATGCTCCACCGCTTGTGCGGGCCCCCGTCAATTCCTTTGAGTTTCAGCCTTGCGGCCGTACTCCCCAGGCGGAGTGCTTAATGCGTTTGCTGCAGCACTAAAGGGCGGAAACCCTCTAACACTTAGCACTCATCGTTTACGGCGTGGACTACCAGGGTATCTAATCCTGTTTGCTCCCCACGCTTTCGCGCCTCAGCGTCAGTTACAGACCAAAGAGTCGCCTTCGCCACTGGTGTTCCTCCACATCTCTACGCATTTCACCGCTACACGTGGAATTCCACTCTTCTCTTCTGCACTCAAGTCCCCCAGTTTCCAATGACCCTCCACGGTTGAGCCGTGGGCTTTCACATCAGACTTAAAGGACCGCCTGCGCGCGCTTTACGCCCAATAATTCCGGACAACGCTTGCCACCTACGTATTACCGCGGCTGCTGGCACGTAGTTAGCCGTGGCTTTCTGGTTAGGTACCGTCAAGGTACAAGCAGTTACTCTTGTACTTGTTCTTCCCTAACAACAGAGCTTTACGATCCGAAAACCTTCATCACTCACGCGGCGTTGCTCCGTCAGACTTTCGTCCATTGCGGAAGATTCCCTACTGCTGCCTCCCGTAGGAGTCTGGGCCGTGTCTCAGTCCCAGTGTGGCCGATCACCCTCTCAGGTCGGCTACGCATCGTTGCCTTGGTGAGCCGTTACCTCACCAACTAGCTAATGCGCCGCGGGCCCATCTGTAAGTGACAGCGAGATGCCGTCTTTCAGCTTTCCACCATGTGGTGGAAAGAATTATCCGGTATTAGCTCCGGTTTCCCGAAGTTATCCCAGTCTTACAGGCAGGTTGCCCACGTGTTACTCACCCGTCCGCCGCTAACTTTAAAAGCAAGCTTTTAAAGTCCGCTCGACTTGCATGTATTAGGCACGCCGCCAGCGTTCGTCCTGAGCCAGGATCAAACTCTCTAATAAAGAGTTGATTAGCTCATTGCTAAACTCTAGCTTTTTATTACTTGTTTTCGTTCTATAACATTCGTTATAAAACGATTATTGTTGACGTTTGTTTGTTCAGTTTTCAAAGAGCAATCTAGTTGGTCGCTCAAGAAGCGACTTTCCCAATATACCATCTATCAACATTCATTGTCAATAGTTTTTCAAAAAACTTTTTCGCCATCCACTTCAATGTTTCGTGTTGTTTCAGCGACGGATATAAATATAACATTATTCCAAAATAAACGTCAATACTTTTTTCAAAAAAAATCTCAGATTAATTAAAAAGAAGGATTATCGTCCTACAAGAAGAATTTTTTTCATTATATAACATACACTTAACTAATATTTGGTGTTTACAATGAATCAATAAAGGATAATATACTTTAGGTTTTGTATTATTTCAAAGGAATTCTTCCACCCATTAAAGTTTAATACTTGTTTGAATCGTTTAATTTCCTGTTTCATTAAATTATATCAACAGTAATTAATCATTAATGACACACTATTACATATTAATTAAAACACAGGAGATGGAACACAATTGGATATTAATATAGATTTTTTATTAAAAATAGGAATTTCCGCTGGGTTAGGATTAATAATTGGATTAGAAAGAGAAATCAAACGAAAACCTGTTGGCCTAAAAACCAGTTTGGTAATAAGTATAGTAAGTTGTTTATTAACAATTATCTCTATTGAAGCTGCGTATAAATTTCCTGGTAGCGAACAAGTAAATATTCAAATGGATCCTCTAAGACTCCCAGCTCAAATAGTTTCTGGAATCGGTTTTTTAGGAGCAGGTGTTATCCTTAGAAGAGGAAACGATAGTATTTCAGGCTTAACTACCGCAGCTTTAATTTGGGGAGCGGGCGGAATTGGAATTGCAGTTGGAGCTGGATATTATATAGAAGCTCTCATTGGTGTTACCCTTTTACTAATCAGCGTTAAATTTGTACCAATTTTCATGAGTATGATCGGCCCTCGTCAACTGAGAGAAAAAGAAATTAGAGTAAAATTAAAAGCTGATCAAAAAGAAAACGTATCAACTATTATTAAAGCTATTCGAAATCTAAAAACAGGAATAAAACATATACGAATTAAAGACTTGGAAACTGGAGAACATTCTATTTTACTTATAGTAATAGTTGATCAAAAAAGAGAAGTGACGGATGTTTATAGAGAAATTTCCGAAATACATGGAGTAAAAGAAATTGAAATAGAGAGCTTGAATTAATTTGAAGTAGGTTAAATTGATAGAAGGAAGAGAGTAAATTACTTTATAGATACCGCTCTTCTTTCTTTTCATTTTCATTCTCAGTATTGTTCATAACGAAATATTCTTTATTAACTGAAAGACTCTACATTTTTTTCTCTCAATGACTTGAAGTTTCTGTTTATTTTTGTATAATATAGCTTAGATATTATAAGGGGGCTTAGCTCAGCTGGGAGAGCGCTTGCATGGCATGCAAGAGGTCGTCGGTTCGATCCCGATAGTCTCCACCATTTTTCCATCTAAACTTCCGACTATTATAGTCGTTTTTTTATATCCTCTTTATAAAAACTTCCATCTATATCAATTAATCTTCACTTCTTCATTTTTGACTAATCTGCATTCATATCATTGTAGTTACCACTTCTTCTTTTTCCCTATTTTTACAAATATATTTCCTAGCAATAAATTTTCATAAAAATTTATTATATTTTACTGGATTATATAGATTATTTTACGCACATTATGTATAATCAGCCTTATTGAAATTTTTTAGGTAGTATTAAAGGAGGTTATTCATTTTGGGAAAAGCATTAATTATCGGTGCTGGCGGAGTAGCAAGTGTTGTTGCACATAAATGCTGTCAAGTACCGGATGTATTCGAGGAAATTTGTATCGCAAGCAGAACACTTTCAAAGTGTGAAGCAATTAAAGATAAAATTGATGGTGGCAAGACGAAAGTTTCAGTTGCTCAAGTCGATGCTGATAATACAGAAGAAGTAATTGAATTAATCAATAGCTTTAAACCAGAACTAGTAATCAATGTGGCATTACCATACCAAGATTTAACTATTATGGATGCATGTCTTGCTACAGGTGTACATTACTTAGATACAGCAAACTACGAACCACCTGAGACAGCTAAATTTGAATATAAATGGCAATGGGAATATAAACAAAAGTTTGAAGAAGCTGGTTTAACTGCTTTACTTGGAAGCGGGTTTGATCCTGGCGTAACTGGTGTGTTCACTGCATATGCACAAAAACATCATTTTGACGAGATTCATTATATTGATATCGTGGATGCTAATGGAGGAGATCACGGTTATCCGTTCGCGACAAACTTTAATCCTGAAATCAATATTCGTGAAATAACTGCAAACGGAAGATATTGGGAAAATGGACAATGGGTTGAAACCCCACCGCTTTCTGAAAAAAGAGAATATGATTTAGAGCAAATTGGTCCAAAAAACATTTATTTATTATATCATGAAGAGTTAGAATCATTAGCTGTTAATATTAAAGGATTAAAAAGAATCCGTTTTTGGATGACTTTCTCTGATAATTATCTAAACCACTTAAAGGTTCTTGAAAATGTTGGCATGACATCAATTGAACCAATTAATTATGAAGGAAAAGAGATTATCCCACTACAGTTCTTAAAAGAAATCCTTCCTGATCCAGCATCGCTTGGACCTAGAACAAAAGGAAAAACTAATATTGGCTGTATCATCCAAGGGGTAAAAAACGGCAAACCAAAAACTTATTATGTATATAATATTTGTGATCACCAAGAATGTTATCGTGAGGTAGGATCTCAAGCAATCTCTTATACAACTGGTGTACCAGCAATGATTGGCGCAATGCTAATCATGAAAGGCCAATGGAAACGACCAGGCGTTTACAATGTAGAGGAATTTGATCCAGATCCATTCATGGATGCCTTAAATAAATACGGATTACCATGGCAGGAGAACTTCTCTCCGACTCTTATAGATTGAGAGGAATGAAATGAAAAAGATTGACTTTACACAAGCTCCATCACCAAGTTACGTAGTGGACGAGCGTCTTTTAACAAAAAACTTAGAAGTTTTGCAGTCTATACAAGAACGTACAGGTGCAAAAATTCTCCTTGCGTTAAAAGGTTTTTCCATGCATTCTGTATTTCCTCTAGTAGGTAAATACTTAGCAGGGGTAACATCTAGTTCTCTGTTTGAAGCAAGACTTGGGTATGAGAAAATGGGCAAAGAAGTACATGCATATGCACCTGCTTACGCAGACAGCGAATTCGATGAACTACTTCAATATACGGATCATATTGTCTTTAATTCACACAGCCAGTGGAATAGATTTAAAGAAAAGGTTCAAAATGCCGGAAAAAAAATTGATGTTGGTCTTCGAATTAATCCTGAGTACTCAGAAATAGAGACGCAGCTTTATAATCCATGTGCACCATACTCAAGATTCGGCATTACATTGGATAACTTTAATCCAGATGAATTAGACGGTATTGACGGCCTTCATTTTCATACAATGTGCGAACAAAATTCCGATACTTTAAAACGCACCATAAAAGTAGTGGATGAAAAATTTGGCGAATATATAAAGAAAATGAAGTGGATTAATTTCGGTGGGGGACATCATATTACCCGTCCAGATTATGATATCGAAACACTTGTTGAATCCATTTTGTTTATAAAAGAAAAATACAATGTAGATGTTTATTTAGAGCCGGGAGAGGCTATCGCATTAAACACAGGTTATTTAGTTTCCACTGTCCTTGATATTGTTCATAATGGGATGGATATTGCCATTCTTGATACGTCCGCAACATGTCACATGCCTGATGTACTAGAAATGCCTTATCGACCAAATATTATAGATGCGGGAATGCCTGGTGATAATGAATATACCTATAGACTTGGTGGAATGACCTGTCTATCAGGAGATGTCATCGGTGATTATTCTTTCAAAGAGCCATTAAAGCCTGGTGATAAGATCGTATTCTGTGATATGGCTCATTACACAATGGTTAAAAATCATATGTTTAATGGTGTTAACTTACCTTCTATTGCTTCTTATAATGACGAAGAAGGATTAAAAGTTGTTCGTCAATTTGTCTTTGAAGATTATAGTAATCGCTTATCCTAAATAAATAGTTTCTAAAGAAAAAAAGCAGATGTTTAAAAAGGGCTCATTCCCTTAAACATCTGCTTTTTTGTGGTTAAACATCAGAACAGGTCGCTTTTAGAAAATAATGCGCACAGCAATTTCTAAAGAAAACAGCTCTTTTTTATTATATTTTACCTTCTTGATACCTCAAATTCACATTTAATCGATTAAATTTATTGAATACATGGCAATATAATAGTTACGGCTGTTCCCCAACCCTCTTTGCTTTTTACTATCATGTCTCCGTTATTTTGTTTAAGAAGCTTCAGGCATATAGTTAAACCTATTCCAGTTCCTTTTTCTTTGCTTGTATAGTAAGGCTCTCCTATTCTAGCTAGCCTCTCTTTACTTATTCCATCTCCATTATCAACTATTCTAATTCGACAATGAGTCTCTTTTTGATCAAGAATAACCTTTACTTTGCCAGTTTGAGGTGAAATCGCCTCAATGCTATTTTTTAATATGTTTAATAATACTTGTTTAAACTGCGAGTTATCAATGGAAGCAATTAATTCTCGTTCCTCTCTATTTTCTACAATAATCTCTTTATTTTGTTCATTAGCCACAGCCTGAAATAAAACTTTTATATTTTTCAATTCTAAAAATGCCTTTGTTACAGGAAGGTTATTATTTTCATTTTCTTTCGCTTCAGGTTTACTTAGTATAAGCAATTCCTTTAAGACTTCATTAATTCGATCAATTTCATCAAGTAAAATAGTTTCATAACCAGAAGCATCATTTTTTTCCTTTAGAAGCTGAATAAAACCTCTGATGGTAGTCAATGGATTTCGAATTTCATGGGCAACACTAGCTGCCATCTCCCCTACTACTTTTAATTTCTCAGAAGAAATCATTAGTTGTTCATTTTGCTTCTGCTCAGTGATATCATGACCAAAATAGATATGATATTCTTCCCCAGTACTATGTATAAGTTCTTTTTTTCCCCAAATAAGAAAATAGTTTTTCCCTCTACTGTCTACATAGCGATGTGGTTTCTCTGTTACCATATTAATACGATCTGTAATATAAGAAAACGGACGACCCAACCAATTCTTGTTTTCTAACGATAATAGATGTAAGAAAGAAGGATTCATCTTCACTATCTGTTCCTTCCCATTCTTAACTAATAAATAATTAGGATTTATATCCATGATGGCTTCTAATAATTCACTCTGCCTCGACAGTTCTGCATTCATACTATTCAAATGTGTTGATTGCATTTGGAAAAAGCTTAAAAATAAAATAACTGCCGCTATTAAAGAATTAAAACTCGAAAAAAACAGTGGAATAAAAATGAAACCACTAAATACACCATTTATATAGATGATTAAAACAGCAATGACAAATTTCATATAAAAACTTTTATAAATTGGATCCCTTATTTTAAATGAGATTATCAATAAAATAATAGTGTTTAAATATAATAAGACAATATTAAGAATGAATAATATATTCCATTCACCATAAATTGGTAGAACATATTCAGATGAAAGCAAACTTCCTTCCATCACCACAAAATCCTTAATGCCAAGACTTGTAAAATTTATAAAATAAGCGAATAAACTATAGAATATTAAAACGTATAAAAACGGCTTATTAAATAAAACTCTGAATCGTTTAAATTCTATATTTCCACTTACTAAATAATAAGAAAAATAATACATTACTGGCATTATACAAATGGTTCCAATTCGTAATATTTTAAATAAAAGTTCAATTGTATCCTGGCTCAAAAAATCTCCTGCATATAATACAGCAATATCCATTTGCCAAAAGGATAGCATAAATAAGAAAAGAGATAAGGCCTTCGTTAATTGAGACTGTGAGTAAAAAATGATCGTCACAGAAATAATGAGCGGAACTAACGAAACCATCAATAATAATATAGCTTCCATATTATACTCCTCCTTTTGCTATCATTGCGCACCCATTATTTCCTCCGTATCCATGTGCCGTTATTAAAACACGATCAACATCTTGTTCCATTACGCTTGTAACTATTGGATAATCATGATAATAATCATTTATTTCTTCGCTTATCGTTGGTGGAATAAAGCTTTTACTTATACTTATTAATGATGCAATTATTTGAAAAAGAGGCGCTACCCCCATTGGGTGACCAACCGTGCCCTTAATCGAAGTAATAGGTATCTTAGAGTTTGCAAAAAACTGCTTATAAACCCCTACTTCAATATGGTCATTTTCCATTATTCCTAAAGCCTGACTATTTATGTAAGTTGGCATATTTTCCTTTATACATTCAGCAACCGCTTTTTCCATTAGCAATCCTGTTGAATCTGACTGATAAGGAGAAATAGCATCCTGTGTTACACTCGTCTCCTCTACTATTCCCAATATGGAAGCATTACGCTGAATTGCTATTTGTTCACTTTCCACAATTAATACTCCAGCTCCTTCTGAAATCGAAAAACCTCTTCCCCCAGAAAACGGTCCAAATATTGGCAAAGGATTGTCTCCTGCTTGTAAGACACGAAGCGGAAGAAAACCTTTTATAACGGTATCACAAATCGGTTCATCACTAGCACCGACTATACAAACATCTATTTGATTTGATTCGATTAATATTCTTGCTAAATTTAGTGCATCTATTCCAGATGTACAACTATTCGCTAATAATAAAGACATACCATTTAATTGCAACTCAGCACTAATACTTGAAGATAAAGAATTAGCATTCATATTTCCAATCATATAAGGAGATATCCTTTTTCCTTTTTCTGAAGAAATAGTAGCTTTACTTATTTCTGCTAAGCCTCCACCTGAAGAACCGACAATTACTGCTGTTCGATAATCTCTAACACTTATATCTGCTTGTTCAACTGCTTCTTTACATGCTTGGAGTATCATACGAACAAGTTTAGACATTTTTTCTTGTTTCCTGCTTAACTTGTTTAATTGTTCTTCATGCACTCTGCCTGTATATATGTATTTTCCTTCATATTCTTCCTGTTTCAACATACTTTTACTATTTTCAAGTACAGTCGTATATTCTATTATATTGGAAAAGCCTGTGCCAATTATCCCCATGCCAGTAATAACCGATTTCATATATATATTCTCCTATAAAATATTCCTTACATAATGTATTTTACTATGAAAATTGATTTACATCAGTAAAATAAGAGAAAATGTCCAAATTGCCACAAATAAAAAGGCTGCACCAAAGTTTAACCAACTTACAAAGACAATTATCTGCTAATTCTTCTAATTTAAAAGAAGTAACTTAAATAACTGCTTATAAAGTCAGAACCTTGTATCCAGCCTTCTACTAACAAAAATGTTGATTTTTAATTACTGATAGCCATTTTCTCTATCAGATGCCTCATCTTGAATCTCTTCTTTAAATGATTGAATTGCAGCTTCTCTTCGCTTGTTTTTCTGCTGAAGCATTTCTTTTTCGTCAGAACTCGCATTAACCAATGTTTCTTCTGCTTTGTCGATATTTTCGATTGTGTTTTGCACCATGTCCTGTAATTTTTCTACATTATCAGAACGATCATCGGGATTGGGCTTTTGAAAGCTCATCATTATTCCTCCTTCTTAATATGCTACGTAGGTATTTTGGATGTCTACTGAATTTTTTATGCAATGCTTCTTGATTAACACATACTACCATTTATTCACAAGAACAACTTTTCCTACAGCATTACCCGATTCTAAATAATCATGTGCTTCTCCAACGTCCTCGAAGGAAAACGTTTTTTTATTTAGTAGTGGCTTTAAACGATTTGCTTCTATTACGGCAGTAATACTCCGTAATATATCCCCATGTTCAAAACGAGTTGTTTCATCAAGCAGCTTAAGAAGCATAAACGTAACATGGAAAGAGAGTCCCTTCGAATGTAAGGGAGTTAGATCATGTGTAGATCTAGCAGCTATCGTTAATACTGTTCCATTTACAGCGGCACCTTCAAAGGAATTATCTAAATTTCTACCACCAACTGTATCAAAAATAATCGGAAATCCTTTTCCAGCTGTATATTTTCCCACATATTCTTTAACTGATGTCTCTCGGTAATTTATAACATGATTTGCTCCCAATTCTCTTGCAATTGCTTGTTTTTCCATGGATGAAACCGTTGTATGAACAGTTGCTCCAGCCCACCTAGCTAACTGAACAGCTATATGCCCCACCCCTCCTGTACCGCCATGAATTAGAATATCCTTCCCTGCTTTTAAACCACCTTTGATAAATAAAGACTCCCATGCCGTTATGCCAACTAGAGGGATTGCGGCAGCTTCTTCCATTGAAATATTCTGAGGTTTATGTGCTAGGACCCTTGCATCCACAATCATATATTCCGCCAATGCCCCTGCTAATCCTTTGAAACCACCTGCGCATCCATATACTTCATCTCCTATTTGAAAGGACTTTACGCCCTCTCCCAATTCTTCAATAACACCTGCTACGTCTCCATGTAATACGGCAGGAAAGGCTGGAGAAACCGCTGGTACAGCTCCAGATCGCACTTTAATATCAATTGGATTGACACTCGTGGCTTTTACCTTTACTCGCACTTGACCTGGCAATAAATCCGGTGATTCTATTTCTTTCAATTTAAAAACAGAAGAATCACCAAATGTTTCTATTATCATCGCTTTCATTATCATTCATCTCCTTTATTTCCATATTACCTAATCCGTTCGATTTTTTCGAAAATTTCGTATTCCTTTTCTCATTTAATTAATAAAACGTTTCTATTTCGTTAAAAAGGGATATTAGTATCTTATAGCTATCATACTAACAATATCAATATCGATATTTATCGAGGAGGACCCACACATGAATGACCTTGCAAATAAAGTAGCCATTATAACTGGTGCTGCTTCAGGTATTGGAAGGGCTGCAGCCATCTCCCTTGCCGACAAAGGCATGAAAGTAGCATTAGTAGACTTAAATGCTGATGATTTAGAAGAAGTAAAAGCAACGATTAATAATAAAGGTCAAGTAGCTATATCGCTGGAAGCAAATGTTGCAGAGCCCACTTCTATTCAACGGGCTATTGATGAAACAGTTGAAAAATGGCAGCAAATAGATACGGTTTTTATAAATGCTGGAATTAACGGAGCAGTTTCTTCCATCGAAGATCTAACACCATCCGAGTGGGATAATACGATTGAAACAAATTTAAAAAGTACATTTTTAACGGTTAAATATAGTGTTCCTTTTATGAAAACCAATGGAGGAAGCATTATAATTACAAGTAGCATAAATGGGAATCGCATTTTTAAAAACTTTGGAATGTCTGCTTACAGTACCTCTAAAGCTGGTCAAGTAGCTTTTGGAAAAATGGCTGCACTTGAATTAGCACAATACAAAATACGAGTGAATATGATTTGCCCAGGTGCAATCGATACAAATATAGAAAAGAATACTTTTAAAGATGAAAAACACTTAGAAGAAATAGCCATCCCTGTTGAATATCCGGAAGGTAACCAGCCACTATCTCATCAATCAGGCAGTGCACAGCAAGTGGCTGATTTAGTATATTTTTTAAGTTCTGATTTATCTAGTCATATTACTGGAACAGAAGTATATATTGATGGAGCAGAGTCTCTTTTATAGAGAATATAGACCCTACCTGACAATTATCTGGTAGGGTTTATTATGGATTAAAGCTATTTGATCTACCTTTAATTTTTATGCACGAGTAGATAGAGCAACTAAATGCAGTATTCTCCCTATCGTATGGTAAAATAGAGAAAACTTCCATCAGTGGGGGGCACTGATGGTTAACTTATCAGACCTTAACGGGCGGTTATCTCCCATTAAGCTTCCTTGGTTTTCCACAGATTGAGATGAGGTCTTACTGCCTGTTAAAAGTGGGATAAAGAAAATACCGAAAAAAGGAGAATCTATCCATGAATGAAACAATACAACAATTGAAAAACCATCGTTCTTACCGCAAGTATCAGGATAAAGAAGTAACTTTCGAAACACTCCAATTGATTATGGAAGCAGCACAAGCCGCCCCTTCTTGGACGAACGGTCAGCATGTAACGGCTATCCTTATTCGAAATGAAGCGAGAAAGAAAAGATTGGCAGAATTATGTGGGAATCAAAAACATGTGGATAACTCCCCTGCTTTTCTTGTTTTTTGCGCAGATTTCTATCGAGCAAAACTTGCTAGTGAGATGGAAGGAAAGGATTTTAAAGCAATCGAAGATATTGATACACTTTTAATAGGAGCCACTGATGTCGGGCTTGCCATGCAAAATGCCATTACTGCTGCTGAATCACTCGGATTAGGTACTGTTCCAATAGGGGGTATTCGTCGCAATTCCTTACAAGTCATTGAATTTTTGCAGCTTCCTACCTATGTCATTCCTATTGCTGGACTTTGTGTTGGTTACCCTGATGAGGATCCTGGTTTAAAACCTAGATTGCCTTTAAAAAGTGTTCTTCAAGAAGAAAAATACGATGAAAATCAACAGCCTTTCATTGAAAACTATAACGATACATATAAAGAATACTTAAAGAACCGAGGAGAAAACCCCGTAGGCTGGACCGATCGAATTGCAAACTTTTATAATAAATCCTACTATCCAAGTAATGCAAAAATGATTAAACAACAAGGATTCCTTGCTAAAGATATGCATATCTAGCAGAAAAAATGCTGTTTCCAATCTGGTGAATAACCATCTTGGAAATAGCATTTTTATTTTGGAAAATTTATTTCAAAAGTGGTCCCTTTATTTAACGCACTATCTACCTTTATAGAACCATCGTGTTTTTCAATGATCCACTTCGCAATAGAAAGGCCTAAACCTGTCCCTTCTCGATCTGTTCTCGATTGCTCTACTTGATAGAAGCGATTGAAAATTTTTGAAATCTCTTCTTTAGGTATACCTATTCCATTATCCTTTACCATAATGACTACTGAATTAGCTCGCTCAATGGCTCGAAGCTCAATCTCTCCCCCTTCCATTGTAAACTTCATACTATTATCAACCAGAATAACAAGCAATTGATGAATTCTCTCCTTATCACCAATAAATGAAATTTTGTTTTTTACAGAAGCATAGATTTTTTTCCCTTGAAAATCTGCAATATCTTCATATTGTTCCACAACCTCTTGAATGACTTCTTCTACAGCAAATTGTGTTTTTACTATTTCTGCTTGGTTTGAATCTGATCGAGCCAATGTCAGTAAATTTGTTACAAGTTTACTCAATCTTCTTGTTTCTTTCGAAATGACAGATATGTCAAATGCTCTTTCCTGGATTGTAGCTTCAGGTTTTTGAAAAAGCACATCCGTACGGGACTGAATAACAGCTAGCGGTGTTCTTAGTTCATGGGATGCATCCGAAACAAATTGTTGTTGAGCCTCCCACGATCGTTGAATAGGGATTAAAGCTCTACCTGCTAAAAAGTAACCTCCCAGTACTGCAAATAGGCTGCCAACACCTATTCCAACAGACATAATAATGATTAATTGAGCTAGCATGCTCTCTTCAGAATCAATATTTCTTACTATTTGAATCGTTTTTGTTTCCCCATTAACCTCTAACTTAGTGGATATCGTTTGAAAACGATATCCTTCAGAAGAAGTTTTCTTTTCTAATGTATTAGTAGAACTTGGCTTTAAATACTCTTGTTCTGCTGTATAATCAATAAATGAATTTTCCGAAGCCCCTTCGATTTCTCCACTCGTCCCCCATTGGATAAGCATTAATTTAGGCTCTAACATGGGAACCGGTCCTCTACCGTCCCTTTCGCCCATTCTTTTCAAGTCTTCTATTCCATTAAGAAGAGAATTATTAACTTCACGATATGTTTGCTTTTCTGTGTATAGATAAATGGTGTAACCTATTATAACCATTAGTAATATGAAGACAATCGAATTTAATATAGTTAGCCTGATTCTTGTTTTACGAAACATTTTTCTATTTGCCCCTTAATAGTCCTTCAAAATATAGCCTACACCTCGGACAGTTTGAATATCTTTATGAAAATCAAAAGGTTCTAATTTTTTGCGAATTTGATGGATAAACACTTCCACAATGGCAATGGTCGTATCTGAATCAAATCCCCATATTCGATCGAATATTTGCTCCTTCGTTACTATTTTTCCATTATTTTGAATAAGGTATTCGAGTAAATCATACTGCTTTATTGTTAATTTGATTGGAACTTCATTAATCAAAACATCATTTTCTTTCCCAGTAAGGACGATTCCCTTATACTTGATACCTTCATCTAGGTCAAGAGAACCACTTCTTCTTAATAAAGCTTTAATGCGTGCTTGAAGTTCTGGTGTTTGAAATGGTTTTACGAGATAATCATCTCCTCCATATTCTAACCCTTTCACTCTGTCTTCAAGTGCATCTTTTGCAGTTAAAAATAATACTGGTGTTTTAATTTTCTCTTTTCGAATCTGTTTAACAATATCAAAACCGTTAACATATGGGAGCATCACATCCAAGATGATTAAATCATAAATATTCTGTTCCGCAAAAAACATTCCATCTTCCCCATTATCTGCCGTGTCCACTGTATATTCTGTTTCCAGTATTGTTTTTAAAGAATCAAGTAACAGTTTATTGTCTTCTACAATTAGTAATTTCATTGAAAGTTCTCCTTACTTTCTTCTCCATTTTTTACAACATTACAAAAGTATATATTATCTCTATTTTAATAATAACTGCTTAATTTAACCTTAAATTTCACTTTTTTCTTAATAAAAGGCAGTTTTCCTTCCTTTTGGACAAGGAAATGGAATAACTGCCTCTTACCTCTATTAGTCCGACATTATTACGTTCACCTTAGATTACTTCTGGAAGAATAAAATAATTTGCTAGCTTAGCATTTACATGCGTTTGCCAATTATGTAACGAAACACCATTCTTCTCTAGTAATTTATAAGCATGGACCCATGCACTCATCTCCGCATTTACACGGTAAGACCAATCATGCAGCCATTTATCATGTTCTAATTCACCATTTACATAATCAATAACATGACCAATTTCATGGGCAAGTGCATAGATATTTTCCAATGTAAGTTGATATGGAACTGTAATATACATTTTCGTATTAAAACTTATTTTTTTTGTCGAATCATATACAACTTTGCAACCTAATTCTTCAGCAAATTGTACCACTTTCATAAATTTTTCTCTTGAAACCATCATACATACATTTCCCCTTTACCAATATTTACTATACTAAAAAAAACAAATGTTAATGTTTATTCTCTTTGAATTCGGCTATATAACCTATGTAACGTTAATTAAAAATCTTTAATAGGAGTGATAGAAATGGCAGACAACAAAATGAGCAGAGAAGAAGCAGGTAGAAAAGGCGGAGAAGCTACTTCTAAAAATCACGACAAGGATTTTTATCAGGAAATCGGACAAAAAGGTGGACAGGCTACTTCTGAAAACCATGACAAAGAATTCTACCAAGAAATCGGTAAAAAAGGTGGAGAAGCTACTTCTGAAAACCATGACAAGGAATTTTACCAAGAAATCGGTAAAAAGGGTGGAGAAGCTACTTCTGAAAACCACGACAAGGAATTCTACCAAGAGATTGGTAAAAAAGGTGGACAGGCTACCTCTGAAAACCATGACAAGGAATTTTACCAAGAAATTGGTCGAAAAGGCGGAAATTCTCGTAACGATAACGATTAATGGCTACAGACCTGTCCGTTGTTCAAACATACCAATACGTTAACAAATAAGTGGATACTCCACCAAAAAACAAAAAGTAAAAGATAAAAATTAATTTAAAAATCCATAAGGGGCTGACCTTTACAAGATCGATTCTTTGTATTTGGTTAGCCCTTTTCATCTATTTATTACTTCTTATGATACATTATTTGTAAACGTAATTCAAAGATTTCTTTTTTCACTACAACTTACTTTTCCCTCTGCTTATCCTACCCTCTGCTAACCTATTATTCTATATTTATTATTTAAGCAAATGGTTTTTACAATTAAAGCTATTATTTCCAGAGAACTTTTGATACAATATTTTTGTTAAGTTTTACAAATTTCGATAATATTCCCCTTTGAACAATAGAATATAATATAATCTAATGTACCTATTAAAATAACATTATTTATGATTTAAAATAACTATAATTGAATTTTTATAGATTATATTAATCTATTTTTATTGTATAAAGAGAAGAGGGAGTAAATCGTGGGCATCATTAATGCAGGTGAGTTTATAGAAACCGTTTATTTTAAAGGTCTCCAAATTTCGTTAATGGCTGCTGGAGATGGGACCGAAGTAATCTATCATAAATTACAACCTGGTTCTAGTTGGGCAATGACTCCTGAAGATAATTGGGATGGTTTTGAATATTTTTATATACTCTCTGGGAAATTATCCCATCGAACTGATGAAGATATTGTTGAAATGAAAGCAGGACAAGCTTTTTTTGAGAGCCCTATTAAAAAGTACAGTATTTTTACTGCAGAAGAAATTACAGAATTTATTTATATAACAAGTCAACCAGTTTTTCATTATTATAGTCAATGTTCTAAAGATTTAATGGAACTTGCGATTTCTATAGAAGAAAAGGATGGTTACACAGTAGATCATTGTGAAAGAATTAAACACTACTCCATGCTAGTTGGAGAGGCATTAGATCTTAATAGAAAACAGATTACAAGATTAAACTTGGCTTCTTTTTTTCACGATGTTGGCAAAGTACGAGTTCCATTAGAAATTCTGCAAAAACCCGCTAAATTAACAGAAGATGAATGGGCCATTATGAAAAAACATACTACATTTGGTAGAGATTTACTTGAAGAGACAAAAATACCTGTTCTTTGTGAAGTTGGATTAATAGTTGAACAGCATCATGAGAGATATGATGGAAAAGGTTATCCAAAAGGTCTCAAAGAAAGTGAGATTTCTATTGAAGCTGCCATTATATCAGTCGTCGATTCCTTCGATGCAATGACAACAGATAGAGTATATAAAAAAGGCAAAGCTGCCGAAGAAGCATTTCAAGAAATCTTAAATAATCGGGGTACTATGTATCACCCCTTAGTGGTAGATACTTTTATAGCACTAAAAGAAAAAATCATAAATGAAAAGGGAGAGATTTTATGAAAAAATTAGTATGGAGTTTATTAGCTGTAGTATTAATTGTGTCACTTCAAGTAAAGCCTGCTGAAGCTGCTTACTTACCTGAGTATGACAAATATATCGAAGTATCTTATGATCAAGCAAGACAAATTGCAGATGCACTTGGACTTAAAAATGTACCTCTAGGTGAACAAACTGCACAAATTTCCTTTGAAGTTCAAGAAAAAGTAATTACTAAAATCGAAAAGATCCTTGGTAAAGAAATCGATCGTTACTATATTTGGTTAACCGTTAATGGAGAGAAAGTTTTAGGAATAGATCCTCCACTACCACAAGCATAAGAATAAAAAGAGGCTGGGAAATAAGTATTCCAGTCATAGATAAACCCGAACAACTATCAAATAATCCTAAATGATTGTTCGGGTTTTATTAGTTTTATAAAAGGCTGTTTCAGTACAGTTAGTGTTAATATCCGCAGCCTGAATACACTTCGCTTTCCATGGGGCGAGCGCCGAGCCGCTTCGGCCTATGGCCTGCAGGGTCTCGGACTTTCTCGCAGCTCCCATAGGAGTCTACGTGTATTCAGGCTGCTCCATATTTCCTACTAATTCATTTTTTCTAAAAAAACAATATTTTTTAGGGAATTGCCTTTAAAAACAGAGTGGAATGGAGCGGAAGACACTCGACTCCTGCGGGAAGTAGAGCAATCTTTAGACCCCACAGGCTTTAGCCGAGGAGGCTTAGGTTGCTCCCCGCGGAAAGCGAGTTTCTGTAGCGCAATGGAACGAATTAGTTTTTACACTTGACTATATTTAAAAACATAAATAACCATTGTATAAAAGGAACCTTTATTTAAGTGATAAATTAGAGATTGTTCGTCTTTACAGATTGGCTATCTAGTTTTGTCCCAGCCTCTTTTTATTTATATAATTAACACTCCAAAGAAGCTTCTCTATTAAGCCAAATGAATTAATAATTTTATCCAACCAAAAAACGAAATCCATAAAGGTATACTAATAATAACGCCCCATTTAAGTCCATTAAAAAAGTTTGTTTGTTCTTCCATCGTTATCCACTCCTTATTAGTAAGTAGATCATCTATACCTTCATTATATCAGAAAACGCTTTCATTATTCCTGTTTTTCTTATAAGTTCTTTGTCTACCTTGTATATTTGTATACCTATATAAAAGTATTCACTTTATATAGTAATTTTAAACATACATCTCATTTACTTATTAACAATTCCTACTAATGGAGGAAAGGGAAATTAAAAATGAAAAAAGCCCGAAATTTCTTTCGGGTAATATATATTTTAAGAGGGGAAACTCTTAACCTATTTATAGAATAACGAATAATTATGAACAAATAATGAACAAAAGATTAAAAAATAAAAAACTATTTAATCTCTAGAGCAATATCTTTATAAGAAAAAGCATAAAAGTCAAATAATCCTTTATCCGTTAATTTTAAGGTTGGGATTACAGTTAATGATAAGAAGGATAATGTTAAAAATGGATTAAAAGAATCATACCCTTGTAGAATTTTGACATTATGATTCAAAATTTTTAACTGCTCATACAACGTTAAATAGTCCTGATCCGAGATTAAGCCAGCTATCGGTAAAGGCAATGTAGCAACTACTATCCCTTCTGATACAACCGCAATTCCTCCATCTATGTCCTGTAATGTATGAATGGACAATAATAGATCAGCGTCATTTGTTCCTACCGCAACGATATTATGTGAATCGTGAGAAATGGTTGTAGCAACTGCACCTTTTTTAAAACCGAATCCTTTTACAATAGCTTTTCCTACATTTCCAGTTTGGTGATGTCTTTCCACTACTACTAGTTTTAATTGATCTTTTTCAATAGATGGTTGAAAATACCCATTTTGCCTGTTTACTTTTTCAATGACTTCCTTTGTAACAATACTATTGGGAATAATTTCGATGATATGACATGTGTTAGAAGCTAAAGGAAGCTTTAAATCTTCTAAAGATACTTCTGCACAATTAATGGAAGGTAACTCAGCATCTAAATAAGGATGTTTAACAAATTTCTCATCTGTTAACTTTCCATTTTCTACAACACATTGACCATTTTTAAAAACAGAGTGAATGGTTAATTTCTCAAGATTATCTACAAGTAGAAAATCAGCTCGATAGCCTGGAGATACCGCTCCAATTGAATCTAGTTTAAAACATTCAGCAGCATTAATCGTGGCCATCTGAATCGCTGTAATCGGATCTAATCCTTCTTCTATTGCTAAGCGTATACTGTGATCAACACTGCCCTCTTCCACCAAATCATCTACAAGTTTATCATCTGTTACAAACAAACATCTACGTGAATTTCTCAACGTTACAACAGGTAACAAAGCCTTCAAATCTCTTGCCACTGTACCTTCTCTAATCATCAGATACATTCCTAAATCTAACCGATCCTTTGCTTCTTGTAATGTTGTTGCTTCATGGTCATTTTGGATGTCAGCCGCACTATAAACATTTAATTTCTCTCTTTCAATTCCTGCAGCATGCCCATCAATCAAGCGATTATGTTTTTTTGTCAGGACTAGTTTATCAATCATATCCGTCTGCGTTTCAAAAACAGAGGGAAAATCCATAACTTCTGCTAATCCTAGTACTCTTTCATGGGAATAAAAAGGCGCTAAATCCTTAGCATATAATGTTGCACCATTTGAGTCCTCTGGTACAGCAGGAACACAAGATGGCAACATTATACGAATATCTAACGGAAGCTCTTCAGATTTATCTAACATATACTGAATTCCAGCCGCCCCCGCAACATTTGCAATTTCATGTGGATCTGTGATAACAGTTGTAACACCATGCAAAAGTAGAATTTTCGCAAATTCCTGAGGGGTAAGCATACTGCTTTCTATATGGACATGTCCATCAATGAGACCAGGAACAATATACTTTCCTTGACCATCAATTATTTGTTTTCCTTTATAACGCCCAATACCAGCTATTGTATCATCAGCAATTGCTAAGTCCCCTTCCATTATTTCGCCTGTAAACACATTAACAATTTTAGCGTTGGTAATCACTATATCGGCAATTTCTTTTTTTGCAGAAATTCTAATTCTTTTTTCCAATTGCTCTCTCAAATATAAGTACCTCCTTTATATTTCTGAATATTCAAACTTCATAAAATAATATAATCATTCCTAAAAAATATAGAAGGTTACATCCTATAAAGAAAACTTCCATCAGTTTGGTTTTTCTCATTTCCCACTGATAGTTAGTTACACTTATCGCGCCTTTACGGGAGAGTTTAACACCTAGCTTCTGCGATTTTTCGCAACTTAAGCTGTAGCTTACTGCCCATTAAGAGTGGGTAAATTATTTCATATCTACACCATTAAATTATTTTGCTATCATAATTTGAACTACTACTTTCTGAAAACGTTTAGACTTAAGGCAATAAGGAATAGTATAATGAGCCATTATTTACGAAAGCTAGGATGAAGATAACTCTTACTTAAATATATTTTTATTATTTTATTATATGTTGATTTATTTTTCAATGGATAAGATAGTCCAAATAAACTTTCTATTAGTATAGATTTAACATTTTCTTTAAACACATTAATAATAAATCGTGGTATTATAGTTACGTATCGTAATTATTTTTTCTATATCGTTACACTTGTTAAGAAAGGAGAAATAAATTCATGTATAAAGATTTAATTCTAGGCATGCTACGTGCAGGTATTTTTGGATTTGGAGGAGGTCCTTCTGTCATTCCACTAATTCGTCACGAAGCGGTGACAAAATATAAATGGATGGATAATGAAGAATTTGGAGACGTATTAGCAATTGCCAATACACTCCCTGGGCCAATTGCTACTAAAATAGCCGCCTATTTAGGTTATCGCCAAAAGGGAACTGTCGGAGCAATCGTTAGTGTTCTAGCTCACATATTACCGACTTGTTTGGCAATGGTATTCTTATTTTCCTTTATATCTATTCTTAGTCACTCACCAATAATAACAAGCATGATTTCAGCAGTTGTTCCTGTAATTGCCGTCATGCTTGGCTTAATGGCATATGAATTTGGAGAAAAAGCAGTGAAAGGCCTGGGAATCTATGTGGGAATTGGACTTACCATTGTCTGTCTCATCCTCTTACAAACATTTTCCATTCATCCTGGTATTGTTGTGCTCGTTTTTCTTACCTATGGAGCATTCCATTTTAAACTAAAAGAAAAATTTATACATAAGAAAGAAAGAGGCCAGTGAATATGATATTTGTCAGTATTTTTCTCAGTTTTCTTGTTGCTAATTTATTGGGATATGGAGGCGGTCCCGCTTCTATTCCGTTAATGTATGAAGAAATAGTAAATAGATATAATTGGTTATCCAACACTGAGTTTTCGAATATGTTAGCTTTTGCTAATGCCTTACCTGGTCCAATTGCGACAAAAATCGCTGCCTATGTAGGATTTGGAGTTGGTGGTTGGGGAGGGTTTTTTATTGCTTTACTTGCAACCATCCTCCCTTCAGCTATAGCACTTATTTTTTTATTGAAAATAATGAGAAAACATCAGGATTCAGTGATTGTTAAAGGTATGACCCTTCTAGTTCAACCTGTCATAACAGCATTAATGCTAGTTTTGACCTTTGAAATGTTTCAGGATTCCTATCATTCCATAGGTATTATTCAATCAGGTGTTATTGCATTAGTTGCATTTTTATTGCTACAAAAATGGAAGGTGCATCCCGCATTTGTCATTATACTTGCCTTTCTTTACGGTGGCCTCATTGTTCCTCACTTAAGTTAAACAATTAAGGCGAAGAAAATTAGTTGGAGGATTTTTTATGGATAAAAAGTTTTATGTTCCTAATATAAAATTAGATAAAATTGATCGACATATTTTGTCCTTGCTTCACGAGAATAGCCGGATCTCCTATACAGATATCGGAAAAGAAATTGGGATTTCTCGAGTTGCTGTTCAAACAAGAGTAAATACTTTATTTGAAAATGGCATAATTGAGAAGTTCACAACTGTTATTAATCCTGCTAAAGTTGGGAAAACGGTCTCTGCTTTCTTTAATGTTGATGTAGAACCTCAATACTTAGAAAGCGTGGCTAATACACTTGCAGATGATCCTGCGGTTACAAGTCTGTACCATATGACAGGTCCAAGTAAATTACATATGCATGGAATATTTATTGATAACCAAGAAATGGAGTCCTTTCTCACAAATAAATTGTATGCAATAAAAGGTGTTGTTAGTGTAGACTGTCAAATTCTTATCAAACGATATAAGAGCAGAATCGGCATGAAGCTATAAAAAACTTCTATCAGTGGAGTTTTAAGAGAAGCTGGGACATAAGTATTTTCAACCAAATAACCCCGAACGATTATACGTACATGCTAAGAAAGGTTCGTATAATTGTTTGGGGTTTATTCATTTTAAGAAAGAATATTTGTGGTTATTACCCGCAGACTGAATGATATGCTCCCATAGGAGTCTCCGTGTATTCAGTCTGCTTTGTATTACCCATTATATTTTCTTTTTAAAAAATGGTGGAACGAAACAACCTTTAAAAACGGAGTGAAATGGAGCGGAGGACACTCAACTCCTGCAGAAAGGGAGTGTCTGTAGCGTAATGGAACGAGTTGGTTTCGCTACTAAATGAGAAATGATTCCTCTTTATCTATTATATATTTTGTTTTGTCCCAACCTCTTTGTGATCAACGCTAATACAGTTCTCTTAGCTGTGCCCAATCATTAATACGATTAAACTCAAGATGCTGATTATATGGATGATCTTTCACATAAAGCTTTGTTGATTGTTCTTGAAGTGTTTCCAGTACAGCTGGCTTATCATCAAAATAATAGTCTAACTTAAGCGCTTGGATGATAGCTATTTTTTCATGATCTTCCATTCCGCAATAAAAATGACTATCCAAAATTGGAAAACCTACTTCTCTCATCCAATCTTTCGTTTTTTCTGCAAATTGTTTTTTCCGTGCCGTAATATAATAAACCTCATGACCATGACTTACAAGCTCATTTAGTGTTTCTATTGCTGATGGAAAAGGGGGACAAGTTGTAAAGTAAATCTCTTCCCTAAGGGAATCCCATAATTGCTTTCCTTCAATAGCATTTAATCCAAATGGTTCATGAATTTCGACTGTTTTTAATGCATGGAAGCTTTCTAACGTAATATTCTTCTTTAACTTTTTATTATAAAGTTCAAAAGCATGCTGCCTTAAATTGATAAGTGTATCATCTATATCAAACCCAAACTTCATTGACTTCCTCCATAGAATTACTATTTATTACTCACAGGATAAGCTGTTATTTTAATATCTGCTCCAACCCATTCCGTCTTTTCAAAACGTAATGGTACAGCCTCCTCTACTTTATCAATATCTTCTCCTCTAAATGGCGTATAGGAATTTGTACCACCTACTATTTTAGGGGCAATATATACTAGATACTTGTTAATAAGTCCTTGCCGCATAAAGCTTGCATTTACTTCACTTCCGCCTTCAAGAAGAATATCCGTAATTCCGCGCTTATATAATTCCTTTAATGCTATTTTTAAATCTAATTGCCCATTAATAGAAGGAACTGTCAATAGGTCTACTCCCTTTTCTTCCAAAGCAATTGCTTTGGAAGAATGAGCAATTGCAGAAGTTACAATAATTGTCTTCGCTTCCTTACAATCTGTTATGTGAGCTTCTAAAGGAGTCCTTAAATTAGCATCCAAAATAATACGAATAGGATTTTTTGATGGTCCCTCTAATCGGGTTGTCAATCTAGGATTATCTGCTAATACTGTTCCAATACCAACTAAAATACCATCCACTTCGTTTCTTAAAAGATGGACTTCCTTTCTTGCCGCTTCACCCGTAATCCATTGGCTATGTCCAGTATGAGTAGCAATTTTTCCATCTAAAGTCATTGCAACCTTGGAAATGACAAACGGAGTTCCGTGAATCATATTATGGATAAAACGCTCATTTAATTGTTGGGCCTCTTTTTGTAAGATTCCAACTTCAACCTCAATTCCCGCTTCTCTTAAGATGTTAATTCCCCTACCCGCTACTTGTGGATTAGGATCTTCTGTTGCCACTACTACCCTTTTCACCCCAGATTCTTTAACCAAAAGTGCACATGGCGGCGTTTTTCCATAGTGTGAGCAAGGCTCTAATGTAACATAAAGGGTTGCATCTTTTGCATGGTCTCCTGCCATTCTAAAAGCATGGACTTCAGCATGTGGTTCTCCAGCTTTCCGATGAAGACCTGTGCCGACAATTACTCCATCCTTTACAATCACAGCTCCCACCACTGGATTCGGATTTGTCTTCCCTAGTGCTGATGCTGCAAGTTCCAACGCCATTCTCATATAATCTTGATCAAGCTTCATACCTATTCTCCTTAAATGGTCACCGTATTTTTCAAGGGAATATGACCAGATTTATTAACTTTTGTCTTTAAATAATTCTCATTATAAGAAGAAACATCCCCCCATAACGGAACATTTTCTTCAGCTGTTAGCCCCAGTTTCTTAAGAGCTTCTAGCTTTTTAGGATTGTTGGTTATTAATTTCACTGGCTTTTGACGAAGAAATTGAAGTACTTTAAGAGGTGCTTCATAGCTTCTCAAATCATCTGGGAAATCAAGTGCAAGATTCGCTTCTACTGTATCGAAACCATTTTCTTGTAAA
Organism: Niallia alba; assembly: GCF_012933555.1. Lineage (GTDB taxonomy): Bacteria > Bacillota > Bacilli > Bacillales > Cytobacillaceae > Niallia > Niallia alba. The sequence continues at coordinate 3,826,380 of NZ_JABBPK010000001.1, forward strand.
AGGTACGCAAGGGATTTTGTAAATAATCCAATACCTCTTCCTTCATGATTGGCTAAATAAAAGAGTGCGCCATTTCCATTCTCCACAATCATTCTCATAGATTCTTTTAATTGATATCCACAATCACACCGTTTACTACCGAAAATGTCGCCCGTATGACAAATGCTATGCATACGTATTAATGCATTTTCTTCTGATGCGAAGTCCCCATACACTAAAACAGATGATTGTTGATAATCTGCTAAATCTAGAGCTGGTAAGGAACGAAGAACTTCTTCTTTCGTTTCATTTTTATTTATTGGTAACCATGTATACCATTGAAAAGTAACCACTTGATCATCTAATTGAACTGGCAGTTTCACTGGTCCAACTAAGCTTAAATTCTGTTCTTCATTAAATGCGATTATTTCCATTTTATCTTGAAGAAGATCGATAATATTTTGATCCATTCGAAAATCCCCTTTTTGTCGTATTATTCCTTCATGTATCAGCTAATATATCACTTATAAATAAATTTCATCTTATAGTTTGTGAAAAAAGAATTTAGATTATTAATCCCCTTTTCACTTACTATGCGTAAGTAAGTTTACAATCATAAGAAATTAACGTCAAGTAATCAGCTCTTTTAAACATTATAAACCAATTGGATTACTCAACTTTTGTTCTTAAATCTTTTCTGACTACTATCATATAGCAAATCCCTCATTCATACAATTCGAAAATTCTCTACTTCTCACCAAAGAGCTGCGAAGAAAAGCTCTATTAATTGATTTTTCTTTTCATTTACTATATAATTTGACTAACTAGTCACAAATTCAATATCATTATGACCGTTTAGTCAACTTTACTTCCTATATGCACAGGAGGAAATTACGTGAAAGAAAAAGAAAAAATAATTATCGATTCTGCGATAAAATTTTTTGCGCAAAAAGGCTTTTCTTCTACATCTGTACAAGAAATTGCAAGTGATTGTGGGATATCAAAAGGTGCCTTTTATTTATACTTTAAATCAAAAGATTCCCTTCTTTATAAAATCTTACAATATTATTATGATGAACTGATCGAAACACTTGAAGAAATTAGTCAAAGGCCAGTCCCATCTAGAGATAAATATATAGATCAACTGACCTTTATGTTCGATCACGCATTAAAGCATAAAGAGTTTATCATTATGCAATCAAAAGAACAGGCAATTCCTTTAAACAATTCTATTAAGGAACTCTTAGCAAAAATGCAAGCAGAACTGCAAGACTATAATCTAAAAGGTCTCCTTGCTATTTATGGGGAAGAGAAGAAGAAATACCTTTTAGATTTGCTTATTATCCAAGATGGACTTATTCATTCTTTTTTGAAAGTTTCGATTTTAGATTCCATTAATGTCTCGTCCAAAGATATTGCCAGTTACTTATTAAAAAGATTAGATTCCATTATAACGGATATGGTAAAAGAGAACGAGCATCCTCTCTTTTCCAATGTTTTTCTTAAATATATTATTAAGAAGCCTGCTATCAACTTTATGGAAGATAATCATCAACATATAGTAGATGCTATTAACTCTATTCAAAAGAAAATGGAGCATATTGCAAATAAGGAAGAGATAGAAGTAACATTGGAAGTATTAATGACAGAAATCCATGCAGAAGAACCAAGAGTCCCAATTATCAAGGGAATGCTTTATAACTTGAATGGTTATGATGACTTTCAAACAGAACAAAAAAAGATTGCTGATTATTATCAGATAGAACTTTGAGTATATTCTACTAAAAAACTTTCATTTGATTATGAAAGTTTTTTTATTGGTCAATAATGCAAAGGATAACAACTTTATGAGGTGTTTACTTTGCCTAATTCTATACTTTCTAGATTCTTAAGATTACCGTTAAGTATTCGTGTATTAACAATTTCTTTAACTATTATTATCCTATTCGGTTTCTTTATCACCTTTATTGAACCAGAAACATTTCCCACTATATTTGAAGGAATCTGGTGGGCGATTATTACGACTTCCACAGTTGGCTATGGTGATTATGCTCCCATTACCGTTTTGGGGAGAATAACAGGAATGTTATTAATATTAACAGGGGTAGGATTCCTTTCGACCTATTTAGTGACATTAGCTACTGCGGCTGTAGCTAAACAAAATGCTTATCTAGAAGGAAAAACGACTTATAAAGGGCAAAACCACTTGATTATCATTGGGTGGAATGAACGGTCAAAGCTGATTATTCATTCTATTATTAAAGACCAGGAAAATATCCCTATTACATTAGTTGATGAGTCTTTAACAACCAATCCAGTGCCAGAAACCATTCACTTCGTAAGAGGCAATTCAAACTTAGACAGCGTCCTGCTGAAAGCAAATATAATGACCGCTAGTAAGGTTATTATTACAGCTGATCAAAACAAAGAAGAGTTACAAGCTGACATGCATTCAATATTGTCGTTACTTGCGATAAAAGGTTTGAATGCTAAGATACCATGTATTGTTGAAATACTAACTGCAGAACAAATCCAGAACGCTAAAAGAGCTGGTGCAGATGAAATTATTGAGACAAATAGTTTAACGAGCTTTGTTATGCACAATAGTTTAACTTCTCAAGATACAATGATTGCATTTCTGGAGCTTTTAAATCAACTGAAGGATAAGAAGCTTCAATTTATCCCTTTAACAAATATTCATGGTGAATTAGGAGACTATTTGATATTAAACAATTATTTATTAGCAGATGGAAAGCTATTATTAGGGGTGAAAAGAGGGGGGACTAGTTACCTTAATCCTAATCCTGCATTCCAGTTTGAAGAGAATGATGAATTAATTATTATCACTTAGCCTAAGTGAAGTTATTTAATAATAGATTATTTTCTGAGGCATACTACTCGCTTTTCAAGAAACAAAAAGTATGCCTCAGAAGCTTAAGGATTATCCTTAAGCTTCTAAAAAAGTTTTGCAAGCATTAGCGCACTCCATACAAATTTCTGCACAATATTGGCAATGGCGATGGTCATGTTTCTTGCATTCGCTAGCGCAATCGGTACATACAGATAAGCAAATCTCCGCAAACTCTTTTGCATATGGAGACTTTCTAATAATAGCTTGTTCTAAATAACTACAAAACTGTATACATTCTCTATTGGCATGAATACAATCAAGCATTGGTGTTACCTTCTCACTTGCTAAACATTCATTTAGACAATGGTTACAAACAATCATACATTCCTGTAATGTTTTAATTAATAACTGTTCTTTTTCCACAAGCATCCCTACTTCCTCCTTCTAATACCTATTTCTATTTATTTAACCTTTCATGAAACCTTTAAACATTTTGAAAAGCGAAATGGCATCAATAGAATAGAAAGAGAAACTAAAAAAACTATCGGTAACCCTCATTTTCTGAGTTTACCGATAGCTTCATCACTACAATCTTATAAACGACTTTCTAATTCTGCTTTTTTCTCTTCAAATCCTGGTTTACCAAGCAATGCGAACATATTTACTTTGTATGCTTCTACTCCTGGTTGATCAAATGGATTTACACCTAGTAAATAACCGCTGATTGCGCAAGCTTTTTCGAAGAAATATGCTAGATATCCAAATGTATATTCATTCATTTCTGGAATTGTTACAATAAGATTTGGTACTCCACCATCTGTGTGTGCAAGCAGTGTTCCTTCGAATGCTTTATTGTTTACAAAGTCAACAGTTTGTCCTGCTAAGTAATTCAAACCGTCTAAGTCATTTTCTTCTGCTTCAATAACTAATTCATGACGAGGCTTGTCTACTTTTACAATTGTTTCAAAAATATCGCGACGGCCTTCTTGAACATATTGTCCTAATGAGTGCAAGTCTGTTGAGAAGTTTGCAGAAGAAGGATAAATCCCTTTTTGATCTTTCCCTTCACTTTCACCAAACAATTGTTTCCACCATTCAGAGAAATATTGCAAGCCTGGCTCATAGTTAATTAACATTTCAATTGTTTTTCCTTTATTATAAAGGACATTACGAACTGCTGCGTATTGATAAGCAATGTTATTTTTTAATTCAGATGTACTGAAATCAGTTCGTGCAGCTGCCGCACCTTCCATCATAGCCGTAATATCTGCACCACTAACAGCGATTGGCAATAAACCAACTGGTGTTAACACAGAATAACGTCCACCTACATCATCAGGAATGATGAATGATTCATATCCTTCTTCCATCGCTAAAGTTTTTAACGCCCCACGAGCTTTATCAGTAGTAGCATAAATTCTCGTTCTTGCTTCTTCTACTCCATATTTTTGTTCTAATAATTTACGGAAAATACGGAACGCAATTGCAGGCTCTGTTGTTGTTCCTGATTTAGAAATAACATTAATAGAGAAATCTTTATCGCCAAGGAAATCAATGACATCACTCATATAAGTGGAGCTAATATCTTTTCCAATGAAGATAATTTGTGGTGTTTTTCTCTTTTCTTTAGATAAAGAATTGTAGAAACTATGATTTAGCATTTCGATTGCTGCGCGTGCGCCTAAATAAGAACCACCAATACCAATTACAAGTAATACCTCTGAATCACTTTTAATCTTTTCTGATGCCTTTAAAATGCGTGCGAATTCATCTTTATCGTATGCTACAGGAAGATCTATCCATCCTAAGAAATCGCTTCCTTGTCCTGTCTTTTCATGCAAGGAATGATGAGCAACTTTTACTGCATCTTCTAAATATGTAATTTCGTGTTCTCCAAAGAAGCTTAATGCCTTTGAGTAATCAAAACGAACGTGTGTCATAAATGATCCTCCAATATAATATTTATTTATACTCCTCTTCCACTTTATCGGAAGTAGAAAAAGGAATCAAGAAAGAACTCGTTATGAAAGCGAATACAATATCTTTTTTTTTCATTTTTCACCAATTATTCAATTTCCTTCTCTGTTGCATAAAAACGTACAAACAATTCATACAAAATGTTTGTACGTTTTTATTCTTTTATAGAGATGCTTTATAAATTGCTAAAACATCCTTTTCGTTTAACACTTTAAAATTCCCAAATCCACCATTTGTCATTGCTTTTTCAACCATTAATTCTAACTTGCTATCATCAATGGCGTAATCAGCTAAACGGGAAGGAGCTCCTAACTCATTCCAAAAAGCACGAAGTTTTTCAATTCCCTCAAGCCCACTTTCTTCTGCTGTTTTCCCTTCTGGGTCTACGCCGAATACACGAACGGCTAATTGTTTAAAACGTTCTGGTTTTACAGATAAATTATGTTTCATCCAATTAGGGAATAGAATTGCAAGTCCACCACCATGAGGAATATCATATACTGCTGAAACAGCATGCTCAATATTATGTGAAGCCCAATCACCACGGTATCCCATATTGAGCATTCCATTTAGAGCCATCGTACCGCAATATAAAATAGCAGCTCGATATTCATAATTTTCTAAGTCATTAACAAGTTTTGGTCCAAACTCTATGACAGTTTTTAATACAGATTCACACATATAATCTTGAAGTTCTGTATGTTCTTCTAAGTGGAAATAATGTTCAAAAACATGAGACATCATATCCACAATTCCATATATCGTTTGATCCTTTGGAACTGTATATGTATTTTCCGGATCCAAGATAGAGAACACAGGGAATGTAAATGGACTTCCCCAGCCAACTTTTTCTTGTGTTTCCCAATTTGTTATAACAGATCCAGCGTTCATTTCTGATCCAGTTGCAGCAAGCGTTAAAACTGTTCCAAACGGTAAAGCTGCTTTTGGAGCTGCTTTTTTCGTAATGAACTCCCATGGGTTTCCATCAAATTTTGCACCGGCAGCTATAGCCTTTGTACAGTCAATAACACTGCCTCCACCAACTGCTAAAATGAAATCAATTCCTTCTGTTTTGCAAATATCTACTCCACGCTGTACAGTAGTTAAGCGAGGATTTGGCTCTACACCAGATAATTCAAATACCTCATTACCATGTTCATTTAAGATAGCCATTACTTTATCATAAAGACCATTTCTTTTAATACTTCCTCCCCCGTAAACAAGCAGGATTTTCTCTCCATAGGAAGCTAATTGATCTTTTAATTGCGCCAATTGCCCTTTACCAAAAATAAGTTTTGTTGGGTTATAAAAAACAAAGTTTTCCAAATAAAACGCCTCCCATTTCTTTTTAAAATTAGTAACAAAAACTAATGTGTATGCCTAATTATTAATCAAACTGCTCGGAAAATCAAAAGATTAAGCTTCGCACCGACTGATAGTATGTGTATTCTCAACTATGAATTATTCGTACAACTTTTCTGTATGTATAGTTTTATGGATTTAACAAAAAATAAAAGGGATTCTACTATAAGGAGGATACAATATGAGCGCAATCCAAAGAATTGCATTGGTTTTAACAATAGTAGGAGCAATAAATTGGGGACTAATTGGTTTCTTTCAATTTGATCTAGTTGCAAGCATTTTCGGTGGTCAAGGAGCTGCAATCTCCCGAATTATCTATGGTCTTGTTGGAATTGCCGGCTTAATAAACCTTGGGCTGCTATTTAAGCCAACTGCAGAGGTTGTTCGAGACCCCGAACCTAGATCGACTCGATAATTAACAAATTTAACAGATAAAAGCTGACATGCCTTCTTTATTAAATGTCAGCTTTTATCTATAAGAGCGTATTTTAAATTGGACTATTTAATATTTGTTTTATACGTTCTAGCGCCCAATCTAGCTCTTCCTTTGTAATCGTTAATGGAGGAGCAAAACGGATTACCGTTTCATGAGTCTCTTTACATAATAATCCCACTTCTTTTAGCTTTTCACAGTAGGATCTTGCTTCTACCGTAAGCTCAACTCCAATAAATAATCCTCTTCCTCTAATATCTTTTATAATAGGGTTTTTAATTTCTGTTAATTTTTGTAGAAAATAATCTCCTAATTGTCGCGAACGATCGGTTAAATTTTCTTCTATAATGACATCTAGCGCAGCAATCGATACAGCACAAGCTAATGGGTTTCCACCAAATGTTGATCCATGAGAGCCTGGATTAAATACTCCTAGAATGTCTGAATCAGCAACTACACAAGAGATAGGAAACACACCCGCTCCAAGCGCTTTTCCTAATATATACATATCTGGTACAATACCGTACCATTCACTCGCAAATAATTTGCCTGTTCTTGATAGGCCTGTTTGGATTTCATCTGCAATAAACAAAACATTTTTTGCTTTACATAATTCATATGCTTCTTCCATGAAACCTTGAGGAGGAATGATAATACCTGCCTCTCCCTGAATTGGCTCAACAATAAATGCGGCTGTATGCTCTGTAATAGCCTCTCTCAATTGATTTATATCTCCATAAGGAATAATTTTAATTCCAGGCAACAGTGGCCCAAACCCCCGCTTATATTCGTTATCAGAGGAAAGGGAAACGGCTCCCATTGTTCTTCCATGAAAATTCCCTTCACATACGATTAGTTCTGCCTTATCTTTTTCTACTCCTTTACAATCATACGCCCATCTTCTTGCAGCTTTAATAGCAGTTTCTACCGCTTCAGCTCCTGTATTCATCGGTAGAACCATTTCTTTCTTAGTTAGTGCACTGATTTTTTCATACCAAGGACCTAATTGATCATGATGAAAAGCACGGGATGTTAACGTAACACGATCTGCTTGTCTTTTTAACGCTTCAATTATTTTGGGATGACGATGACCTTGGTTTAGAGCAGAATATGCGCTTAACATATCCATATATTTATTTCCTTCAGGATCGCTAATCCACACACCTTCTGCTTCCGAAATGACTATTGGGAGTGGATTATAATTTTTTGCTCCATATTTCTCAGACTGTTCAATTAACGAGATTGATTTATTGACTTCTTGTACCATCCAATCATCCTTCCATTTCGTTGTATAAAGTGAAACTTCCATCAGTGGGGGGTTTTCCTTCCTCCCTCACTGAAGGTTAGTTGAACCAATCGGACCTTAACGGACAGCTGATTTCCCATCTATCTTCCTCGTGTTCTCCTAAGCTTGAGGGGGAAGTCTTACTGTCTGTTAAGAGTGGGATAAAATGAAACTTCTATAGATTAACTTTAGCCGATTTTTCAGTGGAAGGATAGATTTTCTTATCGATATTTTCTAATAATTCGTTATTTTATTCGATGACCTAGTTCCATTTAAAGGTTTTATGAAAAAAGCAAATTTCTCATCAAAAAAAGCTGCCCATAAGCGCAAACTTCATCTGATTAATACAAATGAAGTTTAAAGCCATAATGGACAGCCTTTTTATAAATATTAATTATTTTTTAATTAAATCGTTACGGTCGGATTGATCAATCCACTCTTGTAATTTATCTTTTAACGTATTAAAACCTTGTACGTTTTCTGTTTCAACTACAGTAGATGTTTGACGCTTAGGACGAGGTTTTTTTGCTTTAGCAGCTTCCGGTTGTGCAGGTGCTTCTTCTGTTGCACGGATAGAAAGACCAATTTTTCCTGCGTTTTCGTCAATTGAAAGAACTTTAACGTTCACTTCATCTCCAACTTTTAAAAATTCGTTAATATCTTTTACATAACCATGTGTTACTTCAGAGATATGAACTAAACCTTGTGTATTTTCATCCAAAGAAACAAACGCTCCGTAAGGTTGAATACCTGTAACCTTTCCTTTAATAACACTTCCAACTTCGATTTTATCTGACATGAGAACACTCCTAATTGTTTATATTAATTTTTCCTTTTATACGCATTATAAGATTATATCACAATATCGGCATATTTACAAAAGGATTTATTTATTGTATTTATGATTCCCGTTTATCAATTGCATAAACTATGTCTTTAAAGGGATAAAATTAACACAATAAAAAGAGATGTTATAAAGGAAGAACAACAACTTTACGCCAATCAATGAGTTGTTCCACTTATATAAACACCTCTTTTTTACCTATTACGCATATTTATCAACAAAGCGTTTCATCCGTTTCATTGCCTCTTGTAATTGTTGCAAAGAAGTTGCATAAGAACAACGAACATGCCCTTCTCCACTTTCTCCAAATACACTTCCAGGTACAACCGCTACTTTCTCTTCCATCAAAAGCTTTTCAGCAAACGTCTCAGCGTTCATTTTTGTTGCGGTTATATTAGGAAAGGCATAAAAGGCTCCGCCAGGTATATGACAAGTTAACCCCATGTCATTTAATGACTGAACAATAAAATTCCTTCTTCGTCTATAACTTTTCTTCATTTCTTCTACATCGTTTTGACCACTTCTTAATGCCTCAAGTCCAGCATATTGTGCCATTGTTGGGGCACACATTAAACTGTATTGATGAATCTTTAACATCGCTTGGATTAATTCTTCTGGACCGCATACAAAACCTAGTCTCCAGCCTGTCATAGCAAAACCTTTAGAAAAACCCGAAAGAAGAATCGTCCGCTTCCATGCTCCCTCTATCGCCGCTGTACTTGTATATTCTTCATCATAGCAAAGCTCTGCATAAATTTCATCGGATAGAATAAGTAAATCATGTTTTTCTGCAACTGCCACGATTGCTGCAAGCTCTTCTTTGGAAAGTGTTGTTCCAGTTGGATTATTAGGTGAACAAAGCATGATTGCTTTTGTGCGGTCCGTTATAACTTCTTCTAGCTGAAATGGTTTGATTTTAAAATCATTTTCTTTTAAGCTTTGAACCGTAATTGGAACCCCGCCAGCAAGCGTCACTAACGGTGCATAGGAAACAAAACACGGTTCTACAACAATTACTTCTTCTCCTTGATTAAGAATAGCTCGTAAAGCAATATCAATTGCCTGGCTAGCTCCAACCGTAACGATTATTTCGGATGCAGGGTTATATGAAACAAAAAATCTTTTTTGCATATAATGACTAATTTCCTCGCGAAGCTCTAGTAGTCCAGGATTTGCTGTATAAGAGGTATATCCTTGTTCCAACGATAAAATAGCCGCCTCTCTTGTAGACCAGGAAGTTACAAAGTCTGGTTCTCCTACCCCAAGAGAAATTACGCCTTCCATCCCAGAAGCTAAATCAAAAAATCTGCGGATTCCAGATGGCTTCATTTCCTCTACTTTTTGTGCGACATAACTTTTGGTTTGCTTCATTATGGGGACACCACTATTCTTTTATCATCATCGGATGGTTCAAAAATCGTTCCATCATGCTTATATTGTTTTAAAATAAAATGAGTAGTAGTGGAGATAACCGAATCCAGCGTTGAAAGCTTTTCGGAAACAAATCTAGCTACTTCATTCATCGATTTCCCTTCAATAATGACAGATAAATCATATGCACCAGACATTAAATATAATGACTTAACTTCTTTAAAACGATAAATTCTTTGCGCAACCTCATCGAAGCCAACTCCTCTTTTCGGAGTCACTTTGACATCAATCATTGCCGTTACTCCTTCATGGCCTTCTACTTTTGACCAATCTACAATCGATGTATAGCGAACAACCACATTAATTTCTTCTAGTTTCGTGATCATTTCTTTCGTCTTCTCTATATTTTCTCCAATCATTTTTGCTATATCTTCGTCAGAAATCCTCGCATCTTTTTCTAGAATTTCCGCAATTTCAATTTCCTTATCTGTTAATCTCATGTTTATCCTCCTGCTCGCTTGAAATATTCTCATTATACCAAATTATCGCTAAATTCATCGTACTAATTTCATTTTTTGATTCTGTTATTTAAATGATTTTTTCCGCCATAATGAATTAAAAAGGGAACCCCCAACAGGAATGAACATTTAGACTAATCTTTTATATAAACTTACATCTGTAACGTTTTTTTTCCGCCCCCACCACTTATGATAGGGACCTTTACGGGCGAGTTTCACCATCTGACTTCCTCGCTTTTCCGCAGCTTGAGCTCGGGGACTTACTGCCCGTTAAGAGTTGGATAAATGCACAAAAATTCAGTTTTCCCTTTAAAAAGAACAAGAACTACTTCGTTTTACATACATTAGTTTATTTGAGATTGCTAAGCAATTTTCTAATGGAATGACTTCTTCGAAAGAAAATTCATAAATAGCTTGGATAGCATTCGCTAGTTCTTCTTCCGAATCCAAATCATATAAAGCTTGAAGACTGTCCGCAATCTCTGTTTCATAATTCCCCTCACCTATTGAAAATAGGATCCCATTCATTTAATAAACGGATAAATTCTAAATTCATTTCTTGACTATTCATTCGTTGCCACCCTTTGTTCCTGTTTGCTAAAGAACATTCTATCATATATCCCTTTAAAGAACATAAGCGAAAAGAAGGGATTATCGGATAGAATCAGACCGTTTTAAATTGTAAATTTATATTGACAATTCAGTATTTTAGCTTTATTATTCATTTAGTGAAAATTTCATATTTACTTATCAAGAGAGATTGAGGGAACAGGCCCGATGACATCCAGCAACCTCCTTTCCTAAAGGAAGGTGCTAACTCCTGCAGAATGACTTATTCTGAAAGATAAGATCGGTATATATATACGATACTTCTTTCAAATGAAAGAAGTTTTTTTATTTTCCAGATATTTTAAAAAAATATTTCATAAATCTACTTAAAGAAAACGATCTTTTAAAGACGGCATTAAACGAGCAAATGGTTATGCAAAGGGGGATAGTAATTTCTAATGATACAAATAAACGATTTAGTAAAAGTATATAAAACGAAAAAAGACCAAGTCGTAGGCGTTGACCATGTTTCTTTATCCATTAAAAAAGGAGAAATATTCGGAATTGTAGGCTACAGTGGTGCAGGAAAAAGCTCTCTTCTTCGATGTCTCAATTTATTGGAAAAGCCTACAAGCGGCGAAGTTATCATCGATAATATTTCCTTAACAAAATTAAATCAAAAGCAATTAAGAGCTGCCCGGTTAAAAATAGGAATGATTTTTCAACATTTTTATCTTGTAAGTAGTAAAACAGTTTATGAAAATATCGCTTTTGCTTTAAAAGCAGCAAATCTTCCAGCGAAGAAAACTCATGAACGGGTAATAGAATTGCTCGAGATGGTAGGGTTAGCAGATAAAAAAAATGTCTTTCCAGCACAATTAAGCGGTGGACAAAAACAAAGGGTTGGAATTGCTAGGGCACTTGCTAACAATCCAGCAGTACTGCTTTGTGATGAAGCAACTTCAGCACTTGATCCAACAACCACAAAGTCTATTCTTGCATTATTAAAAAGAATTAATAAAGAACTTGGTTTAACTATCGTTCTCATCACCCATGAGATGGAAGTGGTAAAAGATATTTGCGATCGAATGGCTGTAATGGAAGCAGGAAAGGTCATTGAAGAAGGGTCAGTTTATGATATGTTTGCTAATCCGAAGCAGGAGCTTACTAAAAACTTTGTGAACAGCATTCTTCAGTTTGAATTACCAAACCACTTATTAGAGGAAAGAAAAGGAAAAATTATTAAGGTTACCTTTCAGGGACCAATTGCAGAAGAAGGAATTATCTCTGATGCCTTTCAGCACTACAAAGTGAAAGGAAATATTCTACATGGCAAGATTGAATATATCCAAAACAATCCACTTGGTATTTTCATCATGGAATTAACAGGTGAGGACGATGAGATTACAAAAGCGATTCAGTATATTAAAGATCGCACCAAAAACGTGGAGGTGATCCATCATGCCTCTTAGCATTGATTGGAATTATATTATAGAATTACTTCCTGATTTAAATTCTGCTTTTTTTGAAACTTTATATATGGTAGGCATCTCTATTGTTGTGGCCATTATTGTGGGTTTACCGTTAGGAATACTTTTATTTGTTACCGATAAAGGGTTATTTCTAGAAAACCCATTTATTAAAAACATTGTTGGCTTTGCTGTGAATATGGTTCGCTCGATCCCTTTTATTATCTTATTAATAGCTCTTTTACCTTTAGCAAAATGGATTACAAACACAACAATCGGTCCAACTGCGGCTTCCGTTTCTCTATCAGTCGCTGCCATTCCTTTTTTTGCGAGAATAGTAGAACAAGCTCTTCGAGAAATTGATAAAGGGGTTATTGAAGCTTCAGTCGCTATCGGAGCTTCCCCCTTGATGATTATTTGGCAAGTATTAATTCCAGAAGCGAGACCAGGAATCATTCAAGGGATTACTATTACGATAATCAATTTAATAGCCTATTCTGCCATGGCCGGAATAGTCGGCGGCGGCGGTGTTGGCGATCTTGCGATTCAATATGGCTATTATCGTTATGATAATACTGTAATGATTACAACCGTAGTTGTTCTTATCTGTTTAGTTCAAATCATTCAATTTTTCGGAGACAAAATTTCAAAAACATTGGATAAACGTTAAATCGAAATAATACTTTAGGAGGAAAAACAATGAAAAAAATACTTATCGGATTTCTTTTACTACTATCATTTAGTGTACTTAGCGCTTGTGGACAAGAGAAAGACAATGCGGACGCAGGAGAGAAAAAAGAGATTAATATAGGTGCAACTTCTGGCCCTTATGCAGACATGGTAAAAAAAGCAATTAAACCTATTCTTGAAGATAAAGGCTATAAAGTAGAAGTTACAGAGTTTACTGACTATGTGCAACCAAATAATGCATTAGCTGAAGGAAGTATTGATGCGAACCTATTCCAACACAAAATTTATCTGGAATCTTTTGCTGCACAAAATAATTTAGAGTTATCCGAACTAATTTCTGTTCCAACTGCTCCAATGGGCATTTATTCAAATAAATTTGACAGTTTAGAAGCCATTACAGATGGTGCGACAATTGCTATCCCTAATGATCCAACTAATGCAGCTCGTGCCTTCTTAATTTTAGAAGAAGCAGGTTTAATTGAAATTGATTCAGCTGCCGATCCACTTACTGTCTCTGATAAAGATGTAACGAAAAATATTAAAAACTTAAAATTCGAACCAATTGAAGCAGCACAATTACCACGTGCTGTAGACAGTGTAGATTTATCTGCTGTTCCAGGGAACTTCGCACTAGCAGCTAAAATGAATTTATTAGATTCCCTTCAATTAGAAAATATGCTGGACCAATATCGTAACCGTGTTGTTGTTAATACAAAAGATTTAGATACTCCATTTGCTAAAGACATTAAAGCAGCTGTTGAATCAGCAGAGTTTGAAAAAGTAATTGATGAAGAATTTGAAGGCTTTGGGAAACCAGAGTGGATGAAGTAAACAAATATTTGCTCTAACGTAGTAAAGCAAGCTAGACTGAGAAACTCTATCTCAGCCTAGCTTGCTTTTTTCTTATTTTAAATTATTTTTATTTTCTGATTATTAAAATAAAGTCACATTTTTACCTTATTTCTTTCACAAATTGGACACACCTCCCCTCTCTACAACTGCAATGTGTGTGTTAATATAATGTTGTATTGTGAATCCATTCACAGACAATAAAAAAGAACAATTATAGGGGGAACAAATGATGAAAATTACACCAAAAATTTTACTTGCTTCAATCTTAGCAGGAGCGCTTTTAACTGCTTGCGGAAATACAGACACAGAACCAAAAAAAGAAGATAATAAAGCTGAGGATAAAGCTGATGTAGTAACAACTGCTTCTATCGTTAACGAAGCAGATGCATTAGTTAATGGATTAAGTGAAAACGGTACTTGGATTGTTGCAACACTTCAAGATTTAACAGTTGACAGCGATATCGTAGTTGCAGGTGAATTCCACGATAAAGGTGATGCTGCAAATCCACTTTATCGTAAACTTGGTCTTTATACACAAGATGAAGATCATAACATCATTGATTCTTTCACTTTAACTGCTCCTAAAATGACAGTACAAAGTGAAAACTTCAAAATTCAAGGTGGTACATTTGTTGGTGATGTTTATGTAGAAGCTAACGGATTTACTGTAGACGCAACTGCAAAAGTTGATGGTAATGTATACTACAAGAGCGATGAATTCAAAGCATCTGCTGTAATTGATGGAGAAGTAACTGGTGAACAAGAAGTACAATAATAGCCTATAAACCTAGCTGAAACTCAGCTAGGTTTTTTTATTTTATTTTTTCATCCTTCTTCCTCTCCTCCTACAAAAAAATCTTCCCATATTATTCTCTATTTAAAGAAAACTTCCATCATTGGGAGGTTTCCCTTATCCCTATCTGATGATTAGTGTCCCTTATGGGCGAGTTTCAACGTCTAAGCCTAGCCTCCTCTATTTTCTACAGCTTGAGGCAGGAATCTTCCTGCCCGTTAAGAATAGGATAAATTCACAAAATTTCTCCTAACTTATTTAACACAAATAGATTGACAATTTTCTAATTTAGGAATATCTTTTATATAAAAGTTGCATTAGAGAAACTTTTTAAACCAAAGTAAAATCAGGTGAGAAAAATGGGAAGAAACCAATCAATAGAAGGTACCCCTTCTAGATCAGCAAAAAGTATTTTAAATGGGGAAGTTAAAGGTCTAAAAAGAATCCTTCCCTTTTTAGGTCCAGCATTCATTGCAGCGATTGCATACATTGATCCAGGAAATTTCGCAACGAATATTGCTGCTGGATCAAAATACGGCTATTTATTATTATGGGTAATTCTATTTTCCAATATTATGGCATTAGTCATTCAATCATTATCAGCAAAATTAGGAATTGCTACAGGCAAAAACTTAGCTGAAGTAGCTAGAGAAGAATTTCCAAAACCAGTTTCTATCGGTTTGTGGATACAAGGTGAACTTGTTATTATGGCAACTGATTTAGCAGAATTTATTGGGGCTGCACTTGGTATCTACCTCCTTTTTGGCATTCCTCTATTGGAGGCTAGTCTAATTGCAGCTGTCGGGTCTTTTGCTATTCTTGAATTACAAAGACGAGGCTATCGATCCCTAGAAGCGGGAATTACCGGCATGTTATTCATTGTTGTCCTTTCATTTATCGTACAAATGTTCTTTGCGAAGCCGGATGTTCCATCTTTACTTCACGGATTATTTACCCCTCAATTTGATGGAATGGATAGTGTTATTTTAGCAGCAGGAATCCTTGGCGCAACTGTTATGCCCCATGCTATTTACTTACATTCTGCATTAACACAAAAAAGAATTGTTGGGGAAACAGATAAAGAGAAAAAGCAAATTTTCCGCTTTGAATTTATCGATATTCTCATTGCCATGTTGATTGCAGGTTTTATTAACGGAGCGATATTGATCGTTTCTAGTGCATTATTTCATAAGAATGGATTATTTGTGGAAGATTTAGATATAGCTTTTAACTATTTCGGACAATTAGTTAGCCCCCTTTCAGCCATTCTATTTGGATTGGGATTATTAATAGCCGGATTATCTAGCTCATCTGTGGGTACAATGTCCGGTGATGTGATTATGCAAGGGTTTATCCATTTTCGTATTCCATTATATGTTAGAAGATTTATTACAATGGTACCGCCAATTGCTATCATAGCACTCGGAATTAATCCAACGACTGCACTTGTTGCAAGTCAAGTAACCTTATCGTTTGGAATTGGTTTTGCTCTTATTCCACTAATAATGTTTACTAGTTCAAAACGTATCATGGGAAATCTAGTTAACACGAAATGGATTACGGTTATTTCATGGATAATGGCTATTTTAATTGTCGCATTAAACCTCTTTATTCTTGTTCAAACATTTCAGTAATGACATAGAAAATATTTTAAAAACTATTTTTATAAAGTTTGATGCAAGTAACTCGTAGCATGAGTAGTAATTGCCGCTATCGAAAACATTTTTCCAGAAAAAAACAAAGAAAAGACGGGAGACTCAAGAGTAACGGGTTCGGTTTTGAAGTACAAAATTTAAATTAACAATAAAAAAAACGTACCGATTAACACATTTTTCAACCGATAATTATCAGTTAAATTAGCATTAAAAATCGCCAAAAGAGGGATGGAAACCATCCCTCTTTTAATGTTATTTATGCTCTTTTCTTACTTCGCCAAAATACTATTGTGAGTATAAGAAGTAGAATTGGTATAAACCCAATTAGCCTCAATCCGTTTTCTGCACCAAGAAAGTAATAAGCGACTGGTAGGAACGTTACAGAACTGATAAGCATTGATACCCAAGACCGCTTTACTAATCCAATTAGTAATGTAATTATTGAAACCCCGAAGGAGACCTGCCAAAGAAAAACAATCCAATTGAATGTATCCAACACTCCTCACCCCTTTATGATTTATATTATAATTTTAACATATATTTCCACTATCCTTTGATAACTTTTCAGAATATTTATCTTAGATAAATAATGTCGTTTAATTCATATTGTTTTTTAGCTATTCCTAATCGTTGAGCAGGTGTAGCGATTGTTTCAGTTTTTCCTTCCTTTGTCTTATAAGCCAAACAGAAATTGTAATAAGTCCGAAGGATGGTTAAAGCCATTTGAGCATACTTTGGATTGAAGTTTGAGTAAATATAGCTCTTTCCATCGCCACGAGCCGTTGTCAGTGGTCTTTCTAAAATGGATAACCTTCTCCGAATGTGTTGAATGAAGGTGTTCGTGGCATTATCATTCACATTTACAATTAATGCCGCAACATCTTTTGCCTCAAGAAAGGAGACATCCGTTGTGCAATCAACTGACCGAAACCCTCTGTCAGGTGTAGCTAAAGGATGTTCAATTGGATTATCGGCATACTCGTTATGGGAACTCACCCCATCTGATTCGACTTTATGGAATTTGTGAGTTTCAAATAATTCCGTAAGGTATAGATATGCCAATTTGCGTAAAGAATTTGTTCCTATATCCCTTACTGAGCCCCACTCCAATAAATTCGCTTTTGCCTCCTTAAATTCCTCATAGGCTTTCTTGCGAGATTTGGTCTTATCCGTTTGGCATAAAAAATGGTGTCCATCTGTACGGCGAATTTCCTGCGAAAATACACGATGGATGGAGTTGATTAATGATTTATCATCATCGGTGACAAAACGCCATTCAGAAGTCTTTACAAGCTGTTTAATCAACCAAAAATGAGCGATAGTGGTGTAGGCTGCCTGAACGTGCAGTCCGTCAATATATTTCTCCCGACGTTCTATTTTAAGCAGTTCTTTATGGTAATCCGATTGTGTTTGTGTATCATTTTTAGATGGTGGCATTGGGAAATGAGAATATGCATCAAACCGAGCGTGTTTTTTAGCAAATAAGTTTAAATGGTCTTCTTTCAACAATGCCGTATCAAGGGCAATGTCACTTAAGGTAATATCCCAATCATATGCCACATCACATCGAAACACATACCTGGAGAGAACATCAGCGGAAATAACTACACTTGTTGGTAGTTGAAGTTCCTCGATTCCATCAAATTGAGAACTGCCTTGCCCCTTTTTGCGGACATTATTTAAATAATAGGTCATCTTATCCGTATTCAACCACATTTTCTTGAATTCAGCGTTTATTAAAGGCTTGGTTTCGTGTTTTTCTAGAAACTCCAAACACCTTCGGTATAAGATTTCGAGCTTATCATAATAAGTACCTCTGCCAATCCCTAAGATTTCACAGGTTCTACTCACTGGCGTTCGATTAAGCAGGAGTTTAGCAAATAACGGCATTATCTCGCTTCTTTTCTGGTGGTAGGTGGATGATTGCCTTTGGTTTGGGAGCACATTGGTAAACTTCTTACACTCCTTACATTGGTATCGTTGAGAGTTAGCCGTACTTTTTCCTCTTTTATAGAAAGTTTTTGGTTCGATAAAAGGGGTTAAATCAGAAGCAATACACCCTTCCTTATGAAAATCATAATCTGGTTCAATATCCTCAACCGTTTGAATACGGACCAATCGTTCAATTTCTTCCGCCACAGACCAATTCGAAACAACATAAGTCCTAGAGTCCAAAACTGCACCGTATCCTATTTTGATGGGGTCTGGATTACAATTTAATGATTTATCATCACCCGCACCAGAAAGTTTATATCGGCTCGGTTTACCCTTTACATCAAACTTCTCTTGAGGCAAACCGAACCACTTACAATAAGGATTGAGGCAATGATTGTACTGGAATTGGAGTAGTTGTCCATTCCAAGTTAACTCAGCAGGTTTAAATAACAACTCTTTATATTTTGTGCCAAACTGTTTTGGTGTGAGTTTGTCGTAATCTTTCAAACGGTTCGTTAGCTCCTCGTTTGACAAAGGGGAATGGACAATAACAGGATTATCATCTTTAGTAGCTAACCGTTTTAACTTAGCCAATTACATCCTCCTCCAATGAATGTTCCAATTCTAATTGTTTCACGATACGGCGATTATTTCGCTTCTTTTCAATCCAACCAATGAAATCTTTGTCTTCAAGGATGTTCAACAAGAACTTATCAACAATTTCACTTTCGCTGTATTCCGTATATTCGGCATAGTATTTAACAATGGCTCTGGTCCGTTCTGACAACAGCCAATCGACTTTTTCAACATTCTTGTTTTTCGGTTTAATAAAGTTCATCCTTGTTTCACCTCTATATTTGACATCAATTTTAGCAATTATTTTGGGATACATTTTAGCATACTTTTCGAATGTATGACATTAGCTATTGTCTTCCTGTTAATTAGTATGCTAATTTATGTGCTATTTTATACGTCAATTGCGATTAAACCCTTTTAAATCAACAAAAATAAAAGGTTCAAATCATATGCGATTTGAACCTAAAATTGATATGCTATTTAAGTTTTTGTACTCTTAATCCGAACCCGTTAACTCAAGAGTCGCCTGTCTTTTTTCTTCACCAAGAACTATTTCTTCTTAATTGCTCCACACGCAATTCTTTCCCCAGAATCGCCTGCTGGTTGAGTCATTCCATCATCTTGTTGTTCAGTAATAACAATAGACGTCCCATCCTTTGTAAACAATGATGTTTTTCCATCTCTAAGAGTTACCTGTGGTGCCATTAGCTCAGCTTTTACTGTTCCATCTTCCTTTACTAGGATATTGGGCAAATCACCAGCATGGGCACCTTCTGGGTGAAGTAAACCATGTTCTTTATTATCTGGATTGAAGTGATTACCTGCAGATTGGAAATCAGGAGCATCACATTTATTCGTCTCATGTATATGAATACCATGGATCCCTGGAGTTAAACCTTTTAAATTTAAAGATAATTTTACTCCCTTAGACTGTTCTTGTAGCTCAATTGTTCCTAAAGAGTCTCCAACATCATTAAACATTTCTACCTCTAATTTCGTCACTTCACCTTCCGCACAGCCGGTTAGGAAAAGGGTTATAAATGCCAATAAACTCAGTTTTTTCATCTTTTTTCCTCCATGGACGGTTTGGTATTATTATTTGAAAAAGCCTTCATTATTATACAGCTCTTCTCGTTTATCATATACAGTCTATTTGTGATACTATAAAAGGAAATAATACTTGGAGGGATTTGATTGTCAGAACTATCTATCGGTTCTATCGTAACCGCCTTTTATAAAACAGGAAAATACATCGGAGAAATTACGGAAATCCGTCCTCAGAGTTATTTAGTACGAGTTCTTGCAGTCTTAAAGCATCCGATGCAAGGTGATTTGCATCAGCCGAAAGAAGCAATGGTTGAAATATTCCATGAAAGAAAAGCTCTTTCTTATCGGGAACAGATGAATGCTCCAAAGAAAATGGTCAAACTGTATAAAGAGGATTCAATCCCTTCTTATAATGAATCATTACAAGTTGCCTTAGAAAAAATGCGCCAAGAACTCCAAGCAGACGAGTCTGCATTCGCTATTCAAAGTATGAAAAATTTAGACATACTAAATACGGAATACTATAAGCTACCTTAAAATGCATGTGAACAAAGGCTATTTTCTAAAAGATTGTTGTTTTTTCAACAGGAGAAAAGAATTAGTTGGAAAATAGAGCAGTCGGAATACACGTAGACTGCTGTGGGATTAGCGAGACATTCTACGACCCCGGAGGCGAAGCGCGAGCCCAATGGAAAGCGAAGTGTATTCCGGCTGCGGGTAATAGCAACAAACTTTACGAAAATAGCCTAAACAGAAAAGACGAAGATTGACCTCTTCGTCTTTTTAGGCAAACTTATTCAGTAATTTGGACATATCAATTAAATCTCCAATAGTTGGTTGATTTGATTTGCCCATATATTTCTTGTCTTGTTCAACTAGTCTAAAAATATGATAGGTGGTTAAAGCATCATCTAGTGCCCGGTGATGTTTTCCAGTTCCTTCTCTTCCATACTCCCTAACCGCTTTCCATAAACCAGTTTGGTTTTTATCACCGAAAAAACGCTTATATTCCATCGATAAATCCACTTCTTTACATGACACGATAAAGGGAAGCTGTGCCTTTTGACAATTGTCCTTAAGCACTTTCATATCCATGTTTCCCCATGTAACAATGATATTTTGGTATCCTCCGCAAATTGTTTCAAGCTTTTTCATTAAATCATACAAAGATATCCCGTTATTGACTTGTTCTTGTGAAATATGTAGAAAAGATTTGCATCTCCTTGAAAGTGTTGAAAACTTACGGGGTACAACGTAAGACGAAAACTGTTCCCTTATTGAATCACCTACAACAGCGACAATACCTACTTCAATAATTTCTGGATAAAACCCCTTAAACTTACTACTTTTCTCCGGCATGGTGAATTCAAAGTCAATAAATAAATGTTGCTTTTCCATTCTTTCACCTTCTTTTTCATCAATATTTCACATGATCGCGTGTTCAATTTGTTCTTTCTTTTCAAAAATAATTCCAAACTATGTTTCTTCACACAAGCTGGTTTCCCTTATTTATCTATCTATATTATAACAGAATATCACTTAACCTTTTTAATTTTCTGTATTTTTTCACTGTGTTTTTTGGAGAGAAAAAAGCTTTGTTTTTATCACATAGTTAAGCAAAAACATTTCTCTTCCTGCACATATTTTTATCTCACCGGTAAAACATAAAAAAGAGACAAATCCTTATGTAAGGCTGTCCCTCTTTTTCAAACCATTATTCTACTGCCATTTTCCGGATATATTCTCTTGGCTCAAATGGAATCATTGTTTCTTCGAGAATAAGAGAGTCGTCTTCTTCTATTAATAGGAGCTCCGTTAATGAATAAAACTCCCTTTTTTGAAAATCATTCAAGAAGATTCCTACTAAAAGACAAAGAGAAAATATACAAATAGACATCCATATCTTTGCTTTCATATGCATGTTTATAACCACCTCATCATTAGTTTGAGCAAAAAGGTGGTTATTTTACACCAAAAAGCAAAAAAAATTTTCCCGTTTTTTGACCGGTTTCTTCCTATTTAATAGCAAAGTTTATCGCCCAATATATTTCATGTTTCCTCTGTGCACAGTCATTTTTTTTGCGTTATACTTTAATATATTCATTCATTATCAAGCGACTTTTTCAGATTAATTAAGGAGGGTTTAATTTGTCTATTCTTCATTGGGCTGTACTTGCGCCTTTTATATACACCCTATTGATTCCTATCACATACAAACTTTTGAAAAGGGTACATACAGGATGGTTCGTACTTCCACTTCCAATTCTACTATTTGTTTATTTTTCCAGTAATATTGGGACAACCTCCAGTTTACAGGCAAAAATAGCATCAATCCCTTGGATCCCATCATTAGGAATTGATTTCGCAGTAAAATTAGACGGTCTTGGGATGCTTTTCTCCTTATTAATAGCTGGAATCGGTTCACTTGTTATTTTATATTCCATCTATTACTTAGATAAAGATAAAGAAAAGCTTAATCAATTCTACGTGTATCTTCTCTTTTTCATGGGAGCTATGCTTGGAGTCGTATTATGCGATAATTTGATTGTTTTATATATGTTTTGGGAAATTACAAGTATCTCTTCGTTTCTTTTAATAGGTTTTTGGAATAACCGAAGTAACTCTCGATATGGAGCAATTAAATCGATGGTTATTACTGTATTTGGTGGTCTTTCCTTATTAGCTGGAATTGTACTCCTATATTTAATGACAGGGTCATTCAATATTTCAGAAATTATTACTTCTGTTCAACAAAACTCTATTATCTCTCATCCTTTATTTATGTTAGGGATGATTTGTATCTTACTAGGAGCATTTACAAAATCTGCTCAATTCCCATTCCATATTTGGTTGCCGGATGCGATGGAAGCTCCAACTCCAGTCAGCAGCTATTTGCATTCAGCTACGATGGTTAAGGCGGGAATTTATCTTATTGCCCGTTTAAGTCCTGTTTTTGCAGTATCTGGTTATTGGCTTTGGATTGTATCACTTATCGGGATTATTACCCTATTGTACGGATCATTTCTTGCCGTAAAACAAGTAGACCTAAAAGGACTTCTTGCATACTCAACAATCAGTCAGCTCGGAATGATTATGTCTTTACTAGGGATTGGTGCTGCAGGTGTTCATTATGACAATGAAAGTATTTATTATATCGCAACAGCTGCGGCAGTCTTTCATCTTGTCAATCATGCAACCTTTAAAGGTAGTTTATTTATGATGGCTGGGATTGTTGACCACGAAACAGGTACAAGAGATATTCGTCGTTTGGGCGGCCTTATGAAAATTATGCCGATCACATTTGCTATTGCATTGATTGGTTCGCTATCAATGGCTGGTATCCCACCATTGAACGGATTCCTTAGTAAGGAAATGTTCTTTGCGAGCATGTTGAATATTCGTGATTTCAATATGTTTCATTTAGATACTTGGGGAGTTCTATTACCAATCATCGCTTGGGTTGGTAGTATCTTTACATTCGTATATAGTATGATTCTTGTATTTAAGACTTTTACCGGAAAATATCAACCAGAAAAATTATCTACTAAGCCACATGAAGCACCAATGGGAATGTTAATTTCACCAATTATATTAGTATCTCTTGTTGTGATTTTCGGGTTATTTCCCGGGGTATTATCTAATACTATTCTATCCCCTGCCATTACATCTATTTATGGTGGAGGCGTTTATGATTTGCATATCTATCATTGGCATGGATTCCAACCAGAATTATTTATGACAATTGGCGTTATCGTTTTTGGAACAATCCTTTATTTATCAGTGACGAAATGGTCTGTTATTTATCAAGCTATTCCTGTTGTTTGGAATCGGATATATGATTGGTTATTTGGAGAAACAGAAAATACATTTAACAAACTGACGAATAAATATATGACTGGTTCCCTTCGTACCTATTTGATTTATATCTTTTCTTTCTTTACCCTTATCCTTTTTTATACTTTATTTGCGAAGGATGGATTTAAAATAGACACTTCCCTACTAGCACCAATTGGAGGATATGAAGCTGTTCTATCGCTTGTTCTTGTTATTTCGACTATAGCGATATTGTTCTCTAAATCACGTTTGACCTCTATTATTCTTTTAGGTGCAGTCGGTTATACCGTTTCTTTATTCTATGTAGTATTTCGAGCACCTGACCTTGCGTTAACTCAATTGGTCATTGAAACAGTTTCTGTCGCTTTATTTTTACTATGTTTTTATCATTTACCTAGAAACGCAAGGAAAAAGGAAAGTATTCCTTTCAAAATATCAAATGCAGTAATTTCTGTGCTAGTAGGGCTGGTTGTAATGCTGATTGCCATTGCCTCTTATAGCACAAAATTATTCGATTCCATTTCTCCATATTATGTGGATAATACCTATATTAAAGCGGCAGGAGAAAATATGGTCAATGTTATCTTAGTTGATTTCAGAGGATTTGATACTCTCTTTGAAATTACAGTACTAGCTATTGCTGCAATTGGTATTTATTCGATGATAACCTTAAGAATGGGCGGAAAGAAAAATGAAAATAAATAATTTAGTTTTACAAACGATTACTAAAGTCATTGTCTTTTTAATACTCCTATACTCTGTTGATCTCTTTTTTGCTGGACATTATACACCAGGTGGAGGATTTATCGGTGGATTAATGGCAAGTGGAGCGATTGTTTTATTACTTATTGCTTACGATTTAAAATTTGTGAAGAAAATCTTCCCTGTAAATTTTATTTACGTTACCGCAATAGGACTGTTAATAAGCTTTTTAACAGGAATGATTGCTGTACTTTCTAACAAACCATTTTTAACCCATTTTTTTAATAAACATGTGCACCTACCTTTATTAGGAGAAACGTCTCTTCATACTGCTGCATTATTTGACTTGGGTGTTTTCTTAGTAGTAGTTGGCGTTACAATGACCATTATTCAAACGATTGGAGAGGATGACTAATGGAATTTTTAATGGCATTCATCATCGGCATTCTATTTATGTGTGCAACGTATTTAATTCTTTCTAAGAGTCTTTTACGAATTATTATTGGAACAGGACTCTTGAGCCACGGGGTTCATTTATTATTATTAACGATGGGCGGATTAAAAAAAGGTGCTGCCCCTCTCTTAGGACAGCATGCAGAAAGGTATACTGATCCATTACCCCAAGCATTAATATTAACTGCCATTGTTATTAGCTTTGGAGTTACATCTTTCTTGTTAGTGCTCGCATACAGAACTTATCAGGAATTAGGAACGGATAATATGGAGAAGTTGAGAGGGAAAAAGTATGATTAATCTAATTCTACTTCCAATTTTAATTCCTTTATTTATGGGAATTATCTTGATTTTCTTTCATAAGAAAATCATTTTACAACGCATTTTTTCCTTGTTGAGTACTAGTACTTGCATTATTGTTGCACTATTTATGATTGATAAAATTAAAAATGCAGGAATTCAAACAGTTAATTTAAGTAATTGGGATGCACCGTTTGGGATAACGATTGTATCAGATATGGTATCAGCGCTTCTTGTGTTAACAACAAACATTATCGCATTCTGCTGCATCCTCTATTCTTTTAAAGGAATCGATAGCGAGAGAGAAAATTACTTTTATTACTCCATGATTCAATTTCTTTTAGTCGGTGTTATTGGTGCTTTTTCTACGGGGGATATTTTTAACCTGTTTGTCTTCTTTGAAGTGATGTTAATGGCTTCCTATGTACTACTTGTGCTTGGAAATACCAAAATACAGTTAAGAGAAACAGTAAAATATATTATTATAAATGTTGTCGCTTCAGCACTCTTTGTTATTGCAGTTGCTTATCTTTATTCTGTTGTTGGTACTTTAAATATGGCGTTTATTTCAGAGAGAATCAGTGGATTGGGTGATACTGGAATATTAACCGTTATTGCGGTCTTGTTTTTAATTGTTTTCGGACTAAAAGGCGCGATTTTCCCATTATTCTTCTGGCTTCCAGGATCTTATAACGCCGCTCCAATACCGATACTTGCATTATTTGGAGCTTTATTAACGAAGGTTGGCGTTTATTCAATTGCTAGAACATACTCCCTATTCTTTTACGAGGATTCATATGTCTTTGCGTTATTAGGCACTCTTGCTCTTATTACGATCATTTTAGGGGCTATCGGTTCCATTGCTTATAATGATGTAAAGAAAATAATTATCTATAATATTGTTACGGCGATTGGCGTTATTTTATTTGGATTCTCGACATTTAATACAGCTTCACTAACTGGAGCGATTTTTTATCTGATACACGACATGATTATTAAAGGAGCTCTATTCTTATTAATCGGAATCATAATTTATATTACCGGAACTAGTAATTTAAAATCTATGAGTGGATTAATAAAGAGATATCCTCTACTTGCTTGGACATTCTTTATTGCAGCACTTGGGCTAGCGGGAATTCCGCCATTAAGTGGATTTGTCGGTAAATTACTCATTATCCAAGGGGCTTTTGAAGAAAGTAATTATATTGGTGGCTTTATTATTGTTCTATCTAGTCTCCTCGTATTACTTTCTGTTATCAAGATTTTTGTTAAAGCATTTTGGGGAGATGAATCAGATAATGTTACGAAAAAGCCTATAAAGACACTTTTATTCCCTGGCTGTATACTAGTTCTTCTTTCCTTCCTTATAGGCATTGGAGTAGAGATGCTTTTACCATATATTTCTCTAGCTGCTGAGAGCCTGTTGCAACCGGAAAACTACATACATGCCGTATTAAAGGAGTGATGACAATGGCTTTTCAATTATTATTAAATTTCTTAATCAGTTTTGTTTGGATGTTTCTGAAAGGTTCCTTCGCTCCAGACACATTTCTAATCGGGTTTATTATCGGATTAATGCTCATTTATATTACAAGAAGATTTTTCACCGATAAGTTTTATTTATATCGAGTTGTTTCCATTATAAAACTTTTAGGTATTTTTCTAAGAGAACTAGTACTTTCCAATATTGCGGTGTTAAAAATTATACTTCGACCAAGGCTAAGAGTGACACCCGGAATTTTCGCCCTAGAAACAGCTTTAACAAAGAATTGGGAAATAACGATCCTTTGTAACCTTATTACCCTCACACCTGGAACGCTTGTTGTGGATATATCTGAGGACAATAAAATTCTCTATATTCATGCGATGGACATTCGTGATAAAGAGGCTACAATCAGCAGTATCAAAAATAGCTTTGAAAAAGCGATCCAAGAGGTGAGTCTTTAATGTTCCAAACGATCATGCATATATCTTTACTTATCATTTCTATTTCGACTATTTTATTCATTTATCGAGTTGTAAAGGGACCATCCACCCCTGATAGAGTGGTTGCACTTGATGCAATCGGAATTAATCTTGTTGCTATTACTGCTATTTTATCAGTAGTATTAAAAACTTCGGCCTTTTTGGAAGTTATTCTTCTTATTAGTATTTTAGCCTTTATTGGTACGGTGGCTTTTTCTAAGTACCTGGAGAGAGGAGTAATTATCGACAATGACCGAGACAATCATTAATATTATTATAGCGATTCTTATTCTCTTAGGAGCCTTATTAAGTCTAATTGCAAGCATTGGAGTATTGAGGCTACCAGATGTGTATACAAGAAGTCATGCAGCATCGAAATCAGCGACGCTGGGAGTAATGTTTATTCTCCTTGGTGCCTGTCTGTATTTTTTCCAATTAGAACAAATTTTTAATTCTCGTTTAATTCTTGCGATTGCTTTTATTTTCTTAACATCTCCCGTAGCTGGGCAACTTATTATTCGCTCTGCTTATAATAGTGAAGTACCAATGGCAGAGGAAACGATAAGAGATGATTTAAAACAGGCAAAAGATGCAGCAGAAAGAAGCAAATAAGCCATGATTTGCCTAATGAACCATTGTTTCGGTGGGTTTAGCTTGTACAAAATAGTGAATAATAAGGACGTCCTTCTATTGGACCAAAACATCATAGGAGAATAACATATGAAGAATATTCGTGAAGGATTAATTCCCACCGTCCTAGGAACAGCCGTTACAACTGCTGGTATCGTAATGAAGCAAAATCGGAAAATTGATTCCATGATTTCCAATACTGTTTTCGGTTTCGGACTAGCGCATGTTGTCTTAGGAGCAATTGACTTAGTCGAACATCGCAATAAATTTTAAGAAAAGCGAAAGCGCGTTGAATAATCGATCCCATTTTAAAGACTTGAAATCAAAGGCAAATTTGCCCTTTAAGTGATTTCAAGTCTTTATTTTTTAGCGCTAATCATATTCTCCCTCTATAGAGAATATGATGGAAGAAGTTAGAATTTTATGTACGAAAGGAATGGCTACTATGTACCAAGCTCTTTATTATCATCGCAATACTACTACTTCAGCAGCATTCCATCCATATCTTCATTACCCAATTTATTTTCGAGAATTTCCCGAGGTAAATCCTGCTAAACTTATGGATTCTGCTAAGGATACATTAACACTTTTACCCGACGTGGAAGCATGTTTAAATCAATTAGTTAATTCCCCTGACTTTTCTAAAAACTTAATGAGTGCCGCCCAATTATCGAAAACAGCAACGGTTGAACAATTAATTAAATCAATTGGTATAAAAGAAATTCCGAAGATATCTTATAATCCAGATGGAATAACGTTAAATTTTGACCATAAAAATAAGCCCCCACATTGCTGCTATTTGTCTGTTCAATTAAGATGGCGCTAAACCCTCTTTTCATGAATAATAGATTATTTCAGACTGTACATAAGTTCAGCCTGAAATAATCTAAACGAAACGCTATTTATTTTTTAAATTTTTTCTCAATACTCGTTATTACTTTCTCTTAGGAAGCTCGTTGATTTTACCTCTATCAAGTAGGATCTTCATTTATGGTAAAAGCTACATATAACCACGATATTTTAGTAATAAGGATAAGGTCCGTATGGTACTGGGCCATATGGGACTGGACCATATGGCACCGGGCCATAAAACGGTCTAGGTCTAACTAAAGCTCCGCCTAATACTCCGCCTAATAAACCGCCCACAAATGGTGCTGCAAACCAAGCTCTGGAATCTTGCTGCGGATATTGATAAGGATATCCATGCATCATTCACAATTACCTCCACTCTCTTTTTAGACTTATTTCTCTCTCTCTATTTTCTATGCGAATGCCCTCTTTTTGGACTGGGCTATCGCCTGTTAATCCTAAATTTCCAAATAGGACAAAGCCATCACTATTTGTAAATAAGGAAGAATTAGGATAGGCATAGGTAAATCCATTAATTTATTCACCCTTAGGACATTGCTTGTCTATACTATATGGAATAGATGTCGCAGGAGGAATGGTAAATAAAATGAATTCACTTTTGGATTTCACGAATAAGACAGCAATTATCTCTGGAGGGAGTCGAGGATTAGGAGAACAGATGGCTACTACATTAGGGGAAGCAGGTGCTAATATCGTCATTTGTTCGAGAAACATAGAACAGTGTACAAAGACAGCTACTAAGTTACAGAATAAAGGGGTAAACGTATTAGCCCTTCCTTGCGATGTATCCAAAAAAGAGGAGATAGACCGTGTTATAAGTAAAACAATCGCCAAATTCGGAACGATAGACATCTTAATTAATAACAGTGGTACTTCCTGGATGGCACCTTTTCTAGATTATCCAGAGGACAAATGGGACAAAGTGCTCGAGGTTAATCTTAAAGGTTCTTTTTTATTTTCACAGGCAGTCGCTAAACAAATGGTGGAGCAAAAACAAGGCAAAATTATCAATGTTTCTTCCGTTACAGCATTTAATGGTACACCACCACAATTATTAGATGCGATTGCGTATAACACAAGTAAGGGTGCACTTATTACGTTAACTAAGGAATTAGCTATAAAATTAGCCCCCTACAATATACAAGTAAATGCGATTGCACCAGGATTTTTCCCGACAAAAATAACGACAGTATTTGAAGACCATTATAAACAAATTACTGCCAGAATTCCGGCAGGACGTTTAGGGGAACTAACTGATTTAGACGGAATTATTCTTCTCTTGTCCGGAGAAGCATCCAATTATATCACCGGACAAACTATTGCCATTGATGGTGGACTTTCTTCAAGTCTATAAGTAAAGTGCAAGCTAAAAAAAGAAAAGAAAGAGGGATAGGAAAATGGCTCATGTTACAATCGACTTTTATGAGTTATTAAAAAAAGGTGGAACATTGCTACAATATCGATTAAATAATCGAATTAAAAATAGCTTAAATCAAATGTCTATCATTGATTTAACTAATTCAAAAGCAAATCCATTAACCAACAAAATAGATCAAATTCAAAATTACACAGAACAATTAAGTAATTATATTAATCTTCCTACTAAAACAGATTTAGCGAATGCAACCCAACTAATTCTTCAATCTGAAGAAAAAATTGATAGTCTAGATGATCAATTATTTGAATTAACAAATATGATGAAGGAAGTTAAACAACTAATCGAACAACTAGGCAGTAACCCTTCTGATGATTATTCCAATCAATTGACCAATAAAATCACCGAGCAAGAGCAAAGAATTTCTACTCTACAAAATGAATTAGTGCAAGCAAGACAACAATTGGATTCCCAAAAAGAAGAATTCAACTTTACTAATCAGGCGATATAAAAATGGCAAAAAAAAATCTAGCTAATTTCATTCATACCTTATCGTACGATCCAGTTGTCGGGCAATCAGAAAGATATGCAATATGGAAGAAAAATAAAGCAACGTTGTGGTACTACCCTGCTAAAAGAAGAAAATACAAAGAATCCATCTACCTTATTTATTCTATCGTAAATAAACCATATATTCTCGACTTAGGTCCTTCTATGAGTTTAATCGAGGCGTTTAATACTGCAGGATATGATGTATATTTAATCGATTTTGGTATACCTGCATATGAAGATCGCCACTTAACAATAGATGATTATATAACAAAGTACATTCAGCAAGGATTTAAAAGGGCAATTCGACATGCCAGAACGGATTCTTTTACAGTCATTGGTTTTTGTCTAGGAGGAACACTTGCTACCATATTTGCTGCATTAGATAATCGTCATATAAAAAATTTAATTCTAGCTGTTTCGCCTATCGATTTTTCTGCTTTTCCTGATTACAATAATTGGCTGATGGCCCTTCGCGAAAATGAATTACAGATTGACGAACTTATTGATAAAATGGGGATCATTCCACCAGAATCGGTAAAATACGGGACAAGATTACTTGTTGCCCCCTTGTCATTCAGTCATTATTTAGCACTTCTCAATCGTTCTGGAGAAAAGAATTACACCGAGAAATGGGCAAGAATGAACAAATGGACACTTGATCATATTCCAGTTGCTGGTGAAACATTTAAACAAATTATGAATGATTTTGTAAGGGATAATAAAATGGTTGAGGGTGGATTAACAATCAATGGAGAAGAAATTGATTTCTCTAACATCCAATCCAATCTACTCGTATTTTCCACCAAAAATGATCCTCTTGTTCCTAGTTCACTTTGCGAACCAATCATGAATCTTGTTTCAAGCAAAGATAAATCCTTCGTTTTATTTGAAGGAGGGCATGCTGGTCTTGTTGCGAAATCACATATGCCAGAGCCGATGGAATCTTGGCTGAGAGCTCATAGTACGTCTATTTAAAAAGATGCCAAAGCCCCGTTTCTTATAAGGGCTTTGGCTAATTACATATATATGATAAAGAAAACTTTCACCAGTGGTTTTTTATCCTCTCCCACTGATGGCTAGTTGCACTTATCGGACCTTTACAGGAAAGCTTCCACACCTAGTAGCTTCCTCGATTTTCCACAGCTTGAGCTGGCGGCTTGCTGTCCGTTAAGAGCGAGATAAAATATCTTTATTTTGCACCTTCAAATCTTTCCACAAATAGTGCTAAAGTTCTTGTCATGACGCCCGTTGCACCTGCTTGACCTAAATCAGTTGTTTTACTTTGCGTTGACGTTCCAGCAATATCTAGATGTACCCATGGAGTTTCCTCTGCAAATTCTCCAATAAATGCACCACCCATAATTGCATGCCCTGCTCCACCTGGTGAATTATTTAAATCAGCAATCGGGCTATTGCGTACTAATTTCTTATGACTATCAAAAATAGGCAATCTCCACATTTGCTCGCCCGCTTCATAGGATGCTTCTAGCACTTGTTCAAATAATGATTCATTATTCGTCATGGCACCAGTTGTCTCCATCCCTAATGCAGTGATTACCCCACCTGTTAGTGTTGCAACATCAACAAGATAATTAGCTCCATGATGTTTAGCATAGGTTACTGCATCTGCTAAAACTAACCGACCTTCTGCATCCGTATTTAATACTTCAATTGTCTTTCCACTCATAGATGTGATAACATCATCTGGTTTAAATGCATGACCACTTATCATATTGTCAGTAGATGGAATAACGGCAACAACGTTTTGTTCTGGTCTTAATTCTCCAATAATCTCCATTGCCCCAAGTACTGCTGCAGCTCCACCCATATCTGTTTTCATGCCAACAATACCTGCTTTTGTCTTAATAGAATAGCCACCTGTATCAAACGTAATCCCTTTTCCTACTAAGCCAATGACATCTTCCCAGTTTTCTTTTCCTTGATATTTTAGAACAATCATTTTAGGAGGCTCGGTAGAACCTTGGTTTACTGCCAGTAACGCACCCATCCCAAGCTTTAGCATATCTTCTTTTTCTAAGATTTCTGCTTCAAATCCATATTTTCCTGCTAATTCTAAAGCAAAATTAGCTAGATCTGTTGCCTTTAACATATTTCCTGGTAGATTAACTAGCGTACGA
Source organism: Niallia alba (assembly GCF_012933555.1). Lineage (GTDB taxonomy): Bacteria > Bacillota > Bacilli > Bacillales > Cytobacillaceae > Niallia > Niallia alba. Next base: position 3,859,385 of record NZ_JABBPK010000001.1, read on the forward strand.
GCAGAGTTTGTTGCTTGTCCATATACATAACCTACCGTTAGTGATGCCTTTACTTCTTCACCTTCCGCATTGCTATAGACGGTAATTTCCATAATTTCCTTTTCAGGTTCATTAGACTTTTGCTTATAGCCTGCAAATTCATACGTAGAAAGCCCAAATGCTTCACTGCATGCATGCGCAACATCCTGTGCTTCATTCTGTTCTGTTACAAAGGAATCCAAATAAATAGCTGTTTCCACCCATTTTTCACTTTTAATACGTTTAAATGTTGCTCCAAAGATTTCTTTTAGTTCATCAAAAGAAAGTTCTTTTTCCTTGCCTAATCCAACAAAAACAATTCTTTTTGCTCCAATTTTTCCAAAAGTATGTATAACCGTAATGGATTTTTTCTTTGCTGAAATATCGCCATCTTTTACTAGATTGGTTAACTCTCCATCAAAGCGTTCATCTAATTGTTGAAGCTTTCCTTCTAATTTAATAGATTTATCAAATAACCCGACAATGATACTTTCATGGTTATTTTGCAATTCCCATTCTGACTGATATGAAAACATATACTCATTCCTCCATTCATTTCTTCTTCCATTATAACGAATTTATTCATCATTTCGTATAGCTAATTAAATTTTCTAACATCTATTCTGCAAATATAAAAAGATTTTTTCGAATTTAAGTAGAAAGCTCGATAATTGGTTATGTTATAATAAGATAAGTGGAAACGCAAAAATTAGAGGCGTAGTCAATGCTATCCTAATAGGCAACCATAATGGCATTTATTACTCTTCGATGGCTTTAAAAATATACATACATAAAGAAAATCATTACACTCTATTATTAACTCCACTGTCTACCTCCTTATTTCCATTAACATTCCTTATATGAAAGATTAATAATGAGTTAAATAAGGTATACATACTAAAAGTACTACAGATTCTACCAAGAAATGACGAGGTGTTTTTTTATGGAACTACTAGCTAACTTCCCTTTACTTGCGAGCTTATTTGCAATCTTTTTTGCACAATTTGTCAAAGTACCGATTACCTTTTTTGTTACAAAAAAAATTGATTGGTCTTTGTTAACTAGTACTGGAGGCATGCCAAGTTCTCATTCAGCCGCTGTGACCGCCCTTTCAACAGGGATTGCACTTCAAACAGGATTTGATTCACCAATATTTGCTGTTGCTGCAATCTTTGCGATTATCACTATGTTTGATGCAACAGGGGTTAGAAGGCAAGCAGGAGAACAAGCCATTGTTTTAAATCGTTTAGTAAATGATTTTAATAAGTTCTTAAACGAAGCAAAAGGATGGCAAAACAAACCAGAACAAGAAAAAAGAAAAGAATTAAAAGAATTATTGGGACATAAACCAATTGAGGTATTTTTTGGTGGACTAACAGGAATTCTATTAACACTACTTTTACATATGTTAATTTATTAATACTGCTATTTGAATAATAAAGACGCTGGGACAAAACCAATATATAATGCGTAAAGACGAACAATCTCTCATTTAGTAGGAAAACCAATTCGTTCCATTGCGCTACAGACCCTCGCTTTCCGCGGGGAGCAACCTAAGCCTCCTCGGCTAAAGCCTGTGGGGTCTTAGGCTTTGCTCTACTTCCCGCAGGAGTCGAGTGTCCTCCGCTCCATTTCACCCCGTTTTTAAAGGTTGTTTCGTTCCATCATTTTTTAATAAAGAAAATATAATTATTAGGAAAAACGGAGCAGACTGAATACACGTAGACTCCTATGGGAGCTGCGAGAAAGTCCGAGACCCTGCAGGCGAAGCCGAAGCGGCTCGGCGCTCGCCCCATGGAAAGCGAAGTGTATTCAGTCTGCGGGTGACTACCACAAAACCCATTCAGAATGAAAAAAACAAACAATTATACGAAAATTTGATTAACATCTCCATATAATTGTTCAAATTTATCCTTGGTTAGAATACTGTTGTTCCAGCCTTTAATTCTAGTATAAAAATGTGGATATTCTAAAGGAAGGCTCACACAAACCTTCTTGACTCTTGTAAAAAACACTTTCTATAAGACATCGGTTTTCGATTTATCTATGTAATTATTTATTTTCTGCTTTAGTATACTGTTGACGGAATACTTGCATAGATTCTTCTTCATTTAATGAACTTAATGTTTCTTCTGTTAATTTCCCTTTACCCATTTCCACTATGTATACATCGATTGTTTTCTTGCCCCATTGGCTATAGACGTCATCTACGGTTTCATAGTATAAATCTAATTTATTTCCATTAATTGCTGAACCAGTATCAGCAACTACTCCAAATCCATAATCAGGGATGAAAAGAATAGTACCAATTGGAAATACACTAGTATCAGCAGCAATTGTACTATATAAATCTCTTTTTACTTTTACTCCTGAATAAGTGATTCCAAACTGGGGATGCCCAGGATTCTTACCTGTTGATTCATATCCAGCTGTATATCCAGTTGCAACGACTCTTTTTGTTGGATATTGTGACCAATCTTTCATATTTTCTAGCAAAGGAGGTTTACCTGCAACCTCTTTACTTGATGAAATTTGTGTTTTGTCCACTAATACTTTTTTAAAGCTTTTTAATGCTACACCAATTTGCTTTATTGTATGATCAAACTGATCGTTATCTTCGCTTGCTTCTACTTGTTCGTAACTGCTATAATTTATCGAACTAGCCTTTACACCTGAAATTGACTGAAATGTGGTTAGTAGTGCTGCCATAAAAAGTAGAACCATGCCTACCCTTCTAAAAAACTTTTTATAAAAATTCATATTTTTCACTCCTCCCAAAACTATTCATTTCCCATATTCAAAGAATTTATTCATAAATAGTTAAAAAGCGGAACTTTTCCCCTAGTAAAATACCAAATAATGCAAAAAAATATCAGTTAGGATACACTAATCGATTGTTTCTTATTCCTTCCACTAGTCAATAATCGATGTTAACAGAGGAAAACTACCAAATTTTAACTATACCATTTTAAAAAAGTAGGATGTGGTTCTGCTGAAGATTAAAAAAGTGAGAAATCATAATCATTGTGATATGATAGCTTGTAGAATCAATCTTTATTAGGAGGGTTTAGGAAAATTGGAAGAAAATCAAACCATTTATGATATTACAGTTATTGGTGGTGGACCTGTTGGAATGTTCACTGCTTTCTATGGAGGGATGAGACAAGCAACCGTCAAAATCATTGAAAGTCTCCCTGCACTTGGCGGTCAGCTTACAGCACTCTATCCTGAAAAATATATATATGATATTGCTGGATTTCCGAAAATTCGCGCTCAAGAGTTAGTTGATAACTTAGAAGAGCAAATGAAAAAATTTGAACAGTCTATCGTGCTAGAACAAGCTGTTCAAACGGTTGAAAAACAAGGGGATGGTATTTTCAAAATCACTACAGATAAAGAAGTACATTATTCCAAAACAATTATTATTACAGCTGGAAACGGAGCATTCCAACCTCGTAGATTAGAATTGGAGCAAGCAAAAGAATTTGAAGGAAAAAACCTTCATTACTTTATCAATGACTTAAATCAATTTGCAGGAAAAAAAGTAATGGTGTTTGGCGGTGGGGATTCTGCCGTAGACTGGGCATTAATGCTAGAGCCTATTGCTGATACCGTTTATCTAGCACATAGACGCGATAAATTCCGTGCACATGAGCATAGCGTAGAAAACCTTAAAAATTCAAAAGTTAACATTAAAACACCTTATATTCCTTCTGAATTAGTGGGAGATGAGGAGATTAAACAAGTTATTCTTGAGAATGTAACAACACAAGAAAAAGAAATTATTGATGTAGATGCAGTCATTGTAAACTACGGATTTGTTTCTTCCTTAGGTCCAATTAAAGAATGGGGCTTTGATATTCAAAAGAACTCCATTGTTGTTAACAGCAAAATGGAAACGAATATTCCAGGTATCTATGCTGCAGGCGATATCTGCACATATGACGGAAAAGTAAAATTAATTGCTACTGGATTCGGCGAAGCACCTACAGCTGTTAATAATGCCAAAACATATATGGATCCGAAAGCGCGAGTACAACCGCTTCATAGTACTTCTTTATTTAAATAAACCTACTAAGACGGAGGACAATCTTTTGCTTCTTTTTCACAATTCATTGAATTGCTCTTGAAAAAACAAAGATTGATAACAGTATTTTATTTGTTGCTAACAAAAAACACGACTATCATCTAATTGAATAGTCGTGTTCATTATTCAGCTCTTCGTAATTAGCACTCTTCAGGTGTCCCAGCCACTTTTGCTGTACGGAAAGATGACCCACAACCGCATGAAGCAATCGCATTTGGATTATCGATGGTGAAGCCTCCGCCCATTAGAGATTGTTTGTAATCAATTTTTGTTCCTTTTAGAATTGGACCATCGTTTTGATCTACTAAAACACGAATACCAAATTGCTCAAACAATTGATCATTCTCTTCTTTTTCTGGTGAAAAGCCCATTCCATAAGATAAACCACTGCAGCCTCCACCTTTTACTGCTACTCTTAAATAAGAATTTTCTTCGTCATTTTCCTTCATCATTTCTTTTATTTGAAGAGCAGCGGCTTCTGTTATGTGTACAATTTCTTCTGTCACTGTCCATTCTCCTTTCAACGTATCATTATTTTTTATTATATACCTCTATTCCCAACTACTCAACTGAAGGGACTTGTGTAAAACCTGGTAACAAAAGGTTACGTATTGTTGCAAGTATTTGCAAAATAATCATTTGTTACCTCATCATAAATACAAATTTATCCGTTTTCCTTTCCCACTAAAACCGACAGATACTCAAAACAAAGACTTTTTACCTATTTATAATATTTGTATAGGAAGTATTACTCACTGTAATGTATAATAGTAAATATAGCGAATGCGCCTTATTACCCATCAAACAAAGGAGTGAGCAACTTGAACAAAATTGAACCATTATATGATAAACAATGCACTTGTTTGCTTTGTCATACTAAATTTACTACAAAAAAATTACGTTCAAGATTTGTTAAATTGGAGAAATTAGATACAGATTTTTTTCCTATTTACGCTGAGCATAATCCTCTCCTTTATTTCATAAATGTTTGCCCAGCTTGTGGCTTTTCTTACAGTGATGATACAGTTCCTTCTTTTTCTCCCGATAGTAAAATGATGCTGATTGAAAAAGTATGTTCCCAATGGATTCCTCATTCATTTGGTGAGGTGCGTAGTATAGAAGATAGTGTTAAAACTTATAAGTTAGCCGCTTATTGCGCATCTTTACGGAAGGACAAGCATATTACCCTCGCAGGTCTTCATCTGCGAATTGCATGGCATTATCGGATGTTAAATAATACAGACCGGGAAATGCGTTTTATAAACCTTGCATTATCAGAATATGAGACCTCCTATTCGGTTGGTGATTACCAAGGGACCCAAGTATCAGAATTAAGAACGATTTATTTAATAGCAGATCTTTCTAAGCGTACGAATAATCTTGAAAAGGCTACTAAATATTTTTCGAAAGTAATCGAGCAACAAAGTAGAACAGTGGAAACACAAATTGTGAAGCTTGCCAAAGAAAGTTGGCAGGAAATGAGAGATTACCAAAAAACTTTCATATAAAACAGTTTAAATCAGTGGGTTGATTTTTTCTTCTCGCCGCTGATTTAAACTGTTTTTATTAAAAAGGGTTTTCTTCTAAATATTGATAAATATTTTTCACCAGATCTTTCGAATCTTCTCCTGTTATTACTTCTCCATCTACGAGAGCAAATAACGCTTCTCCACATTGTCCACAATAACTTAAGCAGCCATACTCAATAACATCTACCGTTTCATCCTGCTCAAGCATTTCTTTCGCTTCGTAAGCACCAGATGAAAGGTTACTAAGACAAAATTCGATCAATGGTTTAAACAAACGTCTCACCTCTCTCCTGTAAATTATACTAGTTTTTTCTTGGAATTGTTGCAAAGAATACTAAAGAGAAAAAGCCATTTTCCTACTGTAAAAACGAATAAACTGTCCTAATCTTTTAATATACTCTAAGGAGAAGCTCCGACTTTTATGGACGATTTATATCGCTATAGATATCTTTGCGCTTATATTAAAGGGGGGAAAGAATGAAAAAATTAGTAATATTAGGTGGTGGATATGGCGGTATGCGCGTTTTATCCTCCATCATACCTCATTTACCATATGATTTAATGGTCATCTTAATAGATAAAGTACCATTTCACTTTCTTAAGACAGAATATTATGCAATTGCCGCTGGTACTGTTCATGATAAGAGCCTACAAATTCCTTTTCCTAATCACCCTCAAGTAAGCCTAATACAAGCAGAAGTGGAAAAAATTGATTTACACAATAATAAAGTTTGGTTGACGGGAAAAAATCCAATTGAATACGATGATTTAATTATTGGACTTGGCTGTGAAGACAATTATCATCAAGTCGAAGGTGCAGAAAAATACACTCATAGCATTCAAACCATAAGTAAATCTAAACGTACACATAAGCAGCTCCGCCACTTACCTGAGGGAGCAAAGATAGCTATTATTGGCGGTGGATTAAGTGGAGTGGAATTAGCAGCTGAATTAGCTGAAAGTAGTAAGTTACAAATATCACTTTTCGATCGTGGGGATGCTATACTATCTTCCTATCCTAAAAAAGTAAGAAATTATGTAGAACGATGGTTTAAGGACAAAAAAGTAATTGTTATTAAAAACAGTGTAATTACGCGCATAGAAGAGGATATCGTTTATAACCATGGAAGCCCGATTCCTTTTGACTGCATTGTTTGGACTGCTGGCATACAGCCAAATAAAATAGTACGTACACTAGATGTGGAAAAAGATAAGAAAGGACGAATTACCTTATCAAAGTATCATCACCTTCCTAATAATGATCGTGTGTTTGTTGTCGGCGATTGTGCTAGTTTAAAGCATCCCCCAAGTGCACAGCTTGCTGAAGGTCAAGCAGAACAAATTGCCTTTGTCCTGACATCAAGATGGAAAGGGAAAGTACTTCCAGATCATTTGCCTCCAATAAAGCTAAAAGGAGTCCTTGGATCATTAGGAAAAAAAGTCGGTTTTGGTCTCATTGCCAAAACTGCTTTAACAGGAAGAATTCCCCGTTTAATTAAACACGGAGTCTTATGGAAAGATAAAAATAAAAAAAATAAAATTACTGACTAATAACGCACTAGAGTGCTGTTTTCAATAGGAAAACAGCACTCTTTATTTCTATTTATATACTCGTATATCCGTATTTCTTAAATTCCTCATATATTTTCTTCAATTTTGGATTGCCTTCACCAACAATCTCTCCTTCAATTACGACTACTGGATAAAACAAATCTTCATCAATAATTTTCCGGCAAAATTCATTTTTATCTTCCTCGTAATTAGCTTGAAAAATATCATAGTAATTAATGTGAAAAGTTTGTTCTGGAAATTTTCTACTTAAGGCAGCTTGTAGCCATTCATATGTATCTTTAGAGGATGGCAAATTAACACAGCTTGCACAAATTTGATCTGCACCATATATACTTACTTCAATTTCTTTTTTCAAATAAAATCTCCCCCTTATATAGACACGCTTGCTAATCCTATATTTCAACACTCATAATAGTGCCTTTTTATTTATCCATTGGCTGTTTTCGTAAAGTTTGTTGCTATTATCTGCAACCTATCCATTTATTGTTTATTTAATTCGTGTTCCTTGATTATAGATTTTTTATCCTAATGTGATTATAATAAATAATAGGAAAGGAGTCGATATGTATGCAAGAAGTTGAAATAAAAGAACAAGTACAAGAAGTACTAGATAAATTACGTCCATTCCTTTTAAGAGATGGTGGAGACTGTGAATTAGTTGATGTTGAGGATGGTATTGTTAAGCTACGCTTACTAGGTGCTTGCGGAAGCTGCCCAAGCTCTACCATTACTTTAAAAGCTGGTATTGAGCGTGCTTTATTAGAAGAAGTACCAGGCGTTTATGAAGTAGAGCAAGTATTTTAATCCTTCCTACATTGAAAAGCAGAAAGAGAAAGAGGATGCGATTGCATCCTCTTTTCCTTATTTAATCTCTGTTGCAATAGCTCCAGAACAAATACTTCCTTCCTTATCTATTTCCAAAGGTAGAAAACACATTTCAGGTAGTATAGCCGTTAATCCTTCCATTAACGAATCCATTTCTCCAGGCTTTACAAAGCATAACACCGTTGGTCCTGCCCCACTTAAAGCCACACCATATGCACCAAGCTTATAGGCCTGTTCCTCCATTATTTGCAAATGTGGAACAAGCTCTTTTCGATATGGTTGATGGTACTTGTCCTGTTTCATCATCTTGCCTGCAAGCTTTAAATTGCCTGTTAACAGAGCTGCAACTAGCAAATTGGAGACGGCACCTGCTGAAACAGCTTCTCCAAAAGAAAGAGAGCTTGGCAATACTCCCCGCGATGATTTCGTTAAGAGCTCTTCTTCTGGAATGACCGCCAACACATCTAAATCTATGGAATGAATGATTTCTGCATCCACTTCTTCTCCTATTTGACAGCCAATAACTAATCCACCAAAAATACTCGCACCAACATTATCTGGATGACCCTCCATTTTGGAGGCAATTTCAAACTTCTGTTGTTTAGTCAGCTGCAAATTCCCCACTTGATCAGCTAGCTCAATTCCGGCAACAATAGCAGAAGCGCTAGATCCTAGTCCCCTTGCTAAAGGAATATTGCTGTCAACTTTAATCTGACAAGGGGCAAGAATAGTTTCAAATGTCTTCGCAACTTCGATTGCTGTTCGAATAATGAAATTACTTTCATCATTTGGAAATTCCTTCAGCTCCTCTGTTAACGGAATAACCTCCCAACATTCACTTCGAGCAACTTCCAATGTTAAATATAAGTTTAACGCTAATCCAATACTATCAAAGCCTGGACCTAAGTTTGCGGTGCTTGCCGGAACTTTAATCAGTAACATCTCACCTTCGTTCATATATGAACGACTCCTTTAATATGATTAGCGACTGCTTTCTCATCATTAGGCAGCACTACTGGTTTTAATGGACTCACATCGATAGCTGTATTTGGATCCTTCAAGCCATTTCCTGTAAGAATGGCTACTATTTTGCTGCCCTTTGGAATTTTTCCATTTTGGATATGTTTATACACACCTGCAATAGACGCACAGGAACCTGGTTCAGCAAAAACGCCTTCTTTAGCAGCAATCGCACGATATGCAGCCACAATCTCTTCATCTGTTACTTCATCTATAATTCCATTTGACTCTTCTTGCGCTTGAACAGCTAACTTCCAGCTTGCTGGATTACCGATACGAATTGCTGTAGCAATCGTTTCTGGATTCTCAAACACCCGATTATGCACAATCGCTGCTGCCCCCGCTGCCTCAAAGCCATGAATTTTAGGCAGTCCCGTTTGCTTTACTTCGTGATATTCTTTAAATCCTTTCCAATAGGCACTAATATTCCCAGCATTTCCAACTGGAATTGCTAAGATATCCGGTGCTCCTCCCAATTGATCACATAATTCAAATGCAGCTGTTTTTTGCCCTTCTAATCGGTATGGATTTACAGAGTTTACAAGTGCAACTGGTTCTGTTTCACTTATTTTTCGAACCATTTGCAAAGCTTGATCAAAGTTCCCCTCAATGGCAATAATCTCTGCACCATACATGACGGCTTGTGCGAGTTTCCCCATCGCTATTTTCCCTTCAGGTATAACAACAATACAGCGCATTCCTGCACGTGTAGCATAAGCTGCTGCTGCTGCTGATGTATTTCCAGTAGATGCACAGATAACTGTTGAGTTTCCTTCTTCCTTTGCTTTGGCAACAGCCATTACCATACCTCTATCTTTAAATGAGCCAGTTGGATTTGTTCCTTCTGTTTTTACGTACAACTCTACTCCCCATTCTGCAGACAACTTTTCCAGCTTGATAAGTGGAGTATTTCCTTCATTCAGTGTTAACATTGGTGTAGATTCATTTATTGGTAAATATTCCTTATATTCTTCTAAAAGGCCCTTCCATCTCATTACTTTATTCCTCCCTCAACTCGATAAGAACTTTTTACTGTTCGCACAGATGCTAAATCGCTTAATTCTAATAAAATATTTTCATAGTTTAATAAAGAAGCATGATGGGTAACTAAGACAATTTCCGCTAATCCTTTTTCCTTCACTGGCAATTGAAGAATCTTTTCAAAGCTTACTCCGTGTTGCGAGAAGATGGAGGTAATTTCAGCAAACACACCAACCTCATCTTTCACCTGTAACCGTAAGAAATATTTTGAGAACATTTCATCTGGTTCTTTTAGCTTCTTTTTAAATTGTGGAGCAATGGCACCTTTTCCATTTACACCTAATCTCATATTTTTCAATACATTCATTAAATCAGATACAACAGCAGTTGCTGTAGGCAAACTACCAGCTCCTGGCCCATAAAACATTGTTTGTCCAACCGCTTCCCCGTACACATATACAGCATTGTATTCATTATGAACAGATGCCAATGGATGACTATCTACAATAAAAGTTGGCTGCACACTAACCTCTACTTTTTCTTCGTTCCTTTGTGCAATGCCAATGAGCTTCATTGTATAGCCTAACTGCTTTCCATACAGGATATCTTCATCTGTTACATTAGAAATCCCCTGTACTTTTACATCTTCTAAGCCAATATTCATAGAAAAACCAAGTGTTGCCAAAATAGTCATTTTTCTTGCTGCATCTAGGCCTTCCACATCTGACGTAGGATCACTTTCTGCAAATCCTAATTCTTGTGCTTCTGCTAGGACATCTTCATACGCTCTTTGTTGCTGGCTCATCTTTGTTAATATAAAATTAGTTGTCCCGTTGACAATTCCCATTAATTTAACGATTCGATCTGAGGCTAATCCATCAACTAAACCTCTTAGAATCGGAATTCCCCCTGCAACACTAGCCTCATAAAATAAATCACAATTATTATGGGACGCTGCTTGTAAAAGTTCCGCCCCATGTACAGCCATTAAATCCTTATTGGCTGTCACTACTTGCTTTTTGTTATTTAACGCTTTAAGTAAGATATTCTTTGTCTCTTCAATCCCACCCATTACTTCAATTACCACATCTATTTCAGGATCATCCAAAATGTCATTTGCATCACCCGTTAAGAGAATATCTGTTAACTCAACATCTCTCTCTTTATTGATATTTTTGACAAGAATTTTTCTCACTTTCACTGGGCATCCAACTTGATGCATAATTTTATCCTGATGATTTTCAATAATTTTCACAACACCCGATCCAACAGTTCCTAATCCGAGTAGTCCAATTGAGATTGTCTCCATCTGTTTACCTCCCGCTGATGTTCTTTTTACGAGAACAACTGTCTTTGTATAGTAGACATTATAGTGTTTGAATCCTTTTTTTACAAGGGGTGTTTATACATTCTTTAAAAATTTCTATTTTATAAATAGAATATATATGTATTTATTCTAAAAAAAATCAAAAGAATGCTCGTTTACTTATTGAATCCATTATATAGGAAGATGATAATAATCTAAAAGGAAAATTATAAATTTTATGTATATTTAGATTTTTATTTACATTTTATATTTTTTAATGGTTTTTCCGCTCTATTATGTTTACATGTGAGCGAAGGTTTAGATTAATCATCTTTGCTGTTACCTTTTCTTCTCCCTAGATATAACGCACTCTAATCTATATATTCTTTTAATGAAAGGCTGTTTTCATAAAGTTTGTTTCGATTACCCGCTGCCGGAATACACTTCGCTTTCCGTGGGCTAAGCTTAAGCCACCTCCGCTTCGTCTTCGTGTATTCCGGCTGCTCCATTTTCCAACTAATTCTTTTTTCCTATCGAATAAACATCAATCCTTTAGAAAAACTCTCATGGCGGCGTTACCCGCCGCCACCGTCTATCATGAAAACTTGCTCCTATCCCATGATAGAAAGTCTAAACCACTTAACACCTGACCATAATTAATAGTACAATACGACCAGTCCGAAGACTGTTTGGTGGATCAATACAAGTTGATACCCCGTTAGAAAAACTGGTTGTGACAGTTTAAAAGAACCGTCTAATGTGTTTATAAACACGAATACAAAAATTTTGTATGATGACTTCTGTCGCTTGTATTGTATTAAAAATGGTAGTGTCAAAAGATTTATGAAAACTACCTAAAGGGTTAGTTTCTCTCCTATTTACTGGATGGAGATGCGCCGCAATCGCTCTTGACAAACACGCCAATGGTTTGAGGATTGTTTAACAAGGGCGAAGGGAACAAAAGAAGGCATACCAAATAAGCCCTTGGTTGTTTCCATTTTAAACCATTGGCAAGTTCGGTTTGTCAAGAGTTCGCTCCGCCGATTGCTGAATTAGCTTAAGGGCTCAGCTAAACAAAAAGTTAGGCTTGTCTTTGTTCTACTATCCATTGTTGTGCTAATCCAATGAGCTTTGTCCAACGTGCTGGCATTGTTGGAAGCCCCTTGAGTTCTGGATTCACTACGGGCACTTTTCCTTCTAAGGCGGCATGCGGACGCAAAAAGTTAAAGTAGGCCGTAAATAAGGTGACGTATGAAATGGAACCATGTTCAGAGCCGAATCCATGAGTGGAGCGATAATTGCCCTTAAAGGTGCGGTTAAGTCTCTCAATTATTTGTTTCAGTGGTCTATATTCGGTCGAAACAGGGTCCTCATTGGTTAATCCAATGACCTGCTTCACATCGAATGAAATCCCATGTTGAGCGAAGAAATGTTGGGCTAAAAGATAGATTGGATTCCCGTCTACCACAAAGGTCAGATTTTCTGGAATCTCTTTCATCTTGATTAAGACCTCATCAATTGCTCGAATGGCTGTTGCTGTGTCTCGATTAGGCGACACCGGATACGAAAGAATAATCTTTTTCACGGCGTCAAAAAAGAAAAATAAATAATGCCATCGACCGTTTACTCTGATATACGTTTCATCACCGCAGAATTGGTCTGAAAGTTCATAGGGATAGTGATCCACATAAGGTTTAAGTAATAAAGCTACGCTATTTTCGTAGTTCAATACAGTCTGATGTGAAATCATCACTCCGTGTACGTCCTGCATAATCGCAGCTGTTTTACGGGCCGAAAGGCCATAGTTTACATGATAGGTTAGGATTAATCCTAATGTATGTGGTGATGCATAAATCTTTGATAAGTCAACGGCCGGCAGTTCTGGTGATTCCTTGGATAACGGCTGGAAATCGATATGAAACTGACGGAAAATGTATCTTAATTTAAATGCTTGAGGGTCCTTTTTGAACCTTTTCTTTTCTTTTGAAGTCATCCCATTGAGCTTCTTTTGATAATAAGAACAGTCATTGTTCTTGCACTTAAACACGTGAAAATCTTTTCTTTCTTTTATTTTCTCGAGAGTTTTGGAACAATGAGGACACTTCAGGATGGCTTCCTTAGAATAACGGTTCTTTTCACTGAAGAGCTCTGTACACACCTTGCATTGATACTGGCCTTTATCTCCATTGTTGGCATAAAGATAATCTGATGGAGCACCACACTTTGGGCAGTTCATGGATTTAGGTACGGAAACTTTTGCATTCTTACGCCTTTGAACAGGTTTAAGTGGTTTCCCGTTCTTCTCTAGATATTCACTAAGAAGAACTCGATAATCAAGCTGTTCCAGAACTTCAATGACCGGAAGGTCGTCCACTTGAAGTTTTCGATATGGTTTATTTACTGGCTGTTCAGTAGGCTTATCAAACATACTCTTACCAATCAATAAAGTAAGCAATGTTCGAATTAGTTGTTCTTGATAGTTTATAAAAGTTAATAAATAGGTTATAATTTGAGGGTACAAATTGTCACTTCCTTTTCTAGGTTGTTGAGAGTGTCGTAACCTCAATTATCCTTAGAATTCAGGGGGTGGCAATTTTTTTGCTTATAAAGCCCTCTCAGATAGGATTTAATAACCTATTTACTATAAAAGTTTTGACAATACGTTAAAAATCTTTGAGGTGATTATATGGAAGCTATGATTGAACGGTGTGCAGGCCTAGATGTACACCAAGAAACAGTAGTTGCTTGTGTTTTATTTGGTTCATTAGATAAAAAACCAAATAAAGAGATTCAAACCTTTCCAACAACCACAAGTGGCCTTTTGGCACTTAGCGACTGGCTATCCTCACACAAAATAACGGATGCTGTAATGGAAAGTACCGGTGTATATTGGAAGCCCGTTTGGAATGTTATAGAATGTGACTTCCAATTAATCCTCGCCAATGCCCAACATGTTAAAAATGTTCCCGGAAGGAAAACAGACGTAAAAGATGCGGAGTGGTTAGCTAAACTTTTGCGTTCTGGACTAATTGAAAAAAATTTTGTACCGCCCAAAGAAATTCGTGATTTGCGAGATTTAACCCGGTATCGTAAAAAACTCATCCATACACGAACTTCTGAGCGCAATCGAATCCACAAAATTCTACAGGATGCAAATATTAAACTAACTTCTGTTTTATCTGACATTTTTGGTGTCACTGGTTGTCGCATTATTGAAGCCCTAATAAACGGCGAAAAAATAGGTGTGTTTGAACTTCAACAAATGGTTGATTCAAGAGTTAAGGCGAGCACAACAGATATTGCAGAAGCCCTTAACGGTGGAATACGTAAACATCATATTGATATGTTACGTTTCCATTGGGACCATATCAATCACATCGATGAAACAATCGAAAAAGTAGTTGAACGCATAGACCAAGCGCTTATTCCTTATCAAGAGGAGTGCGAACTACTAGATACCATACCGGGTGTGGATAAAAATGCATCCGCAATCTTTATAGCTGAAATGGGTGTAGACATGTCAGTATTTAAAAGTTCTAAACATCTAGCCTCATGGGCTGGAGTGAGTCCAGGAAATTATGAGAGTGCCGGTAAAAAAAAAACAGGTAAAACTCAGTACGGAAACAAATCATTAAGAACCACCGCTGTTGAATGTTCCATGGCTACAGATAGACAGTATAATCGCATATCTGCACATAGAAAAAGAATTATGAAACGACAAGGAAAATCGAAAGCACGGATCGCTTCCGCTCATTTAATCCTAACAATTGCTTACAATATTTTAAAAACAAGGCAACCATATCAGGAACTAGGCCCTGATTATGTTGATCTCGAACAAAGTAAAGAACAAAAAATGATTCAATACTTAAAAAGGAAAGGGTATCGTATTGAACCCACTAATGAACAAATTGCTTAATGAATAACAAAAGCACTATATTTAATCATTCCTAGCCTTTTAAAAAAGTTCAAATTTAGAAGGTTCAGCTTAGTGTTGCCTTTTACCTAAAGAGTTTTCATACAAACAGCCTAATGAAATATAAAAAGACCTTATTAAAAACATAAAATGTGATTTTAACAAGATCTTCTATAACCATTGCTTCTCCCCATTATTCACAGCCAGGAAACAATAGGTATTTTCATTGTTTTAACTGGTACTTCTGTATTTTGGTAAAATTCCTTTAGAAAAATTTCTAAATCCCTTGATTGATTGAGCATTTTCTTTAACTTTTCTTCTAAGAATAATTGGTCTGCTTCATGTGTAGCAGAATAATAATTTTCTACACATTCAACATAATGGATAGGGAATAACAGTCTGGCATATATTAATCTCCATGCAAAAGAGCTTAATGGCATGACACTTTGATATTCCTCATAAAACGTCTTCACTTCTCTATGATATGTTTTAATATTTCTAAAATAGCGATCTCTTGTCCATTCAGCAAGATCTCTACCACAGTGATCAAAAACCCAGTCAAATGGATTTTTGATATAATATTCTCCTGCCCATGTATCTTTGGTAAAACGGTTATAACAAATCGTACCACTATCTACAGCGCTCGGATCATCATCTAATTCTGTGTCCACAAGATATTGAATGGCATTCTCAGCAATTCCCATATAATAGGGAAAAGACTCTAAAAATAATTTATCAAAGTCACTTTCTGGTTGTTTATATAACATACTGTTCCAGAAACCTTCCATTTGATCCATTCTTTGTTCCCACATACTTTTCCATTGTCCCATCCTACTTATTTTTTGGACACCAAATTGAACGGTTCTTCCTCTAAAATGAAACTTTCCCAGTTTCCGTCCTAATTGTCGAGATTGAAATGGACGTATTCGATCATTAATAAGTACACAAAAGTGTTGCTCATTCATTTCTGTTTGTTTTGTGCCTTCTTTAGTCTCTAATAACATACTGACATGTCGATCTCCAGTCTGATATATATGTGCAGCTATTTGGTCTCTTTCGTCTAGCTCTTCTTCGTCTATACTCCCTACAGGAACAAGTGTATATAGTCTCCCTTGACTAATACAAGCTTCGTAGTGGCCAATTCTAGTTTCCTCTTCCACATCAATCCCATACTTTGAAGATAAAATATTCTGAATCAATTTCTCCTCCTCCTCATTTCCCTCTCTTTTAGGAGTATATGATTGAGACTGTTAAAACTTGTTAAGAGGATTAAATTAATGAAAAGTAAGTTCCTGGAAACAATAGGAGTAGAGGAACATTTATCAATGATTGTGCATATAATAATAAACACTGTGAATACATAGTGAATAAATAAAGAAAAGGTGAAGTTCATGTCATTAAAAGACCTAACAGAAAAAACAGCTAGAAAGTGGTTACATGAACGCGGAGTTGACATAGAAGATATTGCGAAGCTTGTTTTTCTTTTACAAGAGAAGTATCATAAAGATTTACAAATGGAAGACTGTATTCACAATGTGGAAAGAGTACTTTCAAAAAGAGAGGTTCAAAATGCTATTATTACAGGAATTCAATTAGATGTGCTGGCAGAAAAGAAGCTTTTAGAATCTCCCCTTCAAGAAATAGTGGAAACTGATGAAGGTCTTTATGGGGTAGATGAAGTACTTGCCTTTTCTATTGTGAATGTCTATGGCTCAATTGGATTTACAAATTACGGATATGTAGATAAATTAAAACCGGGTATTTTACAAAAGTTAAATGATAAGAGTACTGGTGAATGTCATACTTTTTTAGATGACATTGTCGGTGCCATAGCAGCAGCTGCTTCAAGTAGACTAGCCCACCGTGCTAAAGGGGAGGAATAAGTCAAGAAGTTGAATGCTTTACAAAAAAGGACGTTTCAAACCCTGTATGGTATTGAAACGTCCTCTTTTTATTATTGTCATTATTTTTTTATGACCCACTCACTTAAACTATCTACTGTATAAGCCGGCTGGACGGAATAACTACTTAATTGCGCTTTCGTTGTAACACCTGTATGGACAAGAAGAGTATCCATATTTGCATTGATACCTGCCATAATATCGGTTTGATAATTATCTCCTACCATTAAAACATCCTCTTTAGGTAAGTTCAATAATTTTATTGCTTGGTTAATGATAATAGATTCTGGTTTTCCAACAACGACTGGTTGTTGTTGTGTACTTACAGAAATGACAGAAGTTAAAGCCCCATTTCCTGGCAATAAACCCCGTTCACTTGGCAACGCTGTATCACCATTTGTAATCACAAACTTTGCTCCATTTCGAACAGCCAAGCATGCTACTGTTAATTTTTCATAGGTAATCTGCTGATCAAGCCCAGCAACCACATAATCAACATCTTCTGAATCTTCCACTAGCTTCAAGTCCTTATCCACTAATGCTCGTTGAAGGCCTTCTTCCCCAATCATAAATACTCTTGCTCCTGGGGATTTTTCAGCAATATAATTAGCGGATGCCATGGCGGAAGTAAATACTTCATTCGCTTTTGCTGGTATCTGAAATTCTCTCAGCTTTTGCGCTACCTGTTCTGGTGTTTTCGTTGAATTGTTCGTTACATATAAATAGGGAATTTGCGCCGCAATTAATTGTTTGACAAATTCAGCTGCCTCCGCAATAACCTCTGTTCCTCTATACATAGTACCATCTAAATCAATTAAATATCCTCTATATGCTTTCATTGATAAAAAATCCTTTCACTGCTAGATATTAATTTTTAAATGCAGAAACAGGCCCTAGTTCATGCGTTAAATAGTTACTTACAGATGGGGGAAATGCTTTTATGGAAAGCATCTTCGCTTCAAATGCAGAAACTAGTCCCGTATGATCAATATTCGTATACTGATGAACAAGCTGTTTTCTCCAAAGAATTAGTCCCTTAATATCTTCCCCTATTTCCTGTGTAATAACTTTTTCATCGATAAGTATATCTACAATGTCATCATAACTTCCGGGATCTCTCATAATAAAACCATCAATCATACTATTTCCCACGTCCAAAATGACTTCAATCATCATATGGGTAATCCTCTCAAGTGCCACCTTTTCCAGAAATGTACTCCAAGTATCTTGTTTTTCAAACTGACTGATAAGCTCATGGTAATAGGTTAACTGTTCTTCTATTTTTTCTCGGTCCACAAAATACATATTCCATTACTCCTTTCGTGCCTTATGAGATTTGTAAATGATTGCTTAAACTAGTAGGCTTGGCATAGAAATATCCTTGAGCTAAGTCGACTTTATTCTTCGATAAAATAGAGGCTTCCTCTGCACTTTCGATTCCTTCTGCAACCACAACAGATCCAACTTCTTTTGCTATAAGAAGCAGTCCTTTTAACATCGATTCTTTTACTGAATTTTTATCAATATTTTGAATAACAGAGCGGTCGATTTTGATAATATCTGGCATAATTTCACTAATTGAATTTAAACTTGCATACCCTGCCCCTGTATCATCAACTGCGATTAAAAAACCAAGCATTCTTAATACTTTGAGATTATTAGTAAAATGCTCTAACCCTTCAAAAGAATCTCTTTCTGTAATTTCAATCGTAATTTTTTGGGGAGAAATCCCTTTAAATCGACGAATAACTGCTTTAATATCTTTAATAAACCGAGGATTCCCTATTGTAACCGGTGTGAAGTTAATAAAGATATTATGCCGCCATTTTGTTTGCTGAATTTGTTCAAAAGCTTTTTCGAGAACAATCATTTCAAGCTCGTACAAAAACTTCGTTTGCCTTGCTAAGGAAAAGAGTTGAAGAGGATTTTCTAATGAAGTTCCTTTAGGTCCCCTCGTCAGCATTTCACAGGCATGAATTTTATTTGTTTCTACATCCATAATAGGTTGGGCCAATAAGTGGATGCTTTTATTGGCTACAATATCGCTTAATGTATAGACTAATTTATTGAATTCTGTATCTGATCTTTTATGAGCCATGGCAAGCGCAAATTCATGAGCGGTTTGAATGGCTTCAGAAAGATAGGTATATTTTTTCTCAATAAACATGTACCCTGTATTAAATACTGGGTGAATACTTCCCGAGGCACGCAAGCCACTTTCAACATTATGTATAATTTTTTTTACTAAGCCATCTAGCATGGCCAAACACTCAGTTCCTTGCTCCCATCTAATAAACATGGTCAATCCGTTCGGATTATAATCATGAATAGCAATGATTTCATTAGAAACAGTTGATTGTATCGTTGTACGAAACGATTTTTTTAGCACTCGGATATAATGAAAAAAATCCTCTGTCTCTAACTGTTGCTTTATCCTATGTAAATTCGTTATATCCATCACAATAACGGCTACTTCATATCCATTATTCATCGCTTTTTCTACTTGATGAATGATCGGGTCTCGTAGAACAAATGATGGGGGAAAATACTTTATACATTTTGCTGGAAGGAATAATTTCCCCCAATTCAATAACCTAGCATATACAGTCTCTTGATATTTCATAGCTCCATTCCTCTCAAAAAGCCAACTTTTTCTGTCACTAAAGCAATTATTTCTCTATAGATGGACTTCCCTTTACTTCTACCCTTACAAAGCTAACATTTAATTTAGAAGCAAAAAGTCACATTAGGAATTTTTAAATGTAAAAAGAAAAACATGCATGGCTTTGTTTAGGGAGAAAGTCCTTCCCCTGCTAAACAGAGCCATTTCTTGTTTTCTTACAGAATGGAAGCTCCTTCTTCAAGATCAAAACGAAGGATTACCGTATTATTATTTTGTTTTTTTCACGACAAAATAAGCACATCCAAAATTACAATATTCATACAAATATTCTGTTAATGTACTAATTTTCGTATCAAAGCTTGATTTTTGATTATGGTCATCAAAAAAGCCACGTAATCTTAATTGTCCATAACCCCAATCTCCAACAATATAATCGTATTTCGTCAATATATCACTAAATCTATTTTTAAATGCTTCTTCATTAAAACCTGATTTTCTTTCTTCAATCAGTTCATAACAATGGTTATTAATGCAAACCAATCGTATCACCTCAAAACCTGTATATATTTCATATAAAGTGAAACTTCCATCAGTCGGAGTTTTCCTTCATCCCCCACTAATTAGTCGAACCATTCGGACCTTTACGGACAGTATTTATTGGGAGAAATAGTCAAATCATAACATTCGTCCACTATCATTATAACCCTAGGAATGATATTTACATAGCACTAACAATAAAATCTTCCTATAAAATACAGAATTTTTATTTTATACGATTAAATATTTATTAATAAATGGGAAATTTTCTTAACGTAAGAATAGGAAGGAATCAATAGGAGTTAAAAATAAAGATCCCTCTGTAAGGGATCTCAATGTTTTATGCTTCTTTTGCATGTTCAGCCATTTGCTGATTCTTTTTTGCCTCGTTTACTTGCTCATCTGCATGGTAAGAAGAACGTACTAATGGTCCAGCTTCACAATGGCTGAATCCTTTACTTAATGCAATTTCTTTCAATTCTTTAAATTCATCTGGATGATAATATTTTTGAACTTTTAAATGTTTTGCAGTTGGCTGTAAGTATTGACCAATTGTCATAATATCTACATTATTTGCTCGTAGATCATCCATTGTTGCAATAATTTCTTCTTTCGTTTCCCCTAACCCAATCATAATACTAGATTTAGTCGGAATATTAGGCTGCATTTCTTTTGCTCTACGTAAAAACTCAAGGGAACGTTGGTATTTTGCTCTTGCACGTACTCTAGGGGTCAATCTTTCTACTGTCTCAATATTATGGTTCAAGATATCAGGCTTAGCATCCATTAATAATCGTAGGTTTTCTTCTACGCCTCCCATATCAGAAGGTAATACTTCAATGCTAGTGAATGGATTTTTTCTACGAATGGCACGAACCGTTTCTGCAAAAACAGCTGCTCCGCCGTCTTTTAAATCATCTCTGGCAACAGCAGTAATAACAACATGCTTTAAATTCATTGTATAAACAGAATCAGCCACTCTTTCTGGCTCCTGCCAGTCTAGTTCTGTTGGCAAGCCTGTTTTTACCGCACAAAAACGACAAGCTCTTGTACAAATATCTCCTAAAATCATAAAAGTAGCTGTTCTTCTTACAGCCCAACATTCATGAATATTTGGACATTTCGCTTCTTCACAAACCGTATGTAGCTGCTTTTCCTTCATCATTTTTTTCAAACCTGTATAGTTTTCATTCGTATTTAATTTAATTTTCAGCCATTCAGGTTTGCGTAAATATTCTTGTTTTCTCTCTGACACCATATTCATCTCCTAGTAAAATAATTTTCATCATTTTTACCTAAAAACAGTATTGTATAACAGTCTCAAATCACAAAACTTTGTATGTTATACACAATAAAAAGATTGCCTCGCTTTCATTTGTCACTTTAACATAATGGAAATGCCTCTACAAGTTATTCCTTTTAAAGATTACCATTAATTGATAATTATTTTTTTCGCTATAACTCACAAAATATAACGACAGAATATGAAGGGAGGGACTAATCTTTGCACAGATTAATGTTTTTAATCATTATACTTATGTTTTTACTATCTAACACTGTCACATATGCGAATGAAAATACAGATGATCCTTATACCAAAAGGATGGAACTCTACAAAAAAGTAGAAACATTATATCAAATTCCTTGGTATTATATAGCTGCTGTCGATCAATATGAACGAAATATACGCATCTCAAGAAAAGATATCCCTAAAGCAAAAGGATGGACTGGGATATATTTTACGAAAGAAAAGTGGGCCGGTATTATCAATCCAAATTCAGAGGACACGAACCCTTTAACCATCCCATTATTTGGAGGGCTTGGAGCGGATGGAGATGGGGATGGAAAAGCAGATAGATTTAATGATGAAGATATCCTTATCGCGTTCTCTAATTATATAAGCCAATACGGAATTGATGAGGAAAACTTCAAAATTGGTTTATGGAATTACTATAAAAGAGATAAAACAGTAAGTATCATAATGGGTAAAGCTGCCATATACAAGAATTTTGGTAGGCTAAATTTAGATGCTCATGCCTTCCCTCTTCCTCTAAGAAGTAATCACAGCTATCGCAGTACTTGGGGTGATGCTCGAGGATGGGGAGGAAAGCGAATCCATGAAGGAACAGACATTTTTGCAGACTATGGAGTCCCTGTAAAAGCGACTTCTTATGGAATTGTAGAAATGAAAGGATGGAATAATTATGGTGGATGGCGAATAGGAATACGGGACATTAATAATAACTATCATTATTTTGCCCATTTAAGTGGATTCTCGAAAGAGATTAAGGCAGGAATGATTGTTGAGCCCGGTATGATTATAGGTGGAGTTGGAAGTTCGGGATATGGACCACCAGGTACTTCTGGGAAATTCCCACCTCACCTACATTATGGGATTTATAAAGATAATGGGTATACAGAATGGTCTTTTGATCCATATGCCCACTTACGATTATGGGAAAAACAAGAACAGATAAAAGCAAAAAAATAAAAAATAATGACTACTCTTTACTTCCTTGGAGATAAGAATGAAGTTATTTCATTCTCATCTCCTTATTAACTTTTAGAAAGGATGTTGAATGGTATCGCATTCCGTTATCACAATAGAAAGATGTTCTTTTAAATCTAAGTCAAATGGAGGAATTTCTCTTCCTTGGCTCTCGACAATTCGTATAATTGGCCTTTCATTCATTCCTTTATTTTGTTTGCAAACAATGCCTTTGTCTCCATTAGATAACTTTACACTTAAACCATTAGGATAAAGAACAATAGATCTTCTAAAAGCCTCGACAATTGTTGCATCATATAAACGATTAGACCCTGTATATAAAATTTCTAGCGCTTCATGGGGCAATAAGGCATCATGATAAACGCGATTAGAAGTGATCGCATCAAAAACATCTGCTACAGCAATGATTTTTCCAAATAAATGTATATCCTCTTCTCCCAAACCTCTTGGATAACCAGAACCATTTAAGCGTTCATGATGCTGGTAAGCACAATGGGCAACTAATAGTGGCAAGGACTCCACTTTTCTTAAAATCTCAAAGCCTGCTTCTGCATGGTTCTTTATTATCTCAAATTCTTCTGCTGTTAGTTTTCCAGGCTTCGTAAGAATTTCTAAAGGAATGGTTGTTTTGCCAATATCATGCAAAATAGCACCTAACCCTAGAATTTCCATCTGTTTAGGTGAAAGTTTTAACTCTAACCCTAATGCCAATGTATAAATAGTTACATTTAAACTGTGTGAAAAAATATAATTATCATAAAGATATACATCAGACATAATGGATGAAAGACCTTCATAATTTTTTAATTCTGACAATACTTTTCCAACTAGTTTCTTAAAAGCAGGAGTGTTCTTCTCCATTACCATTGAAATATTTGTAGAATCAGCACTTTTTATCATATCGAAACTTTTTTCAATGGTTTGCATCGCTTCTATCTTAACCTGCTCTGAAATAATATCCTTTACTTTAATATCCTGTGTGTGCTTATCTTCTAAATAAACATAGCTGACACCAAAATCAAGCAACCTTTTTATAATTCTTTGCTCTAATCGGACTCCACTATTTACTAACACTTTTCCATGATTATTTAATATGGGCTTAGCTAAGATTGCACCCTCTTTTATATTCTTTGTCCCAACTAATCTCATGCTTTATTGGCTCCTAATAATTTGTATACAAACTATTATACCGTACTTTCTCTCCTGTTTCTTTATACCTATAGAAAGAAAATTAAAAATAATGTTAAGTAGTTAAATCGTAGTGTGCTTCTTTCTTTAGAAAAGACTATTTTCATAAAGTTTGTTGCAATAAAAAAAGAAGGCTTAACGAAAAGATAAATATCCTCCATTCGTTAAACCTTCTTTACAGCTTTTATTTAAACCATTTGTAACAATGCATCTTTTCCAATCATACCTTTATGGATTCCATACGCTTCGGCTTCTATTGTCACTGATTCTAAAGGTGCCTCCAGCAATTGTTCAATCGTTCTAACACCAACAGCTCTGCCAGCAATTATTTTTCGGTCTTTCAGCTTATCATTTAATAATCCTACATCTAGCGCTCCGCACATGATATAACCTTTATCATTTTTCACAGCAAGTAAAGTAGTTTTAGGCAATAGTACTGAGACCGCAATAAAGGTATGTCCCTTGATATCAACAGGATACACATCAATCATAATACTTCGTGCTCAACTCCTCTCTTTACCTTCATGGTAATTATATTCAAGAGAGAAGAAATTGATTCAGTGATTATTATGTCTCAAGAAAAATTTTAAGCTTTTACCTTATCGCGTAACGTATCAGCAAGAATATTCCGCATAAATTCTGGAAGAAAATAATCTTTCTTTGTTGCACGATAAATAGATGGGAAAAAATTACCGAACGTAAGCATATCAGGAACTGTAACGATGTATTCCTGATCAGCCTGTATTTCTTTGGAATGTATATAAAATTTTTCTCTTTCTCCAATTATCTCGCGTGTAATTCCTGCTGATATCATTCTGCCCATTAATGTTCCACGGAATCCAAGACCCTTTACAGGCAATGTCTCCCATTTTGCTGCTTTCATATCGAGCAAAATTTCTTTTAATTCAGCTCCTGTTAAAGTAACATTGCACGGATTAATTGGATGTGGACAAATCGATAATAAATCAAAGTAAGTGACATCTCCTTCATCCAATCCATTTAGTATTAACCCTTCATTAATAATGGCGCAATCTGAATGACACCAAGAAACTAATTTCTCACAGAGCATTTTTGCTAGGACTTCTCGAGAAATATGCGCATCTGTTGTGACTGCTTTTTCAGCTAATGCTTGCTTTCCTTGTAAATAATAATTTTCTATAATAGCTTTCTCTTCATGCGCAATTGGTAATTTGCTTGTATCATATAATATCGCTTTTTTATCGATTATATTTTTTGAGTCATCGACCTTTAATTCAATATGACCAATATAATAGCCGTACTTACCAGCAGCACCTTGAAGATTATTATTGATTAATTTCCCTTGGTGAAAAATATGATGCGTATGTGCACCTAAAATCACATCAATTTCTGGATAATTTGTTGCAATAACTTCATCATCGTTTATTCCTAAATGGGATAGCAATACTATGATATCAACATGTCCTCTAAGCGCTTCTACTTGTTGAGAAAGTTCTTGAATTGGCTCAGTCAATTTCCAGCCTAAGAGCTCATATAACCGCTCGAAATAGGCAGTAATTCCAATCACGCCTATTTTTGTCCCTTGGTCCGTCTCGTATATTTGATGAGGAATCGCCCAAGCTGGTCGTTTCCCATCACTCATATAAAGGTTAGCAACAATTACATCAAATAAAGCATCATCATATAAATGATCTAATGCCTCATAGGAGAGGGTAATTCCTTCATTATTTCCTATTGTCACAGCGTCATATTGTTCTTTATTTAAAAGCTTCGTATTAATTCTGCCTTTCGTCGCTTCAGTATAAGGATGAGACAAATCCAAATGGTCACCTATATCAAATAAATAAACAGCTTCGCCAGCCTCTTTATGCCATTTTTTTCTTTCACGCAGCAATTCATATATTCTTGGCCAATTTTCAAAATGGCTATGTAAATCATTGGTATGATATATGTGGATGACTTCCATCTTCTCGCCTTCCTTATTTTGTATTTTCTCTATTTGTTGGAGATGATTCCTTTTGCCTTTTCTCCCATTTAAAATAAATCTAATTGTCTTGGAGCTAAATTCGTATATTCTATATTTAGCAATTTAATAAGCTCTTTCCCATTGTCGGCAGCATCTCCACCAGAGTTATTATTAAAAACAACATAAATATCCCTACATATCTTTTCAAGCTGGCGAATATTTTCTGCCCACTCTTTTAATTCAACAGTATTATATCGGTATAAATAACGAACTTCTCGCCAGTTTGGATTATTGTTTTGCTGCCATCCATAATGATTTCTACCATGAAGACGAATCAGTACTTTTTCTTCACCGCCAACTTCCAGTACAGTAGGAACAGAACCTGGCTTTACTTGCGGTTCATCACAAATACTATGAATCCAATTTTCTTCCTTCATAAACCGAAGCGTTCCTTCTCGATACTTAGGCTCAAACCAAGACTGATGTCGAAATTCAAGAGCACGAGGAATATCTCCCATCTTTTTCCTACATGCTCTTAAATACTGGACATTTCCCTTTGTACAATCAAACCAAGGTGGAAATTGAAACAAGACCATTGCTAGTTTCCCTGCTTTTCTATACGGTACTAAGGAATCGATAAATGCAGAAAACATTTCTTCATTCGAGGAGTACGGAGTATCTTCGCGATTATGTCCCGTCATTCCTTGATATGCCTTTACAATAAACTGAAAAGAATCAGGTGTTTTCCTTACCCAAGTTTCTGCATTATGCACTGATTGCACCGCATAAAAAGAAGCATCCACTTCTACAGTAGGAAAATAACCGGCATATTCGAATAACTTATTTTGTGATGAAGTATTTTTTCCATAAAGACTAGTATGGTCTCCCCAACCTGTTAAACCAATATGAATCAATTAAATCACCTCTATAACAATGTCTTTCTCTAGGTGGAATTTATATGGATTAGACATAATTACGTTTAAAATCAAAACAATATTATTTAATCTTCCATACTAAATATCATATCATAATTACCTTAAATAACTAATAAAAAGCAAATGGACATAACTGCATTGCTCTATACCTGTTGTACGCCTTTTTTGATAAATGAATTAGTACAAAAGAAGTTGGGATATTTTTTTATCTAGTTTAAATATACTTACACATCTTAATTATCATCAGATTGAGGGGGGAGTCTTACTGTCCGTTAAGAGTGGGATAAAAAAACTTCCATCAATCGGGGGCTCATCCCCCACTGATGGAAGTTTTTTTATACAATTAAGAACACAAGAAATTAACAGATTGAGCTCGTGTTAACGTCAGAGGATGAAACACGGGATGCTTATATAGATTATTTGGAGACAAATTTGTTTTATCTATTATATATGCCACAAAATCAGCAAGATTATTGATTACTGCGTTTTATAAATTTAATTGATTAAACAAATGTTAGAGTAATATTATTTTATCTCTTTTATCATTTAAGGCTGTTTACCAATATAAGCCAATATTCCCCCATCAACATAGAGAATATGCCCATTAACAAAGTTTGATGCTTCGGATGCTAAAAATACAGCTGAACCAGCTAGGTCCTCAGGATTTCCCCAACGAGCAGCAGGTGTTTTTCCTATAATAAACTGATCAAATGGATGACGGGATCCATCTGCTTGCTTTTCGCGTAATGGAGCTGTTTGTGGTGTCGCAATATAACCAGGTCCAATTCCATTACATTGAATATTGTATTCTCCATATTCAGAAGCAATATTCTTTGTGAGCATTTTTAGTCCTCCTTTTGCGGCAGCATAGGCACTTACCGTTTCACGACCAAGCTCACTCATCATGGAGCAAATGTTAATGATTTTACCGCCACCATTTTGAATCATGTCGGGAATAACTGCTTTTGAAACGATAAACGGTCCATTCAGGTCTACATCCACTACTTGACGGAAGTCTTCTGCTGACATTTCTACCATTGGAATACGCTTGATGATCCCAGCATTGTTTACTAAAATATCAATGGGACCAACCTCTTCTTTGATTTGCACAATCGCTGCTTGCACCGCTTCTTCGTCTGTTACATCAAAAACATAGCCTTTCGCTTCTATTCCAGCTTCTTCATAACTTCGAAGAGCTTGCTCTACAGATTCTTGATTTAAAGAATTAAATACAATTTTTGCTCCCGCTTTTGATAGGGCGCTTGCAATTTCAAAACCAATTCCGTAAACTGCTCCTGTTACTAATGCAACTTTTCCGTCTATGCGGAATTTATCCATTCCAAATGTCATTTTTCTCTCTCCTTTTATCCCACTCTTAACGGACAGCAAGACTCCCCCCTCAAGCTTATGAGAATAAGAGGAAGCTAGGGAGATCAACTGTCCGTAAAGGCCCGATTGGTTCAACTAACCATCAGTGGGGGATGAAGGCCCCCCCATTGATGGAAGTTTCACTTTATTTCAATTTATCCATCGGAATCATATCCATATCCGTATAGGTGATATTCTCCCCGCACATTGCCCATATAAAGGAATAATTACTTGTACCAACTCCGGAATGAATAGACCAGCTTGGCGAAATAGCTGCTTGCTCACTACTCATAACTAGATGCTTTGTTTCATCTGGCTTGCCCATCATGTGGAAAATACGCGTATCCTCTTCCATATCAAAATAGACATATGCTTCCATACGTCTTTCATGTGTATGAGAAGGCATTGTATTCCATGCACTACCAGGTTCTAAAATGGTATAACCCATTTGCAATTGGCAACTTTCACATACATTTGGATGTATGTATTGATATATTTTTCGTTGATTTAATGTTAACGGTTCACCGGTTTCCATCGGTTTAATGTTATCAATACTAATTTTCACATTTGGATATTTGTGGTGGGCTGGCACAGAACTAATGTAAAATTTAGCTGGATTTTTTGGATCTTCAGAAAAAAAGACTACATGACGTGTTTCTTTGCCAATATAATAACCATCTTGCTTTTTCATTTCTTCTTTTTCTCCATCGATTTCGATATAACCAGGGCCTCCAATATTAATGACTCCAAGCTCGCGACGTTCCAAGAAATAATCTACACCTAATTGTTTATCTAAACTAATTTCCAATGACATTTCCGTTGGCGTAACTCCACCGAAAATCATGCGGTCATTATGTGTATAAGTCAAACTAATTTCTCCAGGTATAAACACTTTTTCTACTAAAAACTCTTTTCGTAATTGTTCTGTAGAGTAATGACGAATATCCTCTGGGCTATGTGTATAACGCGTTTCCATATTTTGCATTTTTAAGTCACTCCTATCGATTTATTTTTCCAGAGCCAGCTAATAAAAAGCTCTTGACCTCTGGTTCACTAAATTGATTACAATCACCATAAATAGTATGTTTTAAAGCAGATGCAGCTGAAGCAAAATTAATAATCTCCTGAGGAGTGTTTTGAACTAATATTCCATGAAGAATGCCTCCCGCTAAAGCATCCCCTCCTCCTACTCTATCAACAATGGGATTAATTAGATGTATTTGAGATTCATAGTAGCTGTCATTCATCCATAATGTTCCTATTAATTCATTGCTACTAGCTGAAAGTACTTTTCTTTTCGTAGAATATAAAATAGCGATATTTGGAAACTTCTTCTGTATTTCTTGATAGTAGTATACTAATTCATTATCATCGCCAGTGTATTCAGGAATTCCTAACAGATAGATAGCATCAAGCTTACCCGCTGAACAGTAGTCTACCAGCGGCAAAATTTCTGTAATTGTCTCTCCTGCTTCTTTTTGCGACCATAATTTACCTCGATAGTTAATATCAAAGCTGATTTTACAGCCAGCCTCTTTTGCCGCCTTTATGAGCGTAATAGTTGTTTTTTTCCAATTCGAGGATAAAGCAGGAGTAATACCTGAAATATGAAAGATATCGACATTTTTAAATAGTTCTTCCTTTTGCCATTCACTTTCAGCTATTTCCGCAAAACTCGAACCTGCTCGATCATAAATGACATTCGCTGCTCTTTCACCAATTCCCGCTTCCATATAATAAGTGCCCAATCTAGATCCCCCGCTTAAGAGGAAATCGGTATGAACGCCATAACGACTTAAATGCTTTTTTACTCCTTCTCCTACACCATTGTCTGGAATTTTGCTTGCAAAATAGACATCGTGGCCAAAATTAGCAAGTGAAATTGCTACATTTGCTTCTCCCCCGCCATAGTGAGCATGTAGATTTTCGGCCTGTGCAATGCGAATTCCAGAATCAGTCGAAAGACGAAGCATGATTTCACCTAATGTGACAACCTTCCCCATATTTATGCTCCTTTAATTTGATGAAATTTTTCCATATACTGACCAGCAACCTCTGTAACTTTATCAAAGTCTCCATTTGCTACGGGTGCTAATAGATTTCCTCCAACCCCTACAGCAACTACCCCAGCATTGAACCAGTTCTCCATATTTTCCAAGCTTACCCCGCCAGTTGGCATAATATTTAATTGAGGCATCGGCGCTTTGAAAGCGGAAACGATACTCGGTCCATAAGCACTACCAGGGAATAGCTTAATAATATCTACTCCAGCCTTTAATGCCTCTTTCATCTCCGTAATCGTTAAACATCCAGGAAGATAGGGTATTTGATAAAGATTACATAGTTCAGCCGTTTCTTTATCAAAATTCGGGCTAACAATGTATTCTGCTCCAGCCATAATTGCTAGACGAGCCGTTACTGCATCTAAAACAGTACCTGCACCAATTACAATATCCGAATCATGCTTATACATTTCCACTAATTCACTAATCGCTTTATCCGCATTGGGAACGGTAAAAGTTAATTCGATTCCCTTCATGCCTCCCTTGACGACTGCACTACTTGCTTTCACTGCTTCTTCCTTACTATTACCGCGAACTACCGCGATAACTCCAGCACTCTTTAAACGTTGTAACGTTTCAACTCGTTTCATTTCCACCACTCTTTTCTTATTTAGAAATACAAATTTATTATTAAGAAATATATAACTTGATTATACATACTTTTTTGAAAAATGTAAACGCATTCCTCAAATAAAGTGAAACTTCCGTTAGTGGGGAGTTATCCTTCCTCCCCCTCTGATGGTTAGTTGAACCAATCGGACCTTTGATCTCCCACTTATCTTCCTCGTATTCTCATATGCTTGAGAGGGGAGTCTTACTGTCCGTTAAGAGTGGGATAAAAAAATCGTCGAAACGATTTAGTGAGTCACAGCTTGCGTTAACTCATTTTTTGTCTCGACGATAGCCTTAATTATTTGATTTTTAAAATCTTCTGTGAGCCTATATTTTGGCATACTTACACTAAATGCTCCGATGATTTTCCCATCTTTTTTTAAAGAAGCTCCAATACAGAAAATATCTTTCTCCATTTCTTCATCATCAAAGGCAATGCCAGTTTCTCTAACTTTCTGTAATTCAGAAGCTAATTTTAAAGAGTTAGTTATTGTATGTTCTGTATACGGAACTAATGTGGTTGCCTTTATATAATTTAAGTATTCCTCTTCTTCTAATTCTGCAAGAACTGCTTTTCCCATTGCGGAACTATACAAAGGTCTTGTTATCCCTACTCTTGATGACATTCTTATTGTCTGATGTTTAGCCTCTAACTTATTAACATATAAAATTTCATTGTCTACGAGAACACCTAGGTGGATTGTTTCATCAATCATCTTTTGCAGTTTTTCTAAATACGGCAATGTTAGCTCTACTAAGTCCAGTTGGTCTACACCTTGATTGGCATATCGAATAAGCTTCGATCCTAATCGATAATTTTTATTTTTATCCCTGCTAACAAAGCCAATTAACAATAAAGTATCCAATATTTTCAATGTAGTAGAAGTGGTCATCTCTGTATTTTGGGCAATGTTTTGCAAAGACTGATTTGGATTTTCTGAAAGATGATCCATAATTTTTGCAGCTCTTAATAGGACAGTTCCATACGGTTTCGTTTTCTCCATTATACACCCTCTTTTCCAATAAAGAAATTATATACGAAAAGTGGGTAAAATAAAAGTCCTCTTAACCAAAATGTAAGACAGAAAAATTTTCGTGAAGAAATAGCTGTATCTACAAGGACATATTGAAGATATTTTTATCATAAGGTCAACATTCGTATAATTGTTTTCATTACAGCATCCTCTTCATTCGTACGGGTAATAAAATTTGCTGCATCTTTTAATTCTTCCACTGCATTCCGAACAGCAAAGCTATAGGTACTACGCGACATGAGTTCAATATCATTATAACCATCACCAAATGCCATCGTTTCTTCAGGTGTGACATTCAATATCCGCTGTAAGTGCTCGACCGTTGTACCCTTATGAACATTTGCATTAGCTATATCAATCCATGCTGCTTCAGATGCTACAATATAAGCAGATTCAAAAAAGGAAGATAGTTTTTCTTTTATTTCAAAACATTTAAGTAGTGGATCATGAATCGTTATTTTCACAAAATCATCTGTTATTTCTTCAAAGTCAGATACTTTGCTTACTTGCGCATAAGATTTTCTGACAATTGATGCTTCTTCAGGTGCAATGCTATCCTTTATATATGCACCATTTCTAGTACAAGCAATAATAGTATAATTTAGACTGATTTCCTCTAGTAAACGAATAATTTCTAATGCTAGCTCATTACTTAACAGAGATTCATAGACAAATTTCCCATTATGTTTTATTCGAGTTGCACTATCCCCTAAAATCCATATATCCTTTGCATCTTCTCCAAATAGCTCTTCGATGCGTTCGCATTGTTTGCCAGTAACAGGAGCAAAAGCAACACCTTTATCTTTCATTATTTTTTTTACATCTTTATACAGTTCCCTATTAAAATCACCGCTATTAGACAAAAATGTTCCATCCATATCTGTTAGAACTAATTTAATCATCGGAATTCCTCCTAAGCTAGTATTTATTCTTCGATTCGTTTAAGAATTCTTGCTGGATTCCCACCTACAACGACATTATCTGGTACATCCTTTGTTACAACAGAACCGGAAGCGATAACAACATTATTTCCTATGTTTACTCCAGGATTGATAACAGATCTTCCGCCAATCCAGACATTATCGCCGATATTCACTGGCTTTCCGTATTCGACTCCCGCTATCCTTTCTTGCGCATTTAATGGGTGTGTAGCTGTATAAATATGTACCCCTGGAGCGATGAAGCAATTATCACCAATTCTAATCTTACAAACATCTAAAAATACGCAATCAAAATTAACAAAGAAATTTTCTCCTACATGGATGTTATAACCATAGTCGCAACGAAAAGTAGGTTCTATGAATAAATTATTTCCAGTAGAACCAAATAATTGTTTTAATAATACTGTCCTTTTGCCTTCATCCGTTTCGAGTGATTCATTAAATATTCTCGTTTGTTTTCTAGCATTCATTCTTCCCTGTACTAGTTCTGGATCTGCAGGGTTATAAAGGTCTCCATTTACCATCTTTTCTTTTTCAGATTTCATTCGTTTCATCCCCTTTTTCTTTAATTTACCTTCTTTACACAGTCAATTCTAAAAGATTTCCTTCTGGATCTTCTATTACGCTTTCATAGTAGCCATCCCCTGTAATTCTTGGACCATTAACTAGGAGATACCCATCCTTTTGTAAGCGTTCAGTCAGCTGATTTACAGCTTCCTTACTTCCTACAGAAAAAGCAATATGAGCCAAGCCAACCCTACCATTAACATCCGGCTTATCTATACCTGATTTGCGCATAAGTTCTATGCGAGCTCCCCCTATGTATGAAATAAAATATGACTCAAATTTCTTTTCTGTATTGTGATATTTTGCGTTTGCAATCCCATCAAAGTATGTCGTATAAAATTTTTTCATTTCCTCTAAATCATGGACCCAAATGGCTATATGTTCTATTTTCATCTCTTCTCGCTCCTTTAAATGGTTAAACGGCTGTAGAGTTACCTTTTTTCGCCTTTTTATAATCCTTTTTATTTAATACAGCATTTAATTTTTCAGTGCCCCATAACATCATGGTAATAAAGCCTGCAATCATAAATGGAAAAATTCCTATTGTCGAGTGGGCAGCAATAAAACCAAGGAGAGGGGGTAAAAATGTACTACCAGTATAAGCAACAGCCATCTGGTATCCCATTATTGTTTGAGAATGTTTCTTCCCAAATCTTGCAGGTGTTTCATGCAACATGCATGGAAATATCGGCGCTAATCCTAAGCCGACCATAATAAACCCTACCAATGACCAACTAGATGGAAATGGCAGTAACAGAAGTACGGCCCCAACTAACGCAATTATTTGTCCCAATCGTATAAGCTTGCGATTACTCATTTTCAAAGTAATAAAGCCAGTGATAAATCTACCGATTGTAATTCCAGCGTAATACATAGAAACCCATTTTGCCGCTACGTCGATAGATATATTTTTTATATTAACCAGGTAACTGCTTCCCCAGAGCCCCACTGTTGCTTCTGCCCCACAATAAAATAAGAAAGATAGCAAAGCTAGCTTAATTCCGCTAATTTCCCATGCCTTTTTATTATCAAATTCTGTCTCATCCAATGAATTTTCGGGATTTTCTTGCTCATTCTTTTCATTAATCTTGCTGTTCTCTCCAACCTTTCTCCATAGAGGCAATGCGAAAAATAAAATAACCACTAACGCAAATTGCATACCAGCAATAGCAAGATAACCACTTCTCCAGGAATTCTGCGTTGAAATAAATTGGGCCATAATTATCGGACCCATAGTGGCGCCAACACCCCAAAAGCAATGAAGCCAACTCATATGATGTGCTTTATAGTGTGTGGCAACATAATTATTTAATCCCGTATCAACTGCTCCAGCTCCCAATCCAAGGGGGATAGCAAATAGAAACAACCATATGATAGAAGGTGCCATATAAAACCCAAAAAGTGCTCCAGCTGTCATTAAACAGCTGATAAACGTAACCATGCCAGTTCCAAATTTTTTAAGTACTGCTCCACTGATAAAACTGGAAATAATCGTTCCACCAGCAATTGTCATAAACAGCACTCCTGCAGTTTCAAGTGGCGCCTTAAAATCTAATTGCATCAAAGACCATGACACACCCAATAATGAATCCGGTAAACCTAAACTGATAAAAGCCAAATAAATGATTACTAAAAAGAATGTTGCCATAGATAACCCCCGCCTTACTTTTCTAAAGATATTATTTTGTCTTACTATATTTCAGCAATCATTAAATCGAGCCCAAGACTTTGTAATCCGTACAGATAATCTTGTTCCCAATCACTCATTATAAATTCGGGGAGATGTTCTGCTGGAATATAATTAGAGCTTTGTTTTTTTATTTGATTTATTGTTATTTGGTTGACTTCATCATCACAGAAGATAATCGTATGTGGATTAATAATTGCTACAAATGAAGCTACAAGTCTGCTTATTGCATCTATTTCAGCTTCTTTCGTAAAGATTTTCTTTTTTCCAATTTCATTTTCAATAGCCTCTCCAAAATTCCGATCATCATATTGAGGGACAAATGAAACCTCCCCTGAAAAATAAGAGCTGCCTCTCACTACATCTCCATTGATAAGAATCCCAGCCCCTGGTCCATTTTGACCTGAATATAGATAGATAAGCGATTTATTTTTCTTATTCTCCTTACGAGCGTGATATCCTAACACCGCTGCATTCATATCATTTTCTAATACAACAGGAATAGAAAAGTGATTTTCTAAGTATCCCTTCAAGTCGAAATTCTGGAGATGTTCATATTCAGGTATATAGATAATTCGTCCATTATCGACTGAACCAGGTACACCAATCGAAATAGACCGTATTCTTGGATGTTTATTTTTTAACGCTTCCACATACTCGGTCAGCAACTTTACATTGTCATCCTTTAACGCACTAGAAGTTTTTCCAGCATCTTTGATTTCCCCTAGACAGTTAAA
This sequence comes from Niallia alba, assembly GCF_012933555.1. Taxonomy (GTDB): domain Bacteria; phylum Bacillota; class Bacilli; order Bacillales; family Cytobacillaceae; genus Niallia; species Niallia alba. Next base: position 3,895,283 of record NZ_JABBPK010000001.1, read on the forward strand.
CACAATATAATTCGTCACTGTTCTTTCTAAAAAAATAGCTAGCCCTAACATATACTCTTGGTTATATGTATATCGCTTCGCCCTTCTACCGCCACTTGAATCGTCTAGACCAGCTGATAGCAGTTCTCCATCCTTTTCCATCTGCGATATAAATTTACTAATCGTTGGGAAACTAATTCCTAATTTACTACTGAGCTCCACTTTCGTAGCACTTCCATTAGATAAAAGGAATTGTCGAATATTTTGCGGAATGATAAATTTCATCGACTTTGGAGTTGTATCCACATCATTCACCACCCTTTCTATTCAACTTATTAAAGATATTTAATAAGTGTCTAAAATAAAACTTATTAAAGATATTTAATAAGTACTGAGGCTAATATAGCACACAAAATTACTGAAAGCAATTACATTTTATTTGAAATTTTTCTATGCTAAAGATTGAAATGAAACTTTACTTTTACAAAAATGTAACCATATTATTCTTCATGACAGAAGACTTCGAAATGCTTCTATCAACATTAAAAACTTTTAGATAAGTCACAACTATCACATCAATAATTTAGGAAGTATCCTTTTATAAAAAAGAAGAAGGCGAACTTCAAAAGTCCACCTTCTTCACTAAAAATATTAACCAATAGAACCTTCCATTTCGAACTTAATCAAACGGTTCATTTCTACTGCATATTCCATTGGTAATTCTTTTGTAAATGGCTCGATAAAGCCCATTACGATCATTTCAGTTGCTTCTTCTTCCGAAATACCTCTACTCATTAAGTAGAATAACTGCTCTTCTGATACTTTCGAAACTTTTGCTTCGTGCTCTAATGAAATATTGTCATTTAAAATTTCATTGTATGGGATTGTATCAGATGTAGACTTGTTATCCATAATTAATGTGTCACATTCGATATTGGAACGAGCACCATCTGCTTTACGTCCAAAATGAACAATACCACGGTATGTTACTTTTCCGCCTTGTTTCGAAATAGACTTAGAAACAATCGTAGAAGATGTGTTTGGAGCTAAATGAAGCATTTTTGCTCCCGCATCTTGGTGTTGACCTTTACCAGCAAGTGCGATCGATAAAGTCATCCCTCTTGCACCTTCACCTCTTAAGATTACAGCAGGATATTTCATCGTTAATTTAGAACCAATATTTCCATCGATCCATTCCATTGTAGCATTCGCATCACAAACAGCGCGCTTTGTAACTAGGTTGTATACGTTGTTTGCCCAGTTTTGAATCGTAGTATAACGGCAATATGCGTCCTTTTTGATAATGATTTCTACAACCGCACTATGAAGAGAGTTCGTTGTATATACTGGTGCAGTACATCCTTCTACATAATGAACACTTGCACCCTCATCCACGATGATTAACGTTCTTTCAAATTGCCCCATATTTTCTGAGTTAATGCGGAAATATGCCTGTAATGGCGTATCTACTTTAATTCCTTTTGGAACATAGATGAAAGATCCACCAGACCATACAGCTGAGTTTAATGCAGCAAACTTATTATCCGTAGGCGGGATAACTGTTGCCCAATGCTCACGGAAAATATCTTCATTCTCTCTTAATGCAGAATCCGTATCTTTGAAAACAATTCCCATTTTCTCTAGATCTTCCTGCATATTATGGTAAACAACTTCGGATTCATACTGAGCAGATACACCTGCTAAGTATTTTTGTTCAGCCTCTGGAATACCAAGTTTATCAAATGTTTGTTTAATTTCATCTGGTACCTCATCCCAAGAACGCTCTGTTTTCTCTGACGGCTTTACATAATACGTAATTTCATCAAAGTTTAAAGCGGACAGGTCTCCACCCCATTGTGGCATTGGCATTTTGTAAAAATGCTCTAATGATTTCAAGCGGAAGTCTAACATCCATTGTGGTTCAGCCTTCATTTTTGAAATCTCTTCAACGATTTCTTTCGTTAATCCACGTTTAGAACGAAAGATAGAAACGTCTTTATCTGAAAATCCATATTTATAATCCCCAATATCGGGCATCTTTTTTGCCATTTCATTTTCCTCCATTCTACATGCAACCTTGGTGGTAAGTTACGAATTCAATCCTTCGTTTACCCCTTTTTCCATAGCCTTCCAAGCTAATGTTGCACATTTAATTCTTGCAGGGAATTTACTAACACCTTGAAGTGCTTCAATATCCCCTAAGTCAATATCCTCAGCGTAGTCTTTCCCTTGAATCATTTCAGAGAATGTTTCAGACATTTTTAACGCTTGCTCGACTGTTTTTCCTTTAATTGCTTGCGTCATCATCGATGCAGAAGACATGCTAATGGAGCATCCTTCTCCATCGAATTTTGTATCCGTGACAATCCCATCTTCTACTTTCATCGTAAGAAGAATGCGGTCCCCACATGTTGGATTATTCATATTGACGGTCAAGCTACCTTCAAGAACACCTTTGTTCCGAGGATTTTTATAATGATCCATGATAACACTTCTATAAAGTGAATCTAAGTTATTAAAAGACATCGCTAAAATACTCCTTTGTTTTGCCAATCCCTTCCACAAGCTTATCAATATCTTCTTCCGAATTATATAGATAAAAACTTGCTCTAGCGGTTGCAGAAACATTTAGCCATTTCATTAATGGTTGTGCACAGTGGTGTCCTGCACGTACAGCAATTCCTTCTGCATCCAACACTGTTGCAACATCATGCGGATGAACATCTTCAATATTAAACGTGATAACGCCAGCCCGATTATTTGCACTTTGTGGACCATAAATAGTTAAACCGTTTATAGAAGACATTTTCTCGATCGCATAGGCTGCTAATTTATGCTCATGTTCTGTTATATTCTCTAACCCAATCTCTTCTAGAAAATCGATTGCTGCACCTAAACCAATTGCTCCTGCAATGATCGGTGTACCAGCTTCAAATTTCCAAGGAAGTTCTTTCCAAGTAGATTCATATAAACCAACAAAATCAATCATTTCACCGCCAAATTCAATTGGCTCCATATTTTCTAAAAGATGTTTCTTTCCATAAAGTACCCCAATTCCGGTTGGCCCACACATTTTATGGGCTGAGAATCCGAGGAAATCACAATCCAAATCTTGCACATCTATTTTCACATGTGGAGCTCCTTGTGCTGCATCTACGACGAGTACAGCTCCATTCTTATGAGCGATAGCTGCAATTTCCTTTATTGGATTGATAACTCCGAGTACATTGGAAACATAAGCAATGGATACTACCTTAGTAGCTGGTGTGATTGTTTTTTCTACATCTGCAATGGCAATTGTGCCATCTGCTTGAAGGGGCAAATACTTAAGTGTTGCTCCCGTTTTTTTGGCAACTTGCTGCCAAGGAATAATATTACTATGATGTTCCATCGGGGTGATGACTATTTCATCTCCCTCTTTCACATTTTCCATCGCATAACTTTGAGCAACTGTATTCAGCGCAGTTGTAGTTCCACGAGTGAAGATAATTTCCTCTATAGAAGAAGCAGAGATAAACTTTCTTACCTTCTCCCTTGCTCCTTCGTATGCATCTGTTGCTCTAGTTCCTAAGGTGTGAACGCCACGATGAACATTGGAATTATATTCTCGATAGTATTTCTCTATCGTTTCAATTACCTGAACAGGCTTTTGAGAGGTAGCTGCACTATCAAGATAAACCAATGGATGTCCGTTGACTTCTTGGTTTAAAATTGGAAAATAAGAGCGAATATGTTTGCTATCCATTATCTTACTTTCCTTTCAATTACCTCAACTAATTGCTTTTTCACGCCTTCAATTGGCAATTGTTCTACAACTGGCGCTAAGAATCCGTGAATAACTAATCTTTCTGCTTCATGTTGTGGAATACCACGGCTCATTAAGTAATACAATTGTAAAGGATCTACTCTACCAACAGATGCAGCATGACCTGCAGTTACATCATCTTCGTCAATTAAAAGAATTGGGTTGGCATCGCCTCTAGCTTTTTCACTTAACATAAGAACACGAGATTCTTGTTCAGCATTAGCTTTCGTTGCACCATGTTCAATTTTTCCAATACCATTAAAGATAGAAGAAGCTTTATCTTTCATTACACCGTGTTTTAAGATATAGCCTTCAGAACTTTTACCATAATGTACAACTTTAGTTGTGAAATTTTGCTTTTGATCACCGCGACCAACTACTACTGATTTTGTATCACCAAAAGATCCATCGCCCATCAAGTAAGTTGTATTATCAGAAATCGTATTACCATCATTCATGAAGCCTAATGCCCATTCAATTTTTGCATCACGACCTGCAATACCTCGACGATTTACATAAGTTGTAACGCCATGCGCTAAATTATCTACAGCACCATATTGAACTTTTGCATTTGCATTTGCAATTACTTCCGTTACAATATTGAACACTGCTTCTTCAGGATCAACAGTAGATATATAGTTTTCTACATAAACAACAGAGCTATTATCTTCTGCCACTACAATAACGTGATTAAAAAGGTTCGCTTCTTTATCATCATGTAAGAAAATAGATTGAATTGGTTCTTCCACTACTACATTTTTAGGAACATACAAGAATACTCCGCCATTTAGAAGCGCTGCATGTAATGCAGTTAATTTATGCTCATCTACCTTAACAGCATCTTTCATAAAGTATTTTTGCAATAAGTCACTATATTCTCTTGCAGCTGTAAATATATCAGTAAAAATTACGCCATTTTCTTTTAACTCATTAGAAACAGCTAAGAAAGTTGGACGATTGTTTCTTTGAATATAAAGTGTTTTATTTTTTTCTAAATCAATAAGTGCTTTCACTTGTTCTGGCAAATCATTTACATCAGAAAAATCCTCACTGCTTACAATGTGTTTTTCAAATTGTGTAAAGTTCCAGTTTTTAATATTTGTTTTGTCCGGTCTTGGCATTGGGAGGGCATCTGCTTGTTGTAAAGCATTTACACGCAGCTCCGTTAGCCAAGAAGGTTCACTCATATCTTTCGAAAAAGAGGAAAGATACTCTTGGTCAAATGGTAATTTAATATCCGTTGTCATTGGTCAATCCTCCTAACGATTACGCTTCTTGTTCAACAGTTTCGTCTTCAATACCTAGCTCTTTTTTAATCCAATCATATCCTTCTGCTTCTAAGCGTTGAGCAAGTTCTGGACCGCCAGATTTAACAACACGACCTTGCATCATTACGTGAACGTAGTCAGGAGTGATGTAATTTAATAAACGTTGGTAGTGAGTAATAATTAAGCAACCGAAATCTTCTTTACGCTCTTCACGCATTTTGTTGATTCCTTTTGAAACAACTTTCAATGCATCGATGTCCAAACCAGAATCGATTTCATCTAAAATAGCAATTTTTGGATTTAACATCATTAATTGAAGGATTTCATTACGTTTTTTCTCCCCACCAGAGAAACCTTCGTTTAAATAACGTTGAGCCATATCAGGATCCATTTCTAAGTATTCCATGTTTTCATCCATTTTACGGATAAACTTCATTAATGAAATTTCATTACCTTCACCTAAACGGCTGTTTAAAGCTGAACGTAAAAAGTCAGCATTTGTTACACCGCTAATTTCACTTGGATATTGCATTGCTAAAAATAAACCTGCACGAGCGCGCTCATCTACTTCCATTTCTAATACATCTTCATCATCAAGACTTACATCACCGCTAGTTACTTCATATTTTGGGTGACCCATGATTGCAGAAGATAAAGTAGATTTACCAGTTCCGTTTGGTCCCATGATTGCGTGAATTTCTCCACCCTTTATTTCTAAGTTAAGACCTTTAATAATTTCTTTTTCTTCGATTGAAACATGTAAATCATTAATGACTAATTTAGGTTGACTCATATTATATACCTCCATAGTAAAAAGAAGTTTTGTTCACAAAATTGTCGAAACTTCATTATCAATTTATTATCATTCTAATCTTATAACAAATAAAATCTGATAGCAACCTATTGATTCCTGTTACATAAGGAAAATTCACCTAAAACAAATAAATCCCCTGATTCACTTTCAAAAAAATATGTATTCTTTAAAAATGAAACAACTTCTTCCCTTATTATAAATAAAACAATATACTTGCATAAATGATTTGCCTTAGATTTATTTAATAAACTCCGTTAAATTCTTTCTATCAACAGCTTCGTTTTAGTATTTATACACCCTTTAAATTTAGCCCTAGTACTTATCGGAAAAGTAATCCTGAAAACTCATTCCTATGTAAAGAAACATATGTTCCCAATAATCTTTTTCAAAATAAAAAAAATGCCCCTATAAAGACCTGCACACATGCTATATCCATTATTGATAGAACTGACTTAATTCTCAATTGGATATACACTTTGTGTTTTGGTCTTTTATAGGAACATCTTTTTAATCATTATTCATTAACTGGTACAACTGCACCTTTATATTCCGTATTAATGAAATCTTGAATTTCTTTTGAATGTAATACTTCTACTAAAGTTTTGATATCTTCTCTATTTTCGTCTCCCTTACGAACCGTAATAATATTCGCATATGGAGATTCGCTTCCTTCAATTTCAATGGAATCTTCCACAGGGTTTAGACCTGCATCTAATGCATAGTTTGCATTGATAACAACAGCGTCCCCTTCATTATTATTAAAAATTTGTGGAAGTAAAGCTGGCTCATAATCTGCTTTTAATTGAACATTTTTTGGATTTTCAACAATGTCTTCTATTGTTGCATTTACTTTGTCGATTCCATCTTTAAGTTTAATTAATCCACCTTTTTCTAAAAGAGAAAGCACACGACCATGCTCGGCAACAGAGTTACTTAGAATAATAGTTGCTCCATCTGGAAGCTCATCTAAACTTTTATATTCCTTAGAGAAAACAGCCATTGGCTCAATATGAATTCCACCAGCATTTACAAACTCATAACCATTCTCTTTAATTTGTTGGTTCAAATATGGAATATGTTGAAAATAGTTTGCATCGATTTCTTTTGATTCTAAAGCTTTATTTGGTAATACATAATCTTGGAAAGGAACGATTTCTAAATCAATTCCTTTTTCTTCAAGAATCGGCTTCGCTTTTTCTAAAATTTCTGCATGTGGTACATTGGAAGCACCTACTACTAATTTAGTTGTTTCTTTGTCTGTGTTAGAAGCACCACTTTCCTTGCTATCATCGTTAGAGCTTCCGCATGCAGCAAGAACAAATACAAATGTTAACGCAATAAGTAAAGACCATAATTTTTTCATGTGTTATTCTCCTTATCTTTTATCTATTTTGTTTGTTATAAAATCACCAATAAATTGGATGATAAAAACAATGATTAATATAATAACAGTTGAAACAAGTGTCACATCACCATTACCTCTTTGGAATCCTTGTAAGTAGGCTAGATTCCCAAGCCCTCCTGCACCAATAATTCCAGCCATTGCAGTAGATCCTACTAATGCAATTGTCGTAACAGTAATCCCAGACACAAGAGCAGGCATGGATTCTGGTAATAAAACTTTAAAGATAACAGTAATTGGTTTTGCACCCATTGACTTTGCTGCTTCAATAACACCTTTATCCACTTCTCGAAGTCCTATTTCCACAAGCCTTGCATAAAATGGAGCAGCTCCAATTATTAGAGAAGGTAAAGCAGCTTTTGGTCCAATCATTGTCCCAATTAGCAAGGTCGTTAATGGAATTAATAAAACTAATAAAATAATAAAAGGAATAGACCGGAAAATATTTACGATTGCACTGATGATTCTATTAAAAAAGACATTATTCCACATATTTCCTTTATCCGTTAAAAACAACGTAATTCCGAGAATAATTCCGAGTATAAAGGTAAAAATAATCGAGAATCCAGTCATAAATAGGGTCTCTTTAGTGGCATTCCACATGATTTCCCAATTTACATTTGGTAATAAGCTTTCCATCATCCTTCAATCACCTCCACACTAATTTCTTGTGCATGCAGGTATTGAATTGCTTTATCTATTTCCTCTTGCTCTCCATCCAGATGGATATATAATGTTCCATATGAGCCATTTTGAGTCGGAGAAATTTTACCTTGAATGATATTCACAGAAACCGAAAAAGCGCGAATAAGATTAGTAATAACAGGCTGTTCAGCACTTTCGCCAACAAATCCTAACATGACGATGCTTCCTGTTTTATATTGTGCTATTAAATGTTCGATTGTATCCTTCGCATCTTCTGGTTCAATTACTTGTTGAACAAAACGTTTCGTGATTTCTTTCTTCGGCTGTTTAAAGACATCAATCACTGGCCCCGTTTCTACTACTTTCCCATCTTCCATCACGGCTACTCGATGACAAATCTTTCGAATAACATGCATTTCATGAGTGATAAGAACGATAGTAAGACCAAGACGTTTATTAATGTCTACTAACAAATCTAAGATTGCATCTGTTGTTTGTGGATCCAATGCAGATGTTGCTTCATCACAAAGAAGTACTTTCGGATCACTAGCAAGTGCTCTTGCGATACCAACTCGCTGCTTTTGCCCACCGCTTAATTGAGAAGGATAAGCGTCCTCTCGTCCTTCCAATCCAACTAACTTGATTAACTCCAATACTTTCTTGTCTCTTGCTGTTTTTTTTACTCCTGCTATTTCTAAAGGAAAAGCTATATTTTCTTTTACCGTTCTTGACCATAACAGATTAAAATGTTGAAAAATCATACTGATTTCTTGTCTCGCCTTACGAAGCTTGCTTCCCTTTATTTTGGAAACTTCGTGACCTGCAACCGAAACACTTCCTTCAGTAGGAATCTCCAATCCGTTCAGCATTCTGATTAATGTACTTTTACCTGCACCACTATATCCTATTATTCCAAATATCTCTCCTGAATGGATATTTAAATCCACATGATCAACTGCAGTGACCTTCCCACTTCTAGAGGAGTATATTTTTTTTACTGAGTTGACATTAATCAATGTGTTCACCTACTTCTATTTAAAATTACTCTATCGATCACTATATTAAAATAGTTTTTAACAAAACACATCATATCATTCCAAATAATAAAAAAACCTTTCTGCAAGATGAGCAGAAAGGTTTTTTTATTAATAATATCCCTTTCTCTCATCTATCAAAGCTAAACGCTTTGTGTGAATTGGCACCGTTTCAGTATACTGACGGTTGCCGGGTTTCATAGGGCACATCCCTCCACCTCTCTTGATAAGAGTTCTTTATCTATATGAAATTTTAAATTCGTTAATATGATAGATGTAATTTACCATTTCCCGATATTAGTGTCAATACATTTTTTAATATAATATTTTTTCTGAATTTTCAATTTATTACGTAAGGTTTTCTAACATAATTAATCAGGGAAGCACAGTTGGATTTAGTGATGAAGCTGATAAAGATTCCCCTAAAAAAACAACCTGAAATATACTTCATTTTCTGTGCGAAAATGAGCTTCCAGGTGAGCATCAACTCTTATTTTCAGTTTAGATTTCCATCTTTAACCGGTTCGATTTACAGGCTGTGAATTACTTAAGAAAAACAAAGATTCCAGTAAAAGAATTTTTCTTAAAGAACCTTCTAGTTGAATCAATTCACTTTTTTTCGCTTTTCTAAGAAGAATCTCACCCGTCGAAACCTTCATTATACTATCTCTTTCTCCCGTTAACCATACATCTGGATTTTCATCTGTCATCCTTCTCCATGAAAAACGATTGTCCCTTAACTCCATTATATAGACATCATTTTGGCATGATATCGCTAATGAAAGCGAAGTGTTTCGAAATAATGGTTTTAAAGACTCTTTACGATTCAACTTATCTACAAAACTTTTCATCCACTCCTGCAAAAGCATCTCCTACTTTCTGCCGAACAATCTTATATTACTTATTCTTGCAAGAATAGAAAAAAACCTTTTTTGTTAAGGACAATCTTTTGGAAAATCTGTTTTGGAATCAATATTGGTAGTCGGGGATTTCAAAGGGTAGCATTTTGAGAAGAGCCGATCTATTACCTTATTGCTCCTCTTGTGAGCAAAAGGGCTTTGATCGGGCTTCTCTGTTCCCTTCTTCCCTTCTCTTGTGAGTAAACGGGCTCTGATCGGGCTTCTCTGTTCCCTTCTTCTCTTCTCTTGTGAGTAAACGGGCTTTGATCGGGCTTCTCTATTCCCTTCTTCTCTTCTCTTGTGAGTAAACGGGCTCTGATCGGGCTTCTCTGTTCCCTTCTTCCCTTCTCTTGTGAGTAAACGGGCTCTGATCAGGCTTCTCTGTTCCCTTCTTCTCTCCCATTCAAGGCAAATTGGCTTTCACTGATTAAAATACTTTGTATTATAATCGCAAATAAAAGAAAGACCCTTTCATCCACGGAAAAGGGTCTTTCTACCTCGTGTATTTATTAATCACTTCCAGTAAATGAGGAACCGATTCAAAGCGATATACTTTTTCCTTTAACTCCCCATTTTCGATAATCAATAGACAAGGAACACTTTCAACTTCAAACTTTGTTGCTAAATCTGGAGCATAATTCAAATCCATTTTTCCTAAGTTTAAATCTGGCTTCATTGTATGTAATACCGTTAGCATCTTAGAAGCAACCATGCATGTTCCGCAAAGAGGAGTATATAAATAAAAAAAGGCAGTTGATGCATCTTTTATTTGTTTCTCCCACTGATCGGGCTTCCATTCTATCATAAACCATTCATCCTTATATCTAAATATTTGGCTTCAATTTCGATATTTGCCTGCAATAAGAGTGTTGCTAAATGATGTTCTGGTGAGGCGGCCACTTCTTTATATTTTCGATCTATATAAAGAAATTCTGCTTCTGGAAGTTCTCTTTTAAACTGCTTCCTTAACTTATCTCCAGACTTGTCTGCATCCACTAAAATATACACATCTTTATCCATTAACTCTTCTAGCAATTCATCCAGTTTCGATACACCTATTGTTCCATTAGTGCAAATGATATCAACTGGTTCACGCACAATCTTTTCTACTTTTCTTTTATCTGATTTGCCTTCAACAATGATTACTTTTTTCATTTTGATCACCTAAAGGAGTTATTTCATTTACTTTAACATATTTCAAACAAGAAAAGAAAGAAGTAGATTTTATGGTATGAGGTTTGAAAAAGAACGATATAATTGGCCATTGTAAAACCTCATTAAGTCCACTATTTTTACCCTTTAACTAGAAATTCTCTCAAGAAAAAGACATCGGCAAATTACCGATGTCTTTAATAGTCAATTAACCTTCGTTCGTCATTTCTTCGTATTGTTCTGATGACATAAGTGCCTCAATGTCCGCTTTATCGCTTGGTTCGATAACAACCATCCATGCTTTTTCATAAGGAGATTCGTTAACATACTCTGGATTGTCGCTAAGTTCTTCGTTCACTTCTACTACTTTTCCACTGATAGGAGCATATAATTCAGAAACTGTTTTAACAGATTCTACACTTCCGAAAGGCTCATTTGCCGTTACTTCATCGCCTACTTCTGGTAGTTCAACAAATACGATATCGCCTAATTCAGATTGCGCAAAATATGTAATTCCTACACGTGCGTTTTCTCCCTCAACTTTAACCCATTCATGCTCTTTTGAATATCGTAAATCCTTTGGTACTGCCATTATAACCCCTCCGTATTTATCATATTACTCTGTTAAACAGAGTCACTATTAAAAAAAGCAGGATTCTTATCCCCAACTTTCTTCAAACACTTCTTCTTTAAACCCTAATGTTACTTTATTTCCATCTGTTGTTAAAGGGCGTTTAATTAGCATGCCATCAGAAGCAAGCAAATCTAGCAATTCACCTTCTGAAGCTTCGTTTATTTTGTCCTTTAATCCTAGATCTCTGTATTTCTGGCCAGAGGTATTGAAAAACTTCTTTAATTCAAGACCGCTGTTTTTATACAAATCCTCTAATAATGCACGGGAAGGAGGATTATCTACAATATGTACTTCTTCATATGACACATGATTTTCATCGAGCCACTTTTTCGCCTTTCGACAGGTTGAGCATTTTGGATACCAATAAAAAGTAACTTTCATTCCATCACCCATAATCTATGTATTTTAAATCATTCCACTAAATATTATCACAATTTTATATAAAGTGAAACTTCAATAGCTGCGGCTTTTTATGGCAGTTAACAGTCAACTAGATTTCCATTCTACGAATAGTCCTTCGCACAGTAGTTTCTACTATTGCGAAGAACCTTATCATAAAATACTATACGTAATATTCTCCAGCCTTCAACAAACTTGTTGCAGCCTCTCTCTTACTGGCAATAAGGGCCTTTGGTGTATATCTAGTATATTTCTTCAATACGGAAAGGGCTAATCTTAATTCATCGCCACTAAGCATATATGCTAAAGTATCTGTTGCTTCTGTGATAACTTGTTGAAAAGCTTCCTGACAATAGATTTCCGTGTACAACATTTTTTGCTTTTCTTCTTTTTTACTTTTTTCCATTGACTTCTCTGTTCTTAAAATACAGGAGTCCATCGCAAAAATAGCATTGATAATATTTGCTAGATTCACCATAATCTCTTGCTGTTCTTCCAATTTATCCTTATATTTCTTTAGCATCATCCCAAATAGGAGATAACTAATTTTTTTCGAATTCGACAAAAGCATTTTTTCTTGTGATAATGGCATTTCATCTGGATCTTCTGGAAGAAAGGAAATCATTTCTTTTTCCGTCATTGCTGCAAGTGCGAATAATGGAAGCTCACCTTTCAAACTCTTTTTGGCCAAGGTAGGAGGAATCAATAATCGATTTATTTCATTTGTCCCTTCAAAAATACGATTGATTCTTGAATCACGATACATTCTCACAATATCGTAATCTTCCATAAAACCATTGCCTCCATGGAGTTGAACACATTCATCTACAACCATATCTAATACTTCTGAAGCAAAGATTTTGTTCAAACTGCATTCTATTACATATTCATTTATAATTTTCGCCATCTTTTTCATTTCTACATCGTCTGCTAATCCATCCATTGCTTCTGAAAGCAATCCAGCTGTTCGATAAACAGTACTTTCTGCTGCATAAATATAGGAAGCCATTGTCGCATACTTTTCAAGTGTAAGGGGAAAACGGGATATCGGAGTGGAGAATTGTATTCGTTTATCTGTATATGCAATAGTCTTTTTAAGTGCTTCCTTACTTGCACCAATTGCTCCAAGGCCAAGCTTATAGCGTCCAATATTTAAAATATTTAATGCAATTAAATGACCTCTTCCTACTTCTCCTAACACATTTTCCACAGGTACTTCTACTTGATCAAAACGGACAGCGCAAGTTGACGAACTCTTAATTCCTAATTTATTTTCTTCTTTTCCTACTGAAACCCCAGAAAAGGCTTTTTCAACGATAAAGGCAGTAAAATGGTGTTGATTTACTTTTGCATATACGACAAAGATATCCGCAATTCCTGAATTCGTAATCCACTGCTTTTCACCAGTCAATAAATAATGTGTACCCTCTTTATTTAAAACTGCTGTTGTTTTTACACTAAGTGCATCTGATCCAACAGTAGGTTCTGTTAGTGCGTAGGATGCTATTTTTTTACCTGTAGCTAAATCTGGTAAATACTTTTCCTTTTGTGCTTTATTTCCGAATAAAACAATCGGTAATGAACCAATTCCTATATGAGCTCCATGAGTGACAGAGAAGCCACCTGCAACAGACATCATCTCAGAGATAACAGCAGTACTGATTTTATCTAAGCCCAAACCACCATATATTTCTGGAATATCTGAACTTAATAATCCTAGTTCTCCTGCCTCTTCCATCAATTGTTTCGTAATAGTAAATTGATGATTTTCCATTTCGGCCAAATGTGGTAATACTCTTTTCTGAACAAACTCACTCGTCATTTCTGCAATCATCTGATGCTCTTCCGTAAAATCTTCTGGTGTGAAAATAGCTTCTTCGGTGACTTGTTCTGTTAAAAAACTTCCACCCTTTTGCATATTATTTTTTTCCTTCCTTTCTATATCCACTTCATCTTCATTTAAAGAAATGGTTAAATCTTTTTTCTAGCCAATAATGGCTTCCCTGTCTGCAATAGATGTAGCATTCTTTTTTGTGTCTCCTGTTCCTGAATTAATCGAATAAACGCTTCTCTTTCTAAATCTAATAAATAGTCCTCCTCCACCAATGTGCCACATTCTACCTTGCCTCCTGTAAGGACGGTTGCAAGATTACTCGCAATAAATGCATCATATTCGGAGATAAAACCAAGTTTTCCTAGCTTTTTAATTTCTTTCATTAAAAATTCATAACCAACTGTTCCTGCAACTACTATCTTTTCTTTTTGCTGTGGTTGATACTGCTCATTAGCTAATTGCAAAACCGCCTTTTTAGCATCTCTTAATAAAAATCGGACATTATTTGTTATCCCATCTTTATTAGTTAAGAATCCCAGTTCCTTTGCATGAGCAGCAGAGGTAGCAACCTTCGCAGTTAATACCGTCTGAAAGATCTCTGCGGTAAGCTGTAATATTTCTTCTTGTGACGGGTTTTGGTATTGCTTAATCTTATTACAATATAATTCCGTTGTACCTCCCCCACCTGGGATAAGTCCTACCCCTGTTTCTACAAGACCAATATAAGTTTCTAGCGATGCTTGCACTTTGCTTGCCGCTAGACAAATTTCTGCTCCTCCCCCCAAAGTTCTTTGATATGGGACAGCTACAATTGGCTTTTGGCAATATTTTATGCGCTTCATCGCTTGTTGAAAACGGCGGACGGCTATTTGTAGTTCTACAATATCTCCATTTTGGGCTTCTAATAGCATTAAAGCTAAATTAGCTCCAAGACTAAAGTTCTTTTTTTCGCTGCCGATAATGAGCCCTTTATATGCTTCTGACTCTACTTTTTCTATCGATTTTTCAATCATCGAAAGGATATCCATACCAATGCTCATATTTGAACTGTGTAATTCAAGTAATAATACGCCATCCCCTATATCGATTAAACTTGCTCCATTATTAGAAAGAAGTACGCCTCTTCGCTTTTTACTTTCTTGAATATCTATTTGGTCTACACTTTTGGGAATAGGCAAATATTCCCCTTGATGATAATAATGAATGACACCATTCACTTCTTTATAAAATTGCTCAAAACCAGCATTCATCATTTCTTTAATCCATTTAGGAATATCCATTGACTCTTCTTCCATCCGCTTCACTGTATCTTTTAAAGATAATTCATCCCATAAGCGAAACGGTCCATTTTTCCAATTGAATCCAGACTGAACAGCTTGATCTATTTCAAAAATAGAGTCGGTGATTTCTCCGACCATTTTTGCAGAATAAAGTAAAAATGGTGCAATTCCTTTCCAAAGAAATTGTCCTTTTTTATTTGGTTCTTGCAAAAACAAAGTCAGTGATTTACCTTCTGCTTTCTCTTTCATTCGAGTTAGCTCTTTGTATGTCATTGTATGGTAATCTAATACTTTTAGTCCTTCTTTCGTTTTTTGATAAAATCCCTTTTTCGTCTTTCTACCGAGCATTTTCTTCTTAATCATTTCATCTAACAATGCTGGGGGTTTAAATGTCTCTATTTCTTCTGGATTCTTCATTTTTCCTTTCATGTTTTGGATTACCTGATAAAATGTGTCTAGCCCTACCATATCTAAAGTATGGAAAGTAGCACTTTTAGGCCGGCCAATAAGTGGACCAGTTAATTGATCTACTTCCTCAATCGTTAAGTCAGCTTTTATCATTTCGTTAACAATATTTAAAAAAGCATAGGAACCAATACGATTAGCAATAAAATTAGGGGTATCACTTGCTTTTACTACCACTTTTCCTAACGTTTCTTCCGCAAATTCACTTATGGTTTTGACAACAATCGGGGCTGTTTCTTTTGTAGGAATTATTTCAAGTAATGTAATATACCGAGGCGGATTAAAAAAGTGTGTACCTAAAAAATGTGCTTGGAAATCAGGAGAAAGATTTTCTTTCATTTTATTTATTGATATACCGGAAGTATTACTACTTACGATAGAGCCTTTTTTTCTAAGTTGATCTATCTTTTTAAAGAGCTCTTTTTTTATGCTAATATCTTCAATAATTGCTTCCACTATCCAATCTACATCCTGTAATAAAGCGAAATCATCTTCTAGATTTCCTATCGTTAATTTTGATAAATTATGGACGGAGGTGAGTGGACTTGGCAAATCTGTTTTCATTCTTTCGACGGCCCGCTGAACAAATCGATTTCTTACCACCTTATCCTCTATTGTTAACCCCTTTTCTTTTTCTTCTTCTGTTAGCTGATTTGGCACAATATCCAAAAGAATCGTCGCTATCCCAGCATTAAGAAACTGTGCTGCAATCGCTGCACCCATTACTCCAGAACCAATAACCGCAGCAGATTTTATCTCTTTCACCTTACATCCTCCTTGAAAATTAGATTAAATGGAATTTTCTAAGTTTAAATGACTATTTATTGACTCATTGATTTTTCATACGTACATATGACTTTTAACAAGTCTGTACATAAACAGCTATAACAAACAATATATTCATTTATTTCTCCAAGCTGAGCACTCATTAAATAAGAAAAATAGGAAATGCTAGTATGGAATAAGAAAAGGGAGGTGAATAGAAAGATGGCTCGTCTTAAAAAGAACCCTTCTAAAGCAGGAGTTAGTGCAGCAAGTGTTAAAGGAAATGCTGGTCCAACCGTTGAAAATGATGGTGGTGGAAAAGTTAATAGTCAAAATAATCAATATAAAAAGCAATAGATTTTTAGGAGGTCGAACTTAATGCAACAACAACCAAATAATATGACTCAACCAAATGGAATGATGATGAAACCACCTATTATGGTAACAGTCAAAGATTCCCTTTACTTAACAGATATGCTTTCTTGGAATTTACTAGCAATGAAAAAAGCACATTTTTTTGCCCAAAATGCCCAAGACCCGGCAATAAAAGCACAGCTTGAAAAATGTGGACAAATGCATCAGCACCATTATGAAAGAATACTTAATCACCTAAATGCTAACAGTCAGCCAGTGTCACAACAACCACAATAAGTATTTACAAAAAATTTGTGATTGTTAATTTATCATGCTCATTCTGCTAAAGAGAATGCCAAACCTCTTTGTTGACATTGCCTTTTGCAGAATGGGCACCTTCTACATAGTGGAAGGATATGAATTAGCAATAGACTTTTTAAATAATAACCTTGTGAGGGAGGACAAATAAAATGAACCAACAACCAATTCAAAATCCTGAGGCACAAGTTCCAAAAACGCCACAAATGAATGACCGCGATTATACTAATGATCTGCTTTCAACAGAAAAATATATGACTGACTCTTATTCAACAGCCTTAAATGAAGCTAGTAATGAACCACTATATCAAGATTTATTAGCGATTTTTACAGAAACACAAAATATGCAAAGAGAATTGTATGATTTAATGTTTCAAAAAGGTTGGTATAAGCTTGAAGCTGCTGAGCAACAAAAGCTTCAGCAGTCTTATCAGCAATTTAAAGGATATAGCAACCAATTCCCATACGGAAATACGAATATCCAGTAACCCTATTTCCATCATACCACCCAAACGACATCGTACAGGTGGTATGATTTTTTTACGCTTTGTCCAGTTCTCCTTATAGCATATGTTTTCACTCTCGATTTTGTTTGCTCATCTCGTTCATTTTTTTTATTTCAATAATAATTTGAATAATCGTTTGTTTGCCATCTGGGAATTTAGCATTCCAATGCTTCACTAAGCCTGGCATATTTTTCGACATAAAAGTATAGAGCATCCATACTTGCACTTTTTCTTTTAACTCGTCATCCTCCTCTCCAAGTAGTAATTCCGTATAATTACTTAACAAAGAATCAAATTCCGCCATAAATTTTTCATTCATTTTTTATTTTCCTCCTTACTATTTGCGTTGACAACGATAATAAATTGTTTTATTATAAGATTACACTTAATGATAATGATTATCAATATCATTAACTTCCCATATTGATATTCTTTCCTTTTCTTACCCCCTCATTTTAAGAATCGAGAAAGAATAAACGAAAAGAGGCTGCTCCCTGTCAGCCTCTTTTTGTCGTAAAAGTTAAAACGATTATTCATCGCTTGAAAACATATACTTTTTATAATGATATCTAATCGAAAAAATCAATCCCATTGATAGCATATTCCCCATTAAAGAACTACCACCGTAGCTGATGAAAGGGAGTGGAATTCCTGTAATCGGCAGAATACCTACTGTCATCCCAATATTTTGGAAAACATGAAAGCAAAGCATACTAATGATTCCAACACTCATACAAGTATAAAATGAATTTTTTGTTTCTAATGCTACTTTTGTAATATGGTAAATAAGCAGAAAAAACAAACTGATAATAATGCTAGCACCTATAAACCCAAACTCTTCTCCAACTACGCTGAAAATAAAGTCCGTATGATTCTCTGGAAGCACTACTTCACTAGTACCAATTCCCTTCCCTGTCGTTTGTCCAGATCCGATTGCCAGTAAGGATTGTGTTAAATGATAGCCTGTTGTGCTTTGATACGTATATGGATCCAACCAAGAATAGATTCTTCCCATTTGATATTCCTTTACGCCAAAGTACGCTGTAATCCAATCAGGATGCCAAATGACAAGATAAAGAACTGCTGTAGCAATAACAGCAAAGCTTGAGAAAATAGGCATTAATATCTTCCAAGAGATACCAGAGATAAAAACCATTCCTAGCATAATAGCGAGAAATACTAAGGATGTTCCTAAGTCAGGTTGCAGCATTACTAGAAATAACGGAAGTGCTGTTACACATCCAATTTTGAATAAAAGAAAAAAGTCACTTTCTATCGTCTTTACGATATATTTTTCTTGATGATCCACAATTAATCGGGAGAGCGCTAGTACTAAAAACACTTTAACAAATTCAGATGGCTGCAGGGAAAAACCAGGTAATGTAAACCAGCTTTTTGCACCATTAATTTCTCGGGCAATACTTTCTGGTGCCAAAATAAGTAATATTAATAAGACAAGACCAAATGCATATAAATACCAAGTCAGTTTTTTTAACTGATCCGAATCTAAACGAATCACTCCAATGATAATTCCTATACCAACTCCATAAAACAAAACTTGCTTTAACACATAAGATGAATTTGCTCCATATATAGCAATAAGACTTGTTAAACATAAAAGCATTAATATTAGAACAAGTGTATAATCTATTTTCGATGAATTTTTTGGGGACATATTGTCATTGCTCCTTGTTCAGTAAAACTTTTAACAGTAGGCTATTATTTTTCACTCTAAAAATATCAATTTTTTCCATTTGTATTTACACTAAATGAATAACATAATTCACATATTTACAATTCTTCATTATATTTGTATTTGCATAAAATAACAACTTTCGACAATCATTTTCGTAAAATTAATTATTTTGATTCCTAACTTTAACCAAATTGAATGAAAACTGTTTAAATTGTCATAAAATGAAACTTCCATCAGTGGGACTTTTCCTTCATCCCCTACTGATGGTTAGTTGAACCATTCGGACCTTTACTTACAGTTTATCTCCTACCTATCTTCCTCGAATTCTCATAATCTCATGGTTGAGTCTTACTGTCCATTAATACGGGAATAAAACGATTCATTTTTATTCTCCCCCAAAAAAAGAGAATGATCAAAAGAGTTTATCTCCAGAAAATGTTTCTGGGAGATATTAACTGTCTCTTTTAATCATTCTTTTTTATTTGGCTGTTTTCGTAAAGTTTGTTGCGATTCCCCGCAGCCGGAATGCACTTCGCTTTCCGTAGGGCTAAGCTTAAGCCTCCTCAGCTTTGCCTCCGGGGTGTCTCAGACTGTCTCGCTAATCCCCGTGGCGTCTACGTGTATTCCGGCTGATCCATTATTCCAACTAGTTCTTTTTTTCGATTGAAAAATAACAATCCTTTAGAAAACAGCCTTTTATTTAAACTTTTTCTTTTCTAGGCACTTTCATTTACATGAATTGTTTTTGTTAATTCCACTAAATCATCAGCAATTTTAGCTAAAGATTTCGTGGAGGAAGTTATTTCTTCAATCGCAGCTAATTGTTCTTGGGAAGCTTCTGATACGTTCATGGAATTTTGACTGTTTTCCTTCGCAATACCAGTAACTTGATCTACAGATCCTGCGACCTCGACTATATTTGTCGAAATCTTATTGGCAGCCTCTAGAATATTTTTCATTTGGTCACTCATTGTTAACATAGATTCAGAAATAATCGTAAACTTTTCTTTTGTATCATTGGTGATATTAATCCCATCTTTTACTTCTTCTGTTACTCTTTTCATCGTTTTAACGGAAGAAAGAGTATCTTTTTGAATTTCATTTACTAATACAGCAATTTGCTTAGCAGACTCATTGGATTGCTCAGCCAACTTCCTTACTTCTTCTGCTACTACCGCAAAACCTTTGCCCGCCTCACCAGCTCTTGCTGCCTCAATGGCCGCATTTAATGCCAATAGATTTGTCTGATCAGCAATTTCCGTTATAACATTTAAGAACTGACCAATTTCTTGGGAACGCTCCTGTAATAATACGATGGAGTTATTAGACTCTTTCACTGAATTTTGGATTAAGCTCATTTGAGTTACAGTGTTATCCACAACTGCTTGTCCTTCTTTTGCTTTCAAAACAGTATTATTTGTACTTTTCACCATTTCTTCTGTATTCTTCGTAATATCTTTAATTTCGTCATTAACAACAGCTACTGCATCAACTATAAATTCCATTCCTTTTGTTTGTTCTTCAGAACCAGCTGCAACACTTTGAATAGCGGAAGAAATTTGCTCCGATACATAGCTTGTTTCCACTGTATTGGCAGTTAGCTTTTCAGCAGAAGTATTTATGTGTTCCGATGTTTCATTTACTTTCTGAACTAAGTTTCTAATAAATTCTTTCATCAAAATAAATTCATCTGTTAATTGGCCAATTTCATCATTGGAAGTCTTGTTAATTTCGATATCTAATTCGCCTTCTGTAATCTTCTTTGTAGAATGCAATAATTTTTTTAGTGGAGAGATGATAATTCGTTGCGTAAATAAAGCAACAATAACAGTTACAAAAACTAGATTAATGATAGTATTTACAAAAATACTGAATTCTGGAGGAATCATCCCAAATTCTCTTATCATTTCATGAAGCTTAAAGGAGATCATTGTGCTAAATAATGTAGCAAAAAATATGATGACAATCATTTTTGTTCTTAAACTACGAAAAATTCTATATTTCTTCATAAAAATATTCCTTCCTGACCTTTTATAGTTCTTTATACCCTATCATTCTTATTACCATCCCACTTTTTTATTTATAAATATTTATATCGTGATAAAAGATTCATAAATCCAAATAACTTTTCACAAAAAATAGTGGTTTATACCTATTTTACAAAAGATAATTGTTTTAAGCAATTTTAAACGTAAATAAAAAAAGAGGTATAGCCAAACGAACGGCTATACCCAAAGTGAGAGGAGGTTATGGGGTTACGGTATAAAGAATATAACTGTGTATTCAGCTTCTAAGAAGGTGATACAAGCTATTCTTTATACTTATTAGATATGCTTTTTTGCAAAAACAGTGAGGGCTTATCCCCCTTTATCTATAAAAAAGGGCAATCATCCTTTCGCGGTAGTATATTTCCTATTCTCTACATATATTAAAATATATGAATAGCGGAAAGAAGGTTCAAAATGAAAAATACCTTATATGTAAACTCCATCATCTATTGCTGTCTATTGACCATCTTCACAACGTTTCTTTTCTATGCCATGACTGGTTTGTCGGTTTACACCATTGCTTCCTTGATTTCAGGAGTAATCGTAGCTTTCTTCAGTTTATTAGAAGAGGAGGTCATACATAAGAAAATTCACGATGAACAATAATTTACTTTTTTCAAAAAGGCTGTTTTCGTAAAGTTTGTCGTGATTACCGGCAGTCAGAATACACTTCGCTTTCCGTGGGGGTCTCAAGCTGTCTCGCTAATTCCGGTGGCGTCTTCGTGTATTCCGGCTGCTCCATTTTTCCAACTAATTCTTTTTCTTATTGAAAAAACAACAATCCTTTAAAACAGCCTTCAAAAAAAATAATCAAGTTATGTATAAAAAAAGAAAAAGGGGTCCACAATGATACTACAAAGTGTAATTCCCCCTTTTGTTTTAGAGTTGTTACGGAAACAAATCTCCTTACCGAGATTCCTTAACAACTCTTTTTTTATTGAATTAATTGTAGAAATTGCTGCGTTCTTGCTTCTTTAGGTGCAGAAAAGATAGCCTGTGGATTTCCTTTTTCCACAATATATCCACCATCCATAAAAATTACTTCATCTGCAACTTCTCGTGCAAATTTCATCTCATGTGTAACGATAATCATTGTCATGCCCTCATTAGCAAGTTGTTTTATTACTTTTAATACTTCGCCAACAAGCTCTGGGTCCAGGGCAGAAGTTGGTTCATCAAACAACATTACTTCTGGGTCCATTGCAAGTGCTCTCGCAATGCCAACACGCTGTTGCTGGCCCCCTGATAATTGAAATGGGTAGTAATCGATTTTGTCACCGAGTCCCACTTTATTCAATAAGTCAGCCGCGATACTTCTCGCCTTTTCCTTTGATTGCTTTTTCACTGTGATTGGACCTTCCATCACATTTTCAATTGCTGTTTTATGTGGGAAAAGATTATAGCTTTGAAAAACCATACCGGTTAATTTCCGAAAATCTGTGACAGCTTTCTTCGTTACTTTTTTCGAAAAATCCAATTGTTTATTTTCAATCGTAATATGACCAGTCGTTGGCGTTTCCAAAATGTTTAAGCAACGAAGCATCGTCGTTTTTCCCGAACCAGACGGTCCGATAACAACGATTACTTTCCCTTTTTCCACTTCAAGATTAATGTCCTTTAGTACTTGTAAATCACCAAAATGTTTAGACAACCCCTTGATCGAAATCATACTGTACACTCCTTTCTATGTCGTTTATCTTTCTGGACAATGGAAGTTCCCTTTTACTTACTTAAATGACGTCCGAATCGATTTTCCAGTCCCTGCTGAATAATAGAAAGAGGGAAACAAATGAGCCAATACAAGAAGGCAACCTCTGAATATAACAGTAGAAATTCATAATTAGTGCTTGCAATTTCTTGTGCTTTTCGAAACATTTCTGTCACCAGAATTAAGGCTGCTAAAGACGAATCTTTGATTAAACTTATAAATGTATTCGACAATGGAGGAATCGAAACGCGAGCGGCCTGTGGCAAAATAATTCGCTTTAAATTTTGAACATAGCTCATTCCGATGGAATAACCAGCCTCCCATTGACCATTAGGAATGCTTAAAATGGAGCCTCTCACTATTTCTGATCCATACGCTCCTACACTTAAGGAAAAACCTATAATTGCTGCTACAAACGGTTCAAGGGTAATACCAACATTCGGCAGCCCATAAAAAATAATGAATAACTGAACAAGTAAAGGTGTTCCACGAATGATGGAAACATAAATGCCAGCAATAATTTGCAAAATTTTAATACTTGATAATCTAGCTAAAGCGGTTAGAACAGCTAAAATTAGCCCAATAATAAAGGAAATAATCGATAGTGGTATCGTATATAAAATAGCCCCCTTCACCAAAGGGAGAAGGGAACTAACTGCAATATCATAATATCGCTGAAATGCTTCTGGGTCTGTGAAGATATTATTTAAGTACATCTTCTCCGAACCATTTCTCAGATATTGATTTATACGTACCATCGTCAATCATTTCTTGTAACGCTTTATTTACCGCTTCTACTAACGTATCATTTCCTTGTCTAAACATTAAACCACTTTGAGCTACATCATCAGCAGTATCAGCAATCACAACTTTTGTATCTGGCTTTTGCTTTTTAAAATCTAAGAAAGACAATTTATCATTAATTGTTACATCTACTCGTTTAGAGTTCAATAGTTCAATCGCTTGATTAAATCCATCTACCCCCACTAACTCTGCCCCGTTAGTTTTTGCTATTTCTGCGTAATTACTTGTTAATGACTGTGCTGACTTCAATCCTTTAATATCTTTAAAGCTTTTCACATCTGAATCTTCTCTCGTAATAAGAACAGCAGCAGAAGAAATATATGGATCAGAGAAAGCATATTTCGCTTTTCTTTCATCATTTATCCCTACTTGGTTTGCAATCATATCGAATCGCTTTGCATCAAGACCAGCAAACATTGCATCCCATTGCGTTTCTTTAAATTCAGCTTCGACACCTAAACGTTTCGCAACCTCTTGTGCAATTTCCACATCAAAACCAGTCAACGTTCCTGAATTATCATGAAAAGTGAAGGGAGGATATGTACCTTCCGTACCAACTACTAATTTTCCATTTTCTTTAATTTGTGCTAATAAATCTGTGTTATTATCAGCATTTTTATCTGCAGAATCATTTGATTGATTATCTGATTTACTACCACAAGCTGCTAAAACAATGGTAAGACTCAATAATATACTTAATAATATACTTAATTTTTTCATATTATTCCTCCTAATTCCGATAAGACTTGTCAGCAATTGCTATCATATTATATGGGAATACCTTTTGTCAAAGCTTTCATTCTCCTTTTTATTTTCACCAAAAGTTCTGACATTAACCATGGTTGATATATCCATTTCATACCAAAAAAAAGCGACCTTTTAAACGGTCACTTTTTTCCAATTTTATAAGAATCAAAAAAATAATGATAATAATTGCTTTACGCTGCTGTTTTTCTAAACACAAGTGGATAGAGATGTAATTTTCCTTCGTAAACTCTTTCCATTTTGTATTCGTCTAATAAATCATACGGAGTAATCAAACATGGTGGTTTATTAAAAAGTAATACCCCACTATCATGCAAAATTGATGCAACAAACTGAGAACAAAAATAAGCATTCTTTCGATTATACTGGATTTTAAACAAAATAAATAAAAGTCCCAGTAAATTATAACGATAATTTCTTTGTTCTATCTCCATCTGTTCAATTTTATTCTTCATTTTTTCATATTGAGCTTCTGTCACGGAAATGGAATAAATAATACAACGGCTATTTCGAAAAAAATCATGCTTTACGTTTTCTTTCACAAATCCACCGATGAAAGGATTGCTGGGCTTCCTTCTTCCAAAACTATAGACCTCATTTAATTGCGGATCAAAGGAAATAGATGCATGATTATGAGGCTTTCTTGTGAATAATTTAATGCAGCGAGTGAATAAAGTGCCCGTATCCGTTAATATGATATATACTTTTTTACTAGTCACACAAACATTCCCTTCTTTCATTTAAAATTACTAATCACTCACTTGTGTTCTTCTTACTTTCCTCTTTTCTATCATATAAAGATTAGCCAAAACTTGTAACAAACTCTTGGATTATTTTTATCTACGTCTTTAGACTTAAAAAGGTTACAAAAAAGCATACTTCCCTTAGAATTCTGCCATTCAGATGATTCTTCCTTCTAAGAAAGTATGCTTTTGGTTATATATTTCCATTTGTCAATTAGCTTTTAAATAATTCTGTGTCGAATCCACCTTTTGTTAACAAGTGTTCAGGATTACCTTGCTCGTTTTGCGTCACAAAAGGATATCTAAATCCTCGAACTCCAGTTAATCTCTATAGTCTGGCCCTTAATCAACTCTGCTTAGTAATAGTCTGATAATCAGGAAGTTTAGGTAAGGAACCAGCTTTAGTTGCTACCATTGCTCCCAGCTTGTTTGCACGAACTATATAATTCTTCAGCTCTTCTTCAGAAGTAGGAAAGCCCTTTTCATAAATACAAGCTAAAATTGTTGCCATAAACGCATCGCCGGAACCATTAGTATCTATTGTACTTACCACCTCACCAGGTATATATACTTTTTGCTCATACAATTGGCCAACGGCACCCTTTTCGCCTAAGGTGATTAGTTTGAATGGTATCTGGATTCTCTCCAAATTTGCCAATCCTTCCTTCACTGAACTTACCTCTAAAAGAAAGCAGAGTTCTTCTTTTGATAATTTTAGGACATCAACAAAAGACGAAAATTCCATAATCACTTGTCTGCATTCTTCTTCACTATTCCACCTTTTGATGCGAATATTTGCATCAAAAGCAATGATTAATCCTTTTTCCTTTGCAATGCCTATTGCCTTTTTTGTCGCAGCCCTCGCTCTTGGATGAAAAAGTGTACCTGACCCAAAATAAAAAATGGCTTTGTTTTCAAAAGCTGATTCTTTAATATCTGTTTCGAATACAACTTCATCAGGAGTTTCATTTTCATATTTATGAAAATATCTTTCCCCTGAAGTATCTAGATGAACATATACTTTCGATATTTGCTTTGTTGGTGTACGAACACTATCATCCAAATATATTTTTTCTTTTATCATCTCTGCTTCTACAAATTGACTATCTTCTCTTTCCCCTAGCTTCGTCATATAAAAACTCGGAATTGCAAATCTACTTATATGTACAGCAACATTTACAGAAGCTCCACCTAATTTTCTTTCAAAACGATTATTATCACTCGATCGTGAAACATGATCGATAAATGCATCGCCAAGAGATAAAACTCCTTTTCGAGCCATATGTTATCTTCCTCTCTATCAGTTCTACCTTTATAGTATATCTCCTTTATTCCATCAGCAGAGTTTAGACAATGAAATAGTTTCATTAAAATGGTGAAACTTACTTATCTATTTATGCGTTATACTTTATGTATTTTTTCAAACTGGAAAATCAACTATTTAGCGTTCAGCTTTTGCTAAATATTTGATATGATAGATAAGCGTATGTTTTAAAAAGCTGTATTCTAAAGGAGTGTTGTTTTTTCAATAGGAAAAAACAATTAGTTGGAAAAATGGAGCTGCGGGTAATTGCAACAAACTTTACGAAAACAGCCTTTTAAAAAGAAGATAATTTTTAAATTAATGGATAAATAGGAGTGAACAAAGTTTGGATAAGTTATGGGAATTAATAGTTGCCTTTATTTTAGGCATAGTAGAAGGTTTGACTGAATTTGCACCGGTATCGTCGACCGGTCACATGATACTTGTTGATGATTTGTGGTTGAAATCAGGAGAGATATTTTCACCTGAAGTAGCGAATACCTTTAAGGTTGTTATCCAACTAGGTTCAATTTTAGCTGTTGTTATTATCTTCAAAGATCGTTTCCTAAATATTCTTGGTTTGAAAAAAACGATTAATGGTGAAAAAGTAACGGGACATAAATTAAGCTTAGTACAAATTCTTATCGGGTTAATCCCAGCAGGTGTATTAGGACTACTGTTTGATGATTACATAGATGAACATTTATTTAATTTTGAAACAGTTGCATATGCTTTAATTGTTGGAGCGATTTTGATGATTCTCGCAGACTATACGCAAAAGAAGAAAAAACCGACAACTACTTCTTTGGATCAAATTACAAATAAACAAGCATTTTTCATTGGATTATTTCAATGTATTGCCTTGTGGCCAGGGTTTTCAAGATCTGGCTCCACTATCTCTGGTGGGGTTTTGATGGGACTAAGCCACCGTGTTGCAGCAGACTTTACCTTTATCATGGCTGTTCCGATCATGGCTGGTGCTAGCTTTATTTCTTTATTAAACAATTGGGAATATATCACATCAGCGGCTCTTCCGTTCTTTATTGTTGGATTTATCAGTGCGTTTATTTTTGCGCTAATATCCATTCGATTCTTCTTAAAACTAATTGATCGAATTAAATTAACACCATTTGCGATTTATCGTATTATTATCGCTATTATTATCATGGTCGTGTTCTTTTAAAAACCTTACTAATAATGTAATCCTAAATCAAAAAGTCATCTCAAACTTGAGATGACTTTTTGATTAGGGTAAAATACTTTCTCCCTTTTTTAATCGCGTTTTATCACTTTTTACTTCTAATAGATCAAGCAAGAATATGAAAATAGGGATTCCTACAATTAAGCCCCATACGCCGAAAAAGTGCTCAGAAAAAATTAGCACAATAAAGGTGAAAAATACTGGCAAATCCGTTTTGGAAGACATTAATTTTGGGTTTAGTATATATGCTTCTATCGCATGGATAACCATAATTAAAATAATCACTGAAATGACGTGTGTTATTCCCCCGACCGTATATCCGATAATACATAACGGGATAAAAGAAATAATTACGCCTGCCACTGGTATAAGCCCCAGTAAGAAAATCATAATACCTAAGCCAAACAATTGAGGAAAGCCTAGAAAATATAAAGAAGTTGTTGTTAAAACACAATTAATGATGGCGATAATAAATTGTGCTTCTATTACTTTTCCAAAAGTAGCCACAAATTTCTTGCTGAAATACTTACATTCAAAGTATATCGATGCTATTTTACTGCTATGGAAACGTTTAGCAAATAACCGTAGTCTTTCTTTTTCCAACAGAAAGAAAAGACTTAATACAATTGCCATAAATACTTGAAGTAAATTCCCCCAAATATTTGTAAAATACTTGAAAATAAAAGTAAAGCCCTGATGCAAATAAGTCGTAACGCTAAAATTATTTAAGGTGTTTACGATAAAATTTAATACAGCATTTTCATGTGGCTGCATATAAAAATCTGTCATTTGGATGACTAACACCGAAATCTGTTGAATGATAACAGGCAGATAAGTGGAAATCCCATATATAAGCAATGATAAAACAGAAAAATAAAGCAAGATAACAGCAATAGTCCGTTTTATGGCAAACTTGCTTGTAAAAAACTGAACAAGTCTATCCATTAAGTAAGAAAAAATAAAAGTAAATAAAATCAGATTTATCATACTCCGAACAAAGTAAAGGCACAAACCAATTAAAAACAAAATAAAAATTCTTTTAATCCCTTTTTTCTGAAAAAATTGAAGCACCGTTTCCATGCTAAAGACCCCTGACGATTTAAAATACCTACCTAAGAGGAAATTTTTCTTTTTTTCCTTTATAACTTATTATCAATCCAATAATGAAAAATAACAAGAAAAAACGACTGAATTTTTTATTACTTTCTTTCTCTTTGCGTGTTTTAGGAACATTGTACATTATCCTTTCATTTTCACGAAATTGTAACAAAAATATACTGTTTTATGATAGAACTTTTTATTTTTTTGAAAAATCTTTCTTTACAGTTTAGTCGATAATTAGTAATATAGGAAAGTCGTTTTCATTCAGTCGACATTTTTAGGGAACTTTCGCAATATTTTTTCAACAGGAGGTTTACATGAATATCTTTAGAAAAAAGACAGTAACTGCAAACACTAACACGTCGCTAAATCGTGTTCTTGGAGCATTTGATTTAACAATGTTAGGGGTCGGTGCAATTGTTGGTACTGGTATCTTCGTATTGACAGGTGTTGCTGCCGCTAAATATGCGGGACCTGCTCTTATTCTTTCATTTATAATAGCAGGTCTTGCCTGTACTTTTGCTGCTTTATGCTATTCTGAGTTTGCTTCAATGATTCCACAGTCCGGTAGTGCCTATACCTATAGCTATGTAGCATTTGGAGAAGTCATCGCCTGGATTTTGGGATGGGATTTAGTATTAGAATATGGACTTGCTTCTGCAGCTGTTGCAAGTGGCTGGTCCGGTTATTTTCAAAGCCTATTATCAGGGTTTGGTATTCACTTACCTACCTTTATGACAAGCGCTTTTAACCCAGCTAACGGAACATTTGTCGATGTCCCAGCCATTATTATCGTCTTTATCATTACTCTTTTATTATCGAGAGGAATTCAAGAATCCTCTAAATGGAATATCATTATGGTATTTATTAAACTTGCAGTGGTATTACTATTTATATTTGTTGGCGTTTGGTATGTTAAGCCTGATAACTGGGTACCTTTTACACCATATGGTTTCTCTGGTGTTACAACAGGGGCTGCTGTTGTCGTTTTCGCTTATTTCGGCTTTGATGCTGTTTCCACTGCCGCAGAAGAAGTAAAAAATCCACAAAGAAATCTTCCTATCGGGATTATTTCTGCTTTAACGATATGTACGGTACTTTATATTATCGTTTCCCTTATATTAACGGGAATTGTTCCTTATGATCAATTAAATGTAAAGGATCCAGTTGCCTTTGCGCTCAGCTTTATTAATCAAAATTGGGTAGCCGGATTTGTTTCTCTTGGTGCCATTATCGGGATAACGACTGTCCTAATGGTAATGATGTTTGGACAAACTCGCCTTTTCTACGCTATTAGTAGAGACGGTTTACTTCCAAAATCTATGCAAAAGGTTAGTAAGAAAACGCAAGTTCCGATTGTTAGCACATGGATAACCTCTGCTTTAGTAGCGATATTTGCAGGTTTTGTGCCACTTGATCGATTAGCAGAGCTAACCAATATCGGTACATTATTTGCGTTTACAATGGTTTCACTCGGTGTCGTTGTATTACGTTATACACAACCAGACCTGCAACGCGGATTTAAAACACCTTTCGTACCATTTATCCCGGCACTAGCTGTTATTTTCTGCGTTTATTTAATGCTTCAATTAAGCAGCTTTACTTGGAAAGGATTCGTCATTTGGCTAGCTATCGGCTTAATTATTTATATTGCATATGGTTATAAGCATAGTAAATTAAATGACTCCAGCGAAAAATCAATTCATTAACGCTTCAATAAAAGGCTATTTTCCATTTTAAAAAAACATTTTAGAAAACAGTCAAATAAAAAGAGGAAGACCATAAGGTTCATAACCTAGTGGTCTTCCTCTTTCTTAATTAATCTTTTACTCGTTTAAATGGCCACCAATTTGCTTCTCCGAAGTTCTTTACAAGTACAGGAATAAGCAATGGCAAAATGATAAATGCATATAAGAATAATCCAACCAATACAATACTAGCTATTTGCAATAATGAGAGCATTCCCGAAGGCATCATCGCCGCGAATGTTCCACCTAAAATGATCGCTGCTGATATAATAACAGTTCCCATCTTCCTCATTGCTTCTAACATTGCATCTTTTATCGTTAAGTCCTTATATTCATTAAAGCGATCCATAAGGAAAATGCTATAATCTACCCCTAAAGCTACTAGAATAACAAAGCCAAAAAATGGGACTGCCCAGCTGATTCCTGTATAACCAAGCATATTGACATAAATAGCTTCATTTATTCCAAGCGCTGTGTAGAAAGTTAAAATCAATGATCCAATAATATAAGCTGGCATAATGATGGAGCGGAATAAAAAGATTAGTACAATCGAAATTCCGATCATCATCCAAATAACGGTATTGGTGTAATCAGCATTTGACATCGCCTGAAGATCGGCATTCGTACTTGTAATTCCCGAAATAGCAATCGCTGCGTTTTCTAACTTCGTTCCTTTTGTCACTCGATCGACGCTATCCTTTATCGTATCAATTTGATCGATTGCTTCATTTGAATAAGGATTTTCAGCAAATATCACATCAAACGTCATGATTTTGCGATTTGGAGATAGATACGTATCTAATGCTCCTTTAAATTCATCACTTGTTAATACTTCTTCTGGAATATAGAAACTATTTGTTTCATTCTTTGATAAACCTGATAAATAATCAGTTGCTGAACCGAGCCCATCGGAAACTTGATCTAATCCATCTGCACTTTGTGTAAGTCCATCTGTTAATTGACCAAGCTGTCCGCCAATATCACTAAATCCATCTAATAATTGTTTTTGCCCATCATTAATACTGCTTAATCCGTTCGTTAAATTAGGCATATTGCTAACAATTTGACCTTGACCATCTGCTAATTGGTCTAACCCTTTTTGCTGTTGGTCGATACCATCAATTAATTGCTGTAATCCAGTCGAAATATTGCTTTGATTTTTTAGGATTTCTGCATAGCCGGCATTTGCTTTACTCATTCCAGTTTGTAATTCGGCTAATCCTTTATTCAATTTATCTATCCCTTCACTAATTACAGGTAATTGCTGCTGTGCTCCTAGGTATCCTTCTTTTATACCATTATATACGGGATCCTTAGCTAATCCAGCATGATTACTTTCTAAAATGTCAAAGGTACTGTTTTGAATTAGATTTAGTTTTTCTGAAAAATTCTTTATACCTAAACTAATTTCCTCATATCCCCCTAGAATAGTTGAAAGATTAGTTTCCATCTGATTATAACCATTCTGCAAATCTTTATGTGCAGCTAATAATGCTTCTGCCCCTGATTTTGCTTCTTGTAATCCCGTTTTTATTTGATCAGAACCCGCAGAGCCTTGGCGGATACCTTGTTCAATTTTCTCCAGATTGGTTTGAATTTCTCCCAATCCAGATTTCACATCATTTGTTCCTTTAATGAGTCCATTAATTCCATCAGCCGCTTCATTTAACTGTGGTTCTGACTTTTGCAGCTCATCTCCTGCACTGTGAAGTCCATCACTTATTTGATCAATTCCTTCTTTTCCTTGCCCCAAACCTTCTTCCAATGTCTTAGCTTGGTTAGAAATATAAAGATCTTCAATCGATTCTCCCATTGGTCTTGTTACAGAACGAACTTTATCGACTAAATCTACTTTAGCTAATTCATTCGTAATCGAGTCTGCTAACGATAAATATTCAATCGTGTCTAATTCATCATCATTTTTAATGATAACAGTTGTTGCCATCGATTCCCCTGGACCAAAACTGTCAGCAATCGCATTAAATGCTTTAATAGACGGATAATCATCACTAATTTCTTCTAAAGAATTAAATGAAAGGTCCCCATCATATGTCACTAGGAATGGTACACAGATACACGCAACAACTAGTAAGGATAGCAACGGTCTTTTTAACGAGAAATTACCTGCCATTTCCCAGATCTTGCTATCCCCATGTTCTGCTGACCCTTTTGATGGCCAGAATAATTTATTGCCTAATAGCAGCATGAAAATTGGCACTACTGTAAATAAAGCAATTAATAAAATAGCTACCCCAACCGCTACTGCAGAAGCAGATTGGTAAAGCACAAATTTCGAAAATCCAATAGCAGCAAAGCCAATCATTACAGCAACACCACTGAAAAAGACTGTTCTTCCTGCGTTTTTATACGTTTCTACTACCGACTCCCAAATACTTTCTCTATGCATCATTTCCTCTTTAAATCTACTTAATAAAAGAATACAATAGTCCGTCCCTATCCCAAAGAGAACAGCAACTAAGAATATTTGTGTATAAGTGGAAATCGGGAAATTGAATTGATCCACTAGAATAGACACAATAGATTGGGATGCTAAGTACGTAAGCCCTACTGTAATTAATGGAATGAATGGGGCAATTACCGATCTAAAAACAATTAACAATACTGCAAGAATAAAGACAACTGTTATCCCTTCTGTTTTCTTTAATCCTTCTTGTGAACTATTTACTAAATCCTGATCGATCATCCAATTGCTCGTATAATAGTGATCTACGTCATATTTCTCAATCGTTTTATATAATGCGTCACTTACCTCATCTGCTTCTCGGTCATTCCAACTGATGGTTAATGAAGTTAGAATCGTTTTTCCATCATCTGAAACTAATTGATCTTTTAAATCTTCATCTTTAAATGACGAAAGAATATCGGTAATCCCTAACTCTTCCTTATTAGCTTCTAATGCCTCAACCGCTTTTTTCGCTTCCGCTATATCTTTATCAGTCAACTTCTTCTCATTATGAAAGACTAGTGCTACCGTTGACTGTTCTCCTACATTTTTCTGGTTCTGGATTTCATCTAGAATTTTTCCAGCTTCGGAAGAGGAATATTCATCAGGTATCGTAATCTGCCCTTTTTCCTTAACTAGATCTCCCATATTTGGAGCTATGATAAATAAACCGACTAACGCTATAATCCATGCTCCAAGAATAAACCATTTTCCTTTTAAAATAGCATTCACTTTATTCCCTCCAACTTCTATTCCTTAGTTTCTTCTATGAGTCTATCTAATTTAGCAAAAGTATCTAAGAAATTTTGGATTTCAACATGCTCAAATTTTGAGATGACAGATTCTATCACACTTTGGATTTTTTTCTCCATTTCGCCAAAAATTATTTTTCCTGCTGATGTTAAAGTTAAATAAATTACACGTCTATCTTTTTCATCCCTTGTTCTTTCTACCCATCCCTTTTCAACTAGGCGGTTGATAATGGGGGTAATGGCGCTTTTCTTCACACCGAAGACGATCGAAAGTTCTGAAGATGTGCATACTCCCACATTGTTTATATGACGCATTGTAAAATGCTGTTCTGTTGTAAGAACATCTCCTATTTCCTTCCTAATTAACTGATCAAATTTACGATTAACCGAAAAATTTATACTGACATATCGGTCGATGATTAGATCTATATCTGTTCGATTAATAACGGTCACCTCTTGTCTTTTTAGTTAAAGAGTTTAACTATTAAACATTTTAACTTTATTGCTATTTTTATGTCAACAAAAAAATTTCATTCCAAAAAGATAAGAATGGATAGGATTTTCCTTTATCTCTTAGCGAAGGAAATGGTTGTAGCAATAGCACCTATCTTTAAAGATTGGCTATGCTATAATAAGGAAAAAAATGAACGGAGAATAAGATTATGTTTCCAAACATTTCAATGAAAAATACGCTTATGGAAAGCCTAGGAATCAAAATAGTGGAAGTTCAAAAAAATGGGGTGTGTATTGCGTCAATGCCAGTTGATGAAAAAACAAAACAGCCCTTTGGATACCTACATGGCGGAGCTTCAGTAGCTTTAGCAGAAACAGCTGCTAGCGTTGGAGCAGCAAGCCTCATTGATGGGCAAAAACAAGTAGTCTTTGGGCAAGAAATAAACGCAAACCATATTCGGTCGGTAAAAGAAGGTATTGTGACTGCAACTGCTTCAGTTATACATCAAGGAAAATCTAGCATGGTTTACGAGATAAAAATAGTGAATGAGAAAGAGGAACTAATTTGCATCTCACGTTGTACGATGTCGGTAATTTGTTTAGAAAAGTGATTCGTTAGTTTGGCTGATATCCTGTTCACATTGGCTGATTTATTTGGTTTTTGGCTGATATTCTGTTCGCGTTGGCTGATTTATTTGGTTTTTGGCTGATATCTCGCTCGCGTTGGCTGATTTATTTGGTTTTTGGCTGATATCTCGCTCGCGTTGGCTGATTTATTTGGTTTTTGGCTGATATCTCGCTCGTGTTGGCTGATTTATTTGGTTTTTGGCTGATATCCTATTCGCGTTGGCTGATTTATTTGGTTTTTGGCTGATATTCTGTTCGCGTTGGCTGATTTATTTGGTTTTTGGCTGATATCCTGTTCGCGTTGGCTGATTTATTTCCTTTTTGGCTGATTTCCTGCTCGCGTTGGCTGATTTATTTCCTTTTTGGCTGATATCTCGCTCGCGTTGGCTGATTTATTTCTTTTTTAGCTGATATCTCCACTATTATGCTTTAATCCCACTTAATTTACTGATTAATTTCACTTAACACACAAAAAAGTGCATCTAAAATGCCAGTTAATCTGACTTTTAGATACACTTTTGCCATTAAACTAAATATTACTTGCAAATATATAATCTTGCTTCGTATGGTTTTAAGGAAATCGATGTAGTTGGCTCATGTTCTTCTACTGGATAGTTCGCTAACAGTAAATTTTCATGCTCTAACTCAACGACACGATTTTCAAATACTGCCTCTTCTGCTGATAGGTTAGTAATGATCACCATCTTTTTATCATCCAAGGTACGAGTATAAGCAAAAACCTGTTTATTATCTTCATCAACTAAATCAAATGTTCCATATGTCAAAATTGGACCTGATTTTTTCAACTCAATCATTTTCTTATAAAAATGATAGATAGAATCCGTATCTTTCTTTTGGCTTTCTACATTTATATCTAAATAATTTGGATTGATTCCCATCCAAGGTGTGTGTTTAGAGAATCCGGCATATTCCTCACTCGACCATTGCATCGGTGTTCTGGAATTATCACGGCTAGTGGACCAAATTATTTCCATTATATCTTTATGGCTGACGCCTTCTTCACGTTTCAGTTTATAAAGATTTTTCGTTGCTACATCATCATATTCCTCGATCGTTGGAAATTGAACATTCGTCATGCCAATTTCTTGTCCTTGATAAATGAATGGAGTTCCCTGCATAAAGAAATACATCATTCCTAAAGCCTTGGCACTTTCTTTCCAATATTCCTTGTCATTTCCCCATGTGGAGACAGATCTAGCTTTATCATGGTTTTCGATAAACAAAGCATTCCATCCTTTGTTTTCTAAACCTTTCTGCCATTTATTTAAAACTTGTTTTAGCTCCATGACGTCTACGCCATAATTTTTTTCATTATCCCATAAATCCAAATGCTCAAATTGGAAAACCATATTAAATTTCCCTTTAGTTTCTCCAACCCATAGCTCTGCTTCTTCAACCTTTACTCCATTTGCTTCTCCAACTGTCATAATGTCGTACTTCGCAAATGTTTCATTCTTTAATTCTTCTAAAAATGGTTGAATTCCCTCTACATTCATATGTTTATCAAAGGAAGGAACGTAGTCTAACCCTAAAGGATTATCCATATCCTTAAATCCTGCTTCTTTTTTAATATGACTAATAGCATCAATTCGGAATCCGTCAATCCCTTTGTCTAACCACCAATTAATCATGTCGTATAACGCTTTTCTTACTTCTTCATTTTCCCAATTTAAATCAGGTTGTCTCGTAGAAAAAATATGCATAAAATACTGTCCCGTTGTCTCGTCTAATTTCCATGCAGAGCCTCCAAATATGCTCTCCCAGTTATTAGGCTCTTTTCCATCGACACCATCGCTCCAAATATACCAATCTCTTTTTGGATTATTAAGGGAAGAACGTGATTCTAAAAACCACTTATGTTCATCACTTGTATGATTAATAACCAAATCGATAATTAATTTCATTCCTCGTTGATGCACTTCATAAAGAAGCAAATCAAAATCTTCCATCGTTCCAAACTCATCCATAATATCTTGATAGTCACTAATATCATAGCCATTATCATCATTTGGCGATTTATACATTGGACAAATCCAAATACAATCAATACCTAGTTCTTTTAAATAATCTAATTTTGTAATAATCCCTTTTAAATCCCCAATTCCATCTCCATTTGAATCCATGAAACTTCTAGGATAAATCTGATATGCTACTGCTTCTTTCCACCACTTTTGTGTCAAAACTTTTCTCCCTTTCTATATCTAGTTTCTGTTTTATTACCACTTTAAGGCTTGTATTACTCCGCCGCTTTACAACAAGAGTTTCTTTCCACCATTTTCGCCGGCACTGTAATTCGCTTCGTTACCGAATTTGGATACTTTATATCATCTAGTAAGCATTTTGTAGCTTCGACACCAAGCTGAAAAATATTAATATCAACACTTGTCAACGATGGCTTCATATACTTCCCTGTTGAAATATTATTAAACGCTACTATGGACAAATTTTCTGGAATAGATATAGATAGTTCCTCGGCATAGCTAATTAACTTTATAGCTATAAAATCGTCAGAGACAACAAGTGCTGTCGGCCGATTCTCTAAATTCAATATCTCAGTAAGCTTTTCTTTTGTTCGGCCAGCTAGCTCCTTGTCATAAATAATCAGTTCCTTTTGATAGGCAATTCCATTTTCCTTCAATGCTTGTTTAAAACCTTTCAAACGGTCAATTGTAAAAACCATTTCCATATTTGCGCCAATAAAAGCAATTTCTTTGTGGCCTAATTGGATTAAATGCTCGGTAATTTGTTTTGTAATAAACACATTATCATTGTCAACAAATGTAATTCTTTCAGCATTTTGATACGGTCTACCTATGACCGTAAACGGAAATTTATTGTGTAACAGATAATCCATAATCTGATCATTGGTTTTACTATATAAAAGAATAATTCCATCTACTCTTTTTCCCTGTACCATCTCGACTACTTCTTGCAGTATTTCCTCTTCAGATGCCCCAGTTGTCAAATAAATCCCAAACTTGCTTTTTCTTGCCTCTAGACTAATTCCTCTTAGTACTTCTGGAAAGAACGGGTTTTCTAACACTCTTTCCGTTGAATGTGGCATAACAATACCAATGGTTTTCGTGCTCTTTACAACTAAACTTCTTGCTTGTAGGTTCGGATGATATCCTAGTTCCTCCATTGCTTCTCGAACTTTGCGCTTTGTTTCATCACTAATTTTAGGATGATTTGCAAGTACTCTTGAAACTGTGGAGGGAGAAACATTTGCTAATTTACCAACATCTTTAATGGTTACTACCATATTTGCACCTCCATCATTTTTAGCACTATTATGGTAAACGCTATCATTTACTATCAAAAAAATTATATATTTATACACCTTTTCATGCAAACGATTGCACTAACATATGTAGAATATACCATAGGAAAAAGTTAATATCAATAATAAATTAAACTTGGATTGAGTCAAGTTTTTGTGGGAGTTTTTTTAGCTCCCTTTTTTATAAAGTAAAACCTCTAAGTTTGTATCCGCTTTCCAATTGGTTTTGTTCTTCCAACTGTTGATTCTCTCATTTTTTAAAAACCTTTTAATCCCTGTAAGGCAAAGTGAACGGGTTTTCCAATCGCTTGATTTAAGTATGGCATGTTCTGACGCACGGTTTCTGTTACTAATTTTGTGGGTATTTTTCTTTTCGGTCGATGCTCTTTCTTTGATTTTTCCGTGGCTTTTTCCCATTTTCCATATATCGTTTGGATAGATAGATCATCCTTCAACCCAATCCACAAACGTGCCATGCTCATGACGCCTTTTTTGCTCCATGCTCTTCCATTTTTTAATCGTTTGGCTAATTGATTCATCATTGCTTCTGCACTTCCCATTGGACGATACGCTGTCGTGTCCACGCCTTTCTCCTGTAACCAACTACGGTAATCTTTTATGGTTTCCTGATGATGCGTTAAAAAGCCGAGGAAATGCGCTAGTTTTTCTTCTTCTTCTGGTGTATCCATTGTTCCTACTGCGCTATTCAACTCTAGAAGTAATGTTTCTACCTGGTAGTTTTTTAACGCTCTTTTCATGTAGCGGTATCGAGGATGGCTCTTCATTAGTTGCTTCATCGAACGAGCGACATGAAAACGGTCCATGGTGAAAAAGGCGCGTTCCCGAAAATACTCCCGACATGCCGTTATCCAGCCTGCTCCATCGCCATTAATAATAAGCAAGGTTTGGGTTGGATCATACGCATAATGATTCTGTAAGAATGTTTCAAAAGCTTCCCAAAAGGGTTCTTTTTCTTCATAGAGAAAATGCCTTTTATTTCGGAGCCTGACTCGCTTTCCGTTTTCTTTCCATCCCTCATGTACAGCGGCGAATTTCAACTCCCATCCACGCTTTTTCTTTTCTTGACTCTTCACATATAATCCATCTACTTCGACAAACAACACCTTTTGAAAAGGACGTTTTTCCTTAGCGGGAAGTACGCTTGTATGAAGAAGATGTTGCCGTAATGCTTCGTGGCTCATCGCCGAATAGCCTAAAAATTGTTCGAACGTTTCCACCGCCTTTCGATAGGAGGAACCATTTGTCGCTAATTCTAGCCCCCATTCTTCTAATAGTGGACTAAACCCTTTATTCCCTTGAAACTGTAAATAATGATCTAAC